>JADJVL010000005.1 GCA_016710635.1 Holophagaceae bacterium | reverse complement strand
GCCCGCCTTCTGCCGCTACCGGGTCTACATCGTGGATGAGGTGCACATGCTTTCCCGGCAGGCCTTCGACGCCCTGCTGAAGATCCTCGAGGAGCCGCCGCCCCATGCGGTCTTCGTGCTGGCCACCACCGAGCTGCAGGACGTGCCCGACACCATCAAGAGCCGGGTGCAGATCTACCCCTTCCGCCTCATCCCCACCGGCCTCATCGAAGGGCGCCTGCGCCATGTCTGCGAGGCCGAAGGGGTGGGCTTCGAGGACGGCTCCCTGCGCCTGGTGGCGGAGGCCGGGCAGGGCAGCATGCGGGACGCGCTGACCACCCTCGACCGGGTCATCGCCGCCGGGGACGGCTTCGTGAAGGAGGACGGCGTCCGCGAACAGCTGGGCATCGTGCCGGCGGTGCGGGTGCTGGGGGTGCTGGAGGCCCTCTACGCCGGCGACAGCGCCGCCATCCTGGACCACTGCCAGGCCTTGCATGCCCTTGGCGCCGACTGGTCCAGCTTCTGGAAGGAGCTGATGCTGGCCTTCCGGGACCGCCTGGAGGCCGACGCCCGCCGGGATCCCAGCCCCCAGGCCCTGCTCCGCAGCGCCCGCATGCTCCAGCTCCTGCTCCAGCGGGAGCGGGACCTCCGGGACACGAGTCTCCCTCGCGTCGTGGTGGAGCTGGCCCTCCTCACCGCCGCCCAGCTGCCCCACCTGGCTTCCCTGGACGCCCTGGTGGGGGGCGGCGCCGGTGCAGCGGGCCGAGTCCCAGCCGGCGGCCCGGCCGGTGTCCGCGCCGGCGCCCACGCCCACGCCAAACCCGGCGCAGCCTCCCGCGTCCCCCGCGCCACGGCCCGCGGCGGAGGCCGCCGCGCCTGTCGCCCCGCCTCCGGTCACGGCTCCTCCCACGACCCCCGCCGCGCCGGTCCTGGTCCCCGTGGATCCCGCCGACGCCGAGGCCCTGCGCACCGGGGTCTCCGAGGCGCTGAAGTCCCTGGGGGCGGCGCTGCCCCGCACCCTGGCCACGCTGCCCCACATGGCCACGCGCCTGGAGGTGGCGGGCTTCGTCCTGCGCTTCCACTTCCCGGCCAATGTGCGCAACACCGCCCAGGACCTGGAGCAGCACCGGGCCAATCCCCACCTGCTGGAGGCCCTGCGGAAGGTGGTGCCGGTGCTGCAGACCGTGGAGCTGCACTTCGACGAGGGGACGGGAGAGAAGCCCGAGGACCGGCTGCGCCGGGAGCCCGCCTTCCAGGCCCTGCTGAAGGCCACCGGCGGCGAGATCGTGGACGTCCGCAGCGAGGGCTAGGACGCAGTGACACGGTTGTGACGAAGCGGGGCCCGGGGCGGGCTCAGTGGGCATCAAGGGAATTTCCGGGGAACATTCCCCGGGCCTCGGCCATCCGATAAACGAACCCAGCCAACCCGTCGTACCCGCTCCAAAGCTCTTTCGACAATCCGGAGTTCCCATGCCCCGCCTGGTGCCCTATTCCGCCGCCTGCGCCCTCGTCCCCGCGAGCCTCATGGCCGCGCCGACGCCGGAAGCCGCCCTGCAGCTCACCGCCGAGGAGGCCCTCCTCCGCGCCGCCGTGGACGCGGCCCTCGAGCGGAACCCGGAGGACGGCGCCCAGCCCGTGACCCTCAAGGCCCGCCGCGTCGGCCGCGTCGCCCACGTCCTCGCCGCCCTCCCGGACGGCCGCGCCACCAGCCTGCTGTTCCGGTTCGATGGCCAGGCGTGGCGGAGGATTTCGAAGGCGGTGTAGGCCGTCACCGATGTCTGCCGGTCTGCCCGTGACGCGCGCGCGATGCGGGTGCTGGTAGCCTGTCCATTGCGGGATGGTCGGACCCGGCGCGTAAGTGAATCGCCACAGCTGCCCGCAGGTCCTGGTGGATTCACTGTCCTGGAGAGTTAAAACATGTCGATGCATCGCTCCGTCCTGTTCGCGGCTGCAATTTCCTTCGTGGCCCAGGGCCAGGTGGCCCCGCCGCCGATCAACAGCACGAATGCCTGGGGGATGTACTCGACCTTCTCCCTGGATCCCAAGGATCCTTCCCCGGAGCGGTCGGTCTTCCAGATCGAGGAGAACGATCGTCCCCTGGCGGCGTCGGAGATCCGGATCCTGACGGAGGCCCTCGACAACGCGCAGACGGTCTCGGCGCGATACTTCCAGCGGCCTTCGGGGCGGGGCACCACCATCCTCGTCATTGAAATCCAGGCCCGGCCGCGGCACCTGGGAAGGCCAGCCTTTGCCGCCTATCAGATCGCCGCCGGGAACTACTCCGCCTTGTCCATCGATCCCCCCGTGGCGCTTTCCGACGCTGCGGCCGGGCCGCGCTACTTCTTCGTCGAGCCCAACCACCAGGAAAACGGGTTCAAGGCGAAGTACCCGTCCGGTGGAATGCTCATGGCCACGGTCCAGGTGGTGAATCCCTTCGAGGGCGACTGGTCCGAACTGATCCCGGTGGAACCGGATGCCACGCACCCTGCCGGGCACGGGGCGCAGGTCGCCAGCTTCCGCGAGCGGTCCCAGGTGGGTCTCGTGAAGGCGTCGGTGTCGCTGCTCGGCATCGACGACCAGAACGCCCCGACCTCCACCGTGGGCTATCTCAACATGAAGGTGCATCCCCACGAGTGGCATGAGCTGGAAGTGGAAGCGCCGTGAACCTGGGATATTGAGGGGGCTCAGCCGAGAGTCCGCGACGTGCCGAACGAACACTGCTCCCGCATCCTGCAAGGCGACTTAGTGGAGCAGGACCTTCACAGAAAGGCCGAACTTCTCTAGCACTTAGATGGAGATCAAGTGAAGACCACCAGCCTTCTGAGTTTGGTTGTCATTGCGAATACTAACGGTTATGCCCAATCCCTGAAGGACTCCATCGTTTTTGAAAGATCGGAAAAGGAAATCGAAAAGGCGTTAAATAATAATAAAGCTTATAAATACGTTGAATTAAAAGAATATATAAACTCGGAAAACAGTGAGCATAAGTTGGCCGCTTTAACCGGTCTGCTCGTGAACATTTCTCAATCAAGCAATTTTGAAAAATCTAATTCAGAACCTGATCAGCTGCTCCCCTATCTTTTTGCCTGGCATCTAGCGATCAAAAATCTTCGAAATGAATCTCAAAATCTTGTTGTCACTAGGTATTTGAACCTTTGGGATTCAAAATTATCGAAGGACAACGATCTCACTCCAGTCCAAATTTATGCCTTGGTACTAGAATGGGATCATCGATTGATCACTAAAACATTTTGGAAGTTATTGAGCGAATCTACAAATGATAATACAGTCTTGGCTATCTCCTATGTATTATATAAACGAGGAGATGCTGAGGATTTAATCCTGTTAGAAAAGGCGATAGTGTCCGAGAAAAACCCTAAGCGGGTTTCACGTATGCAAAATGCAAGCAATTGGTTGAGGTTCAGGTTGTACGGGAAGCCTGGAAATCCGGGACCGCCTACCGGTCGTCCAATGTTAGAAATTTAATATCCATACATTACTTGGTAGAGCTACCACCACTTTGAGTTGTCGGAAAGGCTGATCTTCGGCCATTGAATCCGACACGATCCACATTGAACGGCCAATCAGTCCTTTACCGTGATGGGCACCAAGAGCGTTACGCCGCGGACCTCTTGGACGGGGATGTCCGGTGCCACAAATACATCAACCCCCCCCACATGAAGGATCACGTCAGGCCAGCCGCTAGGATTGCGGCAGAAGCACCGGAGGCCCGACCTGTTCCGCACCCTCGTCCTTTCCGCCTTCCTCCTGGCCGCCGGAGCCAACGCCGCAGGCCCGAAGACTAACCCGAGGCCCACGCCGGCCGAACTGCGGGCTGTCATGGCGAAATTGCGGCCTCTTCACCGTCCCGCGGGCCGGCCCCGGCCGGGGGAATGGCGCTCTCTGCACCGGGAGGATGGCCAGAGCTTTCGCCAATACCTGGCCTGTGATCCGACCTTGCCCGAGGGACAACGGACCGTGCTCTACATCTACCCTCTGGGGGCTTTCACGCCGGAGCAGCGGCGGGTGGTGGACCGCACGGCGGAGTTCCTGGGGCTCACCTTTCACCGGCCCGTCCGCGTGTTGCCGGACCTCCCGCTGTCCGCGGTTCCGGCCCGCGCCCGCCGCGTGCATCCCGTCGAACGCCAGCCTCAGCTCCTCACCCGCTTCGTCCGGGACGAGCTGCTGAAGCCAAGGCTGCCGGAGGACGCGGCGGCCTTCCTGGCGCTGACGGCGGTGGACCTCTGGCCGGGGGAAGGTTGGAACTTCGTCTACGGGGATGCGTCGCTGCACGAGCGGGTGGGCGTCTGGTCCCTGGCCCGCAACGGTGATCCTTCGAAGGGACCGGAGGCCTTCCGCCTCTGCCTGCTGCGCACGATCAAGACGGCCAGCCACGAAACCGCCCACATGTTCTCCCTGGAGCACTGCATCCGCTACGAGTGCAACATGGCGGGGAGCGAGACCATGGAGGAGGCGGACCGCTACCCCCTCGCCCTCTGCCCGGAGTGCCTCGCCAAGCTCTGCTGGGCCACCGGGACCCAGCCCGCCGAGCACCTGCGATGGATGGCGGAATTCTGCGGGCGGAGCGGACTCAGAACGGATGAGGCCTTCTTCCGGGCCTCTCTCCGGGCCATTGGGGAACGGTGATGGACCGCGGCGCACAGATCGTACATGAGGCACTCCGAAGCCGGGATATCACCTGGCCCGGATGAAGACTGGGCAAGAATTCAGATGATCAAAACGAGCTGTTCACGATAAAGGAATTAATCATGTATCAAGTAGTCTGCATAATTTGTGTCATCCTTTCAGGGGCGGTAGCTCATGCCCAAGCATTGCGTGAATGCATTGTTTTTAAAGAAGAAAACGCTACAAAAATTAAAAGTATATTAGATAGAAACCCGAAATTAAAATCGCATACGCAAACACTTGAAACAATAGAAAATGAATCAAAACAATTCGAATCCATATTGGTTGTATTGCATGATTTGAAAAGCTCTTACAAATCATCAGAGAATGGAAAATTCTCATACGAAGATCAACAATATATCCCTTATTTGTTTGCATGGCAATTAGCCATCAACAGGATGAGATCATTTAAAAATGTTGATTATAAGTTAAAAATATTAGACCAGTGGGATAAGTGGCTAATGGAAGATAAAAATTTGACAACTATTCAGGTATTCGCATTAATGCAGGAATGGAATCCTGAATTTCTGACCGAAAAATTCTGGGAAATACTTGGAAAAACCCCCTCGAAGTCACTGCTCAATTCCATGTTGTATGTGCTGCGTTACCACGGGAACGAACTTGATTGTCAGCGGTTGCTATCGATCTATTCAAAGGAAAGCGACAAACGTCGAGGATTCCAGGTCGGGATCACGGTTTCCTGGATACAGCACCGGCTTCATGGGAAGCCCGGAGATACCGGCCCTTCGACGATGGGTCCGATCCTCGAGTGAAATCGAGGGGAAGCCGCCTGCCCGGACAACTCCTCACCCCCCGCTCACCGGCGGCATCAACGCCACTTCATCCCCATCCTTCAACACGGCGCCGCGATCCACGAAGCCCTGGTTCACCGCCAGCAGGGCGTCCTTGGGGAGGGCCGCGAAGCGGGGATCGGCGAGGAGTTCGTTCAGCGTTCCGGGGCAGGGGAGGTCGAGGCGCTCGAAGCCGAGGAGGGTTTTGTAGCGGGCGAAGGTACGGACGGTGAGGGTCATGCGCTGGGCTCGCGGTTCATGACGCCGCCGACGACGTGGCCGGTGGGGACTTCCTTGGCGGCGGCGTCGCAGTAGCGGGTCTGGTCGTCGAAGAAGAAGTCCGGGGCGAATTCCCGGAGGAAGTCGGCCTTGTCGAGGCCGCCGAGGAACATGGCCTCGTCCACGGCGATGTTCCACTGCATGAGGGTGCGGATGGCGCGCTCGTGGGCCGGGGCGCTGCGGGCGGTGACGAGGGCGGTGCGGATGCGCATGGGGCCGCTGGCGGACGAGACCTGCAGGCGCTGCAGGGCCTCCAGCAGGGGCTTGAAGGGGCCCGGCGGCAGGGGTCCGCGGAGCGGTCCGCCTCGTGCCGGTGGAAGGCGGCGAGGCCCTGGTCCTGGTAGACCTGCTCGGCCTCGTCGCCGAAGAGCACCGCGTCGCCGTCGAAGGCGATGCGCACCTCGTTGGGGTGCCGTTCCGCCTGCACGGCGCTTTCCGGATAGACCCGCGCCGCGGGGTAGCCCGCCTCCAGGGCCGTGCGCACATCCTCCTCCTTGGCGGAGAGGAAGAGGTTCGCCCCCAGGGGCCGCAGGTAGGAGAAGGGGTTGCGGCCCCGGGTGAAGACGCCCCGCTCCAAGGGCAGCCCCGCCACCTTTGCGCTGTGGAAGACCCGCAGGCCGCTCACCGGATCGTTCTGGGAAAGGATGACAACCTCCACCAGCTTTTCCGCGCCGTTGAAGGCGAGCAGCTTCTGCACCAGAGGAAAGGCCACGCCGGGCAGGGCCGGACGCTCCAGCCGCGCCAGCTGCAGCTGCTCGTAGGCCGTTTCGCCCCCGGATTCGAAGATCCGGTTCTCCTCCTCGAAATCGAACAGGGCGCGGGAGGAGATGGCGACGACGAGCTGGCCTTCGAGGGATGCGGGCATGGAGCCATCTTAGCGGCTGGGTGGGAGCCTTGATGGGGGCGGCGTTCACCATCAGGCGTGAGTACGGGGGAAGTGGTTTGAACACGGGCACCCCCGTTCGCCGAGGCGGCGGTTGGCCTCGGTGAACGGGGGTGCTGGCAAGCGATAGCGCGGCAGGAACTGGCTCCGGGCTGCGGGCGGGACACGAGGATGGGTGCAACCGGAGTCTGGTTTTTGCGGCATGCGGCACGGGGATGGGGGATCGCGACCCAGCCTGCCGCGCTGTCGCTTGGCCGCATCCTTCCCAAGCACGGATCGCAGAGGGCGCGATCCGCACTTGGGAAGGATGCCTTTTCAAGGTCAACTTCAAGTTCAACTGCAAGGTCAACTTCAACTGCAAAATCACCGTCAACGACAACCTCGACGACCCGTCTCGGCTGATCGCTCAGGCCCGGTCCACCCGCGCGGCGTAGCAGCCGGGCTTGGCGTTATGCAGGTGCAGGTAGGCCACCTTGGGATCCTCGAACAGCCGCGTGATGGCGGTCTCCAGGTCGGTGCCTTCCACGACCGCCGCGTCCCGCATCATGCCCCTCGCGCTGTAGGCCCGCACGGAGAGCTGCCGCCGGCGCAGCTGCCCGGGGACCTCGTTCACCGCCGGGTTGGCCTGGGTGGCGCCCTCCCGCACGTAGATCGGCCCGGAGGCCCGGTAGGGCGTGTCCACGGGGTGATGCTCGAAGGGCAGGAGGATCAGCGTGGCGCCGACTTCGGCGTCCTCGAGGCTGACCCGGCAGGGATAGCCGGGCTGCTCCTGCGCGACCCGGCGGCGGGCGCCGTGGCGGGCCAGCTCGGCGTCGTCCATGGCGAAGAAGGCCTGGAAGGGTTCCAGGGCAGGGCGGTGATGCGGAAGGGCAGGCTCATGCGGGCCTCCAGGGAGGATGGACTTGGGTGGATGGGGCTGCGCTCAGGCGCCGCGTTCGAGGGTGCGGGCGGCTTCCAGGGCGAGGATCGCGCGCTTGCGGGGCGCGCCCCACTGGTACTGGCCGAAGGCGCCGGTGGCGCGGATGACGCGGTGGCAGGGGATGAGGTAGGCGAGGGGATTGGCGCCCAGGGCGGTGCCGGCGGCCCGGGAGGCGCCGGGACTGCCGGCGGCGGCGGCGAGGCCCTCGTAGGAGGCGACGGCGCCTTCGGGGATGCGGAGCAGGGCCTCCCACACCTGGAGCTGGAAGGGCGTGCCCTTGAGGAGCAGGGCGAGGGGCTGGGGGGCCTGGCCCCTCGCCCGGTGATCCAGCTCGGCGGCGAAGGGCGCCGTGAAGGCCTCGTCCCGGCCCAGGGCGGCGCCGGGCCACCGGGCGCGCAGCTCTTCCACCGCCGTGGCAACCTCCCCGTCCACGAAGGCGAGACCGCAGAGGCCCCGCTCCGTGGCGGCGAAGAGGCCGCTCCCGAAGGGCGTGGCATGCAGGCCCCAGCGGATGTCCAGGCCCGCGGCCCCGGCCTTGAATTCGCCGGGGGTCATGGCTTCGAGGCTGAGGAAGAGGTCGTGGAGGCGGCTCGGACCCGAAAGGCCCACTCCGTGGCTGGTGGCCAGCAGGCTTTCCGACGCCAGCAGCCTCTGCTTCGCCTCCCGCAGGGTGAGGGCCTGGAGGAAGGTCTTGGGGGTCACGCCGGCCCAGCGGTGGAAGAGGCGCTGGAAGTGGAAGGGGCTGAGACCCACCACCGCCGCGAGCTCCGCCAGGCCCGGCTGCTCGGCGGCGTGGGCTTCGAGGTGGCGGATGGCCGCCTCGATGCGGGCGTAGTCGGAGGACATGGCCCTACGGTGCAGGGGGGCGGACGGGTTGGCAAGCCCCGGCGGCAGGATCAGGTTCCGGGTTCGGGCGGAGTGGTCAAGGGCAGGGCGCATGGGTGTCTCCAGGAGCCAGCTTCGGGCGCCGGCGGGCCCGCCACGACCCGATTCTTGCGGCGATCTTCTGCGATGCTTGGGCCATGCCCCGCCGCTATTTCGACGCCAACGCCACCGCGCCGCCGCTGCCCTCCGTCCTGGAGGTGATGGCCCGCGCCGCGGCGGAGCTCTGGGCCAATCCCACCAGCACGCACCGGGAAGGGCAGGCGGCTCGGCATGCCGTCGAAGAGGCGCGGCGGTCCCTCGCTGAAGGGCTCGGCGTGAAGCCCGGGGAGCTGGTCTTCTGCGCCACCGCCACGGAGGCCCTGCACCTGTTGCTCCGCGGCCTGGCGCCGGCCCTGGGCGGACTGCCCGCGGCGGTGAATCCCGGCGAGCACAGCGCCTGCCTCAATCCACTGAAGGACTGGCTGGTGGTGCGCTGGCTGCCCGGCGGCCTGAAGGGCGCCGCCACGGTGGTGCAGATGGCGGCGAACAACGAGACGGGGCTCCTCGGGGCCATGCCCCAGGTGCCCGGCGCAGCGCGCATCAAGGATTGCGCCCAGGCCTGGGGGAAGGTGCCCGTGGACCTTTCGGACTGCGACGCCGCCGTGTTCAGCGGCCACAAGATGGGCGGCCCCCGGGGCGCGGCCCTGCTCTGGATGCGGCCGGGCCTGCCCTGGACGCCGGTGATGGAGGGACCCCAGGAGCGGCGCCGCCGCGGCGGCACCGAGGACACGCCGGCCATCCTGGGCCTGGCGGAGGCGGCCCGGCACCTGCCGGAGCGCCTCGCGGCGAACGCGGCCCTGGCGCCCCTGCGGGACGCCTTCGAAGCGGAGGTGCTGGGCTGGTCCGCGGACTACGCGGTGATCGGCCAGGACCAGCCGCGCCTGCCCAACACCTCGTCCCTGCTGCTCCGGGGCCACGACGGCGAAGCGGTGCAGATGGCCCTGGACCTGGACGGCTTCGCCGTGAGCACCGGCAGCGCCTGCCACAGCGGCGCCACCAAGCCCAGCCACGCGGTGCTGGCGTTGGGGTACACGGAAGCCGAGGCACGGTCGGTGATCCGGGTGTCCCTGCTGCCGGGGACGGCGCCTGCGGATCTGGACGCCCTCGCCGCGGCGTTGAAGCGGCCCAGGGCAAGCCGAGGGGAGCCCCCGCCATGACCCTTTCCACGCGATCCTCGCGCGCCGATCCCGCCGCCGCCCGGGGCCTACGGGGCGCCCAGGGATCCCCGCGGTGTGGCTACCCGCCCACGCCCCCGGTGGGGCCTCCCCCCGGCTGGCGGCCTTCTTCCCGGGGGA
Source organism: Holophagaceae bacterium (assembly GCA_016710635.1). Classification (GTDB taxonomy): domain Bacteria; phylum Acidobacteriota; class Holophagae; order Holophagales; family Holophagaceae; genus JADJVL01. Next base: position 283,220 of record JADJVL010000005.1, on the reverse strand, counting down.
CCGGGCCGGGACCGCTTCTCACCCACGCCGCCGCGGGGCCGCCCTGACGGGACCGCGCCACGTGGCGGCGCGGGCGAGGCCAGGCCTGCTGGATCTGGCCTTCGCGCGCCGGGATCATCCCGGCTGCCGCCATCACCTGGCTGTTCTGATCCAGGCGGTGGGCGCAGGTGGTCCCGCTGCGCCAGGTCTGCCGGCGCTGCTGGCCCCCGGCTTCCTCCGCTGCCTGCTGCTGCCCATGGACGCGCCCTGGTCATTGCTCATCCATGACGCGGGACTGGTGGTGTTCCTGGGCTGTCTGGCCTGGATGGGCCGGGCCATGCTGCGGGGCGCCCGCGAGGGGGACGCGGCTTCCCGGCACATGCTGGCCGCCCTCCTCCTCAGCCTGGTGCCCATCGCGGTTGAGATCGCGGTGGTGGCGTCGGGCCATCGCTTCCCCATTTCGGGCCTTTTCGGCCTCATCCTCGCGGTGGCACTGGGTCATACGCGCCACGCCTGGTGACCCGCAAGTGGGGAGGCGGCGGTGTGGGCGCAGGAGGAGCGTGGCTGGCGCGGCCCTGCGCCCGGCCTCAGCTGGCGGAGGGAGGGCTCGCCGGATGATGGACACCCTTGGCGGCGTTCTGCGGGACCGCCAGGGCCCGGACGGCGTGACCTACGATGTGCGGGGACCCGCCGGAAGGCCGGAGGTGGGGCTTGGCAACCGGGGAGAGCTGCGCCCGAGGCGCTGGCCACGGGATGGACCGTGGCCTTGGGGACCCGGACCTGAGTCCGCCCAATGGCGGAGTGCTGCGGCGCGCCCGGTGGAGACCCGGAACGGGGAACCGCCCGGCAGGGTCCCTATCCGCCCTCTTGGGCGGCGACCCCGCGGCACTGGCGGCCTGGCGCCGGGAGGACCCCGCCCGGCGGAAGACGCGCTGGGTCCGGCGGGCCGGAAGTGGCGGGGCCCCACCAGCGCATCGAGGCGACCGCTGGACCCGAAGCGTTGCGGGAGGCCCTGCAGGAGTTGCTGCGACCCGTAGAGCAGGATTCGGGGAAGGTTAAGCTGGAGGAATGAACCCGTCCTGGCCCTATCCCCTCCTCCGCCTCAAGCCCGGCAAGGAGGGCATGCTTTCCCGCCGCCATCCCTGGCTCTATTCCGGTGCCGTGGAAGCGCCCATCGAAGCGTCCCTGGTGCGCATCGCGGATCATTCGGGCCGCGTCCTCGGGGTGGGCACGGCGAGCGCGACGAATCCCCTTGCGGCGCGGCTCTTCCGCTTCGACGACGGGCCCCTGGACGAAGCCTTCTTCCGGGAGCGCTTCGAAACGGCCCTGCAGCTGCGCAAGGACCTGGGCCTCTGGGATCCGGAGGGCGGCTGCCGGCTGGTCTTCGGCGAAGGCGATTTCCTGCCGGGCCTCGTGGTGGACCGCTACGGGTCGGCCCTCGTCCTCCAGGTGGGCACGGCGGGGCTGGAGGCGCTGCGGGAGGTGTGGTGGCCGGTGCTGTTCGAGATTGGCAAGCGGGAGGGCTGCACCATCTTCGTGGAGCGCAGCCAGGCGGGCCGCAAGGAGGAAGGCCTGGAGCCGGTGAACCGGCTGATCAAGGGCTCGTTGGCAGGCCCCATCACCATCCGCGAAGGCGCCGCGCACTTCACCGTGGACCTGCTGAAGGGCCAGAAGACGGGTTTCTTCCTCGACCAGCGGGAGCACCGGCTGAGCCTGGGCCGCATGGCGCAGGACGCGCGGGTGCTCAATGTCTTCGGCTACACCGGGGGCTTTTCCATCCACGCGGGGCTGGGGGGCGCGGCGGAAGTCGCGACGCTGGACATCAGCGCCGCGGCCCTGGACCAGTGCGAGAAGGACTGGGCGATGAACGGGCTCGATCCCGCGGACCACATCCGGATGGAAGGCGACGCCTTCGAGCTGATGCGGGGCCTGGAGCCCGAGGCCTGGGACCGCGTCATCGTGGACCCGCCGGCCTTCGCCAAGGCCCGCAAAGACATCGACAAGGCCTTCAAGGCCTACAAGGACGTCTTCCGTCTCGGCGCCCGCGCGACGACGCCGGGTGGATTGTTGTGGTGCTTCTCCTGCAGCCAGCACCTGGACCGCGTGCGCTTCCAGGAAGCCGTGGACCGCCCTGCTCGAGGCGAACCGCGAGGCGCAGGTGCTCGCGCATCTGGGGCAGCCCATGGACCATCCGTATGGGCTGAATCATCCGGAAGGGTTCTATTTGAAGGGGCTGCTGGTGAGGGTGGTGTGATGGCTGAGGAGCAGCCGCCCTCCGGGTCGAGCAGGCCCAAGCGGGTTCTGTCGTTCTTCGGGGCCGCATGGGGATCGGTGTCCCCTGCAGTTCTGGTCATCCCCTTCGGCCAGCCCTGAATCTCGCAGCGATCCTTAGCTTTCCACGGCGATCTCTGAGCTGGTCTGCGAGGTGCTGGGCGCCACCGAACCAACGACTCGCGAGGGGCCTTCTGGCGCTTCGGTGGACTGTCCTGCGCCGCCCGATGGGTGTTTCGGCGCCTGGATCCGTGGACCCCACGCCGTACTGCTGGGCTACTGGGCGGCCCGTGCCGGACCCGCGGTCGTCGCGAGCGTGCGCCGGCTGCTGGGGGTGGGCTTGGGGGCGAAGGCGCTGCACATCCTGACGCTGCTGCCGGTGGCCCACGAGGTGGGCTGGGTGGCGCTGTTCGGGGGCAAGAGCATCCTGGGGGCGATCCTTGGCGGGCACCTCGGCGTGGAGGTCGCGAAAAAGCTCGTCCACGAAACGCGGCGGACCGGAGACCTGTTTGTCTTTCCGCTCTGCGTCGGCATCGCCGTGGGGCGCGTGGGCTGCTTCCTCACGGGCCTGGCGGACGGGACCTACGGCAATCCCACGGCCCTGCCCTGGGGTGTGGACTTCGGCGACGGCGTGCGGCGCCATCCGACCCAGCTCTACGAGGTGGGTTTCGCGGTGGGGTTCATGGTGATCGCCCTGCTTGTGCGGAAACGACTCCGCGAGGGCGGGCTGTGGCGGCTCTTCCTCGCGGCGTACTGCCTCTGGCGGTTGCTCATTGATGGGCTCAAACCCTATCCGGCCCTCGCGGGGCTGAACGCCATCCAGTGGGCGGCACTGGCGGGGCTCGTGTGGCTGGCGATCTCCGAGATCCGGCTCCGGAAGCAGACCCGCCCCGAACCAGCCCCCTGAGCACCGCCGCCGGTTATCCTTCCGGATGCTCCCCGAATTCCCGCCCTCCGCCGCCCCTGAGCCGCCTCCACCGCCGCCCTGGCGCTTCTGGCCGGACTTCTGGAAGGGCTTCGGCCTCTGCCTGCTGCTCTGCGTGGTCATCGGGACCGCCTTCCTCCTCGTCGTCGGCGTGAGCTTCAAGGTCGCCGAACCCCTCGGGTCCCTGGCCATGGTGGTCTCGCCCCTGGTGGGCCTGCTGCCCCTGACCCTGATCACCATCCTCGCCTTCCGCCGCCGCCCCAGCGGCCAGCGCATCGGGTGGATCATCGGCGGGGTCATCTGCTACGCCTTCATGACCCTGACGCCCCTGGTGATCTGCTTCGGCGTGCTGATCGCGGCGGGGATGAAGTGAGGGACGAGGCGGACCGTACCGGCCCTCCTGGGTCCGGCCCTGAGCCACGGACAGCCGGGGGGAGCATCCTGTCGGCGCTGGCGGGGCTTTCGATCGGATTGGTTTCAGGCTTGATCCTCCTGCTCGCCGAGTACGGAATGTTCGATCTCCTCGCGGATCGGCAAAGCATGAACAGGCCGCTGTCCGCCGGCGCGGCCCTGCGCTTCCTGCTCAGCGTGGCCGCCCTCATCCTGGCCTACGCCTGGGCGACGCTGATGGCCTTCCGCCGGAGTCCGCGGTGGTCGTTCCGCATGGGCTGGCTCGCCGTGGCCCTGCCCGTGCTGGGCTTGATGTTGCTGAATCCGTTCACGCAATGTGCCGTAACCACACTCTCGAAATAGACACCGTCCAACCGACCATGCCCGCCCCCGTCCGTCCCTACCTCTTCTACGACACCGCCGTCTCGGTGTGTTCCACCTGCCTGCGCCGGGTGGACGCGAAGCTCGTCATTCAGGACGGGTCGGTGTTCATGCTCAAGCGCTGCCCGCGGCACGGGGCGGAGCGGGTGCTCATCGCGGACGACGCGGACTACTACCGGCGCTGCCGGGAGGTGTTCCTCAAGCCTTCGGAGCAGTGCCGGGCGCCCCACACGCCGGTGAAGTATGGCTGCCCCTACGACTGCGGCCTCTGCCCGGACCACGAGCAGCACAGCTGCCTGACCCTCATCGAGCTGACGGACCACTGCAACCTGCGCTGCCCGGTCTGCTACGCCGACAGCGGCCCCGAGCGCCTGACCCACCGCACTTTCGACGAAGTTGTCCGCATGCTGGACGCGGTGGTGGCCAGCGAGGGGGAGCCGGACATCGTCCAGTTCTCCGGCGGCGAGCCCACCCTGCATCCGCAATTCTTCGAACTGCTCGACGAAGCCAAAAAGCGGCCCATCCGCCACCTCATGGTGAACACCAACGGCCTGCGCATCGCCCAGGACGCCGCCTTCGCCGAGCGCCTCGCCACCTACCTGCCAGGCTTCGAGCTCTACCTCCAGTGGGACTCCCTGGACCGGGACGCGCTGCTGCACCTGCGGGGCGCCGACCTCCGCGAGATCCGCCTCAAGGCCCTGGAGCGGCTCAACGCCCTGGGCCTTTCGACCACCCTCGTCGTGACGGTGAAGAAGGGCCTCAACGACGGCGAACTCGGTTCCATCATCGACTTCGCCCTCCAGCAGCCCTGCGTCCGGGGCGTCACCTTCCAGCCCGTGCAGGACGCGGGCCGCAACGAGGGCTACGACCCCGCGACGGACCGCCTCACCCTCACGGAAGTGCGCCGGAAGATCCTCGAACAGACCGCCGTCTTCCGCCCCGAGGACCTCATTCCCGTGCCCTGCCACCCGGACAGCCTCGCCATGGCCTATGCCCTCAAGGTGCCAGGCCCCGATGGCGAGGCCCAGATCCATCCCCTCACCCGCTTCGTGGACCCGCAAATCCTCATCGAAGGCGGGCGCAACACCATCGTCTACGAGAAGGACGCCGGCCTGCAGGCGGCCCTCTTCAAGACCTTCTCCACCGCCCACAGCCCCGCCAGCAGCGCCGAAAGCCTGTCCGAGCTGCTCTGCTGCCTGCCCAAGGTGATTGGTCCCGCCGGCCTGAAGTACGACAGCGTCTTCCGGGTCATCATCATGGCCTTCATCGACGCCCACGGCTTCGACCTGCGGAGCATCAAGAAGACCTGCGTCCACATCGCCCAGCCCGACGGCCGCATCATCCCCTTCGACACCTTCAACCTGTTCTACCGGGACCGGCTGGAGGCGGAGGTCCTCGGCCCGATCCGACGCGAGGTCGCCGCCTTCCAAGGCTTCGAACCCTGAAGGGCGCTTTGCTTCCGGGATCCGTCCTACTTCAGCCCGAGGCTCTTCCGCGCCGCGGTCCGGAAGGTCTCGCAGGCCTCCATGGCCAGTTCACCCATCTTCTCGTCCGACAGCATGTCGGGATCCTCGAGCTCGATGGCGAAGGAGCTGAGGGTGCGGATCTGCTCGCGGAAGGCCTCCCAGCCGGGCTCGAGGTCGAGGCAGAGCATGAGGAGGACGACGATGTGGCGGGTGGAGGGGAAGTCGATCTCGTCCTCGGCGAGGCGGGCCTTGAGGTAGCGCTCGGCGCAGAGTTCGGCGTGGAGGCAGACGGCGTCGAAGTTGGCGCCCTTCTTGACCTTGATCTCACGCTGGGCCGTGCCGTAGTCGGCTTCCGCCTTCTCGACCCACGCTTTGGCCATGGCCTTCATGCGTCCCCCGCTGGTGTGGTGCCCAGCATAGAGCCAACGGGGGGAAGGGCCTAGCGTTGATCGGGCCGTCCGCTCCGGGTCGCGGAATCATCCCAGCCGCTGCACGCCTTCATCCCATCCGGAGGCGGACGCGGCGCCAAGCCCCAGGTCCAGGAGGTGGGTGGGCTGGACGTTCTGGAGGGCGTGGAGCATGGAAGACTTGATCTGGGGGATGCTGCCCTGGAGGGTGGCGATGAGCTCCTTGGCCTGGGCGCGGCGGCTTTCCAGGGCGGAGGCGCCGCACAGGGGGCAGCCGCAGGGCACGATGGGATAGCCCTTCAGCCACGCGTAGCGCTGCAGGTCCGCCTCGTCGCAGGTGCCCAGGGGCCGGATGACCACATTCGCGCCGTCGTCGCTTTGCAGGCGCAGGGGCATGGCGGCCAGGCGGCCGTTGAAGAAGAGGTTCAGCAGCAGGGTCTCCAGCAGGTCGTCCAGGTGATGGCCCAGGGCGATCTTGGTGAAGCCCTGCGTCTTGGCGTAGGTGTAGAGCACGCCCCGGCGCAGCCGGGAGCAGATGATGCAGGGCGTCGATTCGGGCTGGGCCCGCACCAGGGCGTCGATGGGGGCGCCCAGCACGAAATGGGGCACGCCGCGCCGTTCGCATTCCTCGGCGATGCGGTCCGGTTCGAAGCGGGGGAAGCCCGGATCCACGGTGACGCCGTGGACCTCGAAATTGATGGGCGCGCGCTTTTGCAGGGTCGTCAGGATCTCCAGGAGGGCCCAGGAGTCCTTGCCGCCACTGAGGCCCACGAGGATGCGGTCCCCTTCCTCGATGAGGTTGTAGGCCTGGATGGCCTCCCCGGCGCGGCGCAGCAGGCGCTTCTCCAGCTTTGGCAGGCCCGCGCGGTCCTCGTCCGTGGGCGGCAGGCCCAGGCTCGGCAGGGCGCAGGGGCTGCTCACGCCAGCAGGGCCGCGCAGCCCTTGGGCTTGCCGTTCTGCATGTCGAGCTGGACGCCCTTCACGTAGTCCGGGCAGGTGCAGACGGGGCAGGTGTTGCTCATGGACTCGCTGCAGAGGTCCGCCACGGTGACCTTCTCCATGAAGACGGCGATCTGCTCGTCCAGCTGCTTCCAGAGGAGCTGGGCCATGCGCTGATCCTCCAGCAGGGCCTCCTTGGCCTCGGCGGGGTCGTTCTTGGCGGCGGCGTGGAAGCCCGGATCCGTCAGGCGGAGCACCTCGCCCACGGCCACTTCGTTGCAGGGCCGGGTGAGCACGTAGCCGCCCTTGGGACCCCGCACGGAGGCCACCACGCCGGCTTTCTTCAGCTTGTTGAAGATCTGCTCCAGGAAGGGCAGGGACAGGTTCTGCCGCTCCGCGATGGCGTGCAGGGGCACCGGCGCGCCGTGGCTGTGGTGGGCCAGGTCGAAGAGCGCCTGCATGGAATAGCGTCCCCGCGCCGAGATCTTCACGCTGCGAAATCCTTTGCCATAGCTTCAAAGGTAGGATTTCTGAGCGATTTGGTCAATTTTAAGCTGCGGGTGTGGATCACGAACGCAAGGCGGCGAACCTCATTCGGGGAAGTCCATCGCCAGGGCCGCCGCCTCGCCGGCCTCCAGCTCCCGGGTCACCTGCCGCAGCTTGACCCGCAGGCGGTCCACGGCGGCCTTCCCCATGGGGATGCGCAGGGCGTCCGAACCCTCCTCCACGAGGCGGATCATCGCCCTCGCGGCCCGGACCGGATCGCCCTTCTGCCGCCCGTCGATGTCCGTCACGTAGCGCCGGGTGGGGCCTACGGTCGCGGCGTAGGCCGCCATGGGCGGCGGGTTCACCAGGGAGCGGCCGGCGAAGTCCGTGCGGAAGGGGCCGGGCTCGATGATGTGGACCCGGATGCCGAGCTTGCCCACATCCAGGGCCAGGGCTTCGGAAAAGCCTTCCACCGCGAACTTGGTGGCGTTGTAGACGCCAAAGCCCGGAGTGGCGGCGATGCCGGCGATGGAGGAAATGTTGAGGATCCACCCGGAGCCCTGGCTGCGCAGGGTGGGCAGCACGGCGCGGGTGGTCTCCAGCAGGCCGAAGACGTTGGTGTCGAAGATGCGCCGGATCTCGCCTTCGGGAATCTCCTCCAGGGCCCCCACGACCCCGTAGCCCGCGTTGTTCACCAGCACATCAAGGCGGCCGAAGCGGGCCAGGGCCGCGGCCACCGCGGCCTGGATGCTCTCATCATCCGTGACGTCCAGGGGCAGGGCGAGGAAGCGCGCGGGGTCGCCGGGGTCCAGGTCCCGGAGGCTGTCCGGGGTGCGGGCGGTGGCGGCCACCCGGTGCCCCGCGGCGAGCAGCTCCTGGACCAGGACGCGGCCCAGGCCCGAGGAGCAGCCGGTGATGAACCAGACTTTCGTGGGCGCCGTAGGCTCCGGCATGGTGACCTCCGAGGGATGGGCCATTCTGACCGTCCGGGGTTCCCGCCGTGGCGCCAGGATTCCAGACGGCCCCCTGCGGCGGGTGGATTTCCGGGGTCCTGGGTTCTTGTATGATCGGTCTTATCCACCCAACCAGGAGTCTGCCCATGCTGCGCCACGCCCTCCTTCCGTTCGCCGCCACCGCTCTGCTCGCCCAGGCCCCGGCGCCCGAGGCGCCCAAGCGGCCCTGGAGCGATGTGGCGACCCTCTCCTTCGTGGGCTCCTCGGGCAATTCGGAAGGCGAGGCCCTCGGCTTCTCCAATGTCTTCACCTATGCCTGGGACCGGCTCCTGTTCACCAGCAACCTCGGGGCCATCCGCGCCTCGAACACGGTGACCGAGCGCAAGGCCTCCTCCAACCAGCTGCCCTACGTCGCCTACACGGAGCGGGAGATCACCACCGTCACCGCCGAGCAGTACTACGGGAACGGGCGCCTGGACTGGAAGTTCGCCGACGGCTGGTACTGGTACGGCGGCGGCGGCTGGGAGCGCAACAAGCCCGCGGGGATCCAGGACCGCTCCAGCGTGGCCACGGGCCTGGGCCGCATCTGGGTCGACACGGACGCCACCAAGTTCAAGACCGACCTGGGCGTGGGCAACACTTGGGACAAGCTCGTCTACGAGCCCGCGGACTTCAAGGACAGCTACACCACCGCCGTCGTCACCGCCGCCTTCCGCCAGAAGCTCGGCGCCGCCACCCTCTTCAGCGCCGACCTCAACGCCAGCAGCGAGCTCTCCAACTCGGAGAACTGGTACGGCGTCGGCCGCTTCGGCCTCGCCGTGAACATGAGCAAGCGCCTCGCCCTCAAAGTCGGCGTGGACGTCACCTACCGCAACGTCCCCAGCAAGATCCAGGTGCCCGTGTACACCTTCAACCCGCCCATCGTGGAGCTCGGGAAATACACCGTGGACGCCAAGAAGACCGACGTGGTCTACACCATCGGGCTCGTGCTGTCGTTCTAGAAGAAAGGGCAGGTGGAGGTTCCGTCCCGCGGGCCGGGCGGTTGCTTGACGATTGACCTGACCGTAGATCTGGCCGTTGACCTTGACCTTGCAGTTGACCTTGACCTTGCAGTTGACCTTGAACAGGTGCTTGAGTCCGGCGCGGCGGCAGTTGGCCGCGTCGGACTCAAGCGCAAGCAAGCGATAGCGCGTCAGGCTGGGGCGGAATCAAGCCTCGGTGCAGGGTGGCAAAAGCAGCCGAAGCGCGGCCCTTGCTTCCCTGCCCCCGCGGGAAACATTCCGGCACCAGCCTCGCGCGCTATCGCTTGCGAGCACCGCTTCCAAGCACGGATCGCAAAATGCGCGATCCGCACTTGGAAGCGGTGCCTGTTTTTAAAACCTCGGCGGTTCGGAGGATCCATTGCGTCCGGGACCCACGGGCGGTGTGGCTGTTGACCTTGACCTTGCAGTTGACCTTCAAAAGGTGCTTGAGTCCGGCGCGGCGGCGGTTGGCCGCGTCGGACTCAAGCGCAAGCAAGCGATAGCGCGTCAGGCTGGGTCGGAATCAGACCTCGGTGGAGCAATGGCAAAAGCAGCCTGAGTGCGGCCCTTGCTTTCCGTCCCCGCGGGAAACAGATCGGCATCAACCGCGCGCGCTATCGCTTGCGAGCACCGCTCCCAAGCACGGATCGCAAAGGGCGCGATCCGCACTTGGAAGCGGTGCCGGATTTTCAAACCTCGGCGATTCGTTGGGTCCATTTCGTCCGGGACCGACGGTCGGTGTGGCCCTGGACCTTCGAGGGCCGCGCCGATGGATCAGGACGGAAGGCCCATCCGGAACCTCTACGCCCGCTTCAACGCCAGGCAGGCGTTCGTGCCGCCGAAGCCGAAGCCGTTGTTGAGGACGTACTCGGCGTCGAAGGCGCCGACCTGGTTGGCGGTGACGTCGAGGTTGCACTCGGGATCCTGGTTCTCCACGTTGATGGTGGGCGGGATCTGGCCGGTCTTCACGGCCATGGCGGCGACGATGCTCTCCAGGCCGCCGGCGGCGCCGAGCAGATGGCCGTGCATGGATTTCGAGGAGCTGACCTTCAGCCGGGCGGCGTGGTCGCCGAAGACGCGGTGGATGGCCAGGCACTCCAGCTTGTCGCCTACGGGCGTGGAGGTGCCGTGCAGGTTGATGTAGCCCACCTGCTCCGGCGCGATGCCGGCGTCCTTCATGGCGGCGCGCATGACCCGCTGGCCGCCTTCGCCTTCCGGCGCGGGGCTGGTGATGTGGTTGGCGTCGCCGCTCATGCCGTACCCCGCCACCTCGGCGTAGATCTTCGCGCCCCGGGCCACCGCCAGCTCGTATTCCTCCAGCACCACGATGCCGGCGCCCTCGCCCATGACGAAGCCGTCCCGGTCGATGTCGAAGGGCCGGGAGGCCTTCTCCGGCGCGTCGTTGCGGGTGCTGAGGGCGCGCATGGCCGCGAAGCCGCCCACGCCCAGCTCGTTCACCACGCTGTCGCTGCCGCCGGCCACCATGCGGTCCGCGTAGCCGTGCATGATGAGCCGCGCCGCGTCGCCGATGGCGTGGTTGCCCGTGGCGCAGGCGGTGGCCACCGCCGAATTCGGGCCCTGCAGGCCGTAGCGGATGGACACGAAGCCCGAGGCGAGGTTGATGATGAGGCTCGGGATGAAGAAGGGGCTGGTGCGCCGGGGGCCGCGGTAGCCGTTGGCCTCGTTCCAGATGGTGCCCAGGCCGCCGATGCCCGAGCCGATGTAGACGCCGAACATCTCCCGCTCGGCCTTGGACCAGTCCTTGTCCGCGAGGCCGGCGTCCATCATGGCCTCGTGGGTGGCCGCCATGGCGTACTGGATGAAGATGTCCATCTTCTTCTGTTCCTTCTTGTCGATGGTGTCGTCGGGGTTGAAGCCCTTCACCTGGCCCGCGATCTTGCAGGCGAACTCCGTGGTGTCGAAGCGGTCGATGAGGCCGATGCCGCTCTTCCCGGCCAGCAGGTTGGCCCAGGTCTCCGGCACCGAGTTGCCGCAGGGGTTCAGGGTGCCCATGCCGGTGATCGCGACGCGGCGGCGGTTCGGGTTCTGGCTCATGGCGGCTACCTCACGAGGGGATTATCGGCGGAATCGGACGGTTTCGGGCCCTTGGGGCTCAGGCCCTGGGGCCAACGCAAACGCGCCGCACGGAGGGATCCATGCGGCGCGCTGAACTCGGGGGAATGGCCTCAGCCCTTGTGGTTCTTCTCGATGTAGGCGATGGCGTCGCCCACGGTCTTGATCTTCTCCTGCTCGCTCTCGGGGATCTCCAGGCCGAAGGCTTCCTCGATGGCCATGATGATCTCGACGGTGTCCAGGCTGTCGGCGCCCAGGTCATCCACGAAGTGGCTGCTTTCGGTGATGGAATCCTCGGGCTTCGCCAGCTGCTCGGCGATGATCGCGATGACCTTCTTGCGGATTTCGGCCATTGGGCTCTCCTGATGTGGAACCGGTCGAGACTAACACAGGGGCCGCGACGGTCCAACGCTAGACTTTCGGAATGACCCTTCCCCCTGAAGACGCTGACCTTGGGCCGACCGGCGGCGGGGGCGCGGCGGATCTGGGCTGGACCTCCACCCTGCGGGAGTTCGAGGCCTACCTCGCGGTGGAGCGCGGCCTCAGCCCCCACAGTGTCTCGGGCTACCTTTCGGACCTGCGCATCGCCGCCGCCTGGGCCGCGGGCCGGGACCTGGCGCCGCCGGACCTGGACCGGGACCGCCTCACGGCCTTCCTCGTGGTCCAGCAGGGCGAGGGCCGGGCGCCCCGCAGCATGGCCCGCCTGTCCTCCGCCCTGCGGCAGTTCCTGGTCTTCCTGCGCTTGGAAGGCGGGGGCGGGGCGGGACCTGAAGCGGTGGTGAAGGCGCCGCGGCCGCCGCGCCTGCTGCCCAAGACCCTCAGCGAGGCCCAGGTGGAAGCTCTCCTGGCGGCGCCGGACACCGGCACGGTGCTGGGCCTGCGGGACCGGGCCTGGCTGGAGCTGCTCTACGCCTCGGGCCTGCGGGTCACCGAACTGGCGGAGCTGCCGGCCCTGGCGGTCTTCCTGGACGAGGGCTTCGTGAAGGTCTTCGGCAAGGGCCGGAAGGAGCGCCTCATCCCCTTCGGCGAAGGGGCCGAGCACTGGATCCGGCTCTGGCTCGAGGCGCGGCCCAGCCTCAAGCCCAGGGCGGGCACCCTCTTCGTGGGCCGGGGCGGCGACGCCCTGAGCCGCCAGCAGCTCTGGCGGCTGATCAAGGGCTACGCCCTGACGGCCGGGGTGCCGGCGCGGGCCGTGAGCCCCCACGTGATGCGCCACGCCTTCGCCACCCACCTCCTGGACCACGGCGCGGACCTCCGGGCGGTGCAGGCCATGCTGGGCCACGCGGACATCAGCACGACGCAGATCTACACCCATGTCCATCAGGCCAGGCTGCGGGCGCTGTACGACGCGAAGCACCCTAGAAGCGCCCGATAGACGGGCGGCGGTGGGAAGGGCCATGATGGGACTGGAGAATCCCCCGCATGGCAACGAAGAAACCCGCACCGAAGGCCAAGTCGTCCGAGAAGTCCGCCCCGAAGGCTGCCGCCAAGCCCGTGCCCGCCAAGGCCGTTCCGGCCAAGGCGCCCGTGAAGGCCGCCCCGAAGACCCCCGCCAAGGCCGCAGCGACGAAGGCTGCCCCCGCCAAGGCCACGCCCGTCAAGGCCGCGCCGGCCAAGGCGGCTCCCGCGAAGGCCGCCGCCAAAGTGGCCAGGAAGCCCGAGCCCAAGGCCGCCAAGCCCGCCGCCGCGAAGGCCGCTCCCGCGCCGGTCGCCGCCCCGCTGATCACGGCTGCCAAGCCGGCATCCAAGCCGGGCCGCCCCGGCAAGGCCGCCGCGTCCGCCCAGGCGACGCCCCTGCTGCCGGAGGTGCTGGAGGCGCCCGGCTCCGGTTCCTGCCCCGGCTCCCGCGCCGAAGCCCCGGAAGGTCGAGCCCATGGCGCCGGTGTCCACCGGCCTCAGCGCCCACGCGGCGACGATCCTCGACGCCATCCAGTCCGGCCGGGCCGTGGAGCTGATCTTCGCCGACGAGAACGCCAATCCGCCCCGGACCTTCGAACCCCGCCAGCTCACCTTCGACGTGTTCACCCGCGCCTGGTTCGCCTGGGGCTGGGACCGCCGCTACAACGCGGAGCGCCACCACCGCCTGGACCACATGGCGGAAGTGAACCTGGTGGACGGCCCCGGCCGCGCCGCCCAGGGCCCCTACAAGGAAGGCACGCCGGCCAACCAGATCGGCGGCTGGCTCGGCGGCGAGGCCATCCCCGTGAAGGCCCTGCTCATGAAGCAGTGGATCTTCGCGGTGAAGCAGGCCCCGGCGCCCTTCCCGGACTTCGTCATGGAGGACGCCGCCGACGGCAAGGCCACGGTCTCCTTCACCGCCACGGACCTGCGGGCGATCTCCCGCTGGTGCATGCAGTTCGGCGACGGCATCCAGGTGCTGGAGCCCCAGCGCCTCATCGACCGCATCAAGCAGGTGGGCGTGGCCTGGGGTGGCAAGCCCCTGGCGGCCCTGCCGGCGCCGGCCCCCAAGGCCGCCCCGGCCCCCGCGCCCGCCGCCGGCCATGGCCACCGCCCCGACCGGGACCGGGAACGCCCTGACCGCGACCGTGGCGGCCACCGCCGCGAGCGCGGCGAGCACAAGGACGAGCCCCGGCACGGTGGCGAACACCGCGAACACCGGCCCGAGCACCGGCCTGAGCATCGCCCCGAGCACCGGGATGAGCCCCGGCGGGACGAGCCCCGGCGCGAGCGGGAAAGTCAGAAGGACGAGAGCAAGGGCAAGCCCGCGAAGGTGGAAGTGCGGGTCGAGCGGCTCTGAGGACCAGGGTCGGCGGCGCGGGCGCGTTCTTTCGTCGCCCGCGCCGCCCGCCTGCCTACCGCGCCTTGTCCAGCATGTCGAGGATCGCCTCCGCCATGCGCTGGCCCTTCTTGGGCGGGTTCTCCACGACGGCGTCGATGAGCTTCAGGCCGCCGCCGGGCTGGGTGGCGTAGAGCCAGAAGGTGGGGACGTGGGCGACGGGCAGGGGTTCGATGCCCTTCGGCCAGTCGGTGGCCTTGGCCTGCTTGTCCCGGTAGACGCCGAAGTAGTGGACGGTGATGAAGGGGTTGCCCAGGGCGTCGAGGGCCAGCATGTCCGGCATCTCTCGCTGGGTGTCCCCGCACCAGGAGCCGAAGGCCGCCACGATCACCACCGGCGTGTCGAAGGTCTTCCACCGGGCGCGCCAGGCTTCGCTCAGCTCGGCCTTCGCCGTGTTGTCCTGGAAGACCGGCCGGTGGGCCAGGATCTGTTCCCGGGTGGCGGGGCCGATGAGGAGCGGGCCGCGGTCCTTGGGATCGCAGGGCAGGTCGCCCTCGCGCGCCGGCGGCAGCATGGGGAGGATGCCCGGCTTGGAGGCTGTGGCCGGTGGCGGGGCCGGTGACGGGGCCGGTGACGGGGCCGGTGACGGGGCTGGCGCCGGCGGCGCCGGGTTCGTCGTGGGCTTCTGGCACGCCAGCAGCAGGAGCAGGGCGGAAGGCAGGAGGGCTCGGCGCATCGGGACAGGATATCGCCGCCCGGCCCCGGCACCACTGGGACTTCGCCTGAAGGCGGCGCGCCGCCCGGGAGCTTCGTCTCCCGGCCGTCGAGCCGATAGACTTGCCCGCATCCCCTGGAGCCGCCTTGTCCCCGCACCCCATTGAAGGGTCGATCCCGTCCGCCGCGCTCCGCCGCAGGTCCGGACAGGAGGGCCAGCCGCGATGACGGACGCGCCCGGCCTCACCGCCCCGGGTCCGCGGGCGTGGCCCGTGCTGGGCCACGCCTGGCGACTGAAGCAGGACATCCTGGGAGCCTTCCAGTCCGCCCGCCGGGACCATGGCGATGTGGCGCGCCTCCTCCTCGGACCGCTGCCCATGCACCTCGTCTCCTCGCCGGCCCTGGCCCGGGAGGTGCTGCAGACCCGCGCCGCCGCCTTCGACCGCCGCACCCGCTCCGTGGCCCTCCTCATGGACATCACCGGCGAAAGCCTCCTCACCGCCAACGGCGCCGCCTGGATCCGCCGCCGGCGCCTGGCGGGGCCGGCCTTCCACCCCGACCGCATCGACGCCCTGGTGCCCCTCTTCGTCCAGGCCGCGAAGGCCCAGGCCGACGCCTGGTCCGCGCAGGTGAAGGCCGGCGAGGACGCCGTGGACTTCGGACCCGCCATGGCGGGCCTGGCCTTCCGCATCGCCGCGGAGGCCTTCTTCTCCAGCGATGTCGAAGGCGACGTGGACGCCATGGAACGGGCCATGGGGGACGTCCTCGCCCACTACTGGAAGCGCATGTCGTCCCTGAGCGACTGGCCCCAGCGCCTCCCCAACGCGTCGCGGACCCGCTACCGCGATGGCCTTGCGCGGATCCGCGGCATGGTGGACCGCATCGTCGCGGCGCGGGCGGGCAAGCGGGGCATGGACCTGCTGGAACGCCTGCTGGCGGAGGGCGGACCCGACGGGCTGACGTCTTCCGAGCAGCGCAACGAGGTCCTGACCCTACTGATGGCGGGCCACGAGACCACCGCCAACGCCCTGGCCTGGTGCTTCGAACTCCTGGCGCGCCATCCCGAGGCGGCGGACGGGGTGCGGGTGGAAGCCCAGCGCGTCCTCGGCGGCCGTCTCCCCACCGCCGCGGACCTGCCGTCGCTGCCCTTCACCCGGGCGGTGTTCCAGGAGGCCCTGCGCCTCTACCCCACCATCTGGGTGCTGGAGCGCCGGGCCATCGAAGCTGAAACCCTGGGTGGCTTCCACATCCCGAAGGGGACCAGCGTGCTGGTCTCGCCCTTCGTGCTGCATCGCCACCCGGAGCATTGGGACGACCCGGAGCGCTTCGATCCCGCCCGCTTCCTCGGCGACGAAGAACACGCCGCCTACCTGCCCTTCGGGATGGGCCCCCACACCTGCCTCGGCATGCACTTCGCGCTGGCCGAGGCGGTGGCGGTGCTGGCGGTGCTGCTCCCCCGCTTCCGCTTCGCACCCGTTGAACCGGTTCCCCCACGGCCCATCGCGGGCCTCACCCTGCGCCTGCCCGCCGGCACGCGCCTCCGCCTCGAAGCCCTGGAAGGACCATGACCCTGCTGCGATTCCAAGCCCCCTGGCCATCCGTACTGCCGCCTCCGTCCGGAGAACTGCCCGCCCTGGATCCCGCCGCCCTCACGCTGCAGGCGCCGGACCTGCACCTTGCGGAGGAGGGCGGGAAGGGCCGCCTCAGCCTCTGGTGGACGAGCGTGCCGGACTGGCCCGGACAGCGCCTCGGCGTGCTGGGGCACTTCGCGGCGGCGGATGCGGACACCGCGAAAACGCTGCTGGACGCGGGCTGCGGGGAACTCGCGCGGCAGGGCTGCACCCTCGCCGTGGGCCCCATGGACGGCAACACCTGGCGCAGCTACCGCTTCATGACCGACGACGGTGCTTTCCCCCGTTTCGCCTTGGAGCCCTGGAATTCCCTGGACTGGCCGCGGTGGTGGGAGGCGACCGGCTTCGCCCCCTTCCAGACCTACCAGTCGGCCCTGGAAGCCCGCATGGCCTCGGAGGATCCGCGCCTCCCGGAACTCGAGGCGCGCATGGCCGCCGCCGGCGTCACCCTGCGCATGCTCGACCTCGCGGACTTCGAAGGGGAGCTGGCGCGGATCTTTGAGATCTCCGAGACCGCCTTCGCCGCCAATGTGCTCTACACGCCCCTGCCCAAGGACGAGTTCCTCGCCATGTACGAGAAAGTGCGTCCCTACGCGAAGCCGCCGCTGGTGTGGATCGCCGAACAGGGGACGCGGCCCGTCGGCTTCGTCTTCTGCGTGCCGGATCTGCTGCAGGCCCAGCGGGGCGAGAAGGTGGACACGTTGATCGTGAAGACCCTCGCCAAGGTGCCAGACAAGGCCCTCGCCGGCCTCGGCAAGCTGCTGCTGGCGCGGGTGCAGCAGGAGGCGCAGGCCCTGGGCTTCACCCGGGCCATCCACGCCCTCATGCACGACGCCAACCGCAGCGCCACCATGGGGGAGGACGCGAAGGTCATCCGCCGCTACACGCTCTATTCGAAGGCTCTGGCGTGAACCTCGTCGAGCGCCTCCTTGAGCAGGCCGCGGTGCGGCCGGAGGCCCTGGCCCTGAGGCATCGCGGGCGGGCGTGGAGCTTCCGGGAACTGGAGGCCCGCACGGCCCGGGGCGCGGCCTTCCTGCGGGGGCAGGGACTGGGTGCCGGCGATCCGGTGCTCATCTTCGTGCCCATGGGCCTGGACCTCTACGAGGTGCTCCTGTCGGTCCTGCGCATCGGCGCCGTGGCGGTCTTCCTGGATCCCAGCGCCGGGAAGGAGCACGTGGCGAAGTGCTGCGCGCGCATCCCGCCCAAAGGCTACCTGGGGACGCCGAAGGCCCAGGTGCTGCGCTGGTGGGTGCCCGCCCTGCGGAAGATCCCGCGGCGCATCGTCACGGCGCGGTACTGGCCCTTCGCCATCCCCTTCGGGTCCGGCGAGGGCCAGGACGACCACCTCGAGACCCGGGCCGACGGCGATGCGGCCCTCATCACCTTCACCAGCGGCTCCACCGGCGAGCCCAAGGCCGCGGTGCGCAGCCACGGCTTCCTCCTCACCCAGCACGAAGTCCTGGCCCGCACTCTCCAGCACGCGCCGGGCCTCCTGGATCTGGCGACCCTGCCGGTCTTCGTCCTGGCGAACCTCGCCTCGGGGCAGGGGACGCTGATTCCCGACGCGGACCTGCGCAGCCCGGGCCGCATCGCCCCCGGTCCGGTGCTGGACGAGATCCGGGAACACCGCCCCGCCACCTGCGCGGCGAGCCCGGCCTTCTTCGAGCGTCTCGCCGAGGGCGCCGAGGCGCGGGGGCAAAGCCTCGACACCTTCCGCGCCCTCTACACCGGCGGCGCGCCGGTCTTCCCCGGCCTGCTGAAGCGGCTCCAGCTCCTCGCCCCTCAGGCTGAGGTCGTCGCGGTCTACGGCTCCACCGAAGCCGAGCCCATCGCGGAGATGCCCTTTTCGGAGATGTCCGAGGCCGATCTCGCCGCCATGGCCGCCGGCCGCGGCCTGCTGGCGGGGCCGCCGGTGGAACCGGAGATCCGCCTCCGCATCATCAAGGACGCCTGGGGCACGCCCCTGGGTTCCATGGACGCCGCCGGGTTCGACGCGTTGCGTTGCCCGGCGGGCGAGGTTGGCGAGATCGTCGTCGCCGGCGGCCATGTGCTGAAGGGCTACCTGGAGGGCCGCGGCGACGAGGAGACCAAGTTCAAGGTGGACGGCGAAGTCTGGCACCGCACCGGCGATGCGGGGCGCCTCGACGGGCAGGGCCGCGTGTGGCTCCTGGGGCGCTGCTCGGCGCGGATCCGGGACCCCAAGGGCGAGCTCTTCCCCTTCGCCGTGGAGACCGCGGCCCTGCAGGTGCCCGGGGTGCGCCGTGCGGCCCTGGCGGCCCACAAGGGCCGGCGGGTCCTGGTGGTGGAAGGCGCCGCGGAGCCCGGGGCCGTGCAGGCTGGCCTGGCCTGGGCCGGTCTCGACGCGGTGCACACGGTGAAACGGATCCCCCTGGACCGGCGCCACAACGCGAAGGTCGATTACCCTGGACTCCTCACCCTTCTCGAACGGCTCGAACGATGACCGCGACGCACCCTCGCCTCGAATCCCCGCTGCCCATCACGTCGCAGGATGGGCCGCAGGACGCGCCGCGTGAAGCGCTGGTGGACCTACCAGGCGGAGCGCTTTCCGCTGCTCGCCCACGGCCCCCTCATCGCCGCCTTCAGCTTCTGCGCCGTGGCCTACAGCGCCAACCTGCGCCAGCCCGGGGCCTGGCCGGACCTGCGCTCCTTCCTCGTCGCCTTCGCCACCTCGCTGATCTTCTTCTTCCAGCTCCGGGTCGCCGACGAGCACAAGGACTTCGAGGACGACAGCCGCTGGCGCCCCTACCGGCCGGTGCCGCGGGGCCTGGTGACCCTGAAGGAATTGGCCGTCCTCTTCGCCGTGGGCTGCGCGGTGCAGTTGGGTCTCGCCCTCTGGATGCAGCCCGGGCTGGTGCTGTGGCTCGGCGTGACCTGGATCTGGCTGGCGTCCATGTCCAAGGAGTTCTGGGTGCGGGACTGGCTGAAGGCCCGGCCCGTGGTCTACCTCTGGTCCCACATGATCATCATGCCCCTCATCGATTTCTACGCGACGAGCTGCGACTGGACCCTGCACCAGACGCTGCCCCCGGCAGGACTGGGGTGGTTCCTCGGCGCCAGCCTCTGCAACGGCGTGGTCATCGAGCTGGGCCGCAAGATCCGCGCGCCGGAGGCCGAGGAGGAGGGCGTGGAGACCTACAGCTCACTGTGGGGCCCCCGGAAGGCCGTCGGCGCCTGGCTCGGTATGGTGCTGGCCACGGCGGTCCTCGGTGTGCTCGCGGGCCTGCGGACCCGTGCGGCGCTGCCCATCGCCCTGGTGCTGGGCTTCGCCTTCCTCCTGCGGGCGGTCCTCGCCGCGCGCTTCATGACGGCGCAGACACCGGGCCGCGCCAAGGCCATCGAGCTCGGCTCGGGCCTGTGGACGCTGACCCTCTACCTCAGCCTCGGCCTGCTGCCCCACCTGGCGGATCGGCTGGAGCCCCTGCTGCGGATGTTCCGATGACCTTCATCCTGAAGCCCGGCGAGGCAGGAGTGTTCGGCGGCAAGGCCGGCGCCCTGGCGCGGCTCCAGGACGCGGGCTTCGCCATCCCCGCCTGGTTCGTGGTGGCGCCCGCGGCCTTCCACGCGAGCCGCGGCGAGGGCGCGCCCCTCGGCGCGCTTCAGCCTTCGCCGGCGGTGGCTGCGGAGCTCGCGGCAGCACTTCGGGAGCTGGGCGCCCCGGAAGACCGCTTCGCCGTGCGCAGCAGCGCCGTGGACGAGGACGGCGGCCAGCACAGCTTCGCGGGACAGCTGGAGAGCTACCTCTTCGTGGCGCCCGCCGACGTGCCGGCGCGAGTGGCCGATGTGTGGCGCAGCGGCTTCAGCGAACGGCTGGTGGCCTACCGGAAGGAGGCGGGCCTGGGGGATCCGGAACCGCCGGCGGTGCTGGTGCAGCGCATGGCGGACGCGGACTGCGCCGGCGTGGCCTTCGGCGTGGATCCCATTTCTGGTCGCTGGGGCCGCGCCCTGGTGAGCGGCGTCTACGGCCTGGGCACGGCCCTCGTGGGCGGCGACGCCGACGCGGACACCTGGTCCGTGGACCGGGCCGGCGCCATCCACGACCGCGCCGTGGCTTCCAAGACCCTGGCCCACCGTTTCGATCCTGCCGGCCATGAAGGCGTAGGGCCGAGGCCCGTGTCGCCGGAACTGGCGGAGCGGCCCTGCCTCGATGACGCCCAGATCCTGCAGGTTGCAGACCTCGTGCGGCGCTGCGGCCGCGCCTTCGGCCGCCCCCAGGACATCGAGTGGGCCTTCGAGGCGAGCAAGTTGTGGCTGCTCCAGTCCCGGCCCATCACCACCCTGGCCCAGGTCCCCGATCCGGACGCCTTCCCGGCTCTCTGGGACAACAGCAACATCGCCGAAAGCTACGGCGGCGTCACGACGCCGCTCACATACAGCTTCGCCCGCCGGGCCTACGAGGAGGTCTACCGCCAGTTCTGCCGGATGATGGGCGTGGGCGAAGCCCTGATCGAAGGCAATGCCGGCACCTTCCGCGGCATGATCGGTCTGGTGCGGGGCCGGGTGTACTACAACCTGCTGGCCTGGTACCGGGTGCTGGCCCTGCTGCCGGGCTTCCAGCTCAACCGCGGCTTCATGGAGCAGATGATGGGGGTGAAGGAGGGGCTGCCCCCGGCTTTCCTCACCGAGTTCGATGCGGTGCCCACCTTCGGGGAAAAGGTGCGGGACGCCGCGCGCCTGGTCCGGAGCCTCGGCGGTCTTCTGCGGAACCACTTCGCCCTGGAGGCGCAGATCGAAGCCTTCTACCTGCGTCTGGACGAGGCCCTGGCCCCGCCGGCGGTGCCGCTGGCGGACCAGCGGCCCGACGAGCTGGCGCGGCACTACCGGGACCTCGAGGCCCGCCTGCTGACCCGCTGGGACGCGCCCCTGGTGAATGACTTCTTCGCGATGATCTTCTACGGCGTGCTGAAGGCCCTCTGCACCAAGTGGTGCGGCGACGCGGACAACACCCTGCAGAACGACCTGGTGGGCGGAGAAGGCGGCATCATCAGCGCCGAGCCCGCGGCGAGGGTGCGGCGCATGGCGGAGCGTGTGCGGGGGGACGGGGCCCTGGCGGCCCTGCTGCGGGAAGGGGACGTGCGGGCCATCCGCGCCGCCGTCGCCGCCCACCCGGAGCTGGACGGGGACGTGCGCGCCTACCTGGAGGCCTTCGGCGACCGCTGCCTGGAGGAGCTGAAGCTGGAAAGCCCCACCCTCGAGGACGATCCCCTGAGCCTGTTCCGCGCCGTGGGCCACTTCGCCGCGCGGGAGGCCACGGGCTTCGAAGGCCACGCGGTGAAGGCCCGGGCCGCCGCAGAAGCGAAGGTGGCGGGGCTGCTCCGCTTCCATCCCCTGCGCCGGCTGGTCTTCGGCTGGGTCCTGCGCCACGCCCGGGACCGGGTGCGCAACCGGGAGAACCTGCGCTTCGAGCGCACCCGCCTCTTCGGCCGGGTGCGCCGAATCTTCGTGGAGCTGGGCCGCCGCTTCCACGCCGTGGGCCTCCTCGACGATCCCCGGGACGTCTTTCACCTGGAGGTGGAGGAGATCCTGGGCTTCGTGGAAGGCACCTGCACCACGGATGCCTTGTCCGGACTGGCCGCGGTGCGGAAGGCGGCCTTCGCGGACTACCACGCGGGCCCCGCGCCGGCGGACCGCTTCGCCTCCTATGGCTGGGTGGGCATCGGGCAGCGGCTGGAAGGGGAGCCGCAGGCCGCGGTGGCGGGCGCGGAAGGCGACACCCGCAAGGGCCTGGGCTGCTGTCCGGGCCGGGTGCGCGGGCCCGTGCGCGTCGTGCGGGATCCTCGCGGCGTGGAGCTGCCGGCGGGCACCATCCTGGTGGCGGAGCGCACGGATCCGGGCTGGATCATGCTCTTCCCGGCGGCCTCGGGCTTGCTGGTGGAGCGGGGCAGCCTGCTGAGCCACAGCGCCATCGTGAGCCGGGAGCTGGGCCTGCCCGCCATCGTGTCCATCCCGGGCATCACCACCTGGCTGGCGGACGGCGACTGGGTGGAGTTCGACGGCAGCAGCGGCGTGGTGAGAAAGCTGGAGGGACCCGATGCCCAGTGAGATCCAGGCCAAGGCCGAATTCACGGAGATCCGCTACGCGCAGGTCTGGGAGGACGCGGACATCCTGGTGGAGGGGCTCGCCCTGCAGCCGGGCTTCGTGGGCATTTCCATTTCCAGCGCCGGGGACAACGCCCTCGCCATGCTGGCGAAGGGGCCGTCGAAGCTGCTGGCCCTGGATCTGAATCCGGTGCAGATCGCCTGTCTGGAGTTGCGGGTGGCGGCGTATCGGGAACTCAACCACGGTGAGCTGCTGGAGCTCATGGGCTCGCGGCCGAGCGTGCGGCGGGAGGACCTCTACAAGCGCTGCCGCAGTCAGCTTTCGAACGATGTGCGGGGCTTCTGGGATGGCCACGGTGATGTGATCTCGGCGGGCATTGGGAGCGGCGGCAAATTCGAGCGCTACTTCCGCCTCTTCAAGGACCGCATCATTCCGCTGATCCATTCGAGGAAGACCGTGGACGCCCTGCTCAAGGGCGGCGATCTCGAGACACGGCGGGCCTTCTACGACGATCGCTGGGACACTTGGCGCTGGCGGCTGCTCTTCAAGCTCTTCTTTTCCCGCTTCGTTATGGGCCGCATGGGCCGGGATCCGGAATTCTTCGCGTATGTGGAGGGCTCCGTCGCCGACCGCATCCTGTCCCGCACGAAGCACGCGCTGACGGAGCTGGACACCGCGGCCAATCCCTACCTCCACTGGATCCTGAAAGGCACCCACGGCGACGCGCTGCCCATGGCGCTGCGGGAGGAGAACTTCGACGCGATCCGGAACAACCTGGGCGCGCTGGAGTGGCGCGTGGCGCCGTTGGAAGATGCCCTCGACGAACTCGGCAAGGGCGCCGTGGACGCCTACAACCTGAGCGACATCTTCGAGTACATGGGGATGGAGCCGTACACCGCGCTGCTGGAGCGGCTCGCGGATTCGGGGAAGCCCGGCGCGCGGCTGGCGTACTGGAACATGCTGGCGCCCCGGCGGCGACCGGAGCGTTTGGCCAGCCGGCTTCGTCCTCTCGAGCCGCTCGCATCGGAACTGTTCAAGCAGGACAAGGCCTGGTTCTATTCCGCGTTTGTGGTGGAGGAGGTGGTGGGATGAGGAAATCCCTTTCACCGATCATCACCACCAAACCCATGCAGGCCGTCGTGCTCGTGATGATCGTTGGATATATTATTATCAATTCTTTCTATTTCTTAAAGTTATACCCATCATATCGAAAATTAAATAGAAATTGGAAATCCGTTGTTAATCCAGTGATAGAGCGAATTAAAATTCTTAAAAAGAATAGTGAGTTAATCAAAAAAGAACAAGATATTCTCAAACAAGATCAGCTCAATAAAATATGTAATTCAAATCTACAAATATATAATCCATTTGATTTATCCAATATTAATAATTTGAAAACAATTGAGGCATCATTGTATTATTTTGTTTTGTATCTTGAAAAAATAAACAATAATGAAACTATTCAAAAATTCATTCAAGAATATGATAGAACTACAAACAACCATGGAAGTACCTGGGGGACGTATAATAAATCTGCTCTCGAATATAATGAAAAGTTAGATAATGCTCGAAATAATTTCATTTATAAAATTACTATAATTCAATTTAATTTCAAGTCAGCAGGGTATTTATGATTAGGTTCGATCATAGAATTATATCATTCGATAAATTTACTATGACTAACTATTTAGGGTTAAAATTGATGAATCAAATCTGTCGTCCTACGTACCTTGCATCCATTTGTAACACTTACCCATTGAACCTTCCATGAACCCCTTCCTCGGCATCGCCCTCGTCCTCGCCGCCCTCGGCGTCCTCATCGGCACAGTCAAACTCGCCGGCCGCTCGGGGGCGCTCTCCGCCGAGTGGTCCCGCAAGTTGGTCCACATGGGGATGGGCTTCGTGACGCTGTCCTTTCCCTGGGTTTTTCACGCGGCCTGGCCGGTCTTCCTTCTCTGCGGGCTGGCGGTCGGATCGCTGGCCCTGGTCCGCTGGTGGTCGCCCGCGAAAGCCGTCGGCGGCGGCGTGCTGGACGGGGTGAAGCGGCGCTCGTTTGGGGAGTTCTACTTTCCCATTTCGGTCTCCATCATCTTTGCGCTGACCCTGGGCTCGCCGGTGCGCTACGCGATCCCGGTCCTCGTGCTCACCCTGGCGGACGCGGTGGCGGCGCTGGTGGGCACGCGGTACGGGCAGTCGCCGTACACGACCAAGGAAGGGCGCAAGAGCTGGGAAGGGTCCCTGGCCTTCTTCCTGGTGGGCTTCTTCGCGGTGCATGTGCCCCTGCTGCTCTTCACGGACATCGGTCGCGCGGAATCCCTGCTCATCGCCATGACCCTGGCCCTGGTGGTGATGCTCTTCGAGGCCATCGCCTGGGAGGGCCTCGACAACGTCTTCATCCCCCTCGGGACCCACTTCCTGCTGGGCATGTATCTGGTCCTGGGCGTGCAGGCCCTGGTAGCGCGCTTCCTGGTGACCCTCGGACTGGTGGCCTTCACCATGGCCTGGCGCAAGCGGACGACCCTCGACGACGCGGGGCTGCTGGGGGCCGCCCTCGCCGGCTACGCCTTCTACGCCCTGGGCGGCTGGGCCTGGCTGCTGCCGCCCATGGCCTTCTTCCTGCTGTTCCCGGTGCTGAACCCCGGCAGCCACGGCGTCCACCACCACGACATCAACGCCGTGCTGGGCACCGCGGGACCGGCGGTGCTCTGGCTCATCCTCCACCGGCTGGACGTGAAAGGGCAGCACTTCGTCCCCTTCGCCGCCTGCTACGCCGCCCACCTGACGATCGTCGCCTTCACCCACCGGGCCTGGAAGCATCCGGACCGCGGCCTGCCGGGGCTCTTCGGCCTGAGTCTCCTCCTGGGTTGGCTGGGTCTTGGTACCGTCGTCCTGATCCGGGACCTGGCGGTCCGCACGCCCCTGGCGTCCCTCCTCGCGGGGCAGGGTGCCCTGCTGGTGGGTGCGGCCCTCGGCGCCCTCGCCTTCGCGACCTGGCAGCCCGGCCTCCGGGATTGTCCCGCCGACGGCGCGCGCTGGACGCGCCAGGGGCTCTGCGGCGTGTTGGGCTCGGCGGCGGCCTACCTGGGGACGGTGCGATGGCTGTGAACGATTCGGTGGTCGAGGCCAACGCGGGCATCCCCTGGGGCCGCAACGCGGCCTCCCTGCTGCCCCTCACGGCCTTCCTCTACACGGGCTACCAGCTCAGCAATCGCATCCACGTCTTCGAGCCCCGGGAACTCCCGATGACGGGACTGGATCACGCGATCCCCTTCCTGCTCTGGACCGTGTGGCCCTACTTCCTCCTCATCGGCCTCCTCTTCCTGCCCCTGGGCATCCGGGACCGCGCCCTCTACCGGCGCGCCCTGTGGGCCTTCACCTTCGCGGTGACCATCAACATCGTGGTCTGGATGGTCTGGCCGACCGTCTACCCGCGGCCCCCCAAGCCCCTGGATCCGGGCGCCACCGGCTTCGCCTACCGCTGGCTGGTGAGCATCGACACGCCGGCCAACTGCCTGCCTTCGGGCCACATCACCTCGCCGGTGGTGGGTTGCTGGGCCCTGAGCCGGGAACATCCGAAGCACCGCATCTGGATCTGGCCCAGCCTCCTCCTCCTCAGCCTCAGCATCCTCACCACCAAGCAGCACTACGCGTGGGATCTCCCGGCAGGCGTGCTCAGCGGGTGTCTTGGGATCTGGCTGAGCCGGTTCGTGGCGGCGCCGGCAAGGGTGGCGGAAGCGGAGGGATAGCAGGCCTGTCCTCTGTTTGAGCTCCCGTTCCCGGCCGCCTTTGGGACCTTGCGATCCGCAGTCCGGTTTGAGGAACAGACACCCTTTCTGGGCGTGGTCCGGTTTTTTCGGACCATGGTCAGGAAGGGTGTGGCCAAGCGGAGCGCGGCAGGAACATGAGCGGTGGGATGGCCGGGAGGAGCCACGGGTGGGGCGGACTCTTCTGCCAATTCTGCTGGCCAGGGTCCGGCTTCCTGGCCTTCCAAACTTCACGCCGCCTGCGGCGTCGGGGACCGCGGTTCGACCTCGGGATAGGGCGTCCCGATGCCGAACCACGGTCCGATGTTTGAGCTCCCGTTCCCGGCCGCCTTTGGGACCTTGCGATCCGCAGTCCGGTTTGAGGAACAGACACCCTTTCTGGCCGTGGTCCGGTTTTTTCGGACCATGGTCAGGAAGGGTGTGGCCAAGCGGAGCGCGGCAGGAACATGAGGCGTGGGATGGCCGGGAGGAGCCACGGGTGGGGCGTACTCTTCTGCCAATTCTGCTGGCCAGGGTTCGGCTTCCGGCCCTCCAAACTTCACGCCGCCTGCGGCGTCGGGGACCGCGGTTCGACCTCGGGATAGGGCGTCCCGATGCCGAACCACGGTCCTCTTTTCCACCCACCCGGCCCTGGTCGCCTTCGGGAGAGGCGGCATCGCGGTTGGCTGCATTCCATCCGGGACCGGCTCTGTTCCGGGATAATGCCCCATGCCCATCCACAAGCCCTTCGTCCTCCACGCCCCCTACGAACCCGCCGGCGATCAGCCCGAGGCCATCGCAGCGCTGGTGGCGGGCATCGAGGCGGGGGACCGGTGCCAGACGCTGCTGGGCGTCACCGGCTCGGGGAAGACCTACACCATGGCGGCGACCATCGCGAAGTTGAACCGGCCGGCGCTGATCTTTGCGCCGAACAAGACGCTGGCGGCGCAGCTGTTTTCCGAGTTCAAGCAGTTCTTCCCGGAGAACGCCGTCGAGTACTTCGTCAGCTACTACGACTACTACCAGCCGGAAGCCTACGTGCCCGAGCGGGACCTCTTCATCGACAAGGACGCCAAGATCAACGAGGAACTGGAGAAGCTGCGCCTTTCGGCCACCCGCAACCTGCTGGAGCGCCGGGACACCCTGGTGATCGCGTCCGTGAGCTGCATCTACGGCCTGGGCGATCCCAGCTCCTACCTGAACCTCAGCGTGAACCTGAAAGTCGGCGGCACCCGGGACCGGGCCATGCTGCTGCGGGACCTGGTGGCCATCCAGTACACGCGCAACCAGATGAGCTTCGAGCCCGGGGTGTTCCGGGTGCGGGGCGACGTCATCGAGGTCTACCCCGCCTACGAGGACCTGGCCTACCGCATCGAGCTCTTCGGCGACGAGATCGAGCGCCTCTCCAAGATCGACTCCCTGCGGGGCACCGTGGTGGAGAAGCTGGACGAGCTGACCATCTGGCCCAAGACCCACTACGTGACCCCGGAAGACAAGCTCAAGGTGGCCATCCGGGAGATCAAGGCCGAGCTGGAGGACCGGGAGAACGTGCTCCGGTCCGAGAACAAGATCGTCGAGCTGCAGCGCCTGCACCAGCGCACCATCTACGACGTGGAGATGCTCAAGGAGATGGGGGTCTGCTCGGGCATCGAGAACTATTCCCGCTACCTGGACGGCCGGCAGCCCGGGGAGCCGCCCCACACCCTCATCGACTACTTCCCCGACGACTTCGTCCTCTTCATGGACGAGAGCCACGTGGCCACGGGCCAGCTCCACGGCATGTACAACGGGGATCGCAGCCGTAAGACGACGCTGGTGGACTACGGCTTCCGCCTGCCCTCCGCCCTGGACAACCGGCCCCTGCAGTTCGAGGAATTCGAACAGAGGGTGAAGCAGGTGGTGTACGTGAGCGCGACGCCCGGCGACTACGAGCTCCAGCAGTGTGGCGGCGTCATCGTGGAGCAGGTGGTGCGGCCCACGGGCCTGGTGGATCCCCTCGTGGAAGTGCGCCCCGTGGGCTCCCAGGTGGATGACCTGCTGGGGGAGATCCGAAAAGTTGTCGCGCGGGACGAGCGGGTGCTGGTGACCGTGCTCACCAAGAAGCTCGCGGAGCAGCTCACGGCCTTCTACCAGGAGGTGGGCGTGAAGTGCCAGTACCTCCACAGCGAGATTGACACCCTGGAGCGCGTGGAGCTGCTGAAGGGCCTGCGGCGGGGCGACTTCGACGTGCTGGTCGGCATCAACCTGCTGCGGGAGGGCCTGGACCTGCCGGAAGTGAGCCTCGTGGCCATCCTCGACGCCGACAAGGAGGGCTTCCTCCGCAACACCCGCTCCCTCATCCAGACCATCGGCCGCGCCGCCCGCAACGTGAACGGCAAGGCCATCTGCTACGCCGACGTGATGACCAAGTCCCTCGTCGCAGCCCTTGGCGAGACCGAGCGCCGCCGCAACAAGCAGCTGGCCCACAACGCGGCGAACGGCATCACGCCTGAAACCGTGAAACGCCACCTGGACGATGTCATGGGCGAGGCCCTGGCCCGGGAGTTCATCACCGTGCCAAGGGAGCAGGCCGCCGAGGATCCCATCCTCTACCTGGACGACAAGGGCTTCGAGAAGGGTGTCGCCGCCCTCGAAAAGAAGATGCGGGACCTCGCCGGCCAGATGAAGTTCGAGGAGGCCGCCGAGCTGCGGGACCACGTGATGAGACTGCGCCGGGAGCGCATGACCGACGTGTTCGGAGCGGTGCCTGCGACCGGGCCGGCGGCTGATCGGGATCCTGGTCCGTCGGGAGTGTCAGCGTCGAGCCTGGCGGTCCAGTTGGCGGTGACGACGATGGCGTCCGCCCCCTGGCCGGGCAGGTTTTCCACGATCAGGAAGCGCTCGCCATCGGGCGTCACATCGTAGTCCTGCCAGCCGGTCGCGCTCATTCTGAAGAGTGGCTTGGCCGTGCCCACCTGCACCTTCGGCCCAAGCTGGATGGAGGTGGCGATCAGCTCATTGTCCGTGGAAACAAAGTAGAGCTCGCGCCCATCCCGCCTCCAACGCGGATGAGTACCGCCGGAAACCGTGATCCGGATCCGCTCGCCCGGTACGGGGAAGGAGGTCAGATAGATTTCACGGCGGCCCAGTTCGGTCCCGCAGTAGGCGATCCAGCGGCCGTCCGGGGAAAACTGGGCACCGGTGACATTGATGGCGTCCGGCACCGTCAAGACCTTCCGGGGTGGACGGTCTCCCTTGATATCCAAAGCCCAGAGCCCGGGACCCGACTCCGAAAAGGCCGAGAAGTACAAGAGGACGCGGCCATCGGGGGACCAGTCCTCGGCGAACTGGACGCCTCCGGGGGCGGGGAGCGGCTCTGGCGTGTTCGCGCCGTTCAAGGCCAAGGCATGCAGCGTGGGCGGATGGCGCATGGAGCCGATGCTGAAGGCGATCCGGGCTCCGTCCGGAGACCAGACCGAGGGTTGATAATCCTCGGGCTCAAGCTCGAGCTGGGTGAGAACGCCTCGAGCCAAGTCGCCGACCCAGATGCTGGAGATGCCCGTGCGGGGGTCCTTGCGATTGGCCACCACCTTGAGCGCGTCGGGGGAGAGGCGAAGCGTGTGGAACTTGCCCGTAACGGGAAGGGCCCCCTTCTGCGTGCCGCTTCGATCAAACCAGGCTAGGCGATTGAGACCTCGGTTGTCCCGGGAAGCCAGGATCCCGGTATCCGAAGCAGAGAAGAAGGCGCTTCCGATGAAAGCGTGCTGGAAGATCTCCTGGCCTACCGGGATGGCCTCCCCCGTGAGCCGCAACCCTTCGGCATCGAAGGGCTGCGCCATCAGGCTCCCCTCCCGGTTCATCAGGATATGACCGGAGCCAGGACGGGAGTTTCCGGGGACATAGGTCGCGTGGGAGCAGTTCGAGAGCAGGGCCGCGTTCTGGCTATCCGTGGTGCTCCCCACGCGCACATTCGGCTGCCGTTCCGTCTGGATGCGCTCCAGGTAAAGGAAGTGGCGGCCATCGGGGAGGAAGCTTGGCCAGCCGACGGAGATTCCTTGCCGTGCGGCATCCGGCTTCAGCACGGATCTGGGAGTGCCTCCGCTCTCAGGGACGAGGGTGATGCCGGACGCGGCGAGGCCCGCAAAGATGATCTCGTGCCGGGTCCCCCAGGAGCCGGATGGATACGGATCCGGAACCTCGCACAAGGTGACGGGTTGCCCACCCGACGTGTCGATCTTCTTGAGCTTCTTATTGGTGAAGAAGGCGATGGAACGGCTGTCCGGGGACCAGAAAGGGGCGGCCGCGCCCTCGGTTCCTGGAAGCGGCGTGGCCGCCAGTTCGGCGAGCGGCCGCACCCACAGGGACCTGTGGCCATCGGAACCCATGACGACGAACGCGATGCGGCTGCCATCCGGCGAGAGGGCGAAGGGATTCTGCTGAGGGGCCCACCCGAACCGGGTTCCCTCGGGGGCCACGAGTTCGAAACGGAGCGGGGGTGCCGGCGCTCCAGGTGGGGCGCCGCGGCGACCCAGCCACGCGGCGAGCACAACGGCGGCGGCGATGAGCGCGAGCACGCCCGCCCGGAGCATGGGCACGGGGCGGTTGGGACTCCCGGACGGACCCGTCGCCGGGGCGCCGCCGGAGTCGCCCGTCACGGATTCGAGCGCGAAGGCCAGGTCCTGGGCCCCCTGGAAGCGGCGGGCGGGGTCCTTCTCCAGGCAGTGGGCGAGGAGGCGGTGGAGGGAGGCCGGCAACTGCCTTCCGGAGGCTTCGAGGTCCGGCGGTTCCTCCTTGAGGATGGCGGCCAGGGTGTCGGCGGCCGAATTCCGGGCGAAGGCCCGCTGACCGGTCAGCAGCTCGAAGAACAGGGACCCGAAGCTGAAGATGTCGCTGCGGGCATCCAGGGTCTCGCCCCGGACCTGCTCCGGGCTCATGTAGCCCAGGGTGCCGAGGATCAGGCCCTTCTCGGTGCTCTGGGCGGCGCCGATGGCCCGCGTGGGTCCATCCAGATCCACCGGCTGCACCCGCTTCGCCAGGCCGAAGTCCAGGATCTTCACCCGCCCGTCCTTCAGGACGATGACGTTCTCCGGCTTCAGGTCCCGGTGGACGATGCCCTTCCCGTGGGCGGCGGCCAGGCCGTGGGCGACCTGGATGGCGATGTCCAGGGCGCGGCGCGGGGGCAGGGGACCGCCGGCGAGGAGGGCGCGCAGGGTCTCGCCGTCCAGGAGCTCCATGACCGCGAAGGCGACGCCGCCTTCGGTCAAGAAATCAAAGATGCCCAGCACGTTGGGATGCTGCAGGGCCGCCAGGGCCTTGGCTTCCCGCTCAAAGCGGGCGAGCGCGTCGGCATCCTTCGCCAGATGCTCCGGCAGCACCTTGATGGCGACCTGGCGGTCCAGTTTCGGATCCCGGGCCTTGTACACCTCCCCCATGCCGCCTGCGCCCAGGGGCGAGAGGATCTCGTAGGGGCCGAGCTTCGTGCCGGGGGCCAGGGTCATCGCACTCCCTTCACCACGAAGAGATTGGATTCGGTGACGCGCACGTAGTTGAAGGCCCAGGTCTGGGCGTCCGGGCTCACGAAGACATTGTCGATGCGGATCAGGCCCGTGGCGTCCTGGGGCTTGAGGACCTTCCAGGGCCGGCGCGCGCCAGTCTGGGGATCCATCTGCTCCAGCGGGATCTCAAAGGTCCCGGGCCGGCGGAGGACGAGGGCCCCATCCTGCATCCAGCCCGCAAGCTGGTCCCCTTCGCCCAGCTTCGTAGAAAGAGTCTTCACCTGGCCGTTGCGGAGGTCCAGGGTGGCGAGGACGCCGCCCTCCAGGACGCGCAACCGCAGGCCCGGGTCGGAGGGATGCCGGGTTCCGCCCGTCACCCGTGCGGTCTCTTCGGCCTTGAGCAGGGTCTTCGCCGTCCCCGTGCGCAGGTCCAGGCTCTCCACGGTGAAGCCGGTGGGTCCCGCCTTGCAGAGGGCGAAGATCTGGTCCGCGTCAGCCCCGAAGCGGATCGAAGAGACGACTGGATCCTTCCAGGGCAGGGGGATGACCTTGGGCAGGCCCATGCCCAGGGGCACCTTCAGGAGCTGGGCCTTCTGGAAATCCCAGGCCAGGATCCAGGCCGAGTCCGGCGAGAAGTCCAGGCCGGCGCAGCGGCCGAGGTTCAGGGGCGGGGCGCCGCCTTCGTCCCAGACCAGGGTGGTGGTCGACTCCCGGGCGCCGAGGCCGAGGGTGGTCTGCAACAGCAGCTTGCGCCCATCCCGGGAGAGGGCCACCGCCGTGGTGCCCTTGCTCAGGGCGATGCGGCGGGGCTGTCGTCCCGGGCCCTCGATCTGGACCTCGGTGCCGAACATCTCCCGCTCCCAGAGCAGGGTGCCGTCGGGCCGCGCGTCATGGACGATGGCGAGGGAGGGATCGGTGCGGAGGAGCCGCCTGGACCCGTCCAGTCCGATGGCCACCAGGCCGTTGGTCTGGGCGCCGGGGTAGTTGGGCAGGCAGGCCAGGATGGTCCGGCTGTCCGCGGACCAGCAGAGCCCGTCCGCGCCCACGAAGGTCGCCAGGGCCTTCGCCTTGCCCTGGCGGTCCGCCACCATGGCCGTCCAGCCTCGGTCATCCTGCTGCCAGAAGGCCACGGCGCGGCCGTCCGGCGCGATATGGAGGTCGGCGATCGTCCCGGTCACGTCCAGGATCTTGGTTCCCAGGGGCCACTCCAGACGAGCCACACCACCCGACGGGGCGAAGGCCGCCGCGATGCTGCCGTCGGCGGCCATGTCGGCGGTACGGCACTGGGGGGCCAGGGCTTTCGGTTCAGAGCCTTCCGAACTCAGCAGGGAAAGGGTTCCGGAGGTGGAGGTGGCGCCCCAGCCTTCGGCCTTCTGCAGGAAGAGCACCTGGCCTTCCCGGCCCACGGCGAGGAAATCGGCTTTCGGAGGACCGAAGGGCGTGGCTTCGCCGCCTTCGGCCTTCATGCGGAACATGCGGGTCACACCGCCGTCCCAGGTGGCGCTGTAGTAGATGCCCTGGCCGTCCGGGGCGTAGCGGGCGCGCAGCACGTTGCCCCGGCGGAAAGTCAGCTGCTGGAACACGGGCTCCGGGGGCCGGCCGCCCCGCAGGGCCCAGCCCGCGAGGGCAGCGACGAGCAGGAGGCCAGCCCCCACGGCGGCCCACTTCCAGGTGACGCGCCGGTTCTGGGCTTCGAAGGGGGCCTTGAAGGCCACGGAGCTTTCGGAGGCTGAGGAAAGGTTCTGCAGGGCGAAGGCCAGGTCGTGGGTCTCCTGGAAGCGGTGGGCGGGATCCTTTTCCAGGCAGTGTTCCAGGATGCGCAGCAGGCCCCCGGGCAGGGGTCGGCTGGATTCCTCCAGGTCCGGCGGATCATCCCGCAGGATGGCGGCCAGGGTGTCGCTGGTGGTGTTGCGGGCGAAGGCCTTCTTCCCCGTGAGCATTTCGAAGAGCACCGTGCCGAAGCTGAAGATGTCGCTGCGGGCGTCCACGGCCTCGCCCCGCACCTGCTCCGGCGACATGTAGCCCACGGTGCCAAGGATCATCCCCTCCTCCGTGTGGACGCCAGCGCCGGCGGCCATGGCCTCCGTGGGCATGAGCGATCCGGAGCCGCCACCAAAGGCGGAGACCTGCTTGGCGAGGCCGAAATCCAGGATCTTCAGACGGCCGTCCTTGGTGATCCACAGGTTGTCGGGCTTGAGGTCCCTATGGACGACGCCCTTCGCGTGCGCCGCGGCGAGGCCATGGGCCAGCTGCACCGCGAGCTCCGTGGCCTTGCGCGGGGGCAGGGGTCCCGCGGCCAGACGGGCGCGGAGGGATTCGCCTTCGAGGAGTTCCATCACCTCGTAGACCACGCCGTCCTGATTGCCGAGGTCGTGGAGGGCCATGATGTTGGGATGGTTCAGGGCCGCCACGGCCTTGGCCTCCCGCTCGAAGCGGGCGAGGGCTTCCGGGTGGGTGGCCAAGTGTTCCGGCAGCACCTTGATGGCC
Source organism: Holophagaceae bacterium (assembly GCA_016710635.1). Taxonomy (GTDB): domain Bacteria; phylum Acidobacteriota; class Holophagae; order Holophagales; family Holophagaceae; genus JADJVL01. The sequence continues at coordinate 249,084 of JADJVL010000005.1, read as the reverse complement.
ACGAAGCGGTCCAGGCGGGTGTCCTTCGCCTTCCAGACCTCGCCCATGCCTCCGGCGCCGAGGGGCGAGAGCACTTCGTAGGGACCAAGCTTCGTGCCGGGGGTCAGGGTCATTTCAGGCCTTCGATGAGGTAGAGGTCCGAGAGCTTGCGCACGTAGTTGTAGGCGAGGCCGCGCCCGTCCGGCGCGGGGACGATTTCGCGGATGCCCGAAAGGCCTGCGGGGTTCACCGGCGTGATCTCCCGCACCAGCTCGCGCCGGCCCGTGGCGAGGTCGAGGCGGTGGATGCGGGTGGGGAAGCCGTCCCGATTGAAGACGAGGACGCCCTTGCTCTCCCGGTCGAAGGCCAGGGGGATGTCGCCGGCCTCGGTGCCCTGGACGGGCCTCGGCTCGCCGCCCTCCACGGACACCAAGAGCAGGCGCGGGTCCAGGGGGTCCCCGCTCCGGGTGCCGAGGACGAGCCAGCGGCCGTCGGGGGAGACGACCCGCTGGCCCAGGAACACGGTGGTGTTGGAAGGTCCGACGGGCCGCGTCGCCCCCGTCTCCAGATCCACGATGACCAGGGAGACTTCGCCCCCCTTGGAGACGGCGCAGGCCGCGCGCTTGCCGTCAGGGAACAGGTAGGGCCCGTCCACATAGGCCTGGCCTGGGAAGGAAAGCTCCCGGGTCTCCCCGGGTCCCACCGGCACGATGGCCAGCTTCATGGGATCGCTGCTGGTGACGGCCAGCACCCGGCGGCCATCGGGGAAGAGGTGGAAGGCCGAGGCCTCACCCAGGCGGAGGGCGGGGGAGCCGTCCCCCTTCCGCAGGTAGAAGGATCGACCCGGGTCCGCGGCCCAGGTTCCCGGGGCGCCGATGAGGAGGGACTGGCCGTCCGGCGTGAACTCCGTGGCCCGGGTGGCCTCGTTCCAGGACAGGTCCCGCTCCCGGAACTCGGGGGCGAGCATCCCCATGACGCCGGTGATGGTCTGGGTCATGGTCACGAGGGCGCGCCCGTCGGGGCCCACGTCGCGAAGCTCCAGCCACCCGGCCTGGGACAGCAGGAGCCGGCGCCGCCCGGAGAGGTCCAGGGCCCAGAGCCGGCTGCCTTCGTTCCCCGCCTCGCTGTACCAGATCTCCTTCCCGCCGGGCGCCCAGGCCAGGCCGGTGAGGTTGCCGGTGGGGGCCGTGAGCAGGGTGCGCCCGCCGGCCTCGATGACGAGGATGCGGTGGTTGCCGTCGCCCATGGAAGGGCGATCAAGGAAGGCGATGCGGTCCCCGGAAGGTGAGACCCTCAGCTGGCTCGCGTGGACGGCGGTCTCATGGACCACGCGGCCCTTGGGGAACTCGATGACGCGGCCGAAGCCGGTGCCCGTGGCCTTGAGGACGGCCCACTGTTCGGCCCCCGGGAGCCAGTCGGTCTCCAGCACGTGGCCCGCGACCTCCCGCAGGGCGCCGCCCCCCGGGACGGCCCGGGCCAGGGGGCCGAACTGGACGCCGTTCCAGAGCCGGGGGTGGGTCATCACCAGCAGCTCCTGCTTCGGGGAGACCGCCAGCAGGGCCGCATCCGGAATCCCCAGGCTGCGGGGCTGCAGGCTGTCCGGATGGACCGCGAAGATCTCCGGGGCCTGGCCCTGCCAGCGGGCGGTGTAGAGGATCTCCTGGCTGCCGGGGGTGAAGCGGGCGGCTTCCACCGTGCCCTTGCCGAAGGTGAGTCGCTTGAAGGAGAGGGGCAGGGCTGAGCGCCCCCCGAAGCGCGCCTGGAGGCCCGCGCCGGCGGCGAGGAGGAGGGCGCCCCCGACCGCCACGAGCGCAGCCCACTTCCACGGCCTCCGCCGGCTCGGCGCCGCGAAGGGGGCCGTGAAGGCCGCGCCGGAGTCCGAAGAGGGCGCGGCGGCGGATTCCAGGGCGAAGGCGAGATCCGTGGCGTCGTGGAAGCGGCGGGCCGGCAGCTTCTCCAGGCAGTGGTCGATGATGCGCCGCAGGGCCGGCGGGATGGGCCGGCTGCCGCCTTCCAGTTCCGGCGGATCGTCCCGGAGGATGGCCGCGAGCGTGTCGCTCGTCGTGTCCCGGGCGAAGGCCTTCTTCCCCGTGAGCATCTCGAAGAGCACCACGCCGAAGCTGAAGAGGTCGCTGCGGGCGTCCACGGCCTCGCCGCGCACCTGCTCCGGGCTCATGTAGCCCACGGTGCCGAGGATCATGCCCTCCTCCGTACGGACGCCGCCGCCGCCGGCGACCATGGCCTCCGTGGGCATCAGCGAACCCGAGCCGCCGCCGAAGGCCGAGACCTGCTTGGCGAGGCCGAAGTCCAGGATCTTGAGGCGGCCCTCCTTGGTGATCCAGAGGTTGTCGGGCTTGAGGTCCCGGTGGATCACGCCCTTCTCGTGGGCGGCGGCGAGGCCATGGGCCAGCTGCACCGCGAGCTCGGTGGCGGTCCGGGGCGCGAGGGGGCCGTGGGCGAGGGTCGCCCGCAAGGATTCGCCTTCGAGGAGCTCCATCACTTCGTAGACCACGCCGTCCTGATTGCCGAGGTCGTGGAGGGCCATGATGTTCGGGTGGTTCAGGGCCGCCACGGCCTTGGCCTCGCGCTCGAAGCGGGCCAGGGCTTCCGGGTGGGTGGCGAGGTGCTCGGGAAGCACCTTCACGGCCACGAAGCGGTCGAGGCGCGCGTCCTTCGCCTTCCACACCTCGCCCATCCCTCCTGCGCCGAGGGGCGAAAGGATCTCGTAGGGGCCGAGCTTGGTGCCGGGGGCGAGGGTCATCGCGCCTTCCCCTTTCGGGCGAGGCCCGGAGGCCATCGACCTCGATGACGCTGAAGAGGTTCTCGGTCTCGGACAGCACGAGCCGCTTGCCATCCGGCGAGAGGCCGAGGGACTCGGTCTTCCAGTCCGGGTCGAAACCTGCGAGCTTCCGGCGGGTGGCGATGGTGTCCTTGTCGGGCTCGAAGTCCTGGATGAAGACGCCATCCCGGCCCTTCTCGTCCTGGCCCGTAAAAAGGATGCGGCGGCCATCGGGCATCCAGCGGGACCTTCCGACGGCGGTGACGGTCTTACCCTTGGTCTCCTGGTCGATCCGGAAGCCCGCATCCTTCCCATCCTCGATCCGGACGGCTTTGATGGTGGAGTGGGTGCCTTCCGTCGTGAGGTAGAGAGCCCATTGACCATCGGGGGACACTTCCGGGAGCAGGACGGTGCCGCTGGGGACGAGGAGCTTGGCGCCGCTGCCATCGGGCTGGACCTTCCAGATCCCGGGGGTCCTGCGGTTCCCGGAGGCATACACGATCCAGCGTCCGTCCGGCGTCTGGGTGGGGTTCTCCGCGTCCTCCCCGTCGTGGCTGACCTGGCGGGCTCCCGTGCCATCAGGGTTGGAGGCCCAGATCTCGAAGACGCGGCTGCGGTTGGAACTCCAGAGCAGGGACTTGCCGTCCGGTGCATAGCCCGGATCCCAGTCTTCCGCCGGGTCGTCAGTGAGGCTGCGCACCACGCCGGTCCGGGTGGAGACCGCCCAAAGGTCCAGGTTCCGGGCACGGTTCGAGGAGAAGGTCACCCACTCCCCATCCCGGCTGAACACGGGCTGGCGGTCGTTGATGCTGCCCCGGGTGAGCCAGCGGGGCGCCGCCCTGCCCGTGAGGTCCCACTCCCGGAGGTTCTGCCGTCCCGCAAGGCTGTCGAAGATGACGCGCCCGTCCGGCAGCAGGTCCAGGGTGTTGCCGTTGCTGGGCGACCAGAAGAGGCGTTGGAAGACCCCGCTCCGGATGTCCTGGCGGAAGGCCTGGGCTGAGCTGACCGCCACGCCGCTCCCGGCCACGGACTCGGACTGCATGTAGATGATTCCGTCGTTGCCTGCCCAGGCCGCACTGGAAAGGCTCCCCGATCCCAGGGCCGCGTCAGCTCCTCGGATGGATCCGTCCCGCGCCTTCAGACCACCAGGCTTGGCGCTGCCCCTGTCGACCCGGTGGAGGTGTGGACCGTGATCCGGCTGCCGTCCGGGCTCCACCGCGGATTGCCGATGAACTCCCCGGGGAAGGTGGCGACCAGGCGCTCGGACCCGCCGCTGAGGGGGAGGGTGAGCAGGAGGCCGTCGGTGTTGTCCTTCACGGTGCTCAGGCGCACGAAGGCGACCTGCTGCCCGTCCGGGGACCAGTCCGCCTGGACCACGTCGTCGGGATCTCCCGGGGGCGCCCCGCCCAGGACGAAGGTCCGCCAGCGTGCCCGGAGTGCGGTGCGAGTATTTCGCCCCCGAGAGAACCAGCTCGCCCCTGGGAGGAGCGGGGAAAGCCGATCGGGCCCTTGCGTCAGGGCGCGGCTCGGGGCCGCCCAGGAGCGCACCACGAAGATGCTGGGCCGGCCGTCCTCGTTCGGCGCTGAAGGCCAGGGTCTGCCCGTCCGGGGCGAAGGCGGCGCGGGGAGGTGTCCTGGCGCAGGGTGACGGGTGGAGGGACGAGCCGGGGAACGAGCCCGCCTCCCGCTCCCAGGAACCACCCAGCCCCGGGGGCCGCCCCCAGGACCAGCAGGGCCACCAGGCCTGCCCAGAGCCGCGTCGTCCGCCGGTTGGGCGGCGCGAAGGGGGCGGTGAAGGGGGCCGCGCTGTCCGAAGGGCTGGAAAGGGTCTCCAGGGCGAAGGCGAGGTCGTGGGCCTCCTGGAAGCGATGGGCCGGATCCTTCTCGAGGCAGTGCTGCAGCACCCGCTGGAGCCCGGGCGGGATGGCGCGGCCCGAGGCCTCCAGTTCCGGGGGTTCGTCCCTCAGGATGGCGGCGAGGGTGTCGCTGGTGCTGTCCCGGGCGAAGGCCCGCTTCCCGCTCAGCATTTCGAAGAGCACGGCGCCGAAACTGAAGAGGTCACTGCGGGCGTCCACGGGCTCGCCGCGGACCTGCTCCGGGCTCATGTAGCCCACGGTGCCGAGGATCATCCCTTCTTCCGTGTGGAGGGACTTCCCGGCGGAAATGGCTTCCGTGGGCATGAGGGAGCCGGACCCGCTGCCGAAGGCCGCCACCTGCTTGGCGAGGCCGAAGTCCAGGATCTTGAGGCGGCCGTCCTTCGTGATCCACAGGTTGTCGGGCTTGAGGTCCCGGTGGATGACGCCCTTCTCGTGGGCGGCGGCGAGGCCCTTCGCCATCTGCACCGCCAGGTCCAGGGCCTTCCGGACGGGCAGGGGACCGTGGGCGATGCGGCTGCGCAGGGTCTCGCCCTCCAGCAGCTCCATGACGGCGAAGACGAGGCCGTCCTGCTGGCCGATGTCGAAGAGGCCCAGGATGCCCGGATGGTTCAGGGCCGCCACGGCCTTGGCCTCCCGCTCGAAGCGGGCCAGGGCGTCCGGGTGGGTGACGAGGTGCTCCGGCAGCACCTTGATGGCGACGAAGCGGTCGAGGCGGGAATCCTTCGCCTTCCACACCTCGCCCATGCCGCCGGCGCCGAGGGGCGACAGGATCTCGTAGGGGCCGAGCTTGATGCCGGGGGCGAGGGTCATTGCAGTCCTTCGATGAGGTAGAGGTCCGAGAGCTTGCGCACCACGCTGTAGGCGTAGGCGTGGCCCGTCGGCGTGATCTTGAGGACCTGGACCCCCATGACGCCGGAAGGATCCGCAGGGTTGATCTGCAGGACGGGGCGGCGCTGGCCCGTGGCGGTGTCCAAGCGGAAGACCTGGGCCGGGAGGGTGTTCCGGTCCCAGACGAAGGCATCGCGGCTGTTCTCGGCCCAGCCCGCCACCGCCTCTCCACGGAGGTTCCCCTTCACGGGCACCCCTTTGGGGTCGCCCTCGATGAAGATGGCAAGGGGATCCCCTTCGAACTCCGTGGGGACGGGCGCATCCGCAGGCTGGAACAGGAAGCGACGGCCGTCGGGGGAGAGGACTTCCTGCCGGTTGTAGGAGGTGAGCCTGGGGGAGACCGCGCCTGCCTGGACGGCGCCCGTATCGAGCTGGAGGCGGGCCAGGTTGGAGTTGAGGGAATCGGAGACGTAGACCTTCGATCCGTCGGGATGGAACCAGAGCCCGTCGGTCGCGGAGAGCGCCTTGCCGAGGGGCAGCCAACGGGAAGTGCCCGCGCCAGCCGGCAGCAGCCTGACCCCATTCTCGCCCTTCGCATTCCGTTCGAAGGTGGCGACCCAGCGCCGGTCCCAGGACAGGTGGGCATCCACGCTTCCGGTGCCGAGGGTGATGCCGGGGCCGCCGGCCATGGGCACGAGGTAGAGGTTGGCGGAATCGGCCATCTGCCAGTCGCCGTAGCGGGTCATGAGGAGCTCGGTGCCATCGGCGCTGAGGCTCATGGGGACCTGCGCGTCGAGCCAGGTGAGGTCCCTGTCCCGGGTGGCCCCGGCCGCCCGGCCGAAGGTCTGGCGCTGGTGGCTGCTGGCGATGGCGAGGCAGCGCCCGCTGCGGTCCACGTCCATGAGTTCCAGCCGGCCGGCATGGCGGAGGAGCACCCGGGTCCGACCCGAAAGCCCGACCGCCTGGAAGACGCTTTCGCTGCCGTCATAGGTGCTGTACCAGAGTTCCTTCCCATCGGGTCCCCAGGCCAGCGCCGTGAAGCCCTGAACCCCGATCACCGTGCGGGGCGCGCTGCCCTTGGCCTGGACCCTCAACTCGCCGCCCGTCAGGGACTGGTCCCCCTCCTCGAAGAAGGCCACCCGGCCCCCGCGGATGCGCGGGTTCCGCAGCATGTGCAGGGAGGTGTGAACGGTCTCACCCGGCGGCCACTGCAGGAGATAGGTGGCGCCGGGGCCCTTGGTCACCAGGCAGAGGGTGGCGCCGTCCTCGGCGAATTCCCCGGCCCAGACCCCGTTCATCACGGCCCGGCTCCCGCCCCCGGCCAGGGATTGGACAAGGACGCTGCCCTCGAGCACGCCGTGGTTGAGATTCGGCTTCGAAAGCACGGCGGCGCCGCCCTGGGCGGAGACGGCGAGGAGGAAGGCGCCCTCGGCCTCCAGAGCCCGGGATTCCATGCTGCCTTCCCGGAGCAGGTAGACCTTCGACGGCGCGCCCTGCCAGCGGGCGCTGTAGGCGATGTCCTTGGAGCCCGGCACGAAGCGGCCGCCATCGATGGCGCCGCGGCCGAAGGTGAGCTTGCGGAACGCGGGGGCGGGGCTGGATCCACCGCGCAGCACCCAGCCGGCGCCAAGGGCCCCGAAGAGGGCGAAGCCCACGATCCCGCCCCAGATCCAGGTGGTCCTGCGGTTGGACGGGGCGAAGGGCGCGGCGATGGAGGCCGAGCTCTCGGCACCCGAACCGAGGTTCGAGAGGGCGAAGGCCAGATCCTCCGCGTCGTGGAAACGGTGGCTGGGATCCTTCTCGAGGCAGCGGTGGAGGATGCGCTGCAGGCCAGCCGGAAGGGGGCGTGAACTCTGCTCCAGATCCGGGGGCTCCTCCTTGAGGATCGCCGCCATGGTGTCCATGGCGCTGCCCCGGGCGAAGGCCTTCCGGCCCGTGAGCATCTCGAACAGCACCACTCCGAAACTGAAGAGGTCGCTGCGGGCGTCCACCGCCTCGCCCCGGACCTGCTCGGGGCTCATGTAGCCCACGGTACCCAGGATCATGCCTTCCTCCGTGTGGTGGAGGGGCTCGCCCGCGAAGGCTTCGGTGGGCAGCAGGGAATTGGCACCGGACGGCGGACCGGACTTCGCCACCTGCTTGGCTAGGCCGAAATCGAGGATCTTCAGGCGGCCGTCCTTGGTGATCCAGAGGTTTTCGGGCTTGAGATCACGGTGGATGACGCCCTTCTCATGGGCGGCGGCGAGGCCATGGGCCAGCTGGACGGCGAGGTCCACCGCCTTGCGGGGAGGCAGGGGACCCGAGGCGAGGCGGGCGCGCAGAGTCTCCCCTTCCAGCAGCTCCATCACCGCAAATTCCAGGCCCTCGTGACGCCCGAGATCGAAGATGCCCAGGATGTTGGGGTGGTTCAGGGCCGCCACCGCCTTGGCCTCCCGCTCGAAGCGGGCCAGGGCCTCGGCGTTCTTTGTAAGGTGCTCCGGCAGCACCTTGATGGCGACGAAGCGGTCCAGACGACCATCCTTGGCCTTCCACACTTCGCCCATGCCGCCGGCGCCGAGGGGCGACAGGATCTCGTAGGGGCCGAGCTTGATGCCGGGGGCGAGGGTCATTGCAGGCCTTCCGCGAGGAGGAGGTCCGAAACGAGGATGCGGGTGTAGGTGTAGCCGATGGTCTGGCCGTCGCCGCTGACGCGCACATTGTAGAGGCGGGTCACGTTGCCGGGGTCGGGGGGCACGAGGCGCTGCCAGACCGTCCGCCGCCCGGTGGACAGCTCGACCCGCTCCAGCCGCAGGTGTAGGGCGTCCTCCGGGTGGGTCAGCAGGGCCTCGTCCGGCGCCAGCCAGTCCACGATGGCTTCCCCCGGTTCCAGGGTCCAAGGGAGGGCGCGGACGGTCACGCCATCCTCACCGGCGAGGCTGGGGCGGCCCTGGGCATCCACGCACAAGAAGCTGCGCCCGTCCGGCGCGGCGGCCTTGACGTTCTGGATGCTGCCCGGGAGCAGGCTGCCGGGGCCGCCGTCCACCGGCAGACTCAGGAGCCGCAGGGGCCCGGCGCCCTGGCGCGCGGTCGCGAAGACCCGGTGCCCGTCCTTGGCGAAGCGGCCGCCGGTGGGGGCCCAGCCCGCCAGGCCCAGCTCCCGGGGCGCCCCGAGCCCGGTGGGCACCGCCACCAGCTTCGGCTGCTCGCCGGGGAGGAAGACGAGGGCCAGGTCGCCGGAGGGGTTCAAGTCCTGGGGGATCCCCGGGGCCAGGACCTTCGGAGGCGAATGGTCGAAGCGCCGGAGCAGGGGGCGGTTCTTGTTGGTGTCGTTGCCGCCGGTTTCGAAGAGCAGGGCCAGGGACCCGTCCCGGGAGAACCCGGAGATGTAGGTGTTCTCCTGCCAGCCCAGGTCCAGGCTCTGGCCCCCGAGGCGCACTTCCGAAGAGGTCGTATAGAGCTCCCGTTCCAGCAGCATCCGGCCCTGGGGCGAGAGGTCGTGGATCAGGGAGGGCGTCGCGTCCGCGGTCAGGACCCGCACGCGGCCCTCCAGGTCCACCGCCCGCAGGCCCGCCCGGGTGGCGTAGTAGAGCTCCTTGCCGTCCCGGGACCAGACCAGGTACTCGTCCCAGACCGTGCCCTCCACGCTCAGGTCCCGCCGCTTCCCGGCGCGGTCCACCACGGCGATGCCCCGCTTCGCACTGCTGCCGCCTTCGGTGCCGACGGCGCCGAGGGCGGTGGTCGCATGGACGAAGGCCACGCGCCCGCCGTCCGGCGAGATGCGCGGGGCGCCGAGGAGTTCGCTGTTGGAGGTCAGCAGGCGGGTGCCAAGGGGATAGTCGAGGTGCTGGGGCCCGCCGTCCTGGTCCTGGAAGATGACCGCCAGGGTCTGGCCGTCGGGGGCGAAGTCGGCGCCCTTGACGCGCCCCAGGATCTCCCTCGGCGTCCCGCCGTCGAGGGTGGCGAGGGCTAGCGTTCCCGAGCTGGCGGAGGTCCCCGTCCACTGGCTGGATTTCAGGAGGATGAGCAGCTCGCCACGGCCGTTGACCGCCAGGAGGTCCGCCCGGGCCAGCCCGATGGCGCGCACGCCGGAGCCGTCCATGCGGGACATGAAGATCTCGCTGGGATGGCCGTCCCAGGCGGCGGAGTAGACGATGTTCTGGCCGTCGGGGGTGAAGCGCGCACGCAGCACGTTGCCCCGCCGGAAGGTGATCTGCTTGAAGGCGAGGGTGGGCTTCGCGCTGCGCCCGAGCCACCAGGCCCCGGCGAGGGCGGGGAGCAGCAGCAGGCCCAGGGCCCAGGGCCAGAAGCGGAAGGGGCGCCGCTTCGGCTTGAGCAGGACCTCCAGCTCCATGGACTGGCCGCTCGCGGACTCCAGGGCGAAGGCCAGGTCGTGGGCGTCGTGGAAGCGGCTCGCCGGGGATTTTTCCAGGCAATGGTCGAGGATGCGGCGCAGGCCGGGCGGGATGGGCTTGCTGGTGTCGTCCAGATCCGGCGGATCCTCCTTCAGGATCGCGGCGATGGTCTCGGCGGCGGTGGGCCGCGCGAAGGCCCGCCGGCCCGTGAGCATCTCGAAGAGCACCACACCGAAGCTGAAGATGTCGCTGCGGGCGTCCACCCCTTCGCCCCGCACCTGTTCCGGGCTCATGTAGCCCATGGTGCCGAGGATCAGCCCCTTCTGGGTGTTCACGGGCTGGGCCTGCCCCAGGGCCTCGGTCTCCATGAAGGACTGGGAAATGCTGCGGGGGAGGGCCGCCGGCTTGGCCAGGCCGAAGTCGAGGATCTTCAGGCGGCCGTCGGCGGTGACCCAGAGGTTGTCGGGCTTCAGGTCCCGGTGGATGAGGCCCTTGTCATGGGCGGCGGCGAGGCCCCGGGCCATCTGGATGGCCAGCTCGGCGGCCTTGCGGGGCGGCAGGGGACCGTGGACCAGCCGGTCGCGGAGGGATTCGCCCTCCAGCAGCTCCATCACCGCGAAGGCGACGCCTTCGTGGCTGCCGGTGTCGAAGATGGAAAGGATGTTGGGGTGGTTCAAGGCCGCCACCGCCTTGGCCTCCCGCTCGAAGCGGGCCAGGGCCTCCGCGTTGGAGCCCAGCTGCTCGGGGAGCACCTTCACGGCGACGAAGCGGTCGAGGCGGGAATCCTTGGCCTTCCAGACTTCGCCCATGCCGCCGGAGCCGAGGGGCGAAAGGATCTCGTAGGGACCGAGGCGGGTTCCGGGTTGAAGGCTCATGGGAGGGTGGACTCAATGCTACTGCCCCGGTGCCCAGCCGGGAGGAAGATGCGTGGCGTCCGGGTTTCCGGCGCGCCTTCGGACCTCCGGAAGCCCTGTGATGCAGAACCGGGGGGCGGCCGCTAGGATTCAGGGCAGGGGGCCGCCATGGACGAAGCCACGCTGCAGACCTTCGGCAAGAGCCTCGGGCGCTGCACGGAGAATCCGGACTTCCTGGACCTTTTCTACGAGCACTTCCTCGCGTCCTCCCCGAAGGTCGCGGAGAAGTTCGCCCGCACGGATTTCGTGAAGCAGAAGCAGGCGCTGCACTCCTCGCTGAACCTGATGCTCCGGGCGGCCCGGGACGAGGGCAGCGGCCCGCCGAGCTACCTGACGGAGCTCGCCCAGCGCCACGGCTCCAAGCAGCTGGCGGTGGGCGCGGAGTACTACGACCTGTGGCTCGACAGCCTGCTGGCGACGGTGCGGATGTGCGATCCCGAGGTGTCGCCGGCGGTGGAGCAGGCCTGGGAGAAGGTGATGGGCGTGGGCATCGGGTACCTCTGCTCCCGCTACAACGACTGACAGCAGGCGCGGGGCGTGAAGCTGACCGGCTACTTCAGCCCATCGACGACGAGCAGGTCCGAAACGTCCACCAGCCCCGTGGTGAAGGCGACGGTGCGGCCGTCCAGGGTCGCCTTGGCGGCGCGGATGCGCACGGCGCCGGTGGGATCCGGCGGCGCCAGGGTCATCCAGGTCCTGCGCTGGCCGCTCCGAAGGTCCAGGAGGTCGAGGCGGAGGCGCGCCGCGTCCACCGCGTGGGCCACCCGCAGTTCGCCGCCGAGGTTCCAGCCGACCAGGAAGTCCCCGTCCTCGAGGGCGCCGGCGGCGGGGGCGGCGGGGCCCCCGGAGACTGGCGCCAGCAGGATGCGCCGCTGGTCATCCAGGGCCACGAACTGGCGTCCGTCCGGGGTGATCTCCTCGAAGCGCGGCAGGGGCGAGGCCAGCACCGTCCCCGGGCCGCCGGCCAGGGGAAAGGCCAGGATGCGGGTGGGGCCTTCCCCCTGGCGGCCCACGGCGTAGACGGTGGCCCCGTCCGGAGCGAAGGCGCCTTCGAGCAGGTCCCAGCCCACCAGGGCCAGGTCCCGGGAGACCCCCGCGCCGGTGGGCACCAGGCGCAGCCTGGCGGGCCGGTCGTGGAGGCGGATGAGCACCTGCTGCCCGTCGGGGCTGAGGGCCAAGGGGACGCCGGGCTCGAGGAGCTTGGGTGGACTGCCGTCGGTGCGGCGCAGCAGGGGCTGGCCGCCGGGTCCGAGGCGCCCGCCGCTTTCATCCAGCAGGGCCCAGTCACCGTCCCGGGAAAGATCCACGAGGCGGGTGAACTCCTGCCAGCCGAGGCTGGTCTCCTGGCCGTCCCGGCGCACCAGGGTGGTGCGCCGGATGACCTCCCGCTCCACCAGCATCCGTCCGCTGGAGGAGACGTGGTGGACGGCGGAGAGGGTGGAATCGTTGTGGATGCGGCGGGCGGTCCCGTCCATGGCCACGGCCACGAGGGATTCGCCGTCCATGATGTAGAGCCTGGAACCGTCCGGCGCCCAGGCGAGGTCGGCCTCGCTGCTCCGCACCGCCCGGTAGAGCACCCGGCTGTGTCCCTGCAGGTCCACCACCATCAGCACGGAGGCGCCGGGATCGTTCACCGCGAGGGCCACCAGGTCGCCCTTCGGCGAAACCCGGATGGAGGTGAGGGGCACGCCGGGGGACTCCAGAAGCCGTGTGCCGAGGGGGTAGTCCAGCCGGAAGGGGCCGCCTTCGCTGGCCTGGTAGGCCGCGGCGAAACCCTTGCCATCGGGGCCATAGTCCGCGCTCCAGACCCGCTCCAGGAGCTCCCGGGGGGCGCCGCCATCGAGGGTGGCCTGGGCCAGGGTCCCCGCGCCGGCGGTGGTGGCCGAGAGGGCGCCGGGCTTGAGGATCACCAGCAGGTCGCCCTTGGCGTTCACGGACTGGACCGTGGCGCCGGTGATGCCCAGGGGGCGCGAGCCCGAACCATCGGCCCGGGACAGGAAGATCTCCGTCGGCCGGCCGTCCCAGGCGGCGGAGTAGACCACGTTCTGGCCGTCCGGGGTGAAGCGCGCGTGCAGCACGTTGCCCCGGCGGAAAGTGATCCGGCGGAAGCTCGGCAGCGGCTTCTGCAGCAGGTGGTGGGCGGCCCAGGCCCCGGCGCCGGCCCCGGCCACCAGGAGGACGGCGCCCAGCAGCAGGGGCCGCAGTCTGGACCGGCCCGGCGGCCGCGACAGCATCCCCCGGGGCGCCAGGGAGCCGGGGTCCCGGGTCGTGCTCACGCTCGATTCCAGGGCGAAGGCCAGATCCTGCGCGCTCTGGAAGCGCTGGGCGGGGTTCTTGTCCAGGCAGTGCTGGAGGATGCGCCGCAGGCCCGGGGAGAGGTCCGTCTCGTCGAGGGCCACGTCCGCGTGCAGGATGCCGTGGAGGACGTCCACGGCGGTGGCGCCTTCGAAGGGCCGGTGTCCCGCCACCAGTTCGTAGAGCAGGCAGCCGAAGGAGAAGATGTCCGAGCGCGCGTCCGCCGGTTCGCCCCGGGCCTGCTCCGGGCTCATGTAGCCCACGGTGCCGAGCATGGCGCCCTCGGCGGTGCCCGGGGCGGCGGTGGTGGGCAAGGTGCCCGCGTCCACCCGGGCGAGGGCGGCGTGGGTCTTGGCGAGGCCGAAGTCCAGCAGCTTCACCCGGCCGTCCCGCAGTACGAAGACGTTTTCGGGCTTGAGGTCCCGGTGGATGATCCCCTTGCCATGGGCCGCCGCCAGGCCCAGGGCGATCTGCCCGGCGATCTCCACGGCCCGGCGGTGGGCGAGGGGACCGCGGTCGATGACCGCCCGCAGGGTCTCGCCTTCCAGGAGCTCCATGACGGCGTAGCTGAAGTCCCCTTCGGCGGCGAAATCGAAGATGCCCATCACGTTCGGATGCTGGAGGGCCGCCAGGGCCTTGGCTTCGCGCTCGAAGCGCGCCAGGGCTTCGGGGTGCGCCGCGAGGTGGCCGGGCAGGACCTTGATGGCGACGAAACGGTCGAGCTTGGTGTCCTTGGCCTTCCACACCTCGCCCATGCTCCCCTCGCCCAGGGGGGCGAGGATCTCGTAGGGTCCGAGCTTCGTTCCGGGTTGCAGGCTCATGGGGCGGTGGCCCTTATCCTACTGTCCGGGTCGCCGCCCCGGGTCCCCGAATCGCCGGAAGGCTTCCGGACCCTCACGGTCCCCGGCGCGGGACGGGCAGGCCGGGCACTTCCTCGGCGCTCATGAGGCTGAACAGCTGCTCCCACCCGGCGACCACGACCCGGGTCCCGTCCGGGGAGATCCCGAAGGATTCCGTGATCCGCTCGGAATCGAAGGCCGCCAGGGCTTTCCGGCTGCTGGGATCGCCGCCTTCCGGAACAAAGGCCTTCTCGAAGAGCCCGTTCACGCCCCGGGCGTCCTGGGCGGTGAAGACGATGGCGCGGCCATCGGGCGTCCACCGGGCGCGGCCCAGGGTGGCCGGGGTGACCTTCACCACCTCGATGTCGATGTGGAAGGGCAGCACCTTGCCGCTCTCGATCTCGACGACCCGGATGGAGAAGCTGCGGGGACCCGGGCTGATGCGGTAGAGGGCGTGGCGGCCATCCGGGGACACCTCCGGCAGGCCGATGTTGCCGGGCACGAGCTGGGTGGGTCCGGTGCCATCCGGGTGGATCTTCCACAGGCCCAGGTTCTGGGGATGGCCGGACTTGTAGACGATCCAGCGGCCGTCCCGGGTGGCGGTGGGATTCTCCGCGTCGGCCCCGTCCCGGCTCAGCTGGCGGGCCTCGCTGCCGTCGGCGTTGGCGATCCAGATCTCGAAGTGGCCCGAGCGGTTGGAGCTCCAGAGCAGGTGCTTCCCGTCCGGGGTGAAACCCGGGTCCCAGTCCTCGGCCTCGTCGTCGGTGAGGTGCCGCACGGTGCCGTCCACGGTGGAGATCGACCAGAGGTCCAGATTGCCGGAACGGTTGGAGGAAAAGGCCACCCAGGCGCCGTCGGGGGTGAAGACGGGCTGGCGGTCGGTGCCGTTGCCCCGGGAGAGCCAGCGGCCGCCGCCCTTTCCGTCGAGGGGGAGTTCCTGCAGGTTCTGCCTTGGGGAACGGGCGTCGAAGACGAGTCGCCCGGGACCTGCGAGGTCGAGGAGGAGGCAGCTGTGAGGGCTCCAGAGGATGGCGCGGGGGCGCCCGCCACGGATGTCCTGGCGGATGATGTTGGCGGAGGAGCCCGCGCTGTCCCCCACCACGGATTCGGCCTGGGAATAGAGCAGCTCGGTGGGCCCCAGCCACGCCACCGCGGACACGAAACCCACGGAGCGCAGGGGCTGCAGGGTGCGCATGTTCCGGCCATCGGCGTCCAGCAGCAGGATGGACTGGGGCTCCCCCGCCTGCTGGGCGCCGCCGCTGATGGCGAGGGTGCGCCCGTCCGGGGACCAGCGGGGATGGGCGAGCAGCCGCGACTGGGTGAGGCGCGCGATTTCCCGCTGGCTGCCGCCGTCCGCATCGGCGAGGGCGATCATGGAAGCGGTGCGGTCGGCCTCCTGCCGCCACCGCATGAAGACGATGCGCCGGCCGTCCGGGGACCAGTCCCCGTCGGCGGCGTCCTCCACCAGCTTTCTTGGCTCCCCGCCCAGCACCGCCACCTTGTAGAGGTCGCTCCGGCCGCCCTGGGTGCGGGTGAAGAGCAGGGTGCCGCCGTCCGGGGAGAAGCGGGGGAAGTCGTCGGGGCCGGTGGTGAGGGCGATTTCGCTGCCTCCCTTCAACTGCTTCAGCCAGATGCGGGGCGTGCCGTCCCGGTCGGAGCAGAAGGCCAGGGTGCGTCCGTCCGGGGAGGCCGCGGGCGAAGTGTCGTGGCCCGAATAGCTGATGTACCGCACCCTTCCCCGGGATTCGGCCACGGGCCGCTTCCAGAAATGGCCCGCCGCGCCGGCGGCGGCGAGGGCCAGCAGGGCGAGGGTGGCGAGGACAGGACGGGGCAACGCGGGGAAGCGCCGCTTCGGGTCCACTGGGAGAGAGGCCTCGGCGCCATCCTGGCTGCCGGCCGCAGCCAAGCCTTCCAGGTCGTAGGCCAGGTCCTTCGCGGACTGGAAGCGGTTCTCCGGCGCCTTCTCCAGGCAGTGGAGCACCAGCCCGCCCAGGCCCGCGGGCAGCGCGCCCTTCGGCGGCGTAGGGGGCGGCGGGTCGTCCCGCAGCATCGCGGTGAGGACCTCCACCGGGCTGCCGCCTTCGAAGGGGCGGTGCCCGGCGAGCATCTCGTAGAGGATCACGCCGAGGGAGAAGATGTCGGAGCGGGGATCCACGTCGCCGGCCTTCGCGTGCTCCGGGGACATGTAGTTGATGGACCCCACCATGACCCCGGCGAGGGTGCCCTCCGGCGCCGAGGCGAGGCCGGGATCCGTGGCATCGCCGCCGGCGGGCAGGGCCACGGCGGGCATCAGCTTGGCGAGGCCGAAGTCGAGGATCTTCACCTGGCCGCCCTGGGTCAGGAAGATGTTCTCGGGCTTGAGGTCCCGGTGGACGATGCCCTTTTCGTGGGCGGCGAAGAGGCCGTTCGCGATCTGTGCCGCGATCTCCACCGCGCGCCGCGGCGTCGGCAGCCCCTGGTCCAGCCGTTGCCGCAGGGTGCCGCCGTCCAGCAGCTCCATGACGAGGTAGGGCAGGCCCTCCACGGTCCCCGTATCGAAGAGGCTCAGGATGTTGGGATGGCTGAGGGCGGCGACGGCCTTCGCCTCCAGGTTGAAGCGGCGCAACCGGGTCTCGTCCTCGACGAAGGCCCGGGGCAGGATCTTCACCGCCACGTCGCGGCCGAGGCGGCCGTCCCTGGCGCGATACACCTCCCCCATGCTCCCCGCGCCGAGGGGTGCGAGGACTTCATAGGGGCCGAGTCGGGTGCCGGGGACGAGGGTCATGGGATGTGGGCGAGGCTCATGGGTGGTGGGCGAGTGTCTAGCGCCTGCCTAGCGTTTCAGTCCCGGCACGCCGGTGGCGATCATGACGGTGTAGGTCTGGTCCAGGCCCGCCACCGCCAGGGTGGCGCCGTCCGGTCCCAGCCCGAAGGATTCGGTGTTCAGGTCCGGATCGAAGCCCAGGAGGGGCCTGCGGGTGGCGCCGACATCCCGGCCGGGCTCGAAATCCTGCACGAAGATGCCGTTCACCCCGGCGGCGTTCTGGGCGATGAAGTGGATGGACCGGCCGTCCCGGCCCCAGCGCGCCCGCCCCAGGTCCGAGATCGTGCGCTGGCTCGCCTGCACCTCGATCTGGCTGGGCTCGAGGGCGCCGTCGGCGAGCCGCACCACCCGCACGGCGAAGCGGCCCGGCCCCAGGGTGGTCTGGTAGAGGGCGTAGCGGCCGTCGGGGCTGGCTTCCGGCAGGTTCACCGCCCCTTCCACGAGGCGGGTGGCCTCCCGGCCGTCGGGACGCATCTTCCACACGCCGGCCTTGGCGGGGTTGAAGGAGGCGTAGACCACCCACTCCCCGTCGCCGGTCATGGTGGGATTCTCGGCGTCGTCGCCGTCGGCGCTGATCTGCACCGCGCCGCTGCCATCGGCGTCCGCCATCCAGATCTCGAAGTGGCCCGACCGGTCCGAGCTCCAGAGGATGCGCTTGCCGTCGTGGGAGTAGGCCGGGTCCCAGTCGTTGGCGGGATCGTCGGTGAGCCGCCGCACGGCGCCATCCATGCGGGAGACGGCCCAGAGGTCCATGTTGCCGCCCCGGTTGCTGGTGAAGAGGACCCAGCGGCCATCGGGGGCGAAGACCGGCTGCCGGTCCGTGCTGTTCCCCTTGGTGATCCAGGCGGGCGCCCCGCCGGCCACCGGGAATTCCCGCAGGTTCTCCTTGGGGGAACGGGCGTCGAAGATGAGCCGTCCGCCGGAGAGGAGGTCCAGGCTGAGGCTGCTGGGGGTCGCGAGGATGGCCTCCATGGCGCCGGAGGGGAGGTCCAGGCGGTAGACCCGGCCCGAACTGCCCGCCGCCTGGTTCACGGTCTCGCTCTGGCAGAACAGGAGCGCCTGCGGGCTGATCCAGGCCACGCTGGAAAGGGTGCCGGCGCTGGAGGGCGGCACGATCTCCTTCGTCCGGCCGTTTTCCGGATTCGCCAGGTAGATGCGGGCGCGGAAGGCGCTGGTCTGGCCGACGGTGCCGCCGCTGGTGACGGCGATCTGCGCGCCGTCCGGGGACCAGCGGGGAGCCGTGAGGGCCACGCCGCTGAAGCGGGCGACGGGCCTTGGCTTGGCGCCGCTCCGGGTGGCGACGCCCAGGATGCTGGTGATCACCCCGCCTTCGTGGACCCACCGGATCCAGGCCACATTCCTTCCGTCCGGGGAGAAGTCCCCGGCCACGGCGTTGCTGACGAGCTTGCGCGCTTCGCCCCCCAGGGCCGGCACGCGGTAGAGGGAGGAGCCTTCGGGCTCGTTGCGGACGAAGAGCAGGGTGGCGCCGTCCCGGGAGAAGCGGGGCAGGGTGTCCGAGCCGCCGGTGAGGGCCGCCTCGCTGCCGGTGTCCAGCTGCTTGAGCCAGATGCGGGGATGCCCGTCCCGCCAGGAGGAGAAGGCGATGGTGCGGCCGTCCGGGGAGGCGGAGGGCGAATCGTCCAGGCCGGAAAAGGTGATCCCGCGGATCTCGGGGATGTCCACCTTCCGGGGCCAGAGGGCCAGGGCCGCGAGGGCGCCGCCGAGGGCCACGCCCGCGGCGAGGAGGGCCGCGGCCCGCCAGCCGCGCCGCGCGGTGGGGGACGGAGGGGCCGCGGAATTCGGGCCGCTGCGGGGCCGGAGCAGGGTCTGGGTGGACGCGTCGCTGCCCTGGGTGGCCGCGGTGGTCGCCTCCAGCGCGAAGAGCAGGTCCTGGGCGCTCTGGAAGCGGAAGGCGGGATCCTTCTCCAGGCAGTGGGAGAGGATGGCGTCCACGCCGCCGGGGACGATGGGATGGGACCGCTCGGCCCGGGGCTCGTCCTTCAGGATGGCGTGCATCACCTCCACGTCGGAGGCTCCCTGGAAGGGCGCTTCCCCGACGCACATCTCCCAGAGGACGCAGCCGAAGGCGAAGATGTCGCTGCGGCTGTCCGCGCCCTGGCCCCGGATCTGCTCCGGCGAGAGATAGCCCACGGTGCCCATGATCACGCCGGAGCCGGTGTGGAGGTTGCGGGTCGGCGCTTCGGCGTCGTCCATGCGGGGCTGCTCGACCATGAGCTTGGCGAGGCCGAAGTCGAGGACCTTCACGAGCCCGTCCCGGGTGAGGAAGACGTTGGCGGGCTTGAGGTCCCGGTGGAGGATCTCCCGGGCATGGGCGGCGGCGAGGCCCCGGGCCAGCTGCCGGGCGGTGTCGAGGGCCTCGTGGGGGCGCAGGGGCCCACGCTTGAGGCGGGACTGGAGGGTTTCCCCCTCCAGCAGCTCCATGACCAGATAGGGCGTGCCGTCCTCGGCGCCCACATCGAAGATGGCCAGCACATTCGTGTGGTGGAGCTGGGCCACGGTGCGGGCCTCCTGCTCAAAGCGCCGCAGCCGGTCCGCGTTCTCCCCCAGCCCCGCGCGCAGCACCTTCACCGCCACGTCCCGGTGCAGGCGCGTGTCCCGGGCCCGGTACACCGCGCCCATGCCGCCGTGGCCGAGCTCCTCCTGCAGCTCGTAGGGGCCGAGCCGCGCGCCGGGCTCGAAGGAGGTGCCGCCAGGTGCCATCGGGGAGGATCTCAGGGAAGGGTGGTGCGGGAAGGGTAACGCAGGCCGGGGGCGGAGGCGGAGCCCCTGGCTTCGTAGGGCCCTGGAGCGGCAGGTTCGGAAGCGGCGAATCCGCCCTTCCCAATTCCGGCAGTGCTAATACATTCGTAGGCGATGCCCCCGAAACTCGTCCTGGTCATTCCTGGCCATCCCTCCGTGTCCCTGGATCCGGAACATGGCGTCTACAAGCTGGGCCGCGCTTCCGACAACGACGTGGCCCTGGAGGACCTGAGCCTCAGCCGGCATCACGCCTGCGTGCGGTTCAGCCGGGGCCAGTGGCTCGCCGAGGACCTCGGCTCGAAGAACGGCACCCGGCTGAACGGGGCCAAGCTGACGACGCCCGCGCCCATCGGCACCGGGGACGAGCTTTCGCCGGGCAATCTCAAGATCAAGGTCTGCGACGCCACGGAAACGGGTCCCGCGGTGGTCATCCAGGCCCGGGAGACCGCCCCCTGGGTGCCTTCCCTCATGCTCGCCGCCGAGGAGCTGCGCCGCGGCGGCGTGCCCGTCACCGAAGGCCAGCGGGCCCAGGCGGCCCTGGCCCTGCTCGAGCAGGTCGCGGCGGATCTGGCCCGGGAGGGGGCGGCGGAATCCCAGCTCCTGGGCCTGCTGGAGGCCCTCCACAGCCATCTGCACGCGGACCGGGGCGCGATCCTGCTCCGGGATCCCGCCGGCCAGGTGTATCCGGCGGCCTCCTGCGGTGGCGGCCCGGAGGGCGCGGCGATCCAGATCCCCAGGACCCTCGTGGACGCGGCCCTGGGCCAGGGCCAGGCCATCCTGCTGGCGGACGGGGGCGGCAACGACGGGGCCTTCCAGGCCTCGGCCTCCATGGTGAACTTCGGCATCCGCAGCGCCCTGGCCACGCCCCTGGAAGCGGAGGGCCAGATCCTGGGCGTGCTCTACGTGGACGTGATGAACCCGGCCCGCCGCTTCGACCGGGAGGACCTGCGCCTGGCCACGGTCATCGCCCATCTCGCCGCCTCGCGGGTGCGCGCCGCGCGCATGGAGGCGGAGGCCACCAAGCACCGGGCTCTGGAGACCGAGATGGGCCACGCCCGGCGCATCCAGCAGGGCTTCCTGCCGGCCCGGCCGCCCTGCGTGGAGGGCTACGAGGTACTGGGCTTCAACGCCCCGGCCTGGCGGGTGTCCGGGGACCTCTACGGTTCCTGGATCCTGGAGGATGGCAGCCTCTGTGCCGCGGTGGCGGACGTGAGCGGGAAGGGCATGGGCCCTGGGCTGCTCATGGTCACCTTTCACGCCTACATGGACGCCTGGACCGACTGGGCCAGCCTGCCGGCGGTGCTTCTGGAACGGCTGTCGCGCACCCTCGCCCGCCACACGGAATCCAACCGCTACATCACCGCTTTCCTGGTCCACCTGGAACCCGACGACGGCCGCCTCCGCTTCGCCTGCGCGGGCCATCCTCCGGCCCTGCTGCGCCGGCAATCCGGAGCCATCGAAGTCCTCGACGCCCCCGGCCTGCCCCTGGCCATGCTGCCGGGCCAGGCGCCCTACGGCCACGGCGAGACCACCCTCGCCTCCGGCGATCTGGTGCTCCTCTACACGGACGGCCTGGCGGAGGCGGAATCCCCTGGGGGCGACGAGTTCGGCCTCGAGGGCCTCAAGGCCGTCCTGGCCAAGGACGGGGAGCGCTCCCTCCTCGAGATCCGCCACGCCCTGGTGCTGGCCCTCCAGGAGCACCTCGCCGGCCAGTCCCCCAAGGACGACCAGACCTTCTTCCTGCTCCGAAGGAAGTAGGAACCCGCGTGGGAATCCTGGATGGCCCTAGGGTCAGCGGGCCGAATACTGGTCGATGACCTTCTGGATCGCCGCGCGGCAGGCGGCGCAGAAGCCCACCTCGTCCCGGGTGAACATGAGGCAGTCCTCCTGGGCGCGGTAGTAGCCGGTGGCCTCGTACATCGCGCCTTCGAAGGCGCCCACCTTGCCGCTGTGGGCATCGTGGTTCAGAAGCTGGGTTTCGTGGATCTTCTCCCGGGTGAAGAGGGCTTCCATCTCCGCTTCGGGCTTGCGGTCCGCGCGGAGCTGCCGCCGCTCCTTCTGGATGGCGTGGCTGAAGGTCTCGAATTCCCCCTTCTTCCAGGGGGTCGGCAGCGCGACGCCGTGGCTCAGGGCGGCCTTCCACTTGGGGTTCTTCGGGTCCGCGGTGACGTTGGGCTCCCAGGGCTCCTGGCGGGGCTTGCCCAGCTCCAGGGCCACGTCGCTGGTGTAGTACTCGTCCGCCAATCCGGCGAAGTGGTGGCCGAATTCGTGGACGAAGAGGTAGGCCATGAAGGCGTTGTCCGAGGCCACGGTGGCGTAGAGCTGATGGATGCCGCCGCCGCCGTAGGTGCGGCCGTTGGTCAGGATCTCCACGAAGTCGTAGGGGGCCTGGGAGGCCAGGTCCCGGAAGGCGCGGTTGTCGAAGGTGAGGATGTAGCGCTCGCTGCCGAAGGCGTCGTAGGTGGCGCCCACGGGACTGCGGCGGTGGATGCCGGTGCTGGGCCGGGAGATGCCGCTCTCCTTGGCGGCGGGACAGAGGCCCCAGACGTTGAAGTCCTTGATGCGGGACTTGAAGGGCTCCTCCGCGAAGAGGAGGAGGGCCATGCGCCGGGCGTCCTTCACGAACTTGGGCCGCTCGGCGGCGGTGTAGCCGTCCCCCAGGATCAGGAGATCCACCTTGTGGGCCGGATCGCCGCTCTTGAGGATCGGCACGAGGGGACCGGCGTTTGTCGGGGGCGCCTGCACCACGTCCAGGGCCTTCGGGTCCACGGGGACGCGCCAGACCTCCTGCCAGCCCAGCTCCGGGGTGCGCTGGAAGAGCACCACTTCCACGGGGTCTGCGGGTTCGGGAAAGCGGAAGGATTCGCTGAAGGCCCGGGCGCGGACCTTCGCCTCCGGCGTGTCCCGCCATTCGCCGAAGATGCTGGCGAAGCCGCGGGAGTAGAGCAGGGCCTTGGTCTTCGCATCCCGGACTTCGAATTTGCAGAGCCCCAGGTTGGAATCATCCACGGCCTTCGCGGGGTTCCCGGGCCAGGGCAGGGGCTCGCGGACCACGCGCTCCAGGCCGAAGGCCTCCGTGGTGGCGGTGCCCGCGTGGCTGTAGTCCACCCGCAGCGTCCGGGGCGGCTCGGCGGCGAAGAGCGGGGCCACGGCAGCGGCGCAGAGCAGCAGAGAGGCGAGGAAACGGCGCATGGGAACTCCGGAAGCAGGGGCCTGATCCTTTGTCCCCGTTCCACGGCGGTCGCGCAACCGCATCCTCGGCCCGGAGCGGCCACTCCAGGGAAAAGTCTGGACGGAAGGGGTGGGAAACCTCAGCGGGCGTCCCTGGACGGGGCCCTGCCGGGGCAGACCGGAAATTTCATAATCTTGGAGGTTCGGGAATCCGGAATCCTGGCAAGCTGGAGCCCATCCCCATGTCCAACCTGATCCTGCGCATCCCAGGCAAACCCTCCCGGAAGCTGACCGGCGAGCCCCCCGTCATGACGGTGGGGCGGGCCGCGGGCAACGACATCGTCATCGAGGATCCCAGCCTGAGCCGGGTGCACGCCCGCTTCAGCATGCGGGACGGCTTCGCCTGCGTGGAGGATCTGGGCAGCCTGAATGGCACCCTCCTGAACGGGAAGCCCACGGAGGGCGTGATGACCCTCAAGTCCGGGGACCGCATTTCCCTGGGCAAGGTGGACCTCACCCTGGACGCGGAGCCCACGAGCTCCGTGCTCATCGAGGAGGAGACCCACACCCCCAGCGGCGTGACCATGGTGCGCCCCATCGCCGAGCTCCTGAAGTCCGTCGCCCCCGAGCCCAAGGACACGGGGCAGTTGCGCTGGATGGGCACCCTCAGCCTCATCCAGGACATCACCCTGGACCTGGTCCGGGACATCAGCGTGGATGACATGCTGGATCACCTGATGACGCGGCTTTTCGAGTTCCTCACCCCGGACCGCGGGATGGTGCTGCTGAAGGATCCCAGCGGGGAGCTGATCCCGGCGGCGGTGAAGTCGAACATGGCGAAGGCGACCCAGATCCGGGTCTCCCGCACCCTCGTGGAAGCGGTGGTGGAGCGCCGCGAGGCCATGCTCCTCAACGACCCCACCAACGATCCCAAACTGAGCGCTTCGGCCTCCCTGGTCTTCAGCGGCGTGTCGTCGATCCTCGCGACCCCCCTGGAGCACGAAGGCGAAGTGGTGGGCCTCATCTACCTGGACGCGCGCCCCTACCGGAAGCCCTTCAACGAGGAGGATCTGCGCCTGGTGGCCTCCCTCGCCCACGTGGCGGCGGGCAAGATCCGCCAGGGCCGCCTCCAGGAGGAGGTCGCCAAGAAGCGGGCCATGGAGCAGGAGCTGTCCATCGCGCGCCAGATCCAGCAGCGCCTGCTGCCGGCGGAAGCCCCCATCATCGAAGGCATCGAGGTCCACGGCGCCAATTCCGCCAGCCGCCAGGTGAGTGGCGACCTCTTCGGCTTCTGGCCCCGCCCGGACGGGAAGTGGCTGTGCGCCATCGCCGACGTCAGCGGCAAGGGCGTGGGTCCCGGCCTCCTCATGTCGGCCCTGCAGACCTACCTGGAAGCCTGGGCCGACGCCCAGCTGCCCACGGACGACCTGGCGAAGAAGCTGTCGGTGAGCCTGGCCCACCGCACCACGCCGAACCGCTTCATCACGGCCTTCATCTTCGTCATCGATCCCGACACCGGCAAGATCCAGTTCACCAACGCGGGCCACAACCCCGGCCTGCTGGTCCGCGTGGACGGCACCATCGAGCGCCTGGGCTCCCACGGCATGCCCCTGGCGATGCTGCCCGGCAACACCTACCAGAAGGAGCAGAAGCTCCTCCACGTCGGGGACATGCTCTTCCTCTACACGGATGGCATCACCGAAGCCACCAGCCCGGAGGGCGAGGACTTCGACCTGCCGCGCCTGGAGGCCTTCGTCTCGGCCAACCGGGCCCTGCCCCTGGCGGAGCTGGAGCACCGCCTCATGGACGACCTGGAGGCCTTCACCCGCCACGCCCCGCCCACGGACGACCGCACCGTGGTGATCGTCCGCCGCAAGGCCTGAAGCCTGAGGTTCCTCAGCCGGGCCCTGCCACAATGGAGCCCCGGAGTCCCCATGCTCAACGCGAAGCAGCGCCAGTTCCTCAAGGCCGAAGCCCACACCCTGAAGCCCGTGGTCCACATCGGCAAGGCCGGCGTCACGCCCTCCCTGGCGGCGGAGTTGGACGTGATGCTGGACAGCCTGGAGCTGGTGAAGATCAAGATCAACCCGAACAGTTTCGAGGACAAGGAGACCGCCATCGCGGCCCTGTGCGCCAAGGTCGAAGGGCTGGAGCATGTCTGGACCGTGGGTCACACCATGCTCTTCTTCCGGCCGAGCAGGACGAAGGAGACGCAGTATCCATTGCCCGTGAAAGCGTAGGCGACGGTTCCTAGGGCCGTTCTCTGACCACGAGATAGGCCACCCCGGTTCCCACGAGGGCCGGGACGACCAGGGCGGCCTGGGCCGTGGTCTCGGCCAGGAAGACCACGGGCACAAGGAGGGTCTCGTGGGTGGCGCCGGCGAAGGCGGCGCCGCCGATGAGGGTCATGTAGCCGGGCTGCCCAAGCCCGAGCCAGGCGTCAAAGGCCGCACCGATGGATGCGCCCATGGCGACGGAAGGGAGCCAGATGCCACCGATACCGCCGCCGGCCAGGGTGAGGGCCGTCGCGAAGAGCTTGAGGGCCAGGAAGAGCCCGGCCTGGGTCGAGTGGGTGTCGCCCTTCAGCAGGTGGGAGACCAGTTCCAGGCCGCCTCCATGAGTCACGGGGAAGCCATTCCACAGGAGGTGGGAAGGCACGGCGAGGAGGGTCAGGCCAAGGCCCGCCACCAGGCCGCGCCAGGCGAAGGGCACGGGATCCAGCCAGGCCCGGAGCCGCGCCTTCAACCAGAGGAAGAAGCTCGCGCCGAGCCCGCAGGCAAGGCCCAGCAAGACGGCCCAGAGGACTTCCGTGTATTTCGCTTGGTAGGTCCGCCCCACGGGGATGAGGGGCTCGAGGCCCATGGCGGCGGAGAAGACCATGTACCCTGACGCAGCGGCGAAGAGGCAGGGGATGGTGGCTTCCGCATCCAGACGCCCATCGTGCTCGGCGGCCATGAGGGCGCCGGAGAGCGGCGCCCGGAACACCGAGGCCAGGGCCGCAGCCGAGCCGGCTCTCACCATCACGGTCGCGGGGGCGCTGAGGCGGCGCAAGAAGGAGAGTCGCCTGGATAGGGCCCGGATGAAGCGGTGGCACTGCAGGCCGAGCGCCGATCCCAGCCACTTCCCGGGACCTTCCACACCGGCGCTGCCGCCGAAGCCGATGGTCATGGCGCAGGCCGCCACCTTCCCTATGGATCTCCGGAAGGGGAAGACCTCGTAGGGGTCCTTGTGGGCCAGGTCCATGTCCTGGAAGAGGGAGACCTCCCCGATGTGGGTCAGTTTCAGCCAGACCGTGACCAGGAACAGCCCCAGGGCTGGGATCAGCAAGGTGAGGTGGGTTTGACCTCCGAGCCGGATGATCCAGGGTTCGAAGGAGCCCAAGCCTCGGAGAGCGAAGGCGACCACCAGGCCAATGCCGGCACCGAGTGGGAGCATGACCATCACCAGCCGCCGGGTGTGGGCGAGCATGCGCAGTCGGTGGCGGGGGGAAGAGAGCAAGAATTGGGACATCGACCTCGAGTCCTGATCAGGAAGGATTGCTGATTCCAGGTTGACAAGAATTTGTTTTGCATGCAAACTATTTGTATGCGATCTAAGGATCCATCCCCCAGCCAACCCTTGGTCGTTGACGAGGTGATGCAAAACCTCCGGCGGATTGTGAAGGCACTGCAGGAGTACTCCAGCTCGGTGGAGAAGCAGTTCGGCCTCACCGGTCCGCAGCTTTGGGCCCTCTGGGAGCTCAACCGCCGCGGCCCGATGTCCCTCAAGGCGCTCGCCGAGCGCATGCACCTGGATCCCAGCACCGTGACCGGCGTCGTGGAGCGGCTCAACAAGAAGGGCCTCCTGTCGCGGGAGGCCGATTCCGAGGACCGCCGGCGGGTGGTGCTGGACCTCACGGCCGAGGGCAGGGCAACGGTGAAATCGGCGCCTCATCCTGCCCAGGGCCAGCTCCTTCACGCCCTCTCTGTGATGGATACGGGCCAGGTCGAGCAGCTGAACCGGACCCTCCAACTCCTCGCGTCGGTGATGGAGGCGGACAAGTTGGAGGTCCGGTTTTTTTTCTCGGAGGAGTAGCCATGCTTGGTTTCCACTTGGTCAGTGATCTGGATGGGACCTGGATCCCGGAACGAGGACACCAGGGGGAATTGCGCCAGCTTGAAGCGAGCGTCCATCACCAGGTAGGCACCGTGCTTACCTTCGCCACGGGCCGCACCTTCACATCCGCCATGAAGCTGATCCGGCAATGGCACTTGATGGAACCTGACCACCTGATCACGGACGTCGGGTGCGCCCTTTGGCACCGCTGGGGAAAGGGGATCTACGAAGAGGACATGGTGTATGCGTCCATGGTCTCCGCGCGGTGGCCCGAGGAAAGCGCCGAGCGCCTCGTTGGGTTCTGGATGCCGAAATCCGTCCAGCGGCAGTTTGGCGTGGCCTCAACTAGACGGTTGGCCCTTCAACCGGCCGCCGGCGTCCCTCTCAAAAGGGCCGAGACGGAACTCCGGGATTCGATGCAGGCCTGCGGCATGAGGGCGGACGTCCTCGCGTCCCATGGCCGCTACCTCGACGTGCTCCCGCGCGGCGTGGACAAGGGGTCGCCGTGTCGTACCTCCAGTCCACCTTTCACCTCCCGCGGCCCCTTGTGTGCTGCGGCGATTCTGCCAGAGACATCGGGATGCTCAAGTACGCGGACTACCCCGTTCTCATGGGGGATGGCTTCATCGGTTTCGACGCGCCGGGTCTGCCGCGCTCGCGGACGTACCGGACGCCCTCGGGCGGGCCCGCAGCCATCCAGTCGGCCCTCGTGGCTTTCGGGCTGCTGAAGGAGGGCGGTCATGACCATTGAGCTAATCCCGAGTCCTCGCGAAACAGGAGACCTGATCATCGCGTCCCACCGGGGACCCTACCTGCGGGGAGATTCCGGAGCGTGGGTGGGGGATCGATCGATGGTGATTCGAAGCTGCAACAGGGATTCCAGGCTTTTCTTCCGAACGGAGGAATCACTCCGACACCCCATTCACAGAACCACAGGGAAAGGAGGTCCCATGTATCTGCTCAATCCTTACGCACTCTGGCCCCTTCCACAGCAGGCGATGCCCATCGAGGTGCGCGGCCGACGGGAATCCGATATTTCGGACGTTCGCGCCCTCATGCAGAGAGCCTATCCCCCTCCTCACGGCCCCGAAGCGGTGTGGGCAGAAAGTAACCTGTTGGCCCATTTGAGCGTCTTTCCCGAGGGCCAATTCGTTGCCATTGGCAGGGATGGCGAAATCATCGGCAGCGCCACCAGCATGCGCACCAGCGCAAGGCAGGCAATGGCCGGGCATACGTGGTCGGACATCACGGGGAAGGGGCAGCTCACCACCCATGAAGCGGAAGGGGACGTCCTCTATGGCGTCAATATCGTTGTCGATCCCGCGCACCAGGGGTGCGGGGTCGCCCGAATGCTCTACAAGGCGAGATTCGGCCTGGCGCAGGAGTTGGGTTGCAGATGGATCGTGGCGGGGGCACGGATTCCCGGCTACCACGAGCACGCAGAAGCGATGTCCGCCCCGGAGTATGTCGGGGCCGTCGTCCACGGGTCACTCTTCGATCCAACCCTCAGCAAGCAGTTGCGGATGGGGTTCCGCGTCTGGGGGATGCTGCCTGGCTATGCTCCGGACCACGAAACCTTGGACCAGGCGGTCCTGATCATCCGGCCCGTGAGAGGGGCCCATGCGCTTTAAGGCACCGACGCCCATCATGTCCCGCCCTGTGCGGATCTGCTCCGTCCAATACGCCCTGCGGCCGGTTGCTGATTTCCAGGACTTTGCCCGGCAGGTCGAAAAATTCGTCGATATGGGGGACGACTATGACGCCGACGTCATCGTGTTCCCCGAGCTGCTGTCGGTTCAGCTCATCACCTGCCTGAAGCAGCCCGCCGTCTCCGATCATGCCCGCCTCATGCGCCAGATCAGCGAGCAGTTCACGGAGCGGCTCGACGGGATGTTCGACCACCTGGCGCGGACCTATGACCGGATCCTGATTGCAGGGACCCACCCCCGCTGGATCGATGGGAAGTTCTGCAACGTGGCCTCGATCTTTGTCCCCCGGTACCCACCGATCCATCAGCCCAAGCTCCACCTCACCCGCACGGAGCGGGAGGAATGGCGCTTCGACCCCGGCAACGATCTGGCGGTGGTGGAGACCTACTTCGGGCGCTTCGGAGTGTCCATCTGCTACGACGTCCAGTTTCCTGAGATCGCCCGAGTGCAGGTGGCGCATGGCATGCAACTCCTGCTGGTCCCATATCTCACGGATGACCGCCGGGGCCATCGACGGGTCACCACCTGTGCGCAGGCCCGGGGAGTAGAAAACCAGATCTTCGTCGCCACCGCCGGCATGGTGGGCAGTCTGCCGCTGGTCACGGATCTCACGGCCCAATACGCCCAGAGCGGCATCTATACGCCTTCCGATTTCGCTTTCCCCGTGGATGGTGTCGCCGCGGAGGCGACACCCAACACCGAGATGGGGGTGGTGGCTGACCTGGACCTGGCCCTCCTGGACCGGGCCCGCTCCAACGGGTCGGTCCTGAATTACATGGATGCGGACCGGGATTCGCTGCACACCCTGTTCGACGGAAATGTCACCCTCTACGAACGCCCGTGGATTGAAGGCCCGAATCCGGTCGCCTGACCAAGGCGCGCGGCATCGGAGTGAGATCCGATCCTCCATACACCCAGGTTCACTCCGACCTGTGGGCCCGCGGTAGGATTCAGGGCCAACACGCTTCAATGCTTCGTCGTAAACGGGTGGAGGGTTCCCATGCTGTTTTTAATGCAGAGCCGGGGCCTCGGATGGATGCAAGATGAGGCTTCGCGCAAACACCTGAAGGCGTGTCCCTGGATTTGCCACCGCCTCTTCGCCTTCCTTGCGTGCATCGCCCTCTCGGTGTGCCCTGGCCTGGCCCAAGGCGACCAACAGCCATCAACATCCGGAGCACCCGTTCGATTCCACGGCGAGGAGTTGTTCAGACTCCAAGCCCGCGTGGGATCCTTCACCCCTGATGCCCGGGCCGCCGCCATCACGGCGCGCCTGGAGCAGCTGGAGAAGAACCCCTTCCTGCCCACGCCCGAGATCCGGATTTCGGAGGACGGCACCAACGCCCTCGCCACGGCGGGAGACATCCTCCTCTTCTCGGTGACGGAGGAGGACGCGCGCCTGGCTTCGACCGACCGCCTCGGTTTGGCGAAGGCACGGGCGGCCCTGGTGCAGGCCTCCCTGGAGCGCCACAGACTGGGGAACCGGCTCAGGGCGGTCGGGGCGATCCTGATGTGGACCTTGCTTGTCCTGTCCTTGGCTGTGGGTTCCGCGTGGCTCCTGTCCCGTGCCTTCACACGGTTGGGCGGGTGGGTCTCGCGCAGCGTCCTACCCAAGATCGGCGCGATCCGGATCCAACGCCTCGAACTGCTGTCCTCGACCCAGTCGCGCAGAGCCCTGGTCAGGGCAATCGGGTTCCTCAAGTTCCTGGCCTACCTCGGCTTCGCTTACGTGTACCTGAGCATCCTGTTCAGCCTTCTCCCTGCCACGCGGGGACTGGCCTCGAAGCTCTTCGAGCTGGCTCTGACCCCCGTCCTGGCGCTCTCGAAGGCCGCCTTGGCCTACCTCCCGAACCTCTTTTTTCTTGCGGTCATCGCAGTAGCCACCCGCCTTCTGCTCCGTCTGCTTCGCCTCGTGTTCGACGGGATCCAGAACGGGAAGCTGGTCCTCGGTACCTTCCACCCTGAATGGGCGGATCCGACGCTGAAGCTGTCCCGAATCCTCGTCTTCGCCTTCGCCCTGGTGCTGGCCTTCCCCTACCTCCCCGGCTCAGGTTCCGAGGCGTTCAAGGGCGTCTCGCTCTTCCTGGGCGTCCTGTTCAGCCTGGGCTCCTCCGGGGCCATGACCAACCTCGTGGCGGGCGTGCTTCTCACCTACATGCGTCCCTTCAAGGTGGGTGACCGGGTTCGGATTGGCGACACGGAAGGAGATGTGTTGGAGCGCAGCGCCCTGGTGACCCGGATCCTTACCATCAAGAACGAAGAAGTCAGCATCCCCAACAGCACCGTCCTCGCCGGCCAGGTGCTGAATTTCAGCGCGCAGGCCATGGAAAGGGGTCTCATCCTCCATTCCACGGTCACCATCGGTTACGACGCCCCCTGGCGGACCGTCCATGACCTCCTCCTCGCGGCCGCACGGGCCACGGAGGGAATCCTTGCCGACCCGGCACCCTTCGTCCTGCAGACCAGCCTGGACGACTTCTACGTCTCCTATCAAGTCAACGCCTACACCGACCAGCCCAATCGGATGGCCACGATCTACGGGGACCTCCACGCCAATATCCAGGACCGCTTCAACGAGGGCGGCGTGGAGATCATGAGCCCCCACTACCGGGCCGCAAGGGACGGGAATGCCACTACCATCCCTGAGGAACACCGTGCCGAGGGATATATGGCGCCGGCCTTCCGCGTGCATTCGGTCTCGCCCGGCCAATCCTGACCTCAGGGTCCCCCGATGAGGCTCGCGCCAGTGGATGATGGTGGGGCCCTCCCGCCTGTCCTCGGAATGGATCACACACCATGCCCCACGCCCTCTCCATCCCCCTCGTGGTCGCCGCTTGCGGCGCTCTGTTCTTCCTCGGCCACGTCCTGGAGGCCCTGTTCCGGCGGCACCGCATCCCCGATGTGCTGCCCCTCATCGTGCTGGGGTACATGGTCGGTCCCCTGGCGGGCTGGATCCGCCCCCTCGGGGGTAGCACCGTCGAACACGTCTTCAGCCACGTGGCCCTCATCATCATCCTCTTCCACGGCGGGCTGGACCTGAGGCTGAGTGCCATGAAGGAGAGCGCCCTTCCCGCGCTGCACGTGGCCTTTGGGGGCATGGCCATCAATGTCATCGTGGTGACCGCCCTGGCCCACTGGACAGGCGGGCAATCCTGGCAGGCCTCCATCCTTCTCGGCGTGGCCCTGGCGCCGCTCGCGGCGACCGTGGCCATCCCCCTGCTCGAGCATCTGCATCTCTCTCCGCGCATGGGTGCCATCCTCACCCTCGAATCCGCCCTGGGGGACGTGGTGACCGTCGTGGGCGTCCTGACTCTTGCAGGGGCCTTCGCCGGGGCCGGGCATGGTGTCGGACCAGCGATCGGGGGCTTTCTCTCGAGCCTCTTTGCCGCCCTTGTGATCGGCCTTGCCGCCGCGCTGTTCTGGTCGCTGGTCCTCGGTCGCGTGCAGCAGGCCGCCAAAACTTCGTTTGCCACGGAAGCCCTCCTGCTTGTCGTCGCGGGCCTCACCGAGTGGCTGGGATTTTCCGGAGCCATCGGTGCCCTCGCCTTCGGCATCGGGCTCCGCAACCTCGATCATCTGCTGCCACAAGCGGTGGTGGAACGGCTGCACCTGAATCCCCAAGGTCTGACGGAAACGGAGAATGCGCTCCTGGCGGAAGCCGTCTTCATCCTCAAGCTCTTCTTCTTCGTCTACCTCGGGACGCAGATTCGGCTCGACAACCTCCTCATCCTGGCCATGGGCGCCCTGATAACCCTTGCCCTCGTGGTCATTCGCCAAGCCTTCTTCCACGGCCAAAAAGGGCTGGCTCCCCTGCCGCAGGAACGCCAGCTCGTGGCCTGGCTGATTCCAAAGGGCCTGGCCACTGCCGTCGTGGCCTCGGTCCCCCTCGAGATGGGCCTGCCCGGGGGTGAATGGATCCGGGACGTGGCCTATGCCGTAATCCCGATCTCCATCCTCGTCACGAGCCTGGGCGTGGCGCTGCTCGCGCGCAGATCGGCGAAGGAGGAGCGGAGCGTGGAAGGCGCCTGAGACCGCGATCCGGCGAGGGCGTGAGCGGGCATGCCCTTGAATTGGCCGCACCGATGGCCCACACTCGAAGGAAATCACCCCAAGGGTGCAGCGCCTGGGCGCTGCAGGCTCCGGGAAGGTCGGGCCGCCTTCCAGCGAATTGAACTTCGCGTACAGGAGCGGCCCATGGGCATGAGCGCTGTTGGATCCAAACCCCCGGCACGGGCCGAAGCGATCCCCTGGCAGGCGCAGGCCGCCGGGGACGACCAGGGTCAGGCCCCCCGCATCGCGATGATCTCGACCCACGGCTACGTGGCGGCCAGTCCGCCGTTGGGGGCGGCCGACACGGGTGGTCAGGTCGTCTTCGTGCTCGAGCTGTCGAAGAAGCTCGCGCAGCTCGGGTACGACGTGGATATCTGGACCCGTCGATTCGAGGACCAGCCTGAAGTCGAACTCGTCGCGGACCATGTCCGCATCCTTCGCGTCCCCTGTGGAGGGCGGGATTTCATCCCGAAGGAATTCCTTTCGCACCAGCTGGGGGAGTGGGTCCGGAACGCCATGGAAGCGATCCACGAGCAGGGCCTTCGTTACCAGTTCATCAACAGCCACTACTGGGACGCCGGCGTGGCGGGGGGGATGATGAGCGAGGCCCTGGGCCTGCCGCACGTGCACACCCCCCATTCCCTGGGGCTCTGGAAGCAGCTGCAGATGGAGCGGGACTATCCGGGGGATGCCGAAAAGTTCGAGGCCCAGTACAACTTCGCCGAGCGGATCCGGGAGGAGTCCAGGCTTTACGCCGAGGCCTCCCTCGTGGTGGCCACGACACCCATCCAGATGGACCACCTGCTCCATGATTACGGCCTGCCGTCGTCGAAGTGCAGGATGATCCCCCCGGGCTATGACGACCTCCGCTTCTTCCCCGTGGGTGAGCCCACTCGCGTCGCGATCCGGCAGCGCCTGGGCTTCCAGGGAAAGGTGGTCCTCGCGCTGGGCCGACTGGCGCGGAACAAGGGCTATGACCTCCTCCTGGACGGGTTCGCGGTGCTGGCGCAGCGAGAGCCGGACGCCGTGCTGCACCTCGCGGTGGGCGGGACCTCCGCCACGCCGCTGGAGGACGCTCTGCTGGAGGACCTGAAGGCAAAATCCCGGGAGCTGGGAATCGAGGGGAAGGTGATCTTCGGCGCCTTCATTCCCGACGAGGAACTGCCGGACTACTACCGGGCCGCGGACCTCTTCGTCCTCTCCAGCCGCTACGAGCCCTTCGGCATGACAGCCATCGAAGCCATGGCCTCGGGGACGCCCGTACTCGTGACTGTGCATGGTGGACTCCACCGGGTACTCACCTACGGCCGTCACGCCCTGTTCGCGGATCCCTTCGATCAGGAGGATCTCGGCATCACCATGGCCAAGGTGTTCCGGCTGGACCGGCTACGGCGGCGCATGGGCCGCATGGGCGCCCACAAGGCCAGGAGCCTGTTCACCTGGTCGGGCGTGGCCCAACAGCTGCTCGCCACCGTCAGCGGCGGCCCGGGGCTGGAGCGGCTGATGGAGGACACCGAGTGGGAGGAGCCCTGGAATGACAACGACTAGGCTTTTCTGCTCAGACCTCGACGGGACCCTGCTGGGCAATCCCGAGGCCACACGGCGCTTCAAGGAAGTTTGGGAAGCCCTCGAAGCGGCGGACCGGCCCATGCTTTGTTATGCGTCGGGTCGGATGGTCCAGGACGTGATCGACCTGCTGGCGACCGGCGTGCTGCCCTGGCCGGAATACATCATCGGCGGCGTCGGCACCCAGATCTACGATGGGGTCCACAAGCGGCCCTTCAGCGCCTTCAACCACGAATTCCGCCAGGGCTGGGACCTGGACCTGATCGAACGGATCATGGGGGATTTCCGGGGGGTGGTGCGGCAGCCTCCGGAATTCCTGCACCCCTACAAGTCGAGCTGGTATTTCCACCATGCCTCCACTGAAAGCCTGGTGGCCCTCGAGCAGAAGCTGGCGCAGGCCGGCCTCGACGTAAGCCTGATCTATTCCAGCGACAGGGACCTCGACGTCCTTCCCAAGGCCACCCACAAGGGGAGCGCGCTGGTCTGGCTCTGCCGGCACCTGGATGTCCCGCTGGAAACCGTCCTGGTCGCGGGGGATTCCGGGAACGACAGCAGCATGTTCCTGCTCCCCGGCGTCCGTGGCATCGTTGTCGAAAATGCTCAGTCTGAGCTGGTGGAAGCGGTCGTCCATCTGCCGACCTTCAGCACGACGCGCCTGATGGCCGACGGAGTCCTGGAAGGCCTGAAGCATTTCGGCGTGATCCCCGATACGCCGGCCCTGGATCAGCACACCCAGGGAGCGGTGGACATGGATCCGACGCTCCGGATGCTCTTCGATGAGGCGGCCCTTGGATCCCTGACGTCGCGCGAACGCGAGCTGATCATCGAGGGCTACGAAAGGGCTCTCATCGCCTTGCGCAAGAACATCACGCCGCTGGGCTTCTCAGCCTGCTCGATGGCGGACAACGAGTCCATCGGCACGGATGTGAACTACCGAAGCGTGTGGGCCCGGGACGGTGCGATCACCATCGTCGCCACCTCGGACCTGGTTGCAGAGGACATCCGGGCGGCTCAGAAGGCCACGCTCCGTTCGTTGTTCGACAATCTCTCACCGAATGGCCTGGTACCCACCCTCGTCCGGCTGGATGACGGCAAGCCTGAGTTCAGCGGGGTGGGTGGGATATGTTCGGTGGATAGCGGCCTCTGGGCCATCATCGCGTTCTACCACTACATCCGCGCCACCCAGGACATGGAGTTTCTCGCGGCCTATTCGGACCGCTTGCAACGCGTGATCGACCGTCTGGGCGCCCTTGACAACAACAATGACGGACTCATCGAGATCCCAGAGGCCGGCGACTGGACGGACCTGTTCGGGCGCAGCTATCACGTCCTCTACGACGAAGTGCTCTGGTACCGGGCAACCGCCAATTTTGCCCGGCTCTTGGAATTCCAGGGGAAATTCGAAGCCGCGGCGGACTACCTCCGGCGCTCCCGAGAGATCCGGGGACAGATCCTCACGTCCTTCTGGCCTAGCACCCAGCCTCGGGAGGGCGGCGGTGCCCACACCTTCACGGAACAGCAGTTCTCGCTGGGAGACGCGCGCTATCTGCTGGCCGAGATCACGCCCTTCCAGTTCAACTGGCGGTGCGATGTGCTTGGCAACATCCAGGCCTTCCTCAGCAATGTGCTGGATATCGAACGGGCCCGCATCGCCTTCAAGTTCATGTGGGGCGTCGGAGTGAATGAACCGTACCCGGTGGCGAACCTCTACCCCCCCGTACAGAGCGGCGATCCTGATTGGCGGCCCTACTTCACCGTGAATCTGTTGAACCTCCCAGGCCACTACCACAACGGTGGGATCTGGCCCTTCATTGGCGGTATGTGGGTCCGCTTCATCCACCGTCTGGGCCTCTACGACGTCGCCTGCCGCGAACTGCTGAAGCTCGCCCAGCTCAACCGCCTGGGGAAGAGCCAGGAATGGGAATTCAACGAGTGGGTCCATGCCCGGACGGGCCGTCCCATGGGCAAGGCCTTCCAGGCCTGGTCCGCGGCGTCCTACCTGCACGCCTGCCACGAGCTGCAGATCAATCCGGAGCAGATCCCCCATGACTGAGAACGCGACAGGGCCCCAGGTTCCTGACCCGCCTCGGGACCGGCTCCGCATCGGCATCGACCTTGGGGGGACGAAAATCGAAATTCTGGCTCTGGGGGAGGAGGGGAGGGAGGTCCTTCGCAGGCGCGTCCCGACGCCTCAGCAGGACTACCCAGCGATCCTCAACACGCTGGAGGAACTGATCCTGGAGACGGAGTCCACGCTCCACGCCAGGGGAACGGTCGGATTGGGGACGCCCGGCGCCCTCTCCCTGGCGACGGGCCTGATCAAGAACGCCAATTCCACCTGCCTGAACGGGCAGCCTCTGCAGCGGGACCTGGAGGCCCGCCTGGGCCGCGAAATCCGGATCGCCAACGACGCCAACTGCTTCACCCTGTCGGAGGCCGTGGATGGCGCAGGTGCAGGCGCCGAGGTGGTGTTCGGCGTCATCCTCGGCACCGGCGTCGGAGGCGGCATCGTGGTGAAGGGGCAAGTCCTCCGGGGTGCCAACGCCATCGCCGGCGAATGGGGCCACAATCCGCTGCCCTCCCATACGGAAGCGGACCTGCCTCTCCCACACTGTTATTGCGGAAGGCGGGGATGCATCGAGACGTACCTCTCGGGACCCGGGCTGGAGGCCGATCATCAGAGAACGACCGGTTGCGAACTCTCGGCTCCAGAGATCGAGCAGCAGGCCACAGTCGGAGAGCCCACCTGCGAAGCCTCGATCACCCGATACGAGGAGCGGCTGGCGCGCGGGCTCGCCCACGTCATCAACATCCTTGATCCCGACGTCATCGTTCTGGGAGGCGGCCTCTCCAGGATGAAG
This sequence comes from Holophagaceae bacterium, assembly GCA_016710635.1. Taxonomy (GTDB): domain Bacteria; phylum Acidobacteriota; class Holophagae; order Holophagales; family Holophagaceae; genus JADJVL01. The sequence goes on along the minus strand of JADJVL010000005.1, from coordinate 212,230 downwards.
CGCCTGTACCGGACCGTTCCTGAGCTTTGGCAATCCCATGTCTTCTCGGACCGGATGAATATAAGGCTTCTCCCCAACGTCCATGGCGATTCCAGCGGAGTTCGTGGCGCTGCATGGCTTTGGGGTGTGTTCGGGTAGTTCATCCGGACGCCCATGGAAGGCCGCGAGCCCTCGCCCAACCCAGTCAACCGCTTTGAGAGGAAATCCTATGCTGGCGATCCTGTCGGCCGATCCCATCGCCCAATCCCTCCTGCTCATGGCGCTCATCTGGTCCGCAGCCAAGATTGGCGGCGAACTGGCACAGCGCGCCAGGCTTCCAGCGGTGGTCGGTGAGCTTGTCATTGGCGTGGTGCTTGCGAGCCTCCATCGTTCCTTTCCGGTCCTACCCGACGTGGCCCACCATCCCCATGCGGACTTCCTGGCCAGCCTCGGAGTCGTGGTGCTGATGTTCGCGGTGGGACTGGAATCCACCGTTCCGGAAATGATCAAGGTGGGCTTTGCCTCCCTGCGGGTGGCAGTGGTGGGTGTCGTGGCTCCGATGGCCTTCGGGCTGCTTGGTGCTCGCCTCCTGCTCCCGGCCGGTACGCCCTTCGCCGTGGAACTCTTCATCGGAGCATGCCTGTGCGCCACTTCGATCGGGATCTCAGCCCAGGTGCTGCGGGAAAAGAACGTCATGGCCTCCCAGGAGGGCAAGGTCATTGTCGGTGCCGCAGTCCTCGACGACGTTTTGGGCCTCCTGGTGCTTGTGGTTGTGACCGGACTCGCGACCGCCTCGTCCGGCGGAGGAACTATGCCCTGGGGCAAGGTCGGAATCACCCTGGCATTGGCTACGGGGTTCCTCGCGGTGGCACTGACCCTGGGTCGTTGGCTGACCCCACATTTCTTCAGCCTGGCCAGCAGGCTGCGGGGTGAACAACTGCTATTGCCCGCGGCGATGGGCTACGCCTTCCTCATGGCCTGGATCGGCAATCTGGCGGGACTGGCTCCCATCGTAGGCGCCTACGCCGCCGGTCTCATTCTCGAACCCGTGCATCTGGAATTCCTGGAGGCAAGAGAACGACACAGCCTGGACACGCTTGTCCATCCACTGCTAACCGTGCTCGCTCCAGTGTTTTTTGTCGTGATGGGCGCCCGGGTAGATCTAGCGGCCTTGGGCGAATGGCGTACCCTGGGCCTCGCCCTGGCCCTGACCGTCTTCGCCATCCTAGGCAAGTACCTCACCGGCTATGTGGCGGGCAAAGGACTGCGTTCCTCGTGGGTCGGTTGGGGCATGGTCCCCCGCGGCGAGGTCGGCCTGATCTTCGTCGCGACGGGTGCCAACCTCATGAGTGGCGGTGTACCGCTGCTGACGCCCCACGTCCAGGCGGCCGTGGTCGCCGCCATCATGCTCACCACGGTGGCTGGGCCCATAGGACTTGGCTGGGTGGTTGGCCGAGGAAAGAAGGCCTGAGGTCGAATCCCGGCCTTCAGGCCCTCCGCGCCGCGGCCTCGAGCCGGGCGACGCCCTCCAGCATCCGGTCCAGGCCGGCCCGGCACCCATCCCGGACCAGGGGATTCTCCTGGTTGAGGACGTTGCCCCCGAGGATGGAGCACACACTGCGGACCGCGGCCTGGGGCTTCACCGCGGCGAAGAAGATGCGGCTCAGATCCCCGGCGTACCAGGCCTTCACGAAGGTGCGGAAGACCTCGATGGCCTTCTGCATGTGGCCGTCGTAGGCGGTGTCCCAGTCGATGGTCTCGCCTTTGAGTTGCCGCCCCGCGAGCTGGCCCGCGAGGGTGGCGCTCTCCAGAGCGAACATCACGCCGCTGGAGAAAACAGGATCGAGGAAGTCGCCGGCGTTGCCCGCCACCGCCCAGCCCGGGCCGTGGAGCTTCCTGGTGATGGTGGTCCAGCCGTGGAGGCGCTGGGTCTTCATCACCGGCTCGGCCTTGGCGAGCCGCCGCGCACAGTTGGGCTCCTCCCGCAGGATGGCCCAGAGGCGGTCGTGGTCGCTGCCTTCATAGGCGTCGAAGGTGGCCTGCTCGGCCACCACGCCCACGGAGGTGCGCCCGTTGCTGAAGGGGATGATCCAGATCCAGGACCCGTTCGGATGGAGCACCACCCAGATGTCGCCCTCCGCCTCGCCTTCCGGCCTCAGGTCTCCTTCCACGTGGGTGTAGTAGGCGGAGCGCGCCAGGATGTCCGCGGGCTCGTCCATGGCCAGCAGGCGCGACAGGACCCGGGCCGGGCCGCTGCAGTCCAGGACGAAGCGGGCCTCCACCGTGGCCGCCTCGCCGGTCTCCAGGTCCGAAAGGGCCACCGTGGCGCCGTCGCCGCGGAAGGCCGCGTCCCGGACCTCCAGGCCGAAGCGCACGTCCACGCCCTGCTTGCGCGCCCCGGTCACCAGGGTCTGATCGAAGTCGTCCCGGGGGACCTGGAAGCTGGAGACCCAGTCCCCGGGCAGGGAGTCCCGGAAGCAGAAGCGCTGGGTCCGGTCGCCCAGGTAGAAGGTGGCGGCGTGCTTCGGCAGGTAGTTCCGGGACTGGAGCGCCTCCAGCAGCCCCGCCTGGGCCAGCAGCTCGTTGCAGCGGGGCAGGAGGCTTTCGCCGATGACATGGCGGGGGAACCACGCCTTCTCCACCGCGAGGACCTGAAAGCCATCCCGGACCAGGGTGGCCCCGGCCACCGCGCCCGCGGGGCCGGCACCGATGATGAGGACGTCGGTCTGGGCGGGGAGATCGCGCATGGGGCTCCAGGCAAGGGGTCCGAACTAATGTCGCACGGAGCCCGGCCTTACCGCAGGTCGCGAATCCTCGACTCCGTGGCCAGCCAGTCCACGGGCTGGTCGTGCATCTCCTCGGGGACGTGGTCCACGAGCTGGGCCTGGAAACAGGCGCCCATGGTGATGACCTCCTCGCCGAGACGCTCCAGCACCGTGTCGTAGTACCCCTTGCCGTAGCCCACCCGGAATCCCCGGTCGTCGAAGGCGAGGCCTGGCACCAGGAGCAGGTCCACGGGTGGGGTGAAGTGCTGGGTGATCGTGGGCTCCATCAGGCCCCATAGCCCCGGCTGCAGGGGCTCCGTGCCCCAAGCCAGGCGGGGCGGGGCAGTGCTGGCTACCCGGGGGAACCAGAACAGCCAGTCCGGATGGCCCTGGATGAGGGGTCGCAGATCAACTTCCGAACCGAGAGGCCAGAAGGCGCCCACCTTCCGGATGCGGCGGCTCACGCAGAAGGCCTCGATGCGGGCGCAGAGGGCCGCGGAGGCCGCCGCGCGGGCTTCCGCCGGGAGGCCGTCCCGCACGACCGACATGCGCTTGCGGAGTTCGGGCTTGGAATCCACCGTGGGACCTTCAGGCGGTCACTGGCTCGGAATCGTAGGTCTGATACAGATTATCCCGCTCCAGGGCCTCGAAGCCGGCTTCGCGGATGATGCGCACCAGCTGGGCCTTGCTCAGCATCTGGGGCGTGGAGGCGCCGGCGTCGTGGGCGATCTCCTCCTCGATGATGGTGCCGTCCAGGTCGTTGGCGCCGTAGTTGAGGCCGATCTGGGCCAGGCCTTCGCCGATCATCACCCAGTAGGCCTTGATGTGCGGGATGTTGTCGAGGAGGAGGCGGGCCACGGCGATCTCCCGGAGGTCGGCGACGCCGGTGGTCTCGTGGATGACGTGGGTGCGGCTCAGCTCATTGTTCTCGTTCTGGTAGGCCAGGGGGATGTAGGCGAGGAAGTGGGCCTTGCCCTTCGCCAGGCTGCGGTCCTGGAGGTCCCGCAGGCGCAGCAGGTGGTCCACTTTGTGTTTCGCCTGTTCGATGTGGCCATAGAGCATGGTGCAGTTCGTCGGGACGCCCTTGGCGTGGCAGAGCTCGGCGTTGTCGAGCCAGACCTGGGCGTCCTTCTTGCCGACGCAGATCTCCGCGCGGATCTCCGCGTCGAAGATCTCGGCGCCGCCCCCCGGGCAGCTCTCGAGGCCCGCCGCCACGCAGCGGTCCAGGAAGGCCTCCACGGAGAGGCCGCTCACCTTGGCGTAGTAGCCCATCTCCACCATGGTGAAAACCTTCAGGTGCAGGTCCGGGAAGCGTTCCTTGATGCGGCGGAAGAGGTCTTCGAAGTACTCGATCTTCAGCTTCGGGTAGTGCCCCGCCACCATGTGGAGCTCCTTCACGCCGGCGTTCTCGGGCTTCGCCAGCTCGCCGACAATGTCCTCCGCGGAAAGCACGTAGGCCCGCGGATCCCCGGGCTTCGCCTGGAACGCGCAGAACTGGCAGTGGGTGTAGCAGATGTTGGTGTAGCTCAGGCGCCGGTTCTGCACGAAGTAGGTCTTCAGCCCGTGCTTCGCGAGCCGGACATGGTGGGCCATCGCCCCGACGCCGGTGAGGTCCGGGGTCTCATAGAGCAGCAGCCCGTCCTCGAAGGTGAGGCGCTCGCCCCGCTGGACCTTTTCGGCGATGGGCAGCAGGCGGGCGTCGTGGATGTAGGACTGGAGCGGACGGGCGAGACCGGGCATGGCGTTCCTCGGGATCAGTCTACCGGAGCGCGGGTCCCCGCTGCGCCCTTACCGGGGCTAAGCATGGAAGGGCTAATGCCTCTCACCACCCGCCGGGTGGGTTGGTGTATCGGGCCTAAACAACCGTGGATTTCCGGGCTGCTGGTGGGTGCAGAATCGTGTGTAGGTGAAGCTCGGGGCGGCCGTTTGGCACCTTCATTGGCGCGAGGGCGGAATGAATGTACTGAAAATTCCGAAGTGCCTGGTGGCAGACGCTGCGGCTGTGCTCATGGTGACTGGCGTCGGGTCGGCGGGCGAAGCCTTGAGGGAGCCGAGCCCGGTACAGGTGCCGGGGCCCGGGGTGGCCGGATCGAGAGTCGAGCAGTTACGGAAGGCCCTCGGCATTTCCGAATCGGTCAGATCCTCACGGCCTGTGGTTGGGGAAGCGATTCTTCAAACCATCCAGGGCGAGCAGGCTTTTGGCTTCCTGAAGCTGGAGGAACCGGAAACCGGGGTGGACCACCGGAGGACCTTAAAAATTCTCGAAGGGAAGGAAGTAGCAGCCACGGGCTTTATCACAGTCAGCCCCTCGCATGAGCAGGCCGTAGCAAGGCTGCTCGCTGAAATGGTGGGCAATTCCCTGCCTCTCGAGATCATTGTCCGGAAATACGAAGTCCGCCGCCACGGCCTGGGAGACCTCTGTATCGTGCAGCCTCGGCGCGGCACACCAGCGGAAAGGAAGCAGCAAGGGCTCCAATCAATCCGGTTCGTCGTTGGGAATGTTGCCGTGGTCCTGATGCTTCTGGATCGACCCGCCGATCCCATGCGTTTGGCGAAGGGTATCGAGAAATTGATCGTGGATTCCATGGCCAGGGGTGCAGGGCGCCAGCGCCCAGAAGGCGGTTCGTAGGGCGGCCCGGGCCCTACGCGCTGGCTCGCCGCATCCCCTTGATCGCGATGGCCCAGATCACCACGATGAACACGATGAGCTTCAAGGCGTGGATCCAGATCACCTCGATGCCGACGCCCCGCATGACGATGGCGCGCATGATGCGGATGAAGTGGGTGACGGGGATCAGCTCGCCGATGACGCGGAAGGCCAGGGGCATGCCGTTCAGGGGAAAGATGTAGTCCGAGAGGAAGACCATGGGCAGAAACATCATGAAGCTCATCTGGCTGGACTGGGCCTGGCTCTGGGCCGCGGTGCTGATGCGGATGCCGATGCCCAGCATGGCCAGGATGAACAGGAAGGCCGACGCGTAGAGCAGGGGGATGTTCCCGGCGATGGGGACATCGAAAAGGACCCGCGCCAGGACCAGCAGCACGGTCATCTGGGCATAGGCCATGCCGATGACCGGAATGACCTTGCCCAGGAAGAGTTCGAAGGGCCGCACCGGCGTCACCATCACCTGGTCCAGGGTGCCCCGCTCCTTCTCCTTCACGATGCTCCCCGACGCGAACATCACGCAGGTCATGGACACGATGATGGCCACCAGGCCCGGGATGATGAAGTTGGGGGTGCGCAGGTTCGGGTTGTACCAGGGCCGGATCCGCAGCTCGATGGCGGTCTGGGGCCTTGTGGCCTGGCCGTAGCCCATGCGGTCGAACATCAGCGCCGTGCCCCGGGTCTGGCCGACGCCGAAGGCCACCGCCATGGCGCTGCCGGCCACGGTGGAATTGCTGGCGTCCACGATCACCAGGGCCTGGCCCGTGCCTCCGCTCCGGATCTTCCGGGCGTAGTCCGGGGGGAACCAGATGGCCACCTGGGCCACACCGGAGTCGATGTGCTGGCGGATCTCCTTCTCCGAGGAGACCTCCTCGTGGATGTCGAAGTACTGGGTGGCGGCCATGGCCTGCACGAAGTCCCGGCTCTCCTGGCTGTGGCTCTCGTCCAGCACGACGGTGGGCAGGTGCTTCACGTCGTTGTTGAGGAAGCCGTAGATCGTGATCTGCATGAGGGGGATGAAGAGGATCATCGCCAGGGTCAACCGGTCCCGTCGCAGTTGCAGGAGTTCCTTCCAGACGAGGGCCTTGATGCGGTTCCACATGGGTCAGACCTCCTGGGCCCGGGATTGCTGGACGAGATCGATGAACAGGTCCTCGAGGCTCGGTGCCTCGGCAGGGCCGGCTTCGAAGCTGAGGCCCTGGCCACGGAGCCCCGCCAGCACGGCCGCCGTGGGCTGGCCCGCGGGCAGGGCGAGGCGGACGCCGCGCCCCATGAGCTCCGCGGAAAGGATGCCGGGCTGCTTCAGCGCCGCCGCCTGCAACTCCCGGAACCGCTCGCTCCGTAATTCCAGAACCTGGCGGCCCATGCCCTCCTTGAGGGTGCGGGGCCTGCCGTAGGCCATGAGCCGGCCGGACATGATGAAGGCGAGGCGGTCGCACTGGTCCGCTTCCCCCAGGTTGTGGGTGGTGACGAGGATCGTCATGCCGTCCTTCACCAGATCGTCCATGGCCTCCCAGAAGAGGCGCCGGCGGAGGGGATCCACGCCGCTGGTGGGCTCGTCCAGGAAGAGCATCCGGGGCCGGTGCAGGGTGCTCGAAGCCAGGGCCACCCGCTGCTTCTCGCCGGTGGAAAGCCCCGCCACCAGGAGGTTTTCCAGGGGTTTCAGCTGGAGCTCGCGGATGCGCAGCTGGATCTCGTCCTTCAGCTTCGCCCCCTGCAGGCCGTAGAGCTGGCCGAAGTAGGCCAGGTTCTCCAGCACGGTGAGGTCGTCGAGGAGGCTGAACTTCTGGCTCATGTAGCCGATCTGCGCCCGCACGTGGTCGGCCTGGGTGAACAGGTCGTAGCCCATGGCCCGGGCGCTGCCGGAGGTGGGCGTGAGGACCCCGCAGAGCATCTTGATGGTGGTGCTCTTGCCGGCGCCGTTGGGGCCGAGGAAGCCGAAGACCTCGTCGGGCTGGACTTCGAAGGTGAGGTCCTGCACGGCGGTGAAGTCGCCGAAGCGCTTGGTGAGCTTTTCGACTTCGAGGATGGCGTCAGCCATGGGTGGTCCCCAACGCGGCAGCCGGCGCCCCGGTTTCCGCCTCCACCAGGGCGTGGAGGAAGTAGTCCTCCAGGGTGGCCTCGGAGACTTCCGCCCGCTCGACGCCGGGAACGGCCTGGATCCGCGCCAGGAGGGCCGCCGTGTCCTGCTCCGGAAAGCGGGCCCGGATGACCTCCCCTTCGCCGAAGAGATCCAGGGGCTTCATCTCCCAGAGGGCCACCTGCACCTCGCGGCGGGCGGCGGTCACGACCCGCACGGTCAGGCCCGGGATCTTGTCGCGGAAGTCGCCGAGGCTGCCCCGGTCCAGGACGCACCCCTCGTGCATGAGCAGCCCGTGGTGGGCGTATTCGGCCTCGTCCATGTAGGGGGTGGAGAAGAGGATCGCGACGCCCTCGTCATGGACTTCATGGAGGAGGGACCAGAACTCCCGGCGGGACACGGGGTCCACACCGGTGGTGGGCTCGTCCAGCAGGAGCAGGCGGGGGGCGGGAAGCAGGGCCACGCAGAGGGAAAGCTTCTGCTTCATGCCGCCGGACAGGGCGCCGGCCATGCGGCCGCGGAAGCGCTCCAGCTCCACGGAGGCGAGGAGGGAGGCGATGCGGGCCTCCGGCGCCTTCAGGCCGTAGAGCCCGGCCTGCAGCCGCATGTTCTCGTCCACGGTGAGGTCCGGGGCCAGGGCGAAGACCTGGGGCACGTAGGCCACCTGGGCGGGATCCACCTGGACGACGAGGTTTCCCGCGGTGGGCGTCTGCAGGCCCATGAGCATGCGGAAGGTGGTGGTCTTGCCGGCGCCGTCCGGGCCGATGAGCCCGACGAGCTCCCCGGCCCGCAGTTCCAGGTCGAAGTCCTTGACGGCCCGGGTGCCGTTGCGGAAGGTGCAGGCGAGGTGCTCCGCCCGCAGGAGCAGCGCGGACGCCAGGCTCACGGCTGGGCCTTCACGCGCACGTCCACGGAGAGCCCGGGCACCAGGCCCTTGTCGAAGCCGTCCTTCAGGTGCACCCGGGCGGGGTAGACGAGGTTCACCCGCTCCTCCTTGGTCTCCACCATCTTCGGGGTGTACTCCGCTTCGCTGGAGACCTCGTCCAGGGTGGCGTGGAAGACGCGCTTGTCGGCGGTCTCCACATCCACGGCCTGGCCGATGTGGGCCTTCGCCTGGATGGACTGGGGCAGGTAGACCCGCACCCAGAGAGTGTCGAGGCGGGCGAGGGTCAGGACGCTCTGCCCCGCCGACAGGACCGAGCCCACTTCCCGCAACCGGTGCACCACCAGCCCGTCGAAGGGCGCCCGGATCTCCGTGAAGGTGGCCTGGGCGCGGCTCTGGGCCAGCACGGCCTTGGCCCGGCGGGCGTCGGCGGTGACGCCCTGCCGCTGCTCCAAGCGCAGCCCGGCCTTCAGCTCCGCCAGGGACTTGGCGGCCAGGTGGAGGCCGGCGGCAGCCCGGTCCCGCTCGGCCTGGGCGCGGTCCAGCTCCGCCTGGCTGAGGACGCCATCGCGGGAGAGCTGGGCGGCGCGCTTCAGGTTCTGTTCCGCCAGACGCAGGGCCGCCTCGGCGTCCCGCACCCTGGCCTCGCCCTGGCCGACATCCTCGGCGCGGGTGCCGTTGGCGGCCTCCAGCTCCCTGGCCTCGACCATCTGCAGGGAGGCGAGGTCCCGCTGCACCGCGGCGTCGAGCTCCTCCGCGGAGACCCGGGCGAGGAGCTCCCCGGCCTTCACCCGCTGGCCTTCCACGACCTTCAGTTCCACCAGGCGGCCGGCCACCCGGGGGCCGAGATCCGTGAGGTAGGCTTCCACCCGGCCGTTGAGGACCGGATCCTTGCTCCGGCCGCAGGCGGCCAGCAGGACAAGCAGCAGGGGGGCGAAGACGCGTTTCATGCGGGCTCCGGACGGGTGGATTCCAGGGGCGGGTCCCAGGGTCCCGGGGGCAGGGGGCTCGTGGGGTCGGCGGCGATGCCGCGCCAGAAGAGGCGGAACCAGGCCCTTTCGGCCACGGCCACCGCGTCCGCGGCGTCCACCAGGTCCACCCTTGCGCCCATCACCGGGATGAGATCCAGGATCTCCATGTAGGTGCGGACGAAGAAGAAGGTGGTGAGGGGCGGGTGCAGCCCGGGCAGCAGCTCCCCGCGGTCCTGGCCCTGGCGCAGGAGCTCCCAGATGGTCCCCGCGGTGCGCCGGATGTGGAGGGCCATGGCGTCCCGGGTGCCTTCCGCGCCCCGCAGGATCTCGCCTCGCAGCATGGATCGGAACCCCGCGTCGCAGCTGAAGTGGGCCTTGTAGGTCTGCAGCACGTCCCATAGCCGAAGGGAGGCGGGACGCTGGTCGGTTTCCGCAGCCAGATCCTTGAGGGCCGCGGCGAGGGGCGTGAGCTTCTGGTCCACGAGGGCCAGGAACATGGCCTCCTTGCTCTCGAAGTGGTAGTAGATCAGCGCCGGGTCGCACCCGGCCTCCCGTGCGATGGCGCGGATGGAACTGCCCTTCAGCCCCTCCAGGGAGAACACTTTCCGCGCCGCGTCGAGGATCTGGTCCGTGTCCACCTTCGCGGCCTTGGGGCCGCGGGTCTTCGGAGCTGGGGACTGGCCGGAGCGGGGCACGGGGCAACCTGTTCAACGAATGTTGAAGACTAGGCCCAGGGCGCGGGAAGCGCAATAAAAATTCATCATCCGTTGAAATAAGCGCCACAACGCCGGAAGGCCCCGTCTCCGGGGCCTTCCAGGCGAGTGTCGCCGACTAAGCGACGGAACTACTCAACGGAAATGGGCGCCTCGATGGTGTAGTCGAGGGAGATGACTTCCGGCTCCTCGAAGGCGATGCGGCTCTCTTCGACTTCCCGGACGGAAACCTGGGACCAGAAGCTGGCGAGCCTCGGGGCTTCCTGGGGATGGCCCAGGCGGCTCACGGGAACGGTCACTTCGACCTTCGGGTAGGCGCCGCGCTGAAGCTGATCGCAGCGCTTGCCGCTCACGACGACAAAGCGGTACTTGTTCGCGATCTCTTCAGGAATGTGGACGATGGTACGGGTCATGGATACCTCGGAACCTTCGACTCTAGCACGCGAAAGGCCTTGACACCACAGGATTCCTGGCGGCGGAGAGGGCTCAGAAGCCATCCTCGCGGGAAAGCCAAGTCAGCTTCGTTCCGAAGCCCAGGCGGTTGTCCGTGAGCTTCATGACGTCCGGATCCAGGCCCCAGAGCCGCAGGCGGGGCATCATGCGGGCGATGGGGAAGCGCTCCAGGTAGGCCGCCTTGGCCTTGGCGTGGGCGGGGCCCTTCAATTCCACGAGGGCGCCGGCGCACTGGACGCCGCGGATCATGCCCACGGCCTTCGTCTCCAGGGCGATGGCCCAGGCCACCTGGGGATGGGCGACTGCGAAGGCGTCGCGCATGTGGCGGGTCTCGGGATCGGAGGCGATGACGAAGCGGCGCCGGTCCTCCAGCCAGGCGTAGTAGCAGGTGGCGCACCAGGGGACGTTCCCCTTCGCCACGGCGAGGGTGAGCACGTGGTGCTCGGCGAAGAAGTCCGCGAAGCGGGGATCGGGAGGCGGTGCGGCGGCCATGCCCCAAGGTAGCTGTGGCCCCCATGACGGGCGTCACGAGGGGCGGCACATGGGTCAGGATGGAGGGACGACCCACCCGGGAGCCCTCCATGGAACGCGGACACCTCTGGCGCAGCTGTTTCAAGGCCAGCCTCTATATGCTCGACCTCAACAGCGCCGGCCTCACCGATGAGCTGGCGGCGCAGCGGCCCAAGGAAGGCGTGGCGACGGCGGCCTGGGTCCTCGGCCACCTGGTCCACACGCGCCGCCGCATCCTGAAGCTCCTGGGCGCGCCCCAGCCCGAGGATCCCGCCTTCGAGGCCTTCGGCCGGCATTCGGAGGGCGCGCCAGGGAACCTGCCCTACAGCGCTCTGGTGGAAGCCTTCAAGGCCACGGACGCGCCCCTCAAGGCTGCCATCCAGGCGGTGCAGGACTGGGACCGGCCCACGATGAATCCGGCCACGAAGACCGAGCAGCCCCTGGAGCAGGTCATGGCCTTCCTCTTCTCCCACGAGAGCTACCACCTCGGGCAGCTGGGCCTCATCCGCAAGCTGCTGGGGCTGAAGGGGGCGATCTGAGGTGCGGGTCCCGGGAGCTGAGGTCAAGATGAAGGGCGGCGAAGGCTTGCGCTTCCCTCCCCGGATGGCAGAACCATGAGAATCCTCCTCGGCATCACCGGCGGCATCGCGGCCTACAAGGCCGCCGAGGTGGCGCGGCTCCTCACGCGCCAGGGGCACGCGGTGCGCTGCGTGCTGACGGAAGCCGGGGCGCGCTTCATCACGCCCCTGACCCTGGCCTCCCTCACCGGGCAGCCGGTCTTCGGTGCCAATCCGGACCTGGGGGAGTGGCGCGCCAATCCGGTGGTGGAGCACATCGACCTGGCCCGGTGGGCGGACCTGGTGGCGGTGGCGCCGGCGACGGCGGACATTCTGGGCAAGACCGCCAACGGCCTCGCCACCGATCTCCTCAGCACCCTGCTCCTGGCCACCCGCGCGCCGGTGCTCTGGGCTCCGGCCATGAACACCGCCATGTGGTCCCACCCGGCGGTGCGAGCCAACGTCGCGCGCCTGAAATCCTTCGGGCATTCCCTGATCGAACCCGTGGAGGGCCTGCTGGCCTGCGGCGAGGAGGGCGGCGGCAAGCTCGCGGAGGTCGAGGCCATCGTGGACGCGATCCTCGCCCTGGGCTCCCCCCGGCATCCGGCACTGGAAGGAAAGAAGGTCTTGGTGACCGCCGGGCCGACCCGGGAGGACCTGGATCCCGTGCGCACCCTCACCAATCGCAGCACCGGCGCCATGGGGATCGAGATGGCCCGGGCCCTGCGCAACGCCGGCGCCGAAGTCCACCTCGTCCTGGGGGGCGACGGGCCCGCCTTTCCCCTCTACGGACTGGCGCCGACCCGGGTGCGCAGCGCCGCGGAGATGCTCGCCGCCTGCGAAAAACTCTGGCCCGCCATGGACGGCCTGGTGGCGGCGGCGGCGGTGGCGGACCAGCGGCCCGAAACCTGTTCCGCGGAAAAGGTGAAGAAGGGCGAGGGGCCCGAGCGCCTCACCCTGGTGCGCACGCCGGACATCCTCGCCACCTTGTCGGACGCCAAGCGGCCGGGCCAATGGCTGCTGGGCTTCGCGGCGGAAAGCGAAGGGCATCTGGAGAACGCCGCCGCCAAGCTCACCCGCAAGCGCCTGGACGCCATCCTCGCCAACGACGTGGCGGACGGGCAGGGCTTCGGGGACCAGGCCAACACCCTCACGCCGGTAACCGCCGAAGGCCCGCAGCCCGCCCTGGGTCCCCTGCCCAAGGACGAGCTGGCCCAGGCGGCGGTGGCCTGGTGGGCCCATCGGCTGGCGGCCCTCTCCCCGTCCCAGCCCTAGCCGACCGCCGCCGCGTTCACCCCTCCCCCTGCCGCTTCGCCCCCGGTCCCCGGTGGGGACGCGGCCCCGGTGCTAGCATCGGCCCATGAAGGCATGGCTGAAGACGTGGACCTGGTACTGGAGCGCCTGGGTGCTCCTGGGTCTCTACATGTCCACCATGGACATGGTCATGTACCCCAAGGAGAGCTTCGTCCGGCTCATCCTGCTGAACGTGCTGCAGAACCTGGCCTGGGGCGTCAGCGGCCTGGGCATCCTCGCCCTCGCCAAACGCTGGCCTTTCGAGCGCTTCGCCTGGAGCGAATGGCGGGTCCTGCTCATCCACCTCATCGGGAGCGTGGTCATCGCGCTCCTGGGGCTGGTGGTGGTGTGGGCCATCGCGATCCTGTTCTCCGAGCCCTCCTACCGCTCGAAGGTCATGGAGATGCCCTTCAAGGCCTTCCGGCGCTTCTTCTCCATCTACTACCACGTGAACCTGATCCTCATGTGGGCGGTGCTCGGGGCCTTCCACGGCTTCCGCATCCACCGCCGGCTGCAGGAGCAGGAGCTGGAGGCCTCCCAGCTCGGCACGCGGCTGGCCCAGGCCCAGAACCAGGCCCTGCGCATGCAGCTGCAGCCCCATTTCCTGTTCAACACGCTGAACTCCATCTCGGCCCTGATCCACAGCGATCCGGAATCCGCGGACCGCATGCTCTCCCGCCTGGCGGACCTGCTGCGGCTGACCCTGGAGTCCGGCGTCGCCCAGGAAGTGACCCTGCGCCAGGAGCTGGCCTTCAGCCGGGGCTACCTGGCCATCGAGCGCATCCGCTTCGAGGACCGCCTGCGGGTGGACGAGGAGATCGAGCCGGACTGCCTGGAGGCCCGGGTGCCTTCCTTCCTCCTGCAGCCCCTGGTGGAGAACGCCATCAAGCACGGCGTGGCGGACCTGGCCCGGCCCTCCCGCATCCAGATCCGGGCGCGGAAGGACGGCGACGCCCTGGTGCTGGAGGTGGAGGACGACGGCCGGGGCTTCGAGCCCGGACGCCGGGGCATCGGGACGGGCACCACCGTGGAGCGCCTGCAGCTCCTCTACAAGGACCGGCAAAGCTTCAGCCTGGTGACGGAAAGCGGGAAGGGCACCCTGGCCCGCATCCGCCTCCCGTGGCAGGTCGAGGCCCCAGCGAAGGAGGAGGCGCCGTGACCCTGCGCGCCCTGATCGTGGACGACGAGCCCCTGGCCCGCCAGCGCATCCGCCAGCTGCTGAAGGGCGAGCCCGACATCGCCGTGGCCGGGGAGGCCGGCAATGGCCTGGAGGCGGTGAAGCTCATCGAATCCACCACCCCGGACCTGGTCTTCCTGGACGTGCAGATGCCCGAGCTGGACGGCTTTGGCGTGGTGGAGGCCATCGGCGTGGACCGGATGCCCGCCACCCTCTTCGTCACCGCCTTCGACCAGCACGCGGTGAAGGCCTTCGAAGTCCACGCCGTGGACTACCTCCTCAAGCCCTTCGACCGGGACCGCTTCAAGAAGGCCCTGGACTGGGTGCGCTCCCAGCAGGCCGCCCGGATGGGCGGCACCATGCAGTCCCTCATCGCCAACCGGCGCAGCGAGCAGCCGCACCCGGACCGCATCCTGGTGAAGGCCGGCGAGGGCTGGGTGCTGCTGCGCACCGGGGCGATCCAGTGGATCGAGGCCGAGGACAACTATGTGCGGCTGCACGTGGAAGGCACCTCCCACCTCCTCCGCCAGACCATGAACGGCATCCTGGAGCGCCTGGATCCGGCGCGCTTCAAGCGCATCCACCGCAGCGCCATCGCCAACCTGGACTTCATCAAGGAACTGCAGCCCTGGTCCGGGGGCGACCTGCTGGTGATCATGCGGGACGGCACGCGCCTCACCCTGAGCCGGACCTACCGGGACGCCTTCACGGAGTGGCACTGAAGGACCGCTGGGCATCGGATTCAGCCCCACGGCCTCGGTCCACCTCCACAAAAAAGCATCCCGCGTCGCCGCGGGATGCAGATCCAACCGGTCCGGTCGGGAGCTTCAGGGCAGGGCGGCCACTTCGACGGTGACGCCGCGGCCGTCGGTCACCGGCGCCGCGAAGGCGACGGCGCGGTTGGGCAGCACCACGCTGACGGTGCCCCGCAGGCGGTTGGTGACCAGGAGCTGGTTGCCGGTGCCGGCGCCGATGCTGAAGACCGCGCCCTGCTGCAGGGCGGCGGCGGAGGTGCCGACGCTGGGCATGCCCTTCAGGGCCAGGTCGCGGACGAGCTGCGTGGCCACGAAGCTGCCTTCGTGAAAGATGGGGTCGCGGGGGAGCAGGACCAGGAAGTCCGCCTGCCGGTTCGCCAGGATGGCCTCGGCGCTGAAGACGTGGGTGGCGGAGCGGGCGTCCACGACGGTGATGCGGGTGCCGGGGGCCGCGGCGGCGGCGAGGGCGTCGATCTGGTCGCTTGGACTCCCGGTAGTTGCACACCACGCCGATGTGCTGTTTCTCGGGCCAGGTGGTGCGAGCCACCGCGAGGAGCGGGGAGAACTGGGCCTCCTGCGCCGCCAGGGGGGCGAGGCACAGGACGATGGGAACCACGGTGCGGAACGGGATGGTCATGACGCCTCCTATGGCGCCCGGGCGGCCCATCGCCCGGGGATGGAAAGATCTGCCGCGCGGGATCGCTGCGGCGGGGGTCAGGGGGGATTCCCTGTGGGACGTGACCAAAGTCCGTTTCCTGGGGAAGGCGGCCCGGCTCCGGGGACGAAGCCGCGGGGTCCGGGGACGATCCGCGAGGGCCCGGGGCAGGGCGTTGGTCAGGGGGTTCGGCGGGGCGTGGGCCGACGGTGGCGTTGCGGGTGTCGGGCCCTACAGCCCCGGATCCAGCCAGGGCAGGACCTCGCCGGGCTGGCCCACCACGTTGCCCACCCGCACCGCCACCACCACCAGCCAGCCCGAGGGGCGCTGCAGGTTGGCCAGGTCCAGGACGAGCTTGCGGCCCGGGGCGGGCAGGTCGGGCCGGCGCTTTTCCAGCACCACCTCGCCCCGGGCCAGCACCTCCTGGGGCTGGGGCCGGGCGGCGCCCAGGGGCATGAAGTAGACGCGCACCTGCTCGATGCCGACCAGGTCCGATCCGGCGGTGTCCCGGGCGGGCAGGGTGACTTCCAGGCGGCGCAGGGAAAGCCAATGGGCCTCAGCCACCTGGGGCGAGGTGCGTGGCCGGGGCACGGGATCGCTCTTGCGGCCGCAGGCCCCGGCGGCAAGGGCGAGGGTGATGGCCAGGGCGGCGTTTGGTAGGCTGGTCGTTCGCATCCAGATGATGATGCCGGATTTTCGAGGTTTTCATGCCGGTCACGAAGGTTCTCATCGCCAACCGCGGGGAAATCGCCTGTCGCGTGATCCGCACCTGTCGCGAGATGGGCATCCCCACGGTGGCCGTCTATTCGGACGCGGACCGCGGGGCCTTGCACGTGCGCATGGCGGACGAGGCCTATCCCATCGGCCCGGCCCCGGCCCGGGAGAGCTACCTCGTGGTGGAGAAGATCCTGGCGGTCGCCAAGCAGAGCGGCGCCGACGCCATTCATCCGGGCTACGGCTTCCTGAGCGAGAACGCGGAGGCCGCCCGGCTCTTCACGGAGCACGGCATCACCTTCATCGGCCCGCGGCCGGATTCCATCGTGCAGATGGGCTCGAAGACCGCCGCCCGGGAAGTGGCCATGGCGGCGGGCTGCCCGGTGGTGCCCGGCATCCAGAAGACCATGGAGGAGGCGGAGCTGCTGGTGGAGGCCCAGAAGATGGGCTTTCCCGTGATGCTGAAGGCCGCCATGGGGGGCGGCGGCAAGGGCATGCGCCTGGTGACGAAGCCCGAGGAGTTCACCTCCAGCCTGGCGCGGGCCCGGGGCGAGGCCCTGAGCAGCTTCGGGGACGATTCGGTGTACGTGGAGAAGGCCATCATCCAGCCCCGCCACATCGAGATCCAAGTATTTGGCGACACCCACGGCAACCACGTGTACCTCTGGGAGCGGGAGTGCTCGGTGCAGCGCCGGCACCAGAAGGTCATCGAGGAGGCGCCGAGCCCCCATGTGACGCCGGAGATGCGCAAGGCCATGGGCGAGGCGGCGCTGAAGGTGGCGAAGGCGGTCAATTATGTTGGCGCGGGCACCGTGGAGTTCCTGGCGGACGCGGACCGCAACTTCTACTTCCTGGAGATGAACACGCGCCTGCAGGTGGAGCACCCGGTGACGGAGTGGATCACGGGCCTGGACCTGGTGAAGTGGCAGATCCTGGTGGCCCGGGGTGAGCAGCTGCCCCTGACCCAGGACGAGATCGCGCTGAACGGCTGGGCCATGGAGTGCCGCATCTACGCCGAGGACCCGGACAAGAACTTCATGCCGAGCCCGGGGAAGATCACCTTCCTGCGCACGCCGGCGGGGCCGAACGTGCGGGACGACGGCGGCGTCTACGAAGGCAGCGAGGTCCCGATGTTCTACGACCCGATGATCTCGAAGCTGTCCACCTGGGGCCCCACCCGCCTGGAAGCAATCGACAAGATGCGCATGGCGCTGGGCGAATACCGCATCGGCGGCATCCGCCACAACGTGGAGTTCCACAAGGTGCTCATGGAGCACGAGCCCTTCCGCAGCGGCGACCTCAACACCGGCATGCTGGACAAGCCCTTCTGGAAGAAGAAAGAGGTGGGCCCCAACCTCCAGTCCGCGGTGGCGGCGGCCATGCTGCACGAGCTGGACAGCGAGGAGCGACGGGCCGCCCAGCCCGCGGGGTCAGGCGAGGGCCATCCCGATGCGTGGAAGCATTGGGGGAAGTTCAACCGGTTGTGAGATCCCATGCCGACCGTGAAACCAACCTTGCCCGCCGACCTGATCACGCGGATCCAGGACCGCATCCTGGTGCTGCGAGGCAAGAGGGTCATGGTGGACGCGGACCTCGCTTCGCTCTACGGCGTGCCGACCAAGCGGCTGAACGAACAGGTGAAGCGGAACCGGGAACGCTTTCCTGAGGATTTCCTGTTCCAGCTCAGCGTCGAGGAAAAACTGGAGGTGGTCGCAAATTGCGACCACCTCGGGAACCTCCGCTTCTCACCGACGCTGCCCTACGCGTTCACGGAGCACGGCGCACTCATGGCGGCGAGCGTCCTGAATACGCCACGTGCCATCGAGGTCAGTGTCTTCGTGGTCAGGGCCTTCGTCCTGTTGAGGGAGGTCGTGCTCCATCACCGGTCCCACTATGCTGAGCTGGCGGCGAAGCTCGAGGCACTGGAGGGGAAGGTCGGGAGTCATGATGAGGCCATCAAGGCCTTGGTGGATGCCCTGAGGACGTTCATCGACCCCCCCCAGCCCAAGAAGCGAAAGATCGGATTTTCCGAAAGGTAGACGATGAAACGCACCCTCCTCATCAACAAGGCCACCCACGAGGTGGAGCTCACCCGCCGGGACGGCGCCCTCACCCTCACGTGGGACGGCGAGGCTGTCCCGGTGGACATCCTGGAAGTGGAGCCGGGCACCTACTCGGTGATCAACGGCGGCGGCTCGGTGGACGTGCGCCTGGACGCGGGGCGCAGCGGCGATCCCGATGTCCACGCCTACCGGGCGACGCTCCACGACGGCGCCTACGAGTTCGGCCTGCAGGATCCGATGAAGGCCCTCCTCGCCGCCGCCAGCGGCGCCGCCGCCGGAGGCGGGACCCTCACCTCACCCATGCCCGGCAAGATCGTGAAGCTCCTCGTGAAGGAAGGCGATGTCGTCGCCGAAGGCCAGACCCTGCTGATCATGGAGGCCATGAAGATGCAGAACGAACTGAAGGCCACCGCCGCGGGCAAGGTAGCGAAAGTGGCCGTCCAGGAAGGCGCCACCGTCGAGACCGGAGCGACCCTGCTGGTGCTGGCGGCGCTGGAGGGGTGACGTGCAGCGTCCAGAGGCCCGCACCGCTGTTTCCGGTTCACCCCAGGGAACCGCGCTCATCCGGTCCGCATTACGTTTGTGTAACGAAGATCGAAATCATCAAGTCAAGCAACTTCAATTCTTAGTTTGTCGTCGTAATTCTGTTCTGCCGACAATTATCCAAACGTAGTTGTCGCAGAATTTCTAGTTAGGCCGCCCAGTGAGTAGAAGGACAACCATCCTGATGAGTGTCGCGGTGCTGGCCACAGTCACCTTTATTGGCCTCGACGTCTCTCTGTACCGCGACAGTTCGGATCAGCCCGCCCTAACAGGGCCCGATTCTTCGGCTTCCGTAATCAGTTCCCAGAGTCTTCGCTCGAATGCCCACTCAACTGCCTTTTCTGCCTTAGGGCTTGGCTGCAAGGTTCTCTATGCGGTCGCGTTCTCTTCTTTTCTTGTAGATCTGTGGCAATCCGCTAGAAAGAAACGGGCCCCGTCGGCCTAACCACTCGTTCAACCCGGACCCAACCGTGCCTTACTTCCTTCATGCTCTAGTCATCCGGCTCACGGTTGGGCCGGTTAACTTCATCCGTTAGGCGTCCCGGCAATGACCATCGAACAAGCCGACATGATCGACCTCGTGGCCACGAAGCCAGAGGATTCAGTCACTCGGTTGGTTATTACTGATCACCTTGATTGGAGTGATGAACACGCACACCTAGTCGCTCTTCAGAACAAGCTGAATGCCTATCTCGCTTTCGTCGAATCGGGTCAACTCACTCAGGAGTTTCCTGGCTCCATCGGGAAAGTGGTCCGGATAGAAGTTGATTTCCTCCACGACCCACCCGAAAACACCAAGGCAGACTTTCTCTCTCGCGCTGCGGGCATCGTTGAATCCGCGGGTATGTCATTCACCTGGGGCCTACATTCGGCGCACGCCTAACCCTCCGTTCAACCCGGACCCAACCGTGCCTTGCTTCCGTCATGCTTTAGTCGTTCGGCCCACGGTTGGGCCGGTTAACTTCCTCCGTTAGGAGTCCCGTGAATCTGGTGTTGTGGCTCCTGGCGCTCACGCTGACTGCCCCATTCGCAGCGTTCCTTGGTATGGCGGGGTGCATCATCTTCACGGGCAATCGACTGGTCGGTATGGCCGTCGGCATTCCCTTGGGATTCATTGCGAACTGGTGCGTATTTCCTTACAAATTTTGGCGTCCACTCGGCCTTAAGAAATACCTTTTCGTTGCTCTTGCATTTATCGTCACCTATTTAATCGCAGTCATTTTCGAGTCGCTGAATCTTCGCCCATTTCATGACTCGTACAATGAGAAAAACCTTCTGTTCTCGCTGTCATTTGGCCCGCCCCTATCTTTCTGGCTCATTTCTCGTTTCCTTATCAAAATGAGTCCTCTCCCCGCGGGCTCCTAACCTCTCGTTCAACCCGGACCCAACCGTGGGTTGCTGCCATCATGAATTAAACCTTCGGCTCACGGTCGGGCCGGTTAACTTTGTTCGTTAGGCGTCCCATGGCGCAAAGAATTCTTTCGAGCCTGCCCATCATTCTCGTGTTCCTACTGGGTTGCCATGGAACAAAGACTGATCGCGAAGCCACGCCAACTCCAGTTCAGAAAGGCGGCGCTTACGAGATTGAAAATGGCAAGGTCATCGAATTGCGAGAGCAAGTAGTGATCCGACACGCTCCACCCTCACCTACCTATCCAGAGACCGCCAAACGAACCGGTGTACAAGGCGATGTGAACCTCATTCTCTTCTTGAATCGGAAAGGGGAGATCCTTCGAATAGGAACCCGGGATGGGCCAAAGGAGCTGATTGGATCCGCGGAAGCTTTCGCGCACCAAATTGAATTCGATGTAGACCCGAACCTGCGTAAGGATCTTGCCGAGGTGCGCTTCCACCTTCTTGTAAGATTTAATCTGGGCAAATTACCAACTGCTCAAGGCAACAAAGGGTGAGATCAATGATCAGTCCGTCGCGCCTAACCTCCCGTTCAACCCGGACCCGGCTACGCCGGGCCGGTTAACTTCATCCGTTAGGCCGCACATGAAGCTCGCTCCAAATTTCACCTGGGCTCGCGCGTGCATCGCTGCACTTTTAGGTTTGGTCCTTTGGGCGCTCCTCCTTGCGGTGATCTCTGAAACCGGACTCGTGTACACAACTGGCAACGGCACGCATGGCATTCATCAAGGTGGCTTTCACCTGCTCGGCATCAGATTCCCCTATGCCTTCGAGTATTTTTGGCGCCCTGTACTTCTCTTGTTATCGGTTCTACTCACCTATCTAGGCATGCCAGGGCGCACTCAAAACGCCAGCCCTTCGGCCTAACCCATCGTTCAACCCGGACCCAACCGTGTCCTACTTCCGTCATGCTCTAGTCGTTCGGCCCACGGTTGGGCCGGTTAACTTCATCCGTTAGGTTGCTCCGTGGCATACCGGCCTATGACACCAGCGCTGCTCGCGTCATTCCTCGAGTACGCTGCCCGGAACATGGTCACGACAGCTGAGTGGCACAGATTCATCGTGAATCACTACCAGGATCCACAGATGGAACATGCCCGGTCTGAATGCGCCCGCCTTTTCTTTGAACACAAGTCCACAGATCCTCTGCCCATGGAACAGCAGGACCACCTCGAGGCCTTAGCTCGCGGCCTTCGAGAGCTCGCAACCTAACCCTCCGTTCAACCCGGACCCAACCGTGCCTTTCTACCGTCATGCTTTAGATCTCCGGCTCACGGTTGGGCCGGTTAACTTCCTCCGTTAGGCCGCATGATCAACTCCCCGACCAATAGTCAACCAACTCCCTTGCTTGCGATTATCTTTTGCGCAGTCGGGGTTCTTGGCATTGTCCATGGCGTAAGGATCATTTACAAACGCGAAGCAGATGTTGGTCCAAGGGGCGGCCCAGGCATGATCGCTCGGGGAAAGAATGCTACCCAACTCGGCATAAGCTTCATCCTCTGCGGCCTACTCTGGCTTGGCTTTTGGGTCTTCATCCTAATTAATCTCTATAATCAGAATCGCTAATCAGTACGGTGCCTAACCCTTCGTTCAACCCGGACCCAACCGTGCCTTTCTTCCCTCATGCTCCATGTATCCCGCCCACGGTTGGGCCGGTTAACTTCCTCCGTTAGGTGGAAGATGTCCCGTCATCGCATTTCAACGATTCTTCTTGCACTAGCGTTAGGCCCTCTTGGCTGCGAGAAGCCCATCTCCGAGAAGCGATTTGTGAACAACCTTCCATCCATCGGGAGGCCAGAGGAAACCAAGAGAAATGCACCTAGTGGTTGGTTGTACTTAGGCTGGGTAGACCATCAAGACACGATCGAGCTTTGGGTGAATGGCGTAAGATGCATATTTGGCACATTTAATACGAATGCGTCTACTGGTATTAGTACTCAAATACCTATATATACTTTCAGCCAAGATATT
Source organism: Holophagaceae bacterium (assembly GCA_016710635.1). Classification (GTDB taxonomy): domain Bacteria; phylum Acidobacteriota; class Holophagae; order Holophagales; family Holophagaceae; genus JADJVL01. The sequence goes on along the minus strand of JADJVL010000005.1, from coordinate 190,070 downwards.
AGCATTGCAATCTATAGCCAAAAACAAAATAGATATTGGGAGTTCAAACTTAAGTCCTCTGATGGCCTATATATCTTAATCTCTTTCGATAATCCAAATAACGTAAAAATTGAGCAAAGCACTAAGGGGTGGTTGTTCGCGTAAAGGAACCACCAGCCACCTAACCCTCCGCTCAACTCAGACCCACACTGGACCCCATGACCAACGCCACCCCGCCCGCCCCATCAACCAACCCCGGCGTCCCCTGCCTGCGCTGCTCCGGTTCCGGCCGCCTGCCTGGCGCCTGCGACGCCTGCAAGGGCCGCGGGGAGATGGTCGCGACCTGCCGGAAATGCTCCGGGAAGGGCCTGTACACCCAGAAGGCGGGGCCCTGCGCGCGGTGCGAGGCGCGGGGCGTTTTGCAGGACGGGTCGCCGTGCCCGCGGTGCAAGGGGCACAAGACCCAGCTGGCCTTCAGCACCCCGTGCGCCAAATGCTCCGGCACCGGGTCCTTGAAGCTGCCCTGCAAGCGTTGCGGCGGCACCCTGCGGGTCGACCTGGCCTGCGCGAACTGCCAGGGCACCGGCGTCTACCGGCGGCCCGCGGGCCCGGCCTGAGCTTCGGAACTACCCGAAGCCCAGTCCCTTCAAGGCTTCCCGCTTCACGGAAGGCCCCGGTTGTGGTCCACTGGAACTTCAACTCCGGCGGGCTTGGGTGTCCGCCGCTGACGCACGAGGGCGCCGATGAGCGAAGCTTCTCCCAAGAAGAAATATCCGGTCTATCTGCCGAAGACGGACTTCCCCATGAAGGCGGATCTGCCGCAGCGGGAGCCGAAGCGGATCGAGGCGTGGCAGGCCCGGGACGCGGAGGGGATGTCGCTCTATGAGCGCGTCGAGGCCACCCGCAGGGCGGACAACGCCGCGGGCAAGGGCCGGGGCCGGGCGGTGCTCCACGACGGGCCGCCCTACGCCAACGGCGCCATCCACATCGGCCACGCCCTGAACAAGATCCTCAAGGACGTGGTGGTGAAGTCCCGCTGGCTGGACGGCTGCGAGTCGCCCTACGTGCCGGGCTGGGACTGCCACGGCCTGCCCATCGAGCACGCGGTGGAGAAGGATCTCGGCCCCAAGCGCCGGGAACTGAGCCGCGCCCAGTTCCTGGAGAAGTGCCGGGCCTTCGCCAACAAGTGGATCGACGCCCAGCGCACGGGCTTCCAGCGCCTCGGCGTCCTCGGCGCCTGGGACACGCCCTACCTCACCATGGATCCCGCCTACGAGGCCGCCGTCGTCCGCCAGCTGGGCCAGCTCTTCGAGCACAAGGCCGTGACCCGCAAGCTGAAGGTGGTGCACTGGAGCTACGGCGCCCGCACCGCCCTGGCGGAGGCCGAAGTCGAGTACGCGGACCGCACCAGCCCCGCGGTCACCGTGCGCTTCGAAGTGCCCGGCGACAAGGCGAAGGCCTTCCTGGACGCCACCGGCATCCGTCCCGCCGGGGCCTTCCGCCTCTTCCTGCCCATCTGGACGACCACGCCCTGGACCCTGCCCAGCAACCGCGCCATCGCCATGCATCCGGACATGGAGTACGCCCTCGCCTTCGAAGCGATCGACGGGGTTGATCAGTTCTATGCGGTCGCCGTGCCCCTGCTGGAAACCTTCAACAAGCAGCTCGGCCTGACCCTGCACACCCGGGCCGTCCTGAAGGGGAAGGAATTCCAGACCCTGGTCGCGCGCCATCCCTGGATCGACCGGGACAGCCCGGTGCTCATGGGGGACCACGTCACCGCCGACACGGGCACGGGCCTGGTGCACACGGCCCCGGACCACGGCGTGGACGACTTCGCCATCGCCCACCACCTGGGCCTCTTCCAGGCCGTGGGCCCCGACGGGAAGTTCACCGCCGCCGTGGAGGATGCCGAACTTGAAGGCAAGAACATCTTCGAATCGAATCCGATCGTCATCGAGAAGCTGAAGGCCGCCGGCGCCCTTCTGCACGAGGACACGCTGAACCACAGCTACCCGCACTGCTGGCGCACGAAGACGCCCATCCTCTTCCGGGCCACCGAGCAGTGGTTCATCACCATGGACGACGAGCTGGCGGGCCTCGGCAAGAGCCTGAGGGAGCTGGGGCTGGACGGCGTGGACGCCACCCGCTGGGTGCCTGCCGCGGGGCGCAACCGCATCCACGCCATGATCGCCGGGCGCCCGGACTGGTGCATCAGCCGCCAGCGCGCCTGGGGCACGCCCATCACCGTGCTGCGCCACGTCGAGACCGGCGAGCCCTTCGTTCACCCCGAGCTCTTCGAGCGCGCCGCCCGGCTCATCGAGGCGGGCGGCATCGAGGCCTGGGCGGACGCGGACGTGACCGCCCTGGCGGACGGCCTGGGCATCGACCCGGCGGACTACCAGAAGGAGACCGACATCCTCGATGTGTGGATCGACAGCGGCGTCAGCGCCGGCGTCGTCTGCGACACCCACCCGGAACTCTCCCGCGCCGACTACGGGCAGTTCATCTACCTGGAAGGCTCGGACCAGCACCGGGGCTGGTTCCATTCCTCGCTCCTCTTCAACCTCGCCGCCAGCGGCCAGAAGCCCTACACCACCGTGGTCACCCACGGCTTCGTGCTGGACGCCAAGGGCCAGAAGATGTCCAAGTCCCTGGGCAACACGGTGACCCCCGAGGAGGTCTTCAAGACCTACGGCGCCGACATCCTGCGGCTCTGGACCTGCAGCGTGGACTACAACGAGGACGTGCGCATCGGCAAGGAGATCCTGGAGCGCACCGCGGACGCCTACCGCAAGATCCGCAACACCCTGCGCTTCCTCCTGGGCGCCCTGGACGGCTACGATCCGGCCCGGGACGCGGTGCCGGAGACCGGCTGGACCGATCTCGACATCTGGATCCACGGCGCCTTCCTGCGCCTGGCCCGGGAGGTCCGCGAAGCCTACCTGGCCTTCGAGTTCCACCGCGCCACCCAGGCCATCCTGGAGTTCTGCCAGCGGGACCTTTCCGGCCGCTACTTCGAGATCATCAAGGACCGCCTCTACTGCGACGCCCTCGATTCCCCCCGGCGCCGCAGCTGCCGGACGCTGTGCCACACCCTCGCCGAGGGCCTCGCCGTCCTCCTGGCGCCGGTGCTCAGCTTCACCGCCGACGAGATCTGGGAACACATCCCCGGTGTGGAAGGCTCGGTCTTCCAGCAGCGCTTCCCCGAAGGCGTCGCCGCCCGGGAGCACGAGGCCTGGACCGCCCTCTGGATCGTGCGGGAAGCGGTGCAGGGGGCCATGGAGCCCCACCGCGCCGCCAAGACCATCGGCACCAGCCTGGACGCCGCCGTGCGCATCGGGCTGCCGGCGGAGAACCAGCTCGAGCTGCACGGGCTGGGGGAGAACCTGGAAGACCTCTTCGTGGTCTCGGGCCTAGAGTTCTATGACGCCGCCGAGCTCTCGGTGGAAGTCAGGCCCCACGCCGGCCCCAAGTGCCCCCGCTGCTGGGACCACCGGGGCGGCCACGGCACCCAGGAGGATCCGGACCTCTGCCTACGCTGCGCCAAGGTCATCGCCGCCGGCCCGGTGAAGGGATGAGCCGCCTGCGCTGGTCCCTGCTGCCCCTCATCGCCTTCTTCGCGGACTGGGCGTCGAAGGCCTGGATCCTGTCCATCCTGCCCCGGGAGGGCATGAGCCGGCCGGTCATCCCGGGCTTCTTCAGCCTCACCCTCGGGTACAACAAGGGCGCCATCTTCGGCAGCCTCCACACCGCGCCGGACTGGCTGCGCACCAGCCTCTTCACCGTGGCGGGCCTCGCCGCCCTCTGGTACTTCGGCCGGGAGTTCTTCGCCGCGGGCACCCCGCGCCTGGAGCGCGTCGCCCTCGGCCTCATCCTCGGCGGCGCCGCCGGCAACGGCCTCGACCGCCTCCTGCGCGGCCACGTCGTGGACTTCCTCGACTTCGTCTTCCGCGGCTGGCACTACTGGACCTTCAACATCGCCGACAGCTGCATCGTCGTGGGCGGGATCCTGTTCGCGTGGAGCCTGCTGTTCGGGAAGAAGGCCGAGGCGGCCCCGGCCGCGGAGTAACCGGGCATCAGCGCTTCACGCCCCCCGCGCAGGGGAATTCGTTATTCCAGCTCTGCCCTGGCGTGAGTTCCAACAGCCCCGTCCCGTCGGGCCGGATCTGGAAGAGGCTCCATGTTCCGCTGCCGAAGTAGAGGGTGCGATGGAAACGGATCAGCGAACCATCCGTGCTCCAGTCAGGCTTGGAATTGATCTGGCCGTCGTCGATGACGGTGCCCAACCCGGTGCCGTTGGGCCCGATCTTGCGGATGCCCCAGGTGCCGAGGGGCTTGCCGGGGCTGCCCGGAGGCAGGGTCTGGGTGAGGAAGGCGATGGTTTGGCCGTCCGGGGCGAAGTAGGGATCGTTGTCGATGAGGTGGTCGTTCGTCAGCCGGGTGACGGCGCCGCCGTTCGCAGGCACCCGGTAGACCTCCTGGTCGTAGGCGTCCACGCTGCCCGCCGGGGTCGAGATGAAGGCCACGGTGGCGCCGTCCGGGGACCAGCTGGGATCGATGTTCAGCCCCGATCGGCTGGTGATGGCGACGGGGCTCTGGCCTGAAGCGTTGGTCACGAAGATGTTCAGGTTCGGTGCGGAGCCGCCGAACATCACGATGCGCGTGCCGTCCGGCGACCACTCCCCGTGGCCCTGGAACTGCCAGCCATTGGCGCCGTTGGCGATGGCCTGCACCTGGCCCGAACCATCGGCGTTCATGAGCCAGAGACTGGTTTTCGTGTAGTCCGAATCGTGGAGCCCCTTGGCGGTGCGGTAGAAGAGGATGCGCGTCCGGTCCGGGGAGATGCGGGGCCACCACGTGTCGTAGCGGGCATCACTGGTGAGGGGACGGACGGAGCTGCCATCCGCGGCCATGAGATAGATCTCGTAGTTCCCCGTGCGATCCGAATCGAAGGCCACCTGGCCCCCGGGCACCGTGGCCGGTCCGCTCGGCGACCCGCCGCCCGGGGCGTCACTTCCACCGGACTTGCAGGCGAGGAGGAGGACCAGGGCGACGGGTGCGAAGGCGCGGATCGGTTCCATGGACTCAGTACCCTGAGACGATCGGCCCCGTCACCGCCGGGCCCTTCAGCTCCACCACGTTCCCTTCGGGATCCGTGACGTAGATGGACGGTCCTTCTCCTTCGGCGCCGTAGCGGGAGGCGGGGGGCGGGCAGGGGAAGCCGCAGGCTGCCAGGTGGGCGAGGATGGCGTCCGGATCCCAGGGCGCGACGGTGAAGCAGACGTGGTCCACATTCCGGCCCGGCTCAGTGGCCACGCGGCCGGGCACCAGATCCACGAGGGACGCGCCCGCCCGCAGCTGGGTCAACGAGATGTGGGGCTGCCGCTGCTCCAGGGCACAGCCCAGGACGTCCATGTAGAAGCGCTCCATGGCGGCCTGATCGATGCAGCGCAGGACCACGTGGTCGAGCTGCTTGAAGCGGAAGGGCGGGCGGGAGGTCATGGGCGGGAGCGCAGGGACGCCTCAGTCCCGCGGGCTCAGGATCCGCAGGAGGGTGAGGAAGAGGTTGAAGATGTCCAGGTAGAGGCTGATGGCCACGTCCACGGCGTTGCGGCCGGTGGCGGGGATGGCCATGGCCCGGTGGCAGTCGTAGCCGATGTAGAGGGTGAAGATGCCCGCCGCCAGCCACTCGATCCAGCCCGCGGCGGCCAGGGACGGGATGAAGAAGCCCAGGACCCGCAGGACCACCAGGGCGATCAGCGCCGCGAAGAGCACGCCGCCCAGCTTCTCGAAGACCTTCGGGTAGCTCAGGCCCAGGAGGGTCATGACCCCCGTCGTGCAGCCCGTCAGCATCAGGGCCCGCATCACCAGGGCCGTGCCCCCCACCCGCAGGTAGGTCTCCAGGATGGGCCCGAGGATGAGGCCGAAGGGGATGAGCAGCAGGTGGTAGCCCAGGAGGGCCACCGGCATCGTCTTGGCGCGGCGGGCGGTGAAGATGCCGATCATCGGCAGGGCCAGCCCCAGCACCAGGAAGAGGATGGTCCCCGGCCGGAACTGGGCCTGCAGGGCCCAGGCCGCAAGGACGGCGTTGAGCGCCAGGCCGTAGAGGGTGAGGCCGCCCGTCAGCCCCAGGAAGGCCCGGCGGGAAAGGGTGTCGTCTCCGGTGCGGTCCCAGAGGTTGGACGCGAGGATGGATCGGGAATCGGCGGTGGCCATGGGTGCGTTGCTCCAGCTCCCAGTCTACTCCGGCGGCAGCAGCCCAAGTTCCGCGCGGTGCTCATGCACCACGGCGATGATCCGCGCCAGGTGCTCGTCTTCCGTACCGCCCACGGCTTCAATCAACATCCGCAGCCCTTCCGCCACCTCGAAGCGGTCCACGCCGGCGGCGAAGGTCTTGTCCTTGAGCTTCTTCTTCACGCTCCGGGGCTCCAGCCCTTCGGTCCGAGTAGGCCGCACCAGGGCGCAGGCGGTGACGAAGCCGGTGATCTCGTCGCTGGCCAGCAGGGCCTTGTCCAGGAGGCTGTCGTAGCTGACACCCCACTGGGTGTAGTGGGCGGAGATCGCGTGGGCCAGGGCCTCCTCGCCCCGCTCCCGCAGCCAGGCCACGATGCGCTGCGGATGTTCCTCGGGCCACTGGTCGTAGTCCGCGTCGTGGAGCATGCCCGCGAGGCCGAACTGTTCCACATCGGCTTCCAGCTTCGCCGCCAGATCCCGCATCACCAGCTCCACGGAGCGGGCGTGGGTGCGGAGCTTTTCGGAAGGCGTCCATTCGCAGAGGAGGGTCCAGGCTTCATCGCGGGTGAGCATCTAGCGAACCTCGATCACGGCGTGGAGGGGATCCAGCGGCCCGTCGCCGCCGTAGCGCACCCGCTCCAGGAAGAGGCCCGCCGCCGGCGCCGCCAGGGCGCCCCAGCGGAGGTTGGCCTCCGCCGTGGGCTTCGCGATGTCGCGCTGCAGCTCCGCCAGGGCCGCCTTGCCCAGGGCGCAGGCCACGGAGGCGCCCACCATGCGGCGCACCTGCCGGTGGAAGAAGTGGGTGGCGGTGACCCGCAGGAGGACAAGGCTGCCCGCCTCCAGGAACTCGCAGGACTGGATGGCGCAGCGGCCGTCCTCCCGGGGCTCCAGGTCCGCGAAGGCCGACAGGTCGTGGTTGCCGAGGAAGGACTTCCACGCCGCGTCCAGGAGCCGCAGGTCCAGGCCGCCCTTCACCCACCAGGCGTAGGGCTTGCCGAAGGCCGTGCGCCGGCGGCTCAGCTGGTAGAGATAGCTCCGCGCCTCGGCGTCGTGGCGGGCGTGGAATTTCAGGCTGCAGGGCTTCGCCTCGCGCAGGGCGAGGTCGTGGGGCAGGAAGGGATCCACCAGGCGGATCAAGTCCCGGGCCTCCGGCGCGCCCTTCGGCTCCAGGTGCAGGTGGGCCACCTGGCCGAGGGCGTGGACCCCGGCGTCCGTGCGCCCCGAGCCCATGAGCGTGAGGACCCGGAACCCCGCTTCCCGCAGGGCGTGCTCCAGGCTGCCCGCCACCGTGCGCACCCCTTCCGCGGTCTGCTTGGGACCCTGGCGCTGCCAGCCCTGGTACTTGCTGCCGTCGTATTCCAGGAGCAGGCGATAGGCCGCAGCCTCGGTGCCCGACGGACGGGGGCCGGACGGGCGTGGGCCGGAGGGGCGTGGGCTGGCCGGCCGGGCACCGGGCTTGGGGGGCGGTCTCATTCCGCCGGGATCACCCGCCGGACTTCCCGGAGGAAGGCTTCGGGATCGAAGAAGGGCTTGGCGAGGTAGCCTTCGGCCCCGGTCTCCGCCAGGAAGCGTTCCCGGTCCCCGAACATGGCGTGGGCGGTGGCGATGAGCACGGGGATGGAGGCGGTGGCGGGATCGGCCTTGAGAAGGCGGGTGATGCCGATGCCGTCCATCTTCTGGCCGTCCATGGTGGAGCGGGCCAGGCTGATGTCCATGATGATCCCGGCAATGTCCCCCCGCCGGGCGATCTCGAGGATCTCCAGGGGATCCTCCGAGACGACGACTTCGAAGCCGCCCTTCCGCGTGAGGACCACCTGCATGAACTTCACGTTGATGGCGTCATCCTCGACCAGCAGCACTTTTTGGGCCATGGGGGGAGTGTAGCAACCCGCGCGGCGGGCGTCCGGCCTCAGTTCCAGGCGCCCCGGGCGCGGGCGGCCTCCAGGCCCTCCAGGACCTCTCCCGGCACCCGCAGGCAGCCTCGGCCCACCCCGAGGCTGAGGCCAGGCTTGTTGGCCCCGTGGTAGTCGCTGCCGCCGCTGGGGGCCATGCCCTTGCGGGCCGCCAGCTCCAGGAAGTAGGCCTGCTCCGCGGGGCCGTACTCGCCGTAGTAGGCCTCGAAGCCCGCCATGCCGGCCCCCCGGAGGTCGTCCATGGCCTCGTCCCAGCCGAAGCTGCGGCCGGCGAAGCGGCCCGGGTGGGCGATGAGGGGCAGGCCGCCGGCCTCCCAGATCCACCGGGCGGCGGTGGGCGGATCCAGCTCCTGCCGGGGCACGAAGCCCGGGGCATGGTCCGCGAGGTAGCGGTTGAAGGCTTCGGGGATGCTCTTCACCGCGCCGCTTTCCACCAGGGCCACCGCCATGTGCACCCGGGACACCACGGGCCCGGTCCGGTGGACTTCCACCTGCTCCAGGGTCAGGGCGACCCCGAGTTCGTTCAGGCGGGCCACCATGCGGAGGTTCCGCTCGTCCCGGCTCTTGCGGAATTCGGCGAGGCGGGCCTGGAAGACCTTGTCGAAGGGATCCACGAAGAGGCCCAGCACGTGGAGGGAGCGTCCCAGGAAGCGGCAGCTCAGCTCCGTGCCCGGGATGAGCCGCGCCTTCACCGAGGTCTGCATGCCCAGGAAGCGCGGCAGGCCGTCCACGGTGTCGTGGTCCGTCAGGGCGAGGGCCTCGAGCCCCGCGGTGTCCGCGGCCAGGGCCAGCGCCTCCGGGGAGTCGGTGCCATCGGAGAAGTGCGTGTGGGCGTGGAGGTCGATCATCGGGTTGGGCATCGGGTTGGGGGGCCTGGAGCGGTCGTCGGGGCAGGGGGCTGGAACTGGAAAGCGGGCCAGGCGGCCCGCTTCCGGTGGTTCGGGCCTTTGAGGCCTACTGCACGAAGTGCGAGGCGCCCTCGGCGTCCTCGAGCTCCTCCATGGCGAGCTTCCGGAACAGTTTCACGTCCATGAGCGAGAACAGGCTCATGTAGGAGAAGCCGCTGAAGAAGAGCCACAGGAAAGGCACGGAGGCCCACTTGCGGAGGTAGATGGCGGCGAGGAGGGCTACGAAGTAGTAGACGGCGAAACCGGCCTCCAGGAAGGAGATGAGGCTCTTGGGCACCTTGTAGGCGCGCTTGCTGGTGGCCATTCCGAAGGCGTCCACGCCGAGCTTCGGGGTCCGCTTGAACTCCTTGTCGTCGGTGAAGAAGCCTTCCATCAGGGCCTTGGCCTGGTTGAGGGCGAGGCCGATGCCCAGGCTCATGAGGGCCGGGATGTACTTGATGCGGCTGGTCCAGCCCCGGTTGTCGAAGAGCTCCTTCTGGCTGACGCCGAAGTAGAGGCCCACGCTCACGGCGTTCAGGAGGAAGAAGGGGCCGTCGGTCATGAGCAGGACGTGGGCGGGGGTGCCGGCCCGCAGGATCATGCAGGGCACCATGAGCACCGCCAGGATGACCATGAGGAAGTAGTTGCAGTTGGCCGAGAGGTGGAACCAGCATTCCAGCTTGGTGTGCAGGCTGGCGTCGCTCCTCCAGATGGTGACCAGGAGCTTGCGGATGACCTGGGCGTTGCCCTTGGCCCAGCGGTGCTGCTGGCTCTTGAAGGCGTTCACGTCCACGGGCAGTTCGGCGGGGACCACCATGTCCTTCAGGTAGACGCCGCGCCAGCCCTTGAGCTGGGCCCGGTAGCTGAGGTCGGCGTCCTCGGTGATGGTGTCGTGCTCCCAGCCCCCGGCGTCGGCGATGGCGGAGACGCGCCACATGCCGGCGGTGCCCGAGAAGTTGAAGAAGGCCCCGGAGCGGTTGCGGGCGGTGTGCTCGAAGACGAAATGGCCGTCCAGGAGGATGGCCTGCACCTGGGTGAGCAGGGAGAAGTCCCGGTTCAGGTGGTCCCAGCAGCCCTGGACGAAGGCGACCTTGGGATCGGCGAACTGGGGCACCGCCTGGCGGAGGAAGTCCACCGTGGGGATGAAGTCGGCGTCGAACATGGCCACGAACTCGCCTTTGGCGGTCTGAAGGCCGTGGGCAAGGGCGCCGGCCTTGAAGCCCGTGCGGTCCGTGCGGTGGATGTGCTGGATGTCGAAGCCCAGCAGCTCATAGCGTTCGCAGACGGCGCGGGCGACATGGACGGTCTCATCGGTGGAGTCGTCCAGGAGCTGGATCTCCAGCTTGTCCTTCGGCCAGTCCATGCGGATCACGGCGTCCACCAGCCGCTCCACCACGTTCACCTCGTTGAAGATGGCGAGCTGGACGGTGACCCGGGGCAGGAAGGATTCGGAACCCTCGGGCGCCTGGGGCACTTCCTTCTTGTGGCGGAAGTACAGGATCAGCATCCAAAGGCGATGGGCGCCGTAGACGCTCAAGATCGTGAGGATGGTGAAGTAAGTGCCGAGGACCAGCGCCTTGAGGGTGTCCATGGTGGGGTGGGGCTCCGAGGAGGCTTGCCGCCGGGCAAGTAATCCTTAAATTGTCTCCAAAGGCTTGGAATAATCCACAAGTATTATGGAATTTTTCAACATTCTTTTTGAGGACGGCCGGTCTGTCCGGCTAGGCTGAATCCATGAGTGACGCAGACAAGTTGCCCCAGCTGATCGGGCGTTACGAGGTGCGGCGGCTCCTCGGCGCGGGGGCCATGGGCAGCGTCTATCTGGCGGACGATCCCAAGATCAAGCGCAAGGTCGCGGTGAAGACGGTGAAGCTCGACGCCCTGCGCAGCGAGGCGGACCGCCATGAGTACATGATGCGCTTCCAGCGGGAGGCGGAGATCAGCGGCCTGCTGAACCACCCGGGCATCGTGGCCATCTACGACGTGGGCGAGTGCGAGCTGGGGCCCTTCCTGGCCATGGAGTACGTGTCCGGCAAGCCCCTGGACGGCCTCATGAAGGCCAACCAGCCCATGTCCCTCCGGGACAAGCTCAGGATCGCCGCGGGCATCGCCGAAGCCCTGGACCACGCCCATCACCACGGCATCGTGCACCGGGACGTGAAGCCCGGCAACGTGATGATCACCGAGGACGGCCGGCCCAAGCTGATGGACTTCGGCATCGCGAAGCGGGAGGACGCCAACCTCACGCAGACGGGCACCTTCCTCGGCACGCCGAGCTACGCCAGCCCGGAGCAGATCCGCGAAGGCACCGTGGACAACCGGTCGGACATCTTCTCCTTCGGGGTCCTCGTCTTCGAAGTGCTCTCGGGCATGTCGCCCTTTCCGGGCAACAGCATCAACACCATCCTCTACCGCATCGTGAACGAGCCCCCGGTGGAAGTGAAGCCGCCGGTGCTGGGAGTCCTGCCGGAAGGCTGGGCGCGGGTCTTCACGAAGGTGCTGTCCAAGAAGCCCGCCGACCGCCACGAGTCCTGCGCCCTGTTCGTGAAGGACCTGATGGAGACCGCCACGGACCTCCACATCGAGGAGCGCCGGGAGCTGCTGAGCATCCTCAAGATGGGCACCCAGATGGCGCCGGCCCCCATCATCAACCGGGTGGGCGACCAGACGGTGTTCACGCCGCACCATACGGAGACGGGGCGGCCCAAGGGCGGCAAGGGCGGCCTGCTCGCCGCGGGCGCCGCGGCGGTCCTGGCCCTGGCGGCAGGCGGCTGGTTCCTCTTCGTGAAGGGCGGCGGGGACAAGGTGCTGCTGGCCAGCAAGCCCGCGAAGGCGGACATCTACATCGACGGCGAGAAGGTGGGCGCCGCGGACACCGTGCCCATCGCCTTCAAGGCCGGCGCCAAGGTGAAGGTGGAGGCCAAGGGCTACGCGCCCTTCGAGACCACCATCCAGAACCCCTCCGAGCTGCCCCGGACCATCGAGCTCAAGGAGATCGTCGGTCCCGAGACCATCAAGTCCGATCCCCCCGGCGCCACGGTGCTGCTGGACGGCAAGGCCATGGGCACGACCCCCTTGACCATTCCCGAATGGAAGCACGGGAAGGACTACAAGCTCACCCTCACCAAGGGCGACGGCCTCGCGTTCACCCGGGACTTCAAGGCCGGCGAAGTCCCCGGGGGCGAAGTCTTCAAGCTCGTGGACCCCAGCACCGCCTCCGCCGTGGATCCCACCGCCGCCGGTCTCCTCAAGGTCGCCGGCGCCTTCCCCCTGCGGGTGAAGATCGACGGCAAGGACAAGGGCGAACTGGGCGCCAAGGGCGAAGCCCTGCCTCCGGGCACCTACAAGGTGGAACTGAGCAATCCCAAGTTCTTCTTCCACGACGCCCGGTCGGTGACCGTGAAGCCCGGCCAGACCGCCACCCTGAACGGGCCCGGCGTGGGCAGCGTCCTCGTGGAGACCTTCCCCGGCGTCGGTCCGGTGATGGTGGACGGCCAGGGCACCGGGGTCGAGAGCGACGGCAGCACGCCCATCAAGCTCAGCCGGGGCAGCCACGTCATCACCGTCAAGGGCGTCCGCCAGGCCGTGGAGGTCAGCGGCGAGGGGCAGAAGGTGAAGTTCAAGATCTAGGCTCTCGGTTTCGGGGCTGGCGCCACCAAAGGAAAGGGCCCGCGATGCGGGCCCTTTTCAAGTCCTCAATCGTTGGTTCGCCCGGCGGCTTACAAATTCGCGATGATCACGTCGGCGAAGCCTGAGCACTTCACTTCCGTGGCGCCTTCCATCTGGCGGGCGAAGTCGTAGGTGACGGCGCGGCTGGCGATGGCCTTGTCCATGGCGGCCAGGATGGCGTCGGCGGCCTCGGTCCAGCCCATGTAGCGCAGCATCATCTCGCCGCTGAGGATCACGGAGCCGGGGTTCACCTTGTCGAGGTTGGCGTACTTGGGCGCGGTCCCGTGGGTGGCTTCGAAGACCGCGTGGCCGGTGACGTAGTTGATGTTGCCGCCGGGCGCGATGCCGATGCCGCCCACCTGCGCGGCGAGCGCGTCCGAAAGGTAGTCGCCGTTCAGGTTCAGCGTGGCGATGACGCTGAACTCGTCGGGGCGGGTCAGCACCTGCTGCAGGGTGATGTCGGCGATGGCGTCCTTGATGACGATGCCGTTGGGGAGCTTGCACCAGGGGCCGCCGTCGATCTCCACGGCGCCGAACTCCTTCTTGGCCAGGTCATAGCCCCAGCGCATGAAGCCGCCCTCGGTGTACTTCATGATGTTGCCCTTGTGGACCAGGGTCACGCTGGGGCGCTTGAAGTCGATGGCGTACTGGATGGCGGCGCGCACCAGGCGCTCCGTGCCTTCCCGGGAGACGGCCTTGATGCCCAGGCCCGCGCTGCCGGGGAAGCGGATCTTCTTGTACTCCTTGGGGAACTCGGCCTGGAGGAAGGCCAGGAGCTTGTCGCAGTCGGCGCTGCCGGCTTCGAACTCGATGCCCGCGTAGATGTCCTCGGTGTTCTCCCGGAAGATCACCATGTCCACCTTCTCGGGGTGCTTCACGGGGCTGGGCACGCCCTTGAACCAGCGGACGGGGCGCAGGCAGGTGTAGAGGTCCAGCATCTGGCGCAGGGCCACGTTGAGGCTGCGGATGCCGCCGCCGATGGGCGTGGTGAGGGGGCCCTTGATGCTCACCAGGAATTCCCGGCAGGCCTCCACGGTCTCGTCCGGCAGCCAGGTGTTGAACTGGGTGAAGGCCTTCTCGCCGGCGTAGACCTCCATCCAGTGGATCTTGCGCTTGCCGCCGTAGGTCTTGGCGACCGCCGCGTCGAACACGCGCACGGAGGCGCGCCAGATGTCCGCGCCGGTGCCATCGCCTTCGATGAAGGGGATGACCGGGTTGTCGGGGACCACGAGCTTCCCGTTCTCGATGCGGATCTTGGCGCCCCCGGGGGGAACGGTGAGCTGGACGTCGGCCATGGCAGGCTCCTTCAGGGAAACACTTCAGCCTCCCACGGGGATGGGGTCCGATCAAGCACTGGCGCGGGAAGGGCGGGATCGGTGACGGTGGTCAAACCCCTCGGGCGGCGGCCTCAGGCTCGCCCGGCGTCGAGGAAGGCCGCCTGGCGCCGGTCGTTCCCCTTCACCGCCCGGGGCTCGAAGGGGCAGTGCCGGCACTGGCTTCCGCAGCAGCTGCCCCGGCGCAGGTGGTGGGCCGCGGTGAAGACCAGGAAGGGGCCTTCGAGATAGTGGTCGGGCTCGTCGCGGAGCTCCACGGCGGGCCTCAGGCCTGGTGGATGACCGGCACGGCGAAGCCGCCGGCGGCCTTCACCACGCCCTTGGAAGTCACGAAGTCCATGCGTCCCAGGTTCACCCCGGCGAAGCCCACCTGGAAGATCAGCGTCTCGCCGCGTTCGTTGGCCACCTTCGTGGGTTGATCCAAAAACGTATGGCTGTGGCCGCCGATGATGGCGTCGATGCCCGGCACCTGCTTCGCGAGGGTCAGGTCGTCCCAGCCCGTACCCTTCTCGTCGTAGCCCAGGTGGCTGAGGAGCACCACCAGGTCCACCTTCTCCTTCTCCCGGAGGTGGGCGACGACGGGCTTCAGGGCCTTGTCGGGATCGAGCCAGGCCACGCCCTTGTGGTTGTTCGGGGCGACCAGCCCCTTGAAGGCGACGCCGACGCCGGTGATGCCCACCCGGATCCCGGGGAATTCCTTGATGACGAAGGGGCGCAGGCGCTTCTGCAGGGCCGGGGCGCCCGCGCAGTCGAAGTTGCAGTTCACGAAGTCGAACTTCGCCTCCTGCATGGCCTCCAGGAGGGAATCCACGCCGTTGTCGAAGTCGTGGTTGCCCAGGGTGCCCGCGTCGTAGCCCAGCAGGCTCATGAGCTTGTAGTCGAGGCGGCCCTTGTAGAGGTTGAAGTAGGGTGTGCCCTGGAAGGTGTCCCCGGCGTCCAGCAGCAGCACGTTGGGAATGGCCTTGCGCAGCTCCTTCACCATGGTCATCCGGCGCGCCATGCCTCCGCGCCCGCTGAGGTTGCCGTTGCCGGGGCCGAAGGGCTCCACCCGGCTGTGGGTGTCGTTGGTGTGCAGCAGCGTGACGCGGCCCAGGGCGGGCTCCGCCGCGGGCCGGCCAGCGGCGGCCACGGTGGGCCTGCCGTCCGCGGCCACGATGGGCCGGGCGCAGGCGGTGCTGAGGGCGGTGGCGGCGCCGGCGGCGAGGAAGGCGCGGCGGTCCAGGAGGTGCGTCATGGGGCGGTCCTCACTTGACCCCGGCCTTCGCGGGCGGGGCGGGTTTCTTGTCCAGGATGGCGAGCTGCAGTTCAGGGCTTTCGAAGAGGTAGCGCCCGGTGGCCGGAGGCAGCAGGGGCAGCTTCTGCTTCGCGAGGTCCGTGCACGCGTCCAGCAGGACCTGCCGGAGCAGGAGGCCCGTGGTGAAGGGGCGCCGCCCGTCCCGCAGGCTTCGGTAGCCATCGCCGCCGCCCACGAGGTAGTCCGTGGAGGCCGCCTTCACGGTGGCGGCGGGATCGATGGGGCTGCCGTCCTCCCAGGTCACCGTGATCTCGGGCTTGTCCGCCGGGCCGCGGGTGCTGACCTTCACGCCCGACACGGGCTCGCCGCCCCGGCGGAGGACGCCCATCTGGACGACCTTGATGACTTCGGCGCCGCTGAGCTCGATGACGACGAGCTCATTCTCGAAGGGCATCAGCTCGAAGATGTCGCCGACCTTCAGCATGCCGGCCCGGAGGTTGGCGCGCAGGCCGCCGCGGTTGGTGAAGGCGAAGGCCACCGGGGCGCCCGCGGCGATGGACGCGCGCCGGCGCATCACGTCGGCGACCCAGTAGCCCAGGAGGTTCTCGTCGGTGCCGCGGCCCCGCAGCAGCCCCTTCGGCGCCTCCACCAGGGGCAGGTCGAAGGTCTTCACGATCTCCAGGCGGGCGGGCTCGATGATCTTGAGGATCTCCGGATCCTCCGCGACGGTGGCGTTGACGGGGAGGGCCACCACGTTTTCCGGCTTGGCGGTCTGGGCCCGGAGGGCGCCGTGGGCCATGAGGGCGGCGAAGCTGAGGACGAGAACGGAATGCTTCAAGAAGCCTCCACGCGATCGGTGGCGAGGATGGAAGGCGTCCGGGCAGCTTCGAGGGCGGCCAGGGCCTGGGCCACCTCCCGGCGGCGCCGCCAGTAGCGGGCCGTGAGCCGGAGCAGCCAGCCCAGGAGGAAGGCGTTCACCAGGGTGGCCAGCACCTGGACTCCGAGGAAGGCCCAGACCCGGCCCGTCCCGCCTCCGCCCCAGCGCCAGCCCAGGAACAGGGCGCCAAAAGTCAGACCCGCGCGCAGGGCCGCCCCGCCCAGATGGAGCGCGGTCCACTGCACCGGATGGGACCAGAGGCGCAGGAAGCTGTCCTTCAGGTGGCGGGGATAGGCCGCGAGGAAGGTGGTGAAGGAGTCTTCGGCAGCGGCGGCCCGGTTGAGCCGGCACAGCCACCACTGGCCCATGAGGGCCGACACGAAGGCGAGGAAGAGCAGAGGCCGCCCGACGAAGTCGAGCCAGCCCAGCCCCTGGATGCCCGTGGCGGCGCTGGCGGACAGGAGTTTCGAAACGAGCAGGAAGGGCAGCAGCAGGGGCACGAGGCCGATGACCAGCGCGTCGAAGAGGCCGAGGACCCAGTCCCGGAGTCGCGCCGGCAGGGCGGCCTCCTCCGCCTGATGCCGCCAGGAGGCCCAGAACATCCAGGCGAGGCCGAAGGCCGCGAGGCAGGGGACGGCGGTGCCGAAGGGCTCCCGGCCCATCTCGCCGTTCACCGCCAGGTTCCAGAGATCCTTGGCGCTGAGCATCTCGCCCCAGTGCTGGGGCAGGGCGCTCCACCCGCCGGCGAAGCTGGTGAAGCCCCGCAGATGGACGGCCCACGCCGCGCTCGTGCAGACTTCGAAAAAGGCCCAGGCGGCCAGCAGGTGCAGCCCGGAGGCGCGGAAGCCGCCGCGGAACGAGGCCCCGAGCCAGGCCCAGGGAGGCAGCGGACGCAGGGCCAGCTCCGCGTCCGCGAAGGCGTGGATGCTCTCCGGAGGCGCCGGGCGCGGGTCGGGTGAATCGGGGGGCTGGGTCTCGTCCATGGGGTTTCCGGAACCTTCCATCAAAGCACAACGGGCGCGGCTTTGCGCCTGTGGGAGGCCAAACTTGGCGTTGACAAGGCACGGGCCGACGGGGTGACATGGAGGGATGTCGGCCTTCCTCCTTGTTCCCGCGCACCGGACCCTGCAGGTCTGGTCCTGGCGATTGGGCTCGGATGAAGGCCGCGACTCCCTTAGCTGATCGCACTCCGCCTTTTTCCGAGCCCGGCCTTTGCGCCGGGCTTTTTGCTTTTGGACCACCATGTTGCTGCTGCGAAGACTCATCCCCGCCGACCTCATCACGCCCCTCTCGGCCTTTCTCTCCCTGCGTCCCCTGGGCGCCAGCCTCCTGCTGGAATCCAGTGACCTGGGGGAGCGGGTCGGCCGTTACAGCTTCGTGCTGCTGGAAGGCCAAGGGGAAGTCTGCCTCGACCCCCCCGGGAACGGCTGGGTGGAGGCCCTCCGGCGCCTGGCGGATACCGGCCCGCTGGAATCCCGCCGCCTCCCCTCTCCGGAACTGCCCCTCATCCGCGAGGCGCCGCCCATCGGCGTGGGCACCGCGGGCTACGTGGGCTTCGAGGCCATGGGGGCTCTCGAGCCGACGATTCCGTTGCCGGCCCGGAACACCCTGGGCCTGCCCACGGTCTGGGCCCGGCGCTTCGACGCGGCCCTCGTCATCGATCACCTCCACCAGGTTGCCGAACTCCAGGCCCTCTGCGCAGAGGCTTCGGCGGGGGAGGCCACCCTGGCTTCCATGGAGGCCGCCCTCCAGCGCCACGAGGCGCCCGCCGCCCACGCACTCAACGCGCAGGCCACGGCCCTGACGGCGCAGCAGGATTTCGAAGCCCAGGTGCGACAGGTGCAGGCCTTCATCCACGACGGGGATGTCTACCAGCTGGTGCCCAGCCGCCGCGTCCGCGTGGACGGCGCGCCGCCGCCCCTGGAGGCCTATCGGCGCCTGCGGCGGCTGAATCCCGCGCCCTACGCCTTCCTGCTGGACTGGGACGGCTTCGCCCTCGTGGGCGCCTCACCGGAGATGCTGGTCCGGGTGGCCGGCGGCGAGGCCGAGACCCTGCCCATCGCGGGGACCGCGGCCCGGGGCGCCACCCTGGAGGAGGACGCGGAACGCTTCGAGGCCCTGAAGCGGGATCCCAAGGAGCTGGCGGAGCACCAGATGCTGGTGGACCTCGCCCGCAACGATCTGGGCCGCATCGCCGTCTCCGGCGGCGTGCGGGTGGAGAAGCCGCTGGCCCTGCAGCGGACCAGCCACGTCCTCCACCTCACCACCACGGTGAAGGCGGTGCTGAAGCCGGGCCTCGACGCCCTGGACGTGCTGGCCTCGGCCTTCCCGGCGGGCACCGTGAGCGGCGCGCCGAAGATCCGGGCCTGCCGGCGCATCGCCGAACTGGAAGGGGACATGCGGGGACCTTACGGCGGCGCGCTGATCCGCCTGGGCGCCGACGGGGTGCTGGACACGGCCCTGATCCTCCGCACGGCGGTCTACGCCGCCGGCGCCGCCTGGCTCCAGGCCGGCGCGGGGGTGGTGCGCGCCTCCGAACCCCGCAAGGAATACCTGGAGACCCTGCACAAGCTGGGGGCCGTGGCCGAAGCCCTGGGCGTGCGGCTTGAAGGGGGTGAGGCATGATCCTGCTCATCGACGCCCTGGATTCGTTTACCTACAACTTGGTTCAGGCTCTGGAAACCCTCGGCGAGCCCGTCCAGGTGGTCCGCCACGACGCCATCTCCCTCGAGGCCGCACAGGCCCTGCGTCCTGACGCCGTGGTGCTGTCCCCGGGCCCCGGCCACCCCACGGACAGCCCCGGCCACATGGCCCTCGCCGGCTCGGATTGGAGTGTGCCCATCCTGGGGGTCTGTCTGGGCCAGCAGGCCCTGGTCGCCGCCAGCGGCGGCCGGGTCATCCACGCCCGCCAGCCTCTCCACGGCGAAGCCACGCCCCTGGACCACGACGGCCGCGGCCTCTTCCAGGGCCTGGCGCCGGGCTGTCCCGTCGGCCGCTACCACAGCCTCATCGCCGATCCCGAAACCCTGCCGGCCTGCTGGACGATCACCGGGCGGAGCGTCCTGCCGGGGGGCGGCGGCGAAATCATGGCCATCGCCCATCGGACGCTGCCCCGCTGGGGCGTGCAGTTCCACCCGGAAAGCATCCTCACCCCCGATGGCCCGGCCATCCTCGCCAACTTCCTGGCCCTGGCGGGCCGCCCCCGCGGAGGGACGCCATGACCCTGCTCACCACTCACAACCCCATGCGGCCCATGGCCGCCGCGACGGCCCGGGAGCTGATGGAGATCTTCATCGACCAGGACACGGACGCCCTGCTGGTGGGCGCCTGCCTGGCCCTGCTGGCGCAGCGCACGCCCACGGCGGAGGAGCTGGACGCCTTCGCCTCCGCCCTGGCGGCGGTGGCGGTGCCCTTCCCCGATCCGGGTCTGCCGGTGCTGGACGTGGTGGGCACCGGCGGCGACGCCCGGAAATCCCCGGACGGCAGCCCGAGGGCCACCGCGAACCTGAGCACCCTGGCGGCCCTGCTGCTGGCGGACCTGGGCGTGCCGGTGCTGAAGCACGGCAATCGCGCCGCCACCGGGGTCTGCGGCAGCGCGGACCTGCTGGAGGCCCTGGGCTACGACCTCACCCGGCCCCCGGAGGCCCTCCGGGAGGACCTGCGCCAGGGCCGCTTCGCCTTCCTCTTCGCGCCCGCCTACCACCCGCTCCTGGGGCGCCTGCGGGAGATCCGCAAGCGCCTGGGGATTCCAACGATCTTCAACCTGCTGGGGCCGCTGCTGAATCCCGGACGGCCCGCCCACCTGCTCCTGGGGGTGGCGCGGGAGGAGCTGCTGATGCCCATGGCCGGAGCCCTCGCCCGGCGGGGCGTGGTCCGCGCCTTCGTGGTCCACGGCAAGGATGCCGAAGGCCAAGGCCTGGACGAGGCCTCTATCGAAGGCCCCACCCGCATTGTCGAGGTCCAGGGCGGCGCAGCGGTCGAAGCCGCGGTGCTCGTGCCGAGGGAACTGGGTCTTCGCCTGCCGGCGAAGGACGCCCTGACCGTGGGGGACCGGGCGGAGGCCCTGCGCCTCGCCTTGGGCTTCCACGGGGGCTCGGCCCATGCCGACTTCGTGCCCGCCCTGGCGGATGCGGTGGCGCTCCAGGCGGGCCTGGGCCTGCTGCTGCACCGGGACCTGCCCCTGGCGGCCCTGGCCGGCGCCTTGGGGGAAGCCCGAACCCGCCTGGACCAGGGCTTTCCGCTGCCCCTGCCGCACCTCCTGGAGGGCGCATGACCGTCCCCGATCCCAAGGCCATCCTCGACGGGGCCGATCTGCCGCCGGGCTCCCACCTGCAGCGCGTGGTGGCCCTCGAAACCGCCCGGGTGGCGGGCCGGACCGTGCCCGTTCCGGCGCCCCGGCCACCCCGGGCGGCTGAATCCGCGGGGCCCTTCGAGGCGGCCCTGCGCGCCTCCCTCGCGGCCCGGGGGGGCGCGGTGATCGCGGAGTACAAGCAGGCCTCCCCGTCCCTCGGACCCTTCGCCGCCGGCACGCCCTTGTTGGCGCAGCTGCAGGCCTACTCGGAGGGCGGCGCGGCGGCCTTCTCCATCCTCACCGAGCCCTTCCACTTCATGGGCAGCGTCGAGGATCTCGCCGCGGGTGTACGGGTCGGCCCGCCCTGTCTCTACAAGGGCTTCGTGGTGGCGGAGAACCAGCTCGACGAGGCGGTGGCCTGCGGCGCCGCGGCGGTGCTCCTCATCGCAAGGGTCCTCAAGGGCCACACGGCGGCCTTCGCCGACGCGGCCCGGGCCCGGGGCCTGGAACCCCTCGTCGAGCTGCACGACCTGACGGAACTCCCCTTCGCAGGCGCGGCCCGGGCCCGGCTCGTGGGCATCAACGCCCGGGATCTGGCCACCTTCACCCTCGGCGCCCCCGGGGCCGAACCCCTGCGGGAAGCCTTCCCCGACGCCCTGCTGATCCGGGAGAGCGGGCTCGCCACGCCGGAGGACGCGGTGGCGGCCTTCCGGGCGGGCTTCGACGCCGTCCTCATGGGCGAGGCCCTGATGCGCAGCGCGGATCCCAAGGGTTTCCTGGACCGCATCTTCGCGGCGCTCGCCGGCCAGGCCGCGTCGTGAGTGGGCTCGTCAAGGTCTGCGGGCTCACCTCCGCCGCCGACGCGCGCCACGCGCTGGAATGCGGCGCTGACCTGCTGGGCTTCGTGGTGCACGAGTCCAGCCCGCGGCACTGCCCCGACCTGGTGGGCGTGCTGCACGCGCCGACCAACGCGTGCGGCGACGAGCAGGCCCACCGCGCCGCCCTCCGGGAGCGCGCGGTGCTCGTGACCGTGGGAGACGCCGCGGACCCGATGATGGAACTCGCCCGCCGCGCGGGAATCGCCCGCATCCAGCCCCACGTGCCCGAGGGCCGCCGGGAGCAGGTCGTGGCGGTGCTGCGCCGGGCAGGCTTCTTCGTGCTGCTGCCCTGGGCGGATCGCCCCGGCCAGCCCGAGGTGGAGGCGGACCTGCACCTGTGGGAACCCGGATCCGGAGGCCACCGGCGTGGCCGGGGGCTCGGGTCAGGTGCACGCCATGGAATGCCCGCCGCCGGGTCCCTATCTCCTTGCCGGAGGGCTCGAGGCTTCGAACCTGTTGGAACGCATGCAGGCCGTGCCCCGGCGGGCCCTGCTGAACCTGCGGGGCTTCGACGCCGCATCGCGCCTCGAGGCCGCGCCGGGGAGCAAGGATCTGGAAAAGGTCCGCGCTTTCGTGGCCCGCGCCCATGACCTGCTGAAGGGATGACCATGACCCACGCCGCCCCCCATGCCACCGCCTTCACCTTGCCGGACCGCTTCGGCACCGCCGAGTTCGGCGGCTGCTACGCGCCGGAAACCCTGATGCAGCCCCTCCTCGACCTGGAGGCCGCCTTCGTCGCGGCGGTGGAGGATCCCGCCTTCCAATTGGAGCTCAAGACCGAGCTGCGGAACTTCGTGGGCCGGCCCACGCCCCTGACGCCGGCGCCCCGCCTCGCCGCGCGCCTGGGCCTGGACGCCCTCTACCTGAAGCGGGAGGACCTCACCCACACCGGCGCCCACAAGATCAACAACGCCCTGGCCCAGGCCCTGCTCGCGAAGCGCATGGGCAAGGCCGAGATCATCGCCGAGACCGGCGCAGGGCAGCACGGCGTCGCCACGGCGGCGGCCTGTGCGCGTCTGGGGCTCTCCTGCACCGTCTACATGGGCGTCACTGACATGGCGCGGCAGGCGCCCAACGTGGCCCGCATGCGCATGTTCGGCGCGACGGTCGTGCCGGTGGCATCCGGCCAGGGCACCCTCAAGGAGGCGGTGAACGAGGCCCTGCGGGCCTGGGCGGGCCGCTGCGACGCCGCCCACTACATCCTCGGCAGTGCTCTGGGACCTCATCCCTTCCCGACGATGGTCCGCACCTTCCAGACCGTCATCGGCGAGGAGGCCCTCGCCCAGGTGCTGGAGCAGCGCGGCGCCCTGCCCGACGCGGTGATCGCCTGCGCCGGGGGCGGCAGCAATGGCCTGGGCCTGCTGGTGCCCTTCCTGGGGTACCGGCTGCGCCGCTTTGTGGTGGAGGCCGGCGGCCATGGCGATGGCCTGGGCGAGCACGCGGCGCGCGTGTCCAGGGAAGGGCAGGGCGGCGGCCGGGTGGGCGTGCTCCACGGCTGCAAGACCCTGCTGCTCCAGGACGAACACGGCCACACGGCGGAGACCGCCAGCATCAGCGCGGGCCTGGACTACCCGGCCCTCGGGCCCCGAACTCGCCGCCCTCGCCCAGGACGGGAAGGTGGAGGTGCTGCGGGCCTCCGACGCGACGGCGCTGGAGGGCGCGAAGGCCCTGTGTGAAAGCGAAGGCATCCTGCCGGCCCTGGAATCCAGCCACGCCCTCGGCGTGCTGCCCCACCTGGCGTCCCTCGGGCTCCGCAGCGTGCTGCTGGGCCTGTCGGGCCGGGGCGACAAGGACCTCGCCACCTACCAGGCCCGCCTGGGCCTCTGAGACCCGAACCCATGGAACCGACGATGAATCCCCTCCTTCCCTTCCTCATGGCCGGCGATCCCTCCCTGGCGGCGCTGCCCGGCCTCCTCTCCGAAGCCAAGGCCCTGGGCCTCGACGCGATCGAGGTGGGCCTGCCCCACAGCGATCCCATCGCCGACGGCCCCGTGCTGCAAGCCGCCGCCCAGCGGGCCATCGCCGATGGTGCGACGCCGATCAAGGTGCTGGAGGCCCTGGCAGCCTGCGCCGAGTCGCCGGATGTGATCCTCTTCACCTACCTCAATCCCCTCTTCCAGCTTGGCGCCGAGCGGCTCATAGGCCTGCTGCGGCCCACGCCGGTAAAGGCCCTGCTGGTGGTGGACCTGCCGGACGACCAGGAGCCGGACTTCGAGAGGACGCTGCGGGACGCGGGTTATCCCATGGTGCCGCTGCTGGCGCCCACCACGGACCTCGAACGGGCGAAAGGCCTGCTCGCCCGTCGGCCCGATCCTGGCCCCGGTGCGCCCTTCGCCCAGCGCTTCGCCTACGTGGTGGCGCGCCTCGGCGTCACCGGCAGCGACCAGGCCACGGACCTGGCGCCGGTCCGGGAACGGGTGGCAGCCTTGCGCGGGCTTTCGGAGCGGCCTCTCGCCGTCGGCTTCGGCCTCGGCGACCCGGCCAGCCTCGCCGCGGTCCGACGCTGGGGGACGACGCCGGTGGTGGGCAGCGCGCTGGTGAAGGCCCTGGCGGCGGGTACGGGCCTGACGGGATTCCTGACGCCGCGGCTGACCTGATCAGAGCCGCGGGCCCGCCTTCGGCCGCAGGTCCGCGAAATCCGTCCGCAGGGCCTCCAGCCTCGCCTTGTAGGCTTCGGCGTCGCCATAGTCGAAGAAGCGGCGGTAGCGGTCATGGAGAACTTTTGGCCGCCGGGCGTGCTTGATGGGGCAGTAGTGCTGCTCGGTGCGCGCGGCGATCTCCTGGACGTAGGCCACCATGCCGTTGAAGTAGCTGCAGTAGAGGCAGCCGAGCTTCTCCATCCAGTTCAGGTAGGGCAGCTTGCCCCGGTCCACGACGATGTAGTCGCCGCGGCGGACCTTCGGGATCCCGTAGATGGGAAAGCAGATCCACTGGTAGACCGTGCAGAAGGCGTCCATCAGCAGGCCCGGGAGGATGCCTCCCCAGATCACCGGCACCACGAGCCAGGCAAGGAGCCGGCTTTCCATGAGCCAGCGCGCGACGCGCTTGCGGTGCAGCCGCTGGGCCTTGCGGATGGCCTTGGCGATGACCACGCGCCGGCCTTCCAGGTGGTAGCCCCGGGCCTCGCGCAGGGCGTCCACCTCGCCCATCAGTTCGGCTTCGAGGGCCTGCAGCCGCGCCTGGAGTTCGTCGATCCGGTCCATGTCCGTCTCCCTGGCCGCGCGCTTGCCAGGGACGGGGTCAGATCCAGCATCGGGTCTGGGCCGGGGATTCACCAGGACTCAATCTTCGCGGCTGTCCTTTGGGTCGGAGCGGTCCGCCGCTACTCCGCTTTGTCGGCGGCCTGGAGCCGGCCGGCGGCGATGGCGCCCTTCAAGGCCTCCCAGTCGGCGGTGGCCCGGTCCGCATAGGTGCGCGCGAAGTCCGCGAGGGCCCCGTCGAAGGCTTCCGCATCTCCCAGGTAGCCCGCCAGCCGCGCCGGATCGCCGCTGCGGGCATGGGCCTTGGCCAGCACCGTGGCGCAGAGGGCCCCGTAGCCCTCGAAGACGCCGCCGGCGAGATCCGCCACCCCCATGGAAGCCTTGTGGTCGGACCACTGCTTCACGAGAAAGGCCGTGCCCCCGGCGGTGGTCCAGCCGAGGAAGGGGTCCGCCCAGGACTGCATGCGGTGCTGGCCTTCGGCGGCGTGGCGGCCCGCGTGGGTCCCCGCGGGCGCGGCCTCCCACACGCTGCCGTACTGGGCCTTGAACTCGAGAAAGAGGGGATCGCCGGCGCCGTTGCCGAACAGGAGGACGAGGACGTCGGTGACCCCCAGGGAACCGCAGCCGGAGACCCGCCGCCCGAAACAGGCGGGCGCGTAGGCGTCCAGCACCTGCTGGCGGGCCGGACCCAGGGTGCCGTGGTATTCGGCGAAGGCGGCGCGGAAGGGCTCGGCGGCGGCTTCGTCCAGGGGGCGCAGGAAGGGACCCTTCTTGCGGAAGCGGAGGCCGTCGCCGTCCTCTTCGATGGCCTTGTCCATGAGGCGCGCCGGCGTGTCGCGCCGGGCCTTCTCGAAGATGGGCTCCAGGTGCCCGTGGCCGTGCTCGGGACTGATCTCCTCCCGCGCCAACTCCAGCACCCGCAGTTCAGCAAAGCGATCCATGGCCTCACCGTAGGCGCGGACCGCGGCACGAACGGCCAGTCCGCAGGCCTCGTCCCCATGGCCCGCTTCCCGCCCCGCGAGGACGAGGCTGGCGGCGAGGCGCTTCAGGTCCCATTCGAAGGGGCCGCGGCAGGTCTCGTCGAAATCGTTGAGGTCGAAGACGAGGCCGCCGTCGGGCTTCGCGAAGGCGCCGAAGTTGAGCAGGTGGGCGTCGCCGCAAAGCTGGGCCTGGAGGCCTGCCCGGGGCCAGGGTTTCAGGTCGTAGGCCATCAGCGCCGCGTTGCCCCGGTAGAAATAGAAGGGCGACTGGGCCATGCGGGCCCAGCGGATGGGCAGCAGGTCCGGGTGGCGGTGGGCCACGGCGGCGGTGAGCAGGCCGATGCTGTCGGGGCGGTCCTGGGCGGGCCGCCAGGCGCCCTGGTCCTCCCGGCGCAGGACATCGCGAAGGGCCTTGCCTTCGGCGCGGCGGGTCTCGGGGGAAGGGCGTGGCGTGGTCATGGGGGTCCCCAATGGAACCATCGTTTCCAGAACGGCAGGGCGGGATGTCCCGCCACCTTGCGGAGGAAATAGGCTTCATGGTCCCGCTCCAGCTGGGCGAAGGCCTTCAGCTCCCCGTGGAGCTCACCCAGGCCCAGGGCCTCGGCGTGGGCGGCGGCCTCCTCGTACTCCCGGTCGTTCTGGCTTTCGAGGCGGCCGGCGAAGTACATGGGGATGAACCAGCCCACCATGTTGCAGCCGATGAGGATGACGAGGCCGAGGAGGGCCATGCGGGACTCCAGGTACAGGTCCGGCCCCGAGCCCAGTTCCAGCACCATGACCCGCAGGCGCCGCCGATGGTGCCACTCCTCGGCTTCGATGCGGCGGATCTCGGCGATCTCGTCCTCCCTGCGCAGGGAGAGCCAGTGCCCCCGGTAGGCCAGGGCGGCGGTCAGCTCGCCGCTGTGGGCGCGACGAAGGATGGCGTGCAGGGCGGCGCGATGGTCCACGGGGGCTCGTTTCGAGGATTGTCCCCTGCTCCGCGGGAAGGGGGTCGAAGGAATCGCCTTCAATGGTCTCTGCCTTCCCATGAGGGATCGTTCCGCTGGGGGGCGCGACCGGCTCCGTTCGCGGACCTGCCTGTACGGAGCGGCAGGACAGGCTGGAGCAGGCGGCCGCCCCGGTCCAAGATGCTGCAACCCCTTCCGTGATCCGAGGCCTCTAAGCGGGAGTGGACACCCTGCAATGCCAGCCCTGCCGCACCGTTCCCGATGCCGCCCTTCCCGGTGGCCGGGCACGCCCTGCGCAGCGCGGGCACCTTCCCCCCCAAACTCCCTCAGGAGCCGCCATGAAGCTCAAGACCCTCGACCTCAACCGTGAAACCCTGCGCGTCCTCAACACCGAGGAGCAGGACAATGTCCAGGGCGCCGCCGGCCGTCCCATCGTCCGCTGCAGCGCCGACACGGCCTCCCGGGTCACCACCCGGGTGATCTACTGCTGCTAGGACGCCTGCCAGGACGCTTAGACCCGCAGGCTCAATAAACCCGAGGGGAGGGGCTTCGGCGCCTCCCCTCGGACCCTTTGGGGGCAGGCCTTCCAGGAATCCAAGATGCATGTTCAAACCGGAACGCAGAACCTGACCCTGTCCGCCACGGAGCGGACTTGGCGTCCCCTCCTGGAGGGCGCGGAAGGCCGGCGTGCGGAGGTGGCGGTGGAACGTCTGGCGGCCACCCTCGCTCAGGAGGAGGTGCTGCAAGTCCTCACGCCGGCCCTTCAGCCGGGGGCTGGCGGGCGTGGCCCTCTTCTACGGCTACCTGGCCCAGGCGCGACCGGGACACGGCTGGGAGGACCTGAGCCTGGGCCTGCTCGGCCGCGCGGTGGACGGCCTGCGGGAAGGCGTCCTCAAGGCGGGCTTCTTCACCGGCTTCACCGGCGTCGCCTGGGTGGTGGACCACCTGCAGGCACGCCTCTTCGGGGGCGAAGAGGACTACAACGAAAGCATCGACGCCGCCCTGCTGGACCACCTGGCGCGCGGGCCGAAGCCCGCGGTCTACGACCTGGTCCAGGGTCACGTGGGCCTGGGCGTCTATGGCCTGGGACGCCTCCATCGCGGCAGGGGCGCCGCCCTCGTGGCGAAGGTGCTTGACCGGCTGGAGGAGGCCTCCATCGAGACGGCGGAAGGAATCGCCTGGCGGACGCCCCACGCCCTGCTGCCGGACTGGCAGAAGGAGCGCAATCCCAATGGCTATTACGACCTGGGTGTGGCCCACGGCATCCCGGGGGTGATGGCCTTCCTGGGGCTCGCATGCGAGGCCGGGGTGGCGCCGGAGCGGGCCCGCAGACTCCTGGAAGGGGCCGTGTCCTGGCTGTTCAACCACCAGCTGCCCCGGGCCGAGGAGGTGCGCTTCGCCCGCACGATCTCGGCGGAAGGCGTGCCGGAGCCCACCCATTCCCGGGTGGGCTGGTGCTATGGGGACCTCGGCATCGCGGTGGCGTTGCTGGGCGCCGCGCGGCGCGCGGGCCGCGGGGACTGGGAGACGGAGGCCCTCGACATGGCCCTCGCCGCCGCCGGCCGCCGGCGGGAGGATTGCGCGGTGCGGGATCCGGCCCTGTGCCATGGAGCCCTGGGGGCGGCGCGCCTCTTCGACCGCCTCCACCGCGCCACCGGCGAGGAGCGCTTCCGCGAAGCGGCGAGTCGCTGGGCCGGGGCGGCCATGGACTTCTGGCGCCCTTCCGGGAGCGGCCCCGAGTTTCATTTCGAAAAACCCGAGCTCCGCCCCGGCGAATCCCCCTGGACCACGGATGCGGGCTTCCTGGTGGGCTCGGCGGGCGTGGGGCTGGGCCTGCTGTCGGTCCTCAGCCCGGTGGCGCCGGCCTGGGACCGCATCCTGCTGATGGACCTGCCGGAGGGCGACGGGGCCTGACGGGACTTCAGTTCCCCAGCACCGAGTGCACCGCCTCGACTACCCGGTCCCAGGCGGGGGGCTCCGGCACGATGAGCTCGAAGTGGCCCGCGGCGGGGATGAGCCAAAGCTGGGCGTCATCCCCGGCGTTGCGGGCCTTGGTGGCGTGGAGGCGGCTCTGGGAGACCGGCACGATGGGGTCCAGCGAACCGTGGAGGATGCGCTGGTGCACGCCGGAGGGCAGCAGCTCCAGGGGCGAGGCCGCATCATAGCGGTCGGGGAAGGCTTCGGGTGGACCGCCCATCAGGGCCAGGGCGGATTCGTTGCAGGTCCCCGATCCAGCGCTGTAGGTCCGGAGGTCCGAAATGCCGGCGAGGGCGACCACCCCGCGGACGGGCAGGGGCTCCGGCGTGAAAAGTTCGCTCGATGCCGGCAGCCGGTGCCGCGCCGCCGCCCACATCGCCAGGTGACCGCCGGCGGAATGGCCCAGCAGGACGACCTTGGAAAGATCAAGGGAATGCGGTTCCGCAAGGCCGCGCAGGAAGTCGAGGCTCCGCGCCACATCCAGGAAAGTCCCTGGCCAGCCGCCGCCTCCGTCGCCCACGCGCCGGTATTCCGGCGTCCAGGTCGCATAGCCCAGGGCCGTCAGCGCCGAACTCAGGGGCGCGATGTGCCTGGCGTCGTTCTCCGCCCGCCAGCAGCCACCGTGGAGGACCACGACGACCGGATGCGGACCTTCCCCCGCGGGCAGGCGCAGCTCGCCGGATTGAAGGGTTTCGGGGCCATAGGCCAGGCGATGATCGGCGGGGGACGCGGGCAGGGCGAGGACGGCTTCGTAGGTCAGCACGGGGGCTCCGGACGGTGATCTCGTCGCTCTCGCCGCGGCGCAGGATGGTTTGGAGGGTGCCGTGGCGAGCCACGGACCCGTCAGCCGGGGGACAAAGGGTCGAGGAGTTCCGGACGCTCCGTCAGCAGCCGTGGCGGGGCTCCGGAGGCGAGGTCGTGAAAGGCCACCCGGTTCCAGGCGATCCCGAGACCGATGAGCACGAGGACCAGCCCTTCGGCGAGGTAGGTCCAGAAGGCGTCCGGCCCCACCGCCCGGCGGGCGAAAACTTCCCGGCCGAGGGCCTGGAACTCCCAGCCCATGGAGCAGAAGATCGCGAAAGGCACCGTGGCCAGGGCGCTCCACCACTTCCAGCGGGCGAGCAGCAGGCCCACCAGGCCGAGGACCACGCACCACCCGAAGGTGGCCTGGAGGGAGGGTTCCAGGTCCAGGAGGTTGAGGAAGGCCGGGCTCACGGCCGCTCCACGGCCATGGCGATGGCGTTGCCGCCGCCCAGGCAGAGGGCCGCAACGCCCCGAGTCTTGCCGGTCCGCTCCAGGGCGTGCAGCAGGGTCGCCATCACCCGCGCGCCGCTGGCGCCGATGGGATGGCCCAGGGCCACGGCGCCGCCATGGATGTTGATGCGCTCCACGGGGATCGCGAGCTCCCGGGCCGTGGCGACCATCTGTACGGCGAAGGCTTCGTTGATCTCCCAGAGGTCCACGTCGCCCGCGCCCCAGCCAACCTTGGCCAGAAGCTTCTGGATGGCGGGCACCGGGGCCATGGTCACCCATTCGGGATCGAGACCGGCGGTAGCCCAGCCGAGGATGCGGGCCTGGATGGCGAGGCCGTTGGCCTTCGCGAATTCCTCAGTCGTCACCAGGGCCGCGGCGGCGCCGTCGTTCACCGAGGGCGCGTTGCCGGCGGTGACGGTGCCGTCCTTCTGGAAGGCGGGCTTGAGCTTGGCCAGGGATTCCGGGCTCGTATCGGCGCGGGGGCCTTCATCCGCGTCAACGATCACATCGCCCTTGCGGCCCGGCACGGAGACAGGCACGAGTTCGTCCAGGAAGGCCCCCGCGGCCATGGCTTCCAGTGCCTTCCGGTGGCTGTGGTAGGACCAGTCGTCCTGTTCGGCCCGGCTCACGCCGTACTTCTGGGCGACGAGTTCCCCCGTCGCCCCCATGCTCTGGTTCGTCATGGCGCACCACAGGCCGTCCAGGATCATGGAATCCTTCGCCTCCGTGTGCCCCATGCGGGCGCCGGCGCGGAGCTTGGGCAGCAGGTAGGGCGCGTTGGACATGGATTCCATGCCCCCGGCCAGGATCACCTCGTGATCCCCCATGAGCACGCCGCTGGCCGCGAGCTGGATGGCCTTCAGCCCGGAGCCGCAGACCTTGTTGATGGTCAGGGCCGAGGTGCTAGAGGGCAGGCCACCCTTCAGCGCCGCCTGGCGGGCCGGGGCCTGGCCGACGCCGGCGCTCACCACATTGCCGAAGATCGCCTCGCCCACCGGGAGGCCCGGGAAGCGTGACAGCAGTTCCTTCACCACCGGCGCCGCGAGTTCGGGCGCCGCGAGGGAGGAAAGCCCGCCCTGAAACTTGCCGATGGGCGTGCGGAGGACTTTGAGGATGACGGCGTGGGACATGGTGTTCCTCGCGGGTGGGTTCAGGAGGACGGGCAGGCTTCAGGCCTCTGGCTTCGTTGATGAGGGTGCTCCGGGCCCTCGCCGTTGTGGATCACAAGACGATTCGGGTCGGGGAGGCGGAGTCGCGATCGACAACAAGGCCTGAAGCCTCAGGCCCGCTTGCGGGTCACGGGCCGGAAGGCGTCATCCAGGTTCTCGAAGTCGGCGTCGTTCAGGCGGTGGGTCGGATCCGAAGGCGGGAAGAGCTCCGGGGCCTCCTCCCGGAGGTAGCGGGAGGTCCTCAGAACGAGGGCTTCCAGGCCCTGGAGGAAGCGCGCCCGCTCCAGCTTCAGGTTCCGGAGGTCCATCTCGATCTCCACGGCATGGCCCTGGGCGTCCCGGATGATCTCGTCGGCCTTGAATTGGGCTTCCCGGACCAGGAGGTCCTTTTCCCGGTTGGCCGCATCGAGGACGTCCTCCTTGGTGCGCTGGGCCTGGAGCAGGGTCTCCCGGAAGATGCGGTCCTGCTCCTGGTACTGGCGGTTGCGCTCCCGAAGGTCCAGGACCTCCTCCCGCAGCCGCTGGTTCTCCACCAGGACCTCTTCCCATTCCGCCGCCAGCTCGTGGAGGAAGGCGCGGACCTCGCCTTCGTCCAGGCCCTTGAACTTGCGTTCAAATTCGCGCCGCTGGATGTCGAGGGGGGTGTATTTCATCGCGGGACCTGGGTTCTCAAGGGACCGAGCGGGAAATCAGGTTCCGCAGGATCCACAGGATGATCATGACCACCATGGGGCTGAAGTCCATGCCCGCCGCCGGGGGCAGGATGGCCCGCACCGGCAGCAGCAGCGGATCGACGATGGCGTGGATGAGGCGCACGAAGGGATTCCGCGGGTCCGGCTGGAACCAGGACATCACGGCGGAAATGATCAGCAGCAGGGACAGGGCCCAGATGAGGCGGTCCACCAGGAAGACGAAGAGCGGCATGCATCAAATCCTCTGAAGAGAACATCATACGCCCGGATCGGCCCCCGGGCGGCGCACTTCCAGGTTCCTGCTTGCGTGGGAACCGCCAGGGGCGGAGCATGGCACCCAAGCCTTCCCCAAAACCCGAGGTGCGCCATGGCGGTCTACACCCTTTCCATCAATGGGCGGTCCCGGGCCGTGGAGGCCCCGGAGGACATGCCCCTGCTCTGGGTGCTCCGGGACCTGCTGGGCATGACCGGGACCAAGTTCGGCTGCGGCATGGGGGTCTGCGGATCCTGCACCCTGCACCTGGACGGTGAGCCCGAGCGGGCCTGCCAGGTGCCCGTCGCCCATGTCGGGACGCGCAAGGTCACCACGATCGAGGGCCTTTCCGAAAAGGGCGATCACCCGGTCCAGAAAGCCTGGATCCAGCACGACGTGGCCCAGTGCGGCTACTGCCAGCCGGGCCAGATCATGCAGGCCGCCTGCCTCCTCAAGAAGCATCCCCATCCCACGGACGCCCAGATCGACGAGGGCATGGGCGAGAACCTCTGCCGCTGCGGCACCTACCAGCGCATCCGGGCCGCGATCCACACGGCGGCCAAGGCCTCAGCCCCCGCCGGCCCGAAGAAGGCTGGTGCGAAATGAACACCCGCCGCGACTTCCTCCAGAAGACGGGCTGCCTGGCCTTGGCCTTCCACGTCCCCATGGAACTGAAGAGCTTCGCCCGCAGTCCGGAGGCCGCGGGCTCCGCCGCCCTGGAGCCCAATGCCTTCCTGCGCATCGCCAAGGACGGGACGGTGACGGTCTGGGCCACCCGCAGCGAGATGGGCCAGGGGGTGCGCACCTCCATGGCCCAGGCCGTGGCGGACGAACTGGGGGCCGACTGGTCCAGGGTGCAGGTCCAGCAGGCCAGCAGCGCCCCGCGCTTCGGGGATCTGGGCATCACCGGCGGGAGCCAGACCACCAAAACCACCTTCATGGCCTTCCGCAAGGTGGGCGCCACCGCAAGGGAGATGCTGGTGGAGGCCGCCGCGGCCCGGTGGAAGGTGCCGGCGAAGGAGTGCGTCGCCCTCAACGGCCAGGTGAAGCATGAAGGTTCCAAGCGCGGCGCCGCCTTCGGCGAGCTGGTGGAGGAAGCGGCGAAGCTGACGCCCCCCAAGGAGCCGACCCTTCGAAACATCAAGGGCATGGGCCACAGCCGGCGGCGCCTGGACGGGCCGGACCTCGTTACCGGGAAGGCCGGCTTTGGCACCGACGTGCGCCTCCCGGGCATGCTGGTGGCCAGCATCGAGCGCTGTCCGGTCTTCGGCGGCAAGGTGAAGTCCTTCGACGCCGCCGCGGCCCTCAAGGTGCCCGGGGTGAAGCGGGTCTTCCAGGTCACCAGCGGCGTCGCGGTGCTCGGCGAGCACACCTGGGCCGCCCTGGCGGGCCGGGACGCGCTGAAGGTGGAATGGGACGAGGGTCCCGCGGCCCAGGCTTCCAGCGCCGGCATCACGGCCCAGCTGGCCAAGCGCCTGGAGACCCCGGGCAAGTCCGTGCGCAAGGAAGGGAAGGGCGCCGCCGGCCTCCAAGGCGCGGCCAAGCGCCTGAAGGCCGCCTACGACTTCCCCTTCCTGGCCCACGCCACCATGGAGCCCATGGTGGCCACCGCGGACGTGAAGGCCGACCGCTGCGACATCTACGCCCCCATGCAGGCCGTGGGCCTGTGGATGCCCATGCTCATGGCGGCCACGGGCCTGAAGGCCGAGCAGATCGAAGTGCACATCCCGTTGCTCGGGGGCGGCTTCGGCCGCCGGGCCATGCCGGACTTCCTCATGGACGCGGTGGAATGCTCCAAGCAGGCCGGCGTCCCCGTGAAGGTCCAGTGGAGCCGCGAAGACGACATGCAGCACGACTTCTACCGTCCCGCGACGCACCACGAGCTCGAAGGCGGCCTGGACGCCAAGGGCAACCTGGCCGCCTGGAACCACCGCTTCGCCGGGGGCTCCATCGCCGCGAGCCTCGGTTTCCCCTGGCCTCCCGAATCCACGGAGGTTTCCGGCGCGGGGGACCTGCCCTACGCCATCCCGGATTTGGAAGTTGAATGGGCCCAGAGCGACGTCCCGGTGCCCCTGGGCTTCTGGCGGGCGGTGCCGGCCTCCTTCAACCCCTTCGCCTCCGAGTGCTTCTTCGATGAGCTGGCCCACGCGGCGGGGAAGGATCCCCTGGCCTGGCGCCTGGAACTGCTGAAGGGCGAGGGCAAGCGCAAGGTCGGCCAGGAGTCCGTGGACCTCGGCCGGCTGCGGCGGGTGCTGGAGACCGTGCGGGACCAGTCCGGCTGGGGCACCGCGAAGTTCAGGAAGGGCCGGGGCCACGGCGTCGCCGCCCACGCCTACCTGGACTGCGACACCTACGTGGCCCAGGTGGCCGAGGTAGAGGTCAAGGCCGACGGCGCCATCCGGGTGCTACGGGTGATCTGCGCCGTGGACTGCGGCTACGCGGTGAATCCGGAGAATGTGAAGGCCCAGATGGAAGGGGGCATTCTCTACGGTCTCAGCGCCGCCCTGCTTGGCGAGATCACCCTGGAGAAGGGCCGCGTGGTGCAAAGCTCCTTCAAGGATTACCCGGTGGCCCGCATGGAGCACATGCCGAAGGTCGAGGTCCACATCATTCCTCACGCGGACTTCGTGCCCCCCGGCGGCGCCGGCGAACCGGGGCTGCCGCCCCTGGCGCCCGCCGTGGGCAACGCCGTCTTCCACGCCACGGGCAAGCGCCTGCGCAGCCTGCCCATGACGCCGGAGAAGGTGCGCCAGGCGTGAAGGAGCTGCAGGACATCCTGAGGGCGATCCGAGCGGCGGGGGGGCAGGAGCTCGGCCTTGCGACACTGGTGCGGGTGGAGGGTCACAGCTTCCGTCGCCCCGGCGCGCGGATGCTCATGGACCAGATCGGCCCGCGCCTCGGGTCCCTGAGCGGCGGCTGTCTGGAGGCGGACGTCTTCGCCCGCTGGCGGGAGGCTCCGGAACGGCCCCGCGTGATCTCCTACGACCTGCGAGGCGACCTGGACCTGATCTGGGGCACCGGTTCCGGCTGCGAAGGCCTGGCGGAGATCCTGGTGGAGACCGTGGACCCCCAGGCGCCCTGGCTGGACTTCCTGGAGCAGTCCCTCGCCGCGAGGAGCCCCGGCTGGCTGCAGGTGACGACCGCGGACGCGGACCTGGGGCTGCGATGCTGGGGCCGGGCCGGAGAGCCCATCCCGGCGGGGGGATTCACGGAACGGATCCAGCCGCCCATCCAGCTCTGGATCCTGGGGGCGGGCGACGATGCGCTGCCACTGGTCCACCTGGCCAGGACCCTTGGCTGGACCGTCGGCGTCGCCGACCATCGGCCGGCCTTCGCCAACCACGGGCGCTTCCCCGAAGCCGACGAGGTCCGCGCCGCCCAGCCGGCGGTGCTGGTCCCCTCCCTGAAGCTCGACCCTCGAAGTGCCGTCGTCCTCATCACCCACAACTACGCCAAGGATCTGGAGGCCCTGCGTGGGCTGCTGCCCTCCACGGCAGGCTACATCGGCCTCATGGGGCACCGGCGCCGGGGTGCCCGGCTCCTCGCGGCCCTGGAAGCCGAAGGCATGGACTTCACGGCGCAGCAGCTCATCCGCTTCCACCACCCCGTGGGCCTGGACCTCGGCGCCGAAGCCCCGGAAACCCTGGCCCTCGCCATTCTCGCCGAGATCCAGGCGGTGCTGGCGGGACGGCGGGGGATGCCGTTGCGGGAACGGTCTGGCGCGATCCACGGAGTGCTGGCATGAACGTCGGCGCCATCCTCCTCGCCGCCGGCGCCTCGGTGCGCATGGGCGGGCCCAAGCAGCTCCTGCAGGTGCGCGGGGAACCCCTGGTGCGGCGCATCGCGAAGACTGCGCTGCGCTCGAAGGTGGAGTCCGTGGTGGTGGTACTGGGCTGCCGCGCGGAGGAGATCGGACCGGTCCTCGAGGATCTGCCCGTCCTGCTGGCCCTCAACGGGTCCTGGGAGCAGGGCCTCGCCACCTCCATCCAGGTGGGCCTGGCCTCCCTGCCTCCGGCCACCACGGCGGCCCTGTTGCTCACCTGCGACCAGCCGGGGCTGGACGCCCGGGTGCTGAACCGCATCATCAAGGCGGCCGGCGAGGATGCCCTGGCGCGGGTGGCCTGCGCCTACGGCGAGACGGTGGGCATTCCCGCCCTCTTCGGACGCGGGTGGTTCCCCCGCTTCCGGCAGCTGCGCGGAGATCGCGGGGCCAAGACCCTGCTGCAGGGCGAAGGCGTGGTGGAGGTGCGCTGGGAGGAGGGCGCCCGGGATCTGGATACGCCGGAAGACGTGGCGCGCTGGGGCATCGACGAGCGATGAGCGGCTGACTGGCTGATCGGCTGATCGGCTGATCGGGGCGAGTATCAGGCGCTGAGCTTGGCCGCGGGGGTTTGCGCTGGAGCGGGCTTGCGCCGGGCGCGGGCCTTCTCGACTTCCGTCATGTGGTCCTGGGCCCAGGAACACAGGGCGCCGAGGGGTTCGCGCAGGGTCTGGCCAAGGGGCGTGAGCTCGTACTCGGTGCGGGGCGGGACTTCCGGAAAGACCGTGCGCTTCACAAGGCCATCGTCCTCCAGCTTGCGCAGCGTCTGGGTGAGCATCTTCTGGCTGATCCCCTGGATGGTGCGCTGCAGTTCGCCGTAGCGCTTGGTCCCGCTGGAGAGCAGGTAGATCACGAGCACGGTCCACTTGTCGGCGATGAGGTCGAGGACTTCCCGGGTTGGGCAGGCCCCGCTCAACACATTGGGTTCAAGGTTGCAGGCTTTTCTAACCATTGGGTACCTACCTTCCAAAATAGTGCCTACTTTCGAAAAGAGAGCAAGCGCCTGAACATTGGGTCACGGGCCAGAAGAGCGCAACCCTCCAAACCCAAGACTACATCACCGACGCCAAGGAGCCACCCATGAAACGCACCGCAACCGCCGCCTGGTCCGGCGACCTGAAGATCGGGAAGGGCCGCATCAGCTCCCAGAGCGGCGTCCTGAAGGACACCCAGTACGGCTTCGGCGGCCGCTTCGAGGAGGGCCCGGGAACCAACCCCGAGGAGCTCATCGCCGCCGCCCACGCGGGGTGCTTCACCATGGCCACCGCCGCGGCCCTGGGCAAGGCGGGCTTCACCGCTGACAGTCTCGCCACCACCGCGTCCCTGACCCTCGCGCAGGTCGAGGGCAACTGGACCATCACCGCCATTCACCTCGACCTCCAGGCCCGCGTGCCCGGCATCAGCCCTGACCAGTTCCAGGCGATTGCCGCCGACGCCAAGGCCAACTGCCCCGTCAGCCGCGTCCTCAAGGCCGACATCACCCTTCAAGCCACCCTCCAGTCGTGAAAGGAATCCCCATGTCCAACCTCGTGAAGCACCTCACCGACGCCGATTTCGCCGCCGCCACCGCCGCCGGCACCACCCTCGTGGATTTCTGGGCCCCGTGGTGCGGTCCCTGCCGCATGGTCGCCCCGGTCCTCGACGAACTGGCCGCCGACCTGCCGGGCCGGGCCACCATCGCCAAGGTGAACATCGACGAGCAGCCCGCCACCGCCGCGGGCTACGGCATCCAGAGCATCCCCACCCTGCTCCTCTTCAAGGACGGCAAGCCCGTGGGCAAGCTCGTGGGCGCCCAGCCCAAGGCCCAGATCGCGGCCTTCGTCGCCCGCGCCCTTTGATCCCTCGACCCCTTCCAAGGAGCAACGCCAT
The DNA here is from genome assembly GCA_016710635.1 of Holophagaceae bacterium. Lineage (GTDB taxonomy): Bacteria > Acidobacteriota > Holophagae > Holophagales > Holophagaceae > JADJVL01. Next base: position 152,610 of record JADJVL010000005.1, on the reverse strand, counting down.
GTCTTTCGCAGCCACCACCAGCACCCGTGACCTCCTCGCCCCCGCGGTCCTCGGACCCCTGACCCTCGCCAACCGCGTGGTGATGGCGCCCATGACCCGTTCCCGGGCAGAAGGCAATGTCCCGAACGACCTCATGGCGACCTACTACGGCCAGCGGGCCGGCGCGGGCCTCATCGTCACCGAGGGCGTGGCGCCGCACCCGGACGGTCTTGGCTACGCCCGCATCCCCGGCCTGTTCAACGCCGCGCAGAGGGAAGGCTGGCGCAAGGTGGCCGAAGCCGTGCATGCCAAGGGCGGCCACATCTTCGCCCAGCTGATGCACACCGGCCGCGTCGGGCACCCGGACAACCTCCCGGCGGGCGCCGAGGTCCTGGCGCCTTCCGCCGTACCGGCCAAGGGCGACATGTACACGGACGCCCACGGGCTGCAGCCCATGCCGACGCCCCGGGCCATGACCTCCGAGGACCTGGAGGAGGCCAAAGCCTCCTTCGTGGCCGCCGCCCGGCTGGCGCGGGAGGCGGGCCTGGATGGGGTGGAGCTCCACGCCGCCAACGGCTACCTTCTTGAACAGTTCCTCAACCCGGCCACCAACCTGCGCACGGATGGCTATGGCGGCTCCCTCGAGGCCCGCGCCCGCTTCGTGGTCGAAGTGGCGGCAGCCGTGGCCCAGGCCATCGGCGCCGACCGCGTCGGCATCCGCGTCTCCCCCTTCGGGGCCTTCAACGACATGCCGGCCTACGACCAGGTGGAGGCCACCTACCTGCACCTCGCGCAGGAATTCTCCCGCATCGGTCTCGTCTACCTGCACGTGGTGGACCACAGCAGCATGGGCGCCCCGGAAGTCCCGGCGACCTTGAAAATCGCCCTGCGGAAGGCCTTCTCCGGCGCCTTCATCCTGAGTGGCGGCTACGACCGCGCCCGGGCCGAAGCCGAACTCGCCGCGGGGAAGGGCGATTTCGTCGCCTTCGGCAAGCCCTTCATCGCCAACCCTGACCTCGTGAGCCGCCTGAAGACCGGCGCCGGGCTGGCCGCGCCCGACCAGGGCACTTTCTACACGCCCGGCGCCGCAGGCTACACGGACTATTCCGCCAGCGCCTGACCGCCAGCCCCTCGCCTTCCACCCCAGCCACTTCCGGGACCGCGTGGGTCCCCTTCCCTGGAATTCCCATGATCCTCGTCACCGGCAGCACCGGCAAAGTCGGCCAGCACCTCATCAACGTCCTGCAGGCCAAGGGCGTCCCCTTCAAGGCCCTCGCCCGCAGCGAAGCCTCGGCCCAGGCCCTCGCGGCCCAGGGCGTCACCGTCGTCCGGGGCGACCTCTCGGAGCCCGCCAGCCTGAAGGCCGCCTTCCAGGGCGTGGAGAAGCTCTTCCTGCTCTCCTCCGCCAGCCATTTCGCAGGCCTGGAGCTCGCGGCCCTCGCGGCCGCCAAGGCCGCGGGCGTGAAGCATGTCGTGAAGCTGTCCGCCTGGGGCGTGAGTGCGGATTCCGCCAACCCTCTGCTGCGGGAGCACGGCCGCGTGGAGCAGGCCCTGGAAGCCTCGGGCCTGGCCTGGACCATCCTGCGTCCGAACTTCTTCATGCAGAACTGGGTGGCCTTCTTCGCCCCCGGGATCAAGGCGGGGCAGCCCGTCTACGCCAACACCGGCGAGGGCCGGCTGGCCTGGATCGATGCCCGGGACATCGCCGACGTGGCCGCCACGGCGCTGACGGAGCCTGGCCACGAGGGTTTCGTCTACGAGCTCACGGGGCCCGAATCCTTCTCCTACGCCGAGGTCGCCGCCCGGCTGGCGGACCTTCTGGGCCGTCCGGTGCGGCATGTTGCCGTTCCGGACGCCGCGGCCTACCAGGCCATCCGCGGCCATGGGCAGGACGCCTGGTACGCGTTCGGCCTCGTGGCCCTCAACCAGGGCGTGCGCGACGGCGCCGCGGACCGGGTGCTGGGCACGACGGAGCTGGTGACCGGCCGGGCCGCCCGGACCCTCGACGCCTACTTGCGGGAGCATCTCGACGCCTTCCGCGACTGAACTGGACAGCGCCGGGTTTGCGACCAGAATGGAGCCGCAAACCCGGAGCTCCCATGCGCACCCTCTCCCTGCTCCTCCTGCTCTGCACCCTGGGGATGGCCCAGACCGCCAAAACCCCGGCGGCCAAGGCTCCGGCGGCCAAGGCCCCGACGGCCGCCCACGTCACCCGGGGCTTCGTGAACCCGGAATGCGCCCTGTGGGACGCCACCGGAAAGTGCTGGTACGTATCCAACCTGGCCGGAGGCTCCGCCGCCCGGGATGGGCGGGCCTTCATCTCCAGGCTGGATGCGGACGGGAAGGTGCTGGAGAAGGAATGGGTGAAGGGCCTCGACGCCCCCAAGGGCATGGGCCTTTCCGGTCGCATGCTCTACGTCGTCGACATCGACCACGTGAGCGTCATCGACATCCAGAAAGCCCAGTTCGTGCGCCGGATCCCGGTGCAGGGGGCCAAGTTCCTCAGCGACCTCGTCGTGGGCCCCAAAGGGGACATCTTCGTGTCCGACATGGAGCGCAGCGTCATCTACCGCCTCGGCCTGGACAGCCCGCCGGAGGTCTTCGTGGCGGACAAGCGGCTGGAATGCCCCAACGGGCTCTGGGTGGAAGGGGACAGCCTGATCGTGGCGTGCTGGGGGACGATCACCGACGGGAAATTCGGCACCCGCATCCCCGGTGGCCTTTTGAATGTGGACCTGCGGTCCAAGCGCATCTCGTCGATCACACCACGGAAGCTGGGGAACCTGGACGGACTCGTGAAGCTCGGCCGCGCCTACTACGTCAGCGACAACAAGGGCGGACAGGTCTTCAAGGTGGAGGAGAACGGCACACCCTTCGTGCTGAGGTCAGGGTTCATGGCCGCCGCGGACCTGGGGGTGGACCGGGAGCGGAAGCTGCTGGCGATCCCGGACATGGCCGCGGGCTCGGTCACCTTCCTGACCGTGGAGTGAGCCCAGGCCATGGCGGATCGGGGGGAAGCCTGGCCAGGGAACGCCCCGGGCCCCTTCTTCGTGGACCGCAGCTGCATCGACTGCGGCACCTGCTACACCTTCGCCCCGGAGGTGTACGCGGACGCCGGCGCCCATAGCCTCGTGGCCAGGCAGCCCGGGGACGAGGGCTCGCGCCTGCGGGCTGCCATGGCCCTGGTCGCCTGTCCCACCTCGAGCATCGGAACGGACGACAAGGGCGCCATGGCCGAGGCCGCCCGGGCCTTCCCCGTGGTGGTCGAGGACGAAGTCCGCTTCTGCGGCTACACCTCGGAGAAGAGCTTCGGCGCCTGGAGCTGGTTCATCGGGCGTCCGGGAGGCAATGTCCTCGTGGACAGTCCGAGGGCGGCGGGCCCGCTCCTGGCGCGCCTCGAAAGCCTGGGCGGGGTCCGGTGGATGGTGTTGACCCACCGCGATGACATCGCGGACCACGCGGTCTTCCGCGAACGCCTGGGCTGTGAGCGGGTGCTGCACCGGGACGAAGGGATCCGGGGCCTCGAGTGGGAGATCTCCGGCGGGGAGCCTGTGCGTCTGGACGAGGACCTTCTGCTCATCCCCGTGCCAGGCCACACCCAGGGGAGCCTCTGCCTCCTCTACAGGAACGCGTTCCTCTTCACCGGCGACCACCTCTGGTGGAATCCGGAGAAGGAACGGCTGAGCGCCAGCCGGAGCTTCAACTGGCACAGCTGGGCCGCCCAGCTGGAATCCCTGGAGAAGCTCCTCGCCTTCGACTTCCACTGGGTGCTGCCCGGCCACGGCGCCTCCCGGCGCTTCCTGGACGCCGACGAGGCGAAGCGCGAACTCCGGCGGGCCCTTGACCAGCTGCGGCGCGCCGGCTGAGGGTCTCAGAACTTCGCGAGGGCTTCGTAGTATCTGCGGGCGACCATGCGGAGGCAGGCCTTCGGGGCGAGGCGCTTGAAGCGCCAAAGGAAGCGGTCCTCGCCACCCGGAATGGCGTAGAGGTCCCCGGCCTCCGCGTGCCGCAGGATGAGGCGGGCCACGGCCTCCGCGTCCCGTCCGCTGGCCGCGATGAACCTGGCGGCGAGCTCCGCCAAGTTTGGCGGGAAGGCCCGCATGCGTCCGGCCAGCCCGCTGCGGAAGAAGCCGGGACAGGCGACGGTGGCGGTGATGCCAGTGCCCCGCAGCTCCGAGGCGAGGGTTTCGGTGAAGGCCACCAGGCCGGCTTTGGAGACGGCGTAGGGGCCCATCTGGGGCGGGGCGGTGAAGGCGGCGCGGGAGGCGACGTTCACGATGCGGCCCGAGGTCTGCTTCAGCAGAGCCGGGAGAAAGGTCTGGCAGCCCCAGATGGGCCCCAGCAGGTTCACGTCGAGGACGCGGCGCCACTCGTCTACCGGCACCTCCCCCACGCTGCCGGCGACGGCGATGCCGGCGGCGTTGACGAGCCAGCGCAAGGGGAGGCCGAAGCTGTGGAAGGCGCTGAGGGCCTGCTGCCAGCCGCCCAGGGTCGCCACGTCTGCGGCGACCTCGATGACCCGGGCTTCGAGGGTCTCGAACTCCCCCATGGCCGATTGCAGGGCGACCGGGTCCCGGTCCACGAGCACCAGGGCGTGCCCCTTGGCCGCCAGCTGCCTGGCCAGGGCCAGCCCGAGCCCCGACCCGGCCCCGGTGACGATGGCGCAGCTCCTGTCCATGCCAGCCCTCCCGGGCTAGAGCTCCGTGTCCTTGTCGGCGCGGGGGTCGAAGTTGATGCCGGCCCGCTTGCAGGCCTGGATGAAGCTCTCCTTGTCCGGGCAGCGGGCGTAGGCTTCCATCTCGTCGATGACATGGGCCTTGATCAGGTCCGTCAGGGCGTCGTTCATCAGCCGCTGGCCGTAGCTGCGGCCGGTCTGCATGGCGGAGGTGATCTGGAAGTTCTTGCCCTCCCGGATCAGGTTGGCGATGGCGGGGGTGATGAAGAGGCTTTCGATGGCCGCGACCCGGCCGCCGGTCTTCTTCTTCAGCAGGGTCTGGGAGATGCAGGCCTTGAGGGAGTCGGAGAGCATCACGCGGATCTGCTGCTGCCGGTCCGCGGGGAACTGGTCCACGATGCGGTCGATGGTGCCGATGGCGCTGCTGGTGTGCAGGGTTCCGAAGACGAGGTGGCCGGTGATGGCGGTCTCCAGGGCGATGGAAATGGTCTCCAGGTCCCGCATCTCGCCGACGAGGACGATGTCCGGGTCCTCCCGGAGGGCGGCCCGCAGGCCCGTCTTGAAGCTCTCCGTGTGGGTCTTCACCTCCCGCTGGTTGACGAGGCACTTCTTCCGGGGATGCACGAACTCGATGGGATCCTCGATGGTGAGGATGTGGTCCGAGCGCTTCTGGTTGGCCAGGTCGATGATGGCTGCGAGGGTCGTGGACTTCCCGGACCCCGTGGGCCCGGTGACGAGGACCAGGCCCTTGGAAAGAAAGGCCAGGCGACGGATGGGGTCCGACAGCCCGAGCTTGTCCGGGTCGGGGATCTCATTGGGGATGACCCGGGCCACGATGCCGGGGCCGAAGCGGTCCATGAAAAAGTTGACCCGCAGGCGGCAGCCGCCCTGCTCGAAGGAGTAGGCGAAGTCGGCGTCGCTGGTCTCCTGGAACTTCCGCCACGCGTCCCCGGTGGCGAAGCCCTCCATCATTTCCAGCATCTGGGGCGCCTCGATCACGGCGAAGCCCGGCAGTTCATCCAGTTCGCCGTTCACCCGCATCATCGGCGAGTAGCCGGAGGTGATGTGGATGTCGGAGCCCTTGTGATCCAGTAGGGCCTGGAATAGGCGGGTGGCCAGGGGATGGTTGCCCTGGCCCATGCGCCGGGGGCCGGAGGCCTGGATGGAGGCCGGGGCAGGTGAGGCCATGGGGGCGGGCGCCTGCGGACGGGGCGGCGGAGCGGGGGCGAGGGCCAGTCCCGAAGGGCCGGCAGGCCGGGGGGCCGGGGCGGGGCCATCGTCGTCGTCCAGGTCCACGGTCAGGTCGGCCACCGAATTGGGCTCGATGATGACCATCGAATCCTCCGGAGCCGCCTTCGGGATGGGCACTCCGGATGGCGGAGTCTTGAACACGGGGAAGGTGCCGGACCGGATGCTTTCGATGAGCTCGGCGTAGATGCGGATGCCGGACTGGATGCGCACGAGGCGGATGATGAAGGCCTGGCCGCCGGCGCTGTGGTCGAAGCTGGTCTCGCCGGTCCGCATCCAGGCATCCCGGTTCGCCGGCGGCAGGACTTCGTTCGCCAGGTTTTCGATGAGCACGGAGGGCAGGGCGTCCGGCAGCAGCTGCGCGCTCTGCCCGGTCTTCATCTCCAGGTGCGGGGGCTGGCCGGGCTCCATCCGGAGGGCCTTGGCGTTCCGGGGAACGATGTGGGCGAGCAGACGGTCGAGCTGGGCCATGGAGGCTTCCTCGCGGTGGGTGTGAAGGGTGCGCCATTGTGTACCGGGTCACGAAGGGCTTCAAGCGCAGGCTGCCTGGGCTTCTTCGTGAGCGACCCGGCGCGCCTTCCCGGATAAACTGACCCTTCCGTCTTTTGGGAGTCCCGGATGAACATCCACGAGTACCAGGCCAAGGAACTGCTCCGGCTATACAAGGTCGCCACGCCCAACGGGCGGGTGGCCCAGGACGCCGAGGACGCGAGGATGATCACCAAGGAATACGGTGGCAAATCCGTCGTGAAGGCCCAGATCCACGCCGGCGGCCGGGGCAAGGGGGGCGGCGTCAAGTTCGCCTCCGATCCCGACAAGGCCGCGGAGATCTTCAAGGCGATGCTGGGCATGAACCTGGTCACCAAGCAGACCGGCGCGGAGGGCCGCAAGGTCCACACCGTCTTCATCAGCGATCCCGTGGACATCGACCGCGAGCTCTACCTGGCCTTCCTGGTGGACCGCGTCACGAGCCGGGTCACCCTCATGGCCTCCACGGAGGGTGGCGTCGAGATCGAGGAGGTCGCCGAAAAGACCCCGGAGAAGATCCTCAAGGTGACCGTGGATCCGGCCCTGGGCCTCACGGGCTTCCAGGCCCGCCAGATCGCCTTCGGCCTCGGCCTGCAAGGCGACTCCTTCAAGAAGGGCGTCACCTTCCTGTTGAACCTCTACCGGCTCTTCACGGAGAAGGACTGCTCGATGGTGGAGGTGAACCCGCTGGTGATCACCAAGCAGGGCGACGTCATCGCGCTGGACGCCAAGATCGGCTTCGACGACAACGGCCTCTTCCGCCACCCGGACGTCATGGCCATGCGCGACCTCAACGAAGAGGCCTCCGAGGAGACCGAGGCCAGCAAGTTCAACCTCAACTTCATCAAGCTGGACGGCACCATCGGCTGCATGGTGAACGGCGCCGGCCTGGCCATGGGCACCATGGACATCATCAAGTACCACGGCGGCTCCCCCGCCAACTTCCTGGACGTCGGCGGCGGGGCCACCGAGGACGCGGTGAAGAACGCCTTCCGCATCATCCTCCAGGACAAGGCCGTCAAGGCCGTGCTGGTGAACATCTTCGGCGGCATCATGCGCTGCGACATCGTGGCCGGCGGCATCGTGAAGGCCGCGAAGGAGATCGGCATCTCGGTGCCCGTGGTCGTCCGCCTCGAGGGCACCAACGTCGAGGAGGGCAAGCAGATCCTCGCCGACAGCGGGTACAACCTCATCGTCGCCAACGACCTCCGGGACGCCGCCGAAAAGGTCGTCGCCGCGGCGAAATAGCGCGCACACCCTTCATGGAAGGCGAGAAGGAGACCATGTCCGCCGAGGAGCTCAAAGCCCGCTACGAGGCCCTCTGGGCCGAGTACCAGGACACCATGCACAAGGGCGCCTGGCGCATCGGATGGCGCTTCTTCTTCGTGCTGGTGGGGCTGCTGCCCATGATGTACCTCTTCGTCTGGCTCGTTGGTCCCCAGGGCTGGGAACAGACCTTCTTCCACGCCCCGAAGCTCATGTGGCTGGCGCCGCCCTTGAACCTGGGCATCGTCGTCCTCCTGATCCTCAAGCTCTACCGGCAGAACCTGGACCTGGACGCGGTGAAGCAGGACTACCTCGCCCGGCTGCGCTCCCTGCAGGCCCGGTTGCCTGCAGAACCCGCCCGCACCGTCCAGGAAGCGGACGTGGACGAATTCAACGATTGATTCCCTAGACCCGAGCGATTCCACAGACCCAAGACCGCAGACTCAAACCCAGGAGCACCCATGGCCGTCCTCGTCGGCAACCACACCAAGCTCATCGTCCAGGGCATCACCGGCCGCGAAGGCCTCTTCCACGCCGAGGGCTCGCTCGAGTACGGCACCCAGGTCGTCGGCGGCGTCACGCCCGGCAAGGGCGGCACCGAGATCGAAGGCTTCAAGGTCTGGAACACGGTGAAGGAGGCCGTGCAGGAGAGCGGCGCCAACGCCACCATGATCTTCGTCCCGCCGGTGGGCGCCGCGGACGCCATCCTCGAGGCCCTGGACGCGGGCATCGAGCTCATCGTCTGCATCACCGAAGGCATTCCCGTCCTCGACATGGTGAAGGTCAAGCGCGTGCTCCCGGACTATCCGAAGAGCCGCCTCATCGGTCCCAACTGCCCGGGCATCATCACCCCCGGCAGCGCCAAGATCGGCATCATGCCGGGCCGCATCCACAAGGCGGGGCATGTGGGCGTGGTCTCCCGCTCCGGCACATTGACCTATGAGGCCGTGGGCCAGCTCACGGCGCTGGGCATCGGCCAGAGCACCTGCATCGGCATCGGCGGCGACCCGGTGAACGGCACCAGCCACATCGACGCCCTGAAGCTCTTCAACGAAGATCCGGACACCCACGCGGTGATCATGATCGGCGAGATCGGCGGCTCCGCCGAAGAGGACGCCGCCGCCTGGGTGAAGGCCAACATGAAGAAGCCCGTCGTGGCCTTCATCGCCGGCCAGACCGCCCCTCCGGGACGGCGCATGGGCCACGCCGGGGCGATCATCTCCGGGGGCAAGGGCACCGCCGAGGAGAAGATGAAGGCGCTCACCGCCGCGGGCATCACCGTGGTGCAGAGCCCCGCGGACATGGGGCGGGCGATGGCGGAGCGATTGGGCATCAAAGCCTAAGGGCACGAACAGGACCTGATCAAGAAGGGGCCGCGACTGCGGCCCCTTTTCCATCGGCCCCGCCTCCGCTAGGTTGGAACTCCCAATCCAGGAGCGCCCATGCCGGTCAAGCCCATCCCCGACGGTTTCGAGGGCGTGACGCCCTACCTCATCGTCCACGACGGCCCGGCGGCCCTGGACTTCTACGTGAAGGCTTTCGGGGCCGTCGAACTGCTGCGGATGCCCATGCCCGACGGTCGCCTGGGCCATGCGGAGCTGCGCATCGGCAAGGCCACCTTCATGCTGGCGGACGAGTTCCCGGACATGCCCTCGGTGGCGGTGAGCCCGCGCACCCTCGGCGGCACCAGCGCGGGCTTCATGATCTACCTGGAAGGGGTGGACGCCTTCGTGGAACGGGCGGTGGCCGCCGGGGCCATCCTGGAGCGGCCGGTGCAGGATCAGTTCTACGGGGACCGCTCCGGGACCGTCCGGGACCCCTTCGGCCACAAGTGGACCTTCGCGACCCATCTGGAGGATCTCAGCCCGGAGGAACTGAACCGCCGGGCCGCCGCGCAGGAGGGCTGACCGGGGGGCGAGGCCTCGTACCGCTACACTGGTCCTCGAGGAACCCGCATGCTCATCTCCCGCGAAATGGTCCTGGACCAGAACATCGGCCTGAACGAGACGCTCTTCGGCGGCGACATGATGTCGCGGATGGACAAGGTGGCGGGGATCACCTCGGCGCTGGTGAGTCACAACCGGGTCTTCGTCACCGTGAAGGTCTCCGAGCTGATCTTCCACAGCCCGGTACGGGCCGGGGACATCATCGAGTTCTACGCCACGATCACCCGGGCCGGGAACACTTCGGTGACGGTCCAGATCGAGGTGAAGGTCTACAACCCCGTGAGCAACGCCCGCAAGGACGTCACCAGCGGCGAGTTCACCATGGTGGCGGTGGACAACAGCCTCCATCCGGAACCGGTGCTCTGGAAGCCCGACATGCTGAAGCACGCGAAGGACGAGCACGAGGCCCGGACCGCCGGGGAGAAGAAGCCCCGCCCCCGGAAGGGCTGAGGGCTTAAACTGGGCCTTCCGCCATGTCCGACCTCGTCCCAGCCCACTTGGATCACCGCCGCCTCTGGGCGGACTTCGACTACTGCTACCCGGTGCTCTCCCGCCGCTCCAAGGGCGTGAGCCTCGGGGTCAACCTGAACCCGGACAAGGCCTGCAACTTCGACTGCGTCTATTGCGAGGTGGACCGGACGGTTCCCGCGAAGCGCAAGGACATCGACCTGGACCAGCTGGAGCGGGAAATGGCGGTCCTCCTGGATCTGACCCTCGACGGCTCCCTCTTCAATTCAGCGCCCTTCGACAGCGCGCGCCCGGAGCAGCGGCGCCTCAATGACATCGCCTTCAGCGGGGACGGCGAACCCACCACCGCGCCGGAGTTCGCCGACGCCGTCGACCGCATCGCCCACCTGAAGTGGCAGCGGGGGCTGGCGGAGGTGAAGCTCGTGCTCATCACCGATTCCAGCCGCCTCACGGCCCGGGACGTGGTGCGCGGCCTCGACGTGCTCATGGCCAACAACGGCGAGATCTGGGCCAAGCTCGACGCGGGCACCGAGGCCTACTACAAGGAGATCAACCGCACGGCGGTCCCCTTTGCCAGGGTCCTGGAGAACCTCGAAACCACCGCCCGGCTGCGCCCCATCACCATCCAGAGCCTCTTCCTGAGCTGGAAGGGCGAAGGCCCGTCCAAGGCCGAGATCGCCGCGTACACAGAACGCCTGGCCTTCCTCCAGCGCATGGGCGGGCAGCTCCAGGGCGTGCAGCTCTACACGGTGGCCCGGCCCACGCCGGAGGCCGAAGCCCGGCCCCTGCAGGCCGGTGCCCTGGACGCCATCGCCGAGCAGGTCCGGGACGCCCTCCCCGGCGTGGCGGTGGAAGTCTTCTACGGGCCCGATGCGTGGCCGGAACGGAACGTCCATGGAGGCTGAAATCGTGATGCCGGGGCGGCAGTTCATGGACCCTTCGCGCAGGAAGGGACACCGGGCCTGGGCTTCCATCCTGTTCCTGCTGGCCCTGACAGGCTGCCAGTTCTCCAAGGCCCAGGAGCCCAAAGAGCCTTTCCGCACGCCACTCTCCGCCCATCTGCCGGTGGTCCTCGGGGAATTGCGCATCGTGGCGGTGGGGGACGTGATGATGCACGCCGACGTGAAGAAGGCCGCCGAGGACCAGGGCGGCTTCGAACCCCTGTGGGCCGATCTCGCGCCCCTCTTCAAGGGTGTGGACCTGGCCTTCGCCAATCTGGAGACCCCCGTGGCGCCCACCACGGGAAGGCCTGGGCGCCCCTTCCAGTTCAACGCCCCCGAAAGCCTGCCCCCGGCCCTGCGGGCCAGCGGCCTGACGGTCCTGAGCACGGCGAACAACCACGCCTTCGACCAGGGCCGGAAAGGCGTGAAGGAGACCGTGGAGCGGCTCCGGGAGGCCAAGCTCATCGGCCTCGGCGCAGGGATCTCGAAGGCCGACGCGGAAGCGCCGCGCTTCTTCGAGGCCAACGGGGTGAAGGTGGCCCTGCTGGGCTACACCGACCTCTTCAACCTCGATCTGAACCGGAAGGCGGACGAGCCCTGGGTGCGGCCGATGGACCTGGACGCCGCGGTGCAGGCCGTGAAGGAGCTGATGGGGCAGGCGGACGCGGTGATCGTGAGCGTCCACTGGGGCGACGAGTACCACCACCTGCCCACGAAGCGGCACCGGCAGATCGCCGAAGCCCTCGTCGCCGCCGGCGCGGACCTGGTGCTCGGGCATCATCCCCACGTGCTCCAGCCCATGGAACTGGTGGAAGCCGGGGGGCGAAGGGGCGTCGTCGCGTTCTCCCTGGGCAACTTCATCAGCAACATGGACCGGATGTACCGGGCGGATCTCTTTCCTGTGGCGGCGGGGGATTCCCGGGACGGCGCGGCCCTGCTGGCCACGCTCTCCAAGTGCCGCATGCCCGACGGTTCCGTGAAGGTCATCCTCGGCGAGGTGCGCTACGAGCCCCTGTGGGTTGAGAACAACTGGAGGGAGGCGCGCGGCGGGACGGGGAACAAAAGGGATATCCGGGTCATCCGGGTCAGGGAGGCCTTGGACTTGGTGCGCCGTGAACTCGATGCGCTGACGGATGCTGTGGAAGGCCCCAAAACGCTGCCCGACGACAAGGCCCGTCGGATGGCGGTCCTGGAGAAGCAGGAGCGGCTCCGCACCCTGCTGCTCCGCAAGGGCCGCATCGCGTCCGTCGCCGGCGCGGCCTTCGAGGCGCGATGAAGCGCCCCTGGCTGCCGGCTGCCCTTTCGATCCTGGCCCTCGCCTGTGGCGGTGGCGGCACCTCGGCGCCGCCGGCCTCCTTCACCTTGTCCCTGACGCCCGCCTCCATGCGGCTTCTGCCTTCGGCCAGGGCCACCACGACGGTGCTGCTCAAGGCCGACGAGGGCTTTGCGGGCGCCGTGGATCTGGACGCCCAGGGCCTTGGCAATGACCTGGCGGCGCAATTTCAGCCCGCGCGGGTGGATCTGCCCATGGGTGGCAGCGCCCAGGCGGTGTTGACGGTCTCCGCCGCGGACACCATGCCGGCCGCCCAGCGGGTGCTCACCGTACGCAGCCGCAGCGGCGCCCTGACCCAGAGCGCCGACCTGCGCCTCGACATCCCCGCGGCGAAGATCTTCCCGGTGACCACCTACCTCAATCAGGACCAGGCGAACCTGCCCTTCCTCGCCTACCAGGACGGGAATGGCCCCTGGATCTCCGTGGACGGGCAGGGCGGCCTCTACAAGCTCCCCATCAGCGATCCGGCGGGGCGCTTCGGCCTGGTCTACGGCGCGATCTGCCGCGTCGGGGACTTCACCTCCTGGGACGTGAACGGCTTCTTCGAGACCACCGCCGACACCTCCGCTTTGTATGTGGCCTTCTTCTGTAACCCCCAGCCGGGACCGCCTCCGGAGACCTTTGACCTCGGCGGCCTCCTCAAGAATGCCGGTGGCCAGGCGGGCCTCATCAGCGCCAACAGCGGCCTCTGGGGCTTCGACCCGGGTGCCCCCCGCTACGATCTAAAGCTCTACCGCGGGCTCGGCGACTTCGTGGCCGCGACCTACCCCGACCTGGGGAACTACATCCCGTCCCGGTTCATCGTCGAACGGGCCCGGGACACCCAGGGCTCAGGCACCCGGGATCTGGACTTCGCGTCCGAAGGCGTGGATCCCCTGCCGCGGCAGCCCATCCTAAGGCCTGCGCTGGAGAGTGGCGAAACCCTGCAGGGCAGCGTCCAGTACCAGACCTCGGGAGGCCAGACGGTCTTCCTCGGCAATGGCCGCAACCTGGCGGAATACGCGCCGTTTCCGACCGCCGCCGGCGTGGCAGGGGACGCCTACGTGTACGGGTTCCAGGCCTTCACGAGCGATGCCTCCCGCACGGTGGTGGGCTCCACAACCGCTTCTCCCGGCCCACTAAGCCCCCGGCTGCCCTCCGCCTTCGCGCCCTTCACCATCACTCCCGAGGGCACCACGCGCCTGCGCCTGGGCCTCACCTGGAACGCCATCACGCCGGTCCCGGAAAACCACCAGGCCACCTTCTCCCAGCGCACGAGCCTGGAGGAGGCCTACTGGTATGTCGCCTTCTCCCGCCGCTGGCTTGGCGAGGCGGCCCGGTTCACCTGGATGCCCCCGGATTTGTCGGCCATTCCCGGCTTCGATCCCCACTTCTATTTCCGCCCCGGCGTGCCCCTCTCCGTCCGCATGGACCAGTCCGGGAGCCAGGCGGCGGCCACCTTGCCCGAACCCATTGCGAGGGGCTTTGCCATGGCCGCGGGGGCGCCCTTGGGCCAGGCTTTTGCGCCGCTCCGGGAGCCCCTGGCACCCCGGGGCGGACGCTCCTTCCAGGTGCGGCGGATTCCAGCGGCGCTGCTGGCCTCCGGGCCTCCGGAAAATTTCTACGCCTCCAGGACCCAGGGCTTCACGCCCTGAGCCGGCGGCTCACAGGCCGAGCAGTTCCCGCGCCTGGGCCTCCAGCCTGTCCAGCAGGGCCGCATCCGTGCGGCTCTGGAGGTAGACCTTGAGCTTCGGTTCGGTCCCGCTGGGCCGGAAGGCGGCGAAGGCACCACTTTCGAGGCGGAACTTGAGCACGTTGGAGCGCGGGATGGGCTGGGCCACGTTGCGCCGGTCCGGGCGGTCCAGGATCGGTTCCACATGGCCTTCCGGGCCATGCCAGGCGCCGGTCTGGAAGTCCTCCCAGCTGACCACCCGGTCGCCGCCGAGGCTCGCGAGGCCGGCGGCGCGGATCCGGGTCATGGCCTCGGCGAAGCGGGCGGCGCCGCCGGGGCGGGGATCCTCCAGGTTCACGAGGCGGTTGTGGAAGGTGCCGATGCGGGCCTGGAGGGCGTCCACGGCTTCGAAGGGACCCAGGGACAACGCCTGGTAGTGGCCGATCATCTCCCCGACGACGAGGGCCGCGATGACGCCGTCCTTATCCCGCAACTCGGGGCTCAGGAGCATGCCGAAGCTCTCCTCGGCGCCGAAGGCATAGGCTTCGCCAACCTCTTCCAGGCGGTCCATGCAGGTGGCGATGTTCTTGAAGCCCGTGAGGGTCCACATGACCGAAAGGCCATGCTGCCGGGCCACTTCGGCGAGGAAGTCCGAGGTCACCACCGTGCTGACGCAGACGCCCTTCACCTGGCGGAAGCGGCAGAGGTAGTCGAGGGTAAGGGCGGCGAGATCGTTGCCGCTCATGAGCTCCCATTCGGTGCCCCGGCGCTTGGCCACCACGCCGATGCGGTCCGCGTCCGGGTCGTTGGCCAGGATGGCGTCGCAATCGAGGCGCCGGGCGTCCTCCAGGGGCGTGGCGTAGGCCGCGATCTCCTCCGGGTTGGGGCGCGGCGCCGTGGGGAAGGTGCCGTCGGGAATGCTCTGGGCCTCGCAGATCTCCAGGGGCAGGTCCGCCCGGCGGAAGAGCTCGGGGACAAAGGCGGAACCGGTCCCGTGGAAAGGGGTGAAGAGCAGCTTCGGCTTCTCGAAGGGCGTGGGATGGGCCAGGAGGGCGAGGCCCAGGCGCAGGTAGGCCTCTTCGATCTCCGCGGGAATGGGGAAGATGAAGGCGTCCATGTCCGCCGTGGGGGAGGCCGGCACGAGGTCCTCGGCGTTCATGGCGTCCTCGATGTCCCCGTCCCAGGGCGCGACGACCTGGGCGCCCCGGTCGTCGTAGGCCTTGTAGCCGTTGTAGGCCTTCGGATTGTGGGAGGCGGTGATGATCACGCCGCAGGCCGCCCGCAGGCGGCGCATGGCGAAGCAGAGGAAGGGCGTGGGCAGGGGCCGGTTGCCGAGGAAGACGGTGTAGCCGGCGGAGGCCAGCACCCGCGCCGCCTCCCGGGCGAAGGCCGCGCTGTGGATGCGGGTGTCGAAGCCCACCAGGGCCACGGACCGGCCCGGCGCCCGCCGCAGGGCCACCGTGGCCAGGGCCAGGGTGGTGCGCCGGATGTTGGGCTTGTTCATGCGCCGCAGGCCCGCCGCCATGATGCCCCGCAGGCCCCCGGTACCGAAGGCCAGTGGTTCGGCAAAGCGGTCCGCGAGTTCTTCCAGGGCCTGGGCATCGCCGCCTTCGGCCAGGCGGAGCAGGGCCTCCAGGTCCACCCGCAGTTCGGGTTCCAGGTGGGGTGAGGCGAGGTATTGGCGGGCGGCATCGAAGGACATGGCGGGCTCGGAAGGGAGATACCCGCAGAGTACGCGGGTTGGCCGGATTGCTTAAGCGACGGGCGTCACGCTCCGCCCAGCGCGAGGTCCTCCAGCAGCAGGCTCAGCCCGGCACTGCTCCCGAACCAGGTGAGGTCGTCGCCGACGGCGACGATGCGGTTCAGGAGCTCCTTCAGGTTCCCGGCGAGGGTGAGCTTGTCCACGCTCTCCGCGAGCTCCCCGCCGCGGATGCGCACGCCGCTGGCGCCGACGCTGAGGTCGCCGCTGACGGGGTCCACGGTGTGGAGGCCCATGATCTCGGTGATGAGGACGCCGTCCCCGGCGTCGGCGAGGAGCTGGGCCACGCTGCGGTCCCCGGCCTTCGGAAACAGGTTGAAGGTGGTGACGCCGGGATTGCTGCCGAGGCCGCGGCCCGCGGTGCCCGTCGGCGCCACGCCCATTTCGGCGGCGGTCTTGAGGGTGTGCAGGTAGGTCTTCAAGACGCCGTCCTCGATCAGGATATTGCGCCGGGTGGGCAGCCCTTCCGCGTCCCAGGGCTCGCTGGCCAGGCCATCCGGAAGGCGCCCGTCGTCGATGAGGGTCAGCAGGGGCGAAGCGATGGCCTCGCCGAGGCGGCCCTTGAAGAGGCTGCGGCCCTTCAGCACCGACTCGGCGCTGAGCATGCTGGCGATGATGCCAAGGAGGTCCACGGTGACTTCCGGGTCCAGCACCACCCGGTACTTCCCGGCGGGCAGGCTGGCGGGCCGCAGCTTGCGTTCCCCCTTCAGGGCCGCGCGGCGGCCGATGCCCGCCAGGTCGAGGGCTCCCGGCTCCCGCGCCGCGTCCCAGTGCCAGGCCGCCTGGCGGTCGCCGTCCTGCTCCACTGCCAACTCGATGGCGGCGCTGCAGCTGCTGGCCAGATCGAAGGCCCGCACGCCCGTCTGGGTGAGGAGCAGCGAGACGCCGGAGCCATCGGTCCAGGCGCTTTCCCGCACCGCCGAGACCTTCGCGGAGGCCTTGCGGGCTTCCGTCTCCAGGGCCAGGGCCTGCTGGATCCGGAATTCCGGACTGAGATTCTCCACTTCCTGCCGGAAGCGCCCCGGCAGGTCATCGTTCCCGGAGGCCTCCGCCTGGCGGATCCAGGGGTCGCCGTCCCCCAGGGCCGCCAGCTCGTAGGCGGTGCCGAAGAGGTCGCGGAAATCCGGGCGGGAGAGATCCGTCGTCGTGGCCAGGCCACATTTCAAGCCCTGGGCGTCCCGCCGCAGGACCCGGACGCCCAGCCCGCCCCGCTTGCTGGCGGTGAGATCGTCCAGGACGCCGTTCCTGACCTTGGCCTTCCGACTGCGGGAGACGGAGACGAAGGCTTCGGCCCCTTCCGCGCCGAGGGCCATGGCGTGGCGCAGGCCCTCCTGCAGGGCCTCCTCGAGTCGGGTCGGGATGAAGGTCCGGAAGACGGTGCTGTCGGTGGTCATAGGGGCTGGGCTTCCTTGAGGGCCTGCTGGTGGATGGCGTAGGCCTCGATGTCGAAGCAGACCAGGTGCACCCGTTCGGGAAAGGTGAATTCGTGCAGGAACCGCAGGATGGTGCCGATGGCGATATGGGCGGCCCGGTCCATGGGGTAGCCCTTGGCGCCGGTTGAGATGGCCGGGAAGGCCAGGCTCTTCATCCCGTGCTCCTCCGCCAGCAGGAGGACGTTCCGGTAGGTGGCCGCCAGGAACTTGTCCTCCATGCGCTTCCCGCCCCGCCACAAGGGCCCGACGGCGTGGATCACCTGCTTGGCGAGGAGGTTGAAGCCCGGGGTGAGGCGCGCTTCGCCGATGTCGCAGTTCCCTTCGAGGAAGGCCGCCAGCATGAGCTCCGGCCCGGCGACGGCGTGGAGCTGCGTGTGCACCCGGCCGCCTTCCAGCAGGGAGGCGTTGCAGGGGTTCACAACGGCATCCACTTCCAGGGTGGTGATGTCGCCGAGGATGAGCTTCAGCCGCGAGGGGCTCGGAGGCCGCAGAGGGACGAAGTGCTGGGTGATGTCCTGGTTCATCGGGGTCAGATCACGCTGGGCAGGGGTTCCGCCGTGCCGCCGACGACGAGGGCGGGGCAGAGGATGGTGGGCAGGGCGTCGCTCACGGGCACGCCCTGGCCGTCCTTCCCGCAGGTGCCGATGTCGAAGTGGGCCAGGTCGCTGCCGATGCGGGTGAGGGACTTGAGGACGTCAGGCCCGCAGCCCACGAGGGTGGCGTTCTTCACCGCGAATTGGGGCTCGCCTTTCTCCACCCAGAAGCCTTCCTTCACCTCGAAGACGAAGTTGCCGGTGACCGTGTCCACCTGGCCGCCACCCATGTGCTTCACGAAGAGGCCCCGGTCCAGGTCCTTCAGGATGGCTTCGGGGGCCTCGCTCCCGGCGGCGAGGAAGGTGTTCCGCATGCGCGGGATGGGCAGGTGGCGGTAGCTCTCCCGGCGGCCGTTGCCTGTGGGTTCCACGCCCATCTGGCGGGCGGTCTTGCGGCTCTGGAGGTAGTTCACGAGGATGCCGTTCTCGATGAGCACCACCCGCTGGGTCGCGTGGCCCTCGTCGTCCATGGCCTGGCTGCCGCGCTTGTGGGGCAGGGTGCCGTCATCGATGATGGTCACTCCCTCGGCGGCGACCTTCTGGCCCAGCTTGCCGGCGAAGGCCGACATCCCCGCCAGGGCCAGGTCGGCTTCGAGTCCATGACCGCAGGCTTCGTGGATCATGGTGCCCCCGGCGCTGCTGGACAGCACCACGGGGAAGGTGCCCGCCGGGGCCGGCTGGGCGCTGAGCGCCTGGATGGAAAGGCGGACGGCCTCGTGGACCGTCCTCGCCACGGCCTCGTCGCTGAAGAGGTCGAAACCGCGGGTCTCCCCGAGGGCCTGGTAGCCCGTCTGGAGTAGGTCGCCTTCGCCGCTGGTGACGCTGACGCGAAGCACGCCCTGGACCCGGTCGTCGGCGGCCAGGGTGGCGGTGCAGGTCCCTTCGTGGACTTCTGCCGAAGCGACCCAGACCGATTGGGTGGAGTCCCCGTAGCCGGCGGCGACCTGGCGGACGGCGCCGGGCTTTAGGATCTCGCCGTGGCTGCGGGCGAGGGCTTCGGCCCGGCGGACCAGGACGACCTTCTGGTCGAGGGGCACCGAAACGGGATCCACCTCGATGGGGCTGGGGGTGGGATGGCTGAGTTCCTTCAGGCCCGGAACCTGGACTGGCCGGCCTGTTCCCGGGGCGGCCAGGGTCAGGGCCGCGTCCAGCAGCTCCTGGATGCTCGGCGCGATGAGATCGGAAAAGCGGGTGGTCCCCTGATCCACGAGACGCAGGCCCACGCCAAAGGTCTCCGAAGCCAGCACGTCCTCCATCCGGCCGTCATCCATGCCGAGGGCCGTGGCCCGGCGCTTCTCCACGAAAGCCTCGGCGTAGTCGCCGCCCCTCGAAAGCAGGGCCTGGAGGACGTCCCGGAGCTGGCCGGGGCTGAAGGGGGCTTCCATGGCGGATCTCCACCGGCGGAGGCGCCGGACGCTCCAGTCTGCCAGAAGGCGGGCCTCCTCCCGGTCGAGCAATGCTTGCAGGTCGCGGCCATCGTTCTCGATGACCAGGTCCGCGTGGAGGGCGCGTTCCGCCGGGGAGGTCTGGGCACTCAGGCGCTGGCGCGCTTCCGCCTCGTCCAGGGCGTTGCGCGCCATGAGCCGCTGGATCCGCAGTGCCTCGGGGGCGTCCACGACCCAGAAGGCGTCGAAATGGTGGGCCTTGCCGCGCTCGACGAAGAGGGCCGCGTCGAGGACGGCGCCTTTGGTGCCAGCAGGCAGGGCGGCGAGCCGGTCGTCCCGGAAGGCCTCGATGCGGGGATGCAGGATCGCGTTGAGGCGGGCCCGCGCCACCGCATCGGTGAAGATCAGGGCGCCCAGGCGCTCCCGGTCGAGGCTGCCATCCAGGGCGAGGACCGACGGTCCAAAGGCCTCGGCCACCGTCGCGAGCCCTTCCGAGCCCGGTGCCACCACCTCCCGGGCCAGCTCATCCGCATCAATGACCGCCCAGCCTCGGGCCGCCAGCAGGCGGGCGATGTGGGTCTTGCCTGCGGCGATGCCACCGCTGAGGCCGAGCAGAGGGAAGTCCACGGCGGGAGGGAGGGCGGGGGGCAAGGGCACGGATCTCCGAAAAACGGCGGCCGGGAGCGGACCGGCGGGGCTCAGGCCTTCCAGTCTGGCCCATCCGACGGGTTGCGCGCACGCATCCCAGCCATCGCCAGCGACGCTGGCCCGGCCTCCGTAGACCTTCCTGCCGCGGACCTCGGCGGGGTCACTTCACTGTGATGGTCAGTTTGAAAGCCTCGCCGACCACGTTCGTCTCCGTGGTGTCCACGACGAAATAGACGGTGGTCGCTGCGGACTTCGGATTGACGTAGCTCGCCTCCGGATTGCCGGTGGGGATGCGGTTCTGTAGCATGCCCTGTTCCAGGTTGCCCCAGCGGTTCACGGCCCGGACGACGAACCACGCTTCGTGGAGGCCCGTCAGCCGCGCATGGACGCGCCCATTGGCGGGCACTTCGACCCGGTAGGACCGCCAGCCGGCGGGGTCCGTGATGCGGTCCTGCACGGCGACGGGCCCCGGAGGCACGGCCACCGCGGGGATGGACGGGGTCCGCCTGGCCTGGTGGCGCATCCGCGCCTCCATGTCACGGGGCCCAAGGCCCCGTGAGGGATCGGGGTAGCGGTCCGTCATGGGGCCGGGCACGGAGGGCAGGGTCTTGCCTTCCACTTCGGGAATCGCCGGGGTTTGTGGAAGCAGCGCGGTCGTGAGGAGCAGGGCCAGGATGTTCATGGGACCTCCTGGACCAATATGCGCGCCCGCCGGTCCAGGACAAGGATTCAGGTCCGGATGGGGGCGGAACGGCGGCGGGATCCGCCGCGCTACACTGGGCGGCTGAGACCCGAGGACCCATGAGCAACGACACCCAGGACCTGGCCGAGCTGGAGAAGCCCATTCTGGAGCTGGAAGCCCAGCTCCGCGCCCTGGATATGGATCCGGCCAAGGTCAAGGAACGGGAGAAGCTCGCCAGGAAGCTGGAAAAGCTTCGCAGCGAGGTCTTCGCGAACATCACCGACTGGCAGCGCACCCAGCTGGCCCGCCACCCCAAGCGGCCCTACACCCTCGACTACCTGGAGCGCATCTGTGAGCGCTTCGAAGAGATCCACGGGGACCGGCACTTCGGGGACGACGCCGCCATCGTGGCGGGGCTGGGCTGGATCGACGGCAACCCCCTCATGGTCATCGGCCAGGAGAAGGGCCGGGACACCAAGCAGAAGATCCTCCGCAATTTCGGCATGCCCAAGCCCGAGGGCTATCGCAAGGCCCTGCGCCTGATGAAGCTCGCGGAGAAGTTCAAGCGGCCCGTGCTCTGCCTCATCGACACCATGGGCGCCTACCCGGGCATCGAGGCGGAGGAGCGGGGCCAGGCGGAAGCCATCGCCCGGAACCTGCTGGAGATGGCCAAGCTGCGCGTACCCATCGTGGCGGTGGTGATCGGCGAAGGCGGCTCCGGCGGCGCCTTGGCCCTGGGCGTGGCGGACCGGGTGCTGATGCTGGAATACGCGGTCTATTCGGTGATCTCCCCGGAGGGCTGCGCTTCCATCCTTTGGAAGGACGCCTCCATGGCGCCCAAGGCCGCGGAGGCCCTGAAACTCACCGCCCCGAACCTCAAGGCCCTGGGGGTCATCGACGGCATCGTTCCCGAACCGCTGGGCGGCGCCCACGCGAACTGGGATCTGGCGGCCCAGAACCTGAAGGACGCCGTGGTGAACGCCTTCTCGGAGCTCGCGGACCTGAGCGCGGAGGAGCTCCTGGAGTCCCGGTACCAGAAGTTCGCCGCCATGGGCAGCGTGGGCTGATGAAGCCCTGGCGGCTGCGGCGGCCCATCCCGCCGGGGCCGGATCCGTGGACCCGGCTGGCGCGGGCCATGGGCCTCGAGGCGCCGGCGGCACGACTGGCCTGGCTGCGCCATGCGGACACGGAAGAAGCCCTCGCCTGGCGTCTCGACCCGACCTGGGCGCGGACCACGGATCCCTGCCTCCTGCCCGGCGTGGACGCCGCCGTGGGGCGCATCCGCGCGGCCATCGACGGCGGGGAGGACATCGTCGTCTACGGCGACTACGACGTGGACGGCGTCACCGCCACCGCCCTGCTCATCCGCGTGCTGGAGCGCCTGGGGGCCAAGGCCAGCCACTTCATCCCCAACCGCTTTTCCGATGGCTACGGACTGCATCTGGACTGCATCCGGGAACTCGCGGCGACCCGGAAGCCGAAACTGCTGATCTCGGTGGACTGCGGTGTGCGCAGCGTGGAGGAGGTCCGGGCCTCCCGGGAGCTGGGCATGGAATGGGTCATCACCGACCACCACGCCCTCCAGGCCGAGCTGCCGGAGGCCTGCGCCGTGGTGCATCCCCACCTCGACGGCTACCCGAACCGCGGCCTGGCGGGGGTGGGCGTGGCCTTCAAGCTGGCGCAGGCGCTGCTTGACGCCGCGCCCCATCCCAAGGGGCCGGATGTGGCCTTCCTGGACGGCCTGCTCAAGCTGGTGGCCATCGGCACCATCGCCGACATGATGCCCCTCACCGGAGAGAACGCCCTGCTGGTGAAACGGGGCCTGGCGGCGCTGTCGGGCTCCAATGCCCCGGGCCTGGCGGCCCTGCTGAAGGCGGCGCGCATCGAAGGGGGCAGCGTCCGGGCCCAGGACATCGCCTTCGGCGTGGCTCCGCGCCTTAATGCGGTGGGCCGCATGGGTGGCGCCGAGGACGCGGTCCGCCTGCTCCTGGCCAGGGATGCGGGCGAGGCCGAAGGCCTCATGGCCCGGGTGGACTCCCTGAATGCCGAGCGGCGGGAGATCCAGCGCAACCTGGCCACCAGCCTGGCGCCCCCGGACGGCGCGCCCTTCGACCTCGTGGTCGACCCTTCGGCCCACAAGGGCGTGATCGGCATCGTGGCCGGCCAGCGCATGCGCGAAAGCGGCCGGCCCACCGCCGTCTGCACGGTCCTGGACGGCGTGGCCCAGTGTTCCCTGCGGGCGCCGGAAGGCTATGACCTGGGCGCGCTCATGGAACAGGCTCGCCCCTTTCTCGCCAGCGGGGGCGGGCACCGGGCCGCCGCGGGCATGACCTTCGAACTCTCCCGGCTCCCGTTCGTGCGCCAGTCCTTCAACCAGGGGGCGATGGAACAGGCGCGGGGGCGCGGTCCCGTTGCCATCGACGTGGATGGCCTCGGGCCCGCGTGGGTTCCCGGCTCCAGCGCGCTGGAGGCCCTGGAGCCCTTCGGCCAGGGCTTCGCGCCGCCCCTGCTGGTGCTCGAGGGACGGCTCGCGAAGCCGGCCCAGGTCTTCGGCCCGGGCCATGTGAAACTGCACCTTCAGGGCCTGGCCGAACCCCTGACCTGGTTTTTCGCGGAAGGAAAGTCCGCGGCTCTGGCGGGCACCGGCGCCTTGAGGTTCGCGGCCACCCCCCAGGATCATCCGCGGTGGGGGCGCAGCTGGATCGTGGACGAGGTGCTGGGGGACGAGGTCCTGCCGCCATGAGCATCTGGCCCTCCAACCAGTCGCCGGCCTGGAGGTACGCGGGCCTCGGGCTCCTACTCCTGACCGGGGGACTCACCGCCGTGTTCGTGGGCCGGGGGCCGGGGCCCCTGAAGGCGAGTCAGGACCGCAGCCTCTTCGGTTCGGGCCCGAAGGGCCTGCAGGGGACCTTGACGGAGTCCTTCGGCAAGGGCCGGCTTGTCCTCGCCTACGGTTCCGTCCAGGGCCAGCGGGAGGACCTGCGCCTGGACGACATCGTGGGCCGCCTCGAGGAGGACGCGGCCCTGTGGGTGGTCCGGGCCCCACGGGCGGACCGCAAGGGCGAGTCCTGGACGCTTTCGGGACCCCTGACCCTGGAGGCCGTGGGGGCAGGGGAGGCGCCCCTGGGCCATGGCCGCGTCAGGGAGGCTGGCCCCGCCATCCGCTGGCTGGAAGGGGCCTGGCAAGGCCTCAGCCCACTGGAATGGACGGATACCGCCGGCAAAGGACAGTGGCACATCCCCGCCGGCTGGAAACGGGACCTGGAGGGACGGCTGAGCGCCCACGGACCCATCCGGTGGACGCCGCTGGGACCCGGACCAATGCTTGCCCTCGAGGCCCAAGGGGTCGAAGCGACCCCGGGCTTCCAGAACGGTTCCCTGGAGGACGCCCATGCGACCTTCCAGGACGGTTCCATCAAAGCCCGCCGGTCCCTGCTGGAACCCCGCTGGATCCGATGGCCCGCCGCCCTCACCTTCGCGCGCGCCGATGGCTGGACCGGATCGGCCTCCGGGGGTCAGGCCCCCCGGCCGGAGGGCGGCGATGGGGTCGACAGCCTGGAATTGAAGGATTTCCGGGCGGAACGGACCACACCGGAAGGGGCGGAGCAGTTGCAGGCCCTCGGCGCCCGCTGGACGCCGCAGGGTCTGCGCCTCGAAGGCAGCGTCATTTGGGAGCAACCACTTCAAGGACTAGTTGCAAAACTTGTAGCACCAAGGCTTTTAATGAGAAATGAACCCGGAGGGGAGCTGCCGCCGGAGCTTGGCGTCGGCCAGGCCTGGGCCGAAGGCCAGGCCGTGCTCACCTGGGGGAACGCAGCCTTGGGAGTCCCAGGATCCGGGTTGACCGCATCCGGCGGACCTGGAACCTGGATGCCCCGGTGAATGGCCGCGGTGAGGAGGGCGCCTTTTCCGCGGGGGCCGGGCAGGGCGGCGCCAAGGCCTGGACCTTTGAAGGCCCGGTCCAGGCCACCCTGTTCAACGGCGGCGTGCTGAAGGGGCAGCGGCTGGTGTGGGAAGGCGAGGCCTGGATCCTCACCGGTCGGCCGGCCGTCTGGACCCGATTCCGGGAAAGGCTCAGCGGCCCCAAGGTCATCCGTTCCAAGGACCAGGTGGAATTCCCGGACGGTCTGGCCGGCCAGCTCCAGGCCAGCGAGGGGGACATCTCCCTGCGGGCCGAACGGGGGGAAAGCCAGCCGGACCGCATCACCCTCCAGGGCCATGTGGCCTGCGAAGGCCTGGGGTGGCAGGTGGGCGCGGATGCCATCACGGTCCACTTCGGCCCGGGCCGGGTGTTGAAACGGATCCAGGCCCGCGGCGGCGTGACGCTCCGGGGGCGCATGGGGGAGGGGCGCGGCGAAGCCCTCGACGTGGATCCCACGAGCCAGCAGGTGAAGTGGCAGGGGCGGGTGAAGGGCCTTTCGGAAGACCTGGTCAAGTGAGGCGGGCGGCAGGGGGCAGGCGGCGGGAACGGACCGATGGGTTAGTCTGGACGGGCCCATGACCCCCGATCCAAGACTGGAGACCCGTGAAATCCGCAAGTCCTTCGGGGGCAGGCCGGTGGTCCGGGGCGTGAGCCTGGAAGTCAGCCCCGGTGAGGTGGTCGGCCTCCTCGGACCCAACGGCGCAGGGAAGACCACCACCTTCTACATGGTCGTCGGGGTGGAGGCGCCGGATCAGGGCACCATCCACTGGAACGGGCAGGACATCACCGCCGAGCCCATGCACCGCCGGGCCCGCATGGGCATCGGCTACCTTCCCCAGGAGTCTTCGGTCTTCCGCGGCCTGAGCGTCTGGGAAAACCTCATGGCCCTTGGCGAGCTGCAGCCCATCCCGAGATCGGAGCAGATCACCCGCTGCGAAGGCCTCCTGGAAGAGTTCCACCTGGAAAAAGTCCGCAACACCCTTGGCCTGAGCCTGTCGGGCGGGGAGCGCCGCCGCTGCGAACTGGCCCGGGCCCTGGTCACCTCGCCCCGCATCCTCCTGCTGGACGAGCCCTTCGCCGGGGTCGATCCGAAGTCCGTCGCGGAGATCCAGACCCTGGTGGAACAACTGAAGGCCCGGGGTATTGGAATCCTGATCACGGACCACAACGTCCGGGAGACCTTGCAGATCTCGGATCGGGCCTATATCTTGGCCGATGGAATGATCATGAAACACGGATCCCCCTCTGAGATTGCGCAAGACCCTGATATCCGTAGGGTTTACTTGGGCGACCGCTTCCGGCTCGACTGAAGAATAGGGGACCATGGCCTTCGGACCGAATCTCACCCAGCGACTTGCCCAGACCCAGACTCTGGCGCTGACGCCTGCCATGCAGCTGAAGCTGAAGCTGTGGCAGATGAACCTGCTGGAACTCGGCCAGACCATCGAACGCGAACTTGAGGAAAACCCCCTTCTGGAGCTCTCCGAGGAGGGCGACGAGATCCCGACCATGGAAGCCCTTGAGGAAGGGCGGGACTCGGAAGTCACCGGGGACACCCCCCCCGAGGGACTCGAGGCGGGCGAAGTTCCGGAAGGATCGGACACCGTGGACCTCGGACCGCTCCTCGATGCCGCCGGAGAGATGAACCCCGATGCGGACCTGGAGCACTTCACCGAAGAGGGCGTGGCCCAGGTGCAGGAAACCGAGATGGGCGCCGAGAACTCCTGGGACACGGACATCCCCAGGACCTCCAATCTGCCGGACGAGGAGAAGGGTTCCTGGGAGGAGCGGCTCTCCAGCAGCGAGACCCTGCAGGAGCATCTGCTCGCCCAGATCTACGAGACCTTCGATCCCGAAGACCCCAAGGCCGCGCTGCTGGAACGGCTCATCGACTTCGTGGATCCCAAAGGCTTCTTCCGCCTGAATCCGGACGGCCAGGAGGAGACCAGCCTCCAGGCCCTCGCCACGGAACTCGAGCTGGAGCCGGAACACCTGCGGTCTCTCATCGAGACCCTGCAGGAATTCGATCCCTCCGGCATCGGCTGCTTCACCGTGCAGGAGAGCCTCCTCCTCCAGCTGAGCCACGCGGGCTTCGAACCCGACGATCCCGCGGTGAGGATGGTCCGGGACCACTCGGACATCCTCGGCCAGCGGGACAACGGCAAGCTCCGCAAGGCCCTGAACTGCACCGAGGAGGAACTTTCGGAAGCTCTCAACGCCCTGCGGCACCTGCATCCCGCCCCCGGCCGCGCCTTCGATCCGGAGGGCGAGCGCACGGTGAAGCCGGACGTGGTGGTACTCCGTGGCGAGGACGGGGGCTGGCGCGTCTACCTCAACGACGACGGTCTTCCCCGCCTGAAGGTCAACTCCGGCTACCGCGGCTTCCTGGCCTCCGCGGACGGGAAGCAGGACAAGGACTTCATCCGGGAACGCTACCGTTCCGCCCGGGACTTCATCCGTGGGGTCGAGGACCGCAACCGCACCGTCCTCCGGGTCTCCGCCAGCATCGTGGAGCTCCAGCAGGAGTTCCTGGAGCACGGCATCGAGAAGCTCCGCCCCATGGTGCTGCGGGATGTCGCCGAGGCCACCGGTTTCCACGAGAGCACCATCAGCCGCGTGGTGAAGGCCAAGACCATCCATTCCCCCCAAGGGCTGTTCGACCTGAACTACTTCTTCAGCGCCTCCCTCGGCTCCGATACCGGCGTGGACGTGAGCGCCACCGTGGTGAAGCACAAGATCAAGGCCCTGGTGTCGGCGGAGGACCCCGCCAAGCCCCTCTCCGACGAATCCATCGCCCAGTTCCTGGGCCGCGACGGCATCCAGGTGGCGCGCCGCACGGTGAACAAATACAGGGAGGAGCTGAAGATCCCTCCCGCCTCCCGGCGACGCCGGCGCTGATGCGCCCGCCCACGCCATCCCCCCCGTCCCAGGGCCACCCGGCCCGCTTCCCAAGGAGCCCGCGATGAAGGTCCACTTCACCGGCCGCCACGTTGACGTTTCCGAACCCCTCAAGGCCACGGCCAAAGAGCGGCTCCAGAAGATGACCACCTACCTCGACGACATCATCGACGTCCATGTGATCTTCAGCGTGGACAGCCACCACCAGCACCTGGCCGAAGTCACCCTCAAGACCCGCCGCGGGGCCTTCGTCGCCAGCAGCAAGACCGCCGACATGTACAAGAGCATCGCGGAGGCCCTGGACAAGCTCGACGCCCAGGCCCACAAAGTCCATGACCGCAAAGTCAGCCGCGACCGCAGCTCGGCCAAAGAACTGGTACTGGTGGAGACCCCGGCGGAGTGATCCAGGTTTTCTGAGCCGCCGAAGGGCCCCACGTGGGGCCCTTCGGCGTTCCAGGGGAGGCTCCGCCGCGATAGGCTGGAGCCAGGAGCCTTTCGATGCCCGATCCCACCCATCTCTACGCCCCCAAGGACACGACGGAAGCCATCCAGGTCTGCGAGAAGTGCCGCTGCAAGTACACGCTCCAGCACTTCAACCATGGCATCGAGGGCCAGGAGGCCGTGTGCCGCCGCTGCCTGCGGATCATGGGCTACGACGCGTGACCGCCCACGCCCCCGTGGCGCCGGATCCCGCCCAGGACCTCGTCGCCGGCGTCCTGGAAAAGGCGGGCCAGGGCCTGCGCGTCACCGAGGAGGAGGCCCTGCGCCTTCTGGAGGGCGCGGACCTGCTGGACCTCTCCGTCGCGGCCACCGCCGTGCGGAACCGCCACAACGATCCCGCCCGGGTGAGCTTCATCATCGACCGCAACGTCAACTACACCGACGTCTGCAATGTCTACTGCACCTTCTGCGCCTTCTACCACAAGCCCGGCGACCCCCGGGGCTACGTGCTGACGAAGGAGCAGCTGCGCCAGAAGGCCGAAGAGACCAAGGCCCTCGGCGGCACGGGCTTCCTCCTGCAGGGCGGCGTGAATCCGGACCTGCCCTGGGACTACTACCTGGACCTCGTGAGCTACCTGTCCAAGGACCTGGGCATCTGGGTGCACGGCTTCTCGCCGGTGGAGATCCAGATGATGGCGAAGCTCTCGGGCCAGAGTCTCCGCAAGACCATCGAGGATCTGCGGGATGCCGGCCTCGGCTCCATCCCGGGCGGCGGAGCGGAAGTCCTGGTGGCGCGCATCCGCAAGAAGATCGCGCCCCTCAAGGGCGGTCCGGAAAAGTGGCTGGAAGTCATGGAGGCCGCCCACGAAGCGGGCCTCAAGACCACGGCGACCATGATGTACGGCATCACCGAGACCCTCGCGGAGCGCATCGAGCACTTCCGCGTCATCCGGGAACAGCAGGACCGCGCCCTGGCCCGGAACAACGGCGGCGGCTACACGGCCTTCGTGGCCTGGCCCTTCCAGAGCGGCCACACCGTGTGGGAAGGGAAGCTTCAGAAGCCCACGGACGCGGAGTATCTGCGGACCATCGCCGTGGCCAGGATCTACCTCGACAACGTTCCGCACATCCAGAGCTCCTGGGTGACCATGGGCCGCAAGACCGGACAGCTCGCCCTGAGCTACGGCTGCGACGATATGGGCAGCCTGATGCTGGAGGAGAACGTCGTGAGCGCCGCGGGCACCTGCCACAGCGTGAACAAGGACGAGATGCTCCGCATGATCCAGGGCGCCGGCTTCGCCCCCTGGCAGCGGGACAACATCTACGGCGTCGTGGACGCGTCGCCGGGAGCCCGCTGAATGGACCTCAAGGCGGGCGACCACTTCGGTTCCTACCGCCTGGTGGAATCCATCGGCCAGGGCGGCATGGGCCACGTCTGGAAGGCCCACGACCTGCGTCTGGAGCGTACCGTCGCCCTGAAGGTGGTGGCGGACGCCAGCGAGGAGGTCCGGCAGGCCCTCATCGCCGAGGCCAAGACCGCCAGCCGCCTCACCCATCCCAACATCGCCGTGGTCTACGACGCGGGGGAGACCAACGGCATCCCGTACATCGCCATGGAGTACGTGGAAGGCCGCACGCTGCAGAACATGATGGACCGGCCCTGGACCGATTCGAACCTCACGCGCGTGGCCATGCAGGCGGCCCAGGGCCTCGCCCACGCCCATGAGCGCGGCGTCGTGCACCGTGACATCAAGCCTTCCAACCTCATGGTCACGCCCCAGGGCCGCCTCGAGATCCTCGACTTCGGGATCGCCAAACGGGACGCCAAGGCCACGGAGCATGGCGACGCGGCGACCCTGATGCGGGTCACCACGCCCGGGCTTTCCGTCGGGACGCCGGCCTACATGAGCCCCGAACAGGTGGTGGGCCAGCAGGCCAGCCCGGCTTCCGACCAGTTCAGCCTGGGCCTCGTGCTCTACGAACTGGCCACGGGGGTGCATCCGTTCAAGCGGGAATCCGTGGTCGAGACCATGCACGCCATCCTGAAGGAGATTCCCCAGCCCCTCCGCGAGGCGCGCCCCGACCTCGCGCCAGCCCTCGCCGCGGCGGTGGACCGGGCCATGGCGAAGCGCACCCAGGACCGCTTTCCGGACCTCGAGGCCTTCATCGCCACCTTCGATGCCACCAGCCAGGCCCATCAGTCCATCCAGGTGAGCGGGGTCCACGCCGCGCTCCCGGAAGCCCGGACGCCGGTTCCCGCCTCCGCGCCGCCTGTGCCGCCTCAGCGCCGCTGGGGCAGGGGCGCGGCCATCGCCGCGGGCTCGCTGGTGCTCGGGCTCGCCGGCGGCTGGTTCCTCCTGCGGCGTTCGGGGACGGTCTTCTCCACCAACGGCGCCCGGACCATTGCCGTGCTGCCCCTCGAGCAGGTGGTGCCGAACCCCGGAGAGGCCTGGATGGGGACCAGCCTCGCCGATGCCATGAGCATGGCCCTCTCGAGGCGGACGGATGTGCGGGTTCTCGACCGGGTTTGGGTTGGAGAGGTGCTCCATCGGATGGGGGAGAAGCCGGGGCAGGTCCCGACCTCCATCCAGAAGCTCAGCCGCGAACTGAAGGCGGACCTGTGGGTGCTGGGCACCTATCAGGTCCAGGGCGAGCAGGTCCGGGTCACGGTGCGCTCCCTCGATGCCTCGAAGGGCTCCGTGGGGTCCCAGCTCGTGCTCAACGGGAGCACCCGGGACCTGCTGGCCCTCGAGGACGAGTTGCAGGCGAAGCTGCCCGGCATGCTGGGGATGAAGGGCGAGGTCCGGGCCCTCGATCCCCATTCCAAGGCCCGCAATCCCCAGACCCGTGAGCTCTTCGCGAAGGCCAGCGACCTGGCCTCCCAGGGCAACGCAGCTTCCTTCGAAGCCGCCGTCGACCTCTACCGGCGGGCCCTGGAACTGGAGCCGGACTATGCCCCCGCCCGGGCCGGACTGGCCTGGGCCCTGCAAGGGCTGGGCTCCGCCGAAAGCCATCTGGGACGGACGGAACGCGCCAAGGCCCGCTTCCAGGACGCGGAGGCCGAAGCCTCCAAGGCCGTCGCCCTCGATCCCCAGCTGGCCTTCGCCCATCGCGCCCTCGCCGCCGCCTACAACCGGCTGGGCAAGCAGACCGAGGCCAAGAGCGTCGCCGAGCGGGCCGTTGCCCTGGATCCCACGGACGCGCAAGCCCACACCTTCCTGGCCGACGCCTACGCCTATGACGAGGGCCCCGCCGCCGTCGGCAACGCCCGAACGCACTACCAGAAGGCGCTCGAGCTGGCCCCCGACGACTGGTTCGCCCACTACCGGTACGCGGTGCTGTTGCAGAACGACGGGGAACTCGAGCTCTCCGTGGCCGAGGCCCGCCGCGCCTCAGAACTCCAGCCCAGTTCGGAATCCGCCCACCTCGCCGCCGGCAATTCCCTCATCTGGCTCGGGCGCTACGACGAGGCGGAGAAGGAGTTGCGGGCCGGACTGCAGCAGGTCCCCTCGGCCAAGCTGCTGAAGCTCGCCCTCGCCGTCATCGCCTATTCCAGGCGGGACCGGACCGGCTTCGAGGCCGTGTACCGGGATCTCCGGGAGGCCTGGCCGACGGAGAACTACACCGCGATCCTGCTGCGCGGCCTGGAGCGCGGCGTGCAAGACGATGCTGCGGGCATGCAGCGCATCTTCCTGACCGCCGGCGAGGAATCCCGCGCCGCCGCCTGGTCCACCCGCAGCGCCAGCGTCCGGCGGGGCGCCTCGGTGAACCTCTACTTCATGGCGCGGTCCCTGGCCCTGGCGAAGGACTCAGCCTCCGGCGAGCGGCTCCTGGATGCGGCGGAAATCCTCGCGGCGGGCAAGCGCAAGGTGGCGGCGAAGGATCCGGCCTTCCATCCCTGAGGCGCGGCCGGAAGGCGCGGACATCTGCGCTACCCTCGATCTCGATGACATCGCCCCCCTCGCGCTCCTTCGGCTCCGTCGCCAAGGCTCCCAACCGCGGAGGGCGTTGACGTGCCCGTCGAAGGAGGCCGCTTCGGGCCCTATGCCCTGCTGGAGAAGCTGGGCGAAGGCGGCATGGGGGAGGTCTGGAAGGCGATGGACACCCGGCTGGAACGGGTGGTGGCCCTGAAGCTCATGAAGGGCGAAGACGAGTCCGTCCGGAAAGCCCTCATCCGCGAAGCGAAGACCGCCTCCCAGCTCACCCATCCCAACATCGCCGTGATCTTCGAGGCGGGCGAGGAGGAGGGTGTGCCCTTCATCGCCATGGAGTACGTCGAAGGGCAGACCCTCGCGGAGCGGCTGGGCACGCGGTCCAGCGAGGCGGAGATCCTCGCCATCGCCCGCCAGGCGGGCGCGGCCCTGCTCCATGCCCACCAGAAGGGCGTGGTGCACCGGGACATCAAGCCCGACAACCTCGTGCTCACCGGGGGCGGCCACCTCGAGATCCTCGACTTCGGCATCGCGAAGCGCGCGGTGGGCGCGGAGCCCGGCGCCTCGGCGCCCACCGTGGTCCACCTCACCCAGCCGGGCGTCAGCATGGGGACGCCGGCCTACATGAGCCCCGAGCAGGCCTATGGCCGCGCGGTGGGGCCCGCTTCGGACCAGTTCAGCCTCGGCGTGGTCCTGCGGGAGCTGGCCACGGGGGAGCGGACCTTCAAGCGGGAAACCATGCTGGAAACTCTCCATGCGGTGGTGAAGGACGATCCCTGGCGCCTCGCCGACCTCCGCCCGGACCTCTCCCCGGCCCTCTGCGAAACCCTCGACCGCATGATCCGGAAAGAGCCCGCGGAGCGGTTCCCGGACCTTGACGCGTTCCTCGCGGCCCTCCCGGATGGCAGCGCCGCCGTGGCGCCCGCGCCCCTCCCGCGGCAAGTGCTGCCGGCGGCGGAGGTCCCGCAACCGCCCAGTCGGCGTTCCTGGCGCCTGGCCTTGGGCCTGGGCGCACTGCTGGTGGCCTGCGGCTTCCTGGCCTGGCGTCTCTGGGAACCGAAGGCTCCGGAACCCCCGGGGCGGCGGGTCGTCGCGCTCCTGCCGGTGCATCTGGAGCCGACGGACCCGGCCCGCAGTTGGATCGGGACGAGCCTTGCGGACGCCATGAACACCAGCCTCTTGCGCCGCGGCGACCTGCGGGTGCTGGACCGGCCGTGGGTGGCGGAAGCTGCGCGGCGGAAGGGCTGGACTCCGGAAGCGGGGCCCGAAGCCCTGGTGGCCCTGGGCCGCGAACTCAAGGCGGACTGGCTCGTGGTGGGAGAGTGCGGCATGGAAGGCGAGCGCCTCGTGGTCCGCATGACGCTGAAGGACGCAGCCCAGGGACGGTCCATGGGCGACTTCAAGGTCGAGGGTTCGGTCCCGGGCCTCCTGCTTCTGGAAGACGCGCTGGCGACGAAGCTGCCGGCCATGATGGGGCTGGAAGCAGCCCCATCCGCCGGGTCCGGCGGCCCGGCCCCGGATGCACATCAGAAGGCGAAGAACCTGCGGACCCGGGAACTCCACGCCCGGGCGCTGGAGTTGGCGGATCGGGGCAACCTGGACGCCTACGACGCCGCCCGGACCCTGTTCCGCGAGGCCATCGAGCTCGAGCCCGGTTATGCGCCCGCCCACGCCGGGCTGGCCTGGGCGCTGCAGGACATGGGCGCCACGGAGGCCCACCTGGGCCGTCAGGACAGTGCGCTCCTGCGCTTCAAGGAGGCGGAGGCCAGCGCCCGCAAGGCTCTGGCGCTGGACCCCCGTTCCACCCTCGCCCTGCGCGCCCTGGGCGGCGCGCTGATCCGGCAGTCCCGTTTCGCGGAAGCCAGGCTCGCCGCCGCCAAGGCCGTGGCCCTCGATCCCGTGGACCACCATGCCCTCGTGGGCCTCGCCGACACCTATGCCTACGGCGATCTGCCCGCGGACCGGGCTAAGGCCCGGCAGTTCTACGGCCAGGCCGTGGAGATCGCGCCCGCCTACTGGTACGGCCATTTCCGCTACGCGGTCCTTCTCCAGAACGAAGGCGACCTCGAGGCTTCGGTGAAGGAGGCGGATCTGGCCTCGTCGCTACAGCCCTCCGCCGAATACAGCTACCTCACCGCGGGACTCTCCCTGCTCTGGCTGGGTCAGCCGGACGCCGCCCGCGGCCGGCTGGAGGCGGGCCTGCAGCAGGTGCCCGCCAGCAAGCTGCTGAAGCTGACGCTGGCGCTCGCGGCCCACGCCATGCGGGATGCGGGCACCTACCACCGGCTGAAGGAGGATCTCGCCACCGCCTGGCCGCCGGGCCACATCATCGCCATCCTCCTGGACGGGCTGGGCGCGGACCTCGATGGCCATCCAGCCCAGAGTCGGACGGCCTTCCTCGGCGAAGCCCGGAAGGCCCGGAAGTCCCAGTGGGAATCCCGGCCGGCCTCGGACCGCCGGGGCGCTTCGGTGAACCTCTACCACATGGCGAGGGCGCTGGCCCTCCGGAAGGATCCGGCGGCGCAGGAGATCCTCGCAGTCTCCGAAGCCCTCAACCCCGGCAAGGCGCGGGTCGCCGCCAAGGACCCCGCGTTCCAGGGGCTGTCCGCGAAGTGAACCCAGGCCCAGGTCCCTGGCCCTGCCGCCTCACCAACGGGGGCTCCAGGTGTAGCGGATCTCTCCGGTGGGGTTGACGGGGTCCACGCCGGTGCGGCTCAGACCGAACTGCATCACGAGGTTCCCGATCCGCCATTCCGCCTGGCCGCTGTGGGTGACCGCCTCGCCGGCCTGCCGGTAGCCGTAGAGCAGGGGGATGCGCCGGTCGAAGATCGTGAAGGTCTTCCCCAGGATCAGGTTGGATTCCAGGGTGCCCGCGGAGCCGGTGCGGATGGCGAAGCTCACCCGGTCGAGGCCCAGGGTCTTGCGGAGGTTCTCCTGGAAGCGGGCGAAGGCCAGGGTGCTGATGAGGCCGTAGCTGGCCGAGGCCAGGCCGCTGTTGAGGGTGCTCTGGGTGGTGGTGCCGCTGCCGGTACCCACGGTCTGGGCGGTGGCGGGGTCGATGAGCAGGGAAACGATCTCCTCCTGCCGCAGGCTTGGCGTGGAGGTGGGCGAGACGCTCAGCTGGTTGAGGTTGCCCGTGAGGGAGAGGTTCACGAGGTAGGGTGGGACGTCTACGCGGCCCTGGATGTTGAGGACCGGATCCAGGGTGTTGGGATCCACGAAATCGAGGGTGCCCTGCTCGATGACGATGTCCCCGGCGGGCAGCAGGTTGGTGAGGCGGCCCCCGGGGACCAGCACCATCTTGCCTTTGAGGCCGGGCTTGGCGAGGGTGCCCATCACGCGGAAGGCGCCTTCCGCGTTGCCCTGCAGCTTGAGGAGGTTGGTATCGAACTGCCACGGCTGGGAAAGGCGGAGATCCAGGTCCAGCTCGATGCGGCTGAGCAGGTCGTCAGGGTCCAGGGCGCTCAGGTCCGGCGTCGAGCCCAGGGTGTTGCTCAGCAGGAGGTCCGCCAGGTTGATGTCGGCGCGGTACAGGGTGCGGTCCGCCCGCAGCACGCCCTTGAGGAGGCCGCCATTCTCGTCGTCGCCCTTGAGGGTAGCCTCGAGATCTCCCTGCATCTCGAACCCCTCCGGGAGGTCCCGGAGCTGGAAGTCCGTCAGCCGCGCCTGAAGGTTGTAGGCCGATAGGCCGCCAGGCACATTGTCGTCCCCGGGCGTCCAGGTCGCCTTGCCCCAGGCCCGGAGGTCGCCTTGGGCGAGCCGGCCCCGGAGCGGCGCGTCCTCCTTCAGCCAGATGTCCCGCCCCTCGAAACGAAGAGAGAAGCTGAGCTCCTCGATGCTCTGGGGGTAGCTCTTCACCTGCAGCCGCCCCTTGTCCAGATTGAGGGTGCCATCCAGGGTGGGCTTGCCGAGGGTGCCTCCGAGGGTCAGGTCCATGCTGGCCAGGCCTTCTGGGCGCATGTCGGCGAGCAGGCTGTAGGGATCGAGGTCGAGGAGCTTGTCCATGACCTCCTTCATCTCGGAGATCTCGCTGGTGCCCACGGCGTGGATGCTGACCGGCGCCGTGAGGTTGAAAGGCAGCTTGCCGGTGAGGGAGACGATGCCGGCGCTCCCCGCGTTCACGGCGTGGTCCCGGGCTTCGAGGCTGAGGTCCAGGGCCGCCGTCGAGCCGTTCCCGGTGAGATGTCCCGGCCGGGTCTGCTTCAGTGAGAAGGCGCTGAAGAGGGCCTCAAGCCGGTCGGAGCGGGCTTCCCACCGGAAGGACGCCTTGTCCCAGGCGCCGGAACCCGACACGTCCAGATCCAGATCCTCCAGCACGTCATCCGTCAGGCGCCGCGCCAACCGGGACGTGCCCGCGGTGGCCTGGCTCAGCTGGAACCGGAAGGCTCCCAGGGCCCGTCCCCCGGAGTCCCATGCGAAGGCTTTCAGCAGCGGCTCCGGGGTGCCTTCCTGGCCCACGATGGCCTCCAGTTCACCCTTGTCCAGACGCACGTCGGCACGGAGCCCTTCGAGGCTCTGCTGGCCCAGGAAGGCTCGGAGCCCCGTCAGCTGGAGACGCCCGGTGGGGAGGTCGGTGGGGCCGAAGGGCGAAGTCCACGGACCGTAGAGGGACGCGTCGAGCCGCCCCATCAGTCGCGGTCCGGGCAGGCCGAGGCGCAGGGAATCCACCATCCCCTGCACGGACCCGACCCAGGTGCCCCGGTCGAGGTCCATGTCCATGCTGCCCCGCAGGGCGAGGAGGCCCGAAGGGCCCGGGTCGCCGGCGTAGAGCTGGGCCTGGCTCTCCGCGATGCGGAATTCCGGCAGGCGAAGGTGGTTGCTGATGAGGTCGAGTTCGAGATTCGACGCGACGGCGGGGAGCAGCAGCCCGTAGACCTGGGCGTCCTCCACCCGCACGTCCCCCGTCAGCAGCAGATGGGAGAAGGGTCCGCCAAGCCGCGCCCAGCCGCTGGCGATGCCTTCGATGGGCAGGTCGCCGAGGTCCGCGGCCTTCAGGCCTTCGTTCACCGGCAGGCGGAAGGCCCGGAAGCACATGTCCATCTCGGTGCTGCCCGGGGGCAGGTCCGCCCAGGTGAGCCAGATGTCCCCGACGCCCCGGCCTTCCCCCTTGTCCACCTGGATGTCGAAGATGTAGAGCTCATCGCCGCGGATCTGCACCGTGGCCTTCAGCTGTTCCGCGATGGCGCCATGCCACCGAGGCGCCGCGACGGAGCCGCCGCCATCCAGCACCAACCCCTTGCCGCTGGACCAGGTCAAGGAGGCCGCACCTTGGACCTTGCCGCCCATGTCCAGATCCGTCACCTTCCAGGCGCGCAGGGCCTTCGCCACCTTGTCCACGTCCGTGGCGACGGAACCCTTGGCCTGGATGGCCAGCAGTCCCTTGGGCCCGAAGGTGCCGGTCGCGTCCCCCTCCACCGTCAGGTCCGGAAGCCGCAGTTGCAGCGTGGGCAGGGTGAACTTGCCCTGCTCCAGGCGCAGTTCCAGGCCGCCCACGGACGCGCCCTCCCGGGTGAAGCGAGCGGTGGCGTGCAGCCGCGTGCGGCCCAGGTTGGGCTTCTCCCACGGGTCGCCGGTGAGGCCCAGCTCCCCTTCCGACTCGCCCCGCAGGCCTTTCAGGTCCGGTACCCGGAGCCGTTCGGCGAGGTTGCCGAGCTCCAGGCCTGTGGCTTTGTAGGAGGCGCGGGTGCCCGCGCCTTTGCGCCAGGCCCCCGTCAGTTCCAGCAGGCCGTCGGCGGAGGCCCAGCGGAGGCCTTCCAGATCGACGCGGTCGAGGCCGCCCCGGGCCTTCAGGGTGGCGGTCCCGGGCTGGAGCGGCACCTTCAGGGACTGGAGTCCGCTGCCATCGAACTCCAGGGTCCACCTCGGAGCAGGGAGGGTTCCCGTGGCCGTGGCACGGAAGCGCCCCCGGCCCTGGAGCCCCGCGTCCACGAAGGGGATCTCCGCCAGGTCCACCTTGCCGGACAAGGCCGCCACGAGGCCCTGGGAGGGCAGGGCGATCCGTCCACTGGCCTGAAGCTGCTGGGCTCCGAGTTTGAGGTCGGCCGCTTCCAGGGCCAGCCGTTCCTCCGAGATCCGCGCCGAGAGGCTGATGGAACCCTGCCGCTTGCGGGTTTCCCCCTTCATCTGGACGGAGAGGGCCTTTGACCGCAGGTCCAGGCGCAGCTGATTGGGCCCTTCGCCCCGGCCGTCCGCGTCGAAGGCCAGCAGGGCCTCCTCCAGGCCCCAGGCCCGTTCGCGGATCTCCACGCTCGCACCCCGGATGCGAAGGTCGTCCAGGCGGAGCTTCGGGGTCGCGGTCTTCGGCGGCCGCGGTTTGAGGTGAAGCCTCGCCAGACGCGCCTGGTCCAGCTTGAGGACGAGGCCGTCCACTTCGATGAAGCGCACATGGGGTTGGTCCCCCAGCAGGGAGCGCAGATCCGCCCGGACTTCCAGCCGCGAGGCCCGGGCCAAATCTCCGCCCACCGACACGCCGTGGAGCACGAGCCGCCCCCGGAAGGGGGACAGGTCGAAGCTGTCCGCGCGGAAGGCCAGGCCCGTCTCCTCCCGGACCTTGCCATCGATGAACCGGAAGATCGACTGCTGGACGGCGGGCCGGCGGAGGCTCCAGGCCCCCACGGCCA
This sequence comes from Holophagaceae bacterium, assembly GCA_016710635.1. Lineage (GTDB taxonomy): Bacteria > Acidobacteriota > Holophagae > Holophagales > Holophagaceae > JADJVL01. The sequence goes on along the minus strand of JADJVL010000005.1, from coordinate 114,262 downwards.
CGAGCACCGCCCCGGAGGCCAGGGCCCAGACCAGCCGGCGGCGCCATTTCCGGGGTGGTGGCGGGGGCTTCGCCGCAGCGCGTTCCACCGGTGGCTCCTGTCCGGGCGCGGCTTCGGGCGCCAGGGGGTCCATGTCAGTTCTTCTCGCCGCAGCTGGGACAGGTCGTGGCCAGCCGCGGCAGGGGCTTGTAGCAGAAGCGGCAGAGGCGCTGCTGGGTGGCGCCGCCCTGCCGCGCGAGGTTCGCATGGGGCCCGGAACTGTGGGACGACATGACCGCGGAGCCCAGTGGCCGGGATTCCTTCGCCACCACATCCCGCAGCTGCTTCAGGGTCTCCAGCATCTGCTGGGCGGAGAGGTACCGCTCGCCGAGGTTGACCGCCAGGGCCTTCATGACCGCTTCGGAAAGGGCCTTCGGCGCCGCCTGGTTCTTGAGATGGGGCGGCACGATGGGCTGGTTCATCAGGGCCTGGGCGATCTTCAGGGGATCGGCGTCGTAGAAGGGCACGGTCCCCGTCAGCATCTCGTACATCGTGATTCCCAGGGACCACAGGTCGCTCTGGAACACGGCCCTGCCGCGGAAGTGCTCGGGCGCCATGTAGGGCGGCGAGCCGATCCGCGTGCGGGCGAAGCCGTCCTTCTGCAGCTCGAGGATGCGGCTCGTGCCGAAATCCGTGACCTTGGCGACGCCATCCCGGGTCATGAGGATGTTGGCGGGACGCAGGTCCCGGTGGAGGATCTGCTGGCTGTGGGCGAAGGCGATGGCGCTGCCCACATCGATGCCGATCTGGAGCGCGCGGGCGGGATCCAGGGTCCGTTCGCGGCGGATGTGCTTGTCGAGGCTCTCCCCTTCCACGTACTCCAGCACCATGAAGAAGGTGTCGTTCTTCCGCTCCACGGTGATGAGCTCGACGATGTTGGGATGCTTCAGGGCCGCCATGATGCGCGGCTCCTTCAGCAGGTCCACGATCTCGTCCTGCTGCTGGTGGGGCACCTTCAGGGCCACTTTCCGGTTCACCCAGGTGTCGAGGGCCAGGTAGACGGTGCCGAAGCCCCCTGCGCCCAGGCGGTCGATGATCTGGTACTTCCCCAGGGTCTGATCCTTCGCGAGCACGGCCCACCCAATCTGTTTCCTCCAGGATGCCGTGTCCTGGGCGGAATGGAAGTTCAGGATTGGGGCAGGGGCAGCTCGATGCGGAACGTGGCGCCCTGGCCCGATTCGCTGGCGAGGAGGATGGTGCCGCCCATGCCCTCCACCAGGCGCTTCACGATGGAAAGGCCCAGGCCCGTGCTGTCCTCCCCCGCGGTGGGCCGGGCGCTCAGCCGGGCGAAGCTTTCGAAGGCCTGCCGCTTGTCCTCCTCGGTGAAGCCGGGGCCCTGGTCCTGGACTTCCAGGATGGCCCTGGAATCCTCCCGCCGGGCGCGGATCCACAGCCGGCGCTCCGGAGGTCCAGGGGGCGTGAACTTGATGGCATTGGAGACGAGGTTCTCGAGGATCTCCCGCAGATGGGTGGGATCCGCCATGGCGGGCAGGCCCTCGATGGGAACCTCGAGCTCGATGCGGATGGATTTGGCCGAGGCCAGCCGGTCGTAGGCGATGCGAAGTTCGTGGACCACCTCCGCCAGGTCCACCGGCGCCAGGGCGAGGTCCAGGCGCTGGGACTCGATGGCGTGGACGTCCAGCAGCTTGCTCACGAGGTGGGACATGCGGGAGGCGGCCTCCTGGATCTGGCCGCCGCGCACCACCACTTCCGCCTCGGTGAGGCCGCCGGACTTCAGCAGCTCCCCTTCGAGGGCCAGGGCCGCGAGCGGGCTTTTCAGATCATGGGCGGCGATCCCCAGGAAGGTGTTCTTGGCCTGGTTCAAGGCGAGCAACTGCCCGTTGAGCTGCTCCAGCTCCTGCTTGTTCTGGCGCAGGCGGGCGGTGTGCTCGTGGATCCGGGCCGCCATGGTCCGGTTCTGGTCCCGCAGGAGCTTCACCCGCAGCCGGTGCAAGGCCAGCAGAAGGACGGCGGCGGTGGCGAGGTAGAGCCCGAAGGCCAGCGGCGTCCGCCAGGGGGCCGCCTTCACTTCGAAGGGGAAGGCGACGGGCTCGGACACGTGGCCGAGGTGGTCCTGGGCCCAGGCGACGAGGCGGTAACGCCCCCGGGGCAGGGCGGCGAACTCCCGGACTTCGTCGGTGGTCCAGGGCCCCGGCGATGCCTCCAGGCCTTCCAGCTGGGTCCGGAAGCGGATGGACTCCTCCCGCTGGAAGCGGGCGATGCCGAAGGCGAAGGCCAGGTGGCTCTGGCGATGGCTGAGCACGGCGCCGGACGGAAGCTCCGCGACCTGCCCGCCGACCCGGATCTGGTCGAGGTAGGGTCGCGGCAGGGGCGGCATCGGCTCTTCGGTGGCGGGATCCAGAATGGCGGCGCCCTGAGGCGTGCCGATCCACACATGGTCCTGCCGGTCGACGAGAGCGGCGGCGGTGTTGCAGCTCAGGCTGGGCAGCCCGTCCCCGGAGGCGAAGGTCTCCACCCGCGGCGCGCCTTCTCCGAAGGTGAGCCGGGCCACGCCCCGCTTGGTGCCGACCACGATGCGTCCCCGGGCGTCCGTGTTCAGGCTGGCCACCGTGTTGCTTGGGAAGCCGGGCAGGGTCTCCTGGTCGAAGCGCTCCCAGGCGGCCCCGGCCCGGCCCAATCCGAGGCGCAGGAGCCCGGCCCCGGAGGTTCCGGCATAGAGCCAGCGGCGGCCCTGGGCATCGGTCACCTGGAGCAGGGCGTGGATGGACTTGGAAGGAAGCCCTTCCGCAGCCCCGAAGGCGCTCCACTTTCCTCCGGCCAGGCGGAGGAGCCCGTCCCCCCGGGTGCCGGCCCAGAGTTCCAAGCCGCCTTCCGGGGTCCGGATCTCCGCCAGGGCATAGATCGAAGGGAACGGGGCAAAGTCGGGCATGGCCAGGGCCGTGATCCGTACTCCCTGAAGCCGGGCGATGCCCCCGCCCGTGCCAAGGAGGAGCCCGCCTTCCAGGGACGGGAGAATGGCATTGACGTGGATGTTGGGCAGGCCATCGGCGGTGGTCAGGAGGGACCAACGACCCTTCTCGCGGATGGCGAGCCCGCTCACGCTTCCCATGTAGAGGCGGCCATCCGCGGCTTCGTGGAGGGAGTAGACATGAGGATGGATGGCCTGGGCCGGTGGCCCCTGGTGGGACCAGGCCCGGCCATCCCAGCCGGCGATGCCCTTGGCCGTGCCCACCAGGAAGGCGGGGCGGCCGGCGCCGTCGTGGCCTTCCAGGAAGGCCGTCACGTCGTCGGAGGGCAAACCGCTGGCGCGGTCCAGGGAGCGCCAGCCTGCCAGGTCGAGGGAGGCGAGGCCTCCGCCCCGGGTGCCGATCCAGAGGGCGGGCCGGCGGGAGGGGTCCGGGAACAGCCCGTAGATCGCATTGCTGGGGAGGCCATCGGCCACGGTGAGACGGAGCCACCCGGCGCCATCCCAGCCGTAGAGCCCCTCGTCGAAGCTGCCGGCCCAGAGGGTCGTGCCGCCCCGCTGGGATTGGGTGACTGCGAGGCTCGCGATGTAACGGCTGGCGAGCCCCTCCTTGGCGCCCATCGGGGTCCAGACGCCGCCGCCCAGCTTCGCCAGGCCGCGGCCCCAGCAGGAGACCATGAGGGACCAGGCCCCGGACGGCTCCTGCCACGCCACCGCCGCGTTGGTCTCATTGCCGGGCAGGCCATCCCGGGAGGTGAAGGTGCGCCAGGCGCCCCCTTCCAGACGGGCGAGGCCCTTGCGGGTGCAGGCCCACACCACCGGTCGGCCATCGGCGCCGGTGGTCTCGACCAGGTTCCATACCCAGGAATCAGGGAAGCCGTTCTCCGGGGTCAACCGGGTCCAGGCGCCGTCTTCGAACTTCGCCAGCCCGCCGCCGCCGGTGCCGACCCAGAGCACGGGCCCCCGTCCCGGCTCCTTCACTTCCAGAAGGGCGTTCACCCGGACGCTCCCAAGGATCTCAGGACCGATGTGGGTCCAGGCCTCGCCGTCCTTCCGCCACAGCCCGCCGTCGTCGGTCCCGAACCAGAGGCTGCCGTCGCCGGTCTGGCGGACCACCCGGACCCACTTCGAGCCCGAAGCTCCGGGCAGCGCGACCGCGCTCCAGTGCCTGCCGTTGTAGACCGCCGCGCCATCTCCCGTTGCCACCCAGAGGCGGCCCTGGTGGTCGAGCCGGATGTCGTGGACGGTGGTGCTGGGCAGGCCTTCACCGGTGCCAAAGACCTGGATGGCGGGCTTGGCCGGTGGTTCTTGAAGGAGACTGCCACCGACGCAGGGCAGCCCTGCGGCGGCCAGCACCACCTGGAAGAAGAGCCTGCGGAAGGAGATGGGAAGTCGCATGGGGGTTGGGCGCCCCAAGCTTGAACCAACCGTCGCGCCATTCAAGCACTCAGATCAGACATGTCTTTTTCTGACCATCCCCGCGCGGCCTCGCGGGCACCCGGGGCCATTTCAAATCCCAGGCATCCAAAGCAAAAGGCCCCGCATGGCGGGGCCTTTCCGGTCCAGTCCATCTGTTCAGCCCAGGAAGGCCTTCAGGGTCTTGCTGTAACGCGGGTGGCGGATCTTACGCAGGGCCTTGGACTCGATCTGCCGGATGCGTTCACGGGTGACGGCGAACTCGCTGCCGACCTCCTCGAGGGTGTGTTCGCTGGCTTCCTCGCCGACGCCGAAGCGCATGCGCAGAACCTTCTCCTCCCGTTCGGTGAGGGTGTGGAGCACGGAATTGACGGTCTCCTTGAGGCGCTGATTGACCACCTGCTCCACGGGGGAGACGACGGTCTTGTCCTCGATGAAGTCGCCAAGATGGCTGTCCTCCTCCTCGCCGATGGGAGTCTCCAGGGAGATGGGCTCCTGGGCGATCTTCATGACCTTGCGGACCTTGGAGACCGGCATGTCCATGGCGTTGGCGATCTCCTCGCTGGAAGGTTCGCGGCCCAGCTTCTGCACCAGTTCGCGCTGGGTGCGGATGAGCTTGTTGATGGTCTCGATCATGTGCACCGGGATGCGGATGGTGCGGGCCTGATCCGCGATGGCGCGGGTGATGGCCTGGCGGATCCACCAGGTGGCGTAGGTCGAGAACTTGAAGCCGCGGCTGTACTCGAACTTGTCCACGGCCTTCATGAGGCCGATGTTGCCTTCCTGGATGAGGTCCAGGAACTGCAGGCCGCGGTTCGTGTAGCGCTTGGCGATGGAGACCACGAGGCGCAGGTTGGCTTCGATGAGCTCGGCCTTGGCGGCGCGGGCAATGGATTCGGCCTGCTTGAGAACGTTGTAGTCCGCGTGGAAGCGGTCCGAATTGGTCTCGTACTTGATGAAGAAGCGTTCCAGCTCGCCCTTGATGGCCTGGATCTCCTTCGTGTACTTGTCCTTGAGCTTGGCGAAGGCCGGATTCTTGAGGCGGTCCTTCATTTCGCGCAGCTTGCGCTCGCCGGCCATCACTTGGCTGTGGTGGTGGGTGATCTTGTCGATGAGGCGGGTGACGGCGAGGCTGTTCAGGCCCAGCTTGCGGACCTGGCGGCTGACGCGGGCCCGGGCGCGCAGGATCTCCTTCTCGATCTTGCGCTTCTTGGGCAGGGTCTTCTCGCCGGCGTCCACGAGCTTCTTGAGGTCCAGCAGGTCCTGGAGCTGCTGGTCGAAGACGAGCAGCTTCTCGAACTGGTGGTGCACGTGCTGGGTGGCCGAGGTGCTTTCGGCATCCTCATCCTCGTCCACTTCGTCGGACAGGCCCACGACTTCCCGGATCTTGCCGGGGTTCTCCTTCAGCATCTTGCCGATGTCGATGAGGAGGCTGGCGGCGAGGCGGCTCCGGGAGAGGGCGCGCATGACGCTGCGGACGCCCACTTCGATGCGCTTGGCGATCTCGACCTCGTCCTCGCGCTTCAGGAGGGGCACCGTGCCCATCTCCTTCAGGTACATGCGGACGGGGTCATTGAACTTGTCGCTGTCGGGGCCGTCGATGTCGACGTCCAGTTCCTTGTCGAGCCGGGCCGGGCCTTCGATGGCGAAGACTTCCGGTTCGAGGTTCTCCCGGTTCAGCTTGGCTTCCGCCTCGGTCTGGCCGATGCCGACCCCGAGGCGGTTGAACATGCCCATGACCATTTCCATGTCCGCGGGCGCGCCGGCGTCCTCGGGCAGGAAGGCGTTCAGTTCGTCGATAAGGAGGATTCCGCGGTTCCGCGCCAGGGAAATGAGGGCTTTGGTGAGTTCAAAGTAGCTTTCGCGGGAGGGCGTCTGGACCATTCGGACCTCAAAGAGCGATTCGGGGGATCGGCGATGTTCGGGGCGCAGGTGGGTACAAAACGCCCAGTCTTCCGGGCGCCCGGAATCCTCCAGTATAGAAGGCCGCTCTCCGCACGCAAGGTCAAAAATGGTTCAGGTTGTGCTCGGGTTCCCCGAAGTGCCTACCCGCAATTGCCGGGCCAAATCACTCTTACGCCGTAAAAGTCCAACTTGCCGGTCCTCCAGTCGGCGTTTCAGGGCCTCGTCCCCCATGACGCGGGGGTCTACGAGCTGCCGGTTCACCGCTTGAAGCTCCCGATGCACGAAAGCGCTCTCCAGTCGCGAAACCGCCCTCGAGGGCGTGAGCAGGGCTTCGTCCCGAAGGGCCCGCTCCCCCTCCATGCGGCGCACCTGGGCCAGGACCGCCGGGGGCAGCAGGGCCTCGTCCCCTTCCGCATCCAGTACCGCCTGCAGCATGGGCGCGCCATCCAGGCCCTCCCACCAGGCGTGGGGCAGGCCCGCGATGACGGACCGCTGCGCCGCGTCCCAGGCCAGCAGCAAGAGGGGACGGAGGAGGTCGTCCAGGGGTTCGGGCCGCTCGGGGAATGCCTGGGGCTGCTCCGGGCGGGGGCCGGTGCGCCGCTCCTTGACGGCCCTTTCCAGTTCGGCCCGGGGCAGCTGGAGCTGGTGCCCCAGACTGGCGAACAGCTCCCGCCGTTCCGGCGTGTCGGGCAGATAGGGCAGGAATTCCAGGAGCTCCTTCAAGGCCGCCATGCGGTCCGGCACCCGGCGGAGGTCCTTGCCCTCCATGGCGTGGGCCAGGACGAAGGAGGTCCAGTCCGGGGCCTGGCGGATCAGCTCCCGGAAGGCCTCCGCCCCCACGGTCATGCACCAGGTGTCCGGATCCTCGCCCTGGGGGAGTTCCAGCAGCCGCACATCGAAGCCCAGGGGCAGGGCCATACGGAGGCTCTTCTCCATGGCCCGCCGGCCGGCGGCATCACCGTCGAAGCAGAGGGCCAGCCGCTTGGTGAAGCGGCCCACCAGCCGGAGGTGCTCCTCCGTCAGCGCCGTGCCGAGGGGCGCCACGGCCTGATGGATGCCGACCTGGTGCAGCTGGAGGACGTCGAAGTAGCCTTCCACCACGAGCACGCCTTCCTTCAGCGCTCCCTTGGCGCGGTGGAAGCCGAACAGCGTCTCCCCTTTGTGGAAGAGGGGTCTCCCGGGTGTTCATGTACTTGGGTTGGCCATCCCCGAGGATGCGTCCCCCGAAGGCCACCAGCCGGCCCCGGCCGTCATGGATGGGAATGGTGAGGCGGCCCCGCAGGAAGTCGATGACGGTGCCCCGCTCGCTGCGGGAGGCCAGGCCCGCCTGTTCAGCGAGTTCCGGGGAGATGCCGAGACCCCGCAGGTGGCCCACCAGGCCTTCCCACCCCTCGGGGGCGAGGCCGAAGCCGCTCTCCCGGCCGAAGGCCTCGGAGATGCCCCGCTTCCGGAGGTAGTCCTGGGCGGCGCCATCGCCGGCGAGCTGCTTTTCGAACCAGGCCTGGGCCGCCTCCAGCACGCCCCGGAGCCGGGCCTCCTGATCCACCTCGGCGGTGGGGCGCTCCCGGAATTTCGGCACCTCGACGCCCGCCGCCCGGGCGAGCTGTTCCAGGGCTTCGGGGAAGGTCATGCCTTCCCGCTCCATGAGCCACTGGAAGGCGTCGCCGCTCTTCCCGCAGCCGAAGCAGTGGAAGAAGCCCCGGGCCGGCACCACCTGGAAACTGGGGGAGCGCTCGCTGTGGAAGGGACAGAGCCCCACAAAGGCTGACCCCTGCTTGCGCAGCTTCACCGCCTGGCCCACCAGGGCGACCAGATCCGTGGCGTCCTTGACGCGCTCGACGAGCTCCCGGTCCTTCATGCCTTCACGGAAGCTCCAGGCCGAGCACCGCCAGCGTGTCCACCCGGTGCACGCCGGGGTCCAGGGGTTCCGGGTCGGGAGCGTGGATGGTGGCGTGGAGCACGACGGTGGCGGCGGGAAATTCACGATGGAAGCGGTTGGCGTTGGCAGGCTCGTTCTCGAAGGCCAGGACGACGTCGCCGAGGGCGTGCAGTTCCTTGAACGAGGCCAGTTTGAAGGTCAGGTCCTCGTCCTCCCAGGAAGGCTTCATGTGCAGCAGCACCTCGGGGCCGGGCAGGGGGAAGCCGCATTCCTCCAGGGAGCGCAGGGTGCCGGCACGCATGCCGGGCTCGTCCCGACCGGTGAGGTAGTAGGTGAGGCAGCCGGTGGCGGCCACGGCCCGCACCAGGTCCACCGCCCCGGGGTAGGCCCAGTCCTTGGCGACATAGTGGTCGGTGAAGAAGGTGGCCCGCCAGAAGGCCCGCAGTTCCGCCAGCACCGCCTTGTCCTGGAAACCCAGGGCCTCCAGGTCCGCCATGACGTTCCAGCCCATGTCCTCGGCCCGCAGCTTGTCCACGAAGGGCTGGATGCGGGGCCGGATGGCGGCGAAGTCGTGGGCGATGGCCAGGTTCCGGGGCCCGGTGCAGAAGAGGGTGGAATCCAGGTCGTAGACGGCCACGGGGCGGGACGCCCCGGGGGGCCGGGCCTTGAGGCTTTCGAGGGTGGCGAGGATGGGCTGATGTTGCATTGTCTCAGTGTGCTCCGGACCCGGCCTTGGCATTCCAGATGCGGGTCATGATGAAGGCGCCGACGAGGCTGAAGGGAATGATGCAGCCCACCCAGACCCAGGCGTGGACGGGCTGGTGGCCGTGGGCAGCCAGGCCGTCCCACCCGTAGGTCTTGAGGATCCAGCCCAGGCCGAAGCCCGTGAGGCCGCTGCCGATGTACTGGATGCCGTCGAGGGCGCCGGCCACGGTGGCGGCCGCCTTCCGGCCCCCGAAGTCCATGGAGGCGGTGCCGCTCAGCATGCCGTGGACGCCGAAGATGAACATGGCGGTGAGGCCCAGCAGCACGATGGCCCAGACCTGGCCGCCGAAGGTGCCCTGGCCGAGGGTGGCGCCCAGCAGGATGAGCATCACCACCTGCACCAGGTAGAACACGAAGGCCACCGGCGGGCGCCGGGACTGGAAGAGCTTGTCGCTCATCCAGCCGCAGAGGAGGCCGCCGAAGATGCCACCGAACATGAAGGCCACGCCGGTCCACCAGAAGAGATGTTCCTTCTTGGGCAGGTGGTAGATCTCGTCGAGGTACTCGGTGAAATAGAGCATCACGCCCTGCCGGACGAAGCCCGTGCAGAACTCGGCGAAGATGAGGGCCACGATCACTGGGCTCTGGAACACCTTCTGCAGCAGTTCCCGAAGGGGCAGCGGGACCTCTTCCGCATGGTGGGCATTGCTGCCGTCCCCGGTGTCGAAGTCCACCTGGCCCGCATGGCTGGGCCGGTTCCGCACCAGGAAAAGGTCCACCAGGAACATCACGAAGATTGCCGCCGATGGGATGAACCAGATCATCGTCCAGTGGAAGCGCGAAAGGATCCAGGCGCCGATGGTGCTGGCGAGGAAGTACCCCGAGGAGATCATGATCCCGAAGATCCCGCCGAAGACGCCCCGCTCCTTCACGTGGAACCAGGTGCTGTTCACCTTCACCACGGACAGGGCGCCAAAGCTCTGGAAATACATGTTGAGGGACCAGAGGAGGCTCATGGAGACCAGCAGCTTCGTGGTCATCCCGTTGAGGAACATGTAGCCGACCGCCAGGTTCAGCAGGGCGGACCCCGCGGCGCCCAGAAGGATGGCCTTCCGGCCGCCGAAACGGTCCGCCAGGGGGCCGTTGAGCGCCACGCTGAGGCCGTAGGTCCAGAAGCCCGCGGTGGCGATGAGGCCCATCTCGGCCTTGTCCAGGTGGTACCAGGCCCCGATGTCGTTCTTCACCAGGTTGAAGTTGTAACGGCCCATGTACATGGCCGCGTAGGTCAGGCCCAGGGGAAACCAGTTCAGGAAGCGGCGCTGGCGGTATTCACGGCTGTGGTCCACGCGGGGCTCCGGAAGGGTAAACGCCCCAGGGTATCCCGGGCGGGTGTGGATCCGAAGTCACGATACCGCTACAGGGCCGCCCTGATCTCGTCGTCCGTCAGGATGCGCGCGCTCTGTTTGGCCAGCTTGAGGATGCGCTCGATGCGGTCGGTGCTGGAGTCGAAGCCGTTCAGCTCCAGCCAGTAGGTGACGTTGCTGTGGCCCGCCACGGGGCCGATCTCGATCTCCTGGCGGCGGTTCACCAGGGAGGCGGGCACGCCAGAGTAGACCGCGTCCGCCAGGGCCGAATCGCCCCGGTGGAGGGCCTTGATGATGGCGGCGGCGTGGACGCCGGTGCCCGTGCGGAAGGCGTCCCGGCCCAGGACCGGATAGTTCGCCGGGATCTCGAAATCGCACAGCTCCGCCACCCGCTCCGCCAGGGCCGGCAGGTCCGACAGGTCGCCGTGCCAGTAGTCCATGAGGATGAGGTTCATCATCAGCTGGTCCAGGGCCACATTGCCGCAGCGCTCCCCGATGCCGAGGATCGAGCCGTGGAGCCGGTCCGCCCCCGCCTCGAAGGCGGCGATGGCATTGGCCACGCCGAGGCCCCGGTCGTTGTGGCCATGCCAGTCGATGCGGATGTCCTTGCCCTCCAGCACGTCCTCCCGGATGAACCGCACCAGGTTCCGGGCCCCGGCGGGGGTCGCGTGGCCGCAGGTGTCGCTGAGGCAGATGGCCTGGGCCCCTTCGTCCAGGGCGGTGCGGTAGATGGCGCGGAGCACCTCGGGCTTCGAGCGGGTGGTGTCCTCGGTGACCATCATCGCGGGGATGTGGTTCCGCCGGCAGAAGGCCATGGCCTTGCGCACCGTCACCAGCAGGAACTCCAGGTCCCAGTCCTCCACGTCCATGCGCACGGGGCTGGAGCCCAGGAAGGCCCCGACCTCCAGGGCCATGCCGGTCTTCTGCTGGATCTCCGCCACGGGGATGAGGTCCGCCTCCAGGGTACGCACGGCCACATTGGGATGGATGGGCAGCCGGTAGTCCCGGATCTCCGCCATGAGGGCCTTCACCGCCGCCATGGCCTTGGGGCCGGCCCCGGGCATGCCCAGATCCACGCTGTGGATGCCCAGCTTGGCGAGACGGTGCAGAAGGTCGCGCTTGGCGGGGATGTCCGGGTCCCGCACCGAAGGGCTCTGGAGGCCGTCCCGCAGGGTCTCGTCGTCCAGGAGGGGCACCCGGTTCGGGCGCGTGTCGCCCTGGACGCAGCCCTTGGCGTTCCAGTCGTGGATGAGTTCGTTCAAGGCCATGGCATGTCCGATCCGGTGTACCGGATTCTATCCCCTCAGCCCAGGACCAGGCCCAGGGGCCGGTCCAGGAGGGTCATGAGCAGACGCCCCTTGCTGTGGAAAGCGTCCGCCTCGGCTTCCAGGTCACCGCTTCCTTCCACCACCAGGCAGAGGCTTTCGCCATCGTCGTCCACCCGCAGCCGCTGCACGGACTGGCGGCGCCGGCGGTCGAGGGCGTCCGCCGCCCGGAGGATGGCGGTGAGCTTGGCCACGGTGTGCCGGTGCCAGGGGGCCAGCTGGCGGAAGGCCTCGTGCTTCGCCGGGTCCGGCGCCTTGCCCCGGTGGTGGCGCACCACCTGGGCCATGATCTCGATCTCCTCGGGCCAGAAGCCCTGCAGGGCGGCGTTCCGGATGAGGTAGGCGCCGTGCTTGTGGTGCCCCTTCTCGCTCACGGAGAAGCCGATGTCGTGGAGGCGGGCGGCACAGGCCAGCCATTCCCGCTCCGTGTCGCCCAGTTCGAAGTAGGGCATGAGCCCGTCGAAGAGCTGGTCGCAGAGCCCCTGCACGTGGAAGCTGTGGCCCGGATCGGGATCCAGGCGGGACGCGAAGGCTTCCACCGAGGCCCGGCGCCGGTCCGACAAGGGCGGGATCGCCAGGCCGCCGTGCTTCAGGGCCTCCCAGATCATCCCCTCCCGGAGCCCTACGGGGACGCAGCGGACCTCCGTCGCCCCCAGCCACTTGAGGAGGGCCGACGCCCAGGTGGCGCCCACGTGGAGGACTTCGGCGCGCTTCGGGTCCACCCCCAGCTTCTCGACCCGGGTCTTCGCGTCCGCGTGCCAGAGCCGGCGCTTGCACAGCTCGAGCTGGGCCAGGGTGAAGCCGCCGCTGCCCCCGGAGCCCTTGGCCAGGTCTTCCAGGGTTCCCGACGTGCCCAGCACCAGCGGCGCGGACGGCAGGTCCGTGGGCAGGCCCTTCCGCGCCTTCCGAAGCACTTTGGCGATGAACTTCTTCAGCTTCCTCAGGTCGTCGGCGGAGGGCGGGTTGGAGGTCGGCACCGCGTCCGCCAGGCGCTGCAGGCCCCAGGGCAGGGAGACGGACGCGAGCACCGAGCCGCCCCGCACCCAGGTGATCTCCGTGCTGCCGCCCCCGATGTCCACCAGGGCCACCGGAGTGATGGGGAAGGGGATCGCATGGCTCACGGCCTGGTGGATGAGCCGGGCCTCCTCCTCCCCGGAGATCACCTGGATCTCGAGACCCAGGGCCGCCGCCTCCTCCACGAAGACCTCGGCATTGCTCGCGTCCCGGAGGGCCGCCGTGCCGCAGGCCATCACCGTGGCGCACTCCAGGGACTGGATGGTCCGGGCCATGGAACCCAGGGCCTCCAGGCCGGCCTGGAAGGCTTCCGGCTCGATGCGACCGGATTTCGCGCCGCCCCGGGCCAGCCGGACCATGGCCTTCTCCCGCGCCAGGACGCGCTGGCCGCCCATGGCATCGCTTTCCACGACCACCAGGTGGATGGAATTGGAACCCACGTCCACAGCCGCGATGCGCATGCCGCCACTGTAACGCCAGCCCGGCCGGGCGCGTCCATCGGCTGCGGTCCGCCGGGCTGATAAGCTCGGACTTTCAGTCGAGGATGCCCATGCCCGTGGTGAACGCCGCCCAGTACCGGTCCATGCTCCAGCGCGCGAAGGAGGAGAAGTTCGCCTATCCGGCCTTCAACGTGACCTCCACGGAGACCGTGAACGCCGTCCTGCTGGGCCTGAAGGCCGCCAACGCCGATGGCATCATCCAGGTCAGCACCGGCGGCGCCGAATTCTTCTCCGGGCAGGGCGTGAAGTCCATGGCCAAGGGCGCCACCGCCATGGCGGACTACGCCCGGTTCATGGCGGCGGAGTACGAGGTGAACGTGGCCCTCCACACGGACCATTGCCACCCCAAGCACCTCGAAGGCTTCGTGCTGCCCCTCATCGCGGAGACCGAGGCGCGCCGGGCCGCGGGCCGCCCGAACCTCTTCAACGCCCACATGTTCGACGGCTCCGAGCTGCCCCTGGAAGAGAACATCCGCGTCTCCTCCGGCCTCCTGCAGCGCTGCGCCGCCAGCGAGATCATCCTGGAAGTGGAGACGGGCATCGTCGGCGGCGAGGAGGATGGCCACGACACCAGCGGCGTGGGCAAGGACAAGCTCTACACCACGCCCGGGGACATGGTGGCCATCCACCGCGCCCTGGCGCCCCTGGGCGCCTACATGCTGGCGGCGACCTTCGGCAATGTGCACGGCGTCTACAAGCCCGGCAACGTCCAGCTCAAGCCGTCCATCCTGCGGGAAGGGCAGGCGGCCATCGCGGCGGCCTTCCCAGGGGCCTCGGCCATGCTGGTCTTCCACGGCGGCTCGGGCTCCAGCCTCGCGGAGATCCACGAGACCCTGGACTATGGCGTCCTCAAGATGAACATCGACACGGACACCCAGTACGCCTTCACAAGGGCCATCGCGGACCACATGTTCCGGAACTACGCCGGCGTCCTGAAGGTGGATGGGGACGTGGGCGACAAGAAGGCCTACGATCCGCGGCCCTACCTGAAGAAGGCCGAAAGCAGCATGGCCGAGCGCGTGAAGCGGGCCTGCGAAGACCTGCGCTGCGCCGGAAGGAGCGCGGGCCGGACCCTCTGATCCCTCCGGCCTGCCCGGCGGAAAGCCCTCAGGCCTTCAGGGCCGCCAGGAGCTCATCGAGGGGAACGCTGGCGATGGCGGTGGCCCGGTCGCTCATGGCGAAGGGCAGGATGAGATCCCGGCCGTGGACGATGGAACCGCAGCTGTAGACCACGTTGGGAACATAGCCTTCCCGGCCGGTCCCTTCCGGCGCCACCAGGGGTTCCCGCAGCCGGCCGATGACCCTGGTCGGATCGTTCAGGTCCAGCAGGGCCGCGCCGATGCAGTACTTGCGCATGGGGCCGACGCCATGGGTGATGACCAGCCAGCCGGCTTCCGTCTCGATGGGTGAGCCGCAGTTGCCGATCTTCACGGATTCCCAGAGCTCGAGGGGCCGCAGGAGCACCTTGGAATCGCTCCAGTAGTGGGGGTTCTCCGAGAACATGATGAAGAGGTTCTCGTCGTCCTGGCGGGAGAGCATCGCGTAGTTCCCGTCGATGCGCCGGGGGAAGAGGGCCATCCCCTTGTTCTGCACCGCGGTGCCGGTCAGCGTGAGGACGCGGAAGTGCAGAAAGTCCTGGGTCTCGATGAGCTGGGGCAGGATGGCGTGTCCGTTGTAGGCCGTGTAGGTGGCGTAGTACATCACCGTGCCGTCGTTCTCGACGAAACGGACGAAGCGCGCGTCCTCGATGCCGTTGCTCTCGTTCGAGGAGACCGGAAAGATGATCCGCTCGCTCATGGCCAGCTTGGGGGAGAAGTTCATCTCGTAGTTGGAATCGGCGAGCCACTGGATGGAATTCAGCGTGCTCTTCAGGTCCTGGGTGACCGGCATCGTCTCCCGGCGGACGTGGATCACGCTGCGGTTCAGGTCGCTCCGGGAAAAGCTGTCCCCCAGAGGCGCCATCACCGCGTGGGTGTGGGCGTTGTCGAAGCCCATCTCGTGCAGCTTGAGGAGGAAGGGCAGCTTCTTGTAGCTGGGGTCGGGATCGATCTCCGGCACGGTGACGAACCGCGAGACGGGGTCCAGCTGCACGACGCCGGAAGGCGAGATCTGGCCGGTCCGGAACTCGATGGAGGAGATGTGGCCTTCGCCCGTGGCGCGCAGGCTCATCAGGAAGCGCAGGCCGCCTTCGGGGATACCGTCCTGGACCGGATGGGGGACGATGGAGGGATTGAAGAGGGCCGCGGCCTCCAGCGCGTATTCCCCGGAAAAGAGCGCGCCGATGAGGAGCTTCCGGGCCGGGGAGAGGGGCCGCTGGGTGAAGATGTGGGGCACCACCCGCTCGTAGTTCGCGAGGAGGGGCGCGTGCATGTCGAGGTGCCGGGCGTCGAATTCCTTGAGCACCAGATCGAGGTCGCGGACGGCATCCTCTTCGCTCAGGGCCAGGGCACGGCCGATGATGGTGGTGATCCGGTGGACGCTGGACGGGATGAAGGGACGGATGATGACCCGGCCGCTTTCGGGGACGAGGGTCGTATCGTGGCGGCGGATGGTGATGGGGCTCATGGGTCCTTGGGGGAAGGGGTCGCGGCCAGGAATTCGGCCTGGTTCATCTCCGCCAGGGCCAGGTGGAAGGCGAGGGTCGATTCGGCCCCCTGGTTCTCGTTGATGCGGTCCTGGTGCAGCCCATCGGCGCACCCGCCGCTGCCGGAATCGTAGAGGGGCAGGCTCAGGTCGTTCCGGCCGAGGAACCACTCGAAGGCCCGCTTCGCCTCCCGGGACCAGGACTCGTCCTGGGTGGCCCGGAAGGCTTCGAGGCAGGCCGAGACCATGGCCTGGGCTTCCACGGGCTGCTGGTCGAAGTCGGCGCGGGAGCCATTCCGTTCATAGAAACCGTTGCTGCCGATGGGCCGGAAATGCCCCGCCCGGGTCTTCTGCACGGAAGCCAGCCAGGCCAGGGACTTGAGGCCGATGTCCAGGGCCTCCGGGTGGGGCATCCACCGGCCGCTCAACAGGAGCGCCTGGCAGAGGCGCGGGTTCTCGTAGGTGGCGCTCGACTCGAACCAGGGCCAGTCATCGCTGGCACAGGAACGCCAGAGGGCGATGAGCTTCAGCGTCAGGTCCTCCCGGACGGACAGCGCGTGGGCGTGGCCGGGGAAGCGGTGCAGGAATTCATGGATCCCGAGGAGGGTAAAGGCCCAGGCCCGGGGGGAGGAGAAGGAGGCCACCACGCCCACCTTCCGCTCGAAGATCTGGGTGCAGAGCTTCCGGTGGCCGTCGTTGCGCGAGCGGCCCGTGCCGGTGCCCGTGGCCCAGAGGGCCCGGGCATGGCTGTCCTCGCTGCCCGAATCCTCCAGCCACTGGCGGCCGTGGCTCATGAAATTGCGGAACCGGCCGGTCTTCCCGTTCATGGCGGCGTAGAGGAAGGCGAGGTAGATCGTGGCCAGCCGGTCCAGGTTCTCCGAAGGGGGCCGCCCGCCCAGCTCGTCCAGGAGGTTGCACAGGATGAAGGCCCGGGCGTTGTCGTCGGTGCAGTAGCCTTCGTGGAAGTTCGGCACGTTGAAGGTGGCGTGCTGGATGATGCCGGTGTCGTCGCTCAGGCGCAGCACGTGGTCCAGCCGGAGGGGCGGCAGGTCGTAGGGACGGCTCGCCAGCGTCCAGCCGGCGAAGGCGGACCGGGGAACGGCCCGGCGCTCGCTCCGGGCCTGCCGGAAGGAGTCGAGGAAGCGGCCCGCGACCGCGGGCCAGATCATCTCGCGACCGAGCCGGTAGGCCTGCTCCCGGGTCCGCCGCAGGCGTTCCGGATCGTCCAGGAAGGCGCAGACGCCTTCGGTGATGGCCTCTGGATCCCGGAAGGGCACCAGGATGCCGCGCCCGTCGGCGAGCAGTTCCTGGGCGTGCCAGTAGGGCGTGGAGACCACGGCCTTGCCGGCGCCGAAGACGTGGGCAAGGGTGCCCGAGGTGATCTGGGCCTCGTTCAGGTAGGGCGTGAGGTAGATGTCCGTGGCCCCGATGAACTCCTTGAGGTCCTCGATGGTGACGAAGCGGTTGTAGAAGATCACGTGGTCCTTGACCCCGCGGTCCTCCGCCAGCCGCTCCAGGCCCAGCCGATAGCTTTCGCCTTCCCGGGCGACCAGGTGGGGATGGGTCGCCCCCAGCACCAGATAGACCACGTTGGGATGCCGCTTCACGATCTCCGGGAGCGCCTCGATGACGAACTCGATGCCCTTGCCGGGTCCCAGCAGGCCGAAGGTGAGCAGCACCCGGCGGCCCTCCACGCCGAACTGGGCCTTGTAGTGGCTGGAGTCAACGAAGGGCATGTCGGGGATGCCGTGGGGGATCACGTCCACCTTGGCATCCGGGATGCTATAGGTGTCCCGCAGGATCTCCGCGCCCTTCTGCGCCATCACGATCAGCCGGTCACTGCGCCGCACCAGCTCTTCCATCACCTTGGCCTGCTCGGCGTTCGGCTGGCGCAGGACCGTGTGCAGGGTCGTGACCACCGGCATCCGGACTTCCTTGAGGAGGGCCAGCAGGTGGCTTCCCGCCGGCCCGCCATAGATCCCGAACTCGTGCTGCACGCAGAGCACGCCCGCGTTGTTGAAGTTCAGGAAGTCCGCCCCCCGCCGGTAGGAGTCCAAGTCCTTCTCGGCGATCTCGAAGCGGACCCGGGATGGGTAGTCGTAACCCTCGACCCGGTCGTTCACCGCCCCCGCGTAGCACTGGGAGGCCGGAGAGGCTTCGGCCACCGCCTCGCAGAGGTCGTGGGTGAAGGTGGCGATGCCGCAGAGCCGTGGCAGATATCCGCCCAGGAAGGCGATGCGGTCAGGCGGCCCGGAGTCCATCAAAAGTCCTTCCCGTTCGCTGCATCGCGTCGCAGCGCGCCCTGTGGTGCAGACCTGAGGTTAGCACTCCGCCGTCCATGGGCCCGGAAAGGCCGCCCCGGCGCGGGCGGCCCAGGCGTCTAGAGGCCCCGCTTCACCACCGTGTCGCCGAGATGGGTGGACCGGAAGCGCCCAGCCTCCCGCTCCTGGATCAGATCGAGGGAGGTCAGGTAGGCGAGATCCGCCTCGCTGATCCCCTTGATGACGAGCAGCTTTTCCTTCGGCACGCCGGGGTGCTTGGCGATGAGCTGGAGGAGGGCGAGGCGGACGGCGGAAATGGGCAGGGTCATGCGGGCTCCGGATCGATGGGCCTCTGGGCTCGCTGGGCCTTCAGCAGGGACTGGATGGCGGTGTCGAGGGACTGGAGGAACCGGGAGCGGTCCCTCGGGCTGAAGGGCGCCGGGCCACCCCCGGACTCTCCCATGTCCCGCAGGAAGGCGCTGATCTCCCGTGAGGCCAGGGCGTCCCCGATGGAGTCGGGGGAGAAGACCCGCCCCTTGGGATCCAGGGCCCGGGCCCCTTTGGCCAGGACCCGGGCCGCCAGGGGGATGTCCGAAGTGACCGTGATGTCGGCGGGGGTCGCCTCTTCGACGATCCAGTCGTCGGCGGCGTCGAAGCGGCCGCTCACCACCTTGAGTTCCACGAGGGGATGCCGCGGCACGCCCATGCGGCTGTTGGCCACCACGAGGACCTTCAGCCCGTAGCGGCCGGCGACGCGGTAGATCTCTTCCTTGACCGGGCAGGCGTCGGCATCGACGAGGATCCGGATCAAGGCGACTCCCGCCGGGCCTCGACGGCATCGATGAGCGCCTCCAGGGCCGTCCGCAGCACCCGGTCCGTGGCGGGATCGACGATCTCGCCGGCGGCGTTGAGCCGCTGGCGGATCCGGGGCAGGGGGAAGGAGGCCTCCTGCAGGATCTGCGCGTTGAGGGCCGTCAGCACCCACAGCAGTCCCTGGTGGGCCTTGTCGCCACCGGTGTTGGAAGGCGAGGCGGCGAGCGCCACCACGGGCTTGCCTTCGATGACGCCCATGGAAACCACCCAGTCCAGGGCGTTCTTGAGGACGCCGGGGATGCCGAAGGCGTACTCCGGAGTGCAGAAGATGAGTCCCTCGGCGGCCTTGATGCGGTCCCGCAGCTTCAGCACCGGCTCCGGAGCCCGGTAGTCCAAGGGGTCCAGGTCCAGGCCCGGATCGAAGAAGGGCAGGTCGCCGAGTCCTTCGAAGAGCTCGATGGAGACCTCCGGCGGCGCCAGGGCGGCGAGGGCGCGCAGCAGGGCCGTGTTGGAGGAGGTGGAGCGGAGGCTGCCGGAAATGGCGAGGAGGCGCACGGTCATGCTTCCAGAATGGGCCCCAGGCCCCCGGATCGGCAAATCCCGCCGGGCTATTCTGGTCCTTTCCACAGACCGGACGGAGGACCATGCGACAACGGCCAGGGCTCGGCACGCCTCCGGCGCGAGGAACGGCACCCGCGCCAGAGGGCAAGCCCGGACTCCACCCCCGGAACCGGCATCGCCTGGGCTACGACTTTCCCGCGCTCGTCAAAGCCTGCCCCTGGCTCGGCGGTTTCCTGAAAGTGAACCCGTCCGGGGGCGCCACCATCGACTTCGCCGACCCCGAGGCGGTGAGGGCCCTCAACCGGGCCCTCCTGGAAGTCGACTACGGCGTGCCGGGCTGGGCGATACCACCGGGCTACCTCTGTCCCCCGGTGCCCGGCCGGGCCGACTATCTGCACCACCTCGCGGATCTCCTTGCGGAGGCGCAGCGCGGCCAGATCCCTCGGGGTTCCGGAATCCGGGTCCTGGACATCGGCGTGGGGGCCAATGTGGTGTATCCCCTTCTCGGACATCGGGAATACGGTTGGACCTTCGTCGGGTCGGACACGGACCCCCGGGCCCTGGAGGCCGCCCGCCGCAACCTGGGCGGCGATCCGCGTCTGGCCGGGGCCGTCGAACTCAGGCTCCAGGCCCGGGCCGACCGCATCTTCGAAGGCGTGGTCAGGCCTGGGGAAACCTTCGACCTCTCCCTATGCAATCCCCCCTTCCACGGGTCGGCGGCGGAGGCCCGGGCGGGCAGCCAGCGGAAGTGGCGGAACCTCAAGGGAGCACGAGCCCAGGCCCCGGTCCTGAATTTCGGCGGCCAAGGCGGGGAGCTCTGGTGTCCCGGCGGCGAAGCGGGCTTCCTGGGCCGCATGATCGCCGAAAGCGCCCGGATCCCCGAGGCCATCGGCTGGTTCACGAGCCTGGTCTCGAAATCCGCCAACCTGCCGCCCCTCCGCCGCGCCCTCAGGCAGGCCGGCGCCACCGAGATCCGCGTGATTCCCATGGCCCAGGGCCAGAAGCAGAGCCGCATCCTGGCCTGGACCTTCCGCCCCCGGGGCACGGAGCCGGGTTCAGCGGCCACGACGCCGGGCCCGGCACGGAGCCGCCGGTCCTAGGAAGCCGCGACCCCGTCCGCGGTCCCACGGACCTCAGCGGCTGGCAGGGCCGCGGCTTCCAGGGTGTCCAGCAGCGCCAGGTCCAGCACGGCCATCCCGTCCGCGGGAAGCGCCACCATCGACGCGAACCGCGCGCCCCACGCCACCTCGTCGGCCTTGTAGGAGCTGCGGGCGTAGACCGTCTGCGCGAAGGTGTCGTCGAAGGCCTTGATGAGCACGATGAACTCGGCGTCCACCGCCCTGAGGTCCGCTTCGGTCATGGCGTCCAGGGGACTCTCGCCATCGATGGGATGCACGATGGTCCAGTTCGAAGGGAAGAGGTTGATGCGGGACCGTTCCAGGGGCAGGGCGGCGAAGGTGCGGGCCCCGGTCTCCGGATCCCGCATGGAGAGCGAGACGCTCGCCTCGACCTCGATGAGCTGGTTGTGGCGCTCGTTCACGATGCGGAACATGAAGCCGGTGACGCCGCGGTACGGGGCGATGACGCCCTGGCGGCTGAAGAGGATCCGGGCGTGGGGCCGGGAGAACCTCCCGTAGAGCAGCCCGCAGGCCAGGGCGAAGCCCAGGAGCCCCGTCATGGATTCCACCGCCGCCACGGCGCTGGCCTCCGGGCTGTTCGGGTAGATGTGGCCGTAGCCCACGGTGGTGAGCGTCTGAGCGCTGAAGAAGAAGGCGTCCAGGAACCCCGCGACGGGCGCTGCGTCGCCGGGCCGAGCGAAGTTCTCCAGGCCCACCGCCATGTAGAGCGCCGCGAAGCCGGCGTTGGCGGCGAAGTACCCGCCCACCAGCACCGCGGCGAAGCGCGGCAGGGACATGGTGATCAGCTGGTGATAGAGCTCGTAGGGGCGGAAGCGCGGGGAACCGATCCGGCGGAGGTTGAAGGAGCCGTCCTTGTTGACCCCGCGCCGGGAGCCCGTCTTCAGGCCCAGTCCCAGGTCGTCGCTCGGTGGGCCGGATCTGCGCCGGAACGGGCCTCTGCCTGACATGCACCGCAGCATACCCGGGAAGTCCGGGACGCTGCCGCGCCCTTAGAAGGAGACGCTGATGGCGATGGAAATGCCGGGGTGGCGCCGGTTGTGGAGGTAGTAGCCGTCGTCGTAGTCGATGTAGACCTCGTCATCGGCGTACCAGGTCTCGGACCAGAATTCGGGCCAGGGGTCGAGGATCTGGAACCAGTAGCCGCCGTACTGGAATCGGGGATAGCCCAGGTGGATCGCGGGCCGGGATCGGAGGCGGAACCAGCGGTCGGGGCCGAAATGCCGGTGGAACTCCGGGGCGGGAATGAAGTAGCCGCCGTACCCGCCCCGCTGGGACCAGGTTCGGTGTTCCGCTTCCCACTGGCGGGCGCGATGGTCTCGCCAGGTCCGGCGCTGGCTCCAGGCCCCTTCGGACTGCCAGCCCTGGCTGCGCTCCCAGGCCCGGGCCTGTTCCCGGCTGCGGGCGGGAGGCGCGTAGCGGCCGCCCCGGGACCGGTCCGGACCGAGGTTGGTGGAGCCTTCCGGGGAGGGCGCGTAGGGCGGCCGGGCGTCCCGGTGCGGCGGTGGACCCATCGGATAGGGCCGGCTGCCGGATTCGCGGCGGTCTTCCCTCCGATCGTCCCGGCGGTCATCTCTGCGCTCGTCCCGGCGGTCTTCCCGGCGCTGGCGGTCTCCGGATTGGGGATAGGGATCGGCCGGCTTGAGGGGTTCCGGGTCCCGGTAGGGATCCGCGGGCTTCGCATCCCGGGATGGGCGCTCCGGCGGCCGTCCCGGCCGCGGGGGGCGGGTGTCGCCCTGGGCGACGAGCGGGAGGGTGGCGCCCAGGAGCAGAAGGGAAAGGCCGGCCGTGAGGATGGAAGGACGAGGCATGGGGTTCTCCAAAGGGTGTTCCACGGTACGTCCCCGACCCGGGCCCGACCAGGGCCTGGGTCACGAGGGTTCCCGGCGGGGTCCGGGAAGGGTCCCCTCCGCGCCCCCCAGGGCGAGGCCCAGGATGGCCGCGAGGGTGTCCATCAGGAGCCGGCGGGGTTCGGGGAACGCGTCCGTCTCGAAGCTCTGGAAGCTGAGCAGGCCAAAGGGCTCGCGGTCCCAGCCCTCCCCGGCGCCCAGAGGGGCGCCGTACCAGCTCGGCGGGGTGAGGCCCGTGGCCTTTTCGGCGGCGGTAAGGACATTCCCCACCGTCGCCCCTTCCTCCGTCGTCCGGATGTAGAGCGGATGCCGGGCGTCCATGGCGCGCTCTGTGAGGCCCCGGGGCTCGTTGTACCGGCGGGAGGGATGGTTGCGTGCGCGGCCGCCTTCGAAATAAAACGGAAAGCTCAGCAGGCCGGAGGAGCGGTCCATGAGGGCAAGGTAGAAGCAGGCGAGGTTGAGGGGCTTGAAGCAGAGGCCGTGGAGGGCTTCCGCGAGGTCCGCCGGCGCCTCGCCGGGCCGAAGGCAGATCGCCGCCGCCCGGATGAGGGCGAGGTCCGCCTCCAGGTGCAAGGCCAGTTCCCGCAGGTCCTCCACCTCCCCCCGGCGCGCCGCGAGGTCGGCCTCCAGCGCCGAGAACCGCGCATCCTGGGCCTTGCGATTCCGGAAGAGGGGCATGGGCGACCTGCTGGGTGGCTTCAATCTGAAGAGGATGCCGCGGCAATTCCAGTCTTTCCAGCCGCGTCCGGATCCAGGCGCGGCTTCCGGAGGACCCGCAGCCCTTTCGGAATCTCTTGTGATCCCCATCCCACCAGGGTGTGGTGGGATCGATTCCCGGTCCCGGAGGCCTCCATGTCCACACCGCGCGTGAAAGAGATCCTGTCCTGGTACGCCTCGGAGAACCCCGGCGTGAAGGCGAACCTGGCGCGGCTGATGAACCACGGTCGGCTCGCGGGCACCGGCAGGTTCGTGATTCTGCCGGTGGACCAGGGCTTCGAGCACGGGCCGGCCCGCAGCTTCGCGCCGAACCCGGCGGGCTACGATCCCCGCTACCACATCGAGCTGGCCATCGAGGCGGGCTGCAACGCCTACGCCGCGCCCCTGGGCTTCCTCGAGGCCGTCGCCTCGGACCACGCGGGAGACATTCCTTTGATCCTCAAGCTGAACAACAGCGACAGCCTCAGCAAGGGCCTCGAGCCCTGCTCCGCCGTGACGGGCAGCGTGGAGGACGCCCTGCGCCTGGGCTGCGCCGCCATCGGCTACACCATCTACCCCGGCAGCGATGCGCGAAACGAGCAGTTCGAAGCCCTGGGCGAGCTGATCCTGGAGGCCAAGGCCGTGGGCCTGCCGACGGTGGTCTGGGCCTACCCGCGGGGCGCCGGCCTGAACAGGGAAGGCGAAACCGCCGTGGACGTGGTGGCCTACGCGGCCCACCTCGCGGCCCAGCTCGGTGCCCACATCATCAAGGTGAAGCCCCCCAAGGCCCACTTGGAACAGAAGGAGGCGGCCGCCGCCTTCGAAAAGGCCGGCATTGCCGTCGCCACCCTCGCCGACCGGGTGCGCGAAGTCGTGCGCAGCGCCTTCAATGGCCGGCGCATCGTGATCTTCAGCGGCGGCGAGGCCAAGGGCACCGAGGAGGTGCTGAAGGAAGTGGCCGAGATCGCCGCCGGGGGCGGCTTCGGGTCGATCATGGGCCGCAATGCCTTCCAGCGTCCACGGGCGGATGGCCTGGCCTTGCTGCGCGCGGTGATGGAGATTCACGCCAAGGCTTGACCCGTGGGCTAGGCGGCGACTCCGAACAGGGCGCCCACGGCCGCGGTGATGCCCATGGCCAGGGCGCCCCAGAAGGTCACCCGCCATGCGCCGGCGGCGATGCCCGCGCCACCGGCGCGGGCGGCCACCCCGCCCAGCAAGGCCAGGAAGACCAGCGAAGTCCCCGCGACAAGAGGAATCAGGAGGGCGGCGGGAAGCAGCGCCGCGGCGAGGAGGGGCAGGGCGGCGCCCACGGCGAAACTCCCCGCGGAGGCGAAAGCCGCCTGCACCGGGCGGGCGCTGAGGGCTTTGGAGATCCCCAGCTCGTCCTGGGCGTGGGCCCCGAGGGCATCGTGGGCCATGAGCTGGTCCGCCACCTGTTTCGCCAGGGCCGGGTCCAGGCCCCGGGCCACGTAGATGCCCGCAAGCTCCCGCCGTTCGCCGGCGTCGTCGGTCCTGAGCTCTTCCCGCTCCCGCGCCAGGTCGGCCTGCTCCGTATCGGCCTGGGAATGCACCGACACGTACTCCCCGGCGGCCATGGACATGGCCCCCGCCACCAGCCCGGCCACACCCGCCACCAGGATGGCCGTACGGGAGGCATGGGAGGCCGCCACGCCCAGGATCAGGCTGGCAGTGGAGACGATGCCATCATTGGCGCCCAGCACCGAGGCCCGGAGCCAGCCGATGCGGTCCGTGCGGTGGCGTTCCAGATGGCGGGAGTGCATGACCGATCCCTTCGGGGCCCAGGATATGGCCCGGTCCATCCTGCCACCCTCCCGGTCTGCAGAACCCGGCCGGAACCTTCCGGCGGTCACATCCCGCCGCTTCTTTTTCCGGAGGCTTCGTGTAGCATCCCCGCAGACCCCCCGTTTCCCCGTCCCCCGAGGCCACCATGTTCGCCCGATCCATCTCCGTGGATGTGAACCCATTCGGCACGAGCCCGATCCTCAACAAGGAGCAGCTCTGGAAGGGCATCGAGGCGAAGGCCGAGGATCCGGTGATCTTCGTGCCCGGCATGGAGTCCAGCCAGATCATCGAGCGCACCGAGGACGGCTTCATCCGCGAGGTGGTGGTGCGTGGCGAGGTGTTCCGGGAGCGCATCACCCTGCTGCCGCCGGTGCAGATCCGCTTCGACCGGATCGAAGGCAAGGAAAGCGGCTGGATCACCAATACCCTCAGCGAAGGCCCCCACGGCCTCCTCCTCACCTACACCATCGCCATCAGCTTTCCCGGCGTCTGGCCCGGCTCGGAGGAGGAGCTGAAGCTGGGCTCCACCCTGGCGGACAACTACGCCCAGGCCATCGACCTGAC
The DNA here is from genome assembly GCA_016710635.1 of Holophagaceae bacterium. GTDB lineage: Bacteria > Acidobacteriota > Holophagae > Holophagales > Holophagaceae > JADJVL01. The sequence continues at coordinate 88,922 of JADJVL010000005.1, read as the reverse complement.
CCTGGTGACCATCCGGAAGCTCGTGGCGGACGCGAAGATCTGAGGGCTGGCTTCAGGCCTTGCCGATCATCAGGGTGTTCGAGGCCCATTCGATCCAGAACTCCGCCGGGGTGTCCTTGTCGTAGCGCAGGCCGTCCAGGGTTTCCGGAGTGGGCTCGGTGATGCTGAGCACGGGGATCTGTCCCAGCCCGTAGACGCAGGCGCAGGCCATGAAGCGGGCGGCGTCCCCCACGGTGATGATCTTGAGGCGGCCCATGGAGCGGTCCGCGCAGGCCTGGATCAGGGTCTGGAGCCGGTGCACGTTCCAGGGGCGGGTCACCTTGCCGAAATCCGTGGGCTCGTCCCGCAGGACGTAGCCCGCGTAGGTCATGGCGATGCCGCTGGTGCGCGGCGGGGCGTCGTCCCAATAGCCCCCCCGGCCCAGGAGGAAGTCGCCATCGCGCTTGTGGAGCAGGCCCGCCCGCTGGAGCGCCTGCCAGAGCAGGTGGCCGCCGTTCACGCTGTCCTCCCAGAAGGGGGCCGGCTGCAGCAGGGCCCGGTCGTCGGCGAAGCTGCCGAGGACGAGGAGGAGGATGGGCCCCTTCTCCGGAAAGATGGTCGGAATGTCGAGGGGCACGAAGTTCCGGCGGTCCTCGACGCGGCCGGCCCGGGGTTCCCGGCCGCCCCGGCGGCGCTCGACGGGCGGCGCGTTCTCGTGGGCCACCACCAGCCGGGAACCGCCCTCCGTCGCTTCGACCCGCAGGCGGCCGTGCTCCAGGCGCGCGAGGATCTCCGCGGGCTTGAACTTGGCGGTGTCGTAGGGGGATGGGGAGGGTTCCGGCATTCCGGGCTCGGGGAGGCTAGGCAAAGGTGGGGAGGAGCGACCAGTCTAGCGGGATGGTCCGTCCCTGGAGCCCGCCATGAACCCCGAAGACATCGTCCTCCTCGCCGGCAAGCGCACCCCCTTCGCCGAGTACAACGGGCAGCTCCGCCACCTGCGGGCCCAGGACCTCGGGATCCACGCCGCCAAGGGCGCCCTGGCGGCTGCGGGGGTGGAGGCCGGGGACGTGGACCACGTGGTCATGGGCATGGTGCTCCAGACCACGGCGGACGGCCTCTACGCGGCGCGGCACGTGGGCCTCGGGGCGGGCTGTCCCGTGGCCACCCCCGCGCTGATCGTGAACCGGCTTTGCGGCTCCGGCCTGGAGGCCCTGCAGGAGGCGGCCCGCCTGATCCGCGGGAAGGAGGCCGCCGTCGTGCTGGCCGGCGGCATGGAGGCCATGAGCCAGGCCCCCTTCGTCCTGCGGGGCGACCTGCGCACGGGCCTGCGCCTCGGGGCGGGCCGGCTGGAGGACAGCCTGATGCAGGGCCTCTACGATCCCCAGTGCGGCCTCTTCATGGCCCAGACCGCGGAGAACATCGCCCGGGACCGGAGCCTCGGCCGGGAGGCCCAGGACGCCTTCGCGGCGGAAAGCCAGCGCCGGGCGGACGCGGCCTGGAACGCCGGGGTCTTCGCCGAGGAAGTCCTGCCCATCACGGTGGCCCAGGGCCGGAAGACCGTCGAGGTGGAACGGGACGACCACCTCAAGCCCGGCACCACCGCGGAGGTCCTGGCCCGCCTCGCGCCGGCCTTCGGGAAGGAGGGCACCGTCACCGGCGGCAACGCCTCCGGCATCGTGGACGGCGCCGCGGCCATGGTGGTGACTTCCGCCAGCGAGGCCGCCCGCCGCGGCTGGCGGCCCCTGGCCCGCATCGCCGCCTACGCCGCCGTGGGCGTCGAGCCCGACCGCATGGGCCTGGGCCCCGTGCCCGCCATCCGCAAGGCCCTGGCGGCCGCGGGGCTCACCGTGGCGGACATGGACCTCGTCGAAGTCAACGAGGCCTTCGCCGCCCAGTGCCTGGCAGTGATGCACGACCTGGACCTGGACCCCGCCAGGACCAATGTGAATGGCGGCGCCATCGCCCTGGGCCATCCCCTCGGCGCCAGCGGCGCGCGGCTGGCCCTGCACCTTTCCTACCGCCTCCGCGCGGAAGACAAGCGCTGGGGCCTGGCTTCCCTGTGCGTGGGCGGCGGCATGGGCGTGGCCATGGTGCTGGAGCGATGCTGAGCCCTCCCATCCATCACCGCGTTGGAAACGCCGAAAGCCCCTTCCGGGGCCGTCTTCTGGTGGGAGGAAGGATTCTCCGGGTCCCTTGGCTGGCCCCGCGGATCCCCTGCGGGGACCGGTCGGCCACGCTCTCGCGTGTCCTCCCTTCCGCTACCGGGCCGCCATGGCCGTTCGAATCCTCCCGCCCCGAAAACGGCCCCTTCCGGGGCCGCTCTTCTGGTTGGGGAGGAAGGATTCGAACCCTCGATAGGCAGGATCAAAACCTGCTGCCTTACCACTTGGCGACTCCCCAAGGGGTGACCAATCGTAGCATTGGCGCGGGTTTGCGCCAAGGCTGGGGCTGGGGTGGCGGCGTCAGGGATTCGACTTCGGCGTGTAGCCGAACTCCTCCACGCTCAGCAGGTCGGGCCGGATGACGCTGGCCTCGCCCAGCTCCAGGCGGCTGATGGCCCGGGCGCCGGTGAGGGCCTCGTAGGCCAGCAGCACCTTCGCCGAGATCTGTTCGCGGGTCTCGTTGTCCATGGGAAAGGCAATGTCCTTGAAGGTGCCGTCCCGCTTGCGCTTGCTGGGCATGGAGACGAAATAGCCGTCCTCGCCTTCCACCACCCGGAGGTCGCCCACCAGGAAGCAGCCGTCGAGGATGATGGAGGCGAAGGCGCGCAGCTTCTCGTCGCCCTCGATCTTGTTGATGCGCACGTCGGTGATGTTCAGCATGGCTTCAGTGTAGCCCGCCGCGCCTAGGGGAGCTCGATCCAGCCCCATTGGCGCTCGCTGTGGTCGCCGCGGCGGTAGGACCAGAGCAGGTGCTCCTGGCACACGGTGCAGAGGGGCAGGGAACCGTCCTTGGCGGGATCCAGGCCCAGGTCCATGGCCTGGGCGCCCAGGAAGCCATGCAGATCCAGATGCGGCCTTCCCCGCGGGCCTTCCGAGACGAGGAACTCGTGCCAGGCAGGATCCTGGGCCGCCGCCTCGATGACTTCGGGCCCCACCTCGAAGTGGCAGCGCTGGATGGCCGGACCCAGGGCCCAGACGAGCTCCGAGGAATCGCCGCCGAGCTCCACAAAACGGGCGACCCCCAGGCGCAGGATCCCCGCGACGGCGCCTCGCCAGCCCGCGTGCAGCGCTGAGATCCAAGGTCCTTCCGGCGTCATCCCCGCCAGCAGGATGGGCACGCAATCCGCGACCCGCACGCCGATGGGCACGCCGGCCCGCACCGTCCAGAGGCCGTCGCCCTCCACAACGGCCTCAGCGGCTTCGACGATGCCGCAGCCGTGCACCTGGGAGAGCCGCACCGGCGGCAGGTCCTTGGGATCGTCGTGCTTCGTGGAGAAGCCCCAGCGCAGGGGGAAGGGTGGCGCAATCTGAGGGACGAGCATCCTTAGCCCCGGGGCCAGAGGAGGAGCAACAGGCTGAGGTCCGTGATGGCCCAGGCGAGGAGTCCGCGGTACATCCCGGCCTCATGCTGGGCGTCAGTCCACCGCGCCCACTGCAGCCGCCACGGCACCAGCACGGCGAGCCACGCGAGCAGGGAGATGCCCAGGAAGAGCGGGTTGGTCCCTTGCCGCAGCACGCCCCACGCGAACCAGAGATGGGCCACCACCAGCGCCCCGAGGGCGTAGTTCAGGCTGCGGGCCACGCCCATGCGGATCACCAGGGTCTGGTCGCCCCGGGCGCTGTCCTCCGCCACCTGGTAGATCTGGGTCATGGGATAGAGGCTGGCGAAGAGGAACCCGAAGCCCACGCAGGCGTTGACCACCGGGGCGGTGAGGGGCCGGCCCGTGATGGCCCAGCCCGCCATGGGGGTGAAGAAGCCGAAGCCCACGCAGTTGATGACCAGGTCCCAGCCCGCCCGGGCCTTCAGGCGGATGGGCGGCACGCTGTAGAGCACGCTCATGAGCACGCAGGTCATCACGATCTCGAAGAAGTACTTCCCCTTGGGCGCCACCCTCAGGAAGGGCAGGCTCAGGGCCAGGCTTGCGGCGAGGAGGACGATGCTGAAGTGCAGCAGGTACTTCGGCGGCTTCGGCGGTGCCTTGAGATAGCCGATGTCGCCCTCGTCCTTGTCAAAGGCGCTGTTGATGGCCAGGGTCCCGCCGTTCAGCAGCACCACGAACACGAACCAGCCCAGGAGGGTGGCCTTCCAGGCGCCGGGGCCGAAGGCCGCGAATCCGGCCGCCCACAGGGTCCCCAGCAGGAGGTGGGCGGTCATGATGGGCCATTCCAGGGGCCGGAGGTGCAGCAGGTAGGCCATCAGCTCCCGGCCCAGGATCTTTTCGAAGGCCTGGCGGAGGGCGAAGCGGGGCAGTCTCATGGGTTCAGCGGCACCTTTCCGATGGCCCGCGCGGGGCGGAGGACTGCTCCAAGACCAGGCGCCCGGGCCGCTCTCGCCTCGGGGCGCAGCACCTCCGGCCCGCCGCAGGCCCTGAAGCACCGGACCTTCATCAGGCGGCGCTCTGGGCGTCCTGATTCCCGGCGGGCCGGGGGCCCATGCGAGGCTCCACCAGGGCGGTCATCGCCGCCTGCAGGTGGGGCACGCTGAACTGGGTGTCCACGCACATGCCGTGGGGCAGGGTGAGGGGGATCAGGTAGGCCGGCACTTCCGGCAGCTTCAGCACGCCTTTCAACAGGCGGTCCGTGCAGCTCACCGCCACGATGAGGTCGGGGCGGAATTCCCGGGCTTCCCGGTAGGCCTTGTGGCTGCGGTTGGTGATGCGACTGTCCCACGAGCCTTCGAGCATCGCGTTCATGAAGTCGCCCACGGGACAGAGCCCGCAGTCGTAGCAGTTCTTGAGGTCCTCGAAGATCTCCGCCTTGCACTTGGCCAGCTGGATGCAGTGGGGCAGGAGCACCAGGGAACGCCGGGCCTTCCGGCCCTCGAAGGCCTGCCGGACGCGGAAGTTGTTCCAGCCGCAGAAGGCGAGGACCCATTCCTCCTCCTTGCCCATCCAGCGCGCCACCGGCCGCACGAGGCGGACCCAGAGGCCGTCCCAGCGGATGATGGTGCCGCGGTTCCGGAGGTAGCTTTCGCCGGACTTGAAGGTGGGCCACGCCACCGCCAGGCAGGCCACCGCCGCCAGGCTCCACCAGCCGAACAACTCCGGCCGGGCCAGGGCTCCGGTGATGGCCAGCACCATGCCCGCCAGGGGCACGCCGCGCCGGACCCAGAGGAAGGGGCGATAGCGCTCGGCGGGAAGGGGCAGGGTGTTCACGCCACCATTCTCCGCTGATCCCGGGCCTGGGCGCCCGGAAATCTCAAGTCATGGAGCCAGGCCACGGGAGCCCTACTTGGCCGAACTGGCGAGGCCCACAAGCTTTTTGAGGTCGTCGTCCTTCCAGCGGATGCCGCCACCGAAGAAGAAGGTGCGCAATTCCTTGTTGGCCATGTCCTGCCAGCCGGCGCTCAGGTACAGGTTGCGCCAGAGCTGGTAGCTGGTGGTCAGGCGATAACGGGGCTTGTCCTTGCCGTCCCGCTTGGAGAAGTCGTAGGCCAGGGCGCCGACGCGGAAGCGGTCGTCCAGGGCGCGGAACTCGGCGCCGCCCCCGCCCTTGCCCTCCACGATGCCCGCGCTCAGCACCCAGTTGTCGCCGAGGCGCTTGGCGAACTGGGCGGAGATGGTGAGGGCCTGGTCGGAGGTGATGTTGCGGGTCTTCTCCTGCACCTCGACGGGCAGCCCGGAGATGGGGTCGATCCGCGTGATGGTGCGGGTGGAATCGGAGATCTTGCCATCGGGGGTGGAGTTCAGCTGGAGGCTGTACCAGTAGTCCTTGCGCGGCACGAGGTCGATGCCCAGCCCCGTCTGGCTGTCGCCCCGGCTGGTCCAGCGGTTCGCGCTCAGATCGAGGCGCAGGTCCATGGCCTTGTAGCCGCTCAGCATCTCGTTCACGTTGTCCACCGCCGTGTTGATCTTCTTGATGGTGGTGTCGTCCGTCAGGAGCTTGCCGATGGTGCCTTCGCCCCGGTCCAGCTTGGCGGTGATGGACTTCAGGTTGGCCGAGGTCTCCTGGAAGCTGTTGGCCAGCTTCCGCACGTCCTGCATGGCGCCCTTCAGTTCGGGGCGGTTCTCGGCGATGACGCCGTTGAGGGTCCGGCCCAGTTCCTCGAACTGGGCGGCCAGCCTGGGCAGACGCTCCCGCAGATCCCCGCTCATGGCCTCCACGTTGGCCATGGTGCGGTTGATGGAGCCGTGGTTCTCCTGGGCCATGACGCGGATCTCGCCGGTGAGCATGCGGACGTTGTCCACGATCTCGTCCAGCTTGGCGCGCCCCGTCTCGCCGCCGATGCTCTGGTTCAGGGAGTAGGTGATGCCCTTCACGTCCTGGCCGATGGCGCCCATGGTCTCCATGAGCTGGTCGAGGCTGACGGAGGTCTTGCTCTTGATGGGCTGGTTCTCGTCATGGGGACCGCGTTCCGCGCGGCCCACATCGAGGTCGATGTACTTCTCGCCGAGGATGCCGATGGCGGCGAGGCTGGCGGTGGCGTCCCGGTTCACCGCGAAGTCCTTGGGGACCGTCAGGTAGACCCGCGCCTTGCCGTTCTCGAGGCGGATGCGGTGGACCTGGCCCACCTTCACCCCCGCGACCCGGACGGGGCTCTGCTCGTTCAGGCCCGCCACCTGGTCGAAGCTGGTGGTGTAGGTCTTCAGGTCCTTGCGGGTGCCGAACTCCAGCTTGTCCATGCGGAAGACGAGCACGGCCAGGACCGCGAGGGAACCCAGGAAGAAGGCGCCGACTTTGGTTTCGAGTTTCATACGTTGACCCCTTTCGGAGTGCGCTTGGGCGGTGGCGGGTCGAGAAGGAAGGGCCCGTCGGCGTCCCCGCGGAGGAACTGCTGGATCACGGGATCGGGGTTCGCCTTGAATTCCTCCGGCGGCTGCACCGCGAGGCATTCACCCCGGAAGAGGAGGGCGATGCGGTCGCCGATCTCGAAGGCCGACTTCAGGTCGTGGGTGATGGTGATGGTGGTGACCCCCAGCTCGTGCTTCAGGTCCAGGATCACCCTGCCGATCACGTCCGTCATCACCGGATCGAGGCCCGTCGTCGGCTCGTCGAAGAGCAGGATCTTGGGCTTCAGGGCGATGGCGCGGGCGAAGCCGACCCGGCGCTTCATGCCGCCGGACAGCTCCGCGGGCTTGAGCTGCTCGGTGCCCTTCAGGCCCACCATGGCGAGACACTCCTCCACCCGGCCCTGGACCTCCTTCTCCTTCATGTGGCTGTGGCGGCGCAGGGCGAAGGCCACGTTCTCGAAGACGGTCATGGAGTCGAACAGGGCCGCCATCTGGAAGCACATGCCGATCTTCATGCGGGTCTCGAAGAGCTCCTCCCGGGACATCTCGTGGACGATGCGGCCATCCACGGCGACGTGCCCGGTGTCGGGCCTGAGGAGGCCCATGATGTTGCGGAGCAGCACGGTCTTGCCCGAGCCCGAGCCCCCCAGCACCACCAGGCTTTCGCCCAGCTCGACGCTGAGGTTCACCTTGGACAGGACCACCTTGGGCCCGAAGGCCTTGGACAGGTTCACCACCTCGATCACAGGGACGCTCATGGAATCGACATCCGCTAGACGAGGAGCAGCTTCGTCAGGAAGAAGTCGGAAACCAGGATCCAGAGGCTGCTGGTCACCACGCTGCTGGTGGGCGCGTTGCCGACGCCTTCGGCGCCTCCGCGGGTCCGGTAGCCCTTCCAGCAGCCCACGAGGGCGATGATCGCCCCGAACACCAGGCCCTTGGTGAGGGCGATGCGAAGGTCGCGGAGCTCGACGAGCTTGTAGAACTCGGCGGAGTAGACCACGGAGCTCTGGCCCTGGGTGGTCACCAGGAGGAGGTAGCCGCCCCAGTAGCCGATGTAGACGGCGATGGCGGTGAGCAGGGGCAGCATGACCAGGGCGGCCAGCAGCCGGGGGACGAAGAGGTAGTGGATCGGATCCGTGGCCAGGCATTCCAGGGCGTCGATCTGCTCGGTGACCTGCATGGTGCCGAGCTCGGCGGCCATGGCGGAGCCCACCCGGCCGCTCATCATGAGCCCGGTGATCACCGGCGCCAGTTCGCGGACCACGGCGAGGCCCTCCACCTGGGAAGCCAGGCCCTCGGCCTGGAACTGCTTGAAGCCGAAGGAGAGCTGCACCGCGAAGACCATGCTGACGGCGAGGCTCGTCAGCACCACCACGGGGATGGAGTTCACCCCTACTGCCTGGAACTGGTGCAACAGGTTCGCGCCGTCGAAGGGGCGGCGGAAGATGCTGCCGATGGTCCGGCCCGACAGGACCGCGAAGTCCCCGGCTTCTTCCATCACGGCCAGCACGGTCGCGCCGGTGCGCTCGAGGAGCGGGGTCAGCATGGATGGCCTGGCGTCATGGGTTCCCGGGACGAAGAAAACCAAGTCTAACCCAGCTTGGCCCGCTGTTTGGCCCTCAATCGCTCGGCACCGTCCTCCTTGATGAGCTGGTCCGGCCGCGTCAGGGCCAGGGCGCCCGCCGGCACGTCTGCGGTGATGGTGCTGCCGGCGCCGATGATGGCTCCGTCGCCAATGGTCACGGGCGCCACCAGCTGACTGTCGCTGCCCACGAAGACCCCCGCGCCGATCTCGGTCCGGTGCTTGTTCACCCCGTCGTAGTTGCAGGTGATGACGCCGGCGCCGATGTTGCTGCCTTCCCCCACGCTGGCATCGCCGAGATAGGCCAGGTGGTTGGCCTTGGCGCCCCGGGCGAGGGTGGCCTTCTTCGTCTCCACGAAGTTGCCCACGTGGACGCCGTCCGCCAGCAGCGTCCCTTCCCGGAGGCGGGCGAAGGGGCCCACCACGCAACCCATTCCCAGCACCGAGGCTTCCACCAGTGAATAGGGACGGATCTCGCAGCCCTCCCCCACGGTGGCGTCCTTGAGGATGCTGCCCTGGCCGACGCGGACGCCCGCGTCGAGGGAGGTGGCGCCTTCAAGCCTGACGCCGGGTTCGAGGACGACATCCTCGGAAAGGACTGCGCGGGGACCGACCCAGGTCGTCCCGGGATCGAGGAAGCCCACGCCGGCCTCCATCCACCGGCGGTTCGCCCGGTCCCGGGCGAGCGCCTGCAGGGCCGCCTGGTCCATCCGCGAATTCATGCCCGCCAGTTCCGCGGGATCGCAGAGGCGCACGGCCACCGGCGTCTCTGCGGCGACGGCCACCACCGCGTCGGTGAGGTAGTACTCCCCTTGGGCGTTCCGGTTCGACAGCCCGGCCAGGGCGGGCCGGAGCCGCTCCCAGGGCAGGGCGTAGGCGCCGCCGTTGACCCGGCGGACCTTCCGCAGCTCCGGGCTGGCGTCCTTCTCTTCGACGAGACCGGCCAGCCCGCCGTCCTCGGACTGGAGCACGCGGCCGTAGCCCGCCGGCGCCTCCAGATCCATGGCCAGGAGAGCCGGCGGGCCGTCGCACAGCCCCGCGACGGTCGCCGCGGAGATCAGCGGCACATCGCCGCTCAGCACGACCACCCGGGAGGCCTTCAGGCGGTCGAGGCGGGGCGCGCAGACCTGCACGCGTGGCCGGTGCCGAGGGGCTCGCCCTGAGGGATGGCCTCCACCGCGCAGGGCAACAGGCCGGCCTTGCCCCAGGCGTCCAGGGCCGCCAGGACCTGCTCCTGTCCGTGGTGGACCACCACCAGGGCCATGGCCGTGCCCACGGGCAGGGCCCGCAGCACCCAGAGCAGGGAGGGATCGCCGAGCACGGGCTGGAGCACCTTGGGCAGCCGGGACTTCATGCGCTTCCCCAGCCCCGCCGCCAGAACCACCGCCACCGTGCTCATCCAGCCTCCCAACTGCGACCAGTGTAGCGGTGCTCTGCGCGAGACCCAGTCAGTGACTCGCTCAACGGCCCGCTGAGTGCAGGATCGCCAGGACGCTTTGCAGGAACTCCTGGGTGGGGAAGGGTTTTTCGATGAAGCCGACCTGGCTCAGGCCCAGGCTGGCGGGGCTGACGGGCAGGGTCTGGCCGGTGCCCAATACCAGCGTGGGGATGGGCTTGCGCTGGAATCTGCGGATGGCGCCCTGGAACCGTTCGAGGCGCGGCGTCCGCTCCAGCACGAGCAGGTCGGGCAGGCGGTCCCCATGGGTGGCCCGTAACAGCTCCTTGATGCCTGGAAAGGCCACGCTTGTGCCGCCGGCCCGCTTCACCAGGCCCGTCAGCGTCTCCCGCATGAGGTGGTCCTGGTCCACGATCCAGAGCAGGCGGCCCGCCAAGGCGGCGGGGGCGGTCATCACCGCGGCCTCCGCGAGGGGCAGGTAGGCCATGGGGGCCAGCACGCCCTTGGCGTCCTGGCCCAGCTCCAGCATGCCGCGGCCTTCCGAGAGCAGCTGCTGCAGCCACCCCAGGCCAAGCACGGTCTGGGGCAGCTTGGACTCGAGGCCTTCGGCGCCGACCCGCAGAAGCCCCCACCGCCGTCCCGCCAGGTCCACAGGATCCAGGTGCAGGGTGAGGACCCCCTTCCGGATCTGCTGCTTCACATGGAGCAGGAGGTGGGTGGCGATGCGCTCCAGGCTCCCGGCGCGGAGGCGGACCTGCAGGGGCGTCACTTCCATGGCAATGACGATGCCCTCCGGCATCATCTGCTGGTACTTCGGCAGCAGGCCGTTCAGGAGCGGCCCGGCTTCAAGGCCGTCGGCCACCTCGTCGCTGGAGGCGGGCAGGGTGGGGCTCAGCCGCTGACAGGCGGCGAGGAGCAGGGCGGCGAGCTGGCGGGTCGCGTCCTCCCGGGTGTCCAGCAGGATCTGCTCGGCGGCCGGCAGGACGGCGCCCAGGGCGTTGAGGTTCGCGAGCCGGCGCTGGGCGTCCGGATGCCCGTCCCCGTTGAAGGCACCGTGCCCCGAAGCCAGCACGAGGGGATCCTCCGCCGCCCCCGCCACCCAGGCGAGGGCCATGTTCTTGTCGAAGGCGGCGGCCTGCAGTTCCAGGTCCCCGAAGGTCCCGTCCGGACGGACGAGGGTCGCGGTGGTGCTGCCCTGGCTCGAACGGTTGAGCTGGCCCAGCAGGTCCTCCCAGGCGCCGGCGCTGCGGCCCTGCATGAGGTCCTTCAGGGCGTAACCCCGCAGCTGATGGCGCGCCATCCCCACCAGCCGGCCGAAGGCCCCATTGGCTTCGAGCACGACGCCCTTCTCGTTCAGCAGGAGCACGGGCTGATGGCTTTCGATGCCATAGGCCAGGGCCGGGGAATCCACTTTCGTATCGCTTTCCAGCACCGAAAGGGCCGTGCGGAAGCCATCGCCGCGACCTTCCACCCAGACGCCGTTGGAGCGGAGCCAGCGCAGCTGCTGCAGCGCCACCAGACCGAGCAGGAGGCCCGCCAGGGAGGAGGCCTGCCAGTGGAGCAGGGGCATCGGCGGCTTCAGGACCTGCAGGCTGAGGGTGGCGAGGAGGAAGGCGAAGCCGCCGATGAGGGGCACCCGGGCTTCCAGCCAGCGGCCCCGGGTGAGGCGGTAGCCCAGATCGGACATGAGCAGCCAGATCCCGGCCTCCAGCAGCGCCGCCGCCCAGAACCAGCCGATGGGTTCCACATCAAGCCCCAGCTGGATGCAGAAGAGGACCCCGAAGGCGGTGGCCCCGCCAACGCCGAAGAGCAGGCGCCGGAGGCCGTGCCGCCCCTCCCGGTAGGCCTGCAGGAAGAGGCTGAACCCCAGCAGGGTTCCCCCCATGTGTTCGCTCGGGAAGGTCCGGGCGTCCGGCAGTGCGAGGTGCCAGGGCATGGCGAGTACACCCAGGATGCCGCCCAGGAAATAGCCGTAGCTGAGCCCCACCCGGCCCTTCAACCGATAGATCAGGAACCCGAGGTAGGGCGGGATCGGCAGGATCAGGGCGAAAAGCAGTTGGCTGAGGGTCATGGGTCCGTGGGGGTGAGGAGATCAGCCTGCCACACCCCGCGCACGGCGTTGAAGCAGACGAGCTGTTTCCCGAAGGTCTCCCTGAAGGCGATGGACTCCCACCTCGGTTCGAGCCCCCGGGCAGCCGCCCAGGCCGGCAGGGCCAGCACCTCAGCGATGCTGGCGACGCGCCCCGGCACGGGTGGGAGGCGCAGGCGACCGCCGTCCACCACGGCCACGGAGGCGATGGCGGTCTCCGCCAGGCTCCCATCGGGCCACAGGCAGAGCAGGTCATCGGCGCCGGCGGCCCGCGCCTGGGCCAGGGCCGCGACGCTCCATCCGCCCAGCAGCCCCTTGTGGGCGGCGCGGGAATCCTGCCGGGAATCGCCCAGGGGATGCGGCGCCGCCGACAGGCGATAGGGCGCCGACAGGACCGGCAGGGCTTCCGAACGGGCGAGGAGGACCCGGAGCGCCCCGGCGGCCCGGAGTCGCAGCAGGCCGTCCAGAGCCAGGTCGAGGGCCGCTTCGAATGCCTCCTTCAACCAGTCCTCCGACTGCCCCAGGAACCGCAAGCCGCGGCCGAGCCGGTCCAGGTGCGCTGGGCCGAAGCTGGCGACGCCCCCTTCCAAGCGGAGGGCCGTGCGCGGGCCGGGGGCCTCCGCCACGGCCTCCCAGTCAAGGTCCTGGCCGGCCCCGGGCCCGTGGGGTCGCCAGACGCCGGGCAGTCGGGAGTGTCCGGGCGCCTCAGATGGCACGAGGATCCACTTCAGCCCGCCAAGGCTGGTGTGCCGCCCGGCCGGCGAGGCGCACCGCCAGGGCGCAGGCTTCCTGGAAGTTCGCAGGATCAGCAACCCAAAGGCCGGCCTTGTCGAAGGCCGTGCCGTGGTCCGGGCTGGTGCGGATGAAGGGAAGTCCCAGGGTGACATTGACGGCCCGGGTTGGCTCGAGGGTCTTGAGGGGGATGAGGCCCTGGTCGTGGTAGAGGGCCACCACCACGTCGAACTCGCCCTGGACCGCCCGGTGGAAGACGCTGTCCGCCGGCAGGGGACCGAAGAAACGGAGACCCGATCCGTCACCGGTGGCGCGGGAGCGGATGGGCACACCGGGGAACAGCTCCCAGCCCTCGGGCGCAGGCCCGGTGCCGAAGGGGGAAAGGCCTTGGGCAATCCCGTGCCCGGCGGATGTGCCGGGTCCGGAAAAGGCCGTCTCCACCCGGCGCCGGGCCTCCTCGAGCAGACCCTCCTCGTCGCCAAAGGCGCCCCGTTCCCCGGCGTGGGGGTTCAGGGCGCAGAGGGCGACCCGGAGATCCTGGCGGCCTAAGATCTGCATGAACTGCCCTGCGGCGAAGCCAAGGGTCTCCGCCACCGCGCCCGCCTCCAGGCCTTCGATGACGCTGCGCAGACTCTGGTGGACCGTGTGGAGGACGACGCACAGGGAAGGGCTCAGGAAGGCCATCCGGGTGATGGGCGCTCCGGACCATTCCCGCAGCAGCTCCGTGTGGCCGGGAATGTCGTGGCCCGCGAGGTGGCAGGCCGCTTTCGACAGGGGCAAGGTGACCAGGGCGTCGGCATGCCCCGCCAGGACCAGCTGCGCCGCCAGCCGGGCCGCCTCGAAGGCGCAGCGCCCGGAGGCCGCGGAGGGCTCGCCCAGGGCGAGGTCCTGGGCCTGGATGCCCGGGGTCGGATCCAGCCAGAGGGCCTCGGCTCCCGGGCCTCGCCCCGCGGCATGCGGAAACACCCGGAGCCTGAAGGCCTCTGCGCCGGAGGGGCAGAGGTTGGAAGGCGGAACGGGCTCCGGATCCAGGCGCCAGCCCACGGGCGGCGTGCCCTGGACAAGCAGTCCGGGCCCCGCCTTGGCGCCCACCACGATCAGGTCGGCCCAGGCGTGGAGGCGGGGCAGGCTGCGCAGCAGGAGCTCGGATCCGATGCCGCAGGGATCCCCAAGGGAGATGGCCAGACGGGGTCGGACGCTCATGGAGGCGCTCCAGGTTGGCTCACGGGGCAGGGGCGTCCACGCTCAATCGTAGAGCGGAATCTCGACGTCCTGCGGGAGCCCTTCCTCCTTCTTGGCGGAAGGCTTCCGCCGGATCCTGGGCTCCTCATCCTGCTTGTAGATGTACTTGATGTTGTGCTTCGGCACCAGGACGTTGGGTTCCTTGATGCGGTTGATCTTGAGGCAGTGCTTGTCGTACCACTCGATGACGCCCCGCAGCTTCTCGTCGTTCTGCAGGACGATCACCATGGGCGTCTTCGACTGCATCTGCTTCAGGTAGTAGAAGCTCTCGGCGTTGGTCTGCTCCGGCGGCGCGATCTTGCGCCGGGGGCTCCCGAGACCCTGGGGCACGAGGGGCGCGTTTGGATCCGCGGAGGCGGCTCCCGGCGCGCCGGCGACGGGAATGGGGACGGTGGGTTCCGAAGCCGGCGCGGACCCGCCGGTCCAGCCCAGCTTCTCCTTGATCTCGTTCATGTTCGGGCGGATCAGCTTGCGGTTCATGGGAGGCCTGGGTTTCTTCCGGGGCGGACGGCGGATCGGGCGGGTCTGGGAAAGGGCCCAGGCTCAGTGGACCGGCGAGGATCCCGAAAGCGCTCGAACAAGAAGGTGGAAAGCAGGGACCAGTTTACGCGCCCTCCGGCAGAGCGCCAGCGGCCAGTGGGACGAGGAGTGTGACCACCGTCCCTTCTCCTTCGAGGCTTTCCACCTGGATGTCCCAGCCCATCTGCTGGACGAACTGGTAGACGAGGCTCATGCCGAGACCCGTCCCCTCCTGGAAGCCGCTGGAAAAGGGCACGAAGAGGGTGGCCATCTGCTCGGCGTTCATGCCGGTGCCGTTGTCGCCCACCTGGATCTGCAACCCCTGGGCGTCCGTGGCGAAGGTGATCAGGATCGACGGATCCGGCCGGGCCCCCACCGCCTTCCGGGCATTGCTCAGCAGGTTCGTGAAGACCTGGTGGAAACAAAGGGGCTCCCCCAGGATCCACGCCTTCGGGACCGGTCCCATCACCAGGCGGACCCCCTGGCCCCGGGGATCGGTCTCCCAGCTCGAACGCAGCTCAGCCACCAGCGTCGGCAGGTAGAGGGGCTGGACCGTGATGTCCCGGGGCCTCGAGACGTCCAGGAAGTTGGAGAGGATGCCGCTGACCCGTTCGGACTCGCGGCTCAGGATGGTCAGGATGCGGTCCGTCATCTCCGCCGCCTGATTGCCCTTCCGGAGCAGCTGCACGCAACCCAGGATCGAGGCCAGCGGGTTGCGGAGCTCGTGGGCGAGCCCGGCGGACATTTCGCCGACCGCGGCCAGCCGCTCGCTGATGCGGGTCCGCTGCTCCAGGGCCTTCAACTCCGTGAGGTCCTGGAACAGGATCAGGTGGCCTGTCTGCTGGCTGTCGGAGGCCTTCAGGGGCGCCACATTGCCGCCGAAGGTGCGGATCTCGCCTTCCGGGGTCAGGAAGCGGGCCTCGAAGCGATGGTCGCGGCCACCGCTTTCGATCCGGGCGACATCCAGAGGCAGCACCGCCTCCACCGGATGTCCCTGCTCCAGGATCCGGTGAAGGATCTGCTCGGCGGCCGGATTGGCGGAGGTGATGCGTCCTTCGAGGTCCGTGGTGATGAGTCCCGAGAACATGGAGTCCACCACCCGGCTGTAGAGGACGGTCAGGTCCAGGGCGGCCTCCTCCGAAGCCGCGAGGTTGCTGCGGAGCTGTTCCAGGTACTTCCGGATCACCACCACCACGAGGGTGGCCGGCAGCACCTGCAGGGCGGACAGGGCCATGAGGACCCGCCAGCGCTCCACCCAGTCGGCCTCCTGGGGCACCGAGTGGCCGAAGGCTGGGACCAGGCCGGAAGAGAAGAGCAGGAGGCTGGTGCCGTGGGCGCTGATGGCCAGCACGCCCATGGCGATGATCTCCGTCGTACTCAGGTAGAAGGCCGCGGCCAGGACCGGGAAGATGTAGAGGGTGACGAAGCGCTCCTGGTCCACGCCCTGGTACGCGATGAGCAGGGTGACGAGGAACAGGTCCAGGGCCAGGTTCCATCGGATCCAGGGCAGGGTGGGCGCCGAAAAGGCCTTCTGGCCCGCGGCCAGGTTCCGGGCCATCTCCCAGGCGCTCTCCCAAAGGATCGCCGCCAGGCTCAGGAGGTAGATCCCTTCGCCGTGGATGGCTTCGTGGGCCTCCTGGGGGAAGGCGAGATGCAGGATCAGGAGACCGGAGCTCGCCGCGAAGCGAAAGGCCAGGGGCAGGAACACCGGCGAAGGCGAGGTTTTCAGCGTGGAGTCCAGATTCGCGCGGAGCATCAGGGGCAAGGATGACGCAAGCTGCCCCTTCGCGGAATCCATCCGCCTTGTCATCCTGGGGAATGGCCGACCGAGCGCATCACCACAAAGCACCCAGCCCGTCCCTCCGGGCCGCCGGCATGCGCCAGACGCCCCAGCGCGAGGCGATCCTCAAGGTGCTGAACGAATCGGACCGGCCCCTCAGCGCCGAAGAGGTCTGGCGCCGGATGGGCGGCCAGAACAGCGGCCTGCCGACCGTCTACCGGAACCTCGAGCGCTTCGCCCAGGAAGGCTGGGCGGAGGGCATTCTCGGCAAGGACCAGGTCCTGCGATTCGTGCGCTGCCTCAGTTCGGACCACCACCACCATCTCCAGTGCGAAGGCTGCGGGAGGATGGTGGAAGTCGACGCCTGCGGGCTGGATTCCACGCTGCTGGCCATGGAACGGCTTTCGGGATTCCGCATCACCCGGCATCAGCTGGAGCTCTTCGGCGAATGCCCCCAGTGCGCCGAAAAAGGGCGTTGACGGGCTCCCGCGCCGTGCTATTCTCGTTGCTTACGCGGGTGTAACTCAGTGGTAGAGTGCAACCTTGCCAAGGTTGAAGTCGAGGGTTCAAATCCCTTCACCCGCTCCAGACACCGGGCCGCGAACGCGGCCCGAACTGTTTGATCCTGGAAGTGCCTAGACTCGTTACAACGGCGCCGTAGCCAAGTGGTAAGGCCGCAGACTGCAAATCTGCCATTCATCGGTTCGATTCCGATCGGCGCCTCCAGAAAAGAGCCCCCGTCCGGGGGCTTTTTCGCGCCCATCGGAATCGAATCATGGATGGCGCGCCGGTAGGGGCAGGCGCAGGACGCGCCGCGTCCGGAGCCGCAGGCGAAGGGCTGCCGCTCCCCGGAAGGATTCCGATCGGCGCCTCTGAAAAGGGCCCCCTGAAAAGTCGTTCACGCCGATTGGAATCAGCGGACCACCACCCATCCAGGCGGCTAGACTTGGGACTCCCACTCCCGGTGAGCCATGCCCCAACCGAACCCGCCCCAGGATCCCCACGCAACGATCAAGATGATTCCCGGCGCCATGTTCGAGACCAACGAGTTCTCGGCGAACGAGATCGTGGAGCAGCTCGCGGCGCGCAAGGCGGAGGCGGCCAAGGCCGTGTCGGAGGCCGTTCCCGAAGCCGGGAAGGATCAGGATGGTCCGATCCAGCCGCCTCCCAGCACTTCGTCCTCCCGGTAGAAGACCACCGCCTGGCCCGGCGTGACGGCGCGTTGCGGCTCCAGAAAGGCGACCTTGGCCCGCCCGGGCGCCAGGGGAATGACCAGGGCTTCGGCTTCCAGGCCCCGGCTGCGGATCTTCGCGGCACAGGCCAGCGGACCGGTGGGTTCCGGACCGCACCAGCTGACTTCGCGCACGAGGCACTCCGTTGCCAGCAGCGCCGAGTCCGGCCCGACCCAGACGAGGTTCGCCGCGGCTTCCGTCCTGATCACGTAGAGCGGCTCGGCGTGGGCCACGCCAAGGCCCCGGCGCTGGCCGACGGTGAAGCGCCAATACCCCTCGTGCCGGCCAAGGACGCGGCCGTCCACATGCCGGATCTCGCCGCCGCCCACGCCGGGCGTCCGCCCTTCCGCCTCGATGAAGGCGTCATAGCGGCCTTCCGTGACGAAACAGATCTCCTGGCTTTCAGCCTTCTCGGCGACGTGCAGGCCCAGCTCGCGGCCCAGGGCCCGGACCTCCTCCTTGGTGAAGCCCTCCAGCGGAAAAAGCGTTCGCGCCAGGGTCTGCTGGGTGTGGCTGAACAGGAAGTAGCTCTGGTCCTTGGCGGGATCCAGGGCCTTCCGGAGGTGGAAGCCCGCCGCGTCCCGGGTGATGCGGGCATAGTGGCCGGTGGCCACGTGGCCTGCGCCCAGGGCCTCGGCGCGCTCCAGGAGGGTGCGGAACTTCACGTGCTGGTTGCACCGGATGCAGGGGCTCGGCGTCTCCCCGGCGAGGTAGCCCTCGATGAAGGACTCGATGACCGTCTCCCGGAAGCGGGTCTCGAAATCCACGACGTAATGGGGGAACCCGGACTCGAAGGCGACCCGCCGGGCGTCCTGGAAGTCGTCCAGGGTGCAGCAGCGGCCTTCCGCATCGGTGGCGCCAGGGGCCTTCGCCTTGTCGAAGAGCTGCATGGAGACGCCGAGGACATCGAAGCCGGCCCGGTGGAGCAGGGCGGCCATGACGGAGCTGTCCACGCCGCCGCTCATGGCGGCCACGATGCGGGCGCCCGGGGCCAGGCCGGTCCTGGCCTGCAAGTCCGCCACCGCGCGTTCAACCAGGGCGTTCGGCATCTCAACGACCCTCGAAGCTGAGGAGCGGGGCCTCGCCCTTGTGGCCCTGCACCACCGCGCAGGTGTCGAGGCAGTCCCCGCAGTTGAAGCACCCGGAGGAGAAGCCCAGCACCAGGTCTTCCGAACGGGGATCCACTTCCACTGGGCAGGCCTTCAGGCAGGCCTGACAGCTGCCGCAGGCATCCAGGCCCGCGGCTTCAAACCGCGGCCGCAGGATCTTGCTGTCCTCCGCCGTGGACGCCACCATCGCCTGGCCCATGCCGTAGATGCAGACCATCCGGCAGAAGTGGAAGCGGACCAGAAAGCCCGCGAGCCAGGAGATCACCGCCACCAGCCCGATCCAGATGTAGAGGGCCGTCTGGGCATCACCGCCCTGGCCTGGGCGGACGGAGAGGGCGGCCACGATCCGCTCCGGGGCGTAGAGGTAGGCCGCCAGGCTCAGGGCGAGGAGGACCGGGGCGGCCAGGAGCGTGATCCAGGCGCCGCCCTGCAGGGCCACCCGGTGCAACCAGGAACGCTTCATCCAGGCGGACACCTTGCGGTTGGTCCCGCCCACCAGGGCCGTCCGCAGTCCGTCGAAGAGCTCGACGGCGCTGCCGTAGGGACAGGCCCAGCCACAGAAGACGCGGCCCTTGAAATAGGTGAGAAGGGCGATGCCCCAGACCGTGGCGACAAAGGGAATGATGAGCCCCAGGACGTGGGGGAAGGCCAGAGGCCCCGCCTCGCCCAGGATCACCAGCTGCTGGGAAGGGATATCCAGGCGGGCCCAGTCCAGCCAGGGCGTCAGCGTCCACACCACCAGCAGGGCCACCTGCAGGCAGCGGCGGGCGAAATGGTAGCGGATCCGGGATGGGGCGCCCTGTCTGGCCATAGCCTTCCAGTCTATCGGCGGGACCCGCGCCGGTCTTCGCCTGGTTCAGGACGGGGCCGGGTCCAAGACGGGGCCGGGTCCAGGACGGGGCTAGATCCAGGTCCGGCCCGGGATCAGGTCCGCAGATGCCGAAGCTGGGTGGCGCCCGCGGCGAGGGCCACGAGGAGTGGACCCAGGGCGCCCCAGACGGCCGGGATTTCTCCCGCCTGGGCGGCGCCGTTGAAGAGCAGTTGCAGGCCAAGGAAGACCAGGCCTCCGATGAGGGCGTAGGCCAGGGCGCCTCCCCGTCCGGACCGTGGGTTGGGAAAAGCTCTGGGCAGGACCGCGAGCACCAGGCAGGGACCTGCCAGCCAGTTGAGGAAGCGGGCCCAGAGATGCGTGGCACGGGCTGGTTCATAAGCCCACTTTTGCCAACGCATGAGGTTCATTGTTGAATTCTCTTCCGGTACGGGTGTGCCCATGAGGGAGGCTTCCGGGAACAGCTCCTGGGTCCCGGGCCCCTGCCTCAGCCCGAACCCGCCCCACGAGAGTCCCTCACTGAAGAGTGAACCGGGTCGCCACAACAGGACCGACGGCGCCGAGCCGGGCGTCTTCAGGGGAAAGCCCCAGCGGACCTCCGGCTCGATGTACCAGAGCACGCCCGTGGCCCCCAGGTATTGCCAGGTCTTCGCCGAAGCGGACCGATCGGCCCGGTTGAAGATACGCCGCTGCAACTGCCGCACGTGGACTTCCCCCGCCGGCACCGCGAGGTTCATCAAGAGGAAGGTCCCCGCCAGGACCGTGAGCCAGGCGGCCCGGGCCCGCCAGATCCATTGCCAGAGGCTGACGCCGCCCGTACGGAGGGCGACCCACTCATTGGAAAGCGTCGCCGCGGAGAGGGCGAGCACGGTGCCCAGCATGAAGGTGATGGGCAGGGCGGTGATCATGAAATTGGGCAGGCGCCAGAACCAGTAGACGAAGAACTCCCATAGGGGACGGTGGTTGGCGGACAGGTCGCCCGCCACGCTGGAGTACTCGATGAGCAGGTGCAGGAGGAGGAGGGTGGCCAGGACGCCTCCCCAGGTCCGCAGCCACAGCCTCCGGGACCAGGCCCCCAGGATTCCCGAAGCCCTGGAAGGAGCGGCCACGATGCCCGCCTTGTCAGCGCTTTCGAGCTTGCCGAAGAACTTCCACACCGGTGTCAGATCGATCCGGAACGGGGGTTCCCAGGTCCAGTGCGGCCTCATCCGCCGGGAGAGATTGAGGTATCCAAGTACAACCAATATCAATGGCAGCAATAATATCAACCAAAACATCAAGATATTGCCGGAGATGAGCCGGTTCTCAAGGGTCCGGTAGACGACGTAGTAGAGCACCATGACCCCCAGCCCACCCGACAACCCGCTTCCGCGCTGGAACCTGGGGTGGCCGTAGCCCAGCCCGATGCCCATGAGGAGCAGGCCGGCGGCCAGGAGGGGCAGGGAGATGCGCCGCGCCAGCTCCGCCCGGGATTCCGCGTCTGCCATGCCCCAGAGCTGGACCGTGCTGGCGTTCCGGTAGTGCGTGGAGGGCAGTTGACCTGTTGATATTTTGATTGGAAATGAAATATTTTGAACAGCTTGTCTTAACTGAACGGCGCCGCTCCCATCCCTGGGAAGGTAGGAGCCAGAGACCTCGTCCAGGCGCAGGTTCAGGGTGGACTGGTTCCCGTCCGAAGCGTCCCACCGCCAGGAAACCCGGTCGGAAACGAGGTGCTGCACGCCCTTGGCGTTCACCTCCAGAATGTGGACCTGGCCTTCCGGTGAGGTCCACAAGGCCTGGGCCGGGTCCCCCTGGAGCGGAATCGGCGGCGCGCCGGGGCGCAGGAACCGCTGCTTGGCCTCCTCGGCGAGACGGGCCCGAAGCCCGGATTGGACTTTGTATGAAGCCGGAATGAGGACGTGGGCATTGAGGGAGGCGAGGAGAACCAGGCCGAACGACATGACCAGCCAGGGCTTGTAGAAGATCCGAGAACCCGTCCCAAGACCCTGGGCCGCCACCAGTTCGGAGCCCTGGGCCAGTTGCTGGGTGCCGAGCAGTCCCGCGAAGATTGCCGCCATGGGAAGCACCAGACCCAGGACTTCGGGGACCGCCAGGGAAAGGAAGATCGGCAGCCATTTGAAAGAGGCGCGCTCAGCCAGCAGGCCTTTGGTGAGGTTCACGGTCTCGTGGATGAGCAGCAACCCGCCGAAGAGGAGCAGGGCACCCAGGAGGTACCCCAGCCAGGCCTTCAGGACGTAGCGGGAGAGGATCTGGGAGTTCATTTTAGGTTTCGATAATGTATATTATGTAACATATTGATAAGGGCATCCTAGAGGACCTTGGCCCCCAACAAATCATGTATATGGAGGACACCAAGGGGTTTATCACCCTGCACCACCATCAGGAAGGTGATCTTGGAAGCCTCGAACTGGGCAGCCGCCTCCACCGCCAGGAGCTCCGGACCGATGGTCTTGGGGGAACGCCCCATGATGTCAGCGGCCCGCAGGTCCAAGGGGCTCCGGTCCTGGGCCTGGGTCCGTTCCAGGGCGCGGCGGACGTCGCCATCGCTGATGACGCCCGTCAATGCTTGTCCATCCACCACCGCCGTCATGCCGAGCCGCCCGCCGGTCATGGCGCGCAGGACGCCCATCAAGGAGGCACCAGAATCGACCCTGGGGAATTCCTTGTGCATCAACTGATTCACTTTCAGTAGTTTTGAACCAAGACTTCCAGCGGGATGGAATTGTGCGAAGTGTTCCCTCGTGAAGCCCCTGCGGGCCATTAGGCTGGCCGACAGGAGATCTCCCCACACGAGCTGCAGCGTGGTGCTGGCCATGGGGGCGAGGTCCAGGGGGCAGCCTTCCCCGTCCGGCAGATCGTAGAGGAAGGCGTGGGCGACGGAGCGGCCCAGGGTGCTGTCCCGTCGCCCGGTGATGGCGGCCATGGGGATGCCGAGCCTGGCCAGGCTCGGTAGCAGCTTCAGGACTTCCTCGCTCTCCCCACTGTTGGAAAGGATGAGGGCGGAATCCTGCTCGGTGACCATCCCGAGGTCCCCGTGGAGCGCTTCCGCGGGATGCAGGAAGAAGCTGGGGCTGCCGGTGGAGGCGAGGGTCGCCGAGATCTTCTGGGCGACCAGCCCCGACTTCCCCATTCCGCACAGCACCAGCCGTCCGGGACGGGCGATCACCATATCGGTCCAGGCTTCCACCTTTGCCGGCTCCCAACCCTTCGCCAGGGCCCGGAGGGCCGATTCCGTGGCTTGCAGAAGGCTGTCCCCGGCTGCCCGGATCTGAACATTCGGACCAGCGTCCACGCGTGACTCCCCGTTGGATTAGGCTTCAAGGTCATGCTAACAGGCATCCTGCCCCTCTTTCCCCTGCCCCGGCTCGTGCTGTTGCCGGGGCTCAGCACCGGGTTGCACATCTTCGAGCCACGCTACCGCGCCATGGTCGCGGACGCCCTGGGCCTGGATTCCGAGTTCATCCTGGTGCGATCGCGCCAGGAGACCGAATCGGACCTCGTCGCACCGGCCGCCTCCATCTTCGAAGTCGGCACCAGGGTCCGCATCATCGCCAGCGAAGCCCTTCCCGATGGCCGCTTCGATCTCCTGGTGCAAGGTCTCGACGCCGTCCGGATCCTTGAGGAAGTCCCCGGCGAGGCCTACCGGCAGGTCCGCTGGGCAGTCCTGGCCGCGGCTCCGGAAACCTGGGACGGGCCCGAAAAACGACACTTCCTGGACTCCCTCCAGGGTTATCTCAAGAAGTCGAATATTCAGATTGTAATCAATGATTCATTTGATTTGGAATCAATCGACAACCACTGGATCCCCTCCCTCGCGGCCTCCTTCGACCTGCCGCCCCCGGAGCTGCAGTTCCTGCTGGAAGCCGGCACCCTCCGGGAGATGGCCCGGCGTCTGGCTTCCCTCCTCGACTTCGCCGCCGAAGGCAGGAGCCCGCGGGAATCCTGATCCCCTGGACGATGGTGGCCCCACTGGGATTCGAACCCAGGACCAAGCGGTTATGAGCCGCCAGCTCTGACCGCTGAGCTATAGGGCCGGCGCCAGTGTAGCGGAACCCCGGGAAGGCCCGCCAGGATTGGATCCGCGCCCTGCCCGGGACCGTGGCATCATGGGGGTTCTGCCCAAGGACGACCGCCCATGTTCAAGACACTGCTCTCCCTCTGCCTCGCCCTTCCCCTCCTCGCCGGCGAACCCGCCGCGGCCGCCAAGCCCAAGGTGCGGTTCACCACCAGTCTGGGGGCCTTCACCCTGGAGCTGGAATCCGACGCGGCCCCGAAGACCGTGGCCAACTTCCTCAAGTACGTCCGCGCCGGCCACTACACCGGGACCACCTTCCACCGGGTGAAGCCGGAGTTCATGATCCAGGGCGGCGGCCACCTGAAGGACCTCACCGAAAAGCCGGCCAAGGACCGCGTGGAAAACGAAGCCGACCTGGCGCTGGCGAAGGGGCTGCGCAACACCCGGGGCACCGTGGCCATGGCCCGCACCGGCGATCCCCACAGCGCTTCGGCCCAGTTCTTCGTGAACACCGTGGACAACCCCTTCCTGGACCACCGTGGCAAGAACCCCCAGGGCTGGGGCTACTGCGTCTTCGGCCGGGTGGTGGAAGGCATGGAGACCGTGGACAAGATCCGGGACGTTCCGACGGGGACCGGCGCCAACGGCATGTTGGACGTGCCCCGGACGCCGGTGATCATCCTTTCCGCGAAGGAGCTGAAGGCCGGCGCCGCGGCCGCCAAGCCGGCCCCCAAGGCGAAGGTTAAGGCCGCCACCAAGCCGGCCTGATCCGCCTTCCGATCCCCGATTCCCGCCCGAAGCCCCGGCCCCGTCGGGGCTTCGGTGTATTAAAAAATGATTTCTAAAAACCATAGATCGCATTTTTTCTTATTGCTGGTTGACCTGGGCTGGGTCTGGGACACATAGTAGCTCCTTCATCCCCCCCAACCTGTGGTCCTGACGCTTCGCGCCCCTGGGCCACCCTAGACGGAGGCACCTTGCCGATTCGCTTCTCCCTTCCCACCCTTGGCCGCATCGCCCTCAGCCTCTGCGGTTGCGCCCTGGTCCTCCCGGCCGCCGGCGGCCCCAGGCCCAAGGACGTCACCGGAACCCGCATCCTCACCCGCATCACCACCGGCGGCGAGACCCCCGAGCCCCAGGACCTGAGCACCGCGACCCTGGCGGCCCACGTCCCCGGCGGCCTTGCGGGCTACACCACCATTCCTGGCACCGGCGCCGCCGACGGGACCTTCGTGGTGCCCGCGGTTCCCAGCGGCTCCTTCTGGTTCCAGTTCAATTCAATCTACGTATGGACCCAGCACCACAAGCTTGACCTGGACGCTTTCGTCTACGGCAGGGCCAATGCCGCGCCGGCGCTGAACCCCACCTCCCAGGTCTTCGCCGTCACCGGCCTCGCCCCCTGGGCCGCCACGGACATCCTCCAGTGGTATTCCACCAACGTCACCAATGCCTACGGCTACCTCGGCGACTACGGTCCCGCCCAGGAACCACTGCCCGGGGACACGGCCCTGGCGGGCTACAACCTGGACTGGTCCAATACCGGCTTCCCCCTCGTGGACACGGCCCAGGGGGACGGACCTTCCCTGACCCAGCTGAAGTCCGTCGTGGCGGGCGCGGAGACCTACAACACCCTGTCCGGCATCTTCCAGCCCGCCGCCCTCACCCAAGTGGACGGCCTCACCAACACCCTCAACGGCACCATGATCGCCGTCCCCCAGAACAAAAAGGTCCGCCTGGCCTGGACCCGGAGCCTTTCCGCGGGCTTCCAGCCCCAGGTGAATCCCGCCGCGCTCCCCATCTTCCAGCGCATGAGCGTGCACACGCCGCCCTGGGGCGTGAAGCGGGGCTTCATCGCCGCCACCGTGGATCTGGTGAACGCCTATCCCGCCCTCGGCACCACGGATCTCGACCTCGGCGAGGCCCGCTACGGCAACCCCTTCGACGCGTCCTGGAAGAAGGTCTATTCCATCACCGACGTGTATCGCGTGAACTACCTTGCTCCGGGGGCCACCACCGCCCGTCCCTTGAATGCGACCCTCGCCACGAACGCCCGGCAGAAGCCCACCCAGGCTGCGCCCATGGCCCAGTCCGTCGGGCCCGTGACCGGGCTCACCATCGCCGGGTCGGACGGCTTCATCCCCCAGGCGGGCCTGGGGCTCACCCCCGTCCTCGCCTGGAACGCGCCGGGCCGCGGGAACCCCTCGGTCTATTCGGTGGCGGTCTACCGCGTCTTCGCCCAGAGCGGCATCACCCGCTTCGCCCAGGTGGGCACCTGCCTCACCCGCGAGACTTCCCTCACGATGCCGCCAGCCCTGCTCCAGCCCGGCCAGAACTATGTGTTCCGGGTCCGGGCCGTGGAGACGACCATCCACGATTCCTCGAAGGTCATCTTCCGGAACGGCACCTTCCCCTCCTCCACCGCGGAAGTGCTGAGCGCCATGGTCAGCACCGCCCCCTGAGCGCAAACCCAGTGTGGACGCCCCTCTTGCCCCACGCTAGAATGGCGGTTCCGGCTGGGTAGCTCAGGTGGTTAGAGCGAGGGTCTCATAATCCCTAGGTCGGCGGTTCGAGTCCGCCTCCAGCCACCAGTAGGTTGACGACGGCCGGTATTTCCGGCCGTTTGTCATGTCCACCGGGCTTGAAGGAGCGGACTCGAAACGCCGAGAAGGATGGCGGGCCTGTAGGGGCCCGATTTGACAGGACTTGATGTCCTGTCAGACCGGATCAGCCCCGGGCCCAGCCAGCCGCAAGGTTCGAGTCCGCCTCCAGCCACCAGACTTGAAACGAACGGCCGGTGAACCCGGCCGTTTGTCATGTCCACCGGGCTTGAAGGAGCGGACTCGAAGCGCCGAGAAGGATGGCGGGCCGGTAGGGGCCCGTTGAGCCGCATGGGTTCGAGTCCGCCTCCAACCCGGTAGCAGGACCTCCGCTGCGTGAATCCGGCCGGACGTTGCTATCGTTGGCAGATCCGCATCCCCACCCCCAGCCGCCGCGAGGAATCGATGAAGATTGCCGTTCCGAAGGAAGTCCGGGAGCACGAGCACCGGGTCGCCCTCGACCCCGCCTCCTGCAAGAAGCTCGTCCAGGCCGGCATTGGCGTGGCGATCGAGGCCGGGGCCGGCGCCCGGGCCTTCTTCACCGATGAGGCGTACCGGGAGGCCGGGGCCGACGTGTCCACCGATTTGGCTGCCCTCTGCGGCGCCGCGGACTGCGTCCTCAAGGTCAACGCGCCCATGGCCCGGCCCGACGGCAGCCACGAGGCCGACCTGCTCAAGCCCGGATCCCTGCTGCTGGCCTCGATCTTCCCGACCCGCAACCTGGACGCGGTGGAGCGGCTGGCGGCCCGGAAGATCACGGCCTTCTCCACGGACTGCATCCCCCGCACGACCCGCGCCCAGGCCATGGACACCCTCTCCAGCCAGGCCAACATCACGGGCTACAAGGGGGTGCTCGTGGGCGCCATGGAACTGCCCAAGTACTTCCCCATGTTCATGACCGCCGCCGGGAACACCCTGCCCGCCAAGGTCTTCGTCATCGGTGCCGGTGTTGCGGGCCTCCAGGCCATCGCCACGGCCCGGCGCCTCGGCGCCAGCGTCTCCGCCACGGACGTACGGCCTGAGGTGAAGGAGCAGATCGAATCCGTGGGCGGCAAGTACATCGGCATCGAGGTGCAGGCCAGCGCCGGGGGCGGCTACGCCACCGAGCTCTCCGCGGAGGACAAGGCCCGGCAGGCCAGGATGCTCGCGGACCACTGCGCCACCGTGGACGTGGTCATCACCACGGCCCTCATCGGCGGCGTCTTCGCGCCAAAGCTGCTGGACGAGGCCATCGTCGGTTCCATGAAGCCGGGCTCCGTCATCGTGGACCTGGGGGCGGATGGCGGTGGCAATTGCACCCTTTCGAAGATCGGCGGGACCGTCGAGGTCGGCGGCGTCCGCATCGTGGCCCCCACCAACCTGCCCTCCACCCTGCCCCACCACGCCAGCATGATGTTTTCCCGGAACCTGCTGAATTTCGTGACGGCCTTCTGGAAGAAGGAGGAGCAGCGCTTCGACCTGGACTGGGAGGACGACATCCTCAAGGGCTGCGTGATCACCCGGGACGGCGAGATCGTCCACGCCCCGACCCTGAAGGCCCTCCAGGCTCGCCAGGCCTGAACCAGGAGACCGATCCCATGCTGATTCTTGAACCCATCTCCAGCGCCGCGCCGCCGCCGGCCCACGCCGCGGGCGGCCATGGCCAGCTCGATTTCATGGGCGCCATCTTCGTGTTCATGCTGGCCACCTTCATCGGCATCATGGTGATCCAGCGGGTGTCCCGGCTGCTCCACACGCCCCTGATGAGCCTCACCAACGCCATCTCGGCCATCGCCGTCGTGGGCGCCATCATCGTGTCCGCCGGCAAGGACTCGCCGTCCATCATCACGGGCCTGGGCCTCCTGGCCATCGTCTGCTCCACCACCAACATCGTCAGCGGCTTCCTCATCACGGACCGGATGCTGAAGATGTTCAAGAAGCGGCCCACGGTGCCATGGCTGACAGGGAACCGCCAAATGAGCGCCGACACCCTCGTCCAGCTGCTCTACCTAGTCTCCACCGCCCTCTTCATCATGTCGCTGAAGTGGATGAGCGACCCCGAGACCGCCCGCAAGGGCGTCTTTTCCGGCGTCGGGGCCATGCTCCTCGCCGTCGCCGGGACCCTGGCGGGCGTCGCCGCCACCGGCGGCACCCACTACTGGTGGATCCTCGGCGCCTTCACGCTGGGCGCGGCCATCGGCTATCCCCTGGCCCAGGTGCCCCTGACGGCGGTGCCCCAACGGACCGCCATCTCCCACGCCTTCGGCGGCCTCGCCGCGGGCCTCGTGGGCACGGGCAAGTTCTTCCTCTACTACGGCCAGGGCAATGCGGAAGCTCTGCCGCCCTTCATCATGGTGGCCCTCATCGCCGAAGTGCTGTTGGGCTACCTCACCCTGACGGGCTCTCTGATGGCCGCGGGCAAGCTCCAGGAAGTGAAGTGGATCCCGCAGCGGCCGGTCACCTATCCCGGCCAGAACCTCGGCAACTTCGCCCTGCTGCTGACGGCCCTGGGCCTGGGCGTGGCGCTGGTCCTGCATCCCCTGGCGCCTTGGGCGCCGTGGGCCTTCGGCGGCATCATGGCCCTCGCCCTGACCTTC
Source organism: Holophagaceae bacterium (assembly GCA_016710635.1). Lineage (GTDB taxonomy): Bacteria > Acidobacteriota > Holophagae > Holophagales > Holophagaceae > JADJVL01. The sequence continues at coordinate 60,347 of JADJVL010000005.1, read as the reverse complement.
GGCGTGCTGCTCATCCTGCCCATCGGCGGCGCCGACATGCCCACGGTCATTTCCATCCTGAACGCCTACGCGGGCCTCTCCGCCGTGGCCATGGGCTTCGTGCTGAACAACAAGCTGCTCATCACCGCCGGCGCCCTGGACGGCAGCTCGGGCCTGATCCTCTCGATCATCATGTGCAAGGCCATGAACCGCTCCTTCACCAACGTGCTCTTCGGCGCCTTCGGCCAGACCGTGGCCGCCGCCGCGGGGGGCGAGGCCAAAACCTACAAGGCCGACACTCCGGACAGCGCCGCCGAGGTCATGGCCCAGGCCAGCCTGGTGGTCATCGTGCCCGGCTACGGCATGGCGGTGGCCCAGGCCCAGCACAAGGTCCGGGAGCTCTACGACCTGCTGAAGAAGCGCGGCGTCACCGTGAAGTTCGCCATCCATCCCGTGGCCGGCCGCATGCCCGGCCACATGAACGTGCTCCTCGCCGAAGCCGAGATCCCCTACGACGACCTGGTGGAGATGGACGACATCAACGGCGACATGCCCCAGGCGGACGTGGCGCTCATCATCGGCGCCAACGACGTGGTGAACCCCGCCGCCCGCGCCGACAAGAGCAGCCCCATCTACGGCATGCCCATCATCGACGCCGACAAGGCGAAGGCAGTCTACGCCATCAAGCGCTCCAAGAGCCCCGGCTTCGCCGGCATCGACAACGAGCTCTACTTCCTCGACAAGACCTTCATGCTCTTCGGCGACGCCAAGGCTGTCGTCGGCGAGCTGGCGCGGCACCTCGGGGAAGGGAGCGGCATGCATTGAAGGCGGTCATCCAGCGGGTCAGCTCCGCCACCGTCCGCAGCGGTGACCAGGCCTCATCCATCGGGCAAGGCCTGCTGGTGCTCGCGGGCCTGGAGTCCGGCGACACGGAGGCCACCTGCGCCTGGGCGGCGGCCAAGATCGCCACCCTGCGGATCTTCGAGGACGACGACGGGAAGCTGAACCTCGGACTGCAGGAGGTCGGCGGCGAGGTCCTGGCGGTCTCCCAGTTCACCCTCGCGGGCAGCATCGAGAAGGGCCGCCGGCCCAGCTTCGACAAGGCCATGCGCCCCGAAGCGGCGCGGCCCCTCTTCGAGCGCTTCGTGGAGCTGTTGCGGGCAGAAGGCTGCACCGTGAGGACGGGCTTCTTCCAGGAGCACATGCAGGTGGAGCTGGTGAACGACGGGCCGGTGACCTTCATCCTGGAGCGCCAGCCCGAGGGGCCTCCGCGGGATCAAGCTCCCAGATCCACCGTCTTCCGCTCCCGCCCCAGCACCTTCTCGTAGAGCGCCTCGTACATGTCCACGATGGGACCTTCGGCGAAGGTGGTGAGGGCACGCGTCTTCGCGGCCTCGCCGAAGGCCTTGCGCTTGGCGTCGTCGGTGAGCAGCTCCAGGGACCGGGCCGCCATGGCGTCCACGTCCCCAAGGGGCTCCAGGAAGCCGTCCACGCCGTGGCGGATGACCTCCGGGATGCCGCCAACCCTCGAGGCGATGACGGGCACGCCGTGGGCCATGGCCTCCAGGGCCGCGAGGCCGAAGCTCTCGGTGGCGGAGGGCAGGAGGAACAGGTCCGAGCAGGCCAGCACGGTGCCGATGTCCAGCTGCTTGCCGGTGAAGCGCACCTCGGCTTCGAAACCCTGCTCCCGGGCATAGGCTTCTGCCTCGTTGCGGTCCGGGCCATCCCCGACCATGACGAGGCGGGCGGGGATCCGCGTCCGTACCCGCTCGAAGACCTTCAGCACGTCCATGACCCGCTTCACGGGCCGGAAGTTGGAGATGTGGGTGAGGACCCGGGTCTGGTCCGAGCAGAGCCAGCGGCGGCAGTCCGGGGTGGTGGGCTCCGGCGGCTCCACGAAATTCGGAATCACCTGGATGTGCTCCCCCAGGCCGAAGGTGCGGATGGTCTCTTCCTTCAGGTAGTGACTGACGGAAGTCACCGCGTCGGATTCCCGGATGGCCAGCTTCACCATGGAGAGATAGCTCGGGTCGCTGCCCACCACCGTGATGTCCGTGCCGTGCAGCGTGGTGACGACCTTCAGCCGGCCCTGCAGGGCCAGGCGGGCCAGGAGCGCCGCCGAGGCGTGGGGGATGGCGTAGTGGGCGTGCATGACCTCCAGGCCGTGGTGCTCGGCCACGTCCGCCATCTTGGAAGCCAGGGCGATGCTGAAGGGTGCGGCCTCGAACAAGGGATAGGGGCTCGCCGTCACTTCGTGGAAGGTGACCCGGGATTCGAAGCCCGTCAGCCTGGGCGGCAGGGAGGGCGAAAGGAGGTGGACCTCGTGTCCTCGCGCGGCGAGGGCCTTGCCCACCTCCGTGGCGACGACGCCGGATCCGCCAAAGGTGCTGTAGCAGCTGATGCCGATGCGCATGGGACTCCAGAAGCTCACGCACAGTGTGCCGCGAGGCGGGACCGCGTGCCCGAAAAAGCCGGTGACCGACGGGTTCCCTGCACGGACCGTCAAGGGGCGGGGACGCCGCCAGGTTCCCGGTCCAGGAAACCAGCAGCGGCCCCCAGCCGCTAGGCTGGTCCCATGCGGCGACCCACGGCCCCGAGCCACTTCAAGCTGCGGGAAAAGGCTTCCGTCTTCCTGACCGAGCTGCACCCCGCCGCGGACGCCGCGGCCCGGACCTCGATCCTGGCGGCCCTGCGCAAGCGGGATTTCGACGCCACCCACCACTGCTCCGCCTGGCGGGAAGGCCTCCCGGTCGCAGCCTGGGGCGCCGACGACGACGGCGAACCCGGCGGCACCGCCGGTGCGCCGATGCTGCGGGTCCTGGAGGGGGCGGAGCTGACGGACTGTCTCGCGGTCTGCCTCCGCTGGTTCGGGGGCACGAAGCTGGGCACCGGCGGTCTGGTGCGGGCCTACACGGAAAGCCTCCAGGGTGCCGTGGCCGAAGCCGAAGCCGCCGGGCTCCTGGAGGTCCTCCGCCTGGTACGCCGGGGGGAGATCCGCGTGCGCCCGGAACTCGCCCACCTGCCCTACGCGGTCCTGGGCGCCTTCCCCGAGGCCATCATCGACGGGCAGCGCCATGCGGACCTCGAGACCGTCATCACCTTCACCATGGCCCCCGGCCGGGAGGCCGAGTTGTCCCACGCCTGGCGGGAGCGCAGCCGGGGCGGCGAGATCGCCTGGGAGCCCTAGGCCCGCGCCGGTCTGAGCCGCGCCACCTGCCCCGGAAGCCCACTGGCCGATCCGTCGGGAACGTTCACCGATCCGCCGGGGCCGGGAAGGCTTCGGCTCCGTAGGCTCATGGACGGAGGCAACCATGATCGCAGCGGCCGGCACCCCGGAAACCACCCTGCCCGCGGTCCTCTGGGCCTTCCTGATCGTCCCCGGCCTCTTCGCCGTCCTGTGGGCCTTCCTACGGCCGGCCCATCCCTCCATCAGCGAAGGAGAAGACCTGTGAACGCTAACCTCCCCACCCGCCCCTTCCGCTTCGGCTTCGCCCTGGTGGCCGGCATCGGCCTCATCGCCGCGGGCCTCCTCCTGGGCCTGGAAAACATTGGCATCGCGGTGCCCGACCAGGTATTCCGGCTCTGGCCCCTGCTGCTGGTGTGCTTCGGCCTCGCCCGGCTCACCCAGCGTGGCCCCCTGCAGCGGGGCGGCCACACCCTGGTCTTTCTGGGACTGTTCTTCCTCGGCCTCCAGTTCGAACCTGTGAAGACCCTCCGCTATGCTCCTCCCCTGGGACTGCTCTGGCTCGGTGTCATCATCACCCTCAAAGCCCTCCTGCCCCGCCCCCGAACCCACGCCGACACCGCCGGGCAACCGGCCTCCGACTGAGCCTGAAGAGCCTTCCATGAGCGAATTCCCCGAAAAGCCCCTCACCCTGGATTCCACCCCGCCGGAAGCTCCGGCGCCGATGGCCCCGCTGCACCCCCGAGGCACCGCCTTCACGCCGAGGCTCGTGCTCGGCATCGGCATCATCCTGGCCGGCATCCTGCTCACCCTGAACAACCTGCCCGGGTTCGACAACTACAGCCACATCCTCTTCAAGCTCTGGCCCCTGGTCCTCGTCTTCATGGGCCTCGCCAAGATCCGTCAGGACGCCAGCAAGATCGGTGGCGGGGTCCTGGTGGCCCTGGGCCTCTATTTCCTGGCGGTCATGTTCGGCGGCCACGACGTGGGGGAGATGATCGGGCCCATGCTGCTGGTGGCCTTCGGCATCTTCGTGGTGGTCCAGGCCCTGAAGCGGCGCCGGGGCCCCCGGCCCGAAGGCGCTTCCTTCGACGACACCCTGCAGGGCACCGCGATCTTCGGCAGCTTCAAGCGCCGGCCTCTCACCAAGGCCTTCCGGGGCGGCGACCTGACGGCGATCTTCGGCGGCTTCGAGACCGACCTGCGGGGCGCGGGACTGGCGGAGCGTGAGGCCGTGCTGGATCTCTTCATCCTCTTCGGCGGCGGCGAGGTCCAGGTGCCTCAGGGCTGGCAGGTCGATGTCCGGGCCACCGCGCTCTTTGGCGCCGTGGAGGACAAGACCCACCACGCCATCCTCGACGAGGAGGCCCCGGCCCGCCCGAAGCTGATCGTCACGGGGCTGGTCCTCTTCGGCGGCTGCGAATTCAAGGACTGATCCCTTGCTGCATCCCATCCTCTCCAGCCGGCCGCGACGCCTGGCCTACTTCCTCGCCTGGGTGCCCCTCACGGGGCTCCTGGGCTACATGGGCCTGAGCCAGGGCTGGCGCCTGGGGGAATCCATCGCGGTGGCGCTGGCCTTCAGCGCCGTGGGTTCCCTGATCTGCCTGACGAGCTGGTTCATCTGCAAGGCGCTGCCCGTGGAGGAAGGCCGGCTGTTCCGGCCCGCCGCGGCCTGGGCGGCGGCGGCCCTGGTGGATGGCGGACTCTGGACGGGGTTGCTGCTGGGCATCGCCACCCTCATGGCCCGCTGGCCGGCCTTCGCGGACCTGCCCGCACGCCTCGCCAAGGCCCTGCCGGTGCTGTGGGTGCTGGCGGTGCTGCTCTACCTGGCCTCCGTGGGGCTCAACTACGCCATCCTCGCCCAGGAGCGGGCCAGGGAGGCCGAGCGCAGGAACCTGGAATCCCAGCTCCTCGCCCAGGAGGCCGAACTCCGGGCCCTGCGGGCCCAGCTCAATCCGCACTTCCTGTTCAACGCCCTCAATTCCATCAGCGCCCTCACCTCGGTGGATTCGAAGAAGGCCCGGGAGATGTGCGTCCTGCTGTCCGAATTCCTGCGGCGGTCCCTGGCCATGGGCGAGCGCACCTCCATCGCCTTGAAGGAAGAACTGGACCTCGTGCGGAACTACCTCGCCATCGAGCAGATCCGGTTCGGGTCGCGGCTCGTGGTGGATTGGCAGGTGGCCGAGCCGGCCCTGCCCGCCCAGCTGCCGCCCCTCCTGCTCCAGCCCCTGGCGGAAAACGCCATCAAGCACGGCATCTCGGGCCTCACCGAAGGCGGCACGGTGCGCATCTCCGTGAAGGCGGACGGCGATCGGGTGGACATCGCCCTGGAAAATCCCTTCGATCCGGATCAGCCTCCGAAAAAAGGCCTGGGGCTGGGCCTGCGGCAGGTTCGGCAGCGGCTCCAGGGCCGCTTCGGGAACCGCGCCGCCGTCGAGACCCGCGTCGCCGACGACAACCACAAGGTCCTGCTCAGCTTTCCCCTGGAGGTCCCATGAACCGCGCCTACCGCGCCCTGGTGGTGGATGACGAGGAACTGGCCCGCGCCGTCGTCAAGGAACACCTCGCGGCCCATCCCGAGATCGAGGTAGTGGGCGAATGCGCCAACGGCTTCGAGGCGGTGAAGGCCGTCGCGGACCTCCAGCCCGACCTGCTCTTCCTCGACATCCAGATGCCCAAGCTGGACGGCTTCGAGGTCCTCGAGCTCATCGACGATCCCAAGACCCGCAACCGGCATCCGGCGGTGGTCTTCATCACCGCCTTCGACCAGCACGCCCTGAAGGCCTTCGAGGCCCACGCCGTGGACTATGTGCTGAAGCCCTTCTCCGAGACCCGATTCGAGGAGGCGCTCACGAAGGCCAAGGCCAAGGCCGACGCCGGGGTGCCCACCGTCGCCCACCCGGCGGAGCTCAGCGCCAAGGCGAGGGAGGCCTGGCCCCTGGAGCGCATCGTGGTGCGGGACGGCTCGAAAGTCTCGCTGATCCCCCTGTCCAAGCTGGATTTCGTGCAGGGCGCCGACGACTACGTGGAGCTGAAGAGCGAGGGCCGGAGCTACCTCAAGCAGCAGACCATGGCCAGTCTCGAGTCCCAGCTCGATCCCAGCCGCTTCCTGCGCATCCACCGCTCCGTGATCCTGCAGATGGACCGCCTGGTGCGCCTGGAGCAGCTGCCTTCGGAAAGCTGGGTGGCGGTGTTGAGCGATGGCACCAAGCTGCCGGTGAGCAAGAGCGGGATGGGACGGGTGAAGGATTTCCTGGGGGAGAACCGCTAGGGTTTCCGTGGTCCGAAATACCGGGCACACCCCTGGGGGATCGGAGATGATGGGTCCCATGCAGCCAGCGCCGTCCCAGCCCACGCGGGGTCATGTCCCGGGGCCCCAGCCCTTCGTGCTGGCCCCCTACCGGCCGGCGACGATCTTTGCTGCGGAGGATCCCACCCTGGATCCCTTCGCCATCGCCCACGCCTCGCCGCCCCCGGACCGTCGCCTCGCCCGGGCTCTGAGTCTGGGGATCTACGCGGTCCTGGTCGCTGCCTGGATCGTCTTGCCCCGCTGGCTGGGCGGGCCTCGGGAAGGCGGCGGCCTGCGCCCCCCCGATCCCTTGCGGAAGCTGGATGTCGTATTGGAGCCGCTCGCCATGGGCCTGCGCGTTCCAAAACCCAAAGAGGGGCTTTCCGGAGGCGGCCAGGGCGGCACGGGCAGTGTCGATCCCCGGCTCGCGGTGACCGACGCACCCCTGCCGACGCCCAAGGTGATCAACCCGGAGACGGCGGAATACCTCGTCCCGGCCACCCCTGCCCTGCCCTTGGCGCCGGGGGGCGACGGCCTCGGCAGGGGCCACGGTCCCGGTTCCGGTGGCGGCACCGGCGGCGGCACCGGCGGCGGCTCCGGGCTCAAGCGACCCCAGGACCCCGACTACCAGCTCGTCGCCATCAACCGGGTCGAGCCGGTCTACCAGCTGGCCCCGGGTCAGACCCAGGCGCCGTGCATCGTCACCGTGGCGATTGTCATCGAAGCCGACGGCCGGGTCTCCCAGGCCCACGCGGTCTCGGGGCCCGCCTTTCTGGGCCCCGCGGCGGTGGCGGCGGCCAAGGCCTGGACCTTCGAACCCCTCGCCCCCCACGGCCTCACCGCCCCCTTCCGGATGAAGCTGAACTTCCACTACAAGCCCCCCAAAGGTTGAAGGCTCGGAGGTCCTCAGCGCCCGGCCTCGGCCAGGCCCCGGATCTCCCCGGCGCTGAGCCTTTCGATCCCGGTGGCGGCGGCCACCTTGAGCCGGCCATCGGGTTCCCAGCCGAGGCAGACGCCCTGCCCGCCTTCCCAGGCGATGGCCTCACCCTCCGCGGGCCAGCGGAAACCAACCTCCGGCGCCGAGGCCAGATCCGACCACCCCAGGAGGATCGCCCGGGCCAGGTCCCGAGACGAAGGCACCGCCACGCCAAGGTCCCCGAGGCAGGCGGCGGGAAAGGCGCGCTCCGGCAGGTCCGGGGCGGCGGAGAGGTTCACCCCCAGGCCTAGGATCAGGCGATCGCCGCTGCGCTCGCCCAGGATGCCGCCGAGCTTCACCCGCCGTCCGTCCCGCAGGCCCAGCAGGTCGTTGGGCCACTTCAGCCCCAGGCCGCAGGCCGGCAGCGCCGCGATGACCGCGGCCATGGCCCGCTGCAGCACCAGGCCCGGCGCCAGCTCCGGCACGGGCAGCGCGGCGCTCAGCCACAGGCCGGCCCCGGCGGCGCTGATCCAGGCGTTGCCCTGGCGGCCCCGGCCCTCGAGTTGGGCATCCGCAAGCACGGCGCAGAACCCGAGCTCCCGGTGGCGGCGCAGGAAGGCCTGGGTGGAATCCACCTCGGCGAGATGGATGAGGGGCAGGCTCACGCCTTCTTCCCGCCCCGGTTCTTCAGCCAGAGGATGCGGAGGCCCTCCAGGGTCAGGTCGGGCTCGAGGTGCTGGATGTACTTGCTGGCGGGGGTGATCACCCGGCCCAGGCCGCCGGTGGCCACCACGGCGGCCTGAGGCATGTCGGCCAGCAGGCGCGCCAGGATGCCGTCCACCAGGCCCACATAGCCGTAGAAGAGACCCGACTGCATGGCCTGCACCGTGTTGCGTCCCACGAGGCGCTCCGGTTCGGTGATTTCGATGCGCGGCAGCCGCGAAGCCCGCTGGAAAAGCGCTTCGGCGCTGATCTTCAGGCCCGGCGTGATGAGCCCTCCCAGGAACTCTCCCGCCGCGCTCACCACGTCGAAGCTGGTGGCCGTGCCGAAGTCCACGGCGATGAGGGGCGCGCCATACTTGGCCACGCCGGCCACGGCGTTCACCAGGCGGTCCGCGCCGAGTTCCGCGGGGTTCTCGATGGCGATCTTCAGGCCCGAGCGGATGCCCGGCTCGATCCAGAGGGGCTCCAGCTTGAAGTAGACCCGCGCCCAGGCCTCCAGCACGGGATGGAGGGGCGGCACGACGCTGGAGACCACCATGTGCTTGATGGCGGAGGCCTCCAGGTCGGCGTGGCGCAGCAGGGCCAGGGTGGAAAGGCCGTATTCGTCCGCGGTGCGCTCCCGGCTCGTGGCCAGGCGCCAGGAGTGCAGCAGGCCGCCGCCCACGCCCTTCGACACGTCGAAGACGCCCATCACGATGTTGGTGTTGCCGACGTCGACGGCGAGCAGCAGGCTCATGGATCCCCCGCCGACCAGCATGGCGGCTCGGGGCTGTGACCGGCAAGGCGCGCGAAGGGTTCGAAGAACCGCGGCTGGAGGACGGACCTGCCATCCTGGGGCCATGGAAAGCCCAGCCATCCCGCCACCGGTGCCCGAGGAAGAGGCCAGGGTCACCCACATGCGCGCCTCCATGGCCCGGATGGTGCGCGCCTCCGTGGCCGGCACCCTCGACTTGAAGGCCTGGTCGGAACTCGTCGCCACCCTGGAACCCGAGGCCCGGGCCCTGGCGGAGGCCGACCTGGAGCTCCCGGACTGGGTGCCCATCGAGGCGGTCACCGCCTGGATCAACGCCTTCGCCAAGGCCCACGCGACCCTGCCCCGGGGCCGCAGCATCGCCGACCAGCTCCTCGAGCACGCCCATCCCTGGATCCAGCGCGCCCTCGATCCCGCCCTGACCGTGGAGGCTCTGCCCCGCCTCTTCCAGCACTACCACAAGGGCGGCGTGGTCCGGCTGGACGAGGTCGGGCCGGACCGCGCGGTGCTGGACCTCTGGGCCTTCGTGCCTTATCCCGGCTGGCACGACCTGCTGCTGCCCTCCGTGCTCAGGCGCGCCCTCGAGCGCTGCGGCGCGGAGGCCGTACAGGTCCGGATCCTGCCCGAAGGGCCCGAAGCGCCCTCCTTCCACCACCGCTACGAGCTCACCTGGCGCAAGGCCATGCGCACCTGAGGCGGCGCGACCCGCATCCGTTGCAGGCACGCCCCACGCAAACGCATCAGCCCGCCGTCTTCTCCAGTTCCGCCTGGGCCTCTTCCCATTCGCCCATGGCGTAGGCGAGTTCGGTCTCCAGCCCCTTCTGCGCATCCAGCTTCGTGCTGAAAGCCTGCCAGTCGGCGGGGTCCATGGCGGCCAGCTCCAGTCCGAGGGCCGCCAGTTTCGCTTCCAACTCGCCCACACGCGTTTCCGCCTCGCCCACTTTCCGTTCGAGGCGCTTCTGGGTCTTCTGCTTCTCCTTGTCGATGGGCTTCGGCGCCGTCGGCTTGGAGGCTTCGCCCTTCGGTTCTGGCCGCTTCGTTGGGGGCTCGGGCTTCCGGCCACCGGACTTCGCCTCTGGGACCTTCACGCCATCGCCGGCTTCGTCCTCGCTGCCCAGGTCCAGATCCACCCAGGCCTGGTTCTCCTCGTAGCCGCCTTCCCGGAACTCGGACTTGCCTTCGTGGATGCGCAGCAGGCTGTCCGCCACCCGGCCCAGGAGGTAGCGGTCGTGGGTGACGACGATGGCGGCGCCGGGGAAGGCGAGGATGGCGTCCTCCACCGCTTCCATGCTTGGGATGTCCATGTGGTTGGTGGGTTCGTCGAGGAGCAGGAGGTTCACGCCCTCCCGGATGAGGGTGGCGATGCTGAGGCGCGCGCGCTCGCCGCCGGACAGGGCGGTGACGGGCTTGGCACAGGCGTCCTCCCTCTGGAACTGGAACTTGGCGAGGAAGCCGAAGACATCCTGCTTGGTGGCGGCGGAGTTCACGCCATGGATCTGGGAGAAGACCGTGTTGCGGGCGTCGAGGTTCTTGTGGTGCTGGTCGAAGTAGCCGAGTTTCACCTGGCTGCCCAGGCGGGCGCGGCCCTGGATGAAGGGCAGCTCCCCGGCGATGGCCTTGAGCAGGGTGGACTTGCCGGTGCCGTTCAGCCCGACGATGCCCACCTTCTGGCCCCGCTTGATCTGCAGCTGCTCGATGGGCTCGGCGAGGGCCTTCCCGTCGTAGCCCACGGACGCGTCCTCCAGTACGAGGGCCACATCCCCGCTGCGGACGGTTTCGGGGAAGCTGAACTTGACCTTCCGGCGGTCCCGCAGGGGCTTCTCCAGGCGCGCCATCTTCGAAAGGTGCGTCCGCCTGCCCCGGGCCTGCTTGGTCTTCACGCCGGCGATGTTGCGGCGGATGTAGTCCTCCTGCTTCGAGATGTAGGACTGCTGCAGCTCGAAGGCCTTGGCGGCGGCCTCCAGCTCCGCCTCCTTCTTCTCCATGAACTCGGAGTAGTTGCCTTCGTAGACCCGGCTGCGGCCCAGCTCCAGCTCGAGGATCGAGGTCGCCGTGCGGTCCAGGAAGTAGCGGTCGTGGCTGATGACCACCACCGTCGCCGTGCTTTCCAGGATGAACTGCTCCAGCCACCGCAGGCTGGGCAGGTCCAGGTGGTTGGTGGGCTCGTCCAGCAGCAGCAGGTCCAGGCCCTGCAGGATGGCCTTGGCCAGCATCACCCGGCTCTTCTGCCCGCCGCTGAGGGCGTTCACCGGCTGCTCGAACTGGTCCTGCCGGAAGCCCAGGGATTGCAGGATGCTTTCCGCCCGGGCGCGGATGCTGAAGCCGTCCGCGTGCTCGAAGGCCTCCGTGGCTTCCTGGTAGCGCGCCATCACCGCGTCCAGGTCGGCTGGGTTTTCGGCCATGCGGTGCTCGAGCTCGCGCATCTCGTGCTGCAGCTTCTCCACGTCCCCGAAGGCCGCCAGGGCCTCCTCGAGGATGCTGCCGCCGGTCTCCGGGATCAGGTCCTGGGCGTAGTGGCCGAAGCGCACCCCCCGCTCCTTCGTCGGCCGCACCACCGTGCCCGCGTCCGCCTCCAGCTCCCCGAGCAGCAGCTTGAACACCGTGCTCTTCCCGGCCCCGTTGCGCCCGATGAGCCCCCAGACCTCGCCCTCCTCCAGCGCCCACGTCACATCCCTCAGCACCTCCTGCGGTCCGAAGGCCAGCGACACATGGTTGAGCGAAGCAAGCATGAAAGGCTCTTGAAGTAGAAGTACGAAGTACGAAGTTGAAGTTGAAGTTGAAGTTGAAGTTGAAGTTGAAGGAAAGGTTCGAGGGAACCAAGAACCGGTGACCCTAGCGACCGCCGGGTCGCGTAGCGGAGGACTGAAGGTCCTCCGCGAAGCGGGGCCCCGGCGAGGAGCGAGGAACGCCTGCGGTCTTGCTACTGCGCATCTGCCATCCGGTCACCGGTATGAAAGCAGCGGGGCAAGGCCCCCGCTGCACGAAAAAGCGCCGCCTCTCGGCGGCGCTTGTCTTGGTGGAGCTTACCGGGATCGAACCGGTGACCTCTTGCATGCCATGCAAGCGCTCTCCCAGCTGAGCTAAAGCCCCATGGGGAACTGAAAGTCTCCCACGCCTGCCCCCGTTGATCAAGGGCGAATCATCGAGGGGACACCCGCAGCCGCTGCCCCCGCTGGATGGCATTGCCCTTCAGGCCATTCCAGTTCCGGAGCTCCTCCACGGAAACGCCATAGCGTTTCGCGATGGAAAAGACGGTTTCGCCACGGTTCACCGTATGGAACCCTCCCACTGCGGGCGCAGGAGCCGTGAAGGCCTGCGCTGCGGCCGGCCCCGCGGCCTGCACCGCGTCGGGGAGTCGCACCGGGTCGCCGGGCCTGAGGGTGCGGACGGCCTCAGGGTTCAGGCGCGCCAGCTCGGCGTAGGGGACGCCAAAATCCCGCGCGATGGACGCCAGGGTCGAACCAGTGGTGGCCACGGTGGTGCGTGCCACCGGAGGGGCGGGAGCCGCGGGCCGAGGTTGGAACGATGGCTCGGTGGGCGCAGGGCTGGAAGGCTGTGGCCTGGGCGGAACCGGCACCAGGACTGGCGGCCGCGGGGCCGGAGCCGGGGCCGGAGCGGCCACGGGAGGCACGGGTGGGGCCGCCTGAGGGGTTTCGCCGACGGACGGCTGGGCGGGCGGAACCGCCGGGGCCGGCCCCGGAATGTTCGGAAGCGAAGCCAGGGGCTGCTCGCCGAGGATGCGGGAACGCTCCTCGGTGGAGAGGAGATCCCGGGTGTCGATGGCCAGGGGCGCCGGCGGCGGCACCTGGATCCGCCGGCCCGCCTTGAACTGGGCCCGGCCCAGGTCGTTGGCGGACAGCAGCTCGTCGGCGCTGAGCTTGAAGCGGGAGGCCACGCGTTCCGGCGTGTCGCCCTTGCGGACGAGGTAGGTCTTGAAGTCCAGCCGCTCGCCACTGGGGATTCTCGAGAGCGCCCGGTTCACCGTGCCGGAGGTCCCTGGCGGCACCTTCAGGATGTAGCGGCCCGGCGGAGTGGTGCCCCGTAGCAGCTCCGGATTCAGGTCCTTGAGGGACTCCACGTCGGTGCCGGCGAATCGCGCGAGCACCGCGAGACTGGTCATCTTGTCCACTTCCACGGTCTCGAAGACATAGGGGACCTGCGGGGGGACGAAGATCCCGAAGCGCTCGGGGTTCTTGCCCACGAGGATGGCGGCGCAAAGGCTCGGCACGTAGTTCTTGGTCTCGTTGCGGAGGTAGCGGGAGCGGTAGAGATCCCAGAAATTCCGGGAATCGAGGGCCTGCACCGCCCGCTCCACGGTGAGGGGCCCGGCGTTGTAGCCCACCAGGGCCAGGTACCAGTCCCCGGAGATCTGATAGAGGCGCTTGAGGTACCGGGCGGCGGCGCGGGTGGCCTTCACCGGGTCCCGGCGCTCCTCCACCCAGCCGTTGCCGCTGAGCCCGAAGATGCGGCCCGTGCTGCGCATGAACTGCCACATGCCCACCGCCGCGGCCCGGCTCTTGGCCTGGTTGCGGAAGCCCGATTCGATGACCGCCAGGTAGGCCAGGTCCTGGGGGATGCCTTCCTCGCCGAAGACCTGCCGCACCATGGGCAGGAAGCGTGAAGCCCTTCCCAGGCTGTTCTCCAGGAAGCCCCGCTTGGTGGTAGTGAAGGTGTGCACCATGGTGACCACCTTGTCGTTCAGGTCGATGGGGAAGTCGTACTGGTTGCCTTCCTCCGCGGCCCGCACGCGTTCGAGGTCCAGGCGCAGTTCCTCGCCGCTCAGGGCGATGATCTCCTCCTCCAGGAGCGGATGCACGGTTGGGGCCGCCGCGGCCGCGGGGCTGCTGGCCTCCTCCTCGCTGGCCACCTCGTGATGGACGGCCCGAAGGCGCTCCAGCAGGGCCATCGTCGCGGGTTTCCCGAGGGCCGCGTCGGACCAGTCGGCGATGAGGACGTCGGCCTCTTCGCAACGGTCGAAGGCCGCGTCCTCATCGCCGGCCTCCAGGGCCTTCTCGGCGGCCTCCACCAGGACCTGCAGGCGCGGCAGATCCTCGATCCCGGCGGCGGGCCGGGGGGATTGGACCCCGGGAAGGGGCCGCTGGGCGGGAACGGCGCCGGGAGCCTGCGCAAGGAGAGGCGCGCAGGCCGCCAGGCACCCCAACAGGCGGGGCGGGAAGCGCGGCGCCAACCTACTTGCTCTCCGCGTTGACGAAGGCCTCGTAGGCGGCTGCGTCCAGGAGTTCTGCGGAAAGGGCGCCCGCCAGGGCCACCTTCACCATCCACCCCTTGCCGTAGGCGTCCTCGTTGACCCACTCGGGATGGGCCTCCAGGTCGCCGTTGACGGCGGAGATCGCCCCGTCGCAGGGGGAGAAGAGCTCGGAGACGGTCTTCACCGACTCCACTTCGCCAAAGTCCCCGCCGTAGGCGAGCTGCTCGCCCACGTCCGGCAGCTTCACGAAGACCACGTCGCCGAGGGCGTCCTGGGCGTAGTCGGTGATGCCGACGGTGACGGTGCCGTCCCCGTTCTCCCTCAGCCACTCGTGGTCCTTGGTGTACTTCAGATCGGCGGGATACATGGAGCCTCCATGGGTGGATTGTTCAGTCTAGCGGACGGTTTCCGGCGCCTCGGGTCGGCGCCAAGGGCTAGGCGTGCTTGTAGAAGGGCGTGGGAATGATCTCCGCGGGGCAGGCGCGGCCGCGGATCTCGATCTCGATGCGCTGGCCCACGGCGGCATGGGAGACCGGGACGTAGGCGAGCCCGAGGTTCACGCCGCAGGTGGGAGAAGGCGCACCGCTGGTGACGAAGCCCGCCGCCTTCCCGTCCACCAGCACCGGCATGCCGTCCCGGGCGATGTCGCGCTTCTCGAAGGTCTTGAAGCCCACCAGCCGGCGGGACAGGCCCTCCGCCTTGGCCTTCCGCAGGGCTTCGGCACCGATGAAGTCCCCCTTGTCCAGCTTCACGATCCAGCCCAGCCCGGCTTCGAGGGCGTGGATCTCGTCGTTGATCTCGTGGCCATAGAGGGCCAGACGGGCCTCCAGGCGCAGGGTGTTGCGGCAGCCCAGGCCCGTGGGCAGCAGGCCCTCACTGGATCCGGCCTTCAGCATGGCGTTCCACAGGGCCTCGGTGTCCGCAGCCTGGCAATAGACCTCGAAGCCGTCCTCCCCGGTGTAGCCCGTGCGGCTGAGGAGCACCTGATGGCCCAGCACCTGGCCATGGGTGAAGTGGTAGTAGGGGATGTCCCCCAGGGGCGTTTCGGTGAGGGTCTGGAGGATGCCTTCGGCCTTGGGGCCCTGGATCGCGATCTGCCCGGTGGCGTCGCTCTCGTTGGTGAGGGCGACGTCGAAGCCCGCGGTCTGCTCCGTGGCCCAGGCGAAGTCCTTGTCGATGTTGGAGGCGTTCACCACCAGCAGGAACTCTTCGGGGCCCTCCCGGTAGATGAGGAGGTCGTCCACGAAGGTGCCGTTGGGGTAGAGCATGGCGGTGTACTGCACCTGGCCGTCCACGAGCTTGGAGACGGCGTTGGGCGTGAGGTGGTCGAGGTAGGCCAGGGCCTGGGGTCCCTTGACCCGGAACTCGCCCATGTGGCTCACGTCGAAGAGCCCGGCCCGGGTGCGCACGGCGAGATGCTCCTCGATGATGCCCGCCGGGTACTGCACGGGCATATCCCAGCCGGCGAAGTCCACCATCTTGGCCGAAAGGGCCCGATGGGCCGCGTTCAGGGGAGTGCGCTTCAGATCGCTCATGACGGCTCCAGACGATTTTTCAGGGTAACAAAGGGCGTGGCTTCCTACACTTGATCATGCTCACGCGTTCTCTGGCGGCCGCGCTTGCGATCTGCATCACGGGACACGCCGCGCCCAAACGGAAGGTCCCCATGATCCGGGCCACCCTGGAAGCCTCCGTCACCTTCGGTCCGGGACGGGAACCCCAGCCCGGCGCCCCGCCCTTCCAGCCGGTCCTGGAAATCAGTGTGGCCTTCGCCGAGCCGCCCCCCAGGGATCTACGGGTCCTGTGCTGGCTGGTTCCCGCGGCTGCCTCCGGGGACAAGGCGCCTGCGTCTGTGAAAGGCGCGAGGCGGCTGCGCCATGAAGTCCTCCGTCAGGCCGAAAAGCGGTTTGACGGCCGGGCCGACTGGCCTAGGGACCTGCGGCCGGAGGGCTGGCGCGTCGCCGTGGCGTTCAGCGCCGGGCGGGCGCGGGGTTCCGCCTCCGCGCCCATCCAGGTCCACTACCTTCCCGCCGCCCCGCCCCGCGGCCACCGGGATCAGGAGCACTGAACCCGCTCCCAGGGCAGTTCCCCCAGAAGGCTCCAGCGCAGGGTCCAGGAACCCGCTGCGCCGGGCTCCGCGGCCAGGGCCACCTGGAGGGGCAGGACGCGGACCCCCGCGGCCGCGGCGAGGTCCAGAGCCCGCGCATAGACCGGGTCCACCCCCCGGGCCGCATCGAAGCGATCCACGTCCCCGCGCTGCACCAGGAAGAGGATCACCGCGGCGTGGCCCTCCTCCACCATGGCCTGGAGCTCCCGCAGATGCTTGGCGCCGCGGACGCTGACGGCGTCCGGGAAGCTCACCCTCCGGCCCTCCTTCAGCGTGGTGTTCTTGACCTCGATGAACCAGGATCGTCTCTCCGGGTCGAGGCCGTGCAGGTCCACCCGGCTGTTCTCGTGGCCGTAGCGGACCTCCCGGCGCAGGTCGTGGAGGGCCGGCACCCCCGGCAGCAGGTCCCGGGCGGCCGCGGCGAAGGCCAGGGCGTTGGGCACGGCGGTGTCCACGCCCACCCACGCCTTGTCCCGGCGGCAGGCCACCAGGGTGTACGGGAGCTTGCGCTTCGGATCGTCGTGGCACCGCAGCAGCACCGGATCCCCGGGCTCCCAGCAGGAGCGCATGGTGCCCGTGTTGACGCAGTGGGCGACGGCCGCCGTGCCGTCCTCCAGCACCACGTCCGCGAGGAAGCGCTTGTAGCGCCGGTCGATGCGGGCGAGGAGGAGTCCGCCCTCCTCCTTCAGGACCATGCGGCGAGGATCCCTTCCACCGCCCCGGCCAGGTCTTCGGCCACCAGGTCCGCCAGGCTTCCGTCCACGCTCCGGCCGTAGCCCGTGCGCACCAGGGCGACCCGGCAGCCGGCGGCGCGCCCGGCGGCGAGGTCGATGTCCTTGTCCCCCACCATCCAGCTCCGCGCGAGATCCAGGCCATGCTCGCCGGCGGCGCGCTGCAGCATGCCCGGGTTGGGCTTGCGGTCCGGGTGGTCCGGATGGGCGAAGTCGCCCACGCCCTGTTCGTGGTGGGGCGCCACGTAGACCGCGTCCATGTGGGCGCCCTCCCGGTGAAGCAGGTCCGCCATGCGGGCCATGACCTGCTCGAAGTCCGCCATGCCGTAGTAGCCGCGGCCGATGCCGCTCTGGTTCGTCACCACCACCACGGGAATGCCCTTCGCGTTGAGGCGCGCCACCGCCGCCGCCGCGCCGGGGATGAGCACCAGCTCGTCCGCCTTGTGGAGGTAGTCCACTTCCTCGTTGAGGGTGCCGTCCCGATCCAGGAAGACTGCGGGCCTCATGGCATCCAGTCGGCCGTGAAGACATTGAACTGGCGGGGGGCGGCGGCCTCCCGGCCGCTGACCCAGAGCAGCTTGCGACCGTCGGGACTGAAGTGGGCGAAGGAATTGAAAGTCCCCGTCCAGGTCAGGCGCTCCAGACCGCCACCGTCCAGGTTGACCTTCCAGAGGTCGAAGTTCCGCCCCTTCCCTTCCCGGTCGTGGTGATTGCTGGCGAAGACGATGGCCTTGTCGTCGGGGGTGAAGACCGGCGCGAAGGCCGCGCCCTTGAGGCGGGTCAACTGGCGCTTGTTCGAGCCGTCCGCGTCCATGACCCAGATGTCCATTTCCATGGGCTCCACGAGGTGCTGCTTCAGGAGGTCCTGGTACTTGGCCACCGCCTCAGGGCCCTTGGGGTAGTTGGTGCGCCAGACGATCCTCTTCCCGTCGTGGCTGAAGAAGGCGCCGCCGTCGTACCCGACCTCGCGGGTCAGCTGCCGCAGGTCCTTCCCATCCGTCCGCACCTTCCACAGGTCGATGTCGCCGCTGCGCTCGGACGTGAAGATGATCCACTTCCCGTCCGCGGAAACGGTGGCTTCCGCATCGTAGCCCGGCGAGGGGAGGAAGGGCTTCAGGTCCGTGCCATCGGCCTTGGCGGTGTAGAGGTCGTAGCCCGGGGAGACCGGCCAGCGGTAGGTTCCCGGGGTGAAGGGCGGCGCCGCGGGGCATTCGGGGCCGTCGCCGTGGGTGCTGGCGAAAAGGAGGCGCCGGCCCCCGGGGAGGAAGTAGCCGCAGGTCGTGCGGCCCTTGCCCGTGGAGACCAGCGTCTGCCCGCTGCCATCCGCGCCCATGACGTATTGCTGATCGCACGCGTGGCCGTCCCGGGTGCTCTGGAAGATGATCCGCTTCCCGTCCGGAGACCAGTACGCCTCGGCGTTGGAGCCGGTGGAAGTGAGCTTCGCCACGCCGCGCAGGCGGGTCTCCCGCGCATCCCGCAGGGGATCCCCCGAAGCCGGCTGGAAGGGGTTCGGCGCCATGGCGGGAAGGGTCTGGGCCGAGGGGGCCGCCGCCGGCGGGTTCGGCTTCGGCGCCCCTTCCTGGGGGACCAGGACCATGGCAAGCGCCGTCAATGCGAGACCTTTCATGCGGTCCTCCCGAAGCTCCGATGATGCCAGCCGGGGCTTCCGATGGCATCATCGGAAAACAGGAGCAGGGCATGATCGACAAGCGCGTGGCCTCCGCGGACGAGGCGGTCAGGGACATCCAGGACGGGGCGAGCCTGGCCGTCGGCGGCTTCGGCCTCTGCGGCATCCCCGAGCACCTCATCGGGGCCCTCGTGCGCAAAGGCGTGACTGGTCTCACCTGCTTTTCCAACAATGCTGGCGTGGACGGCTTCGGCCTTGGCCTCCTCCTGGAGAACCGGCAGATCCACAAGATGGTCAGCTCCTACGTGGGCGAGAACGCCGAGTTCGAGCGCCAGTACCTGAGCGGCGAACTCGAAGTCGAACTGGTGCCCCAGGGCACCCTCGCCGAGCGGATGCGGGCCGGCGGCGCCGGCATCCCAGCCTTCTACACGCCCACCGGCGCCGGGACCAAGGTCGCCGAAGGCAAGGATCTCCGGGATTTCCAGGGCCGCGAATGCGTCCTCGAAATGGGCATCTTCGCCGACTTCGCCCTGGTGAAGGCGTGGCGGGCCGACCGCCTGGGCAACCTCGTCTACCGGAAGACCGCGCGCAACTTCAATCCCATGGCGGCGACCTGCGGCAAGGTCTGCATCGCCGAAGTCGAGGAGATCGTCGAGGTCGGCGACCTGGACCCGGACCACATCCACACCCCCGGCGTCTATGTGCACCGGCTGGTCCTGGGGCAGGCCTACGAGAAGCGCATCGAAAAGATCGTCACCCGCGGTTAGCGTTCAGAGGGTCGCCCCCCGGGCTAGCGCAAGGGCAGGCGCAGGCGGGAGACGAGGCCGGAGCCTTCATTGCGGAGCTCCAGGAGGCCGTGGTAGGCGGACATGAACTGGTTGCAGGCCGTCAGCCCCTCCGCGGGCATGCGCACCTCGCCCCCGGCCGCCTCGTTCAGGCGCTGGAAGGGCTCGAAAGCCTTCGCGAGCTCGTCTGCCGGGATCGGACCGCCCTGGTCCTGGATCTCCAGGGTGAACATCTCCTCCTCGTTCCACGAGCGCACGCCCAGGGACGCGGAAGGCGTGGGGCCCGAGAGCGCCTGCTGGACCAGCCGCGAGAAGGTCTCGGCGAAGTCGTCGTAGACCCCGAAGATCAGCGGCAGGCTCGCCTTCAGGTCCAGGTTGATGCTGAGTCCCTGGGACAGGATCCCCTCGGCCTCCAGCAGTTCGATCTCCTGCTGTACGAGATCGTGGAGGTCCACCCATTCCGGCGTGGCCACCACCTGCTTGCTGGCTCGGCGGTTCAGGGCCTTGAGGAAGGCGTCGATCTTGGACACGGCCTCCCTGACTTCCGCGACGGCTTTCGGCGTCTCTTCCCGCCACAGCCGGGTGTGGCTGGCGCTGTCCATGGGTTCGAGCAGGCGGTCGAAGGTGAGGGACTGCTTGTGGAGGCTGGCCACGGGCACCTGGAGCCTCTGGGCCATCTTGAGGAAGAGGTCGCCAAGAAGGGCTTGGCGTTCCCGCTGGCTGAGGGCCATCTGGGCGTTCTGCAGGTCGCTGTAGGCGCTTTCGAGATGATCGTAGCTGGCCGCCAGGGCCCGCGAGCTCTCGTTGAGGTTCGCGATCAGCTCGGCGTTCTCCAGGCTCACCTGGGCGATGCCGGCGTGCAGCGCCACCAGCTCGACCTCGTAGGCGAGAAAGGGCTTGGAAGCCTCGCGGCTGAGGGTCCAGAAGCCCCAAAGGACGCCTTCCTTCTGCCGGTGGGGCAGGAGCAGCAGCACCGACGCCGAGGGCTGCGTCCAGAAGCCGGCGCCCAGGCCCTCCTCCCAGAAGGGGGAATGGACCAGCTTCTCTCCGAAGTAGGCGGGATCGGCCGGGCCCTTGGGCAGCTTCGAGATGAAGGGATGCTGGGAATGGATGGGGGGCGCGGTCTCGAAGGCGCTGCCGTTCCACTGGAGCCCTTCCCAGAAGCCGCCTTCGGAGTGGAAGCGGTAGCCGCAGACCTTGAGGGCGCCGAACTCCGCCTGGACCTGGCCCAGGATGCGGTCCAGCAGACCCCCTGTGGAATGCATGGAGACGATGCTCTGGCTGAGGGCCAGCAGGCGGCTCAGGCTGCGGTTCCTCCGCTCCAGGGCGTCCTGGGCCTCCGTCAGCTTGCGGTTGGCCTCCTGGGCCTCCTTGAGCTGGGACTCCAGGTGGTCCACCACCTGCTGGCTGAACTGCCGCAGCGCCAGACCCTCGCGGCCCTGCTCCACCTTGTCCCGCTGTCCCTGGAGGTAGGCCTCCACCTGGCCGACGAACTGGAAGGGATCGATGGGCTTGGAGATGAACCCGTCGCAGCCCGCCACCAGGGCGGTCTCGCGGTCGCTCTTCAGGGTCTTGGCGGTGAGGGCGACGATGGGCATCCCGGCGAGGTCGGGGTTCTGCCGCAACTTCGTGGCGACCTCGAAGCCCGAAAGGCCCGGCAGGTTGATGTCCAGCAGCACGAGGGCGGGCTTGAGTTCCAACGCCAGCTCGTAGCCCCGCAGCCCCTCTTCGGCCCAGTGCATCTCGTAGCCCGCCTGGGTGAGCAGGCGCTGCACGAGCCGCCAGTTCACCGGGTTGTCCTCCACGCAGAGGATCCTCATGGGCTGCATGGCGGTCATGCCAGGGCCTCCTTGATCATGGGCATCTCCACGGTGAAGGTACTGCCCTTGCCCTTCTCGCTGCGCACCTTGATCCGGCCGTTCATCAGGCCCATGAAGGACTGGGAAAGCGCCAGGCCCAGGCCCGTCCCGCCGAAGCGCCGCGTGATGCTGCCGTCCACCTGCTGGAAGGGGCGGAACAGGCGGCCCAGTTCATCGTCGCTCATGCCGATCCCTGTATCACTGATGGAGATCTCGAGGGAGTCCCCGCGCCGGCCGGCGCTGAGGGTCACCGTGCCCGTCTCGGTGAACTTGATGGCATTGCCCAGCAGGTTCACGAAAACCTGGCGCAGGCGGTTCGGATCGCCCATGACCATGGTCCGCCAGCCCGGCGGATCGTACTTGAGCTGGAGGGGCCGCTGCGCCAGCAGGCCCGCGCCCATGGCCCAGACCTCCTCGAGGATGCCGAGGGGATCCACTTCCTGCAGTTCCAGTTCCATCTTGCCGGCCTCGATCTTGGAGAGGTCGAGGATGGAGTCGATGAGCCCCAGCAGGCTCTTCCCGTTCTGGAAGATGATCTGGATGTCGTCCCGGGCGTCCTGGGGGATCGGGCTCTCCTCCTGGAGCAGCATGCCGGAGAAGCCGATGATGGCGTTGAGGGGCGTGCGCAGCTCGTGGCTCATGTTGGCCAGGAACTCGTCCTTCATGCGGTCGGCCTGCTGCAGCTTCTGGTAGCTGTTCAGGAGGTTCTCGTTCAGCTCCCGCAGCTCGTGGGTCTTTTCCCGGACCTTCTCCTCCAGGGTCTCCGCCCAGGCCTTGAGTTCGCCCCGGGACTGCTCCAGGCCCTTGGTGCGCTCCTGGACCAGCTGCTCCAGGTTCGCCCGGATCTCCTCCAGCTCCCAGATGGTCTCCATCAACTGCCGGGTGCGCTCCTGGACGCGGTACTCCAGCAGCCGGTTCTGGCGCTCGATCTCGTCGCGGCTGACCCGCAGCTTGTCGGTCATGACCTGGAAGGAATGGCTCAGGTCCTCCAGCTCGTCGCCGGTCCGCACTTCCGGGCCGATCCCTTCCAGCTTGCCCTGGGCCACGTCCTGGGCCGCGTGGGTGAGCTGGAGGATGGGCCCGATGTAGCGGTTTGAGAGGTACCAGACCACCAGGATGGTGACCAGGAGGGCCACGCCGCTGACGCCGATGCTGATGGTGATGTTGCGCTGGATGGCCGCCTGGGTCTCGTCCGTGCTGAAGCCGATCACCAGGGTGCCGGCCTTGTCCGCAAGGGATTCGCGTCCAAAAATGGGCGCCACCGCCACCAGGACGCCGTCGGGCCGGGTCGTGGCGAAGGACACCGGCTGCTGCTTGACCAGGTCCTTGGCCCAGTTCGGCGTGGAGGGCGTCGAGTCCAGCTGCCGGCCGGATTCGTCGAAGACCACGGAGAAATTGAAGGCCGGCAGGTTCTTCACGCCGCCCAGGACCCCGGCGATCTCGTCGGAGCTGCCCCGGGCCAAGGCGGGACTGAGGGCGTTGCTGGCGGTTTCGGCCACCTGGCGGGCGCTCATCTCGGCCTGATGGCGGAACTGGGCTTCGACCCGACGCGGGAAGTAGACCACGTTGAAGGCCAGGAAGCTGAGCACCAGGAAGCTGAAGACGAGGATCAGCTTCGTACGGATCGAAAGTCGGAACATTGCGGGCAAGTATAGAGCGCCGGTCCCCTAGGCGGGGACGAAGAAGTGGAACCTCGCCTGGCCGTAGTCCCGGTGTTCCAGGTTCCGCCAGCCTTCTGAGGCGGAAAGGGCCTCCCTGGACGAGGTCTCGAAGACCAGCACGCCGCCGGGCCGGAGCCAGGGGGCGGCCACCGCGGCGAGGTGCTGCCAGGCCTTCGGCGCGAGGTCGTAGGGCGGATCGGCGAAGACCACCGCCTGGTCCCGGAAGGCCCCGGCGTCCAGGCGCTCCACGGGCCGGCGGAGCAGGGTCACGGCGCTCCCCGCCAGGTTCCTGAGGAGGCTCGGGGCCGGAGACCGCTCCACGGCGGTGACGGGGCCGTAGCCCCTGGACAGGGCTTCCAGGGCCACCGCGCCGGTCCCGGCGTAGAGATCCAGGAAGGGGCCCTGCTCCCAGGCCGCCAGGATGGAGAAGAGGGCTTCCCGGGCCCGGTCCGAGGTAGGCCGGATGGCGGTCTCGCCCTCCGGCGGCGCCGCCAGGCGCCGGCCCCGCATCGTCCCGGCGATGATCCGCACCGCCTCAGGCCTTCAGCCGGCGGGCCGGAGCCGCCGGGGTCACGGGCCGACCCACTTCATCAGCACCGCGCCCCACGTGAAGCCGGCGCCGAAGGCGCTCAGGACCACCGGATCGCCCTTGGCCAGACGGCCCGACTCCAAGGCCTGATGGAGCGCCGTGGGGATGGTGGCGGCGGTGGTGTTGGCGTACTGGTCGATGTTCACCATCATCTTGGCGGGATCGATGTCGAGGCGCTTGGCGGCGGCGTCCATGATCCGCTGGTTGGCCTGATGGGGGACGAAGAGCTTCAGCTCCTCGCCGGTGAGGCCGTTGCGGTCCAGCATGAGGCGGCTGCTCTCCGCCATCTCCCGGACTGCCCACTTGAAGACATCGGAGCCCGCCTGGTGAACGAAGTGCTCCTTGGCCTCCACGGTCTCGCGGGTGGCGGGCTTGGCCGAGCCCCGGCGGGCATGTAGAGGAAGCAGCCCCCTTCCCCGTTGATGCGGTGCTCGAAGTCGAGGATGCCGAAGCCCTCTTCCACCTGTTCCAGGATCACGGCCCCCGCCCCGTCGCCGAAGAGCACGGCCGTGGTGCGGTCCTCCATGTTGATGATGCTGCTCATGACGTCCACACCCACCACCGCCACCCGCGAGTAGGCGCCGCTGGCGATGAGGCCCGCGCCGGTGGTGAGGGCGTAGAGGAAGCCGCTGCAGGCGGCGCTCAGGTCGAAGCCGAAGGCGTTGGTGGCGCCGATCCGCTGCTGCACCCGGCAGGCGGTGGCGGGAAACAGGGTGTCCGGCGTCACCGTCGCGATGATGATGACCTCCAGCTCTTCAGCCTTCATGCCCCGGCGGTCCAGGGCCATCTGCAGGGCCGGGACCGCCAGGTCCGAGGCGCCCTGCCCCGGCTCCACCCAGCGGCGGCTGCCGATGCCCGTGCGGGGCCGGATCCATTCGTCGCTGGTGTCCATGATGGCGGAGAGGTCGTCGTTGGTGACCACCCGCTCGGGATAGTGCTGGCCGGTGGCGGTGATGCCGACGGGACGGGCGAGCCTGCGTGCCAAACGGACCTCCTGCAAACCTTCGATTGTGCCTGCATTCCGGGCAGCGGCAAAGGCCGAGGGCCGCGGGGCGCGGGGACGCCTGGGGGCCTGGACGGGTCTGGTTCCTGCGACCCTTCGGGAGCATTTCGGTCTGGAGAAGGTGGCAATTCGACCATGAAGCCCGAAGCCTGGAGCCGGTAGCCTGAACGCATGCGCACCCTCGCCGTCCTGCCCTCCCGCTTCCAGGCCACCCGCTTTCCCGGCAAGCCCCTCGCCCCCATCGTTGGGAAGCCCATGATCCAGAGGGTCTTCGAGGCGGCCTCCCGGGCCGCCGGTGTTGATCTGGTGGTGGTCGCCACGGACGACGAGCGCATCGCGGCGGCGGTGCGCGGGTTCGGCGGCACCGCCGTGATGACGGATCCCGACCTGCCCTCAGGCACGGACCGCACCGCCGCGGCCCTGGACGCCCTGCTCCGGGAGGGGGCCGAAACCTTCGACTGCGTCCTGAACATCCAGGGCGACGAACCCGCCATGCACCCGGAGACCGTTGCGAGCCTTGTGGCCCTGATGGCGGAACAGCCCGACCTGCCCATGGGCACCGCCGCCTGCCCCTTCGCCAACGCCGACGAACTCTTCAACCCCAACGCCGTGAAGGTGGTGGTGGACGACCGCCAGCGGGCCCTCTACTTCAGCCGCAGTCCCATCCCCTACGTCCGGAACTCCGCGATCTTCGAGGCGGACTTCCGGCCCTGGATGGCGCCGGAACAGCTGGCCCTCTTCCACCGCCACCTGGGCCTCTACGCCTACCGGCCGGACACCCTGCGGGCCTTCACACGGCTGCCGCCCCACCCCCTCGAGCAGACCGAGATGCTGGAGCAGCTCCGCGCCCTGGCGGCGGGCATCCCCATCGGCGTGGCCCGCACGCCCCACCTGAGCCTGGGGGTGGACGTGCCCGCGGACGTCGCGCCGGTGGAAGCCCTGCTACGGGTGCGAGGGCTGGCTTGATACCATGGGGGGTTCGGGCCCGACGGCGCCCGGCCCTTTGACAGAGGAACGCGCGTGAGCCACCACAAGGTCATCATCATTGGCACCGGTCCCGCGGGCTACACCGCGGCCCTCTATGCCTCCCGCGCGAACCTCGCGCCCCTCGTCTTCGAAGGCGCCCAGCCCGGCGGCCAGCTCACCATCACCACCGAGGTGGAGAACTACCCGGGCTTCCGCGCCGGCATCCTGGGCCCAGCCCTCATGGATGAGATGCGGGAGCAGGTGCTGCGCTTCGGCACCACCATCAAGTCCGAGACCGTCACCAAGGCGGAGCTGGGCGCGCGGCCCTTCAAGGTGACCACGGACCGCGGCGAGTACACCGCCGACGCGGTGATCATCGCCACCGGCGCGAGCGCCAAGTGGCTCGGCATCGGCAAGGACCAGCAGCTCTCCATGAGCGGCGGCGGCGTCAGCGCCTGCGCCACCTGCGACGGTTTCTTCTTCCGCGGCAAGGAGATCGCCGTGGTGGGCGGCGGCGACACGGCCATCGAGGAAGCGACCTACCTCACCAAGTTCGCCACGAAGGTGAACCTCATCCACCGCCGCGACAAGCTGCGGGCCAGCAAGGCCATGCAGGAGCGCGCCCTGAAGAACGAAAAGATCGTCTTCCACTGGAACAAGGGCGTGGAGGACGTGCTCACCGCCACGGTGGAGACGCCCATGGGCGAAAAGGTCGAAAAGATCCGGGCCCTCGTCCTGAAGGACACCGTGGACGGGTCGGCCTCGGAGCTGAAGGTGGACGGCCTCTTCGTGGCCATCGGCCACCAGCCCAACACCTCGCTCTTCGCAGGCCAGCTCCCGATGGATGAATCCGGCTACCTCCAGGTGGAGGCGGGCTCCAGCCGGACTCCGATCGAAGGGGTCTTCGCCTGCGGCGACGTCCAGGACCACGTGTACCGGCAGGCGGTGACCGCCGCGGGTTCCGGCTGCATGGCGGCCATCGACGCCGAGCGGTGGCTGGCCGCCCAGGGCCTGGCGGACTGAGCGATCCATGGTCCCTGAGACCCTCGCGCCCCTGAGGGCCCGCCCCGAAGGCCGGGCCCTCAGGGGCGAGATCGACCTCGGCCGCATCGCGGGCAACCTCCGCCGGCTCCATGCCGCGGTGGAGGACCGGGGCATTCTCGCGGTGGTGAAGGCCAATGCCTACGGCCACGGCGCCGTGCCCGTGTCCCGGGCCCTGGAGGCCTCCGGCGCCGCCGGGCTCTGCGTCTCCAGCCTCGAGGAGGCCCTGGAGCTTCGCGAGGGCGGCGTGCGCGCGCCGGTCCTCGTGCTCGGAGGCCTGCGTCCGGAAGCCCTGACCCTCGCCTCGGCCCACAAACTCACCGTGGCGCTGGTAGGGCCGGAAAACCTGGAGGATTACGCGCGGCTCCTGCCGGAGCATCCGGTCTCCCTGCACCTCAAGCTGGACACGGGCATGGGGCGCTTCGGCTTCCTGCCCGCCGAACTCGGCCCCTGCCTGGAAGGCCTGCTGCGGCTCGCGCCCTGGATCGACGGGGTCATGGGCCATTTCGCCACCAGCGACGATCCCGACCGGGGTTTCGCAGATCGGCAGCGGGCCACCTTCCAGGCCTGCCTCGCCCAGCTGAAGGACGCCGGGCTGGCCTTCTCCCAGGTCCACCACGGGAACAGCGATGCCTGCGTGAAGGGGTTGCTGGACGGCGACACCCACGCCCGGCCCGGGCTCGCCCTCTACGGCCTCACGGTGCTGCCGGAAGGCCGCTCCCTCGGCCTCGAGCCCGCCCTCAGCCTGATCGCCGAAGTGGCGCGGGTGAAGACCGTGCCCGCCGGAACCACTGTGGGCTACGGCCGCATCTTCGTGGCGCCCCACACCCTGAAGATCGCGACCCTCGGCTGCGGCTACGCCGACGGGTACCGCCGGGATCTGGGCAACCGCGCAGTGGCGGGCTTCCAGGGCCGGTTCTACCCGGTGGTGGGACGGGTTTCCATGGACTACCTCACCGTGGCCCTGCCACCGGAGGTGGACCTCCAGGCCGGCGATCCCATGACGTTGTTCAGCGCGGACCCGGCCCATCCCAATTCCATCGAACGCAGCGCCCAGCTACTGGGGACCATCCCGTACGAATTGACCTGCGGCCTGCACCGGCGGATGGCGCGCGTCTACAAAACCTAGGAGCCGACGGGGCGGCCCGCACTGTTCCGGGCTATCCGTATCGGTCCCTGGTGTCGGCCACGACCTAAATCCAACCTTTCGGCCAGATGCGCCGGGAGTTCATCCAGACCTTGGGTTCCCCGCGTAAATAAGGGTGAACGCGGCTATCCTGAGCGCGAGATAATCCCATCCCATGGACATCCTAGCCGTCACGGCCCAAGAGACGCTTGTGGACCGCCTGCGCACCGCCTTCGAAGGCCGCGGGCATCGTGTGCTGCACGTGCCGGATCCCCTGAGCGCCCTGGCCGGCGAAGCCTGGAGCTCGGCCCAGGTGATCCTGGTGGACCGCCATGGCGATCCCATGGACGGCCTCCGCTTCTGCGCCCTGCTTCGAGGCGAGACCCGGATGCTCTTCCAGAACCTCCCCATCTACCTGATCCACCGGAGCGAACCCGGCGAAGGGGAATTGGCGGAACTTCAGCAGGCCGGGGCCGATGGGCACCTCCTCGCGGACGCCGGAATCCAGGTGCTGATGGACCTGCTGGGGCCAGCCCTGGGCGGGGTGACACGCCCCGTGGAAGCCAGCCTCACCCCCGTCCTCGCCACCGGCCTGCCCTCCGGAGAGACGGGACACGTCCGGGAGCTCCTCGGCCACTTCCAGTTCGAGCTGCACACCTGCGCGGGCAAGGATCTGCTGGCCCGGCGGCAGGAGCTGGGCGCCTCCATCGTGATTCTCGGCCTCGGCAGGGATCCTCTCTCGGTGATCCCCCGCATCGAGGCCCTGCGCAAGGCCGCACCGGACAGCTACCCCGTCGTGCTCGGACCCCACCCCGAGGAATCTGCCCAGCGCCGCATCCTGCTCGCCGGCGCCGCGGAATGGCTGACCCTGCCCCTGTCCGCGCCGTTCCTGCTCCACGCCTGCCGCCGGGGCCTTGAATGGCGCCATGGCCGCGCGGTCCAGCGGGAGTTCGAACGGCACCTCCAGGGCCTCAAGGAGCAACGCGTACTGCTGGAGATCGAAGCCGCCTCCCTCCGGGACGAGGTGCTCACCGATCCCTTGACCGGCCTGCTCAACCGCCGCTCCTTCAGCCAGAACCTCGAACATCACCTGAACCAGTGGGAGCGCCACAAACGCGGCTTCGTCCTGCTCCTGGGGGACGTGGACCACTTCAAGCTCATCAACGACCGCTTCGGCCACATGGTCGGGGACAAGGTCCTGGAGACCCTGGCCGCGCGGTTCCGCCGTACGCTCCGCCGCTCGGACCTCGCCTTCCGCATCGGCGGCGAGGAATTCGCCGTGCTGCTCCCGGAGACGACCCTCAAGGCCGGCGCGGAGGTGGCCGAGAAGCTCCGCCGCGCCATCGACGAGGAGCCCATCCTGCTGGAGACCGGGCAGTCCGTCTTCCCCTCTATGAGCTTCGGTGCGGGCTTTCCCGTGGACAACGATCCGGCGGCCTTCTTCACGGCCGTCGATCAGGCCCTGTACGCCGCCAAGCACCGCGGCCGGAACTGCGTCGTGGCCGCCGAGGCCGGCCTGGAGCGCCGGGACCCGCGCGCCTCCATCGCCATCTGAAACTTCCGTCGCGGGTGGCGATGCGCGCGCGAGCGCGGCGAAGCCGGGACCCGCAGGAAGTTTGAATCCGAGCGGTGTTCCGCCAGGAACTGCCCCACCCGGTTCCCCTCACTGCCGCCAGGTGAAGAGGTCCCCCAGGCCGCGCAGGGTCAGGACGATGTCCAGGCGGTCCTCCTTGACCAGCTTGCCCCCGGGACTCGTGGTGCCCGGAGGCCGGTAGAGATGGGTGAACCGGAACAGGGTGGAGACGCAGGGCGTGACCCAGGCCAGCCCCACCTGGCTGTTGGAGAAGTCCTTGAGGTAGTAGTCGTAGGTCGCGTTGAACTCCAGGCGGAAGCGGTCGTCCCAGAGGCGCTGCAGGCCGCCGACCTGGATCCCCTTCTGCCGCACGAGGAAGCGGTTGATGCCGGTGGAGAAGAAGGCAAGGCTCAGGTTCGAGCCGTCCTTCCCTTTCAGTTCGGCGCTGATGGCGCTGTCGGCGCCGCCATCCACCAGGTCCGCGCTCCGGCGGAAGGAGATCCGGAAGGCCTCGTCGGGCTCGATGTCCAGGTCGCTCTCCACGCTGCTCCAGCCCTTCTGGTAGCGGCCATCGGACAGCAGCACGGGCCGGAAGTGATACCGGGTGCCGATGCGCCAGCGGATGAGGTCCAGGAAGGGTCTGCCGGGGAGGGACCGGGCCAGGAAGTGCTGCTTGAGCCCCAGTTCGATGCTCTGCTCCCCGCTGGCGCTGCCGTCCACGCCGGGCCGGGCGTCCAGTTCGTCGAAGCGGGGCAGCTTGCCCGCCCGGCCGTAGCGGCTGGTCTCGTTGAAGGCGATGAAGGGTTCCACCACGTGCTTGAGTTCCCCGTTCCAGCCGAAGAGCTTGAATTTCGGGTAGTCCCGGCCCAGGGGCGGGGCGGAGAACTTCACCTGGCCGGAGAGCAGGAACCGCATGGCGCCCGGTCCCTCGACCTGGAAGGGGTCGAAGGCCGCGTTGACGGAGGTGTCCCGGCTCGAGTCGAAGCCCTCCACGAGGAGGGTGCCGCCGTAGTGGGTGGCTCGGCCGAGGGTCTGGAAGTCCACCCGCAGCGGGCCCCACTGGCCGACCCGGCCCGCCAGCCGCAGGGCCGCGTCCTCCCGGCTCCAGGCGTAGCGGGTGCGGGGCCGCTCCTGTTCCGGCTGCGGGTTGTCGCCCAGGTCCAGCAGGTAGGAGAAGCGGTTGGTCCGGGCGGAGCCGTCCAGGTACAGGGGACCGATGGGCACGGGGAAGAGGCGGGCTTCCACCTGCGGCAGGCCGCGCCGGATGAGGGAGGCGGGAAAATCGCTGCGGTAGAAGGGGTCCAGGGGGGAGAAGAAGGTCCGCTGCTCCGAGCCCGTGATGGCGAAGGCCGCCTTCTGGAAGCTCTTGCCCAGGTAGAAGGCGCTGTCGAAGGGATTGCCGCCGAGGAAGGCGCACCCATGGCCGAAATCCGCGTCCATGAGGTTGTCGGAGGCCTGGTTGATGTCCGCGGTCAGCTGCCAGCCATCCTCCCGCTGCCAGAGCTCCTTCAGGCCGAAGCGGTAGCGGTTCTGGCCATCGCTCTGCTGGTGGATGGACTGGCCCTGGACGCTGCCCTGGTGGGTGGGCTCGGGGTTCCAGCGCACCTCTCCGCCCCAGAGCACGCCCTCCTTGGTGAGGATCTCCGGGTTGAAGGTGGCGTCCGCGAAGGGGCCCAGCACCTGGTAGTAGGAGAGGCCCACGGTGGCGCCGAGGCGGCTGCTGGAGCCCAGCATCGGCGGGAGCAGGCCCGAACTGCGGGTCGTGTTGGCGGGATAGGGCGCCCAGGGCACGTAGAGCACCGGTACGTGCCCGAGCCAGACCGAGGCGTGGCGGAGGATGGCGAAGCCGTCCAGATCCAGCTTCAGCTCGACGAGGTGGGCCTTCCAGCCCGGTTCGTCCTGGGGACAAGGGCTGACATCCACCTTCTGGAAATCCCAATGCCGGAGCGTCGTGAAGACGACCCGATCGGACTTCAGCGTCCAGCTGGGCGGAAGTTCCAGCTCCATGGCATAGGCTTCGCCCACCTGCTTCTTCCAGTCCATGGACAGGCGCGCGCAGCGAAGCCGCACCCCTTCCGCCTCGAGGCGGATGGCGCCCTCCGCCCGGATCTCGCCGGTGCCCGGCTCGTATTCGATCCGGTCCGCCACGAGCAGCAGCGAATCGCTCTGGATGGCTCCCCGCTCCAGGATCCAGCGGTCAGGTCCCTCCTCGACCTTTTCTCCGCGCCACCGGAAGGGATAGCGGCCCGCGCCGAGGGTGTCGGTCTCGAAGGGACGCAGCGGCAGCAGTTCGCCCAGGGAGGGCCGAACCGCTCGTTCCAGGGAAGGCAGGGGCGGCAGTTCCTGGGCCGCGAGCAGGGAGGCGAGCCCCCCGAGCCACGCGGCCCTCGCGCCGCGGCCTCGAAAGGGGGAGTTGCGGGAAGCCGGCATGGGACCTGGACCAGTCCGCTCAGACGGCGTGGTGGTGCGGAGCCAGCAGCGTCGAAAGGAAGAAGGCGCCGACGCCCACCAGCAGTCCCAGGGTGCTCTTCCAGCCGATCTCCTTCTGCACGTCCGGCAGCAGGTCCGAGCTGGCGACGTAGAGACCGAGGCCACCCGTCAGGCCCAGCAGTGGGCCGACGGGCAGATGGAGGGCCGACTGCCCCATGGCGCCGAGGATGGCCGCCAGGGCGAGGATGAAAGCCGCGCCCAGGGCGCCGCGGCTCCCGAAGCCCCGGGACAGGAAGATCGACGCGATGGTGCCGCCTTCCGGGATGCGGTGGACCAGGATCCCGCCAAAGACCAGGGGCGCGAGGCCGCTCTTCGTGCCCGAGGCGGCGCCGAGGGCCATACCGTCCATGAAGCTGTGCAGGGACAGGCCGACCAGCGCCATGACGCCGCTGAGGCGGGAGCCGGGGTGCGTCTCCTCCCCGTAGTGGAAGTGGGTGGTCGGACCGTGCTCCATGGCGTGGACGAGGAGGAAGCCCCCCAGCACCCAGAGGGCGTTGGCCTCGCCGCCATGGGCGGGTTCCAGCGCTTCGGGAATGATCCGGACAAAGGAGAGCGAGATCAGGTAGCCCGCCGCCACCGCGGACAGGAGCCGCATCACGGAGGCCCTGCCCTGGAGGTGCTTCACCACGAGCCAGCCCCCCAGCAGGGTCGCCAGGGAGGCTGCGGGTGCCTGCCAGTAGAGGGACATCCGGGATCAGCCCTCGGACTTGGCCTTGGACGCGGGCCGGGCCGCCTTCGCCGAAGCCTTGCCCGCGGCTTCAGAGCCTTCGGACACAGCTTCTGAGGTCTTGGGCTTCCGGGCGGGTTTCGCGACGGGGGCCTTGGCAGGAGCGTCCGCCGCCGCCTTGGGCTTGCGGGCGGGCTTGGCAGGAGCCGCAGCCTCGGCCGCTGGGGAGGCGTCCGTCTTGGCGGGTTCAGCCTTGGGGACCTCCGGCCTGGTCGCCTCCGGCTTGGGGGAACCTGCGCCGGGCCGCTTGGGACGGGGACTGGGCGTCAGCAGGGACGCCACCTGATCCGCGCTGAGCTGCGGGGGCTCGGGAGCCTTGGGCGCATCCGGCGGCACCGCGCCGAGGGCCGCCACGATGGCCATGGCGGTGGACTGGGGCACGAAGGCGGCTTTGCCGCCCTTGGCGCCGGACTTGGCGCCCTTCTCAGGGACCTTCGCCACGGGCTTGGCCTCGGCGGATTCGGTGGTCATGGCAACCGCTTCGGCGGCTACCGGCGCCGCGCTCGCGGCCTCGCCGCGGCCCTTTCCGCCCCGCCCGCGTCGACGGGACTTGCCCTTCGCTGAAGGCGCGCCTTCGGCGGCTGCTTCCGCGTCCTCGTCCTCGCCGGGTTCGCCGTCCAGGGGCTTGGCGCTCTCGAAGAGGGCCCGCAGGCGCTCTCGCTCTTCCAGGGCGGCGCGCTGGAGGTCCCGGCGGTCGAACTTGAAGCCGTCCTTGTCCTTCGCGGCCTCCTTCGGCGCGGCGGACTTCTTGGAGTCCTCACCCAGGGCCTTCTCGAAGGAGATGGGGCTGTCGCCGCCGAGGACCACCGTGTCCTCGTCGGGATCGCCGGGCTTGGAGAACTCGCGGCGGGGCAGCTTCTCGACGGGCTCGTCCTCGGCCTTCTCGATGGCGGCCACCATCTCGCCGTAGCCGATGGAGGGATCCGCCAGGATCACCACGGTGGCGCCGGACTGTTCCTCCATCTCGGCGATGTCCCGGCGCTTCTGGTTCAGCACGGCCATGGCGATGGCGGGGGCCAGCTTGACCTCGATCTCCTTGATCCCTTCCCGGCTGAGCATGGACTTGATGCGCCGCGCGACGCTCAGGACCAGGGCCTCCAGGTTCTTGACCTTGCCGACGCCCTGGCAGGTGGGGCAGGGCTCGTGGGTGACGTGGTGGATGGAGGGCCGGATGCGCTGGCGGGTCATCACCAGCACGCCGAAGCGGTTGATCTTGCCCACCTCCATGCGGGCCTTGTCCTCCTTGAGGCAGTCCACCAGCTTGTCCTGGACGGCCTTCATGTGGCTTTCCCGCTTCATGTCGATGAAGTCGATGGCCACGAGGCCGGCGAGGTCGCGCATGCGCAACTGGCGGGCCACCTCCTCGGCGGCCTCCATGTTGGTCTTGAAGGCCGTGTCTTCCTGGTTCTCGCCGCTGGTCTTGCCGCTGTTCACGTCGATGGCCACGAGGGCCTCGGTCTGGTCCAGCACGAGCGCGCCGCCGCTGGGCAGGTTCACCTTGCGGGCGTAGATGCGGTCGATCTGCTCATCGGTCTGGTGCTTGGTGAAGAGGGGCTTCTTGCCGATGTGGTGCTTCAGGACGCCGAGGTACTGGGGCATGGTGCGCTTGAAGAAGTTCTGGGCCTGGTGGAAGGTGTCCAGGTCGTCGATGGTGACCTCCTCCACGTCGGCGGTGAAGCCGTCCCGCAGGGTGCGGGTGACGACGTCGTCCTCCTGCCAGACGAGTCCGGGGCCGTGCCGGTGCTTGTAGCGGGTCTGGACCTCCTTCCAGGTGTCCAGCAGGAATTCCAGATCGCGCTGGAAGTCCTCCTTGGTGACGCCCATGCTCGCCGTGCGGACGATGACGCCGAAGCCCTTCGGGATCTCCATCTCGTCGATGAGCTGCTTGAAATACTCCCGCTCCTCGCGGCTTTCGATCTTGCGGCTGATGCCGTTGACCGGATTCCCCGGCGTCAGCACCAGATAGCGGCCCGGCAGGCTCAGCTGACCCGTCATCATGGCGCCCTTGGAGCCCAGCTCCTCCCGCACCGCCTGGACCATGATCTCCGCGTCCCGGGAAAGGATGTCCTGGATGCGGCCGCGGCGCCCGTCGGCGCTGACCATGTCCCGGGGCAGCTCGCCCAGGGGCAGGAAGCCGTTCTTCTGGCCGCCATAGTGGATGAAGGCGGCCTGCAGGGCCTGGTCCACGCGGACCACCCGGGCCTTGTAGATGTTGCCCTTGATCTTCTCGTTGTGGATGAATTCGATGTCGAAGTCCGTCAGGACGCCGTCCATCAGGGTGGCCACCCGGATTTCTTCCGGATCCGTGGCGTTGATCATCATGGTTTTCTTGCCCAAGGGAACTCCCGTTCGGCTGCGGCTCTGCGCTGTTACGTCGAATGGACGGGGCGCCAGTTCCGCGTGCTGGATATGTGGATGGATGTGGAG
Organism: Holophagaceae bacterium; assembly: GCA_016710635.1. Classification (GTDB taxonomy): domain Bacteria; phylum Acidobacteriota; class Holophagae; order Holophagales; family Holophagaceae; genus JADJVL01. The sequence continues at coordinate 25,584 of JADJVL010000005.1, read as the reverse complement.
GATGGAAGGGTGAGGTTGCCGGTTCGGGGCGTCCTGCCCGGCCACGGACCTCGATGAGACCGTCCAGGGTGCGCTGGCCCGCTGGCCGGGCACCGCTGGATGCAGCCTCATTCTCCCCGGAAAGCACGGCGATGGCAATATCGCATCTTTTCTATATTTACGTGGATTTTGAGGCGTTTTTATCGGAACCGCGGCCCGTCGTCACACGGAATTCACGCCAGCGGCACGGCGGCGCCACATCAGCCCTTGAGCCTGAATCCATCCCAGAGGAGCAACCATGCCCCGCACGCCCCGAATCCTTTCCGCCCTCGCCGCCTGCGCGGTCCTGGCGCTTCCCGTGACGGCCCAGAACGTGAAGGTGGATCCCAAGCTTTCGGTCTACAAGAAGGTGGCCGGCATTTCCGGAAACCTCAACTCCGTGGGCTCCGACACTCTGAACAACCTGATGACCTACTGGGTGGAATCCTTCAACAAGCAGTACCCGAACGTCAAAATCCAGGTGGAGGGCAAAGGCTCCTCCACCGCGCCCCCGGCCCTGCAGGAAGGCACCTCCCAGCTCGGCCCCATGAGCCGGGAGATGAAGGGCGAGGAGATGGACAAGTTCGAGAAGAAGTACGGCTACAAGCCCACGAAGATCGCCGTGGCCATCGATACCCTCGCCGTCTTCGTCCACAAGGACAACCCCCTCAAGGAAATCACCATGGAAGAGGTGGACGCCATCTTCTCCAAGACCCGCAAGTGGGGCGCGAAGGCGGACGTCAAGAGCTGGGGCCAGCTGGGACTGAAGGGCGAGTGGGCGGCCCGGCCCATCTCCATGTACGGCCGCAACAGCGCGTCGGGCACCTACGGCTACTTCAAGGAGCACGCACTGAACAAGGGCGACTACAAGGACACGGTGAAGGAGCAGCCGGGCTCCTCCTCCGTGGTCCAGAGCGTCTCCACGGACAAGGGCGCCATCGGCTACAGCGGCATCGGCTACGCCACCTCCGGCGTCCGGGCCGTCCCCATGTCCATGAAGGGCCGCTACAACGACCAGGCCTTCCAGGCCACCTACGAGAACGCCCTCAGCGGCAAGTACCCCATGACCCGTTTCCTCTTCGTGTACGTGAACAAGGATCCCAAGAAGCCCATGGATCCCCTGACCCGGGAATTCCTCAAGTTCGTGCTGAGCAAGGAAGGCCAGGAGATCGTCGTCAAGGACGGCTACCTGCCCCTCACCGCCGCCATGGAAGGCTCGGAGCTCAAGAAGGTCCAGTAGACTTCCGCCCTGCGACTGCCGGAGGCGACTCCGGCAGTCGCGTATCCAGGCCCCGAGCGTAAATTTTCCGTGACAGGATCCCCGAACCCATGAGCGCCGCTTCCCCGAAGGATGCCGTCCTGCGCCGCGCCAAGCGCGTGGACCGCCTGATGGCAGTGATCATCTCCGTGGGTGGTCTGGCCATCATCGCCGCCGTGCTGGGCATGCTCTTCTTCATCGGCAAGGAGGCCTTCCCCCTGTTCCGGGGCGCCCGCGGCAGTGCGAAGCAGGGCCTCCAGGCGCCGGCCCAGGCCGCCCTGCTCCTCGACGAGTCCGGCAAGGCGGCGGTGGCGGTCTCCGCGGCGGAGGGGCTGCGACTCATCCGGCTCACCGACGGCAGCGCCCTCAAGTCCGTCGCGGGAAGCCCCGCCCTGCCCTGGTCCTGGGTCTCCAGGCCGACGGCCGCCGGCGAACTGCTGGTCCTGGACGGCGCGGGCCGCCTGCACGAAGGGCGGCTCAAGTGGTCCAAGCCCGCCGGGGAGGCCAATCCGGCGGCCTGGGACCTGGAGCCCGTCTGGCAACCGGCCCTGCAGCCGGCCCAGGCGCCTCAGCGGATCCTTGCGTTCCGGCTGATGGAAGGGGGCGGCCTGGAAGGCAGCGGCGTCCTGCGCGTCGCCGCCCTCACCCAGGAGGGCCCGGCGTGGCTCGAATCCGTTCCCGGCACCACGGCAGCGGTCGCCTGGAAGCCACTGACCAACCTTGCCGGACAGACCGTCCAGGCAGCCCTCTGGAGTTCCGATGGCCAGCAGCTCTTCATCGGGACCGCCACGGGAAGGCTGCTGGCCCTCGATGTGGCCACCGGCGCCCTGACCGCCGAGGCGGCCTTCCCCGAGCCCATCACCGCCCTGGCCTTCGCGCTGGGCGGCAATTCCATCCTGGCGGGGGGCGAACGGGGCGCGCTCCAGGCCTTCCAGCTCCTGCGCACCGGGGACGCGCCGCAGCTGCAGCGGCTGCATGTCTTCCAGCCCCTGGCGGGGCCGGTGCGGGGCTTCATGCCCAGCCTGCGCGACAAGCGCTTCCTGGTCTGGAGCGACCGGGACCTGGCGGTGGACCATCTGACCACCGAAGCCAGGCTCTTCCGCGCTTCCGCCGAAGGCCTCACCTCCGCGTCCCTGTCCACCCGGGGCGACCTCGTCACCGCCAGTTCGGCTTCCGGCGAGACCCGGGCCTGGACCCTCCAGGCCACCCATCCGGAAGTCACCTTCACGAGCCTCGTGGGGAAGGTCCACTACGAAGGCTACGACAAGCCGGAATTCGTGTGGCAGAGCAGCGGGGGCACCGACGACTTCGAGCCCAAGTTCAGCCTCGTGCCGCTGGTCTTCGGCACCCTCAAGGGCACGCTGTACGCCATGCTCTTCGCCCTGCCCCTGGCGGTGCTCGGCGCCCTCTACACCAGCCAGTTCGCCACGCCCCGGCTTCGCAACGCCATCAAGCCGACGGTGGAGATCATGGCCGCCCTGCCCTCGGTGGTGCTGGGCTTCCTCGCCGGCCTGGTCATGGCGCCCCTCTTCGAGAAACTGGCGGTTTCGGTCCTGGTCTTCCCCGCGGCCGCCCTGGTCCTCGCCCTCCTGGCCTTTCCGGTCTGGATGCGGCTGCCGGACCGCTTCAAGAGCCTGTGGGGAACCGGGCGGGAAGTCCTTTGGGCGGTGCCCCTGCTCGTGGCGGCGGGCCTCCTCAGCCTGACCGCGGCCCCCGCCTTCGAGCGTGCCTTCCTCGGCGGCGACTACCGCCACTGGCTGCTTTCGGCCCAGGGCATCACCTACGACCAGCGCAACAGCCTGGTGGTGGGCTTTGCCATGGGCTTCGCCGTCATCCCCATCATCTTCACCCTCAGCGAGGACGCCCTCTCCTCCGTGCCGAAATCCCTGACCTCCGCCAGCCTGGCCTGCGGCGCGTCGCCCTGGCAGACCGCCTGGCGGGTGGTGCTGCCCACGGCGAGCCCCGGGATCTTCTCGGCGGTGATGGTCGGACTGGGCCGGGCCATCGGCGAGACCATGATCGTGCTGATGGCCACCGGCAACACGCCGGTGCTGGACTGGAGCCCCTTCAACGGCATGCGGACCCTGGCTGCCAACATCGCGGTGGAGATCCCTGAAGCCCCCCACCACGGATCCCTCTACCGGGTGCTCTTCCTGGCGGCCTTCCTGCTCTTCCTCCTGACCTTCCTCCTCAACACCCTCGCGGAGCTGGTGCGCCAGCGGCTCCGCAAGAAGTACGAGAGCTTCTGATGGCCAGGAACGGCACCAGCCTCCCAAGCGGCCTCCAACGCGGCCGCGAGTTCCTGCGCAGGGGCAGCGCCTTCGTCTGGCTCTCCGCCGCGGCCCTGGCCCTCTCCCTGCTCATGATCACGGGCCTCGTCGGGTTCATCGCCGTCAAAGGGCTCGGGTTCTTCTGGCCCCGGGCCCTCGTGCAGGCCACGACGCCGGAAGGACCGCTGCTCGGCGAGATCTCCGCCCGCGAAGCCGCCCTCGGGGAGGAGCCCGCCAAGGTCCAGTTCCGGGTGGCCAACCGGGACCTCTACGGCCAGGACTTCCGCTGGATCAAGGTCGCCGAGCTGGGCGCGCAGCAGCGGCCCGCGGACGCAGTCCTCGTGGAGCGGCTTGAGAATGGCGCCTTCATCGGCTTCGTGGCCTCGGTTTCCGAGAACGGCAGGGTGCTGGCGTCCGGGGATGCGGCCTTTGAGGAAGCCCTTGGGCGGCTGCCGGAGGCCCAGTCCCTCCAGGGGGACATCCGCACCATCGAGAAGGACGAAGTCGGAACCCTCAACCGCCGCCTCGAAGACCTCCGCCTCCGCCGCCGGGGCCTGGCGCCTGCCGATGCGACGGCCCTGGCGCGCCTGGAGGCGGAGGAGAAGGCCCTGCGGGTCCGCTACGAAGCCCTGCAGACCCGCCTCGACGGCCTCCGCGCCAAGTCCGCGGAGCTCCAGATCATCCTGCGGACCGTGGACGGGCAGACCAAGGAGATCCCCCTCAGCGCCGTGGTGCGCCTCGTCGCCCCCAACCGCACAGGCATTCTCGGGAAGGCCGGCATCTACGCAGCCCGCCTCTGGGAATTCGTGTCCGGGGATCCGCGGGAGTCCAATACGGAAGGCGGCATCTTCCCGGCCATTTTCGGCACGGTGCTGATGGTGCTCATCATGTCCCTCATGGTGGTCCCCCTCGGCGTGGTCACGGCCCTCTTCCTGCGGGAGTACGCCCGGGACGGTTGGCTGGTGCGCAGCGTGCGGGTGGCGGTGAACAACCTGGCCGGCGTCCCCTCCATCGTTTTCGGCGTCTTCGGCCTGGGCTTCTTCGTGTATACGATGGGCGGCGCCATCGACCAGGCCTTCTTCGCGGACCGCCTGCCCACGCCCACCTACGGCACCGGTGGCATCCTCTGGGCCTCCCTCACCCTGGCCCTCCTCACGGTCCCCGTGGTGGTGGTCGCCACGGAGGAGGCCCTGTCCTCGGTGCCCCGCTCGCTGCGGGAGGCCAGCCTGGCCCTGGGCGCCACCAAGTGGCAGACCATCTGGAAGGTGGTGCTGCCCGGCGCCGCCCCCGGCATCCTCACCGGCCTGATCCTCGCCATGGCCCGGGGCGCCGGCGAGGTGGCGCCCCTCATGCTCACCGGCGTCGTCAAGCTGGCCCCGGCCATGCCCCTGGATGGCCAGTTCCCCTACTTCCATTTCGACCGCAAGTTCATGCACCTCGGCTTCCACATCTACGACGTGGGCTTCCAGAGCCCCAACAGCGAGGCCGCCAAGCCCATGGTCTACATGACCGCCCTCCTTCTCCTGCTCGTGGTCGTGGCGCTGAACCTCTTCGCCCTGCGCCTGCGGCGACGGTTGCGGGAACGCCTGGGCGGGAGCACCTTCTGATGCCGAACCCCGGAGCCCTCATGGAACCCGAGCTCTCGAGAGCGATCCCCGAACCCGGCCCGCAGGCGGCGGAGGCCCTCCGCCCGCGCGGCCTGCCGTTGACGGACGCCGCGGCGATCACCGCCCAGCCCATGCTCCAGGTGCGCAACCTGGACCTGTACTACGGCGACAAGCAGGCCCTCCACGGGGTCGACCTGGACGTGAAGGAGCACACGGTGATGGCCTTCATCGGCCCCTCCGGCTGCGGCAAGAGCACCTTGCTGCGCGCCCTCAACCGCATGAACGACCTCATCGACGGCGTGCGGGTGCAAGGCAGCGTGCTGCTGGCGGGGCAGGACCTCTACGCTCCCGGCGTGGACGTCATCGGCCTGCGCAAGCGCATGGGCATGGTGTTCCAGAAGTCCAACCCCTTCCCCAAGTCCATCTACGAGAATGTGGTCTACGGCCTGCGCATCCAGGGCGTCCGGGACCGCCACGCCCTGGACGAGGCGGTGGAGACCAGCCTGAAGCGCGCCGGTCTCTGGGACGAAGTCAAGGACCGGCTGAGCGAATCCGCCCTGGGCATGTCCGGCGGCCAGCAGCAGCGCCTGTGCATCGCGCGGGCCCTGGCGGTGAAACCCGAAGTCCTCCTCATGGACGAGCCCTGCTCGGCCCTGGATCCCATCGCCACCAGCCGCATCGAGGAGCTGATCTTCGAGCTCAAGAAGGACTACACCATCGTCATCGTCACCCACAACATGCAGCAGGCCGCCCGCGCTTCGGACTACACAGCCTTCTTCTGGCTGGGCAAGCTGATCGAGGTCGGTCTCACGGAGAAAGTGTTCACCACGCCTTCGGAGCGCATGACCGAGGACTACATCACGGGGAGGTTCGGCTGATGCCCAGGCACTTCGACACGGAGCTCGCGGAGCTCAAGAACGGCCTGATGGCCATGGCCGGACAGGCCGAGGAGATGATCGACCTCGCCCGGAAGGCCCACGAGCAGCGCTCGGACGCCATGGCCGACCGGGTCATCGCCCTGGACGCCGCGGTGGACGAGAGCGAGCTGCGCCTGGACCAGGCCTGTGTGGACCTCCTGGCCCTCCGGGCCCCCATCGCCACGGACCTGCGCCTCATCGCCAGCACCCTCAAGATCATCCCGGAGCTGGAGCGCATCGGCGACCACTGCGTGAACATCGCCCGCCGGGCCAAGCTGCTGAATCCCCAGCCGCCCCTGCGCATGGGCGGCTACCTGGAAAGCCTCGGCATCGAGACCCGCGAGATGGTGCGCCGGGCCCTGGACGCCTTCGTCAACGGCGATGCTGACCTCGCCCGCCGGGTCATCGACGAGGACGACCGGGTGGACGCCCTCTACCTGGACGCCTACAAGGAGCTGCTCCGCATCATGCTGGCGGATCCCCTCACCATCGAGCGGGCCAGCCACCTCATCATCGTCATCAAGAACTGGGAGCGCATCGCCGACCAGGCCACCAACATCGCCGAGGAGGTGCTCTTCATCCTCGAAGGCGTCAATGTGAAGCACAGCTATCTCCAGTCCCGCGGCACCCCCGGCGAAGCCAACTGAGGTTCCCCCCATGCCCCACCTGCTCCTCCTGGAAGACGATCCCGACATCCTGGCGGGGCTGCAGCAGCACTTCCAGCGGGAGGGGTTCGGGGTGGCGGCCTGCCCGACGGGGGGCGACGCCCTGCAACTGCTGCGGCACGTGGCGGCGGGCAAAGGCACCCGCCCGGACGCGGCGCTCCTCGACCTCACGCTGCCGGACATGGACGGCCTCGACGTGTTGCGCTTCATCCGCGGCGAGCCCGCCCTCCGCAGCCTGCCGGTGGTGCTCGTCACCGCCCGTGGCGACGAGATCGACCGGGTGCTCGGGCTGGAGCTCGGCGCCGACGACTACGTCTCCAAGCCCTATTCGACCCGGGAGCTCACCGCCCGGGTCAAGGCCATCCTGCGCCGCGCCAGCTTCCTCGACGACCAGGCCAAGGGCAAGGTCCTCGCCTTCGGCGCGTTGTCGGTGGACCTGGACATGCACATGGCCCGCTCCGGCGGCCAGGCCCTGGATCTCACCCGCAAGGAATTCGAGCTGCTGGCCTATTTCCTGAAGAACCCGCGGCGGGTCCTGCCCCGGGAAAGGATCCTCCAGCAGGTCTGGGACCTGGAGTACCTCGGCGAGAGCCGCACCATCGATGCCCACGTGCGCAGGCTGAGGGCGAAGCTCGGCGAAGCCGCGGCCCTCATCGAGACCGTGGTGGGCGTAGGTTACCGGCTGGGCAGCGTGAACGACTGAGCTACGGCGGGCACGGCCGGTCTTCAGGGCTCCGCGGCGGGGAGATCGACCCAGAAGGTGGCGCCCCGGCCGGGCTCGCTGGTGAAGCCCACCTCGCCCTCCATGAGGCGGGCCAGGTGCTTGACGATGGCGAGGCCAAGCCCCGTCCCCGGAACGCCTCGGGCGGTGGCGGCCCGAAAGAACCGCTCGAAGACCTTGGGCTGGTCCGCCAGGGCGATGCCCGGTCCATGGTCCTTCACTTCCCAGCGCATCCGCCCCTCCGCCAGGGCCAGTCCCAGTTCCACCGTGGCCCCCTCCGGACTGAACTTGAGGGCGTTGCCCAGTAGGTTGCCCACCAGCTGGTGCAGCCGCAGGCCATCGACCCGCACCACGGCGTCGGCGGCCCCGTCAAAGCGCGAAATGAGAGTGATGCCCTTGGCCTTTGCGACCGGACCAGCCTCGTCCAGGAGCTCCTGGACGAGGGACCCGAGGGCGACGGGTGCCGGGGAGAGCCGCAGGGCGCCGCTTTCGATGCGGCTGAGCTCGGAGATGTCATCCAGGAGGAGGGTCATGCGCTCCACGCCCCGGAGCAGCATGGCCGCATTCGGATCTGCCTGGCCGCCTTCAGTCTTTTCCGCCTGCAGGTTCTCCACGGCGATGCGGAGGCTGGTGAGGGGCGTCTTGAGCTCGTGGCTCAGGTTCGAGACGAAACGCTGGCGGGTGTTCTCCAGGGCCTCCTGGCGCGTGACGTCGTCGACGGTGAGCAGGAGGCCGCCCCCTGGATCTGCGAGAAGGGGATCCCGCGGACCCGGAGGATGCGGTGCCCGCGCTCGAGGGTCCATTCCACGCTGTTCCCGGCCTGGGCCGCGGCGAGCTGCCGCTGGGCCTCCGGCTCCCGGAACAGGGACAGGGCAGTGGCGCCCTTCACCAGGGGCGTGCCCCGGCCCAGCAGGGCCTCGGCGGCTGGGTTGTAGAGCTTCACGGACCCTTCCTGGCCAAGCAGCACCACCCCTTCCTGCAACCGGGCCAGGATGCCCTTCCGCAGGGCGTCCTCGGCCTCCTTCAGCCCCCGCAGGCTCAGGTTCTCCCGTTCCAGCTCCGCCCACAGCCGGGGCATGTCCTCCAGGCTCACCGGCGCCTGGCCGGCGGCGCCCCTGGGCACCACGAGCCACCGGATCAGCCAGCCTGTGGCCATGAACATCAACAGAACCGCCAGAGTGAGGACTCCCAGCCGCAACGGCGAAGGAATGCCCTTGTGGAGCCAGACCGAGGCCCCGAGGCCGAGGAGGAAGGCGCCAAACAGGGTCAGGAGGACCCGGAGGTGGTTCCGCAAATGCAAGGGCATGGATTGATTGTGGATCAGGTCATGGAAGCGCCGAAGTTTGTTGCAGAATGTTTACAGCGCCCCGGGCGACTCTGCCCAAGTTGGAGTTTCCATGTCCCTGAACACCCTCCTGAAGTGGTTGAAGCCCCGTGAAATGGTCTTTTTCGACCTGCTGGAGGCGGCCGCGACCAATGTGGCTTCCGCCGCCCAGCACCTCGACCGGGAGCTCCGCACCGGGGATCCCAGCCGCTTTCCCGAGATGCGCCGGGAGATGAAGGACTTCGAGCACAAGGGGGACGAGCTGACCCACGAGCTCATCGACCGGCTCAACCAGGTCTTCGTGACCCCCATCGAGCGGGAGGACATCCTCGCCCTGACCCACGCCCTGGACGACGTGGTGGACCGCCTGGATACGGTCTGCGAGCGCATCGTGCTCTACCGGATCCAGCACATCATGCCGGCCCTCACCCAGCTCACCAGCAATGTCGTGGAGGGTTCCGGTGAGTTGGTGCACCTCATCAAGGCCCTGCGCACCATGTCGGACATCAAGGACATCCGGGCCCGCATCCAGCACTGCCACGTCCTGGAGAACCAGGCGGATTCCGTGTACCACGCCGCCATCGCCCAGATTTTCGAGAATCCCACGGACCCCATCGAACTGATCAAGTGGAAGGAACTGCTCTCCTTCACCGAGGACGCCACGGACCGCATCGAGCTCGTCGCCCAGGTCGTGGGCTCCACCGTCATGAAGAACGCCTGAGGGTTTCGATGATCGAAGCCTTTCTCATCCCGTCCCTGGCGGTCCTGATCCTTCTGGCCTGGGGCATCGACTACATCAACGGCTTCCATGACACGGCGAACTCCATCGCCACCGTGGTCAGCACCGGCGTGCTGCCCGCCAAATACGCGCTGCTGATGTCCGCCGTGCTGAATTTCGCCGGCGCCCTCGCAGGCACGTCCGTCGCCACCACCATCGCCAAGGGCATCGCCGACAGCCAGCACGTGGTGCCAGCGGTGATCGCCGCGGCCCTCATGGCCGCCATCACCTGGGACCTCCTCACCTGGTGGCTGGGCATCCCATCCAGCACCAGCCACACGCTCCTGGGTGGCCTCGCCGGCGCCGTCGTGGCCCACGCCGGCTTCGGCGCCCTCCACACCAAGAAGCTCCAGGAGATCGGCGCTTTCATCATCATCTCCCCCGCCATGGGCTTCCTGGTGGGCATGATCCTGATCCTGTCGATCCTCTGGATCGTCCGCCATTTCCCGGGACAAAAGGTCAATTTCGTCTTCCGGAAGGCCCAGTTGGTGAGCGCCGCCGCCATGTCCTTCACCCACGGTCAGAACGACGCCCAGAAGGCCATGGGCATCATCTGTCTCGCCCTCATCGCCTACAAGTTCCACCTGCCGCTCGACGAGAAGGCCAAGGTGATCGTGCCCCTCTGGATCAAGATCGGCAGCGCCACCTTCATGGCCCTCGGCACCGCTTCCGGCGGCTGGAAGATCATCAAGACCATGGGGTCGCGCATCGTGAAACTGCGGCCCATCCACGGCTTCGCCGCGGAGACCGCCGCCGCCGCCGTGCTGTTCACCACCGCCCACTTCGGCATTCCCGTGAGCACCACCCACAGCATCACCGGCGCCATCATGGGCGTCGGCGCCTCCATGAACGCCTCCGCCGTCCGCTGGGGCGTCGCGGGCAACATCATGATGGCCTGGATCCTGACCATCCCCGTGAGCGCGCTGCTGGCGGCGGGGTTCCTGAAGCTGGTGGCGCCCTACTTCTGAGCGCAGGTGCTCCTGTTGGGCGGCCTTCGGGCGCGAGCTGAGCAGCCCTGGGCTGGTCAGGCCGGATCCGAGCGCCTTATGGCCACAAAGACGGGCCACGGAGTTCACAGGGCCGTTCCAGCTTCCTGATCCACTGGATCCTTTGGATCCCCCGGGAGGCGCCATGACCCTCAAGAGACATCTGCATCAAGGGATCCTGATCATCGCCCCCGGCGAAAAGGTCACCATCACCGAAGGCGGCGATGAGTTGCTGAAGGCCGTTCAGCAGGGGCTGGAGGAAGGGGTCACCAAGGTGCTCCTCGACCTCTCCACCGTGGCGTTCATGGACAGCCTGGGCGTGGGCCAAATCGTCGCCAGCTACGTCTCCATCAAGAACAAGGGCGGCCAGTTCATCCTCTGCGGCCTGAAACCACGCATCGCCCTGGTCCTTCGGATGGCCAGCCTCCATCTCGTCCTGGACATCAAGGACCTGCAGCCCGGCGAGATCCTCTGGGACTGAGCCTTCCGTCCTGGCCCAGCCCGTACGACCAGTCGTCCCTGTGAGTGGTCAGGCCGGGACGAGGTCCTGATCCTCCTCGCGGCGGCGGAGGAAGCGCCACAGGGCCCCGTAATCCACGGTCACAGGGCCCGTGGCCCAGGGAGCCGGGCGGGTCCACAGACCCACCATATCCTCTGGACAGCCCACCCGTTCCCAGATGCTCTCCAGGACCACCGCCAGGGCTTCGGGGCGGAGTTCGGCATCGAGGGCCTCCCGCACGAGGGCCAGACGCCAGCGGTCCTGGGCGCGGGCCCAGCGCTCGCCCCCGGGCCTTGGCAGCCGCCCCGTGGCTTCGCGGCAGGCTTCCCAGAGGGTGGCCTCGAAGTCCTTCATGGGCGCTTCCCCTTCGTGCTCCGCGAGTCGCCGGCAGGCTTCGCCCCGAAAGCCGTGGCTGCGGATCCAGCGCCGGATCTCGGCGAAGGCCACCAGGCCGAAGTCGTAGCCCACGACCACTTCGTTCCAGGTCACAGGCTCCCACGGCGCCGATTGGCGCTGCAACAGGGCCAGCCAGTTCGCGGACATCATCGAATCCTCCCTGCCCCAGCATGGGTTCGGACCTTGAAAGGCGCGTGAAGCCCGCGGCACATCGGAGGAACGAAGCCCGATGGACGCCTCATGCGAGGAGGTGAAGGGCCAGATGGGCGCCGACGCGCGCGGTCTCTTCCGCGCCGGGCAAGGGCGGGGCGAGTTCCATCACGTCCGCGCCCACCCAGGGGGCGGGCCATCGGTGCACCGCCTGCAGGAGTTGCAGGGTCTCCAGGACGCTCAGGCCGCCGGGCACGGGTTCGGCCACGGCGGGACAGAAGGCCGGATCCAGTACGTCCAGATCCACGCTCACATAGGCGGGCCCCTGGCCCACGCGGGCGAGGTCCCCCTGCAGTTGGGAAGCCAGGCGGCCATCCCGCAGGTCGTAGGGCGTCCACATCCGGACCCCGGCATCCGCGAGGAAGGCAAGTTCCTCGCTATCGTGCCGCGGCGCCCGCAGGCCCACCTGCACGGTGCGGCGACCGTCCAGGAGGCCTTCCTGCAGGGCCTGGCGGACCCAGGTCCCGTGGTGGACGGGTGAACCCCAGAGGGCCGCCGCCATCGCCTCATCCCCAGCGTCCGGATGGGCGTCGAAGTGCAGGAGGCCCAGGGGACCGTGGGCTTCGGCGTGGGCCCTGAGGGCGCCCAGGGTCATCAGGTGGTCCCCGCCGAGGAGCAGGGTGCGGGCGCCTTCAGCGATCCAGGCCGCGCAGCCCCCTTGCACCGCGCGCAGGGCGTCGCCGATTCCGAAGGGCCGGGTCGGGAGGTTGCCGCCGTCCACCCAGTCCACCGCGGCATAGCCCCGGGGCGGGTATTCGAGCTCGTCCCGGCCCTGGAGGCGCAGGGGCATGGGCAGGCGGCCCAGGCCCAAGCTTGCGGCGCGCAGGGCCCAGGGCCCGAGCCGCGCGCCGGGACGGTGGAGGACGCCGCCGTCGAAGGGCGCGCCCAGCACGACGCCCGCGGCCTCGCACGGCCCGGCCTGCGCCGGCAGGCCGAGGAAGGGCGTGAGGCCGCTGCGGAGGACGGCGTCGACGCCGGTGAACAGGAGGGCGGGGTCCATGCGGGTCCTAGGGCTGGGGCCGCAGGTGGGCGGCGATGCGGCGGAGGAAGGCTTCCGGATCGGGCTCGGAGGCCGGATCGAGGGCGGGCCCCGGCAGGACCCGGACCCGTGTCGAGGGCACCCGGACCAGTGCATCCAGGTGGGGCAGCAGGGCCTCGTCCCCCGTCCAGGGATAGTGCGTGGCGTCGCACTGCAGCCGCAGGGGCAGAACGGTGACGCCGAGGGCGTGGGCCGCGCGGAGACCGCCCTCGAAGAGGGGCGCCAAGGTTTCTCCGCAGGTCGTGGTGCCCTCCGGGAAGAGGAGCGTGGGCCGGCCCCGCCGGAGGTCGGCGGCGAAGGCCGCCAGGGCCGCGGCCCGGCTGAGGGGCTCGGAGCGGTCCACGAAGCGCAGACCCGCCCGCCGGGCGCCGCGCCCGATGAAGGGATAGGCCGCCACTTCCGCCTTGGCCAGGGTGCCCATGGGACGCAGGGAGAAGAGCACCATGGGATCCAGCCAGCTCAGGTGGTTCGAGACCCAGAGCTGCGCGTCCGCCAGGGCCGAAGCGACCTCCACCTCGACGCCGAGGTGCCCCAGCAGCCGCGCCGACCACGCCGACAGCCCTTGCGGGGAGCCGCCGCCGGCGGCCAGCGTCGCGAGCTGGCGCCCCGTGGTCCCCAGGGCGCCGGCCCAGCGGATCAGAGGCGTTGGGCGGCCTTCGCGCGCGGCCGCATGCGGATCAAAGGCGCCCGCCGCCTCCCTCACGAAACGAGCCGCAGCCGCGCGTAGCGGGCGCGCATGCGGGCGAGGTCCTGGCGGTCGATGACGGACCAGAGGCGCCGGTCCCCGGGATGGTAGAAGTCCTCCACCTCGCCAACGACGCGAGCGCCCAGGGCTTCGTGGACGCTGCGGGCGTCCAGGTTGCCCGGCTCCACGAGGAAGCGGCAGGCGTCCAGGTCCGCCGTCACGAGCCGCGCCACCATCGCCCGGATCAGGAGGTAGTTCACGCGCGTCTTCTGGTAGTCCGGATGCACCGCGAGGGTGGCGCAGTAGGCGACCTTGCCGTTCACGAAGTTCAGCACGTAGCCCACGGGCCGCTCCCCGTCCAAGGCGAGGAAGCACCAGTCCGGGAAGAGCTCCGTGCAAAGCCGGAGGTAGTGCGGGCAGAGCTGGCCCGCGGCGTCGCCGCCCCAGATCTCCGCTTCGAGGCGGCGGAGGTGGGCGTAGTCGCCGCTCTCCAGGGCGCGGACGACCACGCGGCCGCCTTCATTGACGGGAGTCCCCTCCAGCGGTTGCCGAGCTTCCATGGTCCACCTCTGGGCTTTAAGCCTCGCCCAGGGCCATGACCAATCCGGAACGGCGCGGTGCTGATCCGGTCGCTGGGCTGGAACTTTCCTGTGACCCGCCGCCCGGCGGCCCTAGATCGGCGGGTGCTCCAGAAAGCGGAGCTCCGGGTTCTTCTCCGCCGTCGTCCGTCGCTGCCAGTCGTTCTCGAACAGGATGGCCGGATTCCCGTCCGCATCCTCCACCAGCTCGCCCCAGAACCGCGAGGGCTCGGGCCAGCCGCCCTCCAGCCAGCGGGCCATCTGGAAGCCCCGGGGCTCGAGGAGCACGGGACAGGCGTACTCGTCCTTCAGCCGGTGCTGCAGGACGTCGAACTGGAGGCGGCCCACGGCGCCGAGGATCGGCAGGGGCGCGCCGCCCTTGGGCCAGAAGACCTGGACCACGCCTTCTTCCGCGATCTGGCCGATGCCTTTGAGGAACCCTTTGCGGGCGCCGGGGTCCGCGAGGCGCACGGAGGAGAACTGCTCCGGGGAGAAGCGGGGAACGGCGTGGAAGTCCACGGGGCCCGCGGCGCTCAGCACGTCCCCGATGCGGAACATGCCGGGATTGATGAGGCCGAGGATGTCGCCGGGCCAGGCTTCGTCCACGATCTGCCGCTCCCGGCCGAAGAACATGTGGGGGTAGTTCAACTTCAGCGTCTTCTTCTCCCGCACGTGCAGGGCGTCCATGCCCCGCTCGAAGTGGCCGCTGACGATGCGGGCGAAGGCCACCCGGTCCCGGTGGGCCTTGTTCATGTTGGCCTGCACTTTGAACACGAAGGCCGTGAAGGGCGCCTCCGGCGCCACCTCGCCGCCCTCCCGCGTCGGCCGTGGGCCCGGCGAGGGCGCGAGGGCCAGGAACTCCTCCAGGAACTCCGCCACGCCGAAGTTGTTCACCGCCGAGCCGAAGAACATGGGCGACTGGCGCCCCGCCAGGAACTCGGCGCGGTCGAAGGGCGGGAGCACGTGGTCCATCAGGTCCACGTCGTCCTTGAGCTGCCGCAGTTCCGCAGGCGTCAGCAGGGCCACGATCTCCGGATCGTCCAGGCCGCCCTGCCCCACCACCCGCGCCTTGCGGCCGGCCTTGGCCTTCTCGAAGACCTGGATCTGCCCCGTGGCCCGCACGTAGACGCCCTTGAAGTCCGGGCCGGACCCGATGGGCCAGGTCATGGGCACGGCGGCGAGGCCGAAGAGCTCCTCCACCTCGTCGATGAGCTCCACGGGCTCCCGGCCCGGACGGTCCAGCTTGTTGATGAAGGTGAAGATGGGGAGCTTGCGTTCCGAGGCCACGCGGAACAGCTTCTTGGTCTGCTCCTCCACGCCCTTGGCGCAGTCCAGCAGCATCACCACCGAATCGGCTGCCGTCAGGGCCCGGTAGGTGTCCTCGGAGAAGTCCTGGTGGCCCGGGGTATCCAGCAGGTTGATGGCGTGGCCCTTGAACTCGAACTGCATGGCCGCCGAGGTGACGGAAATCCCGCGTTCCTGCTCGATGGCCATCCAGTCGGACTGGGCGTGGCCCGAGCCCTCCCGCCCTTTCACCGAGCCCGCCCGGTCGATGGCGCCGCCATAGAGGAGGAGCTTCTCCGTCAGCGTGGTCTTGCCCGCGTCGGGGTGGCTGATGATCGCGAAGGTGCGGCGGCGGGCGACTTCAGTGGCGAGGGTCATGGGCGGGCCGTGGGGGTCAACCCCGATTGGGGTCCGGGGGTTCATTGGACCCGACCCTTGGGAGGTCGGCAGGGGGTGACTGAATTGTCCGGTCGACGGCAGGAGCTACACGGAATCAGTGCATGGTCGTCGATAGGATCTCATCTGAGTAGGCGTCCTTGTACTTCGACCACATGATGAGGGATTCGTTCCCGGAGGTTGCGCCAATGCCGAGGGTGAAGACGGAAGAACCGGTGAGGACCGGTTGAGGAACCCCCGGGCCTGAAGTCCCCCAGGACATGTAGTGCAACTGGGGGACAACTGAAGGGAATTCCGTGTACTTGGTGTAATGCAGCCAAGCGATATCCAGTTGTCCGTTCGGACGCTTGTAGGAGAACAGCAACGTGGCATTTCCGTTCTGGTTGTAGGGGCCCGCAGCTAGCACCTGCGGTTGGGCCCATGTGGTCCCGTTGAACCGGGCAAAGGAGATCCGGTTCTGTCCATACGTCGCCGAAGGCTCAGCCCAGATGGCCACCGTCTGGCCGCCGGGATCCGAGGACAGGAGGAAGCCATCCGACGCCAGGGATGGCGACGCCCCGAGGAGGCTCGGGCTGGACCAGGCTCCGTTGGCGAAGCGGATCACGGCGGGCAAGGAGGCCGAAGTGATGAATCCGATGAATGGCGTCTCCTGCGGATCCAGGTACGGGAAGGCCCGATAGGGTCCAATGGCGGCCCCCTGGACCGTGGAAAAAACGGGCGCCTTGTTCTCCTCAAGGATCGCGGTCTTAAACTCCACGGGGTTCTGGGAACCGAGACCCGGCAGCTTCATCCAGGTCACGAGCACCTTGCCGGACTCGGCGACGGTGGCGTAGGGTCGCCCGAGGATGTGTTCGAAGTAGGTGCCCGTATCGAGGATCAGCGGCTCGGACCAGCTGCCATTGCTCAGGCGCCTGAAATAGAGCCGTTCGTTCTGGGCCGTCCCCGTTCCCGCCCCCTGCCCGCCAACCCAGATCGCTGCCGCACCGTCGGTTCCATAGAGCAGCGCGATGGGAAGCTTCGATTCCTGTGCACTCATGTCGGATTCCAGGCGATCGATGGGAGTCAGGCGCGCGGGTAGCGGGTCCCAGGTCCCATTCCGGTAGATGCGACTGAAGCAGTTCAGCATCTTGGCCTCGTTCTGGGCCTGCCAAATAGCCATGACGCGGCCACCCTTCCCCGAGGTCAGACCGTATCTCCAGGTCGAGTCCGCCAGGGCCGCGGGAGTTGACCAGGAGGCATTCGTGTTGACGGACACGTTGTAGATCCGCCGGGTGGTGCCGGACGATGATTCCTCCGTGATCCAACCCAGGGCATTCGTTCCCGAGGCGCTGCTGGAGACTTTGGGATTGGTGTAATAGGCAGAAATGCCTACGGTCTCGCCACTCGCAGGTGGGTAAATTCCACTGGACTGCTGCCCAGAGGTGCTTCCGCCGCCTCCCCCTCCACAGGCCAGCAGGAGTAACCCCATGCCAAGGCTTGCAGCAACGATGAGGCTTCGTGGATTCGGTCTTCGAGCCACTTGATCACTCCGATTCCAGGGTCTCAAGTCAGACCCCGCACATTCGAACACGGGCGCCCAGAGACCTGGATCTCATTCACCGTTCGGGTCCGTATCCCGGGGGCTCCAGTTGCCCTGACATGCCCCTCCCCTCGATGCAGTCCTATCCCGGAACACCCTGCCCTCGGAAAGGTACGGCGGCGCTGAGCTTCGGTTTCAAGCGACATGGAGGCCCGGACAAAGGAAAGCGCGGCGGACGCCGCGCAGCTCCATCCTACCCGCTCGCCCGGGCCCCCGTCACTTGGGACCGGCGCCATAGCGGGCCCGCAGGGCCTTGTCCGCCCGCTCCAGGCCTTCGGAGCGCGCCTGCACCGCCTGGGCGCGGGCCACGAGGGAGGCCATCCCCCCTTCCCCTTCGCCGCCCTCCAGGGACCGCTTCACGGAGCGCAGGAGCACCAGGTTCTCGTCCAGCAGGGCCAGGCTCTCCTGGTGGAAGGCCGCGCAGGGCGGCGGGGGGACGAGGGCGGCCACCCGCCGCCTGGCCTCGTCGGCCTGGGCGAGGAGCCGGTCGAAGCCGGAGGCGTCCCCCTTGGCGAGGCCCGCCACCACCTCCTGGGCCACGGCCTGGGGGTCCCCGGCCAGCTGGCCGGGGGCGATGCGGTCCAGGGCGGCGAAGTAGGCCGCCACGGCGCCGCGCTGGGGATCCTGGGGATCCGAAGGGCCCGCCGGCACGAGGGCGGCTGGCGCGGGTGGCAGGGAGGTGGGCGGGCCGGCCTGCATTGCGCCGCCCCCAGGCTGGGCGGCCTGGACCGCCCCGGCAGGCCTTGCGTCCTGAATACCGGGCGCCACGCCGGGGGCGGAGCCCGGCTGCATCCGTGCGCCAGCCGCCCGGCCCAGGAGAAAGGCCAGGGCCAGGAGGGCCGCGCCCAGGGCCGACGCCAGACCGATGAGCAGGCCCTTCGGGACTTCGACCTTGGCCATCCGACCTCCCGTGCGCCTTCAGTATCCCGCCAAAAGGAAAGCGCGGCCCAGGCCGCGCTTTCCCGTGAAGCGGAAGGGCGGGCTACTTCGTGATCCCCACCTGGTTGAACATCCACGCCAACTCCCAGGCCCGATCCTTGAGCGCGTCGTAGCGGCCCGAGGCGCCGCCGTGGCCGGCGGGGTCCATCTTGCACTTGAAGAGCAGCGGGTTCGTGTCGGTCTTCAGGGTGCGCAGCTTGGCCACGTACTTGGCGGGCTCCCAGTACATCACCTGGCTGTCGTTGAAGCTCGTGGTGACGAGGATGGCGGGGTAGGCCTTCTTCTCCAGGTTGTCGTAGGGGCTGTAGGACTTCATGTAGGTGTAGGCGGCCTTCTCGTTGGGGTTGCCCCATTCCAGGTACTCGCCCACGGTGAGGGGCAGGCTGGCGTCCCACATGGTGTTCATCACGTCCACGAAGGGCACGGCGCTGTGCACGGCCTTGAAGAGGTCCGGAGCCATGTTGGAGACGGCGCCCATGAGGAGTCCGCCGGCGCTGCCGCCCTCGATGACGATGCGGTCCTTCGAGGTCCACTTCTGGTCCACCAGCCACTTCGCGCTGTCGATGAAGTCGGTGAAGGTGTTCATCTTTTTCATGAGCATGCCGTCGTCGTGCCAGCCCTCGCCCATCTCGTTGCCACCGCGGATGTGGGCGATGACGTAGACCATGCCCCGGTCCAGCAGGCTCAGATTGGTGGAGCTGAAGCCGGCGTTGGAGCCGTAGCCGTAGGAGCCATAGGCGTAGAGCCACAGGGGGTTCGTGCCGTCCAGCTTGGTGCCCTTCCGATAGACCACCGACAGGGGCACCTTCACGCCATCCCGGGCCACGGCCCAGAGGCGCTTGCATTCGTACTTCGTCGCATCGAAGCCGCCCAGGACCTCCTGCTGCTTGAGGAGTTTGCGGGTCTTCGAGCCCAGGTCGTAGTCGAAGACCGAACCGGGGGTGACGGGGCTCTGGTAGTTGAAGCGGAAGAAGCGGGAATCGAATTCGGGGTTCCCGTCTCCGCCGGCGGCGTAGACCTCCTCGGGGAACGCGACGGTGTGCCACACGCCGCCCCGGAACTCCAGCACGTGGAAGCCGCGCAGGCCCGCCTTCTTGGTGTGCACCACCGCGTACTCGTTGAAGAAGTCCGCATCCTCCACCAGCGTGTCCGCCTGGTGGGGATAGAACTCCTTCCAGTTCTTTTCCGAAGGATCCGCCACCGGCGCCGTGACGATGCGGAAGTTCTTCGCGCCCTTGTTGGTGCGGATGTAGAAGAGGCCGTCCCGGTGGTCCACGTCGTACTTGTGGCCTTTCTCCCGGGGCAGCAATGGCTTGAACTGGCCGCCGGGCTGGTCCGACGGCAGGATCCGCATCTCCCAGGTGTCCGTCGAGTTGATGGCGAGGACTTCGAATTTCTTGTCGCGGGTGCGGCCGAGGAAGGCCCGGAACAGCTCGTCCTTCTCCACGTAGAGCTTCTCGGGCTTGCCGCCGGCGACAAGGCGCCACACGGTGTCCGAGCGCTTCGTGGTGGCGTCCTCGGTGGTGTAGAAGACCGTCTTGTTATCGGCGGCCCACTGGACGGAAGTGACCCGCTCGGCAAGGGGGCCCGTGGTCGCGCCGGTGCCGAGATCCTTGAGGAAGAGCTGGAACTGCCGGAACCCGGTCGTGTCCGTCGCGTAGAGCAGCTGCTGCCCGTCGTCGCTGATGCTGAAGGCCCCCAGCCCCAGGAACTTCAGGCCCTTGGCCAGTTCGTTCTGGTCCAGGAGCACTTCCTCCTTGGCGCCGGCGTCCATGGCATCCGCGTTGCCGGCCTTGCGGCACTGGATCGGGTACTGCTTGCCTTCCTCCGTGCGGGAGTAGTACCACCACTTCCCACGGCGCACCGGGACGGAGAGGTCGGTCTGCTTGATGCGGCCCAGCAGCTCCTTGTAGAGGTCGTCGGCAAAGGGCTGGAGGCCCTTGGTCATGGCGGCGGTATAGGCGTTCTCGGCCTCCAGGTACTTCACCACCTCGGGGTTGGACTTCTCCCGGAGCCAGAACCAGTCGTCCTTCACGGTCTCCCCGTGACGGACCTCCTTGTGCTCCTTCCGCGCCACGGTCGGAGGGGCCACGGAATCCATGACGGGATCCCCGGAACCGGCGGCCTCCGCGATCAGTTCCTCCACGGACGGAAAGGCGTTGCCTCGGGGGCCGCCGGCGATGACGTCCTCGCTCTGGGTGACCCGGCCTTCGGGCTGCTTCTTCGGCTCGGGCTTGGGCTTGGCTTCGGCGGGCGCCTTGGGGTCCGGGCGCTTGGGCTGGGCCATGAGGCCTCCGCTGACGAGGAAAAGGGCAAGGGCTGTGCGCGAAGTCAGGGAACCGGCCATAAGAAAGATCTCCTGGGGAGGGTTACAAAGATACCACGCAAGAGGATGCTTCCCGGTTGAGTCCCCCGCCGTTAAGAGTTGTGAAGATCAACCCCGGGCGCCGGCTCAGACCGAGTCCCCGGCGACGAAGCCCGTGCTGAAGGACGGGGCCCCCTCCGGGACGGCAAGCGAAGCGCAGCCGGAACGGGAGGACGCCACTAGATGTGGCGTCCGATCGGGGGGTAGTCAAGCCGAGTCCCCTGCCACGAAGCCCGTGCTGAAGGCGGCCTGCAAGTTGTACCCTCCCACGGGGCCGTCCACGTCCAGCAGTTCCCCGCAGACGAAGAGGTTGTCCCAGCCCCTCACCCGCATGGTCCGGGGATCCACCGCCGCGGTCCGCACCCCTCCGGCGGCGACCTCGCCCCGGCTGAGGGGTACGGCCTGGGGCGCGCCCAGGGGGAATTCCGCCACGAGGGTGCGGAGGGTGCGGGCCTGCTCCCGGGTCAGGTCCTTGAAACGCTGCTGGGGCGGCAGGCCCGCCGCCTGCAGGGCAGGCCCGCAAACCCGGTCCGGCAGGCGCCGGGCCAGCCAGGACTGGACCGCCAGATGCGGATGCCCGGTCCGCATGGCCTCCAGGTCCGCCGCCAGGTCCGCTTCCGCCGCGAAGGCGTAGGCGAGGAAGGCGCCCCCGCCCCGCCGGGCCGCCTCGACCTCCCGGCTCAGCTCGAGGGCGGCGGGTCCGCTGATGCCGGTCTTCGTGAAGACGATGTCGCCGGCGAAGGCGGCCAGCCGGCGCCCTTCCCTGCCGGCCCGAAGGTGCAGCGTCCCGTCCCGGAAGGCCACGCCCTCCCAGGCGGGCTGCGGCGTCACGAGCGGGATGGGCGCCAGGGCGGGAAACCAGGGGGCCACGGGCACGCCGAGGGCCTGGAGCCAGCCCGCCACCTCCCCGCGGGTCCCCGTTTCCGGATAGCTGGCGCCCCCGGTGGCGAGGATCACGGCGTCGGCCTCCAGGCGGCCCTCCTCGAGGCTGACGCCGGAGCAGCGGGGAGCGCGGGCGGACAGGCCGGTGATCCGGGCACCGGAACGGAGTTCGACGCCGGCCTCCCGGACCAGGTCCTCGAAGGCCGCCACCACGCGGACGGCGCTTCCCGGCTGGTCCAGGGGAAAGACCCGCCCGTTCTCCCGGGCATAGGTCTCGACTCCCCGCTGCGCCAGGAGCCCAAGGACATCCTCGTTGGTGAACCGGTGGAAGGCGGGCCGGAGGAACCTGGCCTGCTCGGCGCTGAAGGCCGCCAGGAGGGCCTTCATGGGCCCCGCATGGGTGATGTTGCACTTGCCGCCGCCGCTGATGCGCAGCTTCACGCCGGGTTTCCCGTTGGCCTCCAGCAGGGTCACCGCGTGCCCCCGACGGGCGGCGCGCCACGCCGCCACCATCCCCGCCGCGCCTGCGCCCACCACGATCACCGATGCCATCGGCCCATCATGACGGATCGGCCCCGAAGTCCAATCCCCCGCCACGCCGCCCGCTAACGCTAAACTGGCCCCTTCCGGAGCATTGAATGGCAATCCCACCGCTCGTCGGCATCATCATTGGCTCCACTTCCGACTGGGAGACCCTGCGCAGCGCCGCGGAGACCCTTGAGGCCCTGCAGATCCCCTTCGAGGCCGACGTCGTGAGCGCCCACCGGACGCCGGACAAGCTCTTCCGCTATTGCGAAGAGGCCCAGGGCCGCGGCCTCAAAGTGATCATCGCCGGCGCGGGCGGCGCGGCCCACCTGCCGGGCATGGCGGCCGCCAAGACCCTGCTGCCCGTGCTCGGCGTCCCCGTCCAGAGCAAGGCCCTCAACGGCCTGGACTCCCTGCTCTCCATCGTGCAGATGCCCGGCGGGGTCCCCGTGGGAACCCTGGCCATCGGCAAGCCGGGGGCGATCAACGCGGCGCTCCTCGCGGCCGCCATCCTGGCCCTGGGGGACCCTGCCCTTTCGGAACGATTGCAGGCCTGGCGCAAGGCGCAGTCCGATCGGGTCCTCGGCGAAAAGCTCTAGGCCGCAACCTCCCGGCCGACCTTCAGGACACCTTCTGGCCGGTGGCCGCCTGGGCCTTCTGGACCAGGGTGGAAAGCTTGCGCATCAGGCTCGGCACGCCCTCTTCCCCGGGGATCAGGCTTTCCAGCACGCCGTGGAAGCCCGCGGCGGCCAGATGGGCCATGCGCGCTTCGAGGGCCACGCCGTCCAGGCCCGGCATCACCACGACGAAGGTGTGCTCGGCCACCCGGCAGAGGGCTTCGCCGGGGCGCAGTTCCGCGCGCAGCACCTCGGCGGCCATGTGCAGGCTCCGGCGCTCGGCCTCCCAGCCGCCCGTGGGCACGTGGAACCGGGCCGCGACCAGGCCCAGCTTGGGCTCGTTGAGGCCCTGCCCCGCCAGGAGGCCGAGGTGCGCCTCAAGGAAGGACAGGGTGAAGGCTCCGGTGAAGGGGTCATGAAGCATGTGGCGCCCCGCCGGCGACCGCGCCGCGTCGAGCCCGCGGGCCAGGCCGCCCTGCCGCAGCAGCACTTCCACGCGCACCCGCAGCTCCTCCGGCTGGAAGGGCTTGGTGAGGTAGTCGGTGGGACCCACGTCCACGTGGGTGATCTCCTCCCTCAGGGTCTTTCGGGAGCAGATGAGGAGCACCGGCAGGTCCGAGGTCCGGATGAAGTTGCGAAGGTGGCTGGCGAAGACGTGGCCCTGTCCATCGGGCTGCTCCTGCCCCAGCACGAGCAGGTCCGGCACCCCGGTGCTGAGGAGCGGCAGGCAGGCCTCGATGCTCACCGCGCCCACCGCCTCGTGGCCCGAGAGCCGCAATTCATCGATCACGTGCTCCCGCAGGGAATCCTGGGGCTCCACCACGAGAATCCGGGCCCGCCGGCCCTCCTCCCACGCGAGATGGGTGGACTGGGCCTGGGCCCGCTCCTCCATCAGGCTGCGGATGAGCAGGTGGCTGCGGATCCGGGCCCTCAATTCCACGAAGTGAGGCGGCTTGGCGATGAAATCGTCGGCGCCGCTGGCGAAGCTGCGGTCCTTCGCGTCCCGACCCAGGCTGGTGAGGTGCAGGATGGGGATGTGCTGGGTGTCCAAGTCGTGCTTGAGGATGCGGCAGACCTCGAAGCCGTCCATGCCCGGCATGACGATGTCCAGAAGGATCAGGTCCGGCTTCTTCGCCTTCACCAGTTCCAGCGCCTCCTGGCCGCTGCTCGCCAGGAGCAGGCGGCAGCCCAGGGGCGCCAGTTGGAGTTCCAGCGTCCGCCGCATGATGCGGTCGTCGTCGACCACGAGCACGCTGCGCAGCGGCAGCTGGTCGGAGCGGAGCAGCGGAACGGGAGTTGGGGTGGTTTCTTCCATGGGGACCGGACGAGGGAGATCCATCATGGACCTTCAAGGGGGAAATTCAAGCAGGCTGGAGGGCCGGGGCCTCGGCCCTACTGCGGCTTCAGCTGGATGGGCCGGGGCAGCGGCCGGGCGGGGTCCAGCGGGATCTTTTCGGTCCGGTACCCCGGGAGCCGGATTTCCAGGACATGGCTGCCCGGCGTCGCGATGCGAAGCCCCGAAAGCGGGCTGGGGCCCAGGGGCTGGCCGTCCAGAAACAAATCCGCCCCGGATGGTTCCGTCTCCACATCCACCCGGTACGGAGCGAGCTGGAGGGCGACGCTGACGAACTCCTCGCTGGTCTGCAGGCGCCGCTCCCAGGTCAGGTAGTGCTTCTTGGCGATCTTCAGGTGGCCGCCCCGGTCCTCCACCCGGAAATTGTCCAGGGGAGTCTTCCCCAGCAGCACGTCATTCAAGTAGACGGTGGCGCCTTCCGGCTGGGTGTGGATGGTCAGGTCCCGCCACTCCACCGGCGAGCGCATGGCGAACCAGGCCACCAGGGCCAGGGCGAGGGTGGCGCCCACCGCCAGGGCGCCCCGCCGCAGGCTGCGGCGGACGGCTGGAAGCCCCTGCTTCGACCGGGCCGCCTCCGTCTGCACGGACGCCGACTGGGCGAAGGGCCCCGGGATGGGTTGGTCCGGCAGCCCGTAGCCCTTGTAGAGCGCGGAGATGAAGCTCTGGAAATCCGGGTACCGGTCCCCGGGGTCCTTGGCCAGCGCCTTCGAGAAGACCTCCTGGACGTCCGGAGAGACTTCCAGCAGCCATTCCAGAGGTCCGTAGGCGATGGCTTCCAGGGTCGAGGAAATGCTGGCGCCCACGAAAGGCATATGGCCCATGAGGACCTGGTAGGCGGTGATCGTGAGGGCCCACAAATCCGTGGCGGGGGAGTAGCTGGCCTTGTTAGTGAGCAGTTCGGGCGCCGTGTAGGCTGGCGTCCCGATGAGGGTGCCCATCTGGGTGATGGTGACGGAGACGCTGCCCTCCGCGGGCTCGGCGCTGACGGGCTCGAACTGGTCCGAGGAGGATCCGGGCACCGGCGTGGCGAGTTCGCCGCCGCTGCTCTTGTCCAGGTTCCCCGGCGCATCCTTTTCCGCGGAGCTGTCGTCCACCCGCGCGACGCCCCAGTCGATGAGCTTGGCCTGCCCTTCGCTGCTGATGAGGATGTTGCCCGGCTTCACGTCCCGGTGGATGACCCCGGCCCGATGGGCGCTGTCCAGAGCCCCGGCGATCTGGCGGATCCACTCGAGCCGCTCGGAAATGCTGGTCTCCGTCCGGGCCATGTGCTGGAGGAACTCGTAGCCGTTCACGTACTCCATGACCATGTAGGGCCCGTGGTCCGGGTCCAGGCCGACGTCGTAGATCCCCACGATGTTGGGATGCCGGATGCGCGCGCCCAGGGCGGCCTCGCGGCGGAAGCGCATGAGGATGACCTCGTTCTCCCGCATGCTGTCCCGCTTGATGAGCTTCACGGCCACCCGGGTGCCCAGGAAAGGGTCCTCCGCGAGATAGACGCGGCCCATGGCCCCCTGCCCGAGGGTGCCCACCATCCGGTAGCGGCCGATCTGGTTGGTCTGGGTGGCCATCAGGATCCCTTCTTGTCCTTGGTTCCGAACAGGTTCCGGAAGAAGCGCTTCACTTTGCCATCCTCCTTGGCCGGAGCCTTCGGCGGTTCCTGGGCCGGCGGCTCGGCAAGGGTTGCAGCGTCCG
>JADJVL010000004.1 GCA_016710635.1 Holophagaceae bacterium | reverse complement strand
CCCGGAAACACGAAGCGGTGCAGGGGCAGTACGGCGTACCAGTAGGCATAGCCAAGGACGCCCCGGGGCTCGAAGAAGGCGGTTGCTCCACCCGGGCGCCTTCGGGGTCGGGCGCACCCCGAACGGAAGCCGGCCTGGCCGGGGAGCCATCTCGGCGCGCAGGCGGAGCAGGTGGGGCGCTTCGAGGGCTCCACCCGCCAGAAGTCGAGGGGATCGCCCACCCGCAGCTCCCCGGGGATGGCGCCGGCCCCGGCGCATGCCGACGCCTCCCGGCGAAGCGGTCCATGATGCCCCCGAGCCGCCAGAGGGGGCGTTGCCCGCGGCCCGCCTCTCCTGCCTCCGAGGGCGCAGATGGCTTCGAAGACCTTTTCCGGCGGCGCGTTCACCCGCGGCGGCGGCGGTCCAGAGCATGCCTTCGTGGGCCCCTTTAGGTTGTCCGCCTCGGGCTGGCGCGCTGAAGCTGCGAGGCTCGAGGCCCAGGTGGTCCACGTCCTCCGTGGCCATGCGGTCCAGGGCCCGCTGCACTGCCTCGTCATAGCCCGTGGGCCGCACGCTGAAGGTGCCAGGGGCCCGGTCGTCCCGGACCACCACCTCGGTCTGGAGGCTCTCCACCAGCGTGAAAGGGCGATGCGGAACGGAATGGGCTTGACCAGGTCCACCCAGCGGCTGCCAGTTCGGGCTTTGGGCACGGGAAAGCTGATGATGAGGCGGCGCAGGCCCGGAGCCGGGCGTAGCGCAGCATCCTCCCGGTAGCTCAAGTCCTGGCCACCGATCTCGTAGATGCCCTGGCGGTCGGATGGTCCAGGGCCTCGACGAGGTACTCCAGTACCGAGCGCACGCCGACGGCTGGCAGCGGGTCCGCACCAGGTGGGCGTCACCATCACCGGGAGCCGCCCGTGAGATGGCGGATCATCTCGAAGCTGGCGCTGCCGGGCCCACGATCACCGCCGCGCGGAACTCGATCACCGGCACGCCGGACTCCGCCAGGCCCGGCCCACCTCACGCCGGCTGATGAGGTGCTTGCGTGCACGGTCACGGGATCCCCCAGGCCGCCGAGGTAGACGATGCGCTTCACGCCCGCCGCCGCCGCCGCCTTCCCGAAGGACTGGGCCATGGCGTGGTCCCGCTCCCGGAACTCCTGCCCCGCGGCCATGGAGTGCACCAGGTAGTAGGCGACCTCGATGCCCACGAGGGCCGCGCCGGCGGATCCGGGCTCGGCCAGGTCGCCCTGGGCGATCTCGACCCCAGGCCACGCGTGCCCCTCCAGCCGGTTCGCGTTCCGGGCGACGCAGCGGAAGCCGTGGGCCCAGGGCCGGCAACCGCGCGGCCAGCCGCCCGCCGATGTAGCCCGTCGCGCCGGTGACGAGGACGCGCATTCGTCGCCCTCCCTCAGTGTGCCGCCGCCTCCAAGTCTTCCGGCGCCGGCGGGTCGGCCTTGAGATGCCCGGCCTGGAAGTGGCCGGACATGATGGGCACCGCGACCTTCACCAGCAAGGTGAAGACCAGGAAACCGATGCCGTAGATGCCGGCGGAGACGCCCCACTCCATGAGGTCGGCCGGTACTCGTAAATCTCGCCAAGGGTGTCCGGGGTCATGCCCGGAATCACCAGACCGAGCCCCTTCTCGATGTAGACGCCGGTGTAGATGAGGGCGCAGCCGATGTTCAGCAGGACCATGTTCCGGCGCCACGTGGGCACCAGGAAGATGAAGAAGGAGATAACGCTGCAGGCGAGCCCTCCCCAGGCATAGGGCACCAGGGCGCGATGGGTCCCGATCCCCGCCCAGAAGTACTGGGTGTAGACCAGGTGCTCGGTGGCGGAGTAGTACTCCTTGAAGAGCTCGGCGCCCAGCAGGAACAGGTTCAGGAACATGGTGTAGGCCATGAGCTCCGCCACCTTCTGGATGGCCTCGTCCTTGATGGGCAGGCCCGTGCGCTTGCGCAGCACCTGGAAGAGCACCAGCAGCACCGCGGGGCCGGAGCAGAAGGCCGAGGCGATGAAGCGCGGTGCGAGGATGGAGGCGTTCCAGTAGGGCCTGGAGGCCATGCCGTTGTAGAGGAAGGCCGTGACGGTGTGGATGGAGACCGCCATGGGGATGGAGAAGAGCACCAGCGGGATCACGATCTTCTTGTTGTAGTGCTGGCCGTAGAAGCCCTTGTAGAGGATGTGGCCCACCACCACGAGGTTCACCCCGAGGTAGATGTTCAGCACGAGCGCATCCCAGGCCATCACGGACATGGGGAAGTTGGGGCTCCCCAGGAAGGGCATGATGTGGAGGAAGCGGTCCGGACGGCCCATGTCCACCAGGACGAAGAGCAGGCACATGATGATGGCCGACACCGCGAGGAGCTCGCCGAGGATCACGACCTCCTTGATGGGTTCCCAATCGTAGACGTAGGCGGGGATCACCAGCAGGACGGCGGCCGCCGCGATGCCCACCAGGAAGGTGAAGTTGCCCACATAGAAGGCCCAGGACACCTGGTCCCGCAGGTTGGTGGAGATCAGGCCGTACCGGGCCTGGAAGGAATAGGACACGAGCCCCACGACGATGAGGGCCAGCAGCGAACCCACCCAGATGCGGTAGGCCCGGTCCCCCTGGGTGATGATCCGCAGGCAGCCTCGCAGGAACAGTAGGAAGGGCATGGGTCCGTCCTCACGTCGCATAGAAGTAGAAGAAGCTTGGATGAGTGGCCAGTTCCTCCTTCAGGATGAACACGCGCTTGGTCATCCCATGGCCTGGCGGATCTCGCTTTCCGGGTCCAGCAGGTTCCCGAACTTCCGGGCGCCCACGGGACAGATCTCCACGCAGGCGGGATAGAGCCTCGCGGGTGCGCTGAATGCAGAAAGTGCACTTCTCGACGACGCCCTTCGGCCGGGGCCGGTTGCCGAGTACGTGGGTCTTGGGGTTCATTTCGGCGGCGGGGAGGTCCGGCTCGGCCCAGTTGAAGTGCCGGGCTCCGTAGGGGCAGGCCGCCATGCAGCAGCGGCAGCCGATGCACCAGTCGTAGTCGATGGCCACGATGCCGTCCTTCTCCTTCCAGGTGGCGCCCACCGGGCAGGTCTTCACGCAGGGCGGATCGCGGCACTGCTGGCACTGGACCGGCATGTAGAAGTGGCCCGGCCGCGGGACTTCCGCGGCGTCGTAGTAGATGTCGGAATGGTTGACGTCCACGCCCCGGGCCTTGTCCATCTCCAGCACCCGGATCCAGTGGATCTGTGGATTCTTCCGGGACTGGTTGTTCTCCTCGGCGCAGGCGTAGACGCAGCGGCGGCAGCCCACGCATCGCGAAAGGTCGAGGCCGTAGCCGAACTTCACGCCCTCCATGGGCCCGGCGGTACCGACGGTCACGGTCTTGCCGTACTTCCGGCCGTACCGGCCTCGAGCTCGGCGATGTAGCGGCGCACCTGGGCGGGGGACAGCTCCCGGAAGGACTTGCGAAAGAAGGCCTCCAGGTTGCAGCCTGTGCTCGCCACGGCGGCTCCGGCGGCCAGGAACTGGACCACGGTACGGCGGCTCGGGTCAGGAGCCGTTTCTCCGGAACAGGCGCCGGGGCAGGCAGGATCCTGGCTCATCGCTTCATCTCGCTGGGACGCTGGGGGGGAGGCAGGGGCTTGATGGGCTTGAACCGGGGGGAGTGCGGGTTGTGGCAGTGCACGCAGAGCAGGTAGGTGCGCTCACCGTTCCACTGCCCGACCCGCTTGCCGTGCACGCCCCGCTTCCAGTCCCGGTACTTGTCCCCGTGGCATTGTCCGCAGAGCCGGTAGGATTCGGTGAAAGGCAGCAGGGAGCCGTTGGTCAGGTGCAGCATGTCCCGATTTTTCCCGTCGTGGCAGTCGAGGCACCAGCGGTTCTCGTTGTCGTGGTTGAACTCCCCCTGCACGTCGTCATGGAATTCCAAGGTCCGCCGGGTGGCCTTGAACTCGCCCGTGTGGCAGCCGGTGCAGGGAAAGATGCCGTCGGAAAAGGGCGGCGGCTTGGCCTCCACGAGCTTCACCTTGGGGGCTGGCTTTGGAGTTGGCGCGGGCTGGGCGGAGAGGGCCGTCGCCAGGAACGCCACTGCCAAGAGCCCTGGTAGCCAGGGGGCGCCATGCATGATGGTCTCCGATGGGATGTCCCTGAAGGCTCGGCCGCCCCGCGGGTGTCCGGGGTCACATGTGGCGCCGGGCAGGGCCCGCGTTCAGCGCTCGAAGGGGTTCAGGGCGCGCAGCGCCTCCACCATCCTTGGCAGGGCCTGGATAAACCCGTCCACCTCGTCGGAACTTGTCGGATGGCCAAGGCTCACGCGGATGGTGCCCCGGGCGTAGTCCGCCGGCACCGCCATGGCCCTGAGCACTTGGCTCGGCTCCTTCTGGCCCGTGGCGCAGGCGCTCCCGGTGCTCACGCAGAAGCCGGCCCCGTCGAGGCGGAGAAGCAGGGCTTCGCCTTCGAGTCCCTTGAAACTCAGCAGCGAGGTGTTCGGCAGCCGGGGGGCGGCCGCGCCTTCCACCCTCGCCTCGGGAATGGCGTCCAGGCAGGCGGCTTCCAGCCGGTCCCGCAGCGCCCGGACCCGGTCCATGGCCGGCAGCCGCTCCAGGGCGAGCCGTGCCGCCCGACCCAGGCCCACGAGGCCCGGCACATTCTCGGTGCCACCCCGCCGGCCGCGCTCCTGCCCGCCACCCACCATGAAGGGCTTCAGCCGCAGGCCCCGGCGGATGTACAGGGCGCCCACCCCCTTGGGCCCGTGGAACTTGTGGGCGCTGAGGTTGAGGAGATCCACGCCCCAGGCCTGCACGTCCACCGGGAGCTTCCCGATGGCCTGGGTCGCGTCGCAATGGACCAGCGCGCCTTTGGCCCGGGCGATGCGGGCGATCTCGGCTACGGGGAAGCACACGCCGGTCTCGTTGTTGGCCGCCATCACGGAGACCAGGGCTGTATCAGGCCGGATCGCGGCCTCCAACTCGCCAAGGTCCAGCCCGCCCTGCCCGTCGACGCCGAGCACGGTGATCTCCGCGCCGTGCTGCCGGAGCCAGGCGACGAGGGCGTGCACCGCGGCGTGCTCCACGGCGGTGGTGATGAAATGCCGCTTGGCGGGAAAGGCTTCGAAGGCGCCCCGGAACGCGTGGTTCAGCCCCTCCGTGCCGCAGCCGTTGAAGGCCAGCTCCGCCGGGGAGGCGTTCAGCAAGGCCGCCACCTCGTTCCGGGCATGCACCACGGCCCCATCGCTGAGCACGCCCAGGGCATGGGCCGAGCCCGCATTGCCGAAGCGCTCCGAGAACCAGGGCAGCATCGCCTCCAGCACTTCCGGCGCGCAGGGGGTGGTGGCATTGAAATCGAGACAGACGGCCGCTTGCATCCCTGCAGTCTAAAGGCCGTCCAGAAATAAGGGGATGAGACCAGGAAAGGCCGACAGAAACTTGTCACAGAAGCGGCTGCGCCGACGACTCAAGATGTACCTGGAGGCCCCGTGGACGTTCCCCTCACCGCCAAGCTGACCACCTTCGCCCTGGCGGCGGCGGGCTTCATCGTCCTGGCCACCCTGTCCCGCCCCGCCCTGGAGAAGACCATGCTGCTAGGTTCCGGAACCAAGACCGCCCTGCCCGCCCCCGGGAACGCCCTGCCCGGCCGTGCGGCAAAGATGCCCCTCACCGAGCCCCACCGGGTCTTCCACAACCCGGTGGACGGCACTTTCCCGGGCACGGAGGAGGCCTTCTTCGGCCTGGGCTGCTTCTGGGGGGCGGAGCGGCTCTTCTGGCGCCTGCCCGGCGTGGTCAGCACCGCCGTGGGCTACCAGGGCGGGACGACCCCCAATCCGACCTATGAAGAAGTGTGCACGGGACGCACAGGCCACGCGGAGATGGTGCGGGTGGTCTACGACCCGAAAAAGACCACCTTCGAGGCCCTCCTCAAGGCCTTCTGGGAGGCCCACGACCCCACCCAGGGCATGCGCCAGGGCAACGACCTCGGCACCCAGTACCGGTCGGCGGTCTACACCACCACCCCCGCCCAGGCCGCGGCCGCCGAGGCGACGCGGAAGAGCTTCGAAGCCGCCCTCGCCGCGAAGGGATATGGCGCCGTCACCACGGAGGTGAAGGTCGCCCCGCCGTTCTACTTCGCCGAGACCTATCACCAGCAGTACCTGGACCGGCATCCCAACGGCTACTGCGGCCTCAAGGGCACCGGGGCCGTGTGTGTCATCGGCGGCCGCTGAGACGCGTTCAGCGTTGCCCCCGGCCCGCCAGAGCCCAAGAGAAAGTCCGTAGCCTCCTTCCAGATCGGGTTGGTGGAAAGGCTGTCCCATGTGTTGTGATCGGCGCCCTTGGCCACCCATAGCCGCTTCGGCCCATGGTAGGCATCGAACAGCTTTCTCCCCAGCCGAGCGGGGATCACCGAATCCTGGTCCGCGACCATCACCGCCAGCCGTCCATGCCATAACTTGAGGGCTTCGGAGGCTTCCAGGCGGTCCAGAACGAGAATGGAAGGCAACGCGGGATAGTTGGCCGAGGCCACATCGCGCATGCGGTTCAACGGGGTCAGCAGGAAAAGGCCATCCACACTTCCACCCGCCTTCGCGGCCACCAGGGAAGCCACCCCGCTGCCCAGGGATTCGCCAACGAGCACGGTCGGAACGCGGGGTTCAGCCTCCAGCCTTCCCAGGGCTTCCATTCCCGCCGCGACGAGGGAGGCTTCGGTGGGTTCGCCGGGTCGGCATCCGTACCCAGGATATTCCAGGATGAAAACCTCCCAGCGCCGGACCTGGCTTGGGTTCTGAAGGCCCTGCACGTAGCGCATGCGGCCCAACGCGTTACCCGCGTTTCCACAAAAGACGAGCGCCCGGCCTTCCGCTGCACCGCCAGGGTGGGGTGCCCTCCATCCGGTGAACCGGCCCTGACCATCCCGCCAAGGAAGCAGCCCCATGCGGGACCCGTGCTCGACATAGTCCTGTTCCGCCCCCTGCCTCGGGAAATACAACAGGTTCCGTTGATTCACGAATACGACCAGGCAGAGCAGCAGGTACAACGCTGCGAGCATGCCCACAATCATCAGGAGCCTCTTCCCCATGAACTCTGCGCTGCCTCCATGGAACACCGACGGCCATGCCTGCATCCAAGGTACACGGGCAGGGCCGTTCCCCTTGCCTCCATCCCCTGAGGAACCACCATGAATGCGAAAGCGCTCCTCGTCTTGGCCGCACTCTCCATCATCGCCGCCGCCCTCTTTGCCACTCCCGCCCAAGGTAAAAAAATGTCCGATCCTCTGAACGTTTCTTTCAAGCCACTCACCAAGCCCCGCGAAGCATGGAAGGGCCAGGTCTCCCCGGAAGCCTATGCCGTGCTGTTCGAGGAAGGCACCGAGCGCGCGGGAAGCTGCGCGCTCCTTCACGAGAAGCGGGAGGGCACCTTCATCTGCGCGGCCTGCTACCTGCCCCTGTTCGTCAACCACACGAAGTTCGAGAGCGGCACCGGCTGGCCATCGTTCAACGATCCCATCCCTGGCCGACTGGCCACCAAGACGGACTACAAGATCGGGTACCCGCGCACCGAGTACCACTGCGCCCGCTGCGGGGGCCACCAGGGCCACGTCTTCGAGGACGGGCCTCCCCCGACGGGACTGCGCTACTGCAACAACGGCGTTTCCATGCGGTTCATCCCCAAGGGCGAGCCGCTGCCGGCGCTGCGGGACTGAGCGGGAGCGGCATCCAGCCTCACCCGGCTGGCTTGCCTCCGAGCTCCTCGAAGTCTGCGGAGCGTCCCAGGCTCTCCAGCACGCGCCGCAGGGGCTCCGGCGGCGGCCCCAGCTTCCGCAGGTTCAGGTCCATCCAGCCGCCGGTGCTGGTGACCTTGGCGACCAGCTTGCCCTCTTCGGTCTGGAAGGGATTGCGGATGCGGAAGCGGGTCCCGTCAGGGCTGAGCCCCGCCAGTTCGATGCCGACGAGCACCGGCTGGAGCAGCCGCAGCTCCCGGAAATACTCCACCTCGTCCTTCAGCACCACCGGCCCGAAGCGCAGGCGTTCGAACTCGGGCATCTCGAAGCCCTGGGACTGGAAGTAGAGCATCCGCACCGTCGCCGCCAGGTCCAGGTAGGCGGTGTTGCGCATGTGGCCGTTGAAGTCCAGGTCGCCCCAGCCGACTTCGAAGCGGTGCGTGAAGGGCGTGGGCATCGCGAGGCTCCTTCCCGGTCTTCAGGCCTTGAGGTCCAGCAGGGTCGGAGGCCGGTCCTCCAGGATGTCCTCCATCCGTCGCCGGACGCCAGCCTTCGTGGCGGCGTGGGTGAGGATGTAGAAGCGGTCCGCGGCATCGGCCTCGAAGACCGCATCCGCCACGGCCTCGGGCTCCAGGCCCGCTTCCGTCGCCCGCCGCACGGCTTCCGCGATCCCTTCGGAAACCCCATCCGGGGCGCTGGCAGCCACGCCTTCCGGAGCCTGCCGGTGGCGGTCGGACTGGGCGATGCGCGTGCGCACCCACGCGGGACAAAGGACCGAAACCTTCAGCCGGGACTCGCGGAGGGCTAGGTCGTGGTGCAGCACTTCGGACAGGGCCACCACGGCGTGCTTGCTCACGCTGTAGGCGGCGAAGCCCGGGGGGCTGAGGAGCCCGGCGGCGGAGGCCGTGTTCACGATGCGGCCCTCCTCGTCCCCGGCGAGCATGCGGGGCACAAAGGCCTGGAGGCCGTGGATGACGCCGTGCAGGTTCACCCCCAGCACCCAGGCCCAGTCCTCGGCGCTGACTTCCCAGGCGGGCTTGCAGAGGGCCACGCCGGCATTGTTCGCCAGGAGGTGCACGGCACCGAACCGGGCGAAGGCCTCGTCCGCCAGGGCCCACACCTCGCCGGACTGGGCCACGTCCACTTGCCGGGCCAGTATTTCCGCGCCTGCGGCCCCGAGTTCAGTTGCTGCGGCGTCGAGTTCCCCAGCATCGAGGTCCGCCAGGACCAGCCGCATTCCCTCCCGGGCCGCCCGCCGGGCCAGGGCGAGCCCGATGCCCGAGGCGGCGCCGGTGATGACCGCGGTCTTGCCACGCAGATCCTTCATGCCGGGGCTCCGTATCGATTGGTTTGGAGTGGACGGCCCCTCAGGCCAGGAGGTAGCCGCCGTCCACCGGCAGGCAGGCGCCGGTGGTGTAGCTGGCGGCGGGGGAGACGAGGTAGAGCACCGCGCCGGCCATCTCCCCGGGCTGGGCCACCCGGCCCATGGGCACGTGGGGCAGCACGGAACGGAGGATGGCCGGGTTCTGCACCAGGGCCGAAGCGAACTTCGTGTCCGTGATCCCCGGCAGCAGGGCATTGACGCGGACGCCCAAGGGCGCGCACTCCTTGGCGAAGGCTTGGGTCATGGCGATCACCGCCGCCTTGGTGATGGAGTAGATGCCCTGGTGCAGGCCGGGGATGACGCCGTTCACGGAGGCCACATTGAGGATCGCCCCGCCGCCGCCGGCGGCCATGAGCTTCGCGCCCTTCGCGCACATGGTGAAATAGCCCCGGATGTTCACGTCCACGGTCTTCTGGAAGGCGTCCAGGGGCGTGTCCTGGATCGGCCCGAAGTGAGGGTTGGTGGCGGCGTTGTTCACCAGGATGTCCAGGCGGCCGTGCCTGGCTTCGATGGCGCTGAAGGCCCCGTCGATCTGCTCCAGTTCGCCGATGTGGCAGGCCATGGCTTCCGCGGCCCCGCCGCCCTCCCGGATGGAGGCGGCCACCGCCTCGCAGCCCTCCAGCTTCCGGCTGGAGACGATGACGTGGGCGCCGTGCGAGGCCAGGATCCGCGCCACGGCCTCGCCGATGCCTGGCTGGCGCCGGTGACGAGGGCGACCTTGCCCGTGAGGTCGAAGGGATCTGCGGTCATGGGCGCTCCGATTCGGCGCCGCCGGCCATGAGCTTAGGCGCGCCCTTCCAGGACATGGGTGAGCTGGGCGAAGGAAGCGAAATCCGGATTCGTGGTTTCCCCGCTGGCGTAGCGGAAGTAGATCTGCTGGGCGATGACCGCCAGGCGGAAGAGGCCGAAGGCCAGGTAGAAGGAGAAGCCCGGCAGGTCCTGGCCCATGCGGTCCCCGTAGTACTGGATGACCTCATCCCGGGTGAGCATGCCCTTCAGGTGCGTGGGCTGGCGGCGCAGGCTCCGGAAGACCGGATCGTCGTCCGCCTGCACCCAGTAGGCCAGGGTGTTGCCGAGATCCATCAACGGATCGCCCAGGGTGGCCATCTCCCAGTCCAGCACGCCGATGACCTTGAGGGGGTCCTCGGGATCGAGGACCACGTTGTCGAAGCGGAAGTCGTTGTGGATGAGGCAGGTCGCCGAATCCTTCAAAG
The DNA here is from genome assembly GCA_016710635.1 of Holophagaceae bacterium. Taxonomy (GTDB): domain Bacteria; phylum Acidobacteriota; class Holophagae; order Holophagales; family Holophagaceae; genus JADJVL01. The sequence continues at coordinate 10,833 of JADJVL010000004.1, read as the reverse complement.
GCATGCGGGCGGCGAGCCAGGCCATGACACTTTCGAACTCCGCGGCGTCCGGCGTGCGGGCCGCCCGGTAGCGGCCGGTCCAGCCTTCCACCTGCCGCTTCACGTAGCCGTCCCCGCGGCCCAGGGCTTCCAGACCCGCGGCCTTCCAGTCCACTTCATGGAGGGCGATGAGCTGGTCCAGGACGTTCAGGCAGAGGCGGCGCACGCCGTCGCGGCCGAGCACGAGGCCTTCCGGCATGTCCCGCCGCAGGATGATGCCCCGCAGCCGTTCCATGGCATAGAACGGCGCCCCCAGGACCGAGGCATCTTCGCAGACCGCGAGGATCTCCGGGACGAGAGGATAGACCGGCTTCAGGGCCGCCATGATGCGCGCTTCCCGCAGCATGTCGTGGGCGGAGGCCGCCTTGTGGCCCCGTGGCGGGCAGCGGAGGATCAGCTCCCGGTTGGAGTAGCGCAGGAGATAGGTGAGGTTCGACGCGCCGCCGGGGAACTGGCGGATGTGGGGCGCGCCGCCCAGCCCAGGCAGGGCGGCTTTGAGGAAGGCGTCGGCCTTCGCTGCGTCGAAGGCATCGTCGGCGCGCAGGGGGCCGGGCTCGTCCAGGAAGTCCAGGCTCATGCCTTCATCCCCTCGGAAGGCCGAGCCGCGCGGCGTGCTTGCGCAGCTCCAGCTTGGCGATGAGACCGCGGTGCACCTCGTCGGGCCCATCCGCGATGCGCAGGATGCGGGCATAGGCGAAGAAGGCGGTGAGGGGAAAATCGTCGCTGAGACCGGCGCCGCCGTGGATCTGGATGGCCTGGTCGATGACCGCCTGGGCCACATTCGGGGCGACGACCTTGATCTGGGAGATCTCGCTCATGGCGGCCTTCACGCCCACGGTGTCCATCATCCAGGCGGCCTTCAGCGTCAGCAGCAGGCGCGCCTGCTCGATGGGCCATGCGGGCGTTGGCGATGACGTCGCCGTTGCCCCCCAGCAGCGCCAGGGGCTTGCCGAAGGCGACGCGGGTGAGGGCCCGCTCGCAGAGCAGCTCGAGGGCCCGCTCGGCGGCGCCGATGACCCGCATGCAGTGGTGGATGCGGCCCGGGCCCAGGCGCCCCTGGGCGATCTCGAAGCCGCGACCGGGACCGCCGATGATGTTCTCGCGGGGGACCCGCACATTGGTGAAGCTCACCTCGCCGTGGCCGTAGGGCTCGTCGAAGTTCCCGAAGACCGGCACGTTGCGCTCGATGACCATCCCGGGCGTGCCCACGGGCACAAGCACCATGGAGTGCCGTGCGTGCCGCTCCGCCGTCGGGTCGGTCACCCCCATGAAGATGGTGATGGCGCAGTCCGGATGGCCGACGCCGCTGCTCCACCATTTCCGGCCGTTGAGCACGACCTCGTCCCCGCGCACCTCCGCCGTCGCCGCCATGTTGGTGGCGTCGCTGGAGGCCACCGCGGGCTCCGTCATGCAGAAGGCCGAGCGGATGGCGCCGTCCAGCAGAGGTCCGAGCCATTGCGCCTTCTGGGCCTCGGAGCCGTACTTCACCAGCACTTCCATGTTCCCAGTATCGGGGGCGTTGCAGTTGAAGACTTCCGGCGCGATGAGGGAGCGGCCCATGAGCTCCGCCAGGGGCGCGTAGTCCAGGTTGGAAAGGCCCGCGCCGTAGTCCGGGTCGTGGAGGAAGAGGTTCCAGAGGCCTTCCGCCCGCGCTTCGCCCTTCAGCTCCGATGACCGAGGTACCTTCCAGGGCCCGGGGCCGCCGCCCAGGGACTTGGGGAGGCCGCCTCCGCCGGGAGGACCTCCGCTTCCAGGAAGGGCGACAGGCGGGCCGAAAAGGTCGCGGGCCTTGGGTGAGAGGGCGAATCCATGGGTGTCCCCGGGGTGTGAGGAAGGATAGGGACGCCAAGGGCTCCCACCTATGGGCCTGTTGCCGACGATCCGGCGGACCGGAGCTGCAGCATGGCCAGCCGGGCTCGAAGCTGCTTGATCGTCCTGGGCCTGCCGTAGGCTGGAGGGATGGACACGCCCTCGCCGAACGCCTCCGCCCCGCCAGCCTCGACGAGGTCGTAGGCCAGGCTCATCTGCTGGGCCCCAGTGGACCTCTGCGCCGCATCGCCGGCGGCGGGCGCCTGCCCTCCATGGTGCTGTGGGGTCCGCCGGGCACGGGCAAGACCACCCTGGCCCGCATCCTCGCTAACGCCACGGGGCACGGTTTCATGGAGTTCAGCGGCGTCACGGGTTCGGCGGCGGAGCTGAAGAAGTTTCTCCTGGACCAGTCGAAGCTGCCCCTCTTCCGGGCTGCGGCGCCGGTGCTCTTCCTCGACGAGATCCACCGCTTCAACCGCGCCCAGCAGGACATCCTGCTGCCCTTCCTGGAGCGCGGCGAAGCCATCCTCATCGGCGCCACCACGGAGAACCCGGCCTTCTACCTGAACCCGGCCCTGCGCAGCCGCCCAGCTCTTCGCGCTGAAGGGACTGGATCCGGAGGACATCGTCCGCGTCCTGCTGCGGGCGGAGGCCAAGGAGCAGCGGGAGGCCGCGCCGGAAGCGGTGATGGTCTGGCTCGCGGACTGGGCCGGCGGCGATCTGCGGGCGGCCCTCACCGGCCTGGAATCGTGGTGGGACCTGCCCGATGGCTCAAGGGACCTGGCCACCCTCCAGTCGGCCCTCGGCGGCCGGATCCTCTTCGACCGGGCCGATGGCCACTACGACCTGGCGTCGGCCTTCCAGAAGTCCCTGCGGGGCAGCGATGCGGACGCAGCGCTGTACTACCTCAGCCGCATGATCCGCGGTGGTGAGGATCCCCGCTTCATCGCCCGGCGCCTCATGGTCACGGCGGCCGAGGACGTTGGCAACGCGGACCCTCAGGCCTTCATCCTGGCGGAGACGGTCTCCCGCGCGGTCGAGCGCATCGGCTGGCCCGAGGCGCGCATCCTGGCCCAGGCGGTGATCTACGTGGCCGACGCTCCGAAAAGCAACGCCACCATCTCGGCCATCGACGCCGCCCTCGCTGCTGACGACGCGCCGGTGCCGGATGCGCTGCGGGACGCCCGACGGCGACCTCCCGGGCTGCCGGCCGGGGCGCCGGGTATCACTACAGCCACGGGGACTATGGCCGCAAGCAGGACTTCCTCCCCGAAAGCCTACGGGGCGAGCGGTTCTACGCGCCCACGCGCCCCCGGGAGCGAAGCTGGCGGGATGCCTCGGAGCCGGATGCCATCCGGGTGGAGGCCTTGTGGACCGCGTGGATCGCAGCGAACCCGGAAGGGGGCGAGGTTCCGTTGAACGCGTGGGCCCTGGAACTGGGCTGCAGCCGGGAAGGCCTGGGCCGGGCGATCCAGAGGCTGGCTGGAGGGATTTACGCGGTGGAGCGCATCCTCCGCTTGCATAAAAACTGGCGAACCATCCGACCCGTCCGCGCACATCCTGGAGCAGCCCAGCCCCTCGCAGTCCGTGACCCGCGCTTCCGGAGGCCCCATGCGCCGTTCCATCCCGCTCCTATCGGCCTTCCTCTGCGCCGGCCTCGCCGCTGCGCCCTCCCCGAGACCGCCCCGCCCGCTGATCCAGGTGGCCCTCCTGCTGGACACCAGCAACAGCATGGACGGCCTCATCGGGCAGGCGAAGAGCCAGCTCTGGACCTTCGTGAACGAATTCGCGCCCCTCCGGCGGGAGGTCAGGCGCCGGACCTGCAGGTGGCCTTGTACGAGTACGGCAAGTCCGGCATCCCGGGCGGCGAAGGCTACCTCCGCATGGTGCTGCCTTCACCTCGGACCTGGACCGGGTGAGCCAGGAACTCTTCGCCCTGCGGACCCAGGGTGGCGACGAGTACTGCGGACAGGTCATCCAGGCGGCCACCGAGGGCCTCGGTTGGAGCGCGGCAGCGAAGATCTCCAGGTCATCTTCATCGCAGGCAACGAACCCTTCACCCAAGGCAAGGTCGATTACCACGGGTCCTGCTCCCGGCGCTTGGGAAGGGCATCCTGGTCAACACCATCTTCTGCGGCCCCTTGCAGGAAGGCATCAATACGAAGTGGGCGGACGGCGCGCGCCTGGGCGGAGGCGCCTTCGGGCCATCGACCAGAACCGGCAGGCCATCCACATCCCCAGCCCCCTCGACGGTGAGATCGAGAAACTCGGCGTCGAGCTGAACGGGACCTACATCCCCATCGGCGTCTCGGGACGATTGGGCCTCGCCAACCAGTCCGCGCAGGATTCCAACGCCTTCAGCGCCGGCGCGGGCTCCGTGAACCAGCGCGTGAAGGCCAAAGCCTCGGGCTTCTACCGCGCCGACGACTGGGATCTGGTGGACGCCGAGAAGGCGGGGCGAAAGCAACTGGAGTCCGTGGACCGGAAGGATCTGCCTAAGGAGATGCAGGCCCTGTCCCCCGGCAGCCGCCCGGGCCTACGTGGACGCCAAGGCCAAGGCACGCGCCGAACTCCAGGCGAAGATCCAGAAGCTCAGCGCGGAGCGGGACAGGTTTGTCGCCGCCCGCCGGGCGGAACCTCGCCACAAAGGGGATGCGAAGACCCTCGACGGCGCCATGGTGGAAACCCTCCAGGAACAAGCAAGGCCAAGGGCTTCCTCAAGTAGCCAGCGGAAAGCCCGGAGCTCCGGCACCGTGGCGGCGGGGCCTCAGACGGGTCAGAATGGCCTCGGGAGCCATGGTTCCGACCAGCTCAGCGCCGGGTGGCTCCGCGCCTTTCACGATGACTTTCCGGGGACCCGATGACCGCTGTGGCGTCCGAAGTGAAGCTGGTCATCTGGGATCTCGACGACACGCTGTGGCGGGGCACCCTGGCGGAGGACCGGGAGGTCACACCGGATGCGGGCTTCGTCGCGCTGATCGGGGCCCTCCTGGACCGGGGCATCGTCCATGCCATCGCGTCCAAGAACGATCCCGAGGCCGCCAGGGCCAGGTTGGAAGCCCTGGGCCTCTGGGACCTCTTCGTCTTCCCCAGGATCGCCCTGGTGAACAAGGGCGCCCCGGTGGCCGAAATCCTCGCAGCCATGGGGCTGAGGGCGGCAAACGCCCTCCTCGTCGATGACAACCCCTTCAACCTGCGGGAGGTGGCGAGCGCGAACCCGGGGATCCTGACCCTGTCCCCGGAAGCCCTGAGGGCACTGGATGTGTCGGCCTGGGGCGCCCCGGATCCCGGCCGCGCGCGCCTGGCGAGCTACCGGCTCCTGGAGGCCCGCCATAAGGCACGCCGGGGCGCGGAGGACCGCGGCGCCAACGAGGCGCAGTTCCTGCGGGAGAGCCGGATCGAGGTGGAAGCGGTCCCCCTGCGTCCGGGGACGCGGCGCGGGTCGTGCGTGTGGTGGAGCTCGTCAATCGGGCCAACCAGCTCAACTTCACCGGGTCCCGGTTCCACAACGAGCACCACTTCCTGACGGGCGCCCTGCGCCAGGGCGAGAATTGGGCCTTCTACGTCCGCGATCGCTATGGAGACTACGGCCTGTGCGGCTACGCCTCCGTGCGGGCGGGCAGCCTCCGGCATTTCGTCTTCTCCTGCCGCACCCTCGGCATGCACGCGGAAGCCGCGGCGCTCCAGTGGCTCGAGGCCCGCCACCCCGGCCTGCGGTGCCGCTTCGACCGGGCCCGTCGGAACAAGCTGGAAAGCGAGCCCGTGGACTACATCGCGGTGAGTCGGAAGGACCCGGAAGTCCCCGCCCTTCGCCCGGCGGACGCGCCGCGGCTGCTGCTCAAGGGCTCTTGCTTCATGCGCGCCGTGGCCGGGCCCTCGCGGCCCGCTGGGAAGTCTCCGAGGAAGTCACCCTCGGGGGCAAGGCCTCCGGCGTCTTCGAGCTGCGCCGGCACTTCGAAGACCCGGCGAGGCGGAACCCTCCGGCCCTCATGGCCCACACCGCCCGGTCCTTCGACCAAGGCAAGCGGGCCTTCGACGCCATCGTCTACTACACCGAGTTCGATGTCTTCGGGGCGCTCTTCCGCCGCCGCGGCCAGCGCGCGCCGTTCTTCTCCTACTACGCCCTCGACCGGGAGGACTGGCTCCGGTTCGGCGAATCCCCGCTCTTCCATTCCTACTTCGAGGCGCTGGTGTCCTCCTGGACGAGGACACCGACGAGGGGGGCCAGGACCCGCTGGAAGGCGCTCTCCATTTCCTGGCGCGGCACCTGCCCACGGGTTTGAAGCGCCGGGTCTTCGCCCGCCTCCTGCTGAAATGGCAGCCCCGGGCTTCCGGCGAATTCGAAGGGCTCCTGGACCCGGAGGAATATTTCACCCTGCTGGACTGGTACGCGGGCCGGGTCCATCCGGAAACCACGGTGGTGTTCATCCTGCTGCCGGAGGACGCGGACCTGCCGGTCTTCGACGCCGCCCGGAACGCCCGGATCCGCGGGCGCATCGCCGCGTGCAACGCGGTCCTTCGCAGACTGGCGGACCAGCGGCCCAATGTCCGCCTCCTGGACACCACCGGCCTGCTCACCACGGACGACATCCAGGACGGCTATGGCCACCTGCGCAAATCGGGCTACCACAAAGTCCAGATGGGCCTGGAGCGGATTCTTACCGCGGGGAAGACCCTCGGAGACTGAGGCTTTGGGTGCTCAGCTCAGCCCAGCTCGGGGGGCAGGGCCGGGTCGGTGCGCAGGGCGTCCCACTTGGGACGAATTGTGTAGTAGAGGCGCTTGCCCGGCCGCAGGAGGCCCGTCTGCCAGTCCTCCCGCATGGAGAGGAATAGGTAGCGCGCGTCCTGCCCGGGCAGGGAGAAGCGCAGCACCACGAGGTCGTGGCTGCGGGCGGGAATGAGGGTCGGCTTCACCCACCGGCGGATCGCCATGGGCAATTCCGTCGCGCCCATGGCCAGCTGGCCCCTGGCGTTCCTTGGCAGGGGCTGGAAACCGCCCTGGCCCACCGTGAGCTTTGGATGCCACCGGACGGTCGGGCCGGTCCAGACCTCCACGGCGGTCTCCGGGGGCAGCCCCTGCTCTTCGAACGCGATGCCCAGGAGCGGGCGCTCGACCCGCAGGGGCGTCAGCCAGCGCCCGTAGAGCACGAGGCCCGACAGCAGCAGGACCGACCACAGGACGTAGTACCAGCGGCGCTGGTGGTGGATGGAAGTCGTCGGGGATGCAGCCACGGAGTGCCCTCGGGAATCCCCCAGTGTGCCCGGTTCAGGGCAGGTGGCCCATCCGGCCTTCCTGGTAATCGAGCAGGGCCTGCTCGATCTCCCCGACGGTGTTCATCACGAAGGGCCCGTAATGGGCGATGGGCTCCTGCAAGGGGCGGCCCGCCAGCACCATGAAGCTGGCGCCTGCCCCGCTCGAGACCCGCCAGCCCCGCGCCTTCCCCCCAGCACGGCCACGGAGCCTTCCGGCACCGGCCGCCCTTCGATGTCCACCCCTCCGTGCAGGGTCGCCACCGCAGCGGTCCAGCCCTCCGGCAGTGGATGCTCGAAGGCGCCTCCAGGCTCCAGCTCCACGTGGGCGTAACCGATGGCGGCCGGCGTCCGGGCCGGGCCTTCGACCCCCAGCCAGGTGCCCGCGAGGCCACGGATCCGGCCCCATTCGAAGGCACGCCAGGGCATGGCCTCCGGCTGCAGATCCTCGTAGCCGGGCCGCATCCCCTTGTCGGCCTTCGGCAGGTTGATCCAGAGCTGCACCCCTTCGATGGGGCCGCCCGCGGCCTGCTGCTCGGGCACCGGCATCTCCTCGTGCACGATGCCGCTGCCGGCGGTCATGAGCTGGGCGCCGCCGGGTCGCAGCGTCCCGTGGCCGCCGGTGCTGTCCCGGTGCCGGAAGGCCCCCTGGATCAGATAGGTGAGGGTCTGGAAGCCCCGGTGCGGGTGGGGCGGGAAGCCCGCGTCGCTGCCCGGGGGAATGTGCAGCGGGCCGAAGTGGTCCATGAGCAGAAAGGGATCCATGGCGCGGAAGGCGTCGCCGCCGCGCTGGCCGCGGCCCGGCACCAGGCGCCGCAGGGGACGCCGTTGCCGTCCTGGGTGGGCTGGCCGGAAACGAGGGAGACGACGGTGCGGAAGGTCATGGCTTACCCCAGATCGAAGAGCAGGATCTCGCTGGAGGCGAGGGCTGTCACCTCCAGGGCGGCCTCGTCCTCCAGGACCAGGCCGTCCCCCTGCTTCAATTCCAGCCCACCCGTCTGCACGGTCCCTTTGGCCACGTGCAGCCAGCCGCCCCGGCCAGGCTCGAAGGCATGCCGGACGGTAGCGCCGGGATCCAGGCGCGCGACCTCGACGGCCACGTCCTGGCTGAGACGCACCGATCCCTCGCGCCCGTCCCGGCTGGCGATGAGGCCCAGCCGGTTGCGCAGGGCCGCATCCTCGAAGGCCAGTTGCTGATAGCGGGGCGCGAGCCCCTTGGCATCCGGCACCACCCAGATCTGGAGGAAATGCACCGGCTCCTCGGCCGACGCGTTGAATTCGCTGTGCTGGATGCCGGTGCCCGCGCTCATGGCCTGGGCCTCCCCGGGGCGGATGACGCCCGCGCTGCCCAGGGAATCCTTGTGGGCGAGGCCCCCTTCCAGGACCCAGGTGAGGATCTCCATGTCCCGGTGGCCATGGGTGCCGAAGCCCTGCCCGGGCTGGACCACGTCCTCGTTGATGACCCGTAGGGCGCGAAAGTGGTGGTGGTCCGGGTCGAAGAAGTCGCCGAAGGAAAAGGTGTGGCGCGTGTCCAGCCAGCCGAAATCGAAGTGGCCCCGGTCCTTCGCCCGTCGCAACGTCATCATGGTCTGCTCCAGCAGGCCCCCGTCGGGAGGGCCGCGTTCATAATTAGATGTTTAAACATCTATTGTCAAGCCGCCCCGCCCTATCCAAGCGCAACCCGGGCCATCACTTAAAAAGGCCCCCGGTCACAGGCCTGAAAGCCTACATTGAGCGCGGCCCTGGGCCAGAGGGGAGGCCGCCATGCTGAAGCGCGTGCTCGTGGGTGTGGACTTCTCCGCCGCCAGTCGGCTGGCCCTGGCCCGGGCCCAGGAATGGGCCGCCCAGCTCAAGCTGCCCCTCGTCGCCATCCATGTGCTCCAGCCCCCGGCGCCCATGCTGCCGGAAGCCCAGATCGCCCTGCCGGATCCCGGGTGGCTGAAGGAGCTGGAGGACCACGCCCAGGCCCAGCTGGCGAGCTGGACCGAAGGCATGGCGCAGGCGAGCTCCTATGTGGTCTGGGGCAGCCCCGCCGAAGAACTCGTCAAGGAGGCCGGCCCCGACACCCTGCTCGTGGTGGCCCAGCGCGGCCACAGCGCCCTGGAGCGGCTGCTCTTCGGCAGCACGGCGGCGAAGGTGGTGAAGCATGCGCCCTGCGATGTGCTGTGGTGCGGGCGGACGGGGCGGCGAGGCCTCTTGCGCCTACCCGTCCCTAAACCCCGGTTGCCTAAGACCCTCCGCGAACTCCTAATGAGATCCTTTCCAGCCCTGAACCCTACCAACTCCTGGCTCCAGATTTGGGGAGTGACGTCACCAAAAATAATCTTGATATATCCCATGTTTGTTAGGATTCCTTTGAGGTCCAGATAATATGAAACACCTCTTTTCGACCTTGAAATTGTTAATCAATGTGATTTCCATGATTGGTTTCTGTTTGAATAAACTTAGAATCCTCGAGGAATTTATCCCATCTATCGACCGCAGGGAAAGACGGTTTATTCCATGTTTTTCCGTTATCATGGCTGATTCGCATTCAACAATTGATTTTACTCGGTAGCCGAACTTCACTTTCCAACCTCATCTACTTCAACTTGGACATCTGAATTTGAGTTCTTAGATTGAAGTATTGCTTACCAAGTAGTTTCCCGTCAGCATGACAATGGAATCCTGAATAGCATCACATTTTCGGGGAGTTCAACAAAACTATCTTATCTCCATGCAGTTTCCTCCAAATTCATCGCGACTGGATGAGGCTGACATTGCCTCCGGAGCCAGGAAGCCATGAAGCTTCTGGTCGCTGATGGCACCAAATCTGACTGGATACCCTTCGACACCCCTTGCGTTTTCCTGCAATGGAAGTGGGCTATAGCCGTTCAGGTGCATCGCTGGCCAAATCCCCATAACAACAAATCTTGGCAAGTCGGCTACCTTTTGCCGTATAAGGCCCAGTTCATGTTTGGGAGATGCACTATAGGCTTCCCCTGCCGGTGTGCTTAGAAGAATCACTGACATGGCTATTGCAATAAACATAATAGACTCCTTGCTGAAGATCATGGGACAGTTCCAATGGTTTGAACAGGCGTAACTAAAAATAATCAGAGATCCAACACTCTCGTGGAACTTTGTTTTGTATTGTCACAGGATAGGGAATTCAAATGCCCCATTTTGATCGCCCATGCCCGTTCGTGTCCTCAGACACCGTCGGATCCCGGCTCCGGAAGGCCAGCTTGCTTTTGTGGGCAGGGTTCAGGTGGAGAGGGCCTCCCATGATCGGCGCTCCTCTCGGCCGCGCCCAGGCCAGCACTACCCAGCCGTACGCCTGCCTCGCACCGCCGCGCCCCTCCGTATTCGTCGATGATGCGGAGGTCATCTACACGCCACGGCTCTCGCCTAAAGGTCCTCGTGAAGCCTGGGGAGCATCTCCGATCTACACCGACAGCGTGGAGGACGCCTGACCTTCCCATCGAGGCGGGCCGGACCCATGACCGGCGTGTGGCCATCCAGGCGGGGCCTCCATAATCATGGCAAGCCCGCCCCGTGGACAAGGCCACGTGATGATGGAGGTCGAGGCGTGGAAGCCGAAAGACACCACGAAGATCCCCCAGCTTCCTAGATGCTGCTGAAGGATCTGACCATGATTTACCTTTCCAAGCCATCCAGCGGCGAGCAGCCTTCCTCCCACCCCATGCGGACTTAGCCAGTGGTCCTGCCGGGCTTCCCAAGCAGGTGGAACTG
>JADJVL010000003.1 GCA_016710635.1 Holophagaceae bacterium | reverse complement strand
CAGGCCTGCAGCGTCCGCTCCGCTTCCGGCAGCACCTTCTGCGCTGACCATTGCCAGAGTTCGGGATTAGGGGTCCACACCGGGGCGCTGGTGTCGGGCACCAGCTGCGCGACCCTGGCGTCCTCCGCCAGGGTCGGCTCCAGGTGGCCGTTGGGCATGCGGGCGAAGGCCAGCTCCGCCCGGGCCTTGTGCGCGGCCAGGTGGTCCGGGTGCTTCCGGATGAGGTCGCTGAGGCGCCCGTAGCGGCTGGGTTGCAGGGCGGCGAGCTGGGCCGCCAGGTCCTCCGGGTAGGGGCAGCCCACGCCGCTGGCGAGGACCTCGTCTCCGCGCAGGAGGGCGTAGCGCTGCGGTTCCCTGGGCCAGCCGTGCTTTTGCAGGGCGGCCTCCAGGGCGGGGCCCGAGAGCTGCTCCCAGGCCAGTTCCCCGGGGGCCCAGGGCTGGAGCGGGCCTGCTTTACGAAGGCGATCCCAGGATTCCTTCCAGGGCGGCGCGCCCAGCAGCACCAGCCGCAGGGCCGGCGGGGGCGCGGGGGCGGGCAGGTCCGGCAGGTCCTCCGCGTCCATGAGGGCCTTGAACTGCTCCTGGCGCTCGCCCCGCAGTTCGGGGATGGCGAAGCGCAGGGCGCGGGCGTACTGGCCGTCCCACCGGCTGCCGGCCCAGCGCTGGACCTCCTGGAGGGCCGGGCCCACCTCGTTCCAGCGGCCGAGGCGCGCTAGGCACTGGGCCTTGCCGACTTCGAGGGAGGCGCGGGTGCCGGTGTAGGCGCGCCAGCCTTCCTTGGACAGGCCGGGGTCCGCCGCCAGCGTCTCGAATTCCCGGAGGAAGGCGAAGGCGCCTTCCCAGTCCTCCCGCGCGGCGAATTCCTGGACCACCGCGGTGAGCAGCGGCACCGGCGGCCAGGGCTGGCCGGGGACGGGCACGGCCTTCCGGAAGGCGTCCATGGGGCTGAGGCCCGCCGCCCGGGCCAGGGCGCCGAACTGCAGCCAGGCGCTTTCGTTGTGGGGATTGCGGGCCAGCTCGTCCTGGAGCTCCTGGGCCATGCGGGGGGCGAGGGCCTTCATCTTCGGGGACTGGGCCGCGCCCATGTTCTGGTAGGCGAGGGCGGCCATGAACAGGCCCTGGAAGTCCTGCCAGCCCTTGATCTCCACCAGGTGCCGCAGGGCTTCCGCCGCGTCGCCGTAGGCCTCGTCCGCCAGGGTGGCGCCGCTGGGATCCGAGCCGGTGGCGAAGGTCATGGCGCCGGAGCGGCCGAAGGCGGCGAAGGGGCCTGGCGGCGGCGCCTGGGTCTCCGCGCGGACGATGCGGCCTTCCTTCTGGTACTGCTGATAGCGGGTGAAGACCAGGGTCATGCCCTGCTGCAGCGCCTCCGCCCAGGCCTCGCCGTGGTCGGGATGCTCCCGCAGGAAGGTCTCCCGTCGTTCCCAGCGGGGCTTGAAGCCCAAACCCTTGAGCTCCGTCAGGGCCTGCTCGCCGGTGGGACGGCCGTTCAGCTCCTTGACCCGCTCCGCCGCCGGGTCCAGCAGGATCCACTTCGCATCGTTGTTCCAGCCCCGGTCGCTCCAGAGATCCCGGCCCACCGCGGCGCCCAGCTGCACCACCCGGAACTCCTGGCTGGCCTGCAGCCTGCGGAAGGTATCGTCCGCCATCCACCAGCTGTCCGCGGCGTCCTCGGGACGCAGCACCAGCACCCAGCGGCCGTCGCCGAGGTTGGCCCCTTCGTTCTCGCCGCGCTGCTGGGCGAGAAAGGCGTCCCAGCTCGCCGGCCCGCCAGAGGAGGCCATGCCGCCGGGGACGGCAGGGCCCGCCGCCGGGGCCGGAAGGGGCAGGGCCGCGAGGGCGACGATCAGGGGAATGATACGCATCGGCCTCATGGGGAAACCTCCATTGTCGCAAGGAATTCAGGGCATTTAAAGCGATGAACTGCACCGCCGGGTCCGCTAGGATCGATGAGGTCCGGGAGGCCGGTTGCGGGGGATGGGCGATCCGCGCGAGGCCGATGACATCCTGACCCTCCTTGTTTCGTGGAGGTTGCATGCGCGCGCACCTGATCCTGAAGGATGGGACGGTCTTCCGTGGCCGGGCGCCCCTGGGTTTCGGCGGCAGCGGCGAAGCGGTCTTCACCACCGCCATGGGCGGCTACCAGGAGATCCTCACGGATCCCAGCTTCGCCGGGCAGATGGTCACCATGACCTTTCCCGAGCAGGGCATCTACGGCATCCACGCCGACCTCAACGAGGCGCCCCGGCCCTGGGCCACGGCGCTGCTCTGCCGGCGCCTCACGGGCATTCCGGACCACACCCTTTCGGAAGGCGACCTGGGCTCCTGGCTCAAGCGCCATCGGGTGCCGGTGATGACGGAGCTGGACACCCGCGCCCTCACCCAGCACCTCCGGGACGCGGGCTCCCAGCCGGGCCTCATCTGGACCGAGCCCGAAGGCTCCGTCGAGGCCGGCGCCCTCAAGGCCGCCGCCCTGCCGGACATGTCGGGCCAGGCCCTGTGCGGCGAGGTGAGCTGCCGGGACCGCTATGACATCCCTTTGGAAGGCGCGAGGTTCCGGGTGTCGGTGCTGGACGGCGGCATCAAGGCCTCGATCCTGAAGCAGCTCACGGCGGCGGGCCTCGCCCTGGAAGTCTTCCCCTGGGACGCGCCGGCCTCGGAACTGCTCGCGCCCCGCTTCCACGGCGTGTTCCTCAGCAACGGCCCCGGGGATCCCGGCGCCCTGCCGGGAATGCAGAAGGAAGTGGAGAAGCTCATCGGCCAGCGACCGGTCTTTGGCATCTGCCTGGGCCACCAGCTCCTGGGCCACGCCTTCGGGGGCGGCACCTTCAAGCTCAAGTTCGGCCATCGCGGCGCCAACCAGCCGGTGCACGACCTGATCACGGGCAAGGTGGAGATCACCGCCCAGAACCACGGCTTCGCCGTGGACGATGCGGGGCTGCCGCCGGAACTCGAGGTGACCCACCGCCACCTCAGCGACGGCACCATCGAGGGTCTGCGGCACCGGACGCTGCCCATCTTCTCCCTGCAGCACCATCCGGAAGCCAGCCCGGGACCCCACGACGCCCGGGGCGCCTTCGGAAAGTTCGTCCGGATGATGGAGGCCGCCCATGCCTAAGCGCACCGACATCCAAAGCGTCCTGGTCCTGGGCAGCGGGCCCATCCAGATCGGCCAGGCCTGCGAGTTCGACTACTCGGGGACCCAGGCCTTGAAGGCCCTGCGGGAGGAGGGCATCCGCACCATCCTGCTGAACTCGAATCCGGCCAGCATCATGACGGATCCCTCGAGGGCCGATGCCACCTACATCGAGCCCCTGACGCTGGCCGTGCTGGAGAAGGTGCTCGAGGCGGAAAAGCCCGATGCCATCCTGCCCACCGTGGGCGGCCAGACGGCCCTCAACCTGGCCATGGAGGCCCACCAGTCGGGCCTTCTGGAGCGCAAAGGCGTGCGCCTCATCGGCGCCCAGCCGGAAGCCATCGCCAAGGGCGAGGACCGCAAGCTCTTCAAGCAGCTCATGGACGAGCTCGGCCTGGAGACCTGCCGGGGCGGCTTCGCCCACACCATGGCGGAGGCCAAGGCCCTGGTGGAGGACACGGGCTTTCCCGCCATCATCCGGCCCTCCTTCACCCTTGGCGGCAGTGGCGGCGGCATCGCCTACAACATCGAGGAGTTCGAGACCATCTGCGCGCGAGGCCTGGACCTGTCGCCCACCAAGCAGCTCCTCATCGAGGAAAGCATCCTGGGCTGGAAGGAGTTCGAGCTCGAAGTGGTCCGCGATCTGGACGACAACGTCGAAGTCATCTGCTCCATCGAGAATCTGGATCCCATGGGCATCCACACCGGCGACTCCATCACCGTCGCACCGGCCCTGACCTTGACGGATCCCGAGTACCAGCGCATGCGCAACGCGGCCCTCGCGGTGATCCGCGGCGTGGGCGTGGAGACCGGCGGCTCGAACATCCAGTTCGCCCTGAACCCGGCGGACGGCCGCATCATCGTCATCGAAATGAATCCGCGGGTCTCCCGGAGTTCGGCCCTCGCCTCGAAAGCCACGGGCTTCCCCATCGCCTGGGTGGCCACCAAGCTGGCCCTGGGCTACCGCCTCTGGGAGCTGCCCAACGTCATCACCGGCCGCACCAAGGCCGCCTTCGAGCCGGTGCTGGACTACATCGTGGTGAAGATCCCCCGCTTCACCTTCGAGAAGTTCCCCCAGGCCGACCAGGTGCTCGGCACCCAGATGAAGAGCGTCGGCGAGGTCATGGCCATCGGCCGCTCCTTCCAGGAGGCCCTGCAGAAGGGCCTGCGTTCGTTGGAGGAAGGCCACGCCGGCCTCAGCGGCGCGCTGGAGGGCAAGCTGGACATGGCGCGGCTCCGGGAGCACCTCCTCATCCCCGGGCCCCAGCGCATCTTCTGGATCTACCACGCCCTCAAGGCGGGCCACACGGTGGAGGAGATGCACCGCCTGACGAAGATCAATGAGTGGTTCCTTCGGGAGATGGAGGAGATCGTCGTCATGGAGGGCCGCCTTCGGGGCTTCGGCCTGGACCGCCTGCCGGCGGACCTGCTGGAGAAGGCCAAGCGCGCGGGTTTCGGCGACGCCCAGGTAGCGATGTTCTGCGGCGCCACCGAGGACGAGGTGGCACGCCGCCGCGAAGACCTGGACATCCGTCCCGTCTCCAAGCGCGTGGATACCTGCGCCGGGGAGTTCATCGCCGAAACGCCCTACCTCTACCAGACCTTCGATGATTTTTCCGAAGCGCCGCCCACGGACCGGCGGAAGGCCATCGTCCTGGGCAGCGGGCCCAACCGCATCGGCCAGGGCGTGGAATTCGACTGCTGCTGCGTCCAGGCGGTGGAGGCCATCCGCAAGAGCGGCGTCGAGGCCATCCTCATCAACTGCAATCCCGAGACCGTGAGCACGGACTTCGACACCTCGGACCGCCTCTACTTCGAGCCCCTCACTTTCGAGCACGTGAAGGCGGTGGTGGACCGGGAGGCGAAACACGGCGAACTCCTCGGTGTCTTCACCCAGTTCGGTGGCCAGACGCCCCTCAAGCTGGCGGGTCGCCTCGACGCCGCCGGTGTGAAGCTGCTGGGCACGCCCCATCGCACCATCCTCGACGCCGAGGACCGGGAGCGCTTCGGCCAGGTGCTCCAGGCTCTCGAAATCCCCGTGGCGGAATGGGGCATGGCCGCCAGCCTGGACCAGGCCCGCACCGTGGCCCACCGCATCGGCTACCCGGTGATGGTGCGCCCCAGCTTCGTGCTGGGCGGCCGGGCCATGGCGGTGGTCTTCGACGACCCGGGCCTGGAGACCTACATGCGCCAGGCCACGGAAATCAGCGAGGACGCGCCAGTCCTGCTGGACCGCTATCTGGACGGCGCCCAGGAGCTGGACGTGGATCTCGTGTGCGACGGCGAACGGGTGGCCATCGCCGGGGTCATGGCCCACATCGAGGAGGCCGGCGTCCACAGCGGCGACAGCTTCGCGGTGTTCCCGGCGCTCGGCATCGAGGAGGCCATCCTCGAGACCGTGAAGGCCCGCAGCCGGGAGCTGGCCCTGAGCATCGGCGTGCGGGGCCTCATGAACCTCCAGTGGGCCCTCAAGGACGGCGTCGCCTACTGCCTCGAAGCGAACCCGCGGGCGTCCCGGACGGTGCCCTTCATCTCGAAAGCCACCGGCATCGATTGGGCCGGCGTCGCCGCCCGCATCGGCCTCGGGGAGAGCCTCGACGCCCAGGGCATCCAGGACGGCAAGGCCCTGGCGGTGGCGGTGAAGGGCGTGGTCTTCCCCTTCGCCAAGTTCCCAGGGGTGGACCCGGTGCTCGGCCCGGAAATGAAGTCCACCGGCGAAGTCATGGGCATCGGCGAAACCTTCGGGGAGGCCTACGCCAAGGCCCTGCTGGCCGCCGGCGTGCCGCTGCCCCTGTCGGGAAACGTCTTCCTCAGCGTCAACGACCAGGACAAGGCCAAACTGCCCGAACTCGCCCGCAAGCTGGTGGCCCTGGGCTTCGGGCTCTGCGCGACGGAGGGCACGGCGAGGCACCTGGAGCACGCCGCCGGCCTGAAGGTGCGCCGCATCTTCAAGGTCAACGAAGGCCGCCCCCACGCCGTGGATCTCCTCAAGAACGGCGAGGTCCAGTGGGTCATCAACACGCCCCTGGGCCGGGACGCCTACTTCGACGAAGGCGCCATCCGCCGGGAGGCCCTGCGCCTCAAGATCCCCTGCCTCACCAACCTGAATGCGGCCCTGGCGGCCTGCGAAGCGGTGGAGACATTGCGGGGCGACACGAAGGTGCGGGCGTTGCAGAATCTTTGAAGCACCGGAGCGGGGCTTCCACGGGAAGTCCATCAGGGGAGGCACCATGGCCAGTCTGGAAGCACGCATCGAGGCCTTCATGGCCCACGGCCCATGGGCCGTGGTGGGCGCCAGCCCGGACCGCAGCAAGTACGGCAACAAGGTGCTGCGCTGCTACCAGCAGCACGGGATGGAGGTCTATCCCATCAACCCGAAGGCGCCGGAGATCGAGGGTCTGAAAGCCTTCGCGAACTTCGCGGAGCTGCCCGTGAAGGTGGTGGGCATCTCCGTCATCACGCCGCCTTCCGTCACGGAGCGCGTGGTGGAGGAGGCTGCGGCGGCGGGGGTGCAACGGATCTGGATGCAGCCCGGCGCCGAGAGCCCGGAGGCCCTGCGGCGGGCCCAGGAGCTGGGGATGGAGGTCATCGCCGGCGGGCCCTGCATTCTCGTGGTGGCGGGGTACCACGAGTGAGCCGGCGGCCACGCGCCGTTCCCCAGCCCGCGTGAAGCGTCGCATCGCCATCCTCCTCCACGAGGCCGAGAATCCCGCGGCCCTGGCCACCTTCGGCGTCACGGGGATGGCGGAGGTCTGGCGGGAGCATGGCCACGAAGTGGTGAACCTGTTCGGGACCTCCGGGGATCCGGACGCGGACCTGGTCTTCGTACACGTGGACGTCTCGGAAGTGCCCGAGGCCTACCTCGCGTTCGCGGCGCGCTTCCCCCGGGCGGTGAACGGCCGGGTGAAGGACATCCGCAAGTCCACCTTCAGCGCCCACCTGCTCGGGCGACAGGACGCCTGGGAGGGCCCGGTCATCGTCAAGTCGGACCGGAACTACGGCGGCTACCCCGAGGCGCGCAAGGGGATCACGAGGCTGGACGGTCGCGGGCTGCGGCCCCTCTTCCCCTCGCCCAGCGGCTACACGGTTCATGGCTCCCTCCAGGACGTGCCCCCAGAGGTCTTCGCGAGTCCCGACCTCGTGGTGGAGCGCTTCCTGCCGGAACTGGAGGATGGGCTCTTCCACGTGCGGAGCTACCAGTTCCTCGGCGACCGCGGGGGCTGCGTGCGCACGGCCTCCCGGGAACCCATCGTGAAGAGCGAGACGGCGGTGGCGCGCATGCCTGCGCGGCCCCACCCGGAGGTGCTCGCCCTGCGGGAACGGCTCGGCTTCGACTACGGCAAGTTCGACTACGTGGAACGCGACGGGGAGGCCATCATCCTCGACCTCAACAAGACCCTCGGCGTCGGCCGCGGCGGCGGCCCCCTGATCCTGGAAGGTCGTCGGAACCGGGCCGAGGGGCTCTATGCTTTCTTCCAGTGGGGTGCGGCCCCGGGCGTGACGGGGCTCACCGGGGCGGATCACTAGACTTGGAGCCATGAGGCGTCGCATCGCCGTCCTGTTCCACGAAACAGACACCCTGAAGTCCATCCGGCAGTTCGGCGTCATGGGCTTGGCGGAGGTCTGGCGCGAGCAGGGGCACGAGGTCCGCTGCCTGTTCGGAACCGGAACCCGGGTCGAGGCCGATCTCGTGTTCGTCCACGTGGACCTTTCGGTCGTTCCGGACGCCTATCTCGAGTTCGCGGCGGAGTACCCGGTCAGCGTGAACGGGCGTGTGAAGGACATCCGGAAATCGGCCTTCAGCGAGCAACTCCTGGGCCCGGAGGACGGCTGGGAGGGTCCCGTCATCGTGAAGTCCGATCGGAACTACGCCGGGCTCCCCGAGGCCTGGAGGGGTGTGCCCAGGCTGGATGGGAGCGGCCTCACACCGGTGTTCCCGTCGTCGATGGCCTACCGGATCTACGCCGGCCTCCGGGCAGTGCCGCCTGCAGCCTTCGCCTGCCCGGACCTGGTGGTGGAGCGGTTCCTGCCGGAAGAGGAGGACGGCCTGTACCACGTGCGCTGCTACGAGTTCCTGGGGAACCGGGAGGCCTGCGTCCGGAATGTCTCCACACATCCCATCGTGAAGCTGGCCACGGTGGTGGCCCGTGAATCCATCCAACCGCACCCGGACATTGTCGCGCTGCGCAGGCGCCTGGATTTCGACTACGGCAAGTTCGACTACGTGGAGCGGGACGGGCGGGCGGTGATCCTGGACCTCAACAAGACGACGGGGATGAGCCCTTCAGCTGGGCCCATGTTGGATGCGGATCGCCGGATCCGGGCGGAGGGGCTCTATGCTTTCCTCCAGGAACCGGGCCGAGGCTGAGGGCCGCGCTTCCGACGGAGGCAGCCATGCGACGGGACGCGAAACCCTACCAGAGCGCCATGGAGCGGGTTCCCGGCGCGCGGGCCATGGAGTTCCGGCTGCCCCTGGCCCTGGCGGACCTCCAGCCCGGTGAAACGCTGGTGGACTGCCCTTCCGGCGGCGCCTACCTGCGCCCCCTCCTCGCGGAGATGGCGCCGGCCGCGCGCTACCTCCCCTTCGAATCCAAGCCCGCCTACGCGTCCTTCGTGCCGGACCTGGTCCTCGGGAACTGGCTCAACCTGCCCTTCCGGGACGGCTCCATCGAGGTGGTGCTGAGCATCGCCGCCCTCCACCACCTCCTCGGCGGACGGGCGCCCTTCTACGGCGAGGCCGCGAGGGTGCTGGCCCCCGGAGGCCGGCTGGTCATCGCCGACGTGGGGGAAGGCACCGGCCCGGCGCGGTGGCTGGACGAGTTCGTCGGGCGGCGCAGCAGCGAAGGGCACCAGGCGGACTTCCTGGAGGCCGGCCGGGAGGGCGAGGCGCTCCAGGCCGCGGGCCTGAAGGTGCGCTATGCCGGCCTCGCGGAATACACCTGGGACTTCCCGGACCGGCCCATGGCTCTGGACTTCATGCGGTCCCTGTTCCGCCTCGACCAGCCCGACGCGGCGGAACTGGAGGCCGCCATCGGGGACCTCCTGGGCTGGGTGGACGGTCCCGGCGCGCACGTGCGCTGGTCCCTGCTGCAGTTGCGGGCGGATCGCCCGGAGGAGGCTTCATGAGCCCGAGGGGACTGGGGTGGGCTTTGGCGGCGGCCTGCCTCTTTGGCGGCGACCTCTTTGCTGGCGATGGCAGGACCGTGGTGAAGGACGAGGCCGCGAAGGCGAGGCTCCTGGGCGTCCACGGCTTCACCTGCCAGTGGGTGCAATGGGGCCGGGAGAAGGGCCGGGTGGAGATCACCGACGACCAGGGCCTGCTGCGCCTCCGGGGGGAGCAGGTCGCGAAGGGGACCGGCGACTTCGTCCGCATCGAAGGCACGGTCACCGAGGTCCGCGCCGGCGCCTTCACCTTCCGGGGCCGCATCGTCCTCCAGGTCACCCACCTCAACGGCGGCAAGCCCTGCGAACGCGAGGGCGACTTCGCCTTCCAGGTCCGCGGCGGCCGGAAGTTCTGGCGCATGCACCCCATGGAGAACCCCTGCGATCCGCCGGTGGTGGACTATGTGGACGTGCACTTCTGACGGGTGCATCATCGGGGCGCCTTCCCGGGAGGTCCCATGGCCGTGAAACCCATCCCCGACGGATACCAGCGCGTGATCCCCTACCTTGTGGTGGAGCGCGTACCGCCCCTCATCGCCTTCCTGCAGTCCGTCTTCGACGGGGAGGTCCTGGAACGCATGGACGCCCCCGACGGTCGGGTCATGCACGCGGAAGTCCGCGTTGGCGATTCCATCGTGATGATGGCCGAGGCCAAGGAGGGCTATCCGCCCCGGCCGGGCACGCTCTACGTCTACGCCAGCGACGTGGACGACGCCTACCGCCGGGCCCTGCATGCCGGCGCCTCCTCACTGATGGAGCCCGCGGACCAGTTCTACGGGGACCGGAACGCCGGCGTGGCCGACGCCTCGGGCAACCAGTGGTGGATCGCCGCGCGCCGGGAGGAACTCAGCCCCGAGGAGCTGCGGGCGCGCGCCCTCGCCCAGGGTTGAAGCTCAGGCGGCGGCGCCGCCCATCAGCAGGAAGACTTTGTAGGCCACCCAGCCCAGCCCCGCCCCGAAGGGCAGGTCGATGAGGTAGTGCTGCTTGGAAAAGACGCAGGAGATGGCGATGAGGGCCGGAAAGGCGTAGCTCCAGGGGCCGAGGGTGGGCTGGGCATGCAGGGCGGTGAGGGTGGCCACGCTCACGTGCATGCTGGGGAAGCAGTTGGAAGGCTTGTCGAACTTCTGCACCAGCCGCAGGAACCACCGGGAGGGCCCTTCGCCCTTGGCGTAGTCGCGCCAGTGGTCCGGCGTCGCCACCGGGATTAGCAGGAAGAAGGCCATCTGCATGAAGAGCAGGATGAAGAAGCTCATCGCCAGGTGGTTGAAGTGGCGGGGGCTGCTCACCACCCAGTTCAGATACACGATGGCCGGGTAGTAGAGAAAGCTGTAGACCCAGGCCCAGATGGGCCAGAAGGGCAGGGCCTCGTCGATCTTGGAATTGAAGCGGATCACCGGCCGCCAGGTCTGGCGCTGACACCAGAAGTAGAACTGGTAGACCCCGAAAATAAGGAAGACCGTCATGGTCAGCTGGATCAGGTGGTCGGCCCAGGTCATCCGCGGCGTCCTAGAAAAACGGCCCTGGCGGGCCGGTTCAGTGGTGGGGGTACGTGGTGATTCTACATCAGGGGGGCCAGGCCCCGCCGGCCCGGATTGCGCCGCCGGGGACGGCGGGGCACCCTGGTCAAGATGGCGTCTCCAATCCTGATCTTTCCCGGCCAGAGCACCGAACAGCCCGGCATGTCCGGGGCGTGGCCGGAGGTGGCCGCGTGGAAGGGCGTCCTGGCGGCGGCGGAGGCGCACCTGGGAATCGGCCTGGGGACCCTCATGGCCGCGGGCCCCGAAGCCGCCCTGAAAGCCCAGCGGGTGGCACCTTACGCGGTGCTGGCCCACTCCGTGGGGCTCTTCCGGGCGCACCGGGCCGCGGGCATGCCCCTGCCGGCGGGAGCCTCCGGCCATTCCATGGGGTTCTTTTCCGCGGCGGTCGCCGCCGGCGTGGTGCCCCTCGAAGCCGCCCTGGACCTGATCACCGCCACCGAGGACGCCGCCGACGCGCGCTTCGGGCCTGGCACCATGGGCATGGCCTTCGTCATCGGCCTGACGGAGGCCGAAGTGCGCGGGGCGCTGGCCGCCCAGCCCGGGCTCAGCTTTTCCAACTACAACGGGCAGGCCCAGTTCACCGTGTCCGGGGCCCGGTCCGAACTGGAGGCCTTCCTCGCCGCGGTGGCCGGGAGCGCCCTCCGGTGCGGCCTGCTGCCCGTGGAGCATCCGCTCCATTGCGACCACATGGCGCCCCTGCTGCCCGCCATCAAGGACCGCCTCGAAGCGTGGACGCCGCAGGATCCGGCCTTTCCGCTGGTTTCCCCCCTGGACGGCCGCGGGATCCGGGACGGCTTCGAAGTCTGGGAGGAGGCCATCGTCAGCGTGGCTTCGGCCATCCACTGGCCCGAGACGGTGCGGGGCCTCCGGAGCCTCGGCGACGCCTTTTTCGAATGCGGCTATGGCCCCCAGCTCCTGAACCTTTCCCGCTGGGTGGACCGGAGCCTCGTTGTGGAGAGCCTCCAGGTTGCGCAGACCTGGCCTTGACCTGCACGCAGGGCGGCGCGATGCCGTGGCGCATGATGGAACCATGAACCGCGGGGCCGAATCGGTGGCACCCCGGGAGCGCCTGTCCTAGAATCAGGGCCTCTTACCCATCCCAACCGACCGGAAGCCTCCATGGCGCCCTTTCCACCCAATCTGCTCGCCTCCATCGAGTCGCGGTGCGCCCAGATCCTCTACCGCTGCGTGGAGGAGGTGGGCAGCAGCAAGGGCGCCCTGTACCTCAAGCCCCGGGACGAGAAGGACTTCGCCCTGGTGAGCCACTACGGCTGGCCCCGGGGCACGCGCCCCCCGGAGCAGATCGGCGGGAAGGATCCCCTGGCCATCATGATCGGCCGCCAGCGGCGCACCTTTGTGGCCAATGACTCGGAGGACTTTCCCGAACTGCGTTCCTTCGCCCAGGGCGCCGAGAACCCGCGGTTCATGGTCTCGCCCCTCTACCTCATGGGGGACTGGGTCGGCGTCCTCATCCAGCGCGAGAAGGGCAAGAGCCTGCCCTTCGACCTGGAACGGGACGATGTGCCCACCACCGCCATCTGCAACGACCTGGTGGTGACCCTCAAGGACATGCGGATCTACAACGTTCCGGAACCCAGCGCCGACGAGATCCCCACGGCCCAGATCCCGAGACTGGTGCTGCCCATCGTCCCGAAGCCGCGGGTGAAGATGGGCACCGTGCCCCTGCCGGTGATCCCCCTGGGGGGCACGGGCATGCCGGGGATGCCGGACATCGCGGCCCTGCTGCCCGCCCCCGCCGCCGCGCCCGCCTCCCCCCAGGCTCCAGCGGCCCTGGTGGCCACGGCCCCGACGGTGAGCCCGGCCTCGGAAGGGGACCAGGGCGTGATGCCCTGGGAGGCGCTGCGCGGCCAGAACGGTCCGCCGGTGGACGCCACCAGCACCCTGGCCATCCGCCACGTCCGGGCCACCGCCCGGCGGATGGGCGCCATGATGCCCGAGCAGCGCCATGCCTTCTGGGAGCTCGCCACCCTGCTCGCAGCGGTCTCCGGCGCGGAGGCCGTCGCCTTCTGGATGGAAGACGCCGAGGAGGTGCGACCCCTGCTTGCCTGGAGCCTCCGGCCCCTCTCGGCGGAGCTTCAGCAGAACGTCCTGGTGCACGCCCACGCGGCCCTCGCCGGCGTCCTGAACGAGGAGATCCGCCTTTCGGCGAAGGCGGACAATCCCGAGGCGGCGCCCTTTGCGGGCCTCTTCCTCACCTGCGCGACCCTGCGCCTCGCCACCGACGGCGGCCGGGGGGACCAGATCCTGCTGCTGAAGGGCAGCGATGCCGCCTTCGAGGAGGCCAGCCTCGCGAGGGCGAAGGAGGCCTGCCGCCTCTTCTCCCGCTTCCTCAACGAAAGCCGCCTCCACGAGCGCTATCACCGCGCCTTCCTCAGCGTGAGCCACCGCATCCTCCAGAGCGGCGAGGGCCGGGTGCCCCAGCTCAAGGCCCACAGCCTGGCCACGGCGAAGCTCGCGACGAGCCTGGCGGTGGAACTCGGCCTGCCCACCTACGAGGTGGAGGCCGTGAGCATCGCCGCCATCCTCCACGATGTGGGGATGCTGTTGCTGGATCCCGCCCTCCTCGCGAAGCCCACCCTGACCGCCGACGAGCTGACGAAGGTGCGGACCCATCCGGTGCTGGCGGGCTCCTTCCTGAAGGACCTCCGCTTCCCCTACGACGTGAACCAGATCATCCGCCACCACCACGAGCGCTGGGACGGCCATGGCTATCCCGACGGCCTCTCCTTCGAGGCGATCCCCATGGGCAGCCGCATCGTGGGCCTCATCGAGGCCTACGAGGTGATGACCACCGGCAAGGGCTACAAACAGCCCATGGCCTTGATGGAAGTGACCAAGGAGATCCGCGCCAACGCCGGCTCCCAGTTCGATCCCAAGGTCGCGGAGGCCTTCCTGGGCCTGTTGGAGCGGACCGGGGGCTGATGCGCCCCGGAACCCGCTGGTCCCGGGGCGCATCCCTGGGAGGCCCCCGGCTATCCTGGAAGTCCATGCGAACCCACACGCTCGGCAAGACGCTTTCCCGCGCGCCCTCCCGGCGCGGTGAGCGCGGCTACATCCTGGCCCTGCTGCTGGGCTTCTGCGCCGTGATGGGCATCCTGCTGCTGAAGGGCATTCCGGCGATCAACGTCGAGGTCCAGCGGGAGCTGGAGGACGAGCTGATCTTCCGGGGCGAGCACATGGCGAAGGGCATCCGGACCTTCCAGGCCAGGACCGGCGGGTACCCCTCGAACCTGGACGAGCTCAACAAGATGAAGCCCCGGCTCCTCCGGGAGGTGGACCTGAAGGATCCGATGAACCCCAAGGGCGAATGGGATCTCGTCTACGCCGTGCAGGCCGGCGCCAGCGGGGACACCCGGGGCCTGCCCATCGTCGGCGTGAAAAGCAAGATCGAGAAGGACAGCTTCAAGGTCTACAAGGGCAAATCCATCTACAGCGATTGGGCCTTCCTCGCCACCGACAGCCTCTTCAACCTGCCGACCTCGGGGCCGCCCAGCGGCAAGGTGGGCACCGGTTCCGGCGCCCAGGGCGGCTCCGGCGATGCGGGCGGGGGCAGCGGCTCCGGCGGCAGTCCGGACAAGCCCAAATGAAGGGCGCGACAGCCCGGGGAGTGGCGGTGCGAGTGATCGGCGCAGGGGTATTGGCGATTCTGGCGGTGCTGGGGGCCCGCGCCCTCACGGCGGGGCCCGCGCCCCTGCCCGTGAAGGCTCCGGCCCAGGCCCAGGGCGGCTTCCAGGACTGGGTGAGGCGCATGGAGGCCAAGGGCATCCAGGTTTCGGCGGGGGTTTGGGACATCCAGACCGGCCGCGCCCTGGAATCCCACCAGCCGGACCTGGCCCTGGTGCCCGCCAGCGTGACGAAGGTCCTGTCCACCTACGCCATCCTCCGCACCTGGAAGCCGGACTTCCAGCTGGAGACGACGGTCTACGGCGACCTCCAAAACGGCGCCGTCAAAGGGGACCTGGTCTTCAAGGGGGGCGGCGATCCCTTCTTCACCACCGAGCGCATCTTCACCCTGGCCCAGGACCTGAGGCGCATGGGCGTGCAGCGGGTGACGGGCCGCATCCGCCTGGACCAGAGCGCCTTCGACGCCCAGCGCTACGGCAACGGGTGGGAGAACACCAGCTCGGACACGACGCCCCCGGTCGTGCCCCTCAGCGTGAACTTCTCCCGGGACGAGCGCGGGGCCATCGTGGCGGATCCGGACCGGCTCGCCGTCGAGACCCTCACCCGGGTGCTGGCGGACGTGGGCATCATCGTGGAGAACGGCCCCGGCGGCGGCGCCAACCGCAAGCTGCTGGACTTCCGCTCGCCGCCCCTGCGGATGCTGATCCAGGACATCAACAAGTTCTCCAACAACTTCATGGTGGAGATGCTGGTGAAGCGCTTCGGCGACGGCTCCTGGCCCCGGGGCATCGCGCGCATCCAGGCCTTCTACAAGGAGCAGTTCGGCCTGGGCCCCGACAAGGTCGCCATCACCGACGGCAGCGGTCTTTCCAAGAACAACCTGCTCTCCGCCCGCACCCTGGCGATCGTCCTGCGGGGCGCGGTGAACGACTTCGAAGTGGGCCCCGAAATGATCGCCAGCCTCAAGGTCATCGGCGGCGAACCTTGGAAGCTGCGCATCAAGGATCCCAACCTCGCCCGCCGTATCCGCTGCAAGACCGGCCACCTCAGTGGCGTCACCACCGTCTGCGGCCTCCTCCAGACCCCCGACGGCAAGCAGCGCATCTTCGCCATTCTGCTGAACGGGAATTCCCATGAGGAGGACGCGTGGGAACAAGTGTCGAGGTGGGCGAACTGAAGCCTGCGCAAACGGCCGCCGGGTGCTGAGCGGCGTCTGGAGTATCGCGAAGCGATACCCAGAGGAAGATGCCTGGGAACAGGTCTCCCGGGTGGGCGAACTGACGGATCCTGGTAGGGTCTAGCCCGTCAGGTTCCTCCGATGCCCGCTCCACGCACCCTTCCCGATGCCCTGCGCCTGGCCTTCTCTCTGGAAGGCCAGGGCCGCCACGGCGAGGCCGCGCAGGTGCTGCACGGCATTCTCCAGGCCCATCCGGGCCACGCGGGGGCCTTGGAGGCCCTGGGCCGGCTCTACCTGGGCGCCGGGGATTTCCAGGGCGCCGAGGTCTGGCTGCGGCGGGCCTTCGATGCGGGGGCGCGGAACCCGGGCATGAAGGCGCAACTCGCGGGCGCCCTCCTCGCCCAGGGCAATGGGGAGGAAGCCCTGCTTCTGCTGGAGCAGAGCCTGGCCGCCGCCCCGCGGGGGGAAGTCCACGCCCAGGCCTGCGCCGCCCTGCGCCTGCTCCATCGCTTCGACGAGGCGCGGGAACACCTGGACCTGGCCCTCCGCCTCGCCCCCGCCAGCGCCGACGTGCTGCTGGAGGAGGCGGACCTGGACCGGGATCTCGGTCAGCGGGACGACGCCTTCAATGCCATCGAGGCCGCCCATTTCCGCCATCCCCGGGATCCCTTTGTGCGGGACCGCTACGCCCTGGCCCTGCTGGGCCGCGGCCGGTGGCGGAAGGGCTGGGAGCTCTATGAAGGCCGCAAGGAGCATCCCGCCCATCCCCTGCATCCCCGGCCAGGAGTGCCGCCGCTCTGGGACGGCAGTCTGACGCCTGGGCTGCGCCTGCTGGTGATCGCCGAGCAGGGCATCGGCGACGTGCTCCAGTTCCTCCGCTTTCCCCAGGCCCTCGTCCAGCACGGCCTCAAGGTGCGCGTCGAACTGCCGGCCACCCAGTTCGCCCTGGATCCCCTGCTGCAGGCCCAGGAGGACGGCGTCGAGTACGGCTTCGACGGCCGGGTGCCGCCGCCGATCCACGGGGTCGAAGCCCTGCTGAGCCTGCCCTTGCGCCTGGGCCTCGAGCCCGGCGGCCTGGACGGCGAGCCCTACCTCAAGGCGGACGCCGCGCGGGTGGCGGCCTGGGGCGCGCGCCTGGGGCCGAAGCGCCACCGACTGCGGGCGGGGATTGCGTGGGCAGGCAATCCGGCCTTCCCCCAGGATGCGGTGCGCAGCCTGCCACCGGAGCTTCTGGCGCCCCTGCTGGGCCGGGAGGACGTCCAGTGGGTGTCCCTGCAAAAAAATAACGGGCGCTTCGAGGCGGGTCCGGCGGTTCCCGAGGGCCGGTGGTTCGAAGCGGGCCCTGGGCTCGTGGATTACGGCGAGACCGCGGCCCTCCTCGCCAACCTGGACGCGCTGGTGAGCGTGGACACAGGCGTGGCCCATCTCGCCGGAGCCCTGGGCCTGCCCACCCTGCTCCTGCTCTCCCACCAGGGCGAATGGCGCTGGCTGGAGAGGAGGGCTCGACGACGCCCTGGTACCGCGGCCACCGCCTGCTCCGGCAGCCGCGCCCCGGGGCCTGGGCGCCGGTGGTCGCCGAGGCCGTGGCGGCCCTGGACGAGATGCCTGCCCGCAGGGCTTGAGGCTGGTCCTGGAGGCGGGCTTCCCCCACTCTGGAATCATGTCCGAGCACGCCTCCTCCCGCGGTCTCCTGGCGGTGCTTCTCGGGGCCGCGCTCCTGGGCTTCGCCGCCATCTTCGTCCGGTGGGCGGTGGCCGGGGGCGCCACGGATTTCACCGTGGGCTTCTACCGCATGCTGCTGGCCCTGCCGGGCATCTGGCTGCTGGCGCGGCGGGAGGGCTCCCTGGGCAGCGGACCGGGCCGCCTCTGGGCCCTCGCCGCGGGGGCGGCCTTCTTCCTCGACCTCTGGGGCTGGCACGCCGCCATGCGCCACACCAGCGCCGCCAACGCGACCCTCCTGGTGGGCGGCCTTTCTCCCATCTGGGTGGCGCTCTTCTCCGTGCTCTTCCTCCGGCTGCGCTTCGGGCCCCTGGGCTGGATCGGCCAGGCCGCGGGGCTGGGCGGAGCGCTCATCCTGGGGCTGGCCCGGGGCGCCAAGGTCGGCGACGGCCTGGGGGAGGGCATCGCCCTGGCCGCCAGCTTCGCCTACGCCTCCTACACCCTCGTGCTGGGCCGCTCCCGGCAGAGCCTGAAGGCCACCCAGGCCCTGTTCTGGGCCAGCCTCGCCTGCCTGGCCTGCTTCGGCGGGGCCGTGCTCCTCCGGGGCGACCCCTTCACGGGCTTCACCTTCAAGGCGTGGATGAGCCTGCTGGCCCTGGGCCTCGTCATCCAGCTCCTGGCCTGGTGGCTCATCTCCTGGGGGCTGGGCCACGTGGACGCCGCCCTGGGCGCCATCGGCCTGCAGGCCCAGCAGGTGGCGACGATCTTCCTCGCCTGGCCCCTGCTGGGCGAGGCGCCGAAGCCCATGGGCCTGCTGGGAGCGCTGCTCATCGCCCTGGGCATCGCGGCGGTGGCGGCCTCGCCGCGGCGGCTGGCGGCGCGGTGAGGGCGGGAAGGGGCTGGCCCTCCGCGGGATTTCTGCGCCGTCCTGGCGGATTTCGCTAGGGCACCGGAGGCATCGGACCCACCTTGTGAGGTGCCGGCCGTCGGCACGGAAGGAAAGCGGGGGAACGCCCATGGAAGCCAGACGCGAAGGGCGGGATTTCCCGATCGTATGTGTGGGGGGCTCGGCGGGGGGCCTGGATGCCTACATCCGGCTGCTGAAGCACCTGCCCGCGGACATGGGCGTCGCCATCGTCATCGTGAACCACCTGCGCACCGTGGCCACCCACCTCCACGAGATCCTGCCCGCGCATACGAAGATGCCCGTGGAGCTCATCACCGAGCGTCTGGACGTGCGGCCCGACTGCGTGTTCATCATCCCGGAAAAGCGCGATCTCCACGTCCTGGACGGGGAGTTCCGGCTCAAGCCCATTTCCAAGCCCCGGGGCTGGCCGGACGTCATCACGGTATTCCTGCGCTCCCTCACGGAAAACTGGGACGGCCAGCTCGTCGCGGTCATCGTTTCGGGCTATGACGGCGACGGGGCCGCGGCCCTCTCCGGCATCCGGGAGGTGGGCGGCATCACCATCGCCCAGCGGCTCGACACCGCTGCCCAGCCCGACATGCCGGAAAGCGCCATCGAAAGCGGCTGCGTCGACTTCATCCTTTCGCCGGAGGACATCGCGAAGAAGCTGGTGGAAATCGCGGCGGCGGCCCGGGCCTAGGAAGGGGAAGGGCCTTCACCCGGGGGCCGGGACTCCGAGAGAGCGGGCGTAGTCGGCGAGGCGGGCCATGTGCCGGGCCAGCCGCGGGGAAGGCAGGGTGAAGTGGGTGGCCAGGCCGCGGCGGGGCGAGGCGGCGGCGTTGCCGCGGGAACGGTGCAGGGTCTTGTAGTGGTGGAAGGTCGCGTCCCCGGGCCCGAGGGGCGCGCGCACGACTTCCCCGGCGGGGGCGCCCTCGAGACTGAGATGATTGCGGGCCATCTCCGGATTGGCGGCGTACTGGTCGTCGAGGGGGGCCTTCCCGTGGGGCAGGAGGCCGCCCAGGTGGCTGCCCCGGACGAACTCCATGCAGCCGTGCTGTTCGGTGACCTCCGAAAGGGCCAGCCAGCAGGTGACGCCGGCGCCCACCTCGCCCCAGTAGGCGGCGTCCTGGTGCCAGGGCACCTCCGCCGGGCAGTGCGGCGGCTTCATGAAGAGCTGGTCGAAGAAGTAGTCCAGATCGTCGCCGAGGAGCTCCCGGGCCGCTTCCAGGGCGCGCCGCCGGTAGGCGTGGTCCTGCCACGCCTCCAGCACGAGGGAAGGGAAGGGGATCTGGCGCATGCCAAGCGCGCCGGCCTCCCCGTCGCGACCGTTCCAGGTCGCATGCCGGATGCGGCCCGAGGCGAGCCCGTCGTACTCCTCGACGAGGCCCGAAGCCTCTTCGGGGGTGATGAGTCCCCGGACGACGAGGAACCCGTCGGTGGCGAAGGCGGTCTTCTGAGCATCGGTGAGGGACATCGGCCCACCCTAGCCGAGGCCGGGCCAGTGGGCCAGTCCGGTTCCGCGCCGGTCGGCCAGGTCAGAGCTCCGGCGGGGGCTGGGCGAGAACCTGGGTCGCGTCCCCGCGGGAACTGTGACCCGCATCGGCACGGGGACGGCGCAAGGTGGCAGGCGGGGTGCTGGCCCCGGGGCCGGCGCCTCCGGAGTTCCGGATGTTCGAAAGCCTGGTGCGCTTCTTCGCTTCGAGCCCGCTGCTGCTGCTCTTCGCGGTGGTGGCGCTGGGGTACCCCATCTCGCGGATCCGCATCGCCGGGGCGGGCCTGGGCATCGCGTCCATCCTCTTCGCCGGCATCGCCCTGGGCGCCCTGGATCCGCGGCTGAAGCTGCCGGAGCTGACCTACCTGCTGGGCCTGGCGATCTTCGTCTACGCCATCGGACTTTCCAGCGCCCAGAGCTTCTGGGGCTCCTTCAACCGCCGGGGCCTGCGGCGTAATTTGCTGGTGGCGGGGGTCATGGTGGCCTCCACGGCCCTGGTGGCGGGTCTCGCCCTGGGCTTGGGCTTCACGCCCCGCATGGCCGCGGGCCTGCTGACGGGCTGCTTCACCAACAGCCCGGCCCTGGCGGGGGTGATCGAGAAGGTGAAGGCCGCCGGGGGCACGCCGGACCTCCTCGCGGAGCCGGTGGTGGCCTACTCCATCGCCTATCCCATCGGCGTGCTCGTGCCCATGCTCGCCGTGCTCCTGGCCCAGCGCTTCGCCGCGGGCCGCCCGCCGGTGGCGGAGCCGGCGGCGCCGGAGGAGCGCCGGGGGCTGCCGCGCCTCGAAGTGCGCTCGGTGCTGGTGACCCATCCGGAAGTGGTGAACCTCACCAAGCATTTCGTGTGCGAGAAGGCGGGCATCCAGGTGGTCTTCGGTCGCATCCTGCGGGACGGCGCCTACTTCCTGCCCAAGGCGGACACGGCCCTGCGCCTGGGGGACACGGTCGTGGTGGTGGGCTCGGCGGTGGGGGTGGAACGGGCGACGGCCCTCATGGGCGAGGCCGCCGAGGTGGAGATCCAGCGGGAGACCACTGAGTTCGACTCCACCCGGATCTTCGTGAGCAATTCGGCGGTGATCGGCCGGCCCCTGCGGGAGCTGGACCTGCCGGGCCGGCACCAGGCGGTGATCTCCCGCCTGCGCCGGGGGGACCTGTGGTTCGTGCCCCATTCGGAAACGGTGCTGGAGCTGGGGGACCGCATCCGGGTGGTGACGCGCCGGGAGAACAAGGAGGCCATCGAGGAGTATTTCGGCGACTCCTACCGGGCCCTCAGCGAAGCGGACTTCCTCACCTTCAGCCTGGGCCTCGCCGCCGGACTGGCCCTGGGCATGCTGCCCATCGTGCTGCCCGGGGGCTTCACCTTCCGCCTGGGCTTCGCGGGCGGGCCTCTGGTGATGGCGCTCATCCTTGGCAAGGTCCACCGCCTCGGGCCCTTCGTCTGGGACTTCCCCTACGCCGCCAACCTCACCATCCGCCAGTTCGGCCTGGTGCTCTTCGCCGCGGGCATCGGCACCATCGCAGGGGAAGGCTTCGGGCGCACCCTGGCTTCGGGCTTCCGCCTGCCCCTGCTGCTGGGGGCGGCGGCCCTCCTGGTGGCGGGGGTGGCGGACGCCCTCTGCCTGGTGGTGGGCGCCCGGTTCCTGAAACTGCCCTTCGGCGAACTCTATGGCCTCCTGGCGGGCATGCACACCCAGCCGGTGGTCCTGGGCTTCGCCTCCGAGCGCACCGGGGACGATCTGCCCGGGGTGGGCTACGCCACGGTCTATCCCCTGGCCACGGTCCTCAAGATCGTGCTGGCCCAGCTGCTGCTCGGCCTGGCGGGCTGAGGCCGCCCCAGGCATCCTCCCGGCCCTGCCGGACCTTTCCGCGAAGGAGTTCCCATGAACCTCCATTCCATGCTGCTCGAAGGCCGGGAGGGGATCCTCGCCGACGCGGTGGCTTCGGTGCACCGGGCCCACCTCGCCCACTACGACCTGGCGGCGACGGACACGGTGCGCCAGCGCCTGGACGATCTGCTCACCCTCACCCTGGACGCCCTCCGGGACCGCACCCTGGCCGCCGTGGTCGCCCACGCCGAAGCGGTGGCCCAGGCCCGCTTCGAGGCCGGCGTGGACCTCGTCGAGGTGCAGACCGCCTACAACGTGCTGGAGGAGATCCTGTGGAGGCGCATTCTCGCCCAGCTGCCGGCGGCGGAGCAGGGCGAGGCCCTGGGCCTGGTGGGCACCGCCCTGGGGGCCGGGAAGGACGCCCTGGCGCGGAAGTACGTGTCCCTGGCCAGCCGGACGCACACGCCGCCCCTGGATCTGCAGGCGCTCTTCTCGGGGACGCAGGGCCTCTAGGTCCTGGGCTTCGTCAGGGCAGGGGCAGGGCGGCGAAGCTCGCCGCGACCCGCTTCCAGGCGGTCCACGGCCGGCCCCATTTGTAGAAGTCCAGGGCCAGGGGCAGGCCGCCCAGGACATAGCCCGCCAGCATCACCGCCAGGGCCCGGCGGCCGGGGATGGACTTCCACGAGCGGGCGATGAGGAGCACCAGGAGCGTGGCCACGACGCCGAAGGTCAGGAGCTGGTAGTTGAGGTCGGCGCCGCCCATGGCCCGGGCGGCCAGGCGG
Organism: Holophagaceae bacterium; assembly: GCA_016710635.1. GTDB lineage: Bacteria > Acidobacteriota > Holophagae > Holophagales > Holophagaceae > JADJVL01. The sequence continues at coordinate 339,827 of JADJVL010000003.1, read as the reverse complement.
TGCAGCACGGGATCGATGAGGGCCAGGCCGGTGCAGGCCATGTAGCGCCCGTGCACCTCCGGCTCGCGACGGTGGAGGACGCCCAGCACCCAGGCGAGGGTGAACAGGGTGACCAGCACCACGCGGACGAAGAAGAAGTAGGCGTCCACCGCCTGCCCCTGCGGGGTCTTGCCCTGCATGGAGGCGTGGGCCAGGCCCACGAAACCGGCGAGGACCAGGGGGAAGAGGAGGTAGGTAGCCCGGCCCAGGGCGCGGTGCAGGGCCCGCCGGCCGCTGAGGATGGCCCAGGGCTGCACGATCAGCAGCAGAAGCCAGAGGGTGCCCGTCACCGCGTGGAAATGCAGCCAGCCGCTGAGCTGGAGCTTGGGCACCGCCAGGTAGCCCGGCCAGAAGGCCACCATCGCCAGGGCGAGTAGCGCGGTGTAGAAGACCGGGGACCCGCGGGCGTGGGCGCCGTCGAGGTGCGGAGAGGCCACGGGCGGCTAGCGGTGCTGGTCCACCAGGACGGGGTTGCCGTCCGGGTCGAGGGCCATGAAGAAGGCGGGGCCCTGGGTCGCCTCGTCGGCCTCCACCGTCAGGGGGACGCCCTGGGCCTTGAGCTGGCGCTGCAGCTCGCGGACATCGGTGAACGCCTCCACGGGTCGCGCGTCGCTGTCCCAGCCCGGATTGAAGGTCAGGGTGTTCTTTTCGAACATGCCCTGGAAGAGGCCGATGAGGTGGTCGCCGTTCTTCAGGATCAGCCAGTTCTGGGCGGCGTCCCCGCCGAAGGCGGTGAAGCCGAACTGCTCGTAGAAGGCCCGGGACGCGGCGAGGTCCTTGACCGCCAGGCTGATGGAGAAGGCGCCGAGCTGCATGGGGGCTCCGGAGGATCAATGGCTTGGGGGGGAGCAGGCAGCTTAGCGGGGTGCGGAGGGCGGCGGAAGCTCAGGGGTGGAAGCTCAGGGATGAAGCAGGCGGCTCAGGAAGACGCTGTTGGGATCTTCGCGATAGTGGGCGAAGGGCGGACAGGGGCGGAAGCCATAGGCGGCGTAGAGGGCGCGGGCGGGGGCGAAGGCCTCCTGGGCGCCGGTCTCCAGGCTCAACCGGGCGTAGCCCCGGGCTTCCGCTTCCACCAGCAGATGCTCCAGCAGGGCCCGGGCCACGCCTTCCCGGCGATGGTCCCGGGCGGTGCGCATGGATTTGATCTCGCCGTGCAGGGGATCGAGCTCCTTCAACGCCCCGCAGCCCAGCAGCGCCGCTCCGCGCCAGGCGGTCCAGAAGGTGATCTCCGGCCGCCGCAGGCCCTCCAGGTCCAGGGCGTGCACGCTCCCCGGCGGGGAGATGCGGTGCATGTCCGCCACGTGCTCGGCGAGGAGGGCCTGCACCTCCGGGCCGGACAGATCGTCGCGGCGGAGCTCCATGGGCAGGGGCATGGCGCCCGGGTCCTACTTGGCGGCGACCCAGCCGGCAGCGGGCCAGGTGGTGTCGCCGATGCGCTTGAGGTTCATCTCGAAGAAGCGCACGGGCTCCTTGCCGGGCAGCACCCGGTCGCCGACCTCGTGCCAGGTGCCGTTCTGGAGGGTCGCCGTGTAGCGCAGGATCATCGGGCCCGCGGGGATCTCCCACACGAAGCCGGTGGCGGTGGGCGTCAGGGAGAAGTCGCCGACGCTGCCCATGGCGTGGGAGTGCAGGGTGTAGGCGCCGGTGGCGGGGTTGAAGGAGATGGTCCCGAAGGCGTTGAAGGCCACTTTGCCGTCGGCTTCGTAGCCCCGGCCTTCGACGACCTTCACGGAGCCGTCCAGGAAGGGCCCGATGCGCTCGGTCTGGGTGATGGTGTGCTTCTCGCCGGAGGGCAACAGGGTCCAGGCCGTCCCGCGCCACAGCCCGTCCATGAAGGCCAGCTTGGCGAGGGCAGCCTGCTGGGCGGGGATCAGCTTGGCGGGATCCGGCCGGCCTTGGCCGAAAGCGGCGGTGGCGAGGACGGTGGTCGAGAGGAGGACGGTGAGGCTGGCGCGGCGCGTGGTCATGGGCGGTTCCTTGAGAGGTGGGTCGGTGGGATTGAGGTTCCAGGGTTGGACGGCTTCGAGTGTGGCGTCAAGGGCGCTGGCACCGCCGGTGCCTGGGTCGGAGCCGGGACCTGGCCGGATCACGCCGGGGTCGTCTTGGCTTCAAGCAGCGTGGCGACCGTCGCGAGGTCTCCCGTTGCACGGACGGCGAAACGGATCCCCCGGCCTTCGGCATAGGGCTTCGCGTCGACCAGCAGCTTCTTGATTTCCTCGGGAAGCTCCCTGGCCATGGCGAGGTGGAAGGCGCGCTCCCCCAGGATGATGGCGACCCAGACCAGGTCCTTGTCGGGGGTGAGGTAGAGCAGAGTCCGCTTCTTGTGCTGGAGCAGGCACATGAGGCCGAACTCGGACTTCGAGGCTTTCCAGGTCTTGCTGAGCGGGGCGTGGGCGGCCTCGGCCAGGCCTAGGATTCCCGTCCAGACCGGCAGGGCTGCGCCGAGGGCGCCCTGCAGCTCGGCTTTGTTCGGGGGATCCAGGATCTTGGGCATGGTTGGCCTGGCGAGGAAGTGAACCGTTGGAACGAAGCGTCAGGCCTTGGGTCGCAACCTGGCTCACTGGCCTTGGGGCGGCTCCCACAGCTCGACCTTGTTGCCTTCCGGATCCATCACCCAGCCGAACTTCCCGTACTCGGATTCGTCGACCTTCTCGAGCACGGTGCAGCCTTCCTCCTTCAAGGCATGGAGGAGGGCGTGGAGGTCGGCCACGCGGTAGTTGACCATGAAGGACGCGGTGCTCGGGGCGAAGTGGTTGCTCTCCTGGGGATCGATCAGCCAGGCGGTGGTGCCCGCAAAGGGCTTGCCGTCGCCGTCGGTCCAGTCGAAGGCGGCGCCGCCCCAGGGCTGGACGTCGACGCCCAGGTGCCGCTTGTACCAGGCCTGCAGGGCGGGCGCGTCCTTGGCCTTGAAAAAGATGCCGCCGATGCCGGTGACGCGTTTCATGGATCCTCCGTGGCGTGGTGGTGAAGGGAAGGCTGCGGGCCGTCCCGGTGCGGGCTCGGATGTCCCGTCAGGCGGCTTCCGCCCGGCCCTTGCGCCTCAGGACGCCGGCCGCGGTCAGGGTGAAGAGTAGCCCGACGGGCAAGGGCTCGAGGAAGGCGAAGCCGATGTTCACCAGGGGGTTCTTGTATAGCTCCTTGAAGGCCGCCATCTCCTGGGTGGTGGCGGCGAGCTGCGCGGCCGTGGCGCCGGCCTTTTTCGCCTCGGCCAGGGAGTACGCCGCGTACTGGTCGAGGAAGTCCGGCATGAACTTGTAATAGACCACCTGCCAGGTGGCGACGTAGCAGGCGCTGGCGAGGACGGTGATGAGGAGGCCGACCTGGAAGGCCCGGCCGAAGGTCACCGCGCCGCCGGCCACCTGGTCGCGGTAGGCCTTCACCCCGGCGAACACCAGCAGGAAGGCCAGCGCCATGGACGCGTAGCCGACAAGGAGGCCCGTCGTGCCGAAGCCGATGCGGTCGTGGAAGCGCATCGTCACCAGCATCAGCGCCGACATCAGCGCGCCGGCGGCGAGCCCATAGGTCAGCACGGTCTTGCGCATGGGGGCTCCGAAGCGGATGAGGTGGGCCAATTCTAGCGGCTCGCCCCGGTTCCGCGTCCCTGATCTGGGGCCAGGCCAGGGCGGCCTGCCGAAGGCGCGGTGGGGAGGAAGGGCTGGCGGGGCCCCGGGCCGGGTGGACGGTCAGGCCCGACGCTGAGACCCATCACCCTTTCGCGAGTTTCGTCGGATCGCCGGGTTGCGCGTTGAGGCCGGCGGCCTCATGGGGCGCATTCGATCTGCGTCAATTGCCTGGCTGGGGCATCGTAGGGGCCGTCCCACTGGAGTGTGATCCAGGATCCCTTCGGCATCCGGTAGCTGAGGATGGTGGGCCCCAGGCCGAAGCCGTGTCGATGCCCGAAGACTTGGTCTTCAGCGCGCGGGAGCTCCCTTGGCAAGGGTTCAAGGGAGGGTCGCCAGCGGGCGGCGACCTCCAGGAATTCCTGCTCGCTGCGGAAGTGGGCGCCCAGTTTCGGGTTGGCCTGAAAGAGCGCCCGTGTCCCGGCTTCCGTCCGCAATCCCTCCACGATCAGGGCCGCCGAGGCCCAGTCCGGCCTGGCCCGCTCCCGCTCGGCGTCCAGCAGGCGGGCCTGGTTGTTCGAGAACCAGAGGCCCCAAACGGCACCGAAGGCCACCAGGGAGAGCGCGATGACGGCGGCCGTGACGAGAGCTCCTCGAAATTTCCCAGGCCCTTTTGGCGTGGAGGCGGCGCTGTTGTCCCAGGAATTGTCCATGGTGAATTTGGATCCCCCCATTGAGCTTTGAGGATAGTGCGCCTTGGTGAAGCCGCGAAAGCAGCCCCGCCTTCAGCGAGGAACGGAGCGGGGGTCGAGGAAGCGGGATGCAGCGAGGGAGCGCAAGTGTGGGCCGGTTGCCGTTACTTGCGGCGGCGCGACACAAGGGGCGCGGCGTGGACGAAGGCATTGGCGGTGGCTTCCGCGAGCATCCACCTGGCCATGGCCTCGTACGACACCGGCAGCCAGGAATTTTCGGCGCCGTCCCAGTGCGCCGAGGCCACCGGGTCTTCGTCCGCGCCCCGGGCATTGGTGCCGGCCCGGACGAAGGTCCAGCGCAGGGAGGAGAACGCGCCGTGACCCAGCGCATCGGCCACGGCCTGCTGCTCTGCCGCGCCGCGACCGATCTTTCCGGGGAACCACGAGAAGAAGCGCAACGCCGCGCTGGCGGGCCTTCCCGGCTCGGAGGCGAGGAGGGTGTTGATGAGGACGATGCGGTCGACGCCTGCGCTCGTCATGGCGGCCTCCACCGTGGCGATGTTCCTGGAGAGGAGGGCGGACGGATCGGCGCTGGTCGAGGTGACGCCCATGGCCGTGAGGACCGCGTCGGCGCCCGAGAGGGCCGCCACCAGGGCCTCCTTGTCCGCGAGGGAAGGGACCAGGGCCACGCGGGAACCCGGCGGCACGTCGACGATCCGCTCGGGGCGGGAGCGGACGATGGCCGTGAACGGGATGCCCTCGGCGCGGCACACGCGAAGGATGCTTTGCCCAAGACCCCCCGCAGCGCCGAGGACGGCGATGTGGCGAGGCCGGGCGTGCGTTGGACCCGTGGCGGGGGCAATTGTCATGGGAGGTGGGTGAGTCCAGAGGATGTCAGCGAGCGGGCCCAATCCGAAAGGTGAAAATTGGGATTGGAATGGCTTGAGCTATAAGAAGGACGCAAGACACAGGTCAGGGCCAGTGGGTACTCATCTCGTCCGATGGGGTCCCGTACTCCATGGTCCGTGTCGCCTTCGTGATCATGGACCTGCCCCGATGGGCCGCGTGGTTTGGACCGTCTGCTCGATTCATCACGGCCCGTTCAGCGGGCGGTCAAGCGTTTCACGACGCCTGCGTTCACCGCCTCCCAGCACGAAGGCGACACCCCGTTGTTCCATACGACCACCAGAACCTTGCCTTCGCGGTGGACCCGCGCGCGCCCCAGACTCGCGTTGAGCGCCCAAGTTCCGCGCAGAACGCCCTCGATCCGGTCGGCGTCCGCGGTGGATGCGGCCTCCAGGCCATAGAGGCCGACCTCGCTCTCGCCAAGGTAGAGGGCATAGAGCGCAGCGCGGACCCCCACGCCTCCGCCGAGCCGGCCCTGCGATGCGATCCGAGCGAGGGTATCGACGAACTCGGCGTCGGAGGAGAGGTACGGATTGGCTCGTAGCACCGGTACCATATGGAATCTCGTTGCGTCCCCGAGCTTCCAGGTCACGAGCGAGGCATGCAGCTCCGGTCCATCCACGACGAGCGGCCCCAGTGCGCTCGACGCGCAACCGGCGAGGAGGAGGAGCGACCATCCAAGAAGCAGCTTTGGGCCCATCGTTTGATCGCAGCTTAACGAAGGAGGTTAACCGGCCCAACCGTGGGCCGAACGACTAGAGCATGACGGAAGCAAGGCACGGTTGGGCCCGGGTTGAACGGAGGGTTAGGTCGGGATGAAGGAGGTAGATGCTTTGGATCGGTGAGATGCTACCTGTTTGACGAAGGAAACCGAGCAGCAGGCGTTGGAACATGAAGAGTGCTTCAGATGAAGAAGGGGAGTGTGCTGCAGCTGTGCAATTTCTCATATTGAAGATGAATGCTACTTGCCCGAGTAGCGACTGATAAGCCAAGGTAAAACCATAATTAAAATAATACCAAGTATCCACGCCCATCCTACCCATCGGGGTTGTTTATAACCACAACCTATGCACTCTCCCAGCCTTCCAGGCAGGTAGCGTGTCCCACAAATCGGACAGTGTGTTTGTGCTGCTCCTGGCATTCAAGACCCTTGGCGGCCTAACGGATGAAGTTAACCGGCCCCGCCTGCACCGAGACGATAAGCGGAGCCGAGGAAGCGGAACGATGAGAGAGAGCGGGAGGCAATGCAGGCGGGGCCCGACTTGAGCGAAGGTTAGGTGCGTGCGGAACCATGGTGTGGGCGTTCGATTATCTCAGCAATGCTCGATATGCTGCCCATGGAGATGTAGACAGGCTCAATTTCTTGAATCGACTGGAAGGGGCGCCATGCGAATCGCCACTCATGTTGAACGACGAATGGAAACGGCTTAGAAAACACAGGCCCAAGAGAACTAGGGCCTCCATAGGCAACGGGGCCATCAATACCAACCCAGTTTGAGAGAACCAAATCTACGGCTGCGTGAAAACGCTCGCTGAATGCTTCAACATCATGGATGACTAGGCAGGCGTCGCTGCCTTGGAAATCATCGAACAGCAATTCATCCCACCGATCAGAAAAACAAATCGTCAGATAATTTGAACCCACCTCAGAGCGATAAACCACCTCGCCAATTGGTTTGATTTGTTGTCCTGTACCTACGACCGTAATGGTGACTGCGCTTGCAGGGGACCGATCAATTCGAACAAGCTCGTCATCTTGTCGTGCCTGATCGGCTTCGAGCAATTTGTAATCGGAGGCGGGTCGAAGGCGGAACTCTCCAAAGTTAAGCGATCGCTCCAACCACTGCCTTTCAGAGTACCGATACAGTTTTTGGGGCCGCGTGAGATCGATCTGCATCGGGCACCTAACGAACAAAGCTAACCGGCCCCGCCTGCACCGAGGCGTTGAACGAAGCCGAGAGAACGAAAAGTTGAGAGAGAGCGAAAGGGATTGCAGGCGGGGTCCGAGTTGAGCGGAAGGTTAGGGCGCCTGGTGGGTTTATTGATCAGATGTGACACGGAAATCAATTTTTTCGTTTGTAACGGCAATTAATTCGATTTGAATATTTTTGAATCGGATGCTCTTTGCATCGACTTCATAGGTCAAATTCTGAGAAAACGCGGACCGTGCAATGTCATCAGGTGTGTATTCTCGGTAGGTCAAATTGATGGATTTGTCTGTTTTTCCGCTGTACAAGATTTCATAGTTTTGGTAGCCGCCCGTTTTTTGGATAGATTCTGATATTTTTCTTGTGAAAACCACATCGGAGGGAGTCGCAACAAAATCGTAAACCATAACGACTCGAACACCTCTTGGGTCGTTGATTACATCTTTGTATGGCCTTCCCGCATCATCCACCATGATTTGCATGTTCATTTGTGGCACATCTAAGACTGTCAGCCTTTTGCCATCTTTTACGATTTCACCAGCAATACGAAGTTGATCGCCTTGATTTACGAGAATACGAACGGGGCCTCCAGTCAGAGTAAAGCTCTGTGATGACTCCATAGCGGCTGCTTCATTTTTGATTACTACATAGTCCTTCACCTTCACCATAGGATTTCCGATGAACGCAGAAATCTGTTTTCCTACTTCGTAATTTTTATCGACGACGTGTTCATTTTTCACTCTGGGAGGAGCTGCAAGAGTAATCGGTGGAGCACAGCCTAGAAGGATTGATAGGACCAGAGTGATCGCAGGAGCAATGACGCAATTCTTGTTTGGCATGTAACCTCCGTTGGAAGTGGGTGTGTGTATTGCTGAGGGCGCTAACGAAGGAAGTTAACCGGCCCAACCGTGAGCCGGACGACTAGAGCATGACGGAAACAAGGCACGGTTGGGTCCGGGTTGAACGGGGGGTTAGGCGGGCGCCGAATGTAGGCCACAGGTGAATGACATACCCGCGGATTCAATGATGCCCGCAGCGCGAGAGAGAAAATCTGCCTTGGTGCTTTCGGGTGGGTCGTGGAGGAAAGCAACTTCTATCCGGACCACTTTCCCGACGGAGCCAGGAAACTCCTGAGTGAGTTGACCCGATTCGACGAAAGCGAGATAAGCATTCAGCTTGTTCTGAAGGGCGATTAGGTGTGCGTTTTCATCACCCCAATCAAGGTGATCAGTGATAACCAACCGAGTGACTGAATCCTCTGGCTTCGTGGCCACGAGGTCGATCATGTCGGCTTGTTCGATGGTCATTGCCGGGACGCCTAACGAAGAAAGTTAACCGGCCCAACCGTGGGCCGAACGACTAGAGCAGGACGGAAGAACCACACGGTTGGGTCCGGGTTGAACGGGAGGTTAGGCAAGCATAGATGAACGCCAGCGGTACCGCCCAGATGAGACTTCCAAAAAACGCGGTAGGCCATTCGAGGACAATTCCTGATTGGTGATGGATCAGGGCATCCCAGAGGAAACGGGTCGGTTGATCTAGTACTGCAGATAAGAGATCAAACACGTGTTCCAGCGTTGATACTGGAAGTTCTGGATGATCGAATCTCTCCATGCCCAAGGTATAACTGAAAGCACTTGTAACCCGGGCTGCGATCAAGTGAAGGCCCCAGGCGATGGCGATGTGTTTAAGTTTTGGACGAGTCATCTAACGGACGCCTAACGGATGAAGTTAACCGGCCCAACCGTGAGCTGGATGACTAGATGATGGCGGAAGCAAGGCACGGTTGGGTCCGGGTTGAACGAGAGGTTAGGCGGCGCCCGTATTCTGCTTGGATTTGCGGTAAAGCAACCAACCGCCTACCAGTGCAAGAAGGAGCAAAACACCAACCCATGGGTGAGAAAGCACAAATATTTGAATCGGGCTGAAGAAGTAGTTGAAGCCGAAGAGAACGACCAAAGCAATGACGACCTGCTTCCAATTCAGACTCTGGTTTACGTCCATTCGGTTGACTCCTCAACTGGGGTGAAATCTCGCGGCCGCCTAACGGAAGAAGTTAACCGGCCCAACCGTGGGCCGGACGACGAAAGCATGACGGAAGCAAAGCACGGTTGGGCCCGGGTTGAACGAGAGGTTAGGCGCTAAAGGAAACTTTCAAGGGCAGACACGACGGCCGATCTGTCACGAGACCGGAATTCAGCAAGTGGACTATCCCAACCGGCTTCACTCTCGATGAGATGTACAGCGAAAGTGCCGACTGGGGCAATACCGCCGTACCAACCAACATCAACCAGCTTGCCCGAGGTAGCGTGTTTGAGCTGTAACAGGTCTTGCTTCAGCCAGACTGACGCACCTTCATCATCTGGTTCTACTTCGTACCAATCGTTAAACTCCACCAACCAACCGGCGGGGATGCGAATCGGTTGATGCGTTGGTGAGAGAGGCAAAGTGACGCCTAACGGAAGAAGTTAACCGGCCCAACCGTGGGCCGAATGACTAAAGCATGACCGAAGCAAGGCACGGTTGGGTCCGGGTTGAACTGGAGGTTAGGCATTGGAGAGCCAATAGTACGAAGGGTCTGCTTTTACCGCTGCGTGAAAGTACCCGATACCTGTGCCATCGCCAGGTGTCGACACACTGCATTCTTCAGAACGAAGCGGTCGCCATCCTGGGGCTCGAACGTACTCTCCGAAATGAGTGATCGATTCGGGATACTCCTTTAAAGCATCGTCTTGGTAATCCTTCAGACTTCCGCCGTTAGCGCCGCCTCGAAGCCCGGGGGAGGCGAGCTGCACCGGATCGTCCTCCCATCCACACAATCCACAAATGTCGTAACTACCGACTGGCTCTTCAAAGACGAGAAAGCCGCATGATGGGCATGGGTATTGGGGCGACGACACTGTGTGCTGCCTAACGGAGGAAGTTAACCGGCCCAACCGTGGGCCGGACGACTCGAGCATGATGGAAGCAAGGCACGGTTGGGTCCGGGTTGAACGGGGGGTTAGGCGGCCGAAAATCATCGCTTGGGAATAATTACACCAGGGCTTGGATAGACACACACGATACTGATCGATTTGCGATTAGGGGCGTGTTTATCAATAAAGTCAATTAGGTTTTCAGTGGTGTTTTCAAGTACAAAAGACCTGCCATCAACGAGTTCTATAATTGTGACGCTGGAGGTAATGATGCTTCCTAGCTTCCCTTCAATTATCAATGCCTTGGCACGTTCCCATTCCATGCGTGGATACGCTTCAGATGAATTAGTCGGTCGATCAGGTGGCGAAACCGAAGGCTGCGCACAAGCCAGAGCTGTCGTGGTGATGGCAATAGTCAAATACGTCTGTTTCATGGCGCCTAACGAAGGAAGTTAACCGGCCCAACCGTGGGCCGAACGACTAAAGCATGACGGAAGCTAGGCACGGTTGGGTCCGGGTTGAACGGAGGGTTAGGCGAGGATGAGTCATTGTTTGAAGAATGGAAGGGCCTGAGACCATTCAGCGGGGTAGGCCGAGGAAGCGCGCGATTGAAACTCGCTCTTCGAGACTGATTGCCATTCGTGTCGGCAGTGCCGAGCGGACTGCGTGCGCAACGCAAGGATGGGGCCTTTGCCAAAGATGCCACCATGAAGACTGCCGCACTTCTGGCAGAGGAAATATTCCTGAGTGATCAGGGCTGAGGGCTTTGGAGCCTGATCGGGAGTCCTGCACGAGACGAAGGTGACCACGAGGAGAAGAGGGGCAACTCGGTTGCGCTGCATGGCCGCCTAACGGATGAAGTTAACCGGCCCAACCGTGGGCTGGATGCCTAAAGCATGACGGAAGCAAGACACGGTTGGGTCCGGGTTGAACGATGGGTTAGGCCGAGGGATCGGTCATTGGGTCAGAAGGGAAATAAAGAGTGAAATGGCGGCGAGAGAGAAGAGGAGTGCGGCGATCAACTCTGTGCGAACTCTGGATTTCCTGTAGCTAACGAAAAACCCAACAGCAGAAAACAGAGTAAGCCCAGCGGCAAAGTCAGTAGTGAATTGAATGATGGTGTGGGACTGCAATGGTTCTCCGATTGTCTGATTCGCTGCGGCCTAACGAAAAAAGCTAAGCGGCCAGACGCAGTCGGGTCCGCTTGAGCGACGGGTTAGGGCGATGGGTGCATGAAGGGAAGGCATGTTTTACCAGATCAGGGGAAATCATCGGAGGAACGCCCACCTATGGACCATAGGCTGATTGGAAGTTCTTTGCTGGTCGGGCTTATGAATTTTAACCTGAGCTCGGAAATATCTTTCGAGTACCGAATGTGTGACCGCCAGACCGTTGGACCCGGATCTACTGGCCCAGGGCAGGCGATGACAGGATCGGACCAGACCGTCGTTGGGTATTCATCCCTGGAGCCGTCGCGTTTAACCACAACAACCCATACCTTGGCTGGATGACCTCTCAGTGGATGCAGGCGAGCATGTTCAATGCCTCCATGAGCCTCGTACTTTGCTTCTTCTAAGTGGAGGTAACCATCCTCGTATTGGAGGACCAGAACACGAAGCCACGCCCCCTCGGAAGATTCGGTTCTCGATAGGGAAGCCAATGGCCGAATGCACCCAACCATTCCCAGCAAAAGCAGGAGGGAAAGAAGAGTGTATCGTTTTGTCATTTCTACCTATTAGCTGAGAGGAAAATCCGAGCCCTAACGGAGGAAGTTAACCGGCCCAACCGTGGGCCGAACGACCAAAGCATGACGGAAGAAGCACACGGTTGGGTCCGGGTTGAACGAAGGGTTAGGCGTGGCGACCACTGAGCAGTTCTTTCCACTCAATGAGGGTAGTGGCCACCTGGATTGAGTGCTCGAGATTGCTCGGCAGCTCCATTTGCTCGACGGCGAGTTGATCAAGATACAAGCCGATCTTGTTGGCATCTTCGCCTGAGAGAAGACGTGAAATGACACTCGGTACATAGGAGGAATACTCGTCCCTGGCTTCTGGATCAGGGGAGACGCCGATTGGATCCCATACGTAGTGGAGAACCTCGTCAACTCGACGAGTGAGCTCTTCATAGGACTTCGGGTGGGTCGTCGTCACTCGTACGCCTAACTTTGTATTAGGCGATATGCCAGAGGGGGGCTTGATGCCGCCTAATCCGGAATGCCGCAAGGAGTTGTGTTGAAATAATATGGTTTAGCTTCAAACAGGCGGTGCAAACCAAACCTAATAAAACACGGATGGAAGCCCGGTTTTGGACCCCTCGTGGCGGTCGGATTGGTCCAGCTCGTAGGTGCTTTCCGGTGGTCGTCAAGGTCCGGTCCGTGGGGTCTTCATTTGGGTTGAGTTTGCAGTTTAACGCGGCCACGACTCCCTCACTCCGGCGTCAGCACGCCGCGGTCTTCGCGGTAGGCGAAGAGTTCGCCGAAGCGGCCCCAGGCGACGAGGGTGCCGAAGGTGAGTTCGAGGTTCTCCATGGGGAGGCGGACGGCGAGTTCGTGCTGGAGCTCGTCTTGTTTCAGTTCGCCTTCGTGGAGCTCGATGAGGTCCCGCACGACGCGGAAGAGCTTGAGCTCGAGGAGCTGGGCCTTCCAGATGTCCTTGCGGGCGTCCATGTCGGCGGCGACGAACTTCTTGCCCAGCGCGGTGAGGACCACGCTGCGCCGGGGCGTGTCCACAAGCTCCAGCATCTCCGCGCCCTTCACGATGGTGAGCACCTTCTCGAAGGGCACGTGGGTGTGCGTCACCACATGGAAGAGGTCGCAGTTCCCGCCCTGCTGGGTGTCGAGGAACTCCAGGAGGCCGAGGATGTCGGCGGTGTGGGCGTGGGGCAGGGGCTCCAGCACGTCGTCCGCCAGTTCGGGCTGGGGGGCGCTGACCTGCACGTCCGGCAGTTCGGCGGACGCGATGATGTCGTGAAGCTGGTCCACCAGCCGCAGGAAGCCCGCGGAGCGGGGATCCCGGGGCCGGGGCAGCGGATTCTCCACCATGGTGCGGATCGCGCTCGGCGTGCCGCCGAGGATGGCGATGCGGTCCGCCATCAGCACGGCCTCGGTGATGCGGTGGCTCACCAGCACCACCGAGCTGGGGTTGTTGTCCGCGTCGCTCCAGATGTCCAGGATCTCCTGGCGCAGGGCTTCGCCGGTCAGCGCGTCCACCTGGCTGAAGGGATCGTCCATCACCAGGATCTCCGGATCCACCGCCAGGGCCCGGGCCACGCCCACCCGCTGCTTGGTGCCCCGGGACAGCTCCCGGGGGAAGGCCTCCTCGAAGCCTTCGAGACCCACCTTGTGGATGGCGGCGGCGGCCTTCTCCCGGACCTCCTCCTCCGCCAGGTCCCGGGCGCGCAGCACCATGCGCACGTTCTCCTCCACGGTCATCCAGGGCACCAGGGCGAAGGTCTGGAAGACCATGCTCACGGACTGGTTCACCCCCCGCAGCTTCTCCCCGTGCCAGCGCACCTCGCCCTTGGTGGGCTGCAGCAGCCCCGACAGGATGCGCAGCAGGGTGGACTTGCCCGAGCCGTTGGGCCCCACCAGGCAGAGCACCTCGTCCACCTTCACCGCCAGGTTGATGTCCTCCAGCACCCGCTTCACCTGGCCCTTGGGGCCGGGAAAGCGCATCTGGACGCCCTTCAGTTCGCAGAGGTTCATGCGGTCACCGGTCCAACGTGTACCGCGTCTCGGCCATGCGGTACAGGGGCAGCCAGACGAGGCGGTTGAAGAGCACCACCAGGCCCGCCATCAGCAGGCTGGACGCGGTGATGAGGGGAATGGAGCCCGCGGCGGTGGCCAGCTGCAGTTCGCTGCCCAGGCCGAAGGTGGCGAAGGTCTTCCCGTCGCCGCTGACGAACTCGGTGATGATGCTGGCGTTCCAGGCCCCGCCGGTGGCCGTCACCCAGCCGGTCACCAGGAAGGGGAAGATCGCCGGGAAATACAGCGTGGTGAAGCGCTTCCAGCGGGTGAGCCGGAAGGCCTTGCCCATCTCCCGCAGGTCGGAGGGGATCGCCTGGGCGCCGGCGATGATGTTGAAGAGCAGGTACCACTGGGTGCTCAGCACCATGAGCAGTACGGAAGTGATGCCAAGGCCGATCTTCAGTTTGAGCAGCCAGGCGGCGATGGCGGCGAAGAGCAGGCTGACGGGGTAGCTGGCGCTCACCTGCACGATGGGCTGGATGCGCTTGGCCACCGCCGGATGCAGGCCGATCCAGAGGCCGATGGGGATGGTCCAGAGGGTGACCAGGGCCGTGGAGGCCAGCACGCGGCCCAGGCTCATGCCCCCGGCCTTCAGCAGCCGCGTCCAGTCGGCGCCGTTCACCAGGGAAAGGATGCTCCAGAGCTTGAAGCCCGCGAAGGCCAGGGCCAGCAGCAGCAGGGCCAGCAGCCCCGCCGCCAGGAAGCTCGCGGCGCGCTTGCGCTGTTCGGGCTCCTGGGGCAGCATGCGCGCCACGTCTTTGGGCTTGGGGATGCGCTTCAACAGCCACTCGGAGCGGACGACCTCCAGCCAGCGCCGGAAGCGGGAGCGGCGCCACACGTCCAGGATCCAGCTCTTGGGGCGCTCGGGCCGGAGGTTCTCGTCCAGCTGGAAGCCCTGGGACCAGGCCATCACCGGCTTCCACAGCAGGCGGTCCAGCACCACCACCAGCAGCAGCATGGCCACCACCGCGCTCCATTTCGCCGTGGTGTCCCCGGCGTCCACCGCGGCCTGCATGTAGGAGCCGATGCCCGCGAGGCGGAAGTTGAGGCTGCCCTGGCTGAAGGCCTCCGCCGTCATCAGGAAGAACCAGCCGTTGGCCACGCTCACCATGGAGTTCCACACCAGCCCCGGCGTGGCGAGGGGCAGCTCGATCCAGCGCACCCGCTGGTACCAGTTCAGCTGGTAGGTGGTGGCCAGCTCCTCCAGTTCCGGCGGGATGGTCTTCAGGCTCTGGTAGAAGCTGAAGATCATGTTCCAGGCCTGGCAGGTGACGATGAGGATGGCCGCCGAGAGCTCCAGGCCGATGTTGCTGCGGGGGAAGATCGCCAGCATGGCGAGGATCACCGGCGGCAGGAAGGCCAGGATGGGCACGCTCTGGAGGATGTCCAGGATGGGTACCAGCAGTCGTTCCGCAAAGGGGTCCTTGGCCGCCCAGAAGGCCAGGGTGAAGGTCAGCGTGATGCTGATGAGGTAGGCGACTCCCGCCCGCACGATGGACAGGAGCATGTACTTGGGCAGGGCGGTGACGCGCAGGTCGATCTCCACCGTGGGGCGCTGGGCGCCGGTCCACTCGCGCCCGACGATCACCAGCCCGTACATCAGCCCCACCAGGGCCACGAGCACGAGCAGGTCCAGCCAGCGCCTCCGCCGGAAGGCGAAGAGGGCGTTGGCCTGGCCCCACATGGTGTCGAAGACGCGGTTGAGCATGGTCCCCCGGCGGGCTGGAACGGTGCGGCGATGGGGCCTCGAAGGTCGAGACGCGGATTCGGCGCGGCCGGCGGGTCCTGCCTCGCAAGCCTGGCGTCAGGCCTGGCTCAGGGGTGGATCCGGATCCGGCGCGCCATGGTCGAAGGAGGTTCGGCGACGGTGCTGCCTGCGTTCATCGCAACCTCCTTTCGGGCAAGGCCCCGCGCGGGGTCCAGGGCCAGTCTGGCGGGGCCGCGGAAGGCCCGTCAAGGCGGGAATGCGCCGCGCCGGGCCGAGGGACGAAGTCTCGGGTATCGGCCCGGCGCCCGCCCGGGTGAAATGGGAGGGACGGACCCGAATGGAGCGTGCATGGCGGAGGACAAGGCGCAGTCCCAGGCTCCCTGGCAGCCCCCGGAACCGGGGCTGGAAGGGCGCATGCTCGGGCTGGCCCTGGTGTGGGGACTGCTGGATCCGGCGGACCTGCGGGAGGCCCACGCGGAGGCGGCGACGGACGATTCCGCCGGCCTGCTGGCCTGGCTGGCGGACCGGGGCCTGCTGACGCCGGACCAGCTCGAGGAGATGGAGGCGGAGGCGCGGCACGTGGCCATGGCGGCGGACGCGGCGCCCACCGCCCGCTACCGCATCCCCGATACGGAGTCCGTGCTGCTGCCGGACGCCGGCGGGCCGCCCTCCGGGGCCTTCCGCCTGCCGGGCCGCCCCAGCGGCGCCACGGCGCCGGACGTGCTCGTCTCGTCCAGCCTGCCGGAATGGGGCCCCTACGAGCGCCTGCGCCTCATCGGCGAAGGCGGCATGGCGCGGATCTTCAAGGCCTTCGATCCCCGGCTCCGCCGCCAGGTGGCCATCAAGGTGCTGCGGCGGGACGAGCCGGAGCTGCTGCAGCGCTTCATGAACGAGGCCCAGGCCCAGGCCCTGGTGGAGCACGAGCACGTGTGCCGCATTTTCGAGACCGGCGATATCGGCGGCCAGGCCTACATCGCCATGCAGCTCATCCAGGGCCAGACCTTCAAGGCCGCCATCACCACGGCGTCCCTGCGGGAGAAGGCCGAGCTGATGGCCCAGGCCTGCGAAGGGGTGCACGCCGCGCACCGCCGGGGGCTGATCCACCGGGACCTCAAGCCCGCCAACCTGATGGTGGAGCGGGACGAGGACGGCAAGGGCAAGGCCTACGTCCTGGACTTCGGCCTCGCCCGCAGCGCCCTGGCGGGCAAGGGCCTCACCGCCACGGGCTTCGTCATGGGCACGGTGGTCTACATGTCCCCGGAGCAGGCCCGGGGCGAGGTGGACACCATGGACCGCCGGGCGGACGTGTATTCCCTGGGGGCCTCCTTCTACGAGCTGCTCACGGGCTGCCCGCCCTACGGTTCCGCGGAGGGCCTGGACGCCCTGCGCAAGATCATCTACGAGGAGCCGCCGGCGCCCCGGAAGCGGGACGGCCGCATCCCCGAGGACCTGGAGACCATCACGCTGAAGTGCCTGGAGAAGGATCCCGCCCGGCGCTACGACTCGGCCCGGGCCCTGGGGGACGACCTGCAGCGCTGGCTCGACGGCGATCCCATCATGGCCCGCCCCCTGTCCCGGCGGGAGCGCCTCGTCCGCTTCGCCAGCCGCAACAAGCTGGTGGTGGGCATCGCCGCCGGCGCCCTGGTGGCGGTGCTGCTGGCGGGGGGCGTCGCCCTCACCAGCCGCATCCAGTCCGCCGCCCGGGCCCGGTGGGCCCAGCACTTCGGCCAGGAGGCCGAGCGCCTGGAATCCCTCATGCGCTACGGCAAGCTGCTCCCGCCCCACGACATCCGCCGCGAGCGCCGCGCCGTCGAAGAGCGCCTCCGCGCCATGGAGCGCGAGATCGCCGGCGCCGGCCGCGTCGCCCAGGGCCCCGGCGCCTACGCCATCGGCCGCACCTGGCTCGCCCTCGGCGACCCCGCCAAGGCCCGGGAGCACCTCCAGCGCGCCCGGGAGAAAGGCTTCGAAGGGCCGGAAGTGGTGTATGCCCTGGGGCGGGCGTTTGGGTTGCTGTACCAGCGGGAGCTGATCGAGGCCCAGCTCATCCCCGAGCCCGATGCGCGCAAGGCGAGGCTCAAGGAGCTGGAGACCGGGCTGAAGCGCGAAGCCCTCGCCCTGCTGCGGAGCGGCCGAGGCTCGGAGCTGGAGCCGGCGGAATACCAGGAAGGGCATCTGGCCCTGGTGGACGGGCGCCACCAAGATGCCGTCCGGCTGGCGCGGTCCGCCTTCGCCCGGGCGCCCTGGTTCTTCGAAGCCAAGCGGCTCGAAGTGGAAGGCCTCCTGGCGGCGGCCAGGGCCGAAGTCGAGCCGAGCCAGGCTGCGGGAAAGCTCCGGGCCGCGGGGGAGCAGCTCGCCATCGCGCGGTCCATCGCACCGAGCGACCCTGGCCTCCTCGATCTCGAATCCCTGCGCTGCCACGACCTCCTCGGGCGCATCGTCCGGGAGGCCCTGGAACCGTCGAACATCGTGCAGGCCCAGGCGCAGGTCTGCCAGGCCTGGGAAGTGGTCGAGCCGGGCAATCCCGAACCGCCGATCCGGCTGGCCATCGCGCTGTCCGAAATGGCGCGCTTCACGGAGCGCAGGCCCGGACCCACGGGCGATTGGATGGCCCAGGCCGAAGCCCAGCTCGAGAACGCCAAGCGCCTGGATCCCAACAAGGCGGAGCTCTACATCGCCGAAGGCTCCATCCTCCGCATCAAGGCCCGCACCGAGGAATCCACGGGCCACGACCCCGTGCCGATGCTGCAGCAGGCGGTGGCCGCCGCGCGGAATGCCCGCAGGCTCGCCCCCTCATCCATCAACGCGAACCTGACCCTGCTCAGGACCTACGTCCACCTGCTGGAAACCCTCTCCGCGCGAGGGGCCGACTGCTCCCAGGTCTATCCCGAAGCCAGGACCACCGCCGAGGACCTGATGCGCCGCTACCCGGACGTGGCCACCTACCCCGGCCTCTTCGGCGCCATCCAGGTGGAGATGGCCAGTTCGGAAGTCCAGCAGGGCCGGGATCCGCGCGCGTACATCCGGGACGCGATCCCGCGCCTCGAACTCGCCCGGAAGCTCAACCCCCAGAATCCCGCCCACGCCTACTCCCTTGCGAACGCCTACCTCGTCCTCGCCGAACGCAATGGCAAGGAGGGCGTGGATCCGCGAAAGGATTTGCGCCTCGCCCTGGGTCTGTATGAAGCCTTGATCCGGCAGACGCCGGGGAATCCCTATTACCTCGTCGGCGGGGCCATGGCCCTCGAGCTGGAGAGCCGCTGGTTGATCGCGCGGATGGAGACGCCCACGACGCAGATCCGCGCGGCGAGGGACTACCTGGGCCGGGCCGAGGCCTCCCTCCCGGCTACTGGATGAACAAGTCCCTGGGGGCGCGCCTCGATCTGGAGGAGGGGCTCATCGCCTCCCGCCAAGGCAGGAATTCCGAGGCGTTCTTCCAGAAAGCCCAGCGCACGCTGGATTCATTGCGGAGGGCGAGGCCCACGGAACCCGAGATCAAGTCGGCCCTGGCGGCCCTGGAAACGGCGAAGCGAGCCAAAGGCGCTTGAAGGCCTCAGGGCCAGCCTTCGGGATCGCACTGGGGCTTCACCATGATCGCCGGCAGCTCGGATCCCGCCGCCATGGCCGTCTTGGCCGCTGCGGGCGGCGCGGTCCCGTCCCAGATCTCGTCGACCTTCTTCTCCTTGCCGGGCTCCTTGTTCGCCTTGTAGAAGCCCTTCGGGACGTCTTTCACGCCGAAGTTGTTCCAGACGAGCGTGCCGCCCTTCGGATCCTCGAGGGCCAGGCCGTCGATGACCTTCTTGCGGCCGTCCTCCAGCTCGATGGTGATGGACTTGATCTTCGGGCGATCCTTCGCGGCGCTCATGGGGTCTCCGGGGTGACGGGGGTTGGCTCGACGCTAGGGGATGGGCTGGGCGGCGTCAAGTTCTGACATGGCGAGGGCTGCGCCCGGCGGCCTGGGCTGGCCGCCGGGCGCGGTCCCGGGTCAGGGCTGGATCAGGGCCAGCCGCTCGGATCGCAGAGGGGCTTGGTCATCGTGCCGGCGAGGTCGCCTTCCGGGCTGAGGGCGTTCCACCGGGTGAGCACGGTGCTGGAGGTGGAGCGGAGGCCCGGGCGGGCATCGTAGAAGGGCACGAGGGTGGCGCGGATGGTGGCGTCGCCCCAGGCCAGCACGCCGTTGATGGGGTCCTCCAGCATCTTGTAGGGCATAGTGCGGGACTTTCCGTTGGACAGGGTGACCACGAGGGAGACCAGCTTGGCCCGCTGGGCACGGGCGCCGGGCTGCGCGCCGCCGATGGGCGTGAGGGTTCCTCCCGTCACCAGGAAGGCCACCGGCGCCTCCGCCTCGGCCTCCGGGGACCAGAGGTTCCAGATGGCGTCCGGGGAGAGGGGGTTGTCGGCGCGTCCCGCCAGATAGGCCATGGCGATCTGGGTGACGCCGAAGCTGTTCCAGACGAGGAAGCCGCCTTCGGAAGTGCCCAGCTGGTTGCCTTCCAGGGTCAGGCTGCTGCCGTCGTCCAGGGTGAGCACCAGGCTCTGCACCGTGGGCCGCGGCTGGGGCTCGGCGGTGGCGGGAAGGGGGAGCGGCCAGGGGACCGGGGCCGCGAAGGCGCCGCTGACGGCGAGGGCGAGGACGGCGGGTGACAAACGCATGGGAAACCTCCTGGGGAAGTGGGCGGGAAGGGGTCTGGACCGGTCTCGTGCGCACTCAACCTGGAGTGAAAACAGCAAGACGGATACCAGAGGCCCGTGATGCAGGTCCCGGCGCTTCCGAAGGGGATGGCATGTCCTGGGGGGTCTCGGCGCCTCCATGGGCGTGGGGTCGTGGGCTTGGGAAAAAAGAGCAGGAAGGGGTCCGTGGTGGGCCCGTGCGGAAAGGCGAAAGCCAGCATCGTTCCGCCCGCTCTTTCCCAGCGGTCTCCATGGGGATCGGCACGGCGAGGCCTCCGGAGCCGCCCATCGCCGGGTCTTCAAACGGCCTGAAACCTGGGAAAACTGGGAATGCGACGCCCCCCGCCGGTCTGCAGCCGGGTCGCCCCGCAGCCCTTGGGCCGGACGCATCGCCGTGCCGTCCACCCGCTGGAATCTGTCGGCTTTCTGGACGGCGTCCAGAATCCAGACGGTTTCGGGTCGCGGAACTGCCTTCCTAGGGCCGGGGCACGCTTTCCAGCAGCCGGGCGATCACTTCGTCGGTGGTCACGCCATCGGCCTCGGCTTCGTAGGTGAGCAGGAGGCGGTGGCGGAGCACGTCCGGCAGCAGGGTGACCACGTCGTCCGGCAGCACGTGGCCCCGGGTGCTGAGGTAGGCGTAGGACTTGGCGGCGATCTGCAGGGCGAGGCTGGCCCGGGGGCTGGCGCCGCAGCGCAGGAGCTCCCGGCCCTTCCAGGCCTTGCCATGGCCGCCCTTGGCCGAACCCGAGCCGACGCGGGTGGCCTGCACCAGCCGCACCATGTAGGCGCGCACCGCATCGTCGAGCTGCACGCGGCCGGCCTCCATGCTGGCCTTGCGCAGCAGGTCCCCGTCCACCACGGGATTCACGGCCTCCTCATGGCCATCCGCCCGGCGCAGCACTTCGACCTCCTCGGCCTGGCTGGGGTAGTCGATGCGGAGCTTGAAGAGGAAACGGTCCATCTGGGCTTCCGGCAGGGGGAAGGTGCCCTCCTGCTCGATGGGGTTCTGGGTCGCCAGCACGAGGAAGGGATCCGGCAGGCGGAAGCTCTCCTCCCCCAGGGTCACCTGGCGCTCCTCCATGGCCTCCAGCAGCGCGCTCTGCACCTTCGAGGGCGCGCGGTTGATCTCGTCCGCCAGCAGCAGGTTCGTGAAGACCGGCCCCTTCTTCGGCGTGAAGGTCAGGGCCTTGGGATCGAAGACCAGGGTGCCGACCACGTCGCTGGGCAGCAGGTCCGGGGTGAACTGGATGCGGCGGAAGGCCAGGTGGCTGGCGGCGGCGAGGGTCTTGATGGTGCGGGTCTTCGCCAGGCCGGGCAGGCCTTCCAGCAGCACGTGGCCGCGGCAGAGCACGGCCACCAGGAGGCGGTTCAGCAGGATGGGCTGGCCCACGATCACCTTGCGGCATTCCTGGAGCAGGGCCTCGAGGGGATGGGTGCTGGTCTGGGCGGGCATGGTGGATCCATCTTGCCGGAAGCCGGGTCTTCCGTCAGGTGCTTCCCTCCACCGGCAGCCGCAGCACCGCCACGGCCCCCGGACCGTCTTCCCGGGGCTCCAGGGTCAGGGTGCCGCCGTGGGCTTCGGCGATCTGGCGGCTCAGGGCCAGGCCGATGCCGCTGCCCCCGGGCTTGGTGGTGAAGAAGGGGACGAAGAGGTTGGCCGCCGGCGGCGGCCCCGGGCCTTCATCGGCCACCCGCACGATGGCGAGGCCAGGGCCGAGGGTCCAGGCGATAGCGACCCCGCCACCGGTCTCCAAAGAAGCTTCCGCGGCGTTCTTCACCAGGTTCACCAGGGCCTGCTGGAGCTGGTCCCCGTCCGCCCGCAGGCGCACCGCGGGGCCTTCCTGGACGGCGACGGCGAGGCGGCTTTCCAGGGCCGCCACCCGGCGCACCAGGGCCTCCAGGTCCACGGATTCCAGCCGCGGGGCCGGCAGTTTCGCCAGGCGGGCGTAGGCCTCGAGGAAGCGCTGGAGGGAACCGCTGCGGGAGGCGATCACATCGAGACCCGAAAGCAGGTCGTCCTGCAGGTCCGGGGGCGGCGGCTCCCGGCGGACCAGGGAGGCGAGGCTGCCGGACAGGGACTGGATGGGGGCCAGGGAGTTGTTGAACTCGTGGCTGAGCACGCGGACCAGCCGCTGCCAGGCCTGGCGCTCCTCCTCCCGCAGGGGCTGGGTCAGGTCGCTCAGCACCAGCAGGGTATGGGGCAGGCCGCCCTGGCGGAAGGTGGTGCGGCGGAGCTCGAAGCGCCCGGCACCTCCGGGCAGGTCCAGATCCACGACGCGGGGGCTCGGGCCTTCCAGGGCCGACTGGAGGCCGACTTCGGCGGCGGTGCTGCCCCCCAGGCGCTCCGCGGAGCGGCCCAGGATCTCCGCGCCCGCCCGGTTCACAAGGCGCAGGCGCCCTTCGCCATCGAAGGCCAGGATCGCCACCCGGATCTCCTCCATGACCGTGCGGAGGAGGGCGGTGGCTTCCAGGGCGCCGATCCGCTGCTGCTGCAGCAGGTCCGCCAGGGTGTTGAGCTCCAGGAAGACCGCCCCCAGGGCGTCGTCCTTCCCCGGCTCCTTGCCCCGGAAGGAGAAGTCTCCTTCCCGCAGGGCCGCCAGGAGGTTGGAAAGGGTCTGCAGGGGGCGCTGGGTGCGGCGCCGGACCGCCCGCGCCGCCAGGAGCCAGGCCAGGAGGGCGGCGGCGAAGAGGCCGAGGGCCAGGGAAGCGCGCGGACCGCCCCGGGGGAGCAGCCAGGCCGCCAGGGCGAGGGCCGGCAGGCCCCCGGCGAGGGCGAGGAGCTGGACGCGGCGGTCGTGGGCGAGGGGCATGTCAGCTGGTGATGCCGTAGCGCTGCATGCGCCGGTAGATGGCGCTGCGGGAGAGGCCCAGGAGCTCCGCGGCGGCGGTGGCGCTGCCGGCCCGGGCCAGGGCCTTCCGGATGACCAGCGCCTCCATGTCCTCCAGGCTCAGGTCCGGGCCCGCGCCGGGGGCGGCCGTCAGGCCGAAGTCCGCCGCCGCGAGGCGATTGCCCCCCAGCAGCACCGCCCGCTCCGCCGCGTGATCCAGTTCGCGGACGTTGCCGGGCCAGGGGTGCGCCAACAGGGCCTCGAGGGCCTCCGGGGCCACCGACGGCGGGGGTTTGCGGTAGCGGGCCGCGTGCCGCTGCAGGAACAGGGTGAGCAGGGGTTCCAGGTCCTCGCACCGGTCCCGCAGGGGCGGCAGGGTGAGCTGGATGGTGTTGATGCGGAAGCGCAGATCCTGGCGGAACCGGCCCGCCTGCACTTCGGCGTCCAGGTCCGCGTTGGTGGCGCAGACGAGGCGCACGTCCGCGGTCTGGGTGCGGCTGGAGCCCACCCGCTCGAACTCCCCGGTCTCCAGCACCCGCAGGAGCTTGGCCTGGAGGGAGAGGGGCGCGTTGCCGATCTCGTCGAGGAAGAGGGTGCCGCCGTCCGCCAGCTCGAAGCGCCCCGGACGCTCGGCCTTGGCATCGGTGAAGGCGCCCTTCACGTGGCCGAAGAGTTCGCTTTCCAGGACGCCTTCGCTGAGGCCGCCGGCGTTGAGGGTGATGAAGGGCCGCTCCGCCCGGGCGGAGGCTTCGTGGAGGACCCGCGCGACGAGGCTCTTGCCGGTGCCGTTCTCCCCCAGGAGCAGCACGCTGGCGTCCGTGGGCGCCACCCGTTCAAGCACCTGCAGCACGGCGGCCATGGCCCTGGACCGGGCCACCAGCGCCGCCGGGCCGGGGCTCCGGAGCAGCCGGTTCTCCGCCTCGAGGCGGTGGGAGGCCTTCAGGGCCCCGGCCAGTTCGAGCTGGGTGCGGAGGATGGACAGCAGCCGGGCGTTCTCCCAGGGCTTCTGCACGAAGTCCCGGGCGCCCCGGCGCATGGCCTCCACCGCCAGGTCGATGGAGCCGTAGCCGGTCATCACCACCACCGGCAGGCCGGGCTCGAGGGCGCGGGCCTGGGCCAGCAGTTCGAGGCCTTCCGCGCCACTGGTGGTGTCCCGCTCGTAGTTCATGTCCATGAGCAGCAGGTCCGGGGCGAGGCGGCCCGCGGCCTTCAGGGCCTGCAGGGCGGCCTTGGGGGATTCCACGCCGTCCACGGCGAAGCCTTCGGATTTCAGGAGCAGGCGCAGGGCCTCCCTTACGTCCGCCTGGTCATCGGCCACCAGGATCCGGCCGGCGTTCATTGCGGAGCCCTCCGGAGCCCCGGCAAAGGCGTGCGCGCTGTGGCCGAAAAAAAGGCTGCTTCAGGGGGCATGGTCCACCCAGGGTAGCCGTTTCACTCCGACCTCAGGGCCACGCCGGGATCCACCCGGGCGGCGCCGAGGGCGGGGGGGAGGCAGGCGGCCAGGGCGGTGGCGCCGAGCAGGAGGGTGGCGGCCCCCAGGGTGGCGGGATCCCACGGCGCGATGCCGAAGAGGAGGCCCGCCAGCAGCCGGGAGAGCACTAGGCAGCCCACGAGGCCCAGGCCCAGGCCGGCCCCGACGATGCGCAGGCCTTCCCCCAGCACGAGCGCCAGGATGTCGGCGGCCCGGGCGCCCAGGGCCATGCGGATGCCGAATTCCAGGCGCCGCTGGCCCACGGAGAAGGCCACCACGCCATAGACGCCCAGCAGCGCCAGCACGGCGGCGGCCCCGCCGAAGCAGGCGGTGAGTTGGGCGAGGAAGCGCCGCCGGAAGGCGTCGGGGGTGTTCTGGAGGGTGCGCTCCAGGCTGCCCAGGCCGGTGATCAGGGCCCCGGGATCGAGGTCCTGGAGTTCCTTCCGCACGGCGCCCAGCAGCCTGCCCGGGCCCTCCCCATCCTCGCGGACCAGCACCGCCATTCGCACGCCGGGGTCCTGGGCGAAGGGGAAATAGACTGCGGGCGTGGGGCGCCCGTCCAGGGTCGACAGCACCTCATTGCCGGCGACGCCGATGATCTCCCAGGCCGCAAGTCCCGCGGCGCCCTCGAAGCGCAGCCGCTGGCCGAGGGGTTCGACCCCCTGGAACACCTGGTCCGCCAGGAGCTGGTTGATGACGACGCGGCGGGGTTCCGGCGCTTCCTCCTCCGGGCCGAAGGCGCGGCCGCGGCGCAGGGGGATCCCCAGGACCGCGAAGTAGCCCGGAGCCACCGTGCGGATGTTGGCGGAGGGGCGCTCGCCGGGACGGGGCTCGGGGCGGCCCTCCACGGTGTAGTCGCTGGTGTTGCCGCCGCCGTTGAGGGGCGGCACGTCCACGGTGGTGGCGCCACGCACCCCGGGCAGGGCCTCCAGCCGCGCCCGCAGGTCCTGGTTGGCGCGGACCAGGGCCGCCGGATCCGCCGCCCGGCTCCGGGGCAGCTGGAACCCAGCGGTGGCGAGGCCCCGCACCTGGAAGCCGGGATTCCGGTTCAGCACCCGGAGGAAGCTCTGGACGGCCAGCCCGGCGCCGGCCAGCAGCACCAGCCCCAAGGCCAGCTCGGCCACCGCCAGGCTGCGCCGGAGCCGCCGGCCCCCAGGGCCTTCGGTTTCCAGGGCGCGGCCCTGCAGGGAGGCGGCCAGCCGCAGGTTCCGGGAGGCCTGGAGGGCCGGCAGCAGGCCGCAGCCGAGGCCCGTGCCCAGGGCGATCAGGAAGGTGAAGCCCAGGGCCCGTGGATCCACCGCCGCCGCCGCGAGAAAGGGGAAGGCGAGCCGCTGGCCTTCGGGAAGCAGGCCCCGCACGAGGCCAAGGCCCCAGGCCGCCAGCAGCGCCCCCAGGGCGCCGCCCAGGAGGCCCAGGACTAGGCTCTCCAGAACCATCTGCTGGACCAGCTGCCTGCGGTCCGCCCCCAGGGCCGCCCGCACCGCGAGCTCCCGGCCCCGGCTGGAAAGGTGCGCCAGCTGCAGGTTGGCGATGTTGGCGCAGGCGATGAGCAGGACGAGGCCCACCGCCGCCAGCAGGGCCAGCAGGAGGGGCCGCACGGGGCCCCGCGCCAGCGCCTCCAGGGGCACCGCGAGGAAGCCGCCGCCGGCCTCCGCGCCGGCATAGGCTGCCGCCAGCCGCCGACCGAGGGTGTCCAGCTCGGCCTGGGCCTCGGCAGGGTCCACGCCGTCCTGCAGGCGGCCGAGGGTGTTCAGCCGGTAGGCCCCCCGGTTGCCTTCCTCCCGTTCGCTGGGCTGGGCCGGCAGCCAGACATCGGAAGGCGCGCGGCCCGGCAGGCTGAAGCCGGCGGGCAGGACGCCCACCACCGGGTGGGCCTTGCCGTCCAGCACGAGGCTGTGGCCGAGGATGGACGCATCGCCACCGAAACGCGCGGCCCAGAGCCCGTGGGAAAGCATCACCGCCGGCGGCCCTCCCCGGCGCGTCTCCTCGGCCCGGAACTCCCGGCCCACGGCGGGGGGCGCGCCCAGCAAGTCGAAGAAGCCCGCGGTGGCGGCGGTGGCGCTGAGGGGGACCTGGCCCTCCGGCGTCTGCAGGGCCAGGGTGCCCCGGCCGCGGTAGCCGGCCAGGGCCTGGAAGGACCGGAGCCCGGAACGCAGGTCCACGAAATCCGGGTGGCTCAGCTCATGCCGCTGCAGGATGCGGTCCCCGCCGGTGCCGAAGACCTGCACCAGGCGATCGGCGTGGGGATAAGGCAGCGGCCGGAGGAGGGCCCGGTCCACGAGGGAGAAGATGGCCGTGCTGGCGGCGATGCCGATGCCCAGGGTGAGCAGCGCCGCGGCCGTGAAGACGGGGCGGCGCCGCAACTGGCGGAAGGCCTGGACCAGATCGTGGGCGAGGAGTCCCATGCTGCCTCCGATGGATTGGAGCTACTCCGTGCGCAACGCCACCGCCGGATCCACCTTGGCGGCCCGCAGGGCCGGCAGGAGGGTGGCGGCGAGGGCTACGGCGCCCAGCACGGCAAAGACGGCCGTATAGGTCGGCGGATCCAGGGGGCTGATGCCCATGAGCTGGCTCTGGATGAGGCGCCCGAGGGCGACGGTGGCCACGAGGCCGGCCCCCATGCCGAGGCCGATGGTGCGGAAGCCCTGGCCCACCACCAGCCGCAGGACGTCCCGCACCTGGGCGCCGAGGGCCATGCGGATCCCGATCTCCCTTGTGCGCTGGGCCACGAGGGTGCTGGTGACGCCGTAGATGCCCCCGGCCGCCAGCAGCAGGGCCAGGCCGGCGAAGACCGAGAACAGCAGGGTGCGGGCCCGGGACTCCCGCCGGTCGTCCGCCAAGAGGTCGTCCATGGCGCGGACCCGGGTGAGGGGCATCTCCGGATCCGCCTCCCGGAGGGCGGCCTTCAGGACCGGCTTCAGGGTCTCCGGGCCCGCGGCGCCGCGGACCAGGACGGAAAGCAGGGTGATGCGGTCGCCGGTGGCGGCGGGATCCATCAGGGGCAGGTAGAACTGGGGTGCGGGCTCCTCGGCGAGGCTTTCGTAGCGCACGTCCCCGGCCACGCCGATGACCGTGAGCCAGGGGCCCTGGTCCCCCGCCATGGAGATGCGCTTGCCGACGGGGTCCTGGCCGGGCCAGTGGCGGCGGGCCATCTGGCGGCTGACCAGCACCACGGCGCTGTCCTCGGCCTGGAAGGTGCGGCCCTGGAGGATGGGGATGCCGAAGGTGCGGAAGTACCCGGGGCTGACGTCCTGGTGCAGGGCCACGTTCGGACGGTCCGTGTCGGGCACGCCTTCCACGCTGTAGGAACTGGTGGTGCTCATGCCGTTGAGGGGGACGATGTCGGCGGTGGCGGCGGACTGCACGCCGGGGGCCGCGGCGAGGCGCTGCACCACCTGCTCGGAGAAGGCCCGCCGCGCCGCGGCGCCGGGGTACTTGCGGACGGGCAGGTCCAGGGAGGCGATCACGACGCCGTTGGCGTCGAAGCCCGGATCGACATGCTGCAGCTTCCAGAGGCTCCGCAGCATGAGCCCGGAACCCACCAGCAGGGCCGTGGCCAGGGCCACTTCCACCGCCACGAGGGTGCTGCGCAGGCGTTGCTGCACCGGCGAGGCGCTGCCCTTGGAACCCTCCCGCAGGCCTTCCTGCAGATCGCCGCGGGAAGCCTGGAGGGCGGGGATGGCGCCGAAGACGAGGACCGTCGCCAGGGACAGCACGCCGGTAAAGGCGAGGACGCGGCCGTCCAGGGCCGACCCGCCGGGGGGCAGGCGGAGGGGCAGGATGTGGCCGAGGCCGCCGGCGGCCCACTGGGCCACCAGGAGCCCGGCCGCGCCGCCCAGGAGGCCCAGGAGCAGGCTTTCCGTCAGCAGCTGGGCGACGAGGCGCCGGCGGTCGGCGCCCAGGGCGGCGCGGATGGCGAGCTCCCGCTCGCGGCCGGCGCTGCGGGCCAGCAGGAGGTTGGCCACATTGGCGCAGGCGATGAGCAGGACGAAGCCCACGGCCCCCAGCAGGCTCCAGAGCACGGGTTTCGCCTTGCGCAGCACCTCCTCCTGAACAGGCACGACCTTGGCGACGTAGTTCGTGTTCGATTCCGGATAGGCCTTCTCGAGGCGGGCGATGATGGCGGCGACCTCCTGCCGCGCCGACGCCAGGGTCGCACCGGGCTTCAAGCGCCCGACGCCGCCCAGGAAGTGGGAGCCGCGGCTCTGCCGCTGGTCCGGCGTCAGGGCCATGGGGACGAAGAGGTCCACGCCCCGCAGCTGGTAGGGGAATTCGAAGTCCGGGGCGAGGACGCCCGCCACCAGGGTGTCGTCGCCGTTCACCCGGATCGTCCGCCCCACGAGGGCGGGATCGGCGCCGAAGCGGCGCTTCCAGAGCCGGTCGCTGAGCACCACCGCCCGAGGGCCGCCGGGCTGGCCCTCTTCCGCCCTGAAGCCGCGTCCGGCGCGGGGCTGCACCTGCAGGACATCGAAGAAGTTGGCGGTCACCATGCCGGCGCGGACCTGTTCGGGCTCGGCGTCGCCAGTGAGGTTCAGGCCCGTGCTGCGCAGGGCCGCCAGACCCGTGAACTGGGTGGCCTCCCGCTGGAGGTCCAGGAAGTCGGGCCAGGAGAGGTTGTCCCGGGGCGCCGCGGTGCGCCCTGAGTACTCGGTCACCACCATGAGTCGGCCCGGGTCGGGCAGGGGCAGGGGGCGCAGCATCATGCGGTCCACCAGGCTGAAGATGGCGCTGTTGGCGCCGATGCCCAGGGCCAGGGTGAGGACCGCGGTGGCGGTGAAGCCCGGGGACCGCAGCAGGCCGCGGAAGGCGTGGGAGAGGTCGTGGAGGAAGACGCCCATGGGAGCTCCGGATCGAAGAGGGTTCACTCGGCGAAGGTTCACTCGGCGCGGAGGGCCACGGCGGGATCCACGCGCGACGCGCGCAGGGCGGGGAAGAGGCAGGCCAGGGCCGCGGTGGCCAGCAGCACGGCGGAGGCCGCAGCGAGGAGCAGCGGATCGGTGGGGTTCACTTCGAAGACGAGGCTACGCAGCGCGCCAGAGAAGGCGAAGGCGCCGGCGATGCCGAGGAGCAGGCCCAGACCCGCCAGAACCAGGCCTTCCCGCACCACGTCCCGAACCACCCGGCCCGAGGGCGCGCCCAGGGCCATGCGGATGCCGATCTCCTGGGTGCGCTGGGCCACGGAGTACGAAAGCGAGCCGTGGATGCCGAGGAGGGCGAGCAGGGCGGCGATGGCGGCGAAGAGGCCGAGCAGCAGGGTGATCACCCGCTCCCCGCGCACGGTGCGGCCGGCGATCTCGGCGAGGGACTGGAGGCGGACCACCGGCAGGTCGGGATCCACCCGCCGCACCGCTGCCCGGAGGGGGCCGAGGAGGGCTTCGCCCTGCTGCCGCGAGCGCAGGACGATCCAGGCGGACTGGGGGCTGAAGGTCTCCACCGCGGGGAAGTAGACCGTGTTGAGGAGGCCCTTGCGCCGCGGTCCCGAATGCCGCACGTCGCCGACGACGCCGGCCACCTGGAACCAGTCGGACCCGAAGCCGATCTCCTGCCCCACCGGGTCGCGGCCGGGGAAGTACTGGTCCGCCAGCCCGGCGTTGATGAGCACGGCCTTGGGATTCAGGACCAGGTCGGCATCCTCGAAAGCGCGGCCGCGCACCAGGGGAACGCCGAGCACCGGCAGGGCTTCCGGGGAGATCGCCCGGACCTCTGCCAGGTCCGTTTCCAGCGGCTCCCGGCCGCGGGTCTTGAAGGTGGCGTTCCGCCCTGACTGCAGGGTGGGCATGTAGTCGATCCAGCCCGCCTGCTCGACGCTGGGGACGCTGCGCACGGCCTCCAGGACGTTCCGCATGGCCCGGAGGCGGCTGGCCTCGTCGGTGTGGATCGAGGGGGAAGGCTGGATGGAAAAGGCCTGCACGGCCTCGGTGCGCACGCCGAGGGGCACCGCGAGGAGCTTGTTGACGCTGAAGTAGGCGGCGCTGAAGCCCGAGACCAGCATCAGGGCCAGGGCCACCTGGGCCACGACCAGGGCGTTCCGCAGGTGCCGGCGCCCCCGGGATTCGGTGCTCTTGGAACCCTCCTTCAGGTGCTGGGCCAGGTTCAGCTTGAGCAGGAGCAGCCCCGGCGCGCTGCCACAGAGCAGGGCCGTCAGCAGCGCGGTGGCGAGGGTGAGGCCCAGGGTCGGCAGGTGCAGCCCAAGGGCCCGGGTCTGGGCGAGGTCCGCGGGCACCAGGGGGCGCAGAAGGTCTAGGGCGAGATGGGCGACGAGGAGCCCGGCGGCGGCGCCGACGAGGGAGATCAGCAGGCACTCCGCCAGGGACGGCGCGATGACCTGGAGCCGGCCGCCCCCCAGGGCGGCGCGCACCGCCATGTCCCGCAGGCGGCCGGTGGCGCGGGCCAGGAGCTGGTTGGCCACGTTGATGCAGGCGATCAGCAGGACCAGCCCCGCGGCCAGGCCCAGCAGCAGGATCACGGAACCCTGGGAGCCGTAGCGGTCCTCCCGGTAGGTCCGGACCAGGGCGCCCCGGCCCCGGTCGCCTTCCTGCTCGGTGGCGAGGGCCTGGCACACGGTGGCCAGATCCTCCCGGGCCTGGGCCAGGGTCACCCCGGCCTTCAGGCGTCCGTAGGCGATCAGGAAGTTCATGTTGCGGCGTTCCTTCTCCGCCTGCCGGGGCTTCAGGGGCACGAAGGCCTCCCGGCCGTTGAAGGCGAAGGTGCCGGGCAGGATGCCCACCACCGTATGACTCAGCCCGTTCAGCCGCACCTCCCGGCCCAGCAGGGCGGGGTCGCCGCCGTAGACCCGGCGCCAGAGGCCTTCCGACAGGACCACCACCGGGGAGCCTTCGGGGTCCGAAGGCAGCAGGGTGCGGCCCTGGACCGGCCGGACCTGGAAGACATTGAAGAAGCCCTCCGTCACCGCGCCTACCTGCACCCGCTGGGGCGTTTCCAGGCCCCCGAGATTCATGGCGACGCTGTCCACGCCGGCGAGGGCCTCGAAGGTGCGGTTGCGCGCAGCCCAGTCCCTGAGCCGCGACCAGGAGAGGGAGGCGGTCCAGCCCGGGTTGGCCGTCACGGTCCCCCAGAGGCTCATGACGCGCTCCGGGTCCTTGAAGGGCAGGGGCGTCAGCACCATGGTGTGGAGCATGCTGTACACCGCCGTGTTGGCGCCGATGCCAAGGGCGAGGGCCAGGAGGGCGGCGGTGGCGAAGCCCCGTGCCCGGAGCAGGGCCCGGAGGGCGTGGCGGAGGTCGTTGAGGAGGCCGGGCATGGGGGCTCCTCAGTGCTGCAGCGCGGCGGACGCCGGCCGGCCGTTCGCGCCGCCCTGGCGCTCCTCCACCACGCGGCCGTCGAAGAGCTGTACGGTGCGGTCGGCGAAGTTCGCGAAGCGGGAATCGTGGGTCACCATGCAGATGGTGGAGCCGCGGCGGTGCAGGCCCTTGAGCAGCTCCATCACCGATTCGCCGTTGGTGCTGTCCAGGTTGCCGGTGGGCTCGTCCGCCAGCAGGATGGTGGGCCGGCCCGCCACGGCCCGGGCCACGGCGACGCGCTGCTGCTGGCCGCCGCTGAGCTGGGCGGGCAGGTGGTTGGCCCGGTGGACCATGCCCACCTCTTCGAGGGCGAGCATCACCCGGGTGCGGCGCTCGCCGCCGGGCATGCCCCGGTAGACCAGGGGCAGCTCCACGTTCTCGAAGACCGTGAGGTCGCCGATGAGGTTGAAGCTCTGGAAGATGAAGCCGATCTCCCGGTTGCGGATGCGGGCCCGGTCGCTCAGGTTGAGGCGCGCCACGGGCTTGCCGCTCAATTCGTAGAGTCCACCCGACGGCGCGTCCAGAAGCCCGAGGATGGCCAGGAGGGTGGACTTGCCGCAGCCCGAGGGTCCGGCGATGGAGAGAAACTCCCCTTCCCGGATTTCCAGGTGGATGTCGGCGAGGGCGTGGGTCTCCACTTCGTCGGTGGTGAAGACCTTCTTGATGCTCTCGAGGCGGATGATGGGGTTCGTGGTCATGGGGGCTCCGTCGGGGGTCCGTGGGGGAAGGGAAGCGGGCGGGCTCGGGGGTTGGGCTACTTGATGCGGATGCGGTCCTGGCCGTCGTAGGGGGAGATGTCCGACAGGAGCACCTTGTCCCCGGGCTGGAGGCCCTCGAGGACCTCGATGGTGCTGACGGAGCCGCGGCCGAAGCGGACCTTCACCCGGGTGGCTTCGGTGCCGTCGGCGCTCAGCTTGAAAAGGGTCGCCGAGGCGTGGGACTGGGCCTGGACGGGCCGCCCGACGAAGACGCCGCTGTCGGCGCGGTCCAGCTCGATGATGCCTTCGACGCTGAGGTCCGGCCGGGCGCCCTTGGGCAGGGGACCCTCGAGGCTGGCGTCCACGGTGACGGTGCCATTCTGCACCGCGGGATCGATGCGCAGGACGCGGCCTTCCACGAGGCCGTTGCGGGTATCGATGCTGACCCGCTGGCCGGCGAGGAGGTCCTTGGCCTGGGTCTCGCTCACTTTCAGCTCCGCCTTCAGGGGCAGGGCCTTGGCCACCTTGGCCAGGGTGGCGCCCGGGGCCAGCTGCTGGCCCACCTGCAGGGGCACCTGCTGGAGGATGCCCGCCATGCCCGGCCGCACCTTCAGGGCCGCCACCTGGGCCTGCTTCAGGGTCCACTGGGCCCGGGCCTGCTCCATGGCCGCCCGGGCCGGGGAGGAGCGGCCGCCCTTGCCTTCGTAGAGGTCCATGCGGGCCTGGTCCATGGCGAAGCGGGCCTGGCTTTCCTCCAGGCGCACCTGGGCCTTGAGGACATCGCTTTCCGACAGCAGGCCCTCCTGGCGCAGCCGTTCTCCGGCGCGCATGCCGGCCTGGGCCTCCTGGAGGGCGGCCTTGGCGCTGGCGGTGGCGCCCTTCTGGTTCAGGTAGCTCAGCTCGTATTCGGACTGGGCCTTGCGGAGGGTCCACATGGCGTCTTCCGCGGCCTGCTGGAGTTCCGGGCTCGACAGCTCGGCGATGACGCTGTCCTCCTTCACCTCGGTGCCGGGGAAGAGGAGCACCCGCTCCACCTTGCAGCCCGTGGGCACCGTCAGGATGCGCACCTCGACGGGCACCAGGATGCCCGTGCCCCGGACCTGGAAGACCATGGGCCCGCGCTTCACCTCATCGATGAGGAGGCTGCTCCGCTCCGCGGCCAGCGCCGCGGGCTTCAGCCGCGCCAGCGCGATGGTCAGGGCCAGCACCCCGAGCCCCGCGATGCCGTAGGCCACGTAGCGGTGGCGTTTGGGCCGGGGTTCGCGGGGGACATCCATGGGGGCTCCTGAAAAGATCTGTCCCGGCTTGTGCCAGCCCCATGCCAGATCCGGAGAACCCCGCCACGGCTCGCTTTGCCAGCGCCTCGCCTCGGATGGCCCCTTCCGATCCGTCCCAGGGCAGGGAAGTCCCGTCCCATCCGTGGGACGGCCCCGGTGATCCACCGGGGCCGGGAGCCGACCACAGGTAGGCGCTGAAATGGCCGCCGCCCCAATGCTAGGCTGGCGCCTCATCAGCGGAGCGGACATGCGATCAGCGGTCATCATCGAAGCCAGGCGCACGCCCATCGGCCGGGCCATCAAGGGGGCCACCGCGGCGACCCGGCCGGAGACCCTGGGCGCCGTGGTCATCGAGGCCATGAAGGGCGCCCTTCCTGACTGGTCGAGCCTCGAGGACGTGCTGGTGGGCTGCGCCATGCCCGAGGGCGAGCAGGGCATGAACCTGGCGCGGCTCGTGGCCTTTCGCGCCGGCCTGCCCATCACCTCGGCGGCCACCACGGTGAACCGCTTCTGCGGCTCCAGCCAGGAGACCGTGCTCATGGCCACGCGGGCCATCCAGGTGGGCGCCGGCACGCTCTTCCTCGCCGGGGGCATCGAGTCCATGTCCAAGGTGCCCATGGGCGGCTTCAATCCGAGCCTCGATCCCTGGCTCGCCGCAAACTTCCCCGAAGCCTACTGCTCCATGGGCATCACGGCGGAGAACCTAGCCAAGGACTACTCCATCTCGCGAAAGGAGCAGGACCAGTTCGCCTTCGAGTCCCACCAGAAGGGCGCCAAGGCCTGGGCGGACGGGAAGTACGCGAAGGAGGCCGTGCCCTTCACCACCAAGGGCCTGGACGGCAACGACGTGCGCGTGGACCGGGACGAGTGCGTCCGCGCCGATACGAACCTCGAGAAGCT
This sequence comes from Holophagaceae bacterium, assembly GCA_016710635.1. Classification (GTDB taxonomy): domain Bacteria; phylum Acidobacteriota; class Holophagae; order Holophagales; family Holophagaceae; genus JADJVL01. The sequence continues at coordinate 305,191 of JADJVL010000003.1, read as the reverse complement.
CGCCGAACTGAAGCCCGTCTTCCTCCAGGACGGCAGCGTCACCGCCGGCAACAGCTCGCCCCTCACCGACGGCGCCGCCTTCCTAATCGTGATGGAGGAGGAGGCCGCCCAGGCCGCCGGCCTCAAGGCCCGGGCGCGGATCCTCGGCGGCGCCGTGGCCGGCGTGGCCCCGGACCGCATGGGCCTCGGTCCCGTGCCCGCCACGAAGAAAGTCCTGGCCCGGCTCGGACTCACCATGGACCAGCTGGACGCCGTGGAACTCAACGAAGCCTTCGCCGCCCAGTCCCTGGCGGTGATCCGCGAAGGCGGCTTCGATCCTGCCAAGGTGAACGCCTGGGGTGGCGCCATCGCCATCGGCCATCCTTTGGGCTGCTCCGGGGCCCGCATCCTCACGACCCTGCTGCACCGCCTGGAGGATGGCGGCGGGAAGTACGGTCTTGCCACCATGTGCATCGGCGGCGGCCAGGGCATCGCCACGGTCATCGAGAAGCTGTGAGGTCCGCCATGACCCTCGCCATCAAGAAGGTCGGCGTCCTCGGCTCGGGCGTGATGGGCTCGGGCATCGCCGCCCACGTGGCCTCCGCGGGCTGCGCGGTGGAGTTGCTGGACATCGTCATTGACGAGGCCAATCCCGACAAGCTGGCGGAAGGCGCCCTGGCGGGACTGGCGAAATCCAAGCCCGCCCTGATGATGCATCCGTCCTTCCTCAAGAAGATCCGCACCGGCAACCTGCGGGATCACCTGGACCGCCTGGCCGACTGCGACTGGGTGGTGGAGGTGGTGAAGGAGGACCTGCAGATCAAGCAGGACCTCTACGGCCGCCTCGAGGCCCACCTCAAGCCCGGCGCCTGGATCAGCTCCAACACCTCGGGCATCCCACTGAAGATGCTCGTGGACGGGCGCTCGGAGGGCTTCCAGCAGCGCTTCGTCATCACCCACTTCTTCAACCCCGTACGCTACCTGCGCCTTCTGGAATTCGTGAAGGGCGACGCGGTGCCCGAGGCCGAGGCCGCCGACTTCCGCGCCTGGCTGGAGGAGAAGCTGGGCAAGGAGGTGGTGCCCGCCTTCGACAGCCCCACCTTCATCGGCAACCGCATCGGCATCCACGGCATCATGTCGGTCCTGCACCTGGCCCTCGCGGAGAAGATCCCCTTCGAGGTGATCGATTCGGTGCTGGGCGAGGCGGCGGCAAGGGCCAAGAGCGCATCGTTTCGCACCGCGGACCTGGCGGGCATCGACATCATGGCGGCCACGGCCAAGAACGTGTACGAGCTCTGCCCCAACGACGAGGTGCGGGAGGCCTTCAAGTTCCCCGAACTGCTCCAGTGGATGCTGGACAACAAGATCCTAGGTAACAAGACCAAGGGCGGCTTCTTCAAGAAGGACAAGGGGCCGGACGGCAAGAAACTGTTCCTGTCGCTGGATCCCGCGACGAAGCAGTACAAGCCCCAGGAAAAGAAGGACTGGCCGCTCCTGAAGGAGCTGAAGGGCGTGGACGACCCCGCGGAGCGCGTGCGCACCCTGCTCACGTCCGACACCGAAGCGGGTCGCCTGGCCTGGCGCTGCGTGGCGGACAACCTCACCTACGCGGTGAACCGCCTGGGGGAGGTGACCGATCTGCCTCTCAACGTGGACAACGCCATCAAGAACGGCTTCGCCTTCGAACTGGGCCCCTTCGAACTCTGGGACACCCTCGGCATCGCCAGGGTCGTCGCCCGCCTGGACTTCGAGCAGCGCCCCGTCCCGGACCTCGTGCGGCGCATGCTCGCCCAGGGGATCGAGGGCTTCTACCGCTGGCAGTACGGCGTGGCCATCGCCCAGCTCGACCCGAAGACCCTCGCGTACGTGCCGATCCTGGAAGACAAGAACGTCATCATCCTCAAGCGCGAGGTCGGCAAAGGGAAGGTGATCGCCGAGAACTCGTCGGCCCAGCTCATCGATCTCGGCGACGATGTGGCCTGCCTCCAGTTCCGCACCAAGATGAACGCCCTGGACGACGGCATCGTGATGCTCATGGAAGACACGGTCCAGAAGCACGTCCCCGGCCGCTTCAAGGGCCTGGTGGTGGGCAACCAGGGCAAGGTCTTCAGCGCCGGCGCGAACCTCGTCTTCGTGGTGAACGCCGCCAAGGACAAGCAGTTCGATCTCATCGAGGAGGCTTCGAGGCGCCTGCAGTACGCGGCCCGGGCGCTGACCTACGCGCCGTTTCCCACGGTGGCGGCGCCCTTCCAGCTCGTGCTCGGCGGAGGCTGCGAGATCACCCTGGCCTGCCAGCGGGCGGTGGGTTCCGCCGAGACCTACATGGGTCTCGTGGAAGTTGGCGTCGGCGTCATCCCCGCCGGCGGCGGCTGCCTGCAGATGCTGCTGAGGATGGAGGAGGCCATGAAGGCCAAGGGCGAGCTGGGGCCCATGCCCAAGATCAAGGCCGCCTTCCAGTTCATCGGCACGGCGACGGTGAACACCAGCTTCGATGAGGCCCAGCGCAACGGCTACTTCCGCCGCACGGATGTGCGCGTCATGAACAGCGCCCACCTCCTGGCTGCCGCGAAGGCCGAGGTGCTGAAGATGGCCGCCGACTTCAAGCCGGTCGAACCCCGCACCTTCCGCCTGCCTGGCCTCGGGGGCGTGGCCGCCCTCAAGAGCGCCGTGAAGGACTTCCAGCTCCAGGGCCTCGCCTCCGAACACGACGCCATCATCATGGGGGAGCTGGCCCACATCCTCTGCGGCGGCGACGTCAGTCCGGTCCAGGAGGTCACCGAGGAGCGCATCCTCGAGCTGGAGCGCCAGGCCTTCGCGAGGCTCTGCGGGTACGAGAAGACCCAGGCGCGGATGGACAGCATCCTCACCAAGGGCAAGCCCCTGCGGAACTGACGGATCGCCTCCGGAGGCGGGCCGCCGCGTATCATCGAAGCCATGTTCCGACCGCCCGCACTTCTGCTGCTCGCCGGCACCGTCCTGGCCGCCCAGGACTTCCAGCTGCCCCCCTACCTGCCCATTCCCGAAGGCCTGGAACTGAAGCCGGAGGGCCAGGAGACCTGGCGCTTCGACCAGGAGCGCTTCGATGTCCGCAACGCCCAGACCGGGGCTTGGCTGAAGATCCCCATCCAGGGCATGACGAGCCGCTTCCTCCTGCGTCCCGCCGGCGGGCAGCGCCTCGGCACCCTCGTCCTGCAGCAGGCCGTCCAGAAGGCCCTGGAGGCGGCGGGCTGGACCTGGGAGTGGAAGGAGCGTGGCATCGCGAAATACGCCGTGAACGGCCGGGAGGCCTGGCTCAGCGTGAAGGCCGCCGGCAGCGGGGAGCTGAAGGTCGTCGTGGTGGAGAAGGCCGATCCGCCCACCCTCACCCTGCGGCCGCCGGGGACGGAGGTGGAGCCCATCAACGACGCGACGGACTTCCCCTACGTCCTGCCTTCCGTGCGCGGAAAGCTGCTGCGCAGCCTCCAGATCCAGAACCCCGAACCCGTGCGCCTCGCCGACGGCACCGAGACCCTCGCCACCATGACCATGGTGGAGAAGCAGTACGAACTGGAACGGCCCGTGTCGAACCATGAGTTCCTGTCGGTGATGCAGGCGGCGCTGAAGGCGGCGGGCTGGGTGATCGAGGGCACGACGCCCGCCCCCGACGCCGTGGTGCAGGCGGTGTACCTGCAGAAGGGCCGGGAGCTGCGCGCCACCCTGCGGAACCAGCGCACCCTCCAGTCCCTGGCGGTGACGGACGTGGGCGCCCAGCTGCCGAAGCCGACCCCACGAGGAGAGAAGCCATGAGAGCCTTGCGATTCGAGTCCCTGGGCGAACCCGCCGCGACGCTGCGCCTGCAGCACCTCCCGGATCCCCAGCCGGGGCCCGGGGAAGTGCGCCTGCGGATGACCCTGCGCCCCATCAATCCCTCGGACCTGCTCCAGGTGAAAGGGGTCTACGGCCGGCGGCCGGATCTGCCCGCCACCGCCGGCCTGGAAGGCCTCGGCATCGTCGACGCCCTCGGTCCGGGGGTGACGGATTTCGCCCTCGGCCAGCGGGCGGTGCCCCTCGGCGCCCAGGGCACCTGGGCGGACCTCCTGGTGACTCCCGTGGACAATCTGGTGGCCATCCCGGACGGCCTGTCGGACGAAGCGGCCTGCCAGGTGATCGTGAACCCGCTGACGGCCTGGCTGATGTGCGTGGAGGACCTGAAGCTGGGGCCCGGCGACTGGCTGGTGCAGACCGCCAGCGGTTCCGCCGTGGGCCGCTGCGTCCTGCAGATCGCCCGGCTCAAGGGCTTCCAGGTGCTGAGTCTGGTGCGCCGGGACGACCTGGCGGCGGAACTGGAGGCCGAAGGCGCGGGACCCGCCCTGAACACCGCGGACCCCGCCTGGCTGGACCGGGCGGCGGCCCTGCTGCCCAAGGGCGGCGCCACCGCTGCGGTGGATGCGGTGGGCGGCAGCCTCGGCGGCGAAGTCGCCATGCTGCTCCGGCGGGGGGGCACCCTGCTGGTCTACGGCGCCCTTTCCATGGAACCCCTCGTGGTGCCCGGGGGCCAGATGATCTTCAAGACCCTCACCCTGCGCGGCTTCTGGCTCACGGACTGGAAGGCCCGGATGCCCAAGGCGGCCCGGGCCGCGGTGCTGGCGGACCTCCTCGCCGAAATGGCCGCGGGCCGGATCGCGCCTCCGGTGGCGGCGGTCTTCCCCCTGGAGGCCTTCGTCCAGGCCATCCAGGCCGTGGAGGCCACGGGCCGCGGCGGGAAGGTCCTGCTCTCCAGCGAGGCCCGCTAAGATCGCTGGATGACCGTCCGCGCCGCCCTGAAAGACGAAGTGTTCCTCCGCATGGCTTTCGAGCTGAGCCGCCTGGGCACCTGCTGCCGCCTGAAGGTGGGCTCGGTGCTGCTCCGGGCCGACGGCGGCATCGCCGCCGCCGGCTTCAACGGCGCCCTGCCGGGCATGCCCCACTGCACCCCGGAAACCTGCCACGAAGGCCGGCGGTGCCTGCACACCAGCCACGCCGAGGAGAACGCCCTGGGCTTCTGCGACGGCCCCATCGCCGTGGCCTACGTCACCCACGAGCCCTGCCTGGGCTGCACCCGGGCCCTGGTGCGCCGCGGCGTGCGCCGGGTCGTCTTCGGCCATCCCTACCGCAGCATCGGCGAGCAGGAGCGGGAGGAGCGGGACGCGATCCTCGGCCACTACGGCGTGAAGTGGGAGCCGCTGGAACTGGAAGGGGTCTAGCCGTTCGGGGTGCCGCGGGTCCGGCCCGGACCCGCCGGGGTCCCGTCCGCCAAGGCTTGCTTTGCAGAAAGTGGCCGGGGGCATAGCCCACTTGCCGGAGATTGGGCTAAGATCCCCCAAACCCCACCATCCAAGGAGCCTTCATGGCTGACTCCATCTCCCTCCGCGACCTGGCCGACAAGCTGGCCGAATCCCTGGACGTGTCCAAGGCGAAGGCCTACGACGCCCTGGGCGACGTTTTCGAGACGATCGGCAAGACCGCCCTCTCCGGCGGCAAGGTCAGCGTCTTCGGCTTCGGCACCTTCTCCTGCAAGGAGCGCAAGGCCCGCACCGGCCGCAATCCCCAGACCGGCGCCGCCATCAAGATCGCCGCTTCCAAGTCCGTCGGCTTCAAGGCCGGCGCGGCCATGAAGAAGTCCGCGAAGAAGAAGTAGTCTCGAAAGTCTTCACCCAAGGGGATGGGAGCCGAAAGGCTCCCATCTTTTTTTGATCCGGGATCACCCTTCGTTGGAACCACGCTCCGGGGCGATCCAGGCCGCCTGGGTCCAAAGGGCGATGCGGAGCATCCAGCCGTCGAAGGCGTGGTCGCCTTCGGGATCGAGGGTGCGCGGCACGCTCGCCGGCAGGGCGCCAAGGCTCGCATCCGCGGGCACCACCGCGTCGCGCCCGCCCTGCAGCACCGCCCAGCCCGGCCGGGCCGCCGCCCTTGCGAGGGCGTCCGCGGGGAGCCTGTGCCAGGGGCTGCAGACCGCCAGGCGGCGCGGCGACGGTGCGAAGGCGGCCAGCAGCCCGCCGAAGCTGAATCCCAGGGTGAGCGCGGGCACCCGCCCCTGCAGGTAGGCCTCCAGTTCTTCCCGGGCCTGATGGAAGCGCGCTTCGCCGGCCCGCTCCGGTTCCACGCGGTGGACCGCCGCCAAGGTGGGCCGGAGATAGGCCGCGTCCGTCCAGCCCCGGGCCCGCAGGGCCTCCTCCAGCAGTCGCACCGAACCCTCGCCGCTGCCGCCGAGGCCGTGAAGGAGAAGGATGGAGGCGGGGGGCGTGGCCATGTCCTTCCGAGTGTAAGGGTGCCTCGCACGGGCGTGCCGGAACGCGGTCGGGATCCCGTCCAGGGGCCGCTGGCGCTGGGTTTGCGGTAAGCTGGAGCTTCCCTGGAAGGTCCCGTAGCTCAGTTGGATAGAGCAGTCGCCTCCTAAGCGACAGGTCGTGCGTTCAAATCGCATCGGGGCCACCAGGGGCAGGAAGGCTCTGGAGCTTGGGCCCGGGTCCGCCCTTTCTGGGTCCGGCGAGCCTCCGCCGGGGGATCTCCAGGGTGGGCCCAAGACTTTCTTTTGGCTGGGTAAGGTCGTTTATTTCTAGGGGTGCAGTCCGTGGCCTGGGTCAATTCTCGGAAAGGTTCCCAAGAAATCATTGCAACCTCTGTTGAATTTCATACCATTGGGTCGCGCCTCATGGTCCGAGCTTCAACCTTTCTCCAAAGTCAGCTACCCCTTGCAGTTGTCCTTGATTCGCGACACGGCTATTCTTCATCCCATCACAGTTTCTTACCAAGGAGGCGCTTCATGGCATCCATCAAACACTGGATTCTTCCGCTGACCACCACCGCCGGCTTGCTGATGCCGACAGCGGCTCACGCCCAGTCCAAATCCAACGGCTCTGGTTTCTGGCCCTGGGAAGTCCAGCTGGGTATCGACTCCATGAGCTACGACAAGGCCACCGTCCAGGGCCCCGTCAGCACCTTCCAGATCGGCACCGATCCTTCCACCGGCATCCACGGCCGCATCTCCATCGAGCCCTGGTGCTGGAGCTGGGGCGCCCTCCAGTTCTCCGCCGGCATGCGCGCCGAGAGCGACATCAAGACCGGTTACGACAGCAACTGGGACATGAAGCACAAGTCCCAGGGCATCGTCGGCGCCATGCTGCGCCTCGGCAAGCAGGACAGCTCCTGGCAGTTCGGCCTCGGCATCGACGGCCGCAAGGACTACATCGAAGCCACCTCCGGCAACGACGGCCATGGCACCCCCACGAAGGAGTCCGAGTGGCGCGCCTGGGGCCGCATCATGGGCCGCTACGTCTGGAACCGCGGTTCCAACATGTCGCCGTTCCTGGGCCTCGAAGTCGCCGCGCCCTTCGGCAGCGTTGAAGTCAACAGCGTGAACTACTACCAGGACCTCGTCGCCCTCACGAACCGCTACCCCGGTGGCGTGCGCCAGCGCACCCAGGGTCCTGAGAGCCTGACCCGCGGCCACTTCCCCACGGGCCAGGTGGCCCTCGTCGGCGGCCTGCGCTTCGGCCAGTCCAGCTGCGGCTCCAGCTACGCCTCCGCTCCCGCCCCCCTGCCGGCTCCGGCCCCCGCGCCCGCCCCGGCCCCCGAGCCGACCCCGGCTCCGGCCCCTGCGCCCGCCCCGGCCCCCGAGGCCGCTCCCGCGCCGGCCCCGGCTCCGGTGAAGCCCGCCGAGCCCGAGTACATCGACATCGAAGGTCTGGTCGCCCGCTTCGGCACCAACAAGAACACCCTGCCTGGCAAATCCATGGAAGTGGTGAAGCAGTGGACCGCCAAGTACAAGGGCAAGGTCGAGGGTTCCGCCCTCACCGTGACCGGCCACACCGACAGCCGCGGCCCCAAGGGCTACAACCAGCGCCTCTCCGAGCGCCGCGCCGCGACCCTCGCCCGCATCCTCAAGGAGCAGGGCGTCGAGGTTCCGAAGGACGCCGTCACCGGCCGCAACTTCGAAGAGCCCGTGGGTGACAACAAGACCCGCGATGGCCAGGCCGCCAACCGCCGCGCCGAAGTGGGCCTGAAGTCCGGCACGAAGTACCGCATCACCTCCAAGATGGAAACGGCCCTCGACCACTCCATCCTGCGCCGCGTCAAGAAGGCCGAGGCCGCTCCCGCCGCCCCCGCCGCCGAGGCTCCCGCCCCCAAGGCCGCCGCCCCCAAGGCGCCCGCCGCCGAGAAGAAGCAGTAACCCTTCCCGCTTCCATGAAAAGGGCCCCGCGAGGGGCCCTTTTCATGTCCGGACGGCGCCGCGCGCCGCGTCCTCAGGCATTCGCGAGGTACTCCGAGTAGGTGCCCTGGAAGTCCTCGATGCGTCCGCCTTCGAAGTGCCAGATGCGGGTGGCGACCTCGTCGATGAGGTCCTCGTCGTGGGTCACCAGCAGGAGCGTCCCCTCGTAGCGCTGCAGGCACGTGTTCAGGGCGATGACCGCCTCCAGGTCGAGGTGGTTGGTGGGCTCGTCCAGCACCAGGACGTTCGGCTTCTGCAGCATGAGCTTGCAGAACATCAGCCGGCAGGCCTCGCCGCCGCTGAGGACCTCGGTCTTCTTCGTGCCCTCCTCGCCGCGGAACAGCATCTGGCCCAGCACCCCGCGGATCTGCTCCACGGTGGCGTCGGGATCGAACTGGCGCAGCCAGTCGGTCATGGTCCAGCCCTTGGGGATGGACTCGCGGAAGTCCTGGGCGAAGTAGCCCACATTGGCCTCATGGCCCCAGCGCACCTCGCCCGAGTCGATGGAGACGTAGGGTTCGGTGACCCCCGGCGCGTTGGCCAGGAGCGCGTTCAGCAGGGTGCTCTTGCCCATGCCGTTGCGGCCCATGATGGCGACCCGTTCGCCCCGGGGCACATTGGCGCTGAAATCCTTGATGACCTGGACGTCCCCGTAGCCCTTGCGGACGTGCTGGAATTCCAGGGCGTGGCGGCCCGAGGGCCGCTTCTGCTCGAACTTGATGAAGGGCCGCTGGATGTTGCTGCGGGCCAGCTCGCCGGGGGCCAGGCGCTCGACCTCCTTGCGGCGGCTGTTCACCTGGCTGGAGCGGGTGCCCGCGGCGAAGCGCGCGATGAACTCGTTGAGCTGGGCGATCTTCTTTTCCCGCTGGGCGTTCTCCCCCTCGATACGGGAGCGCAGCTGGGTCTTCTGCATCACCATGTCGTCGTAGCCGCCGGTGTACTGGATGATGGTCTGGTAGTCGATGTCGGCGATGTGGGTGCAGACGTTGTTCAGAAAGTGGCGGTCGTGGGAGATGACGATCACCGTGCCCTGGTAGCGCCCCAGGAACTCCTCCAGCCAGTGGATGGAGTCCAGGTCCAGGTGGTTGGTGGGCTCGTCCAGGAGCAGGGCGCCGGGATTCCCGAAGAGGGCCTGGGCCAGCAGCACCCGCACCTTCTGGCCGCCCTGCAGCTCGCTCATCTTCCGGTCGTGGAGGCTTTCGGGGATGTCCAGGCCGTCCAGGAGCACGGCGGCGTCGCTCTCGGCGGTGTAGCCGTCCTCGAAGCCCACCACGCCCTCCAGCTCCGCGACGCGGATGCCGTCCTCGTCGGTCATCTCCGGCTTCGCGTAGATGGCATCCCGCTCCAGCAGGGCCTCCCAGAGGGGACGGTTGCCCATGATCACCGTGTCGATGACCCGGAAGGCGTCGAAGGCGAACTGGTCCTGGCGGAGGATGCCCATCCGGCGGGGGCGCTGCACGGTGCCGGTCTGTTCCTCCAGCTCCCCCGCCAGGATCTTCATGAAGGTGGTCTTCCCGGCCCCGTTGGGGCCCGTGAGACCGTAGCGGCGACCGGGGTTGAACGTGGTGGTCACGTCCTCGAAGAGGATCTTGGCGCCGTAGCGCATGGTGACGTTTTGGACCGAGAGCATGGTTTCTCCAGAACCTTAAATCCTACCCATTCGCGGACGGACACGCTCCCGGCATTTCTTCCCAGGGCCCCGGTGCATTACCATTGACCTTCCACTTCCCCAGGATGCGCGCCTCCCCTTCCGGAGACCGCCGCACAGAGCCCTCACCCATGGCCCAAGATCCCCACAGCATTGGTCGCTACGTGATCCAGCGCGTACTGGGGCGGGGCGCCATGGGCGTGGTCTACCTGGCCCAGGATCCCCTGCTGAAGCGTCCCGTGGCCATCAAGACCATGCGGGACGGGGGCGGCGGCGACGAGCTGGAATCCACCATGGAGCGCTTCAAGCGCGAGGCGGAGATCAGCGCCCGCCTGAACCACCCGAACATCATCACGGTCTACGACGTGGGCGTGGATCCCGCCATGGGGCCCTTCCTCGCCATGGAGTACATCGACGGGGCGAGCCTGGCCAGCCTCAGCCGCCATGGCCTCGCGCCGGAGGTGGGCCTGAGGCTCCTGGTCCAGGCCATGGCCGCCCTCCAGTCCGCCGCGGAGGCGGGCATCGTCCACCGCGACGTGAAGCCCGAGAACATGCTGGTGCGCCGGGACGGCCGCCTGAAGCTGATGGACTTCGGCATCGCCCGGGGCGGGGACAGCCGGCTCACCCAGGCCGGGATGGTCTTCGGGACGCCTTCCTACACCGCGCCGGAGCTGCTGACCGGCGGGGACGCGTCCCCCGCCACGGACCGCTACGCCTTCGCCGTCACCGCCTTCGAGATGTTCACCGGGCGGCTGCCCTTCCAGGGTTCCAGCGTCGGGTCGACCCTCTACCGCATCGTCCACGAGGCGCCGGCCTTTCCCGAGGACATCGACCTGAACCTGCAGCTGGTCTTCGCCAAGGCCTTCATGAAGGATCCGGCGGACCGCTACGAGGACCTGCCCGCCTTCATGCTGGCGCTCTGCGACGCCCTGCCCGTCGCCCCCGAATTCCGCGCCCGGCTCCACAACCTCATCGAAGGCGACGACAGCTTCGGCGGCGGCACCCTGAGCGGCGTGAAGACGAGCGGGCCTTTCGGGATGGATACGGCGGAACCGACGCCCAACCCCACTCACTCGCCGCTGGCGACCACCTCCATCGAGCCCCTCGAACCCGAGGCCGAACTCGACGTGCAACCGGAGCCGGAAGCGCTCCCGGCCACCGTTGAGGCCACGCCCGCGCCGGCGGACCTGCCCTCGACCCTGTTCTTCGAAAGACCCGTGGTTTCCGAGGACGACCTGGAGCCGGCGCCGGCCGCCGAGCCTGTGAAAGCGCCCGTGCACGACGACGCGGCCTCCCTGGCGGCGGCGGCCCTCCTGGAGGACAGCGATTCCTGGGCGGCGAACCTCTTCCTCGGCCACGGCGACGAAAGTCGGTTGACGGGTTCCGGGCGCTTGACGGAACCCGAACCCACGCCCGTGCCCGGGGCCCGGATCCAACCGGAACCGAGCGGCCCGCTGCCACCCATCGAGGAGCCTGCCCAGGGCCCGCCCGCGGCCGGGCGCAAGGCCAAGCCGGAATTGCGGTCCAACACCCTGCTCGAACCTGGGCCTGCGAAGGCCGAACCCCGCAAGGGGGGCCGGACCGGGTGGCTCCTTGGCCTGGTCGCGGCGCTCCTCCTGGGCTTCGCCGGGTCCAAGCTCCTGCCCGCATCCCGGCGCGTGGACATCAGCTCCACCCCGAGCGGCGCGACGGTCCATCTGTTCGGCCAGTTCCTCGGGACGACGCCCCTGTCCCAGGCGAAGATCCGGGGGAAGGCTGCGGTGCTGAAGTTCGAGCTGCAGGGCTTCGTGCCCCTCACCCGGGAGCTGAAGCCCGACGAGACCTCCGTGGAGGTCGTCCTGGAAGGGCTGCCCTGGTCCACCGCCGTACGGACGGATCCCGCCGGCGCGGAAGTGCTGTTGAACGAGGTCTCGAAGGGCGTGACGCCCCTCGCGGACTTCCAGGTCCCCAGCACGGGCCGCCAGGTGCTGACCCTGCGGATGAAGGGCTTCGCCGACAGCGTCATCACCCTCGACAAGGACATCCCTCTGCCGGACCCCGTGGTCCTCACGCCGGTCAACTTCAAGGCGATGATCGTTTCGGAACCCTCGGGCGCGGAGATCAGCCTCAATGGCACGCCCCGGGGCCGCACACCCCGGGAACTGGAGATCACCAGCGCCGCCAACCAGGTCCTGACCCTCAGGCTGAAGGGTTACGAGGAGTGGAGCGCCCGCCTCGAGCCCGCCAAGCCCGTGCCCAACCCCATTCCGCTGAAGGTCAGGATCCTCCGGCTCTCGGTGCACAGCGAGCCCGCGGGGGCCATGGTCTTCCTCGATGGCAAGCAGATCGGCGTGACGCCCCTGGAGGGCGTGCCGGTACCCCTGAACCTGGCCCACCAGGTGCGGCTGGCCCACGAAGGCTTCCAGGAGTGGACCGGGACCCTGGACGCGGGCACCGAACTGCCCAATCCGGTGAAGCTGGTGCCCAAGGTGAAGGTCGGCCCCGCCGCGGTGCCCCTCGAGCCCGAAAAGCCCAAGGCCCCGGAAAAGAAGCCCGGCTTCTGGAAGCGGCTCTTCGGCGGCGGAGACGCGAAGAAGGCCGAGCCCCCGAAAAAGGACTGAGGCGGGCGCAATCAGTCCAGGCCGAAGCGGAGTTCGTCGAAGCCGCTGCCGGCGGCCTCCCAGCCTTCGCCCTTCGCGCCGAAATGTCCGATCACCCGCAGGCCCAGGGCGTGGGCGCGCTGGGCGACGCGGATGGGCAGCTTGCCTTCCAGAGTCCCCGCATCCAGGCGGCCCTCGCCGGTGAGGACCTCGTCGCAGCCCTCGCAGGCCCGGTCGAAGCCCGCGAGGGCCAAGAAGGCCATGGCGCCATCCTGCAGCTCCGCCCCGAGTGATTTCAACTTCGCCCCGAGCCCGCCGGCGGCGCCGGTGAAGGGGCCCGTGGGCAGGCCGAGGCCGAGAAGGCGCTCCGTCAGTCGCGGCACATCCTCGGGCCGCGCGCCCTTCTGGGGGCCGAAGCGGGCGGCGGTCTGGCGGAGGTCCGTGGCCACGTCACAGAAGACCGCCGTGGGCGGCAGCCGCAGGGGCGGCCAGTCCCCGCCCCCGTCCACGGTGGCGCTGCCCCCGAGGCCGATCCACAGGCGAGGCGCGTCTACGAAGCGCGCGATCAGCGCCCCGAAACCCTGGCTCGAAGCCCGGAGGGGGTCGAGCTCCGCCAGCCCGGCGAGCCCGATGACCTGGGCGCACTCCAGGGCCACGGTGCCGTCGGGGAGCCGCAGCACGGGGACAGGCCGGAGGACGCCAAAGGGGTCCGCCGCTTCATGCCTTTCGAGCGCGCCTCCGAGCGCGTGCCGCAGGCATTCCAGGAAGCCGTCCCCGCCGTCACTCACGGGCAGGATGCGGTCCCCGGGGCGGGCCAGGCGGCGCGCCGCTTCCAGGGGGCTGAAGGTGCCTTTGAAGGCGGTGGGACAGACGAGTCTCATGGGATGATCCCTCATGGTACCGTTCGCGATCGTGGTCCTGGTGGCTGTCCTGGCGCAGGCGCCGCGACCAGTTCCGTTACAAGTCAAACCGTCCCAGGTCTCGCTCCAGCCCGGCGCCCTCGCTTCTTTTTCTGCGGAGGGGCTTCAAGGGACCGTCGTTTGGTCCGTGGCGCCGGGCGAGGGCTGGATCGCCTGGAACGGCGAGTACAAGGCACCGGATAAACCCGGCGTGTACCGTGTTCGGGCCCGTGGAACGAAGGAAGGCGAAGCGGAAGCCACAGTGGAAGTGATGTACAGGCCGCGCCTGCGGGTTTCTGCGACGAGGGGGCCCAAGGGGTTCCCACTGGAATTTCGCGTGGAGCCCTTTCCCGAGTCCGCGACCTGCGAAGCGTGGATCGAATCCACGACGATGCGCAGGTCCACGGCGCTTCGGGGAATCGGTTCGGTCCAGGCACCCGAAATGCCTGGTTTGTATGTTCTGAAGGCGACGGTTTCGGCCTTCGGCGAGTCCGTCGAGCTGAGCAGCGTGGAGTTCCGCGTGGAAGATGACCCCTCTCCCTCGATTCCGCGCCGCGAGGCATTGGTTCCGAATGGCCGTGAGCCCCAGGGGGAATCGGTTCCCATCACACTGAGCACCAACCTCGCGTTTCCGGGTGACGAGGTCGTTTTGAGTAGGAAAGGGCCCACGGAGTGGTGGTCTTCAGTGGGGTCCTGGACGGGCCCGGGGAAGCTGCTGATACCGGTCCAGACCCGTGAGCAATCCATCACGGTATTTGCGCTTCCCCGGAGGCCCAATGACGCCATGTCCTGGATCGGTGTGCAACCCATCACCCTGGTCGCGGGTCCCTCAGAGGCCATGTGCGGTCCCGGGAAATTCGTGAAATTCGCGGCCCTGGCCTCCCGCGGTCCGGTCGTGTGGGAAGTGGTGGACGCGGAGGGTGGCGAATTCCGGGGCGACGGCAAGTTCATCGCGCCCCCGAAACCTGGCACCTACCATGTCAGGGCCAGGTCGCTGTGGGACCCCAAGGTGGCAGAGGAATTGACTGTTGAGGTCGAGGCCGGCCTGGGCGACTACCTCGCGGATTTCGATCCCCCGCGCAGCCCCGCCAGGCCTGAAGCCAAGGGGCTCTCACTTGTGCCGCCCCTCGTGAAGCTCGATGCGGGGACCTACATGTCCTTCAGCGCTTCCCAATACCAGGAACCCGATGACGGTCCTCCCGAAGCCCAGCTCCAGTGGACGGCCCACAGCCTGACAGGTACCGGTACGGCCACGGTGGATCGCGATGGCGTGTTCACCGCTTCGGCACCGGGGCTCTACGAGATCCGGATCGCCTCCCTGCAGCACCCCGAGCGCTGGGCCCGGGCCATCGCCCTGGTGGAACCGTCGATCAAGCCCGTCAAGGGCGTGCCCAGCGATTTGTCGGATCGGACCATGGCGGGGCATGCCGCCCTGGCCACCGGGGAGACCTTCATTGTCGCTGGGCGGAACAAGGCGCTGCAGCCCATCGGAACCTGCTACCTCCGCTCCGTCGATGGCACCGGGTTCACTCGGAACGTGGACCTGCTCGGTCCGCGATGGGAACCGCTGGTGGCCGCCCTGCAGGGCGGGCAGGTGCTGGTGCTGGGCGGCACGGGCACCTGGAAAGATCCTTCGGGACTCGTCAAGGAGGGCGCCGTCCCCTTCGCGGAGTTCCTGGATCCGGCGGCCCGGCAGCGGGTGCCGCTCCCCAAGCCGGTGCCGGGCGCCTACAACGGCGAGACGCCCTCCCGGCACGTTGGGGGCAGCCTCACGGCCCTTCGGGACGGGACGGCCCTGGCCTGCGGCGGTGGACGGAAGGCGGGCGATCCGACGGGCCCCTCCTTCCTGTTCAATCCGGTTTCGGGCCGCTTCGAGCCATTGGAGGGCCCGGATCTGGGGCAGGGCCATGCGGCGCTCCTCCTCGACGATGGCCGGGTCTTCCTTTGCGGCGGGCTGGACGCCGGCGGGAGGCCATCCGCCCAGTGCTGGTTCTTCGATCCCAGGACCCGGCGTTTCAACGCGGCCGGAACGATGACCATGGGCCGGGCCTGGCATGCCGCGACCGGGCTCGGCTATGCCGGACAGATCCTGATCAGCGGGGGCGTGATCGAAGGCGGACGCGACAATGAGGGGACCTCCGGAAGGCCCACTGCCACCTGCGAGCTGTTCAAGCTGGCCACGGGCCAGTGCGTCCGTACGGGATCCATGAACCACCCCCGGGCCGAGCACGCCGGGGTATGCCTGCCAACGGGCCAGGTCCTCGTCTTGGGGGGTTGGGGGAAGGGCCGGAAAGGTGGCCCGCCCTACTACCCGGGAGTCTCGGAGGACTACAGCTCGGACTCTGCGATCTGGAGCGTCCGGGACACCCAGCCCTACGGCGTGAAACACCCGGTCCTGCTGCTCCTGCAGATGGGGAACGTCTTCCTGACTGGTGAACCCGTGGCATCCACTGTCCCGAAGGATTGAGGCTCAAGGGTAGGGCAGCACCACCTTGCGCCGAGCCCCCGAAGGCGGTCGCTCCAGCTTCCGTAGTGCCAGCCGCCAGGCCGCGAAGTCCATCCCGATCCCGATGACCACCGCCGCGCAGGCGGGCGCCTCCGTGCCCTCGGCCAGGGGCAGGGGCGCCACCTCCAGCCTTCCGTCCGCGAGCTGGAAGGCCCAGAGATCGCTGCCGTCATGGCGGGGGGGCCAGCCGTCGAAGCGCAGGATCCCCTTGGCCCGGAGCAGCTCGCCGCCGCCGTGGTCGCCGAAGAAGACCTGTTCCAGGGCCGCGGGATCCACGGGATGGTCGAAGGCCACGGTGAGGGAGCGCGCCTCGGCGAAGCTCTTCGGGCCCACCGCCGTCCAGCCTTCGGGGCGGGGGCGCAGGTCCCCGGCCCAGGGATCCGGGGCGCCCGGGGGAAGCTCCCCCAGGCGTGCCGGCAGGATGGGCAGGCCAGGGTGGGCGCTGCGCAGGTTGCCCTCCCAGGCCACCGCGAGGCTGGGGTCCAGATCCGCCTTGCTCACCAGCACCAGGGAGGCCAGGGCCGCCTGATGGCGCAGCAGGGTGCGGGTCTGCAGGTGGTCCACCGGCGTGAGGGCCGAGATCACCGTCAGGCAGCCCGCGAGGCGCAGGCGGCCCTGAAGGGGCGCCTCCAGTTCCAGATCCAGGAGGTCGGTGGGATCCGCCAGCCCGGTGGTCTCCAGCACCACCCGCTGGGGCCGGACCGCTTCGGGCAGGTCGCACCAGGCCGCGAGGGCCGCCACCACGTCCGCCTTCAGGGAGCAGCAGACGCAGCCGTTCACCAGGTTGGCGATTCCCGCCAGTTCGGGCCGCTCGGCGTTCACCAGGGCGCCGTCCACGCTGACGGCGCCGAATTCGTTGATGAGCACCGCCGCCCGCCGGCCCGCGTCCACCTCGGCCCGGAGCAGGCGGTTCACCACCGTGGTCTTGCCGGCGCCCAGGGGGCCCGTGACGAGCAGGACTTCGATCATCCCCCAAGTGTGGTCGAAGTCGCCTGAAGCCGGCTGGAGACAAAAATCGAAAAACGCGATTCGAACTGGCATGTTGGAGCCATGCAGCTGCTCGATGCCGTCTATCTCGCCGCGGTGGGGCTCTCCGGAGCCGTGGCGCGCAGCCTGCTGCGGGGGCTCGGGCCGGACGCGCGGCTGCGCCTCGAAGCCGCGCCCCCGGAAGGCCTAGCCCCGGGCTGGCTGTGGGTGCATGCGGTCAGCGTCGGAGAACTGATCCTCGCGGAAGGCTTCGTGGGCCGCCTCGCGGCGGCCGGGCAGCGGGTCCACGTCACCACCGGCACCGCGGCGGGCCTGGACCTGCTCGCGAAGCGTCTGCCGGGCTGGGACGCGGGCTCCGGCGCCATCACCGGCGGCGCCTTCCCCCTGGATGATCCGCGGGGCCTGAGACCCTTCCTGGCGGTGCCCCCCGGCGCCTTCCTCGCCCTGGAGACCGAGCTCTGGCCCAACCTTCTCCGCGAGCTCGCCCGGCGGGACATCCCGCGGCTGGTGGTGAACGGGCGGCTGACGGCGCGCAGCCTGCGGCGCGGCGGGCCCTGGATCCGCCTGGCGGCGTCCCGGCTCACCCTGGTGGCCGCCCGGGATCCCGAATCCCTCGAAGCCTTCCGGACCCTGGGCGCCCCGAGGGTTGTCCTCGGGGGCAACCTCAAGGCCGACCTCCCTCCGCCCCGTCCGCTGCACGCCGGCTGGGACGGCCTGCGGGAGGCCTGGCAGGCGGCCGCCCTCGTCGTCGCGGGCAACACGGTGGACGGCGAAGAGCCGTTGGTGCTGACGGCGTTTCGGGCCCTGCGCGCGGTCCGGCCCGACGCGCGGCTCATCCTGGCGCCCCGCCGGCCCGGACGCTTCGACGCCGTCGCGGACCTCCTGGCGGCCGACGGCTGGCACTTCCGGCGGGCCTCCGAGCCCTGGCCCCGGGACGCGGCCGGCTGGGCGGACACGGAGGTGCTGCTGCTGGACACCCTGGGTGAGTTGGCGGCGGCCTACGGAGAGGGCACGGTGGCCCTCGTGGGCGGCGGGTGGACGTGGCACGGCGGCCATAACCCGGTGGAGCCTGCCGCAGCGGGGCTGCCGGTCCTGCTGGGGCCGGGCTTCCAGAATTTCGTCGACCTTGTAAATCCTTTGAAGGCTGCCGGCATCGTCCAAATCACTGAAAGGGAGGCACTGGCTGACGGCCTTCTCCGCGCCGTGGACCAGGCTCCGCGGAGGGCCCGGCCGCGGGCCCTGCCCGCCGGTCTGGGCGGGGCCTTGGAGAGGACCTTGCTACTGGTTTCACCGTATCTGCCTGAGCCCCGCTAGACTTCTTTCCCAACCCACCCCAACGCCATCCACTCCACGGAACCCGTCCCGCGCATGACTCCGACTCCTCCCCATGTCCTGCTCGTCGACGACGATGCGGCGGTCCTCAACCTGGTCAAGGAAGCCCTCACCCACTACGGCATGGTCGTGCACGCCTTCTCGGAGGGGCACCGGGCCCTGGAGCTCCTGCAGAGCCCGGAGCCTCCGCCCTTCGATCTGGTGATCTCGGACATCAACATGGACGGGATGGATGGCTTCGACGTCATCAACAAGGTCAAGACCATCCAGTCCAACCTGCCCGTGGTGCTCATGACGGGCCAGGCCACGCTGGAATACGCCATCCGGGCCATGCGCCTGGGGGCCAGCAACCTGTTCCAGAAGCCCCTGGCCATCCGGGAGATGGTCAAGGCCGTGTTCCACCTGGTGGAGATCCACCGGGAGATGCGGTTGGCCGTCAACGGCCTGAAGGGTCTGGTGAAGGAGGAGCGCATCTTCTCCTTCCGCTCCGACGAGCTGGACATCCCTTCCGTGGTGCGCCACCTGACGGACCGCCTGGTGCCCCTGGGCTTCGCCGAGCCCCACAATGTGGACGTCATCGCCATGGCCTTCCACGAAGCCCTGGTGAACGCCCTGGAGCACGGCAACCTGGAGCTGGACAGCACCCTCAAGGCCGACCTTTTCAGCGACCAGGATCCCTACCAGGCCCTGCGCCAGGAGCGCCTCGCCGACGAGAAGTTCGCGGCCCGGAAGGTGACGGTGCGGGTGGACGTGGTGCCGGACCGCTTCGCCGTGGAGATCACGGACGAAGGCCCGGGCTTCGACACGACCCGGGCTTCGGCCCCCGTGACCGACGCGGACGTCCTGGCCCGCCAGTGCGGCCGTGGCCTCGCCATGATCCAGGTGGTCATGCACCAGGTGCTGTTCAACGCCCGGGGCAACGAGATCCGGATGGTGCTGGAGAAGCCCGTCAAGAAATGATGCGTCCGGCCCTGGCCAGACGCAGGAAGGGGCGCCCGCGGGCGCCCCTTCCTGCGTTTGGGGAGCGGCTCAGAAGGCCGATTCGATGAGGGCCTTGATCTGGGGCTTGGGCTGGCCGCCGACGATCTTGTTCACGGCCTTGCCGTCCTTGAAGAGGATGAGGGTCGGGATCGACATCACGCCGAACTTGCCGGCGACTTCCGGGTTCTCGTCCACGTTCATCTTCACGATCCGCGCCTTGCCGCCCAGCTCGCCGGCCAGTTCTTCGAGAACCGGGGCGATCATGCGGCAGGGGCCGCACCACGGAGCCCAGAAGTCCACCAGGGTGACGCCGCTGGCCACGGTGGCGGGAAATTCATCGTCGGTGATGTGGGCAACCGTCTCGGACACAGGGTCTCCTTGGATCAGGCCGGTGGGTGGACCGGCGGAACGACCATTCTACCGCGCCCCGGGGAAGTCCCCCAGCGGCGGATGTCACGATCAGGGCACGGGCGCGGGTCCACCGGCGCCGCCCCACTGGGCGATCGTGAAAATGCTCATGTAGCGTTCGTTGGTTTCCCGAAGCCGCTGGGCCATGACTTCGCAAAGGGCGAAGAGCAGCTTCATGGCGAGGTGGTGGTGGGCCTCGATGAGGGCGCGCAGTTCCTTGAGGGGAATGAAGAAGAGTTCGCTGCCCTCGTTGGCGATGGCGTCCGCGGCCCGGGGGCTGTAGTCGATGAGGGCCATCTCGCCGAAGAAGGCCGGGGGTTCCAGGATCGCCAGGGCCTCCTCCCCGGTGACGCTGCGCTTGGAGATCCGCACGCTGCCCTTCACCACGATGAAGAGGCCATCGCCGGGATCGCCCTCCCGGAAGATCACCTCCTGGTCCTTGAAGCTCCGGACCTGGCCGATGATGAGGATCTGCGCGCGCTCGGTCTCGTCCAGGTTCCTGAACAGGGGCGATTGGGTGAGGAAGGCGGTGTTGATCACGGATCCGGCTATGAAGGGGACGGCGAGGGGGGGAGCAGTACCTGGGATGCGATGTCGAGTCCGAAACCTCGGAGCCCAATGTACTTCTTTTCGCTCCGGGTCAGAAGTCGCATTTGCTGGATCCCTATGGTTCGCAGAATTTGGGCTCCGACGCCCACATCCCGGTCGCTGAGGGCGGCGCTGGGAGCATCGGCCCCCTCGTGCTGCACGCCGAGGGTGGTGGCATGGCGCCGCAGGTAGACCAGGACGCCGCGGCCCTCGCCGTGGATGGCCTCCATGGCGGCCTGGAAGGGCCCGGAGCCGAAGCCGTGGAGATCCTCCGGCAGGGTTTCGAGGTGGACCCGGACCAGGGGCGGGCCGCCCTGGGCGGGGTCTCCCACGACGAACGCGAAGTGGGTGCCGCCGTCCAGCAGGCTCTCGAAGCGGTGGACGGCCACGGGACCGCGGACGGTGGCCAGGGTCCGGGTCTCGAGGGCCTTCACGATGGGATCCGTGCGCAGCCGGTAGGCCACCAGATCCGCCACCGTGACCATCAGCAGGCCGTGCTTCCCGCAGAAGGGCACCAGGTCCGGCACCCGCGCCATGGTGCCGTCCTCGTTCATGATCTCGCAGATCACGCCGCCGGGAGGCAGGCCCGCCAGCCGGGCGAGGTCCACGGAGGCCTCCGTCTGGCCCGTGCGGGTGAGGACGCCCCCGGCCCGGGCCCGGAGGGGGAACATGTGGCCGGGCTTCACGAAGTCCTGGGCGCGGCTCGCGGGATCAAGGAGGGCCTGGACGGTCCGGGCCCGGTCCGCCGCCGAGATGCCCGTGGTGGTGCCGGTCCGGGCCTCGACGGAGATGCAGAAGGCGGTCTCGAAGGGGCTGCTGTTGTCCCGGACCATGAGCGGGATCTGGAGGCGGTCCAGGACCTCCCCTTCCAGGGCGACGCAGATGAGTCCCCGGCCGTGGGTGGCCATGAAGGCGATGGCCTCCGGGCTGACGTGGGCCGCGGCCAGGGTGAGGTCGCCCTCGTTCTCCCGGTCCTCGTCGTCCACGACGACGACCATCCGGCCGGCGCGGATGGCCTCGATGGCCTCTTCGATGGTGGCGAACGGGGATCCCACGGCGGCTCCTGTGCCTCCAGCATCCCGAAAGGGGCCGCGCTTGGCTAGGGCGCGGGGAACCCCATTCGTCACAGGCCGGTCATGGTACCCTGCGGCTTCAACCATATCGGACGGCAACGAGAAGGAACCCCCATGTCACAGGGTCTCATTCAAGGCTCCATGCGCGAGGCGCCGCTGCCCGACATCATCCAGCTCGTCAGCCAGGGCGGGAAGTCGGGCTGCTTCAACGTGGTGGAGGAGAACAAGCGGACCAAGATCTACCTCAAGGACGGCCGCATCATCCACGCGGTGAGCGCCGCGGCGGAGGGGCTCGAGGCCTTCTACGAAGTGGCCCTCTGGCTCGATGGCAGCTACAGCTTCGAGGAGGGCGAGGTGAGCGTCGCGCCCACCATCCAGAAGCCGAACGCCTCGATCCTCATGGAGATGGGCCGGCGGATGGACGAGTGGCGGGTCATCAGCCAGAAGATCTCCTCCGTGGACCTCTACCCCGTCTCGAACCTGCTGCCGGGCGAGACCCCGGCGGGCGTCAATCCCAGGGAGGCGAAGCTCCTCGAGCTGACCACCGGGTACTACACCGTGCTGGAGCTCAGCGAAGTGCTCCAGAAGCCCGTGCTGAACGTGGCGAAGGACCTCTACGGCCTTGCCATGGCCGGCCACATCGCCCTCAAGGGCGTGCGCAGCGGCCGCAAGCCCGCGGTGGAACTGCCCGCGGCGCCCGCCCCGGCGCCGGCCCCCGCGCCGGTCCCCGCCGCCGCCGGCTTCCCCGTGGCGGAAGACGCACCGGCCCCGCCCCCCAAGGTCACCCTGGATCCGCTGATGCTGGCCAAGCTCACGGCCTTCACCCAGCGCATCTCCCAGACCTCCAAGACCGTCCTCCCCTTCGAGCACCACGAGATGATCAACCGGCTCCAGGGCCGGTCCACCCAGGGCATCATCAACGGCGAAGGTCCGGAGGCCGTGAAGCAGCTGGCCCTCTCCATTTCCAAGGCCGCGGTGGACGCGGGCGTGGACGCGGAACTCGTGAAGACCCTCAACGCACAACTGAAGGCCCTCTTCGCCAAGTAGGCAGGAGCGTCCCACGGAGTTGACCATGCGCTTCAACCGCCTCCTCCGCTGGTCGGGGGTCAGCCTCGCCCTGCCGCTCCTCGCGAGCCTTTTCCTGGGCTGCCTGTCCCTCGGCTGCGTGGATCCCGCCGGCGCCGGCGGGGGCGCCACCGCCGGCACCACCCTCTACGCCTTCGACACGGCGGACGCGGCCACGAACCGCGTGCTCATCTGGGACAACGTGTCCACCCTCTACGACGCGGACGCGGTCACGGCCACCACCCGCACCATCTCCAGCGACCAGTTCGCCAAGGTGAAGAACCTCGCCTGGGGCGGCCTGGCGATGGATTCCAGCGGGAACCGGCTCTGGCTGGTGGGCGAGGGCGGCGACGTGGTGCGCGTGGACCGCATCCGGCAGCAGACCGGCGCGATCCCCAGCACGGAGGCCATCCACTTCACCCTGGGCAACAGCGGCGACCGCCTCAGCGGCGGCAAGTTCAGCCAGTCCGCCCTGGATCCCGTCTCGGGCACCCTCTACGTCATGGAGACCAATGACACCGAAGCCCGGGTGTGGGCGGTCGCCGGGGCCCAGTTCTACAACGACGGCGCGGTGGTGAGCACCGCGTCCAAGCTCAGCGTCCAGGGCGACAAGGGCGGCACGGGCCTCGCCGCCGGCGGCGGCGCGCTCTTCGCCTTCTTCAAGGACGGCAGCCAGGTCCAGTTCTCCACGGAGATCTACAATGGCGCGCGGCTGCGCAGCGGCGGCGCCAACGGCTTCACCGCCACGAACGTCCTCATCGGCGGCAACGCCAAGCTGGGCATCTACGGTTCCCTGGCCCTCGACACCAGCAACAACCGCCTCTACTTCGCCCGGCACAACCAGGACGCCGCCTCGGCGGAAGCCCCCATCAACGTCTTCACCTTCGGTCAGTTCGGCTCCAACCCGAACCAGGCGCCAGACAAGGGCACCCTGGGCACCGCCGCCCTCAACAACCTCCGCGTCCTCGCCCATCCGGGCAATAAGGACTGGCTCGTGGCCCTCGACGCCACCACCAGCGAGGCCCCGACGAACTTCCTGCGCATTTTCAAGAACCCCTCCCAGACCGGCTCCACGGTCAAGACCTTCACCCTCGGCACCGGCGTGAAGCTGAAGGGGATCGCCCTGGACGGGAGCGCCTGATGCTTCGTCTGCGGCTGCTCGCGGTCCTGCTCCGGGACGCGGCCAAGGACCTGTTCCGCCACCGGGGCCAGCATCTGCTGGCCATCATCACCCTCGCCTCGGGCCTCCTGCTGGCGGGGGGCGGGCTGCTCATGCTGGAGAGCCTGGAACGGGCCGTCGGCCGGCTGGAGGGCCTCGCCCGCATCACCGTGTGGTCCGCGGAGGGCGCCTCCCTCGACGACCTGGATGCGCGGCTGCGGCGGGATCCGCGCTTCACCCAGGTGACCCGGATCACGTCCCAGGAGGCTACGCGCCGCCTCAACGAAACCACCCGGGAGGCCGGCCTTATGCTGGAAAGCCTGGGCCGCGAGACCATGCCCGAGTTCCTGGAGCTGACGCTGAACGCCAACCTCTCGAAAGCGGGCCGGGCCCTGGAGGTCGGCGAAAGCCTCAAGTCCCTGGAGGGCGTGGGGGACGTGCTCGTGGACCACGAGCGCCTCATGTCCATGCAGCGGGCGGCCTCGTGGATGCGCAGCGCCTTCGGCACCCTCGGCCTGCTGCTCCTGGTCGCCGCGGGCTTTTCCACCGGCAATGTGATCCGCATGAGCATCCTCGCCCGGGAGGAGGAGATCGCCATCATGCGCCTCGTGGGCGCCAGCGAAGGCTTCATCCGCACGCCCCTCGTCATCGAGGGCGGCCTGCTGGGCATCCTGGGGAGCGGCCTCGCCATCCTCGGCCTGCTCGGCTTCTGGCTGGGCATCGCCAAGGGCGCCGGCGCCATCTCGCCCCTGCTGGTGGAGCTGGCCCGCCTGGGCTTCTTCTCCCTGCCGAGCCTCGCCCTGCTCATCGGCGTCGGCACCTGCACCGGCATGGCCGGCGCCTGGTGGGGCTTCTGGAGCACCCAGCGGGCCCAGCGCGAGCAGCGCGACGCCCTGGAAAGGCTCGAGGCCTGATTCCGTTCCCGTTGCGCCGGCGGAACCCGCCGGCGCGCTCTTCAAGGAAGGTCCCATGATCCGCAAGCAGGAAGCCCTGGACTACCACTCCGTCGGCCGGAAGGGAAAGATCGAAGTCGTCCCCACCAAGCCGACCAGCACCGCCCGGGACCTCGCCCTGGCCTACAGCCCCGGCGTCGCCGAGCCCTGCCTCGAGATCGAGAAGAACCCGGAGGACGCCTACAAGTACACCGCCAAGGGCAACCTGGTGGGCGTGATCTCCAACGGCACCGCGGTCCTGGGCCTGGGCCACATCGGCGCCCTGGCGGGCAAGCCCGTCATGGAAGGGAAGGGCGTGCTCTTCAAGCGCTTCGCCGACATCGACGTCTTCGACATCGAGATCGACGAGCTGGACCCGGAGAAGTTCATCCAGATCGTGAAGTCCCTGGAGCCGACCTTCGGCGGCATTAACCTGGAGGACATCAAGGCGCCGGAGTGCTTCGAGATCGAGAAGCGCCTCAAGGCGGAGATGAAGATCCCCGTCTTCCACGACGACCAGCACGGCACCGCCATCATCAGCACGGCGGCCCTCTTCAACGCCTGCGAGGTCACCGGGAAGCAGCTGCCGGACCTGAAGGTGGTCTTCAGCGGCGCCGGGGCCAGCGCCATCGCCTGCGCCACGATGATGGTCAGCGCCGGCGTGAAGCTGGAAAACCTCTGGCTCTGCGATACGAAGGGTCTGGTCTACGACGGCCGCACGGATGGCATGAACGAGTACAAGGCGACCTTCTCCAAGAAGTCCGACCTGCGGACCCTGGGTGAGGTGATCGCGGGGGCCGACGTCTTCGTGGGCTGCAGCGCCAAGGGCGTGCTCACCGCGGACATGATCAAGAGCATGGCCGCCAATCCGGTGGTCTTCGCCCTGGCGAATCCCGATCCGGAGATCGACTACCCCACGGCGATCGCCGCGCGCCCCGACATCATCATGGCGACGGGGCGCAGCGACTACCCGAACCAGGTGAACAATGTCCTGGGCTTCCCCTTCATCTTCCGGGGCGCCCTGGACGTGCGGGCCACGGAGATCAACGAGGCGATGAAGCTGGCGGCGGCCCAGGCCCTGGCGGCCCTGGCCAAGGAGGACGTTCCGGACAGCGTCTCGAAGGCCTACTCCGGGCAGAAGTTCGTCTTCGGTCCCCAGTACATCATCCCCAAGCCCTTCGATCCGCGGGTGCTGCTCTGGGTGGCCCCCGCCGTGGCGAAGGCCGCCATGGACAGCGGCGTGGCCAAACAGCCCATCGCCGACTTCGCCCAGTACAAGGAGCAGCTCGAGGGCCTGCAGGGCCGCAGCAAGGACGTGATCCGCACGGTGCTGAACCGCGCCAAGTCCGACCCGCGCCGCATCGTCTTCCCGGAAGGGGATCATCCCCAGATCCTGCGGGCCTGCCAGGCCATGGTGGACGAGGGCATCTGCATCCCGATCCTGCTGGGCAAGGAGGCCAAGATCCGCGCCCGCATCGAGGAGCTGCATCTGGACATGGAAGGGGTCGAGGTCCTGGATCCCGAGGTGGTGTCCTGGCGCGACGAGGCCGTGGAGGCCTTCTACCAGCGCCGCAAGCGCAAGGGCATCACCCGCTACGAGGCAGACCGCCAGACCCGCCGGCGCATCATGTTCGGCGCCCTGATGTGCCAGATGGGCAAGGCGGAAGGCCTGGTGGCGGGGATCTCCAGCTACTACCCGGAGACCATCTCGCCCTGCCTGCAGGTCATCGGCACCCGCCAGGGCGTGAAGAAGGTCTGCGGCGTCTACGTGCTGGTCCTGAAGAACCGGGTGGTCTTCTTCGCCGACACCACCATGACCATCGATCCCACCGCCGAGGAGCTGGCGGAGGTGGCCGTGCTCACCGCGGACCTGGTGAAGAACCGCTTCGCCATGGAGCCCCGCATCGCCATGCTCTCCTTCTCGAACTTCGGCAGCGTGGACCATCCGAGTCCCAAGAAGATGCAGAAGGCCGCCCAGCTCGTGAAGCAGCTCCGCCCGGACCTCCACTGCGACGGCGAACTGCAGGCCGACACGGCCCTGAACGCCGACATCCTGGCGGAAAGCTACCCCTTCGCCGACGTGCAGGGCGGCGCCAACGTGCTCATCTTCCCCGACCTGAACAGCGGCAACATCGCCTACAAGCTCATCCAGCGCCTCGCCGGCGCGGAAGTCATCGGGCCCATCACCTGCGGCATGGACAAGCCGGCGAACGTGCTGCAGCGGCACAGCGACCTCAACGACATCCTGCACCTCACGGCGCTGACGGTGGTGGAGGCGCAACAGCGGTAGGGTCAATCAGGACGGCTTCGCCGACCACCCCCCGATCGGACAGGACAAGGGTTCCCGCCTCCAAGAGCGAAGCGATCGGGAGGACGTGAAGCGTCCGATCGGCGGGAGTCCTGTCCTCCCGCTCCTCGCTGCGCTCGATCGCGGCGGGGGCCCCGTCATCCTGCACCTCAGGGCGCTGACGGTGGTGGAGGCGCAGCAGCGGTAGGCGGGCGGCGGCCCCGCCGGCAGGGCAGGAGCTGCGGGATTTGATCTGGATTCTGGACACCGTCCAGAATCCAGATCCACTCCGTGAGCCCGCTGGGTTGATGATCCGCATCGTCCCCCCCGAAGCCTCCCCTCCGTGGATCCCGCCCGGCGCGGCGCTCCAGCCCGTTCAGGCTGACCATCCTTATCCGCTGCACGGTTTTCAACAGAGCTGCACGTTCCGGGGGTTCCCGCGGGTCGGAAAACGACTTCATTGGGGAGGTGATGGAGCCTCCACCCACAAGGGATTCCGGTCCTTGCCAGGGGCTCGACCGAACCGCCAGCCCTTGGAACGGGACTTGCAGGCTGCTTCCTAGCTGGGGAAGTTTTTCCCCATTGAGCATACGGATACTGGGGGTGGGCGTGGGGAGCTCGACGTGCCGCCACTGGCGGATCCCAACCACCCCTTCCTCGGTCCCAGCCCCCTCATGCGAAGGCTGAGGCAAGAGGCCGAGAAGGCCCTGCATGTTGATGCGCCGGTATTGCTCCTGGGGGAGGCCGGATCGGGCAAGGGTGCCCTGGCGCGGTGGCTGCACAGGATGGGGCGCCGGTCAGGCCAGCCCATGGCCGGTTTGAACTGCCTCGGTCACCAGGCCGCCTTCCTGGAAGCGGAACTGTTTGGCGCGCCGGCGGCAGGCGCGCCTGGATCCGCCGGCCGTACGGGACTGGTCGCGGCGGCCCACGGGGACCCTTTTCCTGGAGGGCATCGGCGACATGGATCCGGGCCTCCAGGAAAGGCTCCTCACGACCCTGGAAGCCAAGCAGCACAGCCGGGCGGGGGAGGACCAGGACCAGCGGGTGGATGTGCGCTTGATCGCCGCCACTCACCAGCACCTGGATGTGGACCTGCGCTGGGGTCGCCTCCGATGCGATCTCTACCTCCGCTTCAACACCATCGTCCTGAACGTTCCCCCGCTCCGGAAAAGAGTGGACGACATCCCCCTGCTGGCGGAGGCGTTCCTGGAGGCGATCGGACGCGAGGCCGGAAGGCCCGGGCTTGCCCTCACGGAGGAGGCCCTCCACGAAATGGGCAGCCACCGCTGGCACGGGAATCTGCGGGAGCTCCGGAACGTCATCGAACGCGCGGTGCTCCACTGCCCGGGGGCCGAAATCCGGGCCGGGGACCTCCAGCTCGGTGCCTCCTCCTCGGAAGCCACGCCCAACTACGGCACGCGGATCGAGCTGGCGGAGATCGAGAGGCTGCACATCCGGCGGGTGCTGGAGGAGGAGGGCGGAAGGATCGAGGATGCGGCGCGCCGCCTCGACATGCCCCAGCAGCTGCTGCTCAACCGGCTCCGGAAATCCGAGGACCGCTGAGGGCGCTCGCCCCGCGGTCCGGATTCCCAGCCCGTGGATCCAAAATGTGGAAGGCGTCCAGGAAATGGACGCCATCGTGGAATCGGACTTCCGTCCCGGGGCCGGAATCCGGGACGCCGAGATGCAAATGAATCTTTGGTTGCGCTTGCCTTGAAGGCCGTGAGAGATCCAGCGGTTGGCATCCCCGATGCTTGAAGAAGAGCGGAACCGGCGTGAAAGGTTCCACCCACCATCAAGCCCACGATCCGAACAGGTCGGATCCGAGACGTGGCCGATCACCCCACAGGCTCCGGAACCGGAACCCGCGGGACAAGGCGAAGCCTTGGGGCACCTTCAAGGAGGATTTATGAACAAGTTCGCGATTCTCTTCCCTGCGGCCCTCATCGCCTCGGCCGTGCCCGCCCAGACTCCCTTCTGGTCGCAGCCCAAGACCCCCAGCCTGCTCGCCTTCACCGTGCCCGGCGGCATCATCTGGATCTCCCGGAACGCTTACTCGGTGACGGTCTCCCCGGGCACCGCCGGCGATCTGCCCACCGCCGGCATGGTCCGCGTGCCTTCGGGAACCTACTGCCTGACGGCGGTGGGCGAGCGGAACCGGTCCGCCTGCAGGGTGGTCATCGTTCCGTAAAGCTCCCCGGGGCCAGGCGAGGGCGAAAGCCCAGCCAGGCCCGATGCAATCGGCGGTGAGCGCAGGGATTTCCGGTTGCCCTACGAGGTCGTTCCCTGCGCCCGCCAGGCCGCAGCCCAGTCCGGGATCTGGTGACCCGGAAGGGGCCGGCTGATGAAGAAGCCCTGGGCTTCATCCCACCCGGAAGCTTCGGCCGCTTCCCAGTCCGAACGCGTCTCCACGCGTTCCGCGACGATCCGCAGATCGAGCCGGCGGGCGAGTTCGAGGGCCACTTCCACCAGGGTGCGGCTCCGGTCCTGTTCCTGGGCCTCCTTCAAGGCAGCCTGGTCGATCTTCAATTCCGAGAAGGGCATGGCGCCCATCTGATCCAGGGCCCTGGTGGTCGTCAGCGGCGTCGACGCCTCCATCGTCCACACCGTGGAAACCATGGCCCGGGCCTACGGGATCCAGGTGCTGGGCACCATTTCGAAACCGGTGACCGCGCGCCAACTGGAGGACTACCTCGCGAAGACCTCGCCCCTGGCCATGGTCCCCGCCGACGGCGCGGTGCAGGAGGTCGCGACGGCCGAGGAACTGCGGAACGGCCTCGCCAACCGGGAGTTCCTCGCCTTCTTCCAGCCCAAGGTGTCGATGGCCACGGGGGAGATCACCGGCGTGGAAACCCTGGTGCGCTGGTACCGGCCCGGCCAGGGCGTGCTGGTCCCCAAGGACTTCATCTACCGGCTGGAAGAGGAAGGGCTCATGGACCTCCTGCTCGAGGCGCTCCTCAAGCAGACCTGCACCTACTTGAGGGCGTGGTCGGACCGGGGCCTCGAGGTGGACGCTTCGGTGAACGTCTCCATGCACTCCCTGGAGGACATCGGGGTGGCCGACCGCCTGCACGCCCTGGTGCTGGAGGAGGACTGTGATCCGCGGCGGATCACCCTGGAGGTCACCGAAACGGACGTGATGAGCAAGCTGGCCGACGTGCTGAACGTCCTCGCCCGACTGCGCCTGAAAGGCTTCAAGCTCTCCATCGACGATTTCGGCACCGGCTACTCCTCCCTCCAGCAGCTCAACCATATGCCCTTCACCGAGCTGAAGGTGGACCAGACCTTCGTGAGGGAGGCGCCCTCCGACGAGCGCAGCCGCTCCATCATCGAAACCAGCCTCGACCTGGCCCGGAAGCTGAGCCTGAAGAGTGTGGCCGAAGGGGTGGAAAACCGGGCCGAGTGGGACCTGGTGAAAGCCATGGGCTGCCAGGAGGCGCAGGGCTACTTCATCAGCCGGCCGATGCCGGGCCACCAGCTGCCAGACTGGGCGGAAATGTGGCAGCCCCCGACGACGGAGGAGGATGTCCGCTACGGAGCGCTGATCCCGGCCCTCGTTCGGAAACCGATGTCCGCCGCCGCCTGCCTGTCCGGGCCGAGGGTCCTGGCGGCCGGGTGGTCCCCAGCCTAGAACCGGGCGGTATCGAATCGCACTTGCCAGGAGGCCACGCATGGACACCATGACGGTATCGATGAACAAGGGCATGACGCCGGCCCCCCCCGCCTCGGAGGCGGTGAGAGCCGAACTGGAAGGCGCCGTGTGGGCCATGACGTCGGCTTGGCTGGATCAGGGACGCACCGTGGGCTCCTGCCTGCGGGAGGTCTATGCGCGGGTCCTGACACTGCTCAGGGCCAGCACGCCCAGGCCCGAGAAGGCCCGGCTTGAGATCCAGGCCTTGAAGGCGAAGGTCGAAGGCCACCTGCAGAAGTGGGGGGAGCTGAACCTGCAGGAGCACATGGAAGTCAGCGACGCCCTGCTCCGGGTGCACAGCAGCGTCTGTCCCTCGAAGCCCGAGGATTCGAGCCATCTGACCCCATGGGTCTGCTTCCTCGCGCCGTCGGAGGTCATGGATCCGATCATCGAGCCGGCCCTCGCCAGTGGCTACCGGATCGAGCACCACGAAACGGCCGCGGCCCTCCTCGATTCCATCGCCCGGGGCACCCCGGACCTGATCTGCCTCGGGCTCGAGCACGCGCAGGATCTGCGCCCGGGGGACCAGCATCTCGTGACGAGGATCCAGGCTGGGCGGGAGCGGCCCATCCCCATCGCCTACCTCTCGGACCGCTTCGACCTCCACGCGCGCCTGCAGGCCATCTGCGCCCACGGGGCGGCCTTCTTCACGACGCCCCTCAACGCCCACGCCGTAATGGAGAAGCTGGACCAGTTCACCCAGCGGCGCTTCCAGGAACCCTTCCGCGTCCTCATCGTCGAAGACGAGGCCCTGACCGCGGCCTTCTGCACCCGGGTGCTCGAATCCGTGGGGATGGACGTGCTGGTGGCGGGGGATCCGCTGTAGGTCCTGGCCCCCCTGGCGGACTTCAAGCCCAACCTGGTGCTCATGGACCTCCACATGCCCGGCTGCAGCGGCGCCGAGCTCGCCGCCGTCATCCGCCAGGACGAAGCCTGCGTGGGTCTCCCCATCGTCTACCTCAGCTGCGAGTGCAACCAGGAGGACCAGCTCTCGGCCCTCACCCAGGGGGCGGAGGACTTCCTCACCAAGCCGGTCTCACCGGCCCATCTCATCTCCATCGTGACGGCGCGCGCCCTCCGGGGACGGCAGCTGCGCGGGCTCATGGAACGGGACCGGCTCACGGGACTGCTCAACAGCGCCTCCCTGAAGGAGCAGCTGCGGCGGGAGATGGGGCGCGCGGCCCGGAGCGGAAGCCCGCACGCCTTCGCCATGATCGATCTCGATCACTTCAAGAATGTGAACGATCTCCATGGCCACCCCGCAGGGGACGCCGTGCTGGTCAACCTGGCCAAGCTCCTGAAGCGCCGCCTGCGGAAGTCCGACATTATCGGACGCTACGGCGGCGAGGAGTTCGCCGTGATCCTGCCGGACACCGAACCCGACACGGCTTTCAGGGTGCTCGATGAACTGCGGCGCCGGTTCGCCGAAGTCCGGCACAGCGTCGGACCCGACACCATCCAGCTGAGCTTCAGCGCGGGAATCGCGAGCCACCCGGACCACACCCACGCCACCCTCCTGCTCCGGGCCGCGGACGCAGCCCTCTACGAGGCCAAACGGGCCGGCCGTGACCGGGTGGTCGGCTGCGCCCCGGAGGGTTCGGGACCCGGAAGCATGCTCCTGCAGTGATCCTTACCCGGTCACGGGCGTTGACAACCGCCCGGACCCCCGGAAGATCGACCTAGTCCCCCCTTCCCAGGATGCCTCGATGGCCTCGGCAAGGCTTCCCCTCCGCGCAGCTTCCGATCGGGCGCACGCCCCGGCGGCCCCGTGAGCAGCCCCCTGCGCCTCCTCATGGCCGAGGACTCCCCCGCCGACGCGGCCCTGGTAGTCCGTTCCCTGGAGGAGGCCGGCTACGCGATGCAGTGGCGGCGCGTGGACACCGCCGAAGAGCTACGCCAGTCCCTGGACGGCCAGGCCTGGGACGTGCTGGTTTCGGACTACCGCATGCCCGACCTCGACGCCCCGGGGGCGCTGGCCATCCTGCGGGGCAGCGGCCTGGACCTCCCCTTCATCGTGATTTCCGGCTCCATCGGGATCGGTCCCATCACCTGCGGCATGGACAAGGCGGCGAATGTGCTCCAGCGGCATTCGGACCTGAACGACATTCTGCATTTGACCGCTATGACGGTGGTGGAGGCCCAGCAGCGGTAGGAAGATTCCCTTCAGTCCTCTTCGGCTGCGAAAATCCGCTCGATCGACTGGCCGAAGAGCCGTGCGATCCGGAAGGCCAGGGGCAGGCTGGGGTCGTACTTCCCCCGCTCCAGGGCGTTGACCGTCTGGCGGGAGACGCCGAGCCGCTCCGCCAGATCTCCCTGGGACCACCCGTGTTCGGCCCGCAGCTGGGGCAGGGCGTTCTTCACTGGTATCGCCGCTGGGCGAGGGCGATGCCGAGGGCAACGAGGATTGCCGGGGCCATGAGCAGGTCCGGGGGATCCAGCCGGGGCAACCCGACGCCGGCGGCGCGCAGGTTGAGGTAGAGGGCCGTCAACGGGACCGACACGATGAGGGCGAAGGCGAGGCCTTCGAGGACGATGCGCTGCACCAGCTCGTCGAGGTCGCGGGCCAGCAGGCGCCAGAACAGGCCGGCGGCGGCGAAGAGCGGCGCGGCCGCCGCGATCCCCAGCACCGCCCGCCCGGCTCCGGGCAGCCGCCCGGCCTCGGCGGAAAAGCGGATCAGCAGGTTGCCGAGGAGCGCGGCCGCGAGGGCGGCGAGGTAGAGGCCGTAAAGCCTTCGGGCGGAAGGCTGGGTTGGGGTTCGGAGCGAATCAGGCGTCGGCATGGGGCCTCCTCGGCGGTCGAGATGAAAAGTAAAGGTACCTTTACAGAAAGTCAAGGTACCTTTACATGACATTCCGGCCTCATGGGGCCCAGGACTTTGCCTCGCCTTCCTTCACCCGCTTCAGGATCCAGGCCTCGATTCGCAGGAGGCCCCAGGATGCAGGTCCGCGCTCACGGTTCGAGCTCCGCGGTCGCGAAACGGTTCAACCAGGCAAAGGCCGCTTCCATCGCCGCGAGGGGTCCCAGCAGATCCCCGTCCTTCGACCCCGCCTGCGTCTCGAGGGCCATGGCGGTTTCCGCCAGGGACCCCGCGCCGATCATTCCGGCGGCCCCCTTGATCCGGTGGGCCCAGCGCGCGATCTCGTCGCGCCGGCCCGCGCCGACCGCCTCCCGCAGGGAAGCCATGTCCTCCCGGGTGGTGTCCCGGAAATCCCGGAGGATCATCAGGCCCCCCAGCCGGTCGCCGGGGGACAGGCTTTCCAGGATCTTCAGGTCCACCGGCAGCCCGCCCGCGGGCGCCGAGGACGCCGAGGACGCCGCAGCGCCGGTCCCGCCGGGCCTGGGGGTTGCCAATGCGGCGGCCGCCGGCAGCCATTGGCGCACCTTGGCGTCCAGGTCCGGGATGCTCACGGGCTTGATGATGCAGTCATCCATCCCCACCGCCAGGCACCGGTCCAATTCCCCCTGGAGGGCGTTCGCGGTGAGGGCGAGGATGGGGATGCGGCTCCGGCCTTCCGCGGCCTCGGCCGTGCGGATCGCCTTGGCCAGCTGGTAGCCGTCCATGGTGGGCATGTGGATGTCCGTGAGCACCAGGCCGTAGGTGCAGCGGTTCCAGGCTTCCAGCCCCTTCAAACCGTCCTCCGCGATGTCGGCCTGGAAGCCCGCGAGCCGAAGCTGGCTCAACAGCACGATCTGGTTGGTGGGATGGTCCTCCGCCAGCAGCAGGAGGCAACCGGCGGCGAGGGCAGCCTCCCGGGACGGGGGCTCCATGGGGGTCCAGGCCTCCGCCAGGGCCGCGTTGCCCAGGTCCGCGGCTTTGGCCAGGGGGAAGGGGGCGACGAAGGACATGGTCGTGCCCCGGCCTTCCTCGCTGTCCATGGTGATGCCGCCCCCCATCATCTTCGCCAGCCGCAGGCAGATGGTCAGGCCCAGCCCCGAGCCGCCGAAGCGCCGGGTGGTGGAGGACTCCGCCTGCATGAAGGGCTGGAAGAGGCGCTTCTGGTTCTCCGGCGAAACGCCGATGCCCGTGTCCTTCAGGCGGATCGCCAGGGTCTGGGTCTCCGGGCCGGTCTCCAGGACCTCCACCCGGAGCTGCACGGAACCCGAAGGGGTGAACTTGAGCGCGTTGTTGTAGAAATTCGCGAGGATCTGCCGGAAGCGCACCGGGTCGGCGAAGTGGGCCGCTCCCAGCGCCGGGTCGATGTCGCAGGTCAGGCTCAGCCCCTTGCCCGCGGCCGCCCCGGAGAAGATCGCGTGCTCCTCTTCGAGGATGCGCCGGAGCGAAACGGCCTGAGGTTCCAGCTCCAGGTGTCCCGCCTCGATCTTGGAGAAATCCAGGATGTCCCCGATGACCCCCAGAAGAGCTTTGGCCGAGGACTGGATCACCCCCAGGGCGCCCTGCTGTTCGGCGTCCAGCCGCGTATGGGACAGGATCTCCACCATGCCCAGCATCCCGATCATGGGGGTGCGGATCTCGTGGCTCATGGTGGCCAGGAACTCGGACTTGGCCTCGTTGGCCGCCAGGGCCTCCTCCGCCCGGACCCGCAGGGTGAGGTCCGAGATGGCGCCGATCATCCGCGTGGCGATGCCCGCCTCGTCCCGGACCACGTAGCCCCGGTCCAGGACCTTGGCGTAGGCGCCGTCCTTGCGCAGGAAGCGGTACTCGGCGGACCAGGCGGAGCCGCCCTCCCGGATGACGGCCCGGATGCCGCTGCGCACCCGGTCCCGGTCCTCGGGGTGGAGGTGCTCCTCCCACCAGATGATGGTGGGGGCCACCTCGTCCAGCGTGTAGCCGAACATCGCCTCCATGGTGTCGCTGCGCTCGCTCCTGTCGGTGGCCAGGTCCCAGACCCAGATCAGGTCGTTGGTCGCGCGCTGGACCAGCTGGTAGAGGTCGTTCTGGTTCCGCAACTCCTCGTCGGCGTGCTTGCGCTCGATGGCGGCCGCCACCTGGCCGGACACGAACTCGAGCAGGGCCTTGTCCTCCTCTGTGTAGCGGACGTCCCCCTTGTAGCTTTGCACCACGAGCACGCCGAAGGTGTGGGCATGGGACTTGAGGGGAACGCCCAGCCAGTCGATGGATTCCGAGCCGACGACGGAGCGCTCCTCCGTGGTCCGCTGCGCCTGGGTCTCCCGGGTCAGGAGGATGGCCTCGCCCCGGCGGATCACCTGCCCCGAAAGGGTGCCATCCCCCAGCTTCATGGGACCCGGGGAGGGATCGTGCTCGTCCACGAAGTAGGGGAAGGTCAGTTCATCCGAGGCCTCGTCGTAGAGGGCCACGAAGAAGTTCTTCGCCGGGAGCAGGTCGCCGATGATCTCGTGGATGCGCTGGAAGAGGCCCGGCAGCGTGGCGGTGGACTGGGCCGCCTCGGAGATCAGGTGGAGGGCGGCCCGGGTCTGCTCCGCGCGCTTCTGCTCCGTGATGTCGAGGCAGGCGCCCGCCAGGCCCGTGGCCCGGCCCTGCGCATCGAGGAGCACCTCCCCCTGATCCAGGATCGTGCGCACCTCGCCATCGGGCCGAAGGATGCGGAACTCGTAAGAGAAGGGCTTGAGCGTGGCGAGCCCCTCGCCCACCAGGGCCCGCGCCTTGGCCCGGTCGTCCGGATGCACCCGGTCCACCGCGTCCTCCATGGTGGGCACGTGCAGCGCGGGATCGACGCCGAAGATCCGGCAGAGCTCGTCGGACCAGGTCATGGTGCCGGAAGCCTGATCCCAGACCCAGCTCCCCAGGTGGGCGATGCGCTGGGCCTCCTCCAGCCGGGATTCGCTCGCCACCAGGGCTTCCCGGTCCCGGACGCCTTCGCTGATGTCCTCGCCGATCATGCTGTACCTGGGGTTGCCCGAGGCGCCCGGGCCGATGGGGGCGATGGTGACCGACAGCCAGCCCTTGAGGCCCATGCCCGAGCTGTCGAGGACGAAGTGGATGGGGCGCCCGGCGGCCCCGGCCTCCTTGTAGCGGGCCAGCCAGAGGGCATGGAGGTGCTTGCCCATGCCCGCTTGCCGGGCGTTGAGGCCCGCGGTTTCCTGGGCGCTCCGGCCGAAGGAGCGGGCCAGCGCCTCGTTCACCGAGACCGCGATCATCTCGCCGTCGGGGGTCACTTCCGTCACGCCCATCAGCATGGGGGCGCCGTCATAGAAGGCGCGCAGGGTGGCTTCCCGCTCCTCCAGTTCCCGGGCCATCCGCCGCTGGGCCGAGACGTCCTGCACCACATAGGCGAAGCGGGGCCGGCCGGGCCCTTCCCCGATCCAGGCCAGGGTGATGGCCCAGTCGTGTTCGATGCCCGCCAGCGTCATCCGCGCATCGAAGTGGACCGGCCTGCGGGTCCGGAGCGCCTCCTGGTACTGCTCGACCCAGACGCCGCGGTGGGGACCGGGCAGGCCCAGGTCGCTGATGCGCACGCCCACCGCGGACTCCACGCTCAGGCCCATGGCCGCCGCCGCCGACGGGTTCAGGGACAGCAGGAGCACGTCCTGGTCCTCGGTGAATTCCGTGACCCCCATCTGGAAGGGCGCCCCATCGAAGAAGCCCTGCAGGATGCCCTGGCTGGACATCAGCGCGGCCTCGGCGGTCCGCTGGGCGGAGACGTCCCGCATGAAGACCCGGGCGGCGACCACCCCATGGAATTCGATGCGGGAGGTGGTCACCTCCACGAGGGCGACCCGGCCCCGATGGCCCAGGACGCGCATCTCCTGGGGCGGGGCGGGCTCGCCGGTCTCGTGGAAGATGCGGGACCGCTCCAGCATGAGGGGCCGGTCCTCGGGGTGGATGAAGTCCATCATCGGGAGCCCGATGACCTGCTCCACGGCTTCGAGCTGGAACAGCCGCCGCCCCGCGGCGTTCATGTACTGGAACTGGCCCTGGGTGGACACGAAGATGCAGTCCTGGGAATTCTCCACGAGCTGCCGGAAGTTCTCTTCGCTAGCCTCCCGGGCCTTCCAGGCCGCGTTGCTAGCGGTGATGTCCCGCAGGAAGACCCGCCCCGCCGTGGTGCCCTTCCAGGGGATGGGGGTGGTGGTCACTTCCAGCTCCACCACCGTCCCGTCGGGCTGGGCGATGCGGAGCTCGGTGCGCTCGAGGGGAGTGGGTGTCTCATTGAAGGCCTCTACCCGGGCCTGGATACGGGCCCGGTCCTCGGGGAGCACGATGTCCAGGACGGGATGCCCTAGCAGTTCCTGGGCATCCCGATGCCCGAAGAGCGCCACGGCCGCTGGATTGAGGAATTCGAAACGGCCCTGGAATTCGATGAAGATGGGGGCCGGAGAGGTCTCCACCAGTTGCTTGAACCGCGCCTCGCTCTCCTGCAGGGCCCGCGCGCTCCATTGGACCTTCCGGCGCAGGGTGAAGGTCCAGGCGAGGAAGAGC
Source organism: Holophagaceae bacterium (assembly GCA_016710635.1). Taxonomy (GTDB): domain Bacteria; phylum Acidobacteriota; class Holophagae; order Holophagales; family Holophagaceae; genus JADJVL01. The sequence goes on along the minus strand of JADJVL010000003.1, from coordinate 267,489 downwards.
AGCAACCCCGCGCCCAGGATGCCGCCCCACCGGAGCAGTTGCTTCCTCGTCCGCTCCGGGAGGTGATGGTCGGCGTCGAAGAGGAACCCGTCCAGGTCGGCCTGGGGCCCAAGGATCCTGAGGTCCTTGTAGGTCCTCAGGATCTCTTCCCAGCGGCCCGCGTTCATGTGCCCCAGGGGGACGATGTCGCTGAGGATGAGGGGCTTCATCGCCGCGGCCTCCGCCTCCAGCTGGGCGCGGCTGAGGCCCCGCGCCTCCACCCCCGGCAGGTCCAGGATCCAGCCGGTCACTTCGCCAGGGTTCCGGAGCGCGTAGGTCCAGCCCTTGAGCACCGCCCGGCGGACCCCTTCCACCCGGTCCGGATGGGCTTCAGCCTCTTCGGTGGTCGTGAAGAGACAGTCCCCGTAGAAGTCGATCCCGTGCTCCGCGGGCCGCATGAGGCTGACGGGCGTGCCCAGCCGTTCGATGAGGAATGGCTCCACCGAGGAGTACCCGGACATGGCATCGGTCTGCCCGTTCGCCAGGTCGCCGGGGTTCCAGCTGTGGCGAAGGAAGACGACCCGGGCGGGATCCACCCCCTCCCGCAGGAACATCGCCCGCGCATGGATTTCGCCTTGGCCCTCCGCCACCATCACGCGCTTCCCGATGAGGTCGGAGGGCTCCTTCAGCCCATCCCCCCGCCGGGTCATCAGCACGTACGGCGAGTGCTGGAAGATGCTGGCCACCGCGACGACGGGAAGGCCCTTGGCCCGGGCCACCAGGAGATCCGAATCCCCGATGCCATAGGCGGCGCGGCCCGCGACCACCTCCTGCACAGGGTCCCGGCCCGGACCGCCCTCGACGAGGGTCACCTCCAGCCCCTCTGCGGTGAAGTACCCCAGGCGCGCCGCCGCGTAGTAGCCCGCGAACTGGAACTGGTGCCGCCATTTCAGCTGGAGGGCGATGGGGGCGGCCGGGGGCGGAGGCGCCGCCAGGGCTGGGCCCAGGCTGAGCAGCAGGAACAGGAGCGCGAGCAGGAGCCGTTTGGAAGGCCCGCTCCACGCGGGGCCTGGAGGAACAACGGGGTGTTGCGGCGCGCGCGGATCCACCTTGGCCTTTCATCGGCCCTGAACGCCTGAAGGATACCCCTGGACGCCCGTGACGGCGTGCCTAGTTCTCCAGGCATTGCACTGCGCGCGCGGATCGCAGCGCTCCAACCTGCCCTCGGCCTGCCATCGGCGGCGCCACGGTGCGAACAGGGATGCTACTGGCTCTCCAGCTTCTTGACCCAACGGGACACTTCCGGATCCTCGTCCCGCGCCTTCGCCAGGGCCACCTTGAAGTCCTCCAGGGCCTGCCAGAGCGCCCCGCGCTTGAGGTGCACCAGGGCGCGCTCCTTGTAGGGCAGGGGATCCTCGGGATCGAGCATGAGGAGGTGGGTGGCGGTCCAGAGGGCTTCGTCCCAGGCTTCGATCTTCACGAAGCGCAGGTGCAGGTTGCGCACGAGGCGGGTGAGGATGGCGCGGTGGGAGGCGGGGCGCAGCATGGCGGGGTGGAAGTCCACCCGGCCGCCGGTGGCCTGATGCACCAGTTCCGCGGCCTCCTCGTCGCCCACGGCGCGGCCGCCGTGGAAGGGGTCCACGCAGAGCAGGCCGCCGGGGGTGCGCAGGGCGGTGATGAAGTGGCCCGGGAGGCCGATGCCCACGGCATCCAGGCCCAGGCGCCGGGCCAGATCGATCCACAGTATCGAGAGCGCGATGGGCAGGCCCTTCTTGCGGACCATCACCTGGGGCAGCAGGGCGTTGCGCGGATCGTCGTAGTGCTGCCGGTCCCCCCGCAGGCCGTGGGTGCGGAAGAGGAAGTCGTTCAGGGCCTCCAGGGCTTCGCCGGTGTCCCAGGGCAGCGGCATCTTCCCCGCCAGGTCGAAGGCCCACAGATCCAGCAGCGCCAGGCTCGCCGTGGGATCCGGATCGTCCAGCAGGGGCGACACGGCGTGGATGGCGCCTTCGGCGAGGGCGGCGCAGTCCGGATCGCGCTGGAGGAAGTCGTAGAGGGACATTCCAGGCCTCAGCCCCGCCGGCGCAGGTAGCCCCGCAGCGAATAGCCTCCGATGAGCACCACGGCGGCGACCAGGGTGGCCCACATGAAGCCCCTGGAGGCGTTGTCGATCTTCTCGACCCGGTTCGCCCGCTCGGCGGCGGCGGTGAAGGAGAGCTGCTTCTGGGCGACCTTCGCGTCCTTCACGGCCTTCTCGCCGCTCTTCCGCGCCGCCTCCAGCTCCTTGGCGGCGGGATCCTGCTCCGGGGCCGGCTCTTCCTGGGGCCGGTAGCCCGCGAGGCGCAGGCGGCCCGCGGCGGCCCCCGCCACGGACCGCCGGTGCAGTCGCCGGAGGGCGGGCCGGGAGGCCGGGGCCAGGCTGCCTTCTTCCGCGGGAGCGTCCTCCCAGGCCGAATCGATGGCTTCCGCCAGGCCCTGGAGGTCGTCCCGCAGGGCGAGGAGCTGGGCGTGCTGACGGTGGAGCATGCGGCCGTGGAGCCAGGCCAGCCCCAGCTGGGCGCCCAGCAGGACCGTCAGGAGCAGCACGGGCCAGTTCGTTCCGGCGGCGGAGGGCGCGGGCGGTGCAGGGGACTGGGGCCCGGGCTGGGCTGCGGCTTGGGGCCCGGCCTGCGGAGGGGCTTGGGCAGGGGCTTGGGTCGTGGGTTGGATCGGGACTAGGTCGTCGTTCATGCGGATTCGCGGGCGAGGATGAGGAGGGTGCGGTCGTCCCTATTCTGCGCCTCGAAGCTGGAAACGTCCCTGAAAAGCGCTTCGCAGGCGGCCCGCGCCGAGCCCGTGCCCCAGAAGCGCTGGAGCTGTTCGATGAAGCGCGGCAGCCCGTAGAGCTCGCCACCCCGGCTCATGGCCTCCGTGAGCCCGTCGCTGTGCAGCACGATCCACTCCCGGGGGGCCAGCACGCCTTCGGCGATCTCCCAGTCGCAGGGGCCCGCGGGCCGCAGGCCCAGGCCACGGCCGTGGGGGCTCAGCTCCCGGGACTCGCCCGCCTTCGAACCGTGGACCACCACCGCCGGGGGATGCCCCGCCCGGGCCAGGCGGAAGCGCCCGAACTCGTCCCACTCCAGCAGGGCCAGGGTGAGGAAGTCGCGCTGGCCCATGAGGTTCCGCAAGGCCGTGTCGAGGCAGTGGAGGATCTCCTCCAGGGGACGCTCCTGCTGCTGGGTGGCGAACTCCAGCAGGGCCATGGCCTGGCTCATGTAGAGGGCCGCCGCCATGCCCTTGCCGCTCACGTCCCCGACGGCGGCCAGCCAGCGCTTGGCGCCGTCGGCCTTGGGGCTCAGGCTGCGCACCCAAAGGATGTCCCCGCCGGTCTCCATGGCGGGATCCAGGCGCAGGGCCAGGCTGAAGCCCGGGACCTCCGGAGCCTTGGAGGTGACCAGGTTCTCCTGGATGAGGCGGGCGGTCTGCAGCTCCTGCTCCAGGCGGCCCTGGTCCAGGAGGCGGCGGTGCAGGGCGGCGGCTTCCAGCTGCAGGCCCGCGGCGATGGCGGCCTCCCGCAGCAGCTCCCGGTCCTCGCGGCCGTAGTTCAGCTCCGCGTACTTGCCCCCCATGAGGATGGCCTTGGCGGGCTGCTCGTCCACCATCACCAGCATCATGACCTGCACTTCCAGGGCGTCCACGTGGGCCCGCAGCTCGGGGCCCGCGTCCAGGATCCACGCGGCCTCCTCGCTGGAGAGGCCCAGGATCAGTTCGCGGTTCTCCCGTGCGTGGCGGATCAGGCCCGGCGGGATGGCCAGCCGCTGGGGCGGGAAGAGGCGGCCCATGGCGGACTCGCCCTGAGGCAGCAGGATGGCGCCCTCCAGCACCGGCAGGGCATGCAGGGCGCTGGGCCGGTAGGCCTCCCGGAGGGCGTCGGTGAAGATGCGGGTGAAGGCCTCGTCGGAGAGCCGCAGCTGGCTCTCCCGCAGGCTGCCCAGCAGCACCTGCCGCGCCGTGTGCTGATCCCGCCGGAAGAAGCGCCGCAGGGTCAGCAGCAGCCGCCGCAGGGCCCAGCCGATGGGCAGGGCCGACAGGCCCACCAGCACGCCGGCCCAGCCCGGCGGCACGCTGGCCAGGGTGTGTCCGAAGATCCAGGCCAGGGCCGCGAAGTAGAGGGCCACCACCGCGCCGAGGATGGCGAAGTAGGCGACCCACCGCAGGATGGTGCGGCGGATGTCGAAGAGGCCGTGGCGGACCACCGCGTAGGCGAAGGCCAGGGGGAGCAGGGGCAGGGGGGCGAGGAAGATCCAGGCCTGGCGCTGGAAGATGAGGGTCTGGAAGCGGGGCAGGGCGCTCATCCAGAAGAGGCCGATGAAGTCCAGGCTGAGGGCCAGGGCCACCAGCAGGGCCGGCAGGACCGAACGGCGCCGGCGCTCGTCCACCTTCAGGGTGCCCCGGATGAAGCAGACCAGGGCGAAGGCGAAGGCGCTGACGTAGATGACGTTCGAAACGATGCCCGCCACCGCGGCGCCCTTGAGGAAGCCGGGCAGCCAGTCCGGGGCGCGCTCCAGGCCCAGGCCCTTGAAGAGCCCCGCGCCGCCCTGGCGCAGCAGGAGGACCACCAGGTTCCCGATGGCGTCCAGGATGAAGTAGCCGTAGACGAAGCTCATGAAGCGCCGGTTCTTCCGGAGCGGGAAGGGGTGGGGGAAGCGCAGGAAGAACTGGATCACCAGCGGGGCGAGGAAGGCCCGCACGGCGAAGGCGGTGGTGAAGATGAGGAAGAGCAGCCAGCCCGGGACATTGCCCTGGAAGGCCAGCCGTCCCGCTGGCAGCAGCAGGAAGCCCAGGGAGAGGTAGAAGAAGAGCCGGGAGATCTTGCGCTGGGGGCTGGAGACCACCACCAGCAGCCCCAGCAGCCAGAAGAGCAGGCCCGTGGCCATCTGGATCAGGCGGCCCACGTCCAGGGGCTTCACGAGGCGCAGGGGCAGGTAGAGGGTCTTGCCTTCCCGGACCACCGTGTACACCAGCACGGTGCCTTCGCCCCGGGCGTTGATGAGGTTCTGGGCCTCCCGCACCCCGGCGGCGTTGGCCTGGAACTTCCGGCCCTGGATGCCGACCAGCTGGTCGCCCTCCAGCATGCCCGCCTCTTCCGCCACGCCCGCGGGGAGGATCTCCCGGATCATGATGCGGTCCTTCTCGACCTTCCAGGTGCACTGGTCGTCGGAGAAGGCGTAGGCCCACTGGGTCGCGTAGAAAGTCCCCAGGCTGAGGCCCAGGGCGATCAGGCTCGACAGGATCAGCCGCCAACGGATGCGTTTGAGTTCGGGGGACAAGGGCTACCCTGGGGAAACGGTGAGGCTGCGGATGGACGGCGAAAAGGATTGGTGGGCGCTGGTGGGCGGGCGGAGCCGGGTGGGCCGGAGACTGGCAGAGATCCTGGCGCCCCGCCACAACCTGCTGCTCACGAGCGCCAGGCCCTGGGCGGGGGAGGAAGCCTGGCTGGAAGGGCTGTCAACGGGGCTCCGCACATGCTGCTGGGACGCGGAAGCACCGGAAATTGGTCCCACGATGATGGCAGACCTGGACACTTTGGGACCGGGCCTCCCCAAGTTCGCGAGCGCCGTGGTGGTGGCGGGGGATTTCGCCGTCCAGCCCTTCGGGGTCTGGGAGGCCGCGGGCCTGGAGCGCCTCTGGCGGATCAACCTGAGCTTCCCCATGCTGGCGGCCCAGGCCCTGGCGCCCCGCCTCGAGGCCGGCGGCTCCCTCCAGTTCCTCCTGGACGCCGCCATCCACCGGCCCTTCCCATCCAGGCTGCCCTACACCGCCTCGAAGGCGGCCCTGGCGGCCCTGGTGCCGGGGCTCGCCAAGGCCCTGGCCCCGGACCTGCGGGTCGTCGGCCACGCCCCGGGCACGGTCCTGGTGGCGCCCGGGGAGGACGAGGCCGCCCTGGCCCGGGCGACGCCCCTGGGCCGGGTGGGCAGCGTGGAGGATCTGGCCAGGGCCCTGGAATACGCCGCGGCCTCCCCCTACCTGACGGGGGAGGTCCTGACGCTGGACGGGGGCTGGCATCTGGGCCTCTGAGGAGGCTATTTGAGTTCCAGCACGTCCAGGCGCGACGGCAGGGCCGGCGTGGCGTAGACCCGGTGGGTGGCCTTCACGAAGTCCGAGGCCTTGGCGCTCGGGATGTCCAGGAAGACCTGGGGATTGCGGTCCACCAGCGGGAACCAGGAGGACTGGACCTGAACCATGATGCGGTGGCCCTTCCGGAAGGTGTGGAACACGTCCGGCAGGGTGAAGGCCGTGAGGGTGGGCGCGCCGGGGACATAGGGCTTCGGGTTCGAGAAGTCGTCCCGGAACTTGCCGCGCAGGGCGTCGCCCCGCACCAGCATCTGATAGCCGCCGGCATGCCAGCCCTTGGGGGCGTTCTCGGGATCCTTCGCGTCCTCGGGGAAGACGTCCACGAGTTTCACGATCCAGTCCGCATCGGTGCCGGTGGTGCTGACGTGGAGCACGGGCTTCACGGGACCCGCCAGGGTCACGTCCTCCGTCAGCACGGCGGTCTGGTAGACCAGCACGTCCGGGCGGGCGGACGCGAAGCGCTGGTCCTCCGTCATGTAGTCCCGGGTGTAGCCGAAGGTGATCTCCTGGGTGTAGGGCACGGGCTTCGCGGGATCGGAGATGAACTCGCTGAAGCCATCGGCCTCCGCGGGCTTCTCGAAGCCGAGCCGGCCATCGGCGTGGAGGTAGAGGCTGCGGGCCTTGGCGGCCTTCGGGGGCCAGGCGTCGAAGGTCTTCCATTCGTTGGCGCCGGTGGCGAAGACCGTGGCTTCGGCAAGGGCCGGGCCGGCCTCGTCCTTCAGGTGCTGGTTGAAGAAGCGCAGCTCGACTTCCTTCTGGTACCAGGCGGAGGTCTTGGCGCCGAAGGTGGCGGTGCCCAGGCGGGAGCCGTCGCCGCTGGCCCACTGGCCGTGGGACCAGGGGCCCATGACCAGGCGGTTCTCGCTGCCGGGGTTCTGGGCCTCGACGGTCTTGTAGCAGGCCAGGGCGCCGAAGAGGTCCTCGGCGTCGAACCAGCCGCCGACGGTGAGCACGGCGGGCTTCACGCCCTTGAGGTGGGGCCGCAGATCCCGGGCCTTCCAGTAGGCGTCGTAGGTGTTGTGGGCCACGTACTGGCGCCAGATGGGCTCGCGGCCCCCCAGCACCGAATCAAGGGCGCCCACGGGTCCGGCATTGAGGTACCAGCGGTAGCCGTCCCGGCTGCCCACGTCGATGCGCTTGGGGCCGTCGGTGCCGGGCTTTTCCCGGGTGGACTGGAAGAAGGTGAAGAAGCCGAAGTTGGCGGCGAGCTGGAAGGCGCCGTTGTGGTAGCTGTCGTCCCCTTCCCAGAGGTCGATCATCGGGGCCTGAGGGGAGACGGCCTTCAGGGCGGGATGGGCGTCCATGAGGGCCTGGGCGGCGTAGTGGCCGGGGTAGCTGATGCCCCACATGCCGACCTTCCCGTTGTTGGCTTCCACATTCTTCACCAGCCAGTCGATGGTGTCGGTGGTGTCGGTGCTTTCGTCGATGTCGGCGGCACCCTTTTTCGGGTTGTGGGGCCGGGTGTCCACGAAGTCCCCTTCGCTCATCCAGCGGCCCCGCACGTCCTGGTAGGCGACGATGTAGCCCTGGTCGAGGAAGAGGGGCGAGGGGCCCAGGTTCCGGGGGAAGCGGTCGGCGCCGTAGGGGGCGGCGCTGTAGGGGGTGCGCTCCAGCAGGATGGGGCGGGGCTTCGACGCGTCCTTGGGGATGTAGATGGCGGTGTAGAGCTTCACGCCGTCCCGCATGGGGATCATCACGACCTTCTTGGTGTAGCGCTCGGCGATGGGGTTGGGCAGGGCGGCCACGGCCTTGCCCTTTTCCAGGGTGAAGGGCATGGGATTGCCGGCCTGGCTGGCGAGCCCCGCCATCGTGCGGCCATCGGCGGAGAGGGTGCCTTCCACGCTCAGGCCTCCGGGCACCGCCGGCACCTTGAAGCTGACCTTGCGCCCCTCCACGACGATGTCGGAAATCGGCGCGTCCTTCATGCCCTGGTCCGGCACGGAGAAGGTGCCGCCCCAGGCGCCGGGGCCGCCGGTAAGGGTCACGGTGAAGCTGAGGGAACGGTCCCCGGGGAGCTTCACCAGGCCGCCCCAGAGGCCGGCGGCGGTGGCGGCAGGCTGGGCCACCTGGGCGGGCGGGGCCGCCTGCTGCGCGACAAGGGCAAGCCCCAGGAAAGGAAGGATCGTTCCGAGCATCGGGGGCCTCGCAGGGGGCAGGCCCTCAGCGGGCCCGCGGGTGGGACGGTTAGAATGCCTACGGAGGCGGCAGAGCGGCGTTTATGAAATTCAAGGTCAACGAAATCTTTCATTCGATTCAGGGCGAGGGCACCCGCGCCGGCCGTCCCTGCGCCTTCGTGCGCCTCACGGGCTGCCCCCTGCGCTGCGGCTACTGCGATACGGAATATGCCTTCTACGATGGGCAGTTCATGGAGCTCGGAGAGATCCTCGGCACGGTGCAGACGATGCTCGGCGAGCCCCGCAAGGGCCCCGGCGCCCCCTTCGCCGAGCTCACCGGTGGCGAGCCCCTGGCCATCCCCGGCGCGCCGGATTTGTTGCGAGGGCTCCTGGGCCTTGGGTACGAAGTCGCCCTGGAGACCGCCGGCAGCCACGATCTGGCAACCGTGCCCCGGGAGGTCATCAAGATCGTGGACCGCAAGACCCCCGGCAGCGGCGAAGGCGACCGCTGGCTGGAGACGAACCTGGACCACATGGTGCCCGGCCAGGACGAGCTGAAGTTCGTGCTGGTGGACGAGGCGGACTACGCGTGGTCGAAGGCCTGGTGCGCCGAGCGCGAAGTATGGGACCGCTTCGAGGTGCTCTTCAGCCCCGTGCACGGGAAGCTGGATCCGGCCTGGCTGGCGGAGGCCATCGTGAAGGACCGCCTGCCGGTGCGCTTCCAGATGCAGCTGCACAAAATGATTTGGGGTGCGGAGCAGACGGGGGTGTGAGGCCTGGCGGTCACTTGATCGCCGCGCCCTTCGCCTGCAGCAGTTCCCGCAGCACGGAGCGGTGGCAGTGGGCCTCGTCCTCGCAGTAGCAGCCGACCGACAGGTTGGTGGTGTGGGAAAGGGCGGCCAGCAGGTCCACGGCGTGGACGGCTTCGGGGGCGGCCATCTCGGCGCGGTACTTCTTGAGGAAGGCGGTCCAGGCCTCCGGAGTCTCGGCGGCGTGGGCGACCTTCAGCAGTTCGGCGCTCGGGGCGAGGGTGGGGAACCAAACATCGTAGTAGTCCCAGGCGGCGAACTCGGCCTTGGGCACGCCCCGGGGCGGGCGGCGCACGGTGCCGATGCGCAGGCCTTCGCCCCGCGCGCGCGGGCTGCCGAGGCGGACGATTCGGATGGTCATGGGCGGATGGTCATGGCTACACCCCGAACTGCCGCAGGTGGTGATCCAGGTGTTTGGCCGCCAGGGTGCCCCACTGCTCGCCATCTAGCTTGCCGAAGAAGGCGTGTTCGGCCTGGGCGGCCAGGTCGGGGCCGCGCTCGGCGAAGCGGGCCACGAGTTCCTTCACGCGGGTGCGCTCCGCGTCCAGGTCCCGGTCGTCCTCCACGACGAAGTCCTTGTCCGTGGGTGAATTGTGCTTGAAGGGCCGGTCGCCGAGGACGGCGCCCTTCACCAGCCACGCCAGCAGCTTGCCGATGAGCCGCTGCCGCATGGGCCGCAGCCCCGTCGCGCATTCCAGCGGCGTGGCGCAATGGGCCATGGCCTGGGCGGGGGTCATGGTGCCCCACTGCCGCGGCGAGGCGGGCTCGAGGCGGTCCAGGCGGGCGAGGAGGGCTTCGCGGTCGGCGGGGTTGAAGAGGGTTGGCATGGGGTGGTCCGAAAAGAAGGAGATTTTATCTCTCTTCTTCTCCAACAGACCGGTCGGGACTTCGATACTAACAAAACAACGAAAACCAGAAGGATTAAGGCCTCGCAGATTTATATTTAAGGTAGATGGCAGGGTCCCTTAGTTGGGCATCATGCCAGTTGTACCAGTGGACAGGCAGTTTGCCACAGAGCGGGCCGGTCCCCGAAACCAGGTTCAACATCAAGTTCCTCAAGCGCCAATGACTGTCTTCGATGCCACCGGCGCGGCGCGAAAAGGTCTGATACATGAAACTGACGGGGACATGTGTCGAGGAGAGGTAAACAGGCTTTCCCTCCAGCGCCCTTTCGAAATCCTCATAAAAGGGTTTCGCATTGTCGTCGGGCCAGTGGGCTAAAAAACTTGGCTCCACATCATAGACACACGTGATGTTGATGAGGTCGTACTCGTAGTTGGCGCGTGACCTCCAGCATGAGCCCAGTACCCGTTCGTCCATCCATTTTGGTTCCTGTTTCACGAACGCCAGATGAGCGCTTCCCAGGACTTTATCGGTGCTGGAGCAAAAGACGGTCAGGAGGGATCGGCCCTCGGTGGGAAGGGAACCGAAGGCCGCCTCAAAGTCGGGGGCATTGGTGCAGGGGGCAAGCAGCACCACGGTTTGGAATTTGCGGTTGAAGCCTTTTCTTATCAGGTGGCTATAGACTTCGGCCCCCATGGAGTGTGCGCCCAGGGCGATTCTAGGACCCATTGAGTCCAGCAGGTCAGCCAAGGGCCCCTCGAAGAGAAGGGCTGCCTGCTTTGCCCGGCTCATACAGGCTTGTACGTAATCTCGGGCCTCTGCGACGGCGGCGCCACCGCCTTCAAAGGACCAACTTGCGATCAGGGGTTTGGCTACCTCGACGCCGAGTCCGCGAAGGTCGCCAGAAGGCCATTCAAGCAGCAGGAGGTTGGCGTCGGCAAAAGGGCCTTTCAAGGCGGTGAGCTTGGCCATGGACTCCTGATTTGTTGAGTTGAATCCATGGATGAAGATGATCCAGGGCCGGTCGGGGTGCTGTTGGCGTGCCTCGGTGATCTCCTTCTTTAGCTCGCGTGCGTCCATGGACTTCCCGCCCTCGACGAACTGGGGAGTACCCTCGATGAAATGGGTGGGATCCCGCTTCAGGGAATAGCTCACTCGAAGTGGCGTTGCGCGCTCAGGGGAAGCCGCGAGAGTAAAGCAGATCGCTGCGCCAAGGATCGACCGGAGGAGGTGGGGGAGTTTCATCATCGTGGTCTCGCTATGGTTGGCAGTGAGGGTGGAGGGGATCGGAACGGAGTCTTGCGGGTCATGCCATGGCCAAGGCGGGGTCGTCGAAGGCCATCGGGAGGCTTCCGTCCAACTGATCGCATGGCCTAGCTTGGTGAGGTGGTCCCAGGAAGTGAGGAAGGACCGTGCCAATTTCACTATTGCTGCTGCTCGCTCAACGCTTTCGATTAGATGCTTATAAAGATCATTTGGAAACTCTGGCCTTCAATATGGCAATGCCTCGCTATGAAGGATGACCGCACCGTCCTGTCTCGATTCTGGAAGGCGTCTGAATCCTGGATGTACTTCCCGAACCCACACCTTTGGGATGTCCCAGGATCGACGCCAGGCTGCCGGGGCAGGACATTGATCCAGCATCATCTCCACCGGAATTCTGAATCTCGGAAACGCCATGACCGGGCCGTCGAGTAATTCACGGGCCGGGCCGTTATCGTTTCAACCCGCAGGCCTGGCACTTTTCCGCCGTCAACAACGTCCAGAGGTCGCTTCCGACGGGAAAGTAGCTCAGGGCGAAGGGCTTTCCGCAACGGGGACAGGGCCAGGCCTGCAGGCGGTGATGGAGCCATCCCGCGAGGAAGAACAGGGCCACGGCCACGGGGACGGTCCAGTAGAAGCCCGTTCCCAGGGACACGACAAAGGTCAGGCCCGCCGCGATGGTGATGGGCAGACCCCATGCCGCCTGCGCCTTGCGCCGGTCGAACTCGGACCAGTCCTGGGGCGGTTCGACGTGGCGGATGGGCGGGCTTTCCTTCCAGTACTTCTCGCCCACCAGCCGGACCGTCCGTCCTTCGGCGGCGGCCTTCAGGAAGGTCACGACGAGGGCCGCGGTTTCCTCGATGAAGGATCCCTTGAGGGCCTCCGCGCTGGACTCGTCGAAGGAGGTTTCGATGAGGAAGGGGCAGGCCCCGGTGCTGGATTCAATCTGGATGTCGGGACCAGGCTTGGCGAGGTAGAAGCGCCAGAGGCCGTCATCATCCCCGGGATGGGTGCCCTGCTCCTGGTCCACACGGACATTTGGAACCTGCTTAGCGACCCGCTCGATGACCTGATCGATCTCAAGCCGGGGAGCCCGGCGGACCTTCGACTTGGACAAGGGCCACTCGATGGACGGCCGCGCCACCTTCTGGGGGACCCAGACCCTCCAGGTGGTCCCGCAGTCCGGACAGCGCAGGTGCCGGCGCGGGGTGGACGTGACCAGATCCGGCGGCCCCCACGGGGTGGTCCGCCCGACGCACAGCTCGGTGGCGGGAGCCGGGCGGCCTTCCGCATCCACATGGGTGCAGGACCAGCACCCCTGCTCGTCAATGGTCCGGTCGAGGCTGCTCAGCGAAGGCAGGGGCTGCTCGTTCATGGCGCTAGTGTCGCGCCGGCGCCACGAACTCCGGCAGCACCACGATGTTGCTCTCCACCGCGCCTTTCCGGATTTCGGCGATGGCCTGGTATTCCGGCGAGTGGTACCAGGCGTCCAGCGCCTCCCGGGACGGCATGCGGAGGATCACCGTGCGGGAGAAGGGCCAGGCGCCTTCGAGGGGCTCGGGCCCGTCCTGCACGGCGAGGACTTCGCCGCCGTGCTGGAGGAAGAGGGGCCAGAAGGCGCGGACGTAGCGGTCGTAGGCTTCCCGGTCGCGGATGGTCATGTTGTTGATGATGTAGACGGACATGGCGGCTCCGGGCGGCGCGACCAGGATACAGAACTGCGCTGCATCCGGCTGCGCCGCCCGGAGGGGGCCGCGTTCAAGGCAAGGCTCAGGCCTTCATGCTCGCCATCAGGGGCGCCAGGGCGGCGCCGACGCGCTCGGCCTGGGGGCCGGTGACCATGGCGCTGAGCAGGCCGGCGAAGTGGGTGTCCTGGACGCCGGAGACGATGTACTGCCAGCGGTAGGCCTTCAGCACCAGGGCATGGACCTGCTCCGCCTGCTTCGCGGTGAACGTGCGGCCGCTGGCGGCCATGAAGTACGCCGCATCCTGCGGGGCCTGGAGCTGCAGGATGCCGTCCACGGCGCCCACGAGGGCGATGAGGTCGTTCACGCCCCGGTCGCGCTCCTCCTCCAGGAGGGTGGCGTCGTGGCGCTGCCACTCCAGCTCGTCGAGGATGGCGTGCTGGGATTCCTCCCGCCAGTGGTAGAGCAGCACGTCCTTGAAGAGGTCGGAGAGCTGGGTGTCGGGCTCGACGCTCTGGCGGTAGTGCACCAGGGTGAACAGCTCGATGTGGCAGGTGAGGGCGAGGACCGCCCAGGTGGAGGCGGCGAGCACCGCCGCGGCGACTTCGTTGGGCTGGGGCAGGAATGAGTAGCCTTCGGGCATGGCCTGGGCGGCGAGGACCTCCATGCGGCGGAAGAGCTCCTGGTGCTTCAGCTCCTCGTCGGTGAAACGCACCAGGGCCTCGATGCGGGTCTGGTCGCCCAGGGCGTCCGCGTGGCTCAGCTCCAGCATCTTGGCGCCGATGTAGCGCTCCACCAGGCCGAACATGTTGGCGTAGGTGCGGCCCTGGACCTGGGAGAGGAAGCGCTTGTCGGTGTCGCTCAGGAAGGCGAGCTCCTGGACCTTGGTGAGGCCATCGGGTAGGTACTTCTGGGCGGTGTCCAGGCCGCGGCCGCGGAGGAGGTCGCGCTCGAGGTCCCAGCGGATGACCTTGGAGACTTCGATGCACTTGGCGTAGCGCGCGGTGTCGTTGTGGGTGGGGGTGGGAAGGGTGGTGACCTGCATGGTGCGGCTCCTGGGAAGGAAAGGTTTGGGGGGGAGTGGCGCCGGGCTGCGGAATCGCCTGGGCTTTTGGTAGGATCGCCAGGACAATTCCGACTTCCCATGACCACACCGCCGGATTTCATGACCGAGACCCCGGCATCCCTTCTGGAGGACTTCTGGACGCGCTTTCCGACGTGCTGAGGCTGGTGCGCCTGACGGGGGCGGTGTTCATGGACGCCCGCTTCACGGCGCCGTGGATCATCGGCGAGCCCGCCGGGGGTGGAGATGTGCGTGGAGGCGCTGCCGTCGGCGCAGCACGTGGTGATCTACCATCTGGTGGTCCACGGGGCCTGCGAGGTGGCGCTGGGGGACGAGACGCCGCGGCGGGTGGCGCCGAACCACCTGATCGTGATCCCCACGGGGGAGCCGCACATCCTGGGCAGCGACCTGGTGGCGACGCTGGCGGCGCGCCGGGGGGCGAAGAAGGAGCGGGTGGTGATCCGGCGCACGCCGGATGGGGCGCCGGAGGTGCGCCAGGGGGGCGGCGGGGCGGAGACGCGGCTGATCTGTGGCTACCTGGCCTGCGATTCGGCCCTCTTCACGACGATCCTGGGGACGCTGCCGAAGCTGATGGTGGTGAACCTGGCGGACGATGCCGGGGGCCAGTGGCTGACCTCGAGCCTGCAGTTCACGCTGGCGGAGAGCGGGGCGCCGAAGGCGGGAACGGGGGCGCTGCTGGCGAAGTTGTCGGAGCTGATGTTCGTGGAGGCGATCCGCCGCCATGTGGAGGCTTTGCCGGAAGGCCAGCAGGGCTGGCTGTCGGGCCTGCGGGATCCCTTCGTGGGCAAGGCGCTGGCGCTGCTCCATTCGGATCCCGCGCGGGCCTGGACGGTGGAGGAGCTGGCGCGGATGGCGGGCCTGAGCCGCTCGGCGTTGGCAGAGCGCTTCGCGGCGCTGCTGGGCCAGCCGCCCATGGCGTATCTGGCGCGGTGGCGCATGCAGCTCGCGGCGGATCTGCTGGGCAGCACGCAGGACACGCTCGCGGCGATCGCAGAGCAGGTGGGGTACGAATCCGAGGCGGCCTTCAGCCGGGCCTTCAAGCGGGAGATGGGGCTGGCGCCGGCGGGCTGGCGGAGCGGGAAGGGGGCGGCGCGGGCGAGCTAGTCGATGTCGTGGGCGCGGCGGTGCTTGTATTCCTTCGAGAGTTCGTCCGGCGTTACGCGGTCGGTGAAGGGGAATTCGTAGGCGAGGACGCCGAGGACTTCGGATTCGAAGGTGGCGAGGCGGCGGGGCTCGGGTCAGGGCGTGGTGCTGAGCACGAGTGTGTACGCGGGTGTGCAGGGCCCCTCAACTTCGGATGAGACGAGGGCCAGTGCCACCCGGCCATCGGGAACGGTGGGGCCGATCGTGAGGGTGGCGGAAAGAGTCTGGGTCTCCGCGAGGCTCTGGATCGCGGGCAGGTTGGCCGGGGTGAAGGTCGCACTCGCGCCCTGGGGAAGGCCGAGGGCGCGTAGGGTCAGGGGGCCGGTGTAGAGCCCGGTGCACCAGCCGCCGCCGACGCGCTGGACGGCGTAGGTGAGGGTGATGGTCCGGCTGGTGCCAGCCGTGCGCGTGACTGGGATGTCGTAGCTGGAAGTGCCGAAGGGAGTGCCATCCACGGCGGCGACGCGTGCGTAGGGCGGCGGGGCGGGGCTCTGGCCATTGCATTCAGGCGAGGGCTCGCCGCCGGAGCAGCCGGCCAAGGCGAGGATCAACGCAGGGGCAAGGAGGGTTCGGGCCAGGGTTCGCATGGGGCTAGATTTCCATCGTCATGAACACGCTGTGGGGATCCTCGCGGTAGTGGCCGAAGGGCGGGCAGGTCGAAAAGCCGTGCGAAGCATAAAGCCGCCGCGCCGGCTCGAACTCGGCCTGGGCGCCGGTCTCCAGGCTGACCCGGGTGTAGCCCCGCGCCCGGGCCTCCGCGAGGATGTGCGCCAGCATCGCCCGCGCCACCCCCTTGCCCCGGTGCGCATCCGCCGTGCGCATGGATTTGATCTCCCCGTGGGAAGGGTCCAGTTCCTTCAGCGCCCCGCACCCCATGAGCTCCGCATCGGGCCCGTCCCCCGTCGACACCGACCAGAACGAGATGTGTGGCCCCCGCAGCGCCTCCAGGTCCAGCGCATGCACACTCCCGGGCGGCGAGATGCGGTGCATGTCGCGGAAGTGCTCGGCGAGGAGGGCAGTGATAGCGGGGGAGGTGAGGGGGTCAGGTAGAATGCGCAAAGGGGTGGGAAATTAGAACAGCGGCCTAACGGATGAAGTTAACCGGCCCCGCCTGCACCAAGGCATTGAGCGGAGCCGTGGAAACTAGTGGAGGAGATGGAGCGGAAGGCAATGCAGGTGGGGCCCTAGTTGAGCGGAAGGTTAGGCATTGATGGCGAAACTCGCAATGGCAGACAACAAGCGATTTTCAAGAACCTTTAAATCTGAATAGACAATAATTCGCTGCGATTTGATGTCAAATGGAACTTCATCAATGTTTGAAGAAATTAGAATAGAAGGTTTGCCAAGAGCATGAACGATACCAAGTTCATAGTAAACATTAGAATTTCTACCATCGATGTTTGCGATTACTAATGATGATCCAAGAATTTCAGAAATGATGTGCTTCAGGATGTTGCCTTCAACGTACTTTTCGTCGCCACGGAGGCACTCAAGGCCTGCCATGAGACAGGTGCGGCGGATGATTTCAAAGGTTTCATCGTGGATTTCATGAAACGGTGTAAGAACAAACACTTGTTTTTTGTTAACTTGAATCGTATTTGTTGAAATTCCAAGTGATTCTATAAAGTTAAAATTACTATTAGATTGGTTTTGGATTGAATTGGATTTCTGTGCTTCAATTAAGAGATGATTCACATCGCGCCATCTTGACGGGGTCGAAAGTAGTGACTGATTTGCCTCAAATATTTTGCGCTCAATAGATTCTCTCATCATGTCCAGACGGGCCTTGTTTTCCCAATGCATGTGTTTTGTAGTGTATCGCATAAATAGCATGGTTAATAATAGACTCAGGGCTGATGCTGCAATTACAATACTCAAAATGGTTGTGTTACTTAGAGACATTGAGGCCTCCCGTCACTAGCTTTATCGAGACTACGATGGCCGTAGTCGATAAAAAATAATTGAAAATACCCAAAAAAATTGTCGTTTTTCGCATGTCAATCGTGAAATAGAAAACAGATCGGCGCCAAATAAAAACAATAATAATTGCAACGAGAATATAAAATCCAAAACATGCAAGTCCAAATTTTGCATCACCACTAGGGGAGATTGTATATCCAACTACAAGTGAGACTGCCAGAAAGGTGATGTCAACTGGAAGCTCCAGTGCACTTGAAATGGCATCTGGGATTTTTGCAGTTCTATCAATGAGGAGTTTTAAAAGAAAGGATAAAAGTAATAGAATTGCAGGCATTATAAGCTCGAGCGGTTTCATGTTGCGAATCTCCTGAGTTGGTGAGCCTAACGGAGGAAGTTAACCGGCCCGGCTTAGCCGGATCAGGGTTGAACGGAGGGTTAGACACCGGGATTGCCTGAGGACACCTCTTTGCCATTGGAGGTCTTGACTGAGCGAGCTGAGAAGCTCACCAGATACCGGCCGGGGGCAGATTGGATTGATGAATTGGGAGGCCGTCATGGGTGTGTTCTGCTTTCGACGATACGGAGAAGGTGGCTGGCCAAGACAACCATTTCCTGAGCATCAGCTCGGTCATTGATCGTTACAGTGCGATGCGAGTGCGGGTTTTTATACGAGCCAATTGCGCCCGCGAAGAGGTGTGCGAGGGCCTCCCGCTCCGCTTCTGGCTGCCGGTTATCCGTCAGTGGGCCAGTAGTCTTATCGAATGCTTTTCGCATCAGTTGTGTGCCGATCTCTGTATCCGCAAATCTTCCAGCAGTACGCACCGAGATTTCTACGGCACGGAACGATTTGAATACGGCAGTTTCCAAATCTCCGCGAGCAAGGTCGATCCACACTTCATCTGCGATTGAGGGATGTAGAAGCGACTTCGGGAAGTCCAGGCTCCTTGTATAGCTTTTAAAACTATTGTTCGCGAGAAGAGCTTCTGCACGCCGACTGAGTAGCATCCAACCGTTATTGCCATTTGTCCCGGGTTCGGGAATAAGTAGGCCCTGTACCGATAGCCAGTTCCAGGCTTCCGCAAGGGCAATTTCAGCTTGTCTCCGTCGATTCTGCGGGTAACCGTTGATCATGTCCGGAGTGCCATTGATTTGCGTGGCAATCACTTGGGGATGAGTAAGGTTGTTCTGTCGATGCTCCTTAGCCAACTGCAGAACTATTTCGGCAAGTTCTTCTTGTGCGAGGCCCACTAGGACGTCGACATCTGGAATCAGAGAAGTAAGTGTTGGCATGAGGCTCCGACGTGAGTGATGCCGCCTAACGGATGAAGTTAACCGGCACGCGCTTGCGCGGGCCCGGGTTGAACGGGAGGTTAGGCCGGCTCAAAGGTGCTCCTTGTGCACAGATCGACGAGGAAAAGAATTCCGATACTGATGTGCGGCCAATACCAAAGCCGAGCACGCAGGCCATCAAGGTGGAACAAATCAATGAGGACAAGGGATCCGTAAATCGCGAGAAAGCCGAACACGAGCCACCTGGTGAAGTGAGGTCGAATTGCCCTCAACTCGGCCTTGCAGTTTGGGCAGTAGGGAACGATGGGATCTAATTTCAGGAGTGAAGATTGTCGCTTCACCCGGCTCCGGGTGCCGTACCAAGGGAATGGCTTGTTGCATGATGGGCAAATGGCACTCATTAGGTCGGCCTAACGAAAAAAACTCAGCGGCCCGGCGCAGCCAGGTCCGCTTGAGCGACGGGTTAGGGCGTGATTGAGCATTTACTATTTGTCTGGCTTCAAAAGGTGGTTTGAAAAATAAAGTTTAAATTCAACATTTCCGTACACCAAATTTGATGCTGGAGTACTTGGTAAGGTTGGCCAAATTTCAACTGGAGCTGATTTTGAATTTCCAAGATCCAAAAAATACCATCGCCCATTCCAGGAAAACTCATTTAAAGGAAGGGTTGGATCTATTTTCTGGATGAAGAAAATTACATTGTTTGAGTGTTTATAAAAAATAAAACTGTTAGCGTCATTTTCCCATAAAAACGGGTATTTCCATACGCGCTTTTGAATATTGAACTGGTCACCTGAAAGTGTGCGCATCACTGGCTTGTCTACTAGATGCAGAAGGGGGGCAACGCAGAGCAAGGGAATCCAGTTGTCGAATTTCATTTTTTTGCCCTGTGTCTTGGGGATGTTGGGAAGCCCTAAGACGAAATAAGAAAATTGGGATTGGAATGAATTGAGTTAGAGGATGAGCGCCACGAGGCAAATCGGGGATGACAGGTGCTTATTTCGTCCGATGGGGTCCCGCATTGCGGGGTGGGCAGTTAACTTTGCATTAGGCGACATACCGAAACGGGGCCAAATGCTGCCTAATCCGGTGTGCCGCAGGTACTGGGATTGAAATGATTTTGATTAGGCGAGGACGATGGGGCCAATCCAAACCTAAAATTTCCCGGATGGAGGCCCACGATTCGTGGCGGTCTCGGGCCCGGCCGTTGGGTACCGGCCTCACTTTCCAGCTCCCCCATTCCTTTTCCACTGCCCCAAAACACTTTCCATAGGCCCCGTAACCGCCCCAGGCATTTTCTTCGCCTTGGCGTCCGCAATGGCCTTTTCCATCACCTTGATCGCCTCGCCCTCCCGCCGCAGCACGTAAAGCACCCGCGCGCGGGCTTCTTGGCTCTGGGGGCCGGGGTTCAGCTTCACGGCTTTGTCGGCCCAGTTGAGGGCTTCTCCCAGGTGGATCTCCTGCTCGGCGCTGAAGATGGCGGCGTCGGCGAAGAGCTTCCAGTCGCTGGGGTTCGCGGCCATGGCTTGGCGCATGCGCTTGCTGACGATCTCGTCCACGTCCACTTCCACCAGGAAGCTCACCCTGAGCTTTTCCCAGTACAGGTCGACATAGGCCGTCCCGTAGCCCGCCGGATAGACCTCGAAGGTCAGCCACTCCGTCAGCGGCGTCGCTTTCGGCTTCACATCGAAGCGCAGCAGGTCCTGGCTGGGGTCGTACTCGTAGGCGCCCTGCTGCTTCCAGCGC
This sequence comes from Holophagaceae bacterium, assembly GCA_016710635.1. Lineage (GTDB taxonomy): Bacteria > Acidobacteriota > Holophagae > Holophagales > Holophagaceae > JADJVL01. The sequence continues at coordinate 247,502 of JADJVL010000003.1, read as the reverse complement.
TTGTTCAGCACCAGCGTCCAGCGGTCCGGATTCGGCACCGCGAACAGCGCGTAGGTCCCCGCCGGCACCTTCTGCCCGTTCACCGCCACCGCATCGCTGAAGGAGATCGTCGTCGCCTCGTTGGCCCCCAGCCGCCACACCTTCCCGTAGGGCACCAGACCCCCCCAGATGCTCCGCGCCTTCACCGCCGGACGGTGGTAGGCCACCGTCACCACCGTCGTGCCGATGGTCTGGCTCGTCGTGGCCGCCGGACTCAACTGCGGAAAGATCGGCCCCCGCGCCTGGGCGGCGAGGCTGGACGCAGAGCCCAGCAGGGCGACAAGGAGCGGCAGAGCGGAACGGAGCATGCCCGATGATAGCGGGGCCCCGCGCCAAGGCAGGCCCCGGAAGACCGGGACCTGCCTCGACCTGGAGGGGGCTGGGCATGCTGCCTTTCGGGTGGGTGGACCCGGCAAACAGCAAATCCCGCGCCTGGACGACGGGGCCTTCAGAAAGCAGTCAAACGCGAATCCGGACGACCACGAAAGCCGTCCGGATTCTGGATGGCGTCTGGATTCGGGACGGAAGGCCTACTTCTTCGCCTTCCACGCCGCCAGATCCTTCTCCAGCGTATCGATGTACTCCTTGGGGGGCGCGTTCTTCGCCGACTTGCTCAGGGCGATGGCCTTCTCCATGTCCGCATTGGCCTCCGCCTGCTTGCCGGCCTTCTCCTCCAGGCGGGCCTTCAGCTCGAAGGGCCAGAAGCTTTCCCAGGTCTTGCAGGAAATGGTCGCCCAGGCCAGGGCCTGCGCCGGCTCCAGGTTCTGCTTGAAGTAGTACTGGGCCGCCTGGAAGTAGAGGACGCCGTCCTTGGGCTCCTCGGGCTTCGCCGCGGCGATCTTCTCCAGCACCAGCTTCCGGTAGGCGCCGTGGACGTCCACATCCACGTTGAACATCACCCGCACCTTTTCCCAGTGCAGCTCCACCCGGGCGCTGCTCGAACCCGTCGGGATGAGGAAGAAGCTCATGTACTCCGTGCCCTTGCCGTCCTTGGCCTCGGGCTTCAGCGTCCAGCGCAGCAGATCGTCCTTGGCGTCGTAGCCGTAGGAGCCCCAGAGCTTCGTGTTCTTGCTGAGGATGGCGGTCCAGGACTCCTTGTTGGGGATCGTGTAGAAGGCGTAGGTGCCCTTCGGCACGTCCTTGCCGTCCACCTTCACGTCACCGCCGAAGGTGATGAGGCTGGGCTCGTTGGCGCCGGTGCGCCAGGTCTCGCCATAGGGCACCAGCTTGCCCCAGATCTCCCGGCCCCGGACCGCCGGGCGGTGGTAGTCGATCTTCACGTTGGTGAGGCCGATGTCGAGGCTGACGGAAGCCGCGGGACTTTCCCGCAGGGGGGGCAGGCGGTTGGCCTGGGCCGCGAGGACCGCAGGCAGGGCGACGAGCAGGGTGGAAAGAACGGGTCGCATGGTGGGCTCCTGAAGGAGCATCATTCTTACCCAAAGCCGGGCGGGACACATGGAAGACTTGGCGGACCGGAGGGCGCGGATGGTGCGCGAGCAGATCGCCGCCCGGGGCGTCGTGGATCCAAACGTATTGGCGGCCATGGCCGCCGTGCCCCGGGAGGCCTTCGTGCCCGAGGGCTATGTTGACGCCGCCTGCGAGGACCGGCCCCTGCCCCTGGGCCTGGGCCAGACCCTCAGCCAGCCCTACATCGTCGCCTTCATGGCGGAAGCCCTGGAGCTGGCCCAAGGGGACAAGGTGCTGGATGTGGGCGCCGGCAGCGGCTACGCCGCCGCGGTGCTGGCGCGCCTCGCCGGGGAGGTGCACGCCGTCGAGCTGCTGCCGGCCCTCGCCGCCCAGGCGGAAGCCACTTTGCGCAATCTGGACATCGGCAACATCCAGGTCCACTGCGCGGATGGCGCCCTGGGCTGGCCTGAGGGTGCGCCGTATGACGCCATTCATGTCGCCTGCGCGGCGTTGGAGATTCCGTCGGCCCTGTTCGAACAGCTGAAGGAAGGCGGGCGGCTGGTGCTGCCGGTGGGGGAGGCGTTTGGCAGCCAGTGGCTGGTGCGGGTGAGGAAGCGGGAGGGGAGGCTTTGGAGGGAGGAATTGCTGGCGGTGGCGTTTGTGCCGATGCGGTAGGGATGGGGAAGGGCGCTGGTTGTCTCGTCAGCACCGGATTGAGTGGATGGTCAGGGGGATTGCGACCCAGCCTGGCGCGCTATCGCTTGCCTGCACCCTTGCCCGACACGATTCGCCAAGGGCGGGCGAATCATGCCGGGCAAGGGTGCCTTTTTAAGGTCAACGGCAAGGTCAAGATCAAGGTCAACGGCAGGTCAAGGTCAACGGCAGGTCGACATCGACGGCACGCAAGCTCACACGCCGGGCTGCCTGAAAAACCGGCCCGGCGAGCTCCGGAACGCGGCGCCGAGGGCTCGCAACAGGTCTCGTCGACCGAGGGCATCCATGTCCCGGGCGCGCAGCGCCACCCGGAGCGACAGGCCGAAGGACACGCTGAAATTCAACGCGCCGATGCCGAGGATGCCCAGGGCGGCCCAGGCGGCGGGGGTCCAGGCGGCGAGGGTGGTGGCGGTGCCGGTCCAGGCTTGCTGGGAGGCGGCGAAGGCGAGGCTGGCGGCGGAGAGGGTGACGTGGCGGACGTCCAGGGGCAGGCCGAGGAAGGCCAGGGCCTGGGGCATGAAGCCCAGGAGGAAGCCCAGGGCCAGGTAGCCGGCGACGCCGCTGAGGTGGTCGTGGAGAAGGGTGCCGGCGCGCTGGGCGCCGGCGGCGCCGAGGAAGGCGCGCACCGCGGGGCTGGCGGCCACGGCCTCCGGCAGGCGGCGGTAGGCGCTCCAGTTGGCGGTCCAGCCCGCCACCAGGCTGGAGAGCCAGAGCAGCACGCCGGTGAGGGCGGCGAAGGGCAGGGTCCAGGAGGCGAAGGGATGCAGGCTGTGGAAGGTGTAGGCGGTCTTTTCCGGCGTCAGCAGGCTGTGGCCCGTGACGGCCCGCCAGGCGAGGTCCACCAGGAAGGCCGCGGGCACCGCCGCCGCCAGGTTGCCGAAGGTGGCCGCCACCTGGCCGCGGGTGATGGCGGCGATGGTCTCCACCTCCCGGTCCAGGCCGTGCTCCTCCTCCAGGGCCGCGGCCAGGGCGGCGGCGGTGGCGGCGGGCTGCTTGCTGGCCAGGGTGAGGTGGGTGAACTGCATGGCGATGAAGCTGGCGCTGTAGTTGAAGGCGAAGCCCAGGCCCAGCATCCCCGGCGCCAGGTCCAGGCCCCCCAGCAGCACCTTGACCAGGGCCGTGCCCGCCGTGAGCGCGCCGCCCCCGGCGGCGCCCCAGAGCATGGCCCGCCACTCGGCGCGGTCCGTGGCCATGTAGTGCTCCCCGGCGCTGCCGGTGTGCTCCACGATCTTCCGGGACAGGCCCTTCAGGGCGCTCCGGGACAGGGCCCGCAGGCTGCGCTGCCGCTGGCAGCCCAGGAGCAGCTCCAGGAGGAAGGCGCCGCCGTCGGCGCCAGCTCCGCCCGGGCTTGCCCCGCTGGAGCCCGAATGGTGCAGCCGGATCAAGGTGTCCAGGCGCCGCAGGGTGGCGGCGAGGAGGTCCATGCGGTAGGCCAGGTCCGACGAGACGCCCCGGGTGTCCAGGGCGGTCCGCGCCTGCTCCAGGCCGTCCAGGCAGGTCCGGCGGGCCGCCTCCCAGCGCAGCAGGGCTTCCACCGTGGAGGTCTCCTGCAGGCAGCCCCGGGCCTCCGCGGGCAGGGCGGCGAAGGGCGAAGCCGCGTCCCGGGGCAGGGCGTGGAGGTCGAGGAGATCCCGGGACAGGCCCAGGGCCGCGGCGCGGTGGGCCAGGAGCTGGGCCGCGTCGTGCACCGCCTGGGCCGGCGGGCGGAAGCAGGGGCCGAGCCCCTCGAAGGCCGTGCCCGACGCGGCGAACCAGGCGGCCTCCCCGGCCCCCAGGTCCAGGCGCTCGAAGAGGGCGTAGAGGTCCGCGCGGCCGTCCAGCCGGGGTACGACCCGGTCCAGGAGCCGGTTGAAGGCCTCCTTCAGGAAGGTGGGATGGTCCGGCAGGCCCATCTCCGCCAGCAGGCGCTCCGCCGGCAGGGCGCGCCAGGCCTCGGCGAAGCGCGCGGCGAGGGCGGGGTCCGCCGCCAGCAGCGCCGCGAAGCCGGGGACCCGTTCCTGGCGATGGCCCTTGGCCAGCAGCCACCGGGCGCCTTCCTCGACCCAGGCGAAGGCGCCCGCGGCGGTCCCGGACCCGGGGCCTGGCTCCGGCGCGCGGCCCAGCCAGTCCTGGAGCCAGGCGGTGGTCTTCGCGGAGTCGGCGGGGAGCGGGGCCATGCCTCGACCTTAGACGATGCGGGCGCTTCAGTAGCCCCGGGCCCGGTCCACGGCGCCCTGGACGGCCTCGCCCCGGGCGTAGCGGTCCAGGTTGGCCTGGATGTCGGGGATGAGCTGGCGGGGCGTGGAAGGACCGCTGTGGTGGGGGGTGACGGTGACCTGGGGATGGCGCCACAGGGGCGATTCCGGCGGCAGGGGCTCTTCGGGGAAGACGTCCAGCACGGCGCGGCCCAGGCGGCCGGCGTCCAGGGCCGCCAGGAGGGCGGGGAGGTCCACCAGCTCGCCGCGGCCCACGTTGATGAGGGTGAGGCGCGGATTCCCGTGGGCCAGCAGGCCGGCGTCCACGAGGCCGCGGGTCTCCGCCGTCGCAGGGGCCGCGAGCACCAGGACGCGGGCCGTTCCCAGCAGGTCCGGCAGCTCCGCCACGCCATGCAGAATGAAGTCCGCATCCGGCCGCGGGGCGCGCACCACGCCGTGGACCTCCAGGCCCAGCTCCCGCAGGGCGATGCCGATCTGGCGGCCGATGCGGCCGAAGCCGAGGGCCAGGGCGCGCTGGCCGGTGAGGTCTTCCGGCAGCAGCTTCGGATTCCACGCGGCCGCCGCCTGGGCTTCGGCGCATTCCCCGAGGCGCTGGGCCTCCGCCAGCAGGTGGCCGGCGGCGTAGCGCGCCATCCAGAAACCGAACTGGCCATCGGCGCGGGTGATGGGGACCGCGGCGGGGATTGCGGGATCGTTCACCAGGTGGTCCACCCCCGCGCCGCTGTTCTGCACCCAGGCAAGGGCCGGGCATGAGGGCGAGGAAGCCGGTGGGAATCTTCCAGCAGAAGAGGGCTTCGGCGTCCGCGAGCCAGGCCCGGTCCGCGGCCTCCCAGTCGCGCGGGTGCCAGCCACGGATGTCCAGATTTGGCGCGGCCTCCCGCAGGGCGGGCACCCAGTCCTGGTGGCGGTGGTGGAGGACGGCGAACTTGGGTGACATGGGTCATTGTCCCCGGAAAGGGCTTCGGTCAAGCTGGATGCATTAAGGCTAGCTGCCTATCAGGAGGTGCTCATGAAGCAGATCATCCTCGCCGCGGTCCTTGGCGCTTTCACCGTCGTCGGCTTCGCCGGCGAAGGCGAGAAAGACGGCAAAAAGGCCGAGACCTGCAAGATGGAATGCTGTGCCAAGAACAAGACCTCTTGCAAGGACTGCAAGGACTGCAAGGACACGCCTCCCAACAAGGCCGAGAAGAAGAACTGAACCTCTCTTCAATTCCTTGATGACGCTGTTCCTGGGAGCCCCGCAAGGGGCTCCTGGCTTGTCCGGAGGCCGGTCCGGCCAGGCCTTCGCTCGAGGTCAGACGCTGGCGGCGGCGCTTTCCTTGGCGTGGTAGCTGGAGCGCACCAGGGGTCCCGATTCGACGGTCTGGAAGCCCAGCTCGGCGCCCTTGGCCTTGTACATCGCGAACTCCGCGGGCTCCACATAGCGCTGCAACGGGAGATGCACCGCCGAAGGCGGCAGGTACTGCCCGATGGTCGCGATGTCCACCTTCGCCGCGCGCCAGTCCCGCATCAGGTCCAGGACCTGCTCCGGGGTCTCGCCGAGGCCCACCATGATGCCGCTCTTGGTGCGCAGGCCCGGGGCGTGGGCGTCCCGGAAGGCGGCGGCCCGGCTGAGCACCGTCATGCTCTGGGCGTAGTCGGCGTCGGGCCGCACGCGGCGGTAGAGGTGGGGCACGGTCTCCACGTTGTGGTTGAGCACGTCCGGGCGGGCGTCCAGCACGGTCTGCAGGGCCGTCGCGCTGCCCCGGAAGTCGGGAATGAGCACTTCCACGCCGCAGCCCTCGTTCAGGGTGCGGATCCAGCGGATGGTCTTCGCGAAGTGCTCCGCGCCGCCGTCTTCCAGGTCGTCCCGGTTCACCGAGGTCACCACGGCGAAGGCGAGCTTGAGGGCGGCCACCGCCTCTGCCACCCGCTGGGGCTCTCCGGGATCCAGGCTGCCGGGCCTGCCCTTGCCCACGTTGCAGAAGCCGCAGTGCCGGGTGCAGACGTCCCCCATCAGCATGAAGGTGGCCGTGCGGTGCACGCCCCAGCACTCGTTCAGGTTGGGGCAGCGGGCCTCCTCGCAGACCGTGACGAGCTTCTTTTCCCGCATCAGGCCCTGGACCTCGTCCACCACCTCCGGCGCCGGGATGCGGATCTTCAGCCAGTCGGGGCGGGGGCCGGGGAGGACGGGAGGGCGCGCCATCGATTCAGTCTGGAGGTGCCCGGCCCCCCTGACTACCCCCCGAACCGACAGGATGTCGAGGCTGCACTTCCGACCTTCCCGCTGGGATCGCGGAAGGGACCCGGCTGGGGTGGAAGCACCTGGGATCACCCCAGGGACGGCCGAAGTTTCAGGGGAGGCACCTTAGAAATGCAGCCAGTCCAGCCCTCCCAGGTTGACGAGGCGGGTTGCCTGCGGGCCATGCCCAGGCCTGGGTTATCATGCCTCACACACTCTGCTGACGAGGTTCGCCTTGAAACAAATCCGCCCTTTTCAGAGCGCCGCCGGCGCCGTGTTCATTTCCCTACTCCTGGCCTGTTCCGGGGGAAGCAGCACCCCGGAAGTACCGGCTGCGGTGATCGATGTCTATGTGGGTGGCGTGGAGCGTGACGGCACGAAGTATTTCGCGCGAATCTGGAAGAACGGCGTGGCCACAACGCTCACGGACGGCAGCCACTTCGTGTCGGTTTCTGGGTTGGCCGTGACAGGTTCGGATGTCATCGCGGCAGGCACCGAATCCAACGGTGACTACACCATCGCCAAGGTCTGGAAGAACGGCGCCGCGACCAGCCTCACCAACGGGACCCACTACGCCGGGGCCTTCGATGTGGCGACCTCGGGTACCGACACCTACGTCGTCGGATACGAATGGGATGCGACCAAGGCCATCGCCAAGGTCTGGAAGAATGGCGTGGCGACCAGCCTGAGCACCGGTCCGGGAAGCGCCTATGCCTATGCCATCGCCATCTCTGGAGCCGACGTCTACATCGCCGGAAGCGAGGACAACGGCAACCACTATGTGGCCAAAATCTGGAAGAACGGCGTTGCAACGTCTCTGACGGATGGCACCAAGGAGGCCGAGGCCTATGCCATCGCAGTCTCCGGCAATGACGTGGTGGCGGCGGGCTTCCAGGACGGCAGTCCGCGCAGGGTGGCCATGGTTTGGAGAAACGGGTTGGCCACGGCCCTGACGGACGGGGCCTTCGAGGCCTATGCCAATGGGGTGGCGATTTCCGGTGGTGACGTGTACGCGGGTGGGTTCCAGTACAACGGGACTCGAATGTCGCCAAGGTCTGGCGAAACGGGACGGCTTCCTCCTGGTCCACAGGCGCCACCGGTTCCGGCATCGAGGCCCTGGTTGTCTCCAATAGTGATGTCTATGCATGCGGTTACGTGGATGGCGCCGGAGACGTTTCTGCTGCGACTGTCTGGAAGAACGGGACGAGCACAACGCTGACCAGCGGCCCCCTGGGCGCGGGGGCCTTCGCCCTGACTGTCGTCCGCCGCTGAACATCACGCTGGCTCAGGGCGGGACGCATGCCCCGGGGCGGAGATCAACACCCTGGTACAGGAGCTACTACTGAAGGACTGAAAGGATTGGGGTTCAAGATCCTTGGTCCACGGAAGCCCGGCGCATGGCGTTCCGACCCTTCCAGGGGATAATGGGCCCATGGATCAGACGCCGGACCCAATGCTGCAAGCCCCGACGGAGCCCGCCCAGGACCCCGTCCCCGCCCCCGAGCCCTCCCGGACCTTCGAGCCCCCCAAGGGCTTCGAGACCAAGTTCCAGGGGCTGCCCCTGCACCTGTCGGCCTTCGAGGGGCCCCTGGACCTGCTGCTGCACCTGATCCGGGAGCAGAAGCTGCAGATCCTCGATCTGCCCATGGCGGACATCACGCGGCAGTACATGGACTACCTGATGCTCATGGAGGAGCTGAACCTGGAGATCGCCGCGGAGTTCGTGGCGATGGCGGCCCAGCTGCTGCAGATCAAGTCCCGCATGATGCTGCCGCGGCCGCCGACGGAAGCGGAAGAGGATCCCCGGGAGGACCTGATCCAGCGGCTGCTGGACTACCAGCAGGTGAAGGAGGCCGCCAAAGAGCTCACCGAGCGGGAGAGCGCCTGGCGCCACACGGTCTACGCCAAGGGCCTGGACCTCACCGAGCACGCGAAGGTCGAGGACCAGCCCATCCGCGTCACCCTCTTCGATCTGCTGGGCGCCTACCGGGAGGCCCTGAAGAAGCTGCTGCCGCCGCCGCCGGTGGAAGTGCGCACGCCCCCCAAGACCCTCGACATGCGCATCGCCGAGCTCATCGCCCAGCTCGCAGACCAGGTGTGGCATCCCTTCGGAGGCCTGCTCACCTCCATCCAGTCCCGGGAAGAGCTCGTGCTCACTTTCCTCGCCCTCCTGGAACTCGTCCGCACCCACCGCATCAAGCTCGTGCAGACCGAGGCCTTCGGCGAAATCCGGGTCCAGGCGGCCTGAGGCATGACGGAATCCCCCGCCGCCCTGCAGGCCCAGGCCCGCATCACCCGCGTCATCGCCGCCGCCCTGTGGCTGGCGGTCTGGCTGTACGTCTTCATCTTCGCCACCCAGATCCTGAAGGGCGACCTGCGGGGCTTCCTCGCGCCGATCCAGGACGCGCCGTGGGGCAATCCCATCCTGCCGGGGCTCTGCGGCCTCAGCGTGCTCCTGCCGGTGCCGGCCTTCGTGATGCGCGGGGTGCTCATGGCCCGGGCCGCCAACGCCCACGATCCGGTGCTGCGCTGCGGCCTGGAGCGCGTCGCCATGATCGTCACCATGGCCCTCTTCGAATCCGTCGCGGTCTACGGCCTGGTGCTGGGCTTCGTCCTGGGGCCCGCCGCGGCCCCGGTGAGCGGGCTGATGTTCCTGGTGCCGCTCGTGCTGAACCCCTTCCTGCTGCCTCCCCACGCGCGCTTCGGCGGCGGGAATGGCGACGGCCCCCTCCGCCCCTCCTGAACCCTGGACGCCCCGATGACGACTGCCCCGATGGACCCGCTTCAGGACAAGGCCCTGCACCGGGCCTTCCAGAAGGCCTACGGCCTCGGTCTGGTGCTCTGCGTCTGCTGGCCGCTGGTCCTGCAGCTCCTTCTGGGTCCCGTCATCAAGCCGGGCCAGAACGCCCCCGCCGGGGTGATCCAGCAGCTGGGCTACACCTTCACGGGACTGACCTTCCTCGCCGCGGCCTTCGTGACCTGGCGCAGCCTCAAGGTCCGGGGCCGCTTCAAGGACCTTCCCGCGGAACGGCGGCCCCGGGTGCTGTTCCGGGAAGTGCTCCTCTACGCGGCCCTTTTTGAGCTGAGCTGCCTCTACGGAATCCTCTACTGGGCCCTCGTGGGCGGGGAGGCCAATCGCTACGCCCGCAGCTTCATCGTGCTCACGAGCCTCATGTTCTTCTTCTTCGTGCCCCGCTACGCCGCCTGGCGGGAGGCCGTGGAGGACTCCGGGACCGCCCAGGCCTGACGGGCCAGGGCCGCGCCGCTGGTCAAGGCCGTCGCACCGCCCGGCCAGAGCCCGAGCGGGGCGGGAGCTCCGGGGGTATGCTGGAGGCAACCCCAGGTTTCCCATGAACGACTCCCCATCCCGTCCGAAGGACAAGTCCTCGGGTAAGCGCAATGCCGGCGACACCGTGCCGGCCCTGGACGCCCGCGCCGCCGCCGAGGAGGCCCTGCGCCACGCGGAGGCGAAGCTGGGCCTCGGCGAGACCCTCATCGTGCCCCCGCCCGGGGCCCCACCGCCCGGAGCTGGGGACCGCCTCGTCGCGCCCCTGGACAGCCTTGTCTCCCCCTCGGAAGGCACCGTGCGGCTCGGCCGGAACATGGCCATGGAATCCAGCGACCGGGAGCCCGGCGGCCTCGACCCCAACGCCACCGCCCGCCTTCCCCGCAGGCAGCTGGTCAGCCCCTCGGAAGGAACGGTGATGATGTCGACGGTGCCCCCGCTGCCTCCGCCCGCGGAGCCTGGCACCGGCCCCGTGCAGCGCAAGCCCGGCGAACCGGACACGGTGCCGGGCCTGATGCCGGGGCCTTCGCCCCACGAAGGCACGGTGCTCATGCCGGTGGCGGACCTTCAGCCCATGGCCCGGCCCTCCGCCGCGGACGCGACGCTGATCCTCCACGCCGGCGCGCCGGCCGCCCCCAGTGAAGGGACGATGATGCTGCCGGCGGTGTCGAAGGACCCCGCGGCCAGTGAAGGAACGATGGTCATGCCGGTGATGGCGAAGGATCCGGCCGCCAGCGAAGGAACGATGGTCATGCCGGTGATGGCGAAGGATCCGGCCGCCAGCGAAGGAACGATGGTCATGCCGGTGATGGCGAAGGATCCGGCCGCCAGCGAAGGGACGATGGTGATGCCGGTGATGGCGAAGGAGCCGGCCGCCAGCGAAGGAACGATGGTCATGCCGGTGGTGGCGAAGGAGCCGGCCGCCAGCGAAGGAACGATGGTCATGCCGGTGGTGGCGAAGGAGCCGGCCGCCAGCGAAGGAACCCTGGTCATGCCGGCGATGACGAACGATCCGGCGGCCAGCGAAGGGACGATGGTCATGCCGGTGATGACGAAGGACCCGGCGGCCGGGGAAGGTACCCAGCTCATGGCCGCGACCCTGGACTCCCGTCACCTGGAATCCGTGGAGCCGGAAGCCCCGGCCCGCGCAGAGGCCTCCGTGCCCACCGCCGCGGAAGTCATCCGGGAGACCCTGCTGGACGAGCCGGATTCCGAGGCTCGCACCATCCGCGTCACCCAGGCAAACCTGCCGGAACTGCGGCTGCCAGATCTGCCGGACATGCCGGAGCTGGCGCCGCCGGCGCTTCCCCCCATGCCTTCCGCTGAGGCGGCGGACCCGGTGCTTGATCCGCTGGCCGAAGAACCCCAGGCGACCCTCCATCTGAAGTTGAAGGACATGCCGGAAACCCGGTACCGGGAAGAGGCCCCGGCGCCCATGCCGGAACCCGCTGCGCCTGATCCCGTTGCGGTGGCCCCGACGGTGGCCTTGACCGCCCACGAGCCGGTCCGGTCCCAGCCCGTGCCCCAGCCCATGCCCGTGCCGGTCCAGCCCACGGCCCCGGCGGTCCGCCCGGCGGCGAAAGCGCCCGCGCCGGATCCCGAAGCCGCCCCCGGCCGCTCCTTCGCGGCGCTGTGGCTCGGCGTCAGCGGCGTTATCCTCCTCGGCTTCGCCGCCCTCCTGCTCTACATGTGGAAGCCCGGCCTCTTCGGCGGCAAGGGGTCAAGCCCTGGCCCGGACGCGGGCGATGCCGCCAGACCGGCGGTCAAGGCACCGCCCCCCAGCGGCGATGAGGGCGCGAACATCCCGGAAGCCATGCGGCCCGCCTACGAGAAGGCTCTGGCGGGGGATCCCAACGCCATGCGCTACCTGGGCGTCTGCTTCGTCAACGGCCTGGGGGTTCCCGCGGACCGGACCGAGGGCCTGAAGTGGTACCGCCGCGCCGCCGCCGCCGGCAGCGCCGCCGCCCAGCGGGACCTGCAGGCCCTGGAAGCCCAGGGCATCCGCTAGGGCCACGACATCCGCTAGGGCCACGACATTCTCTAGGGCTCGACGAGCGGGACGCCCCGGCGCCAGGCCTCCACTTTTTCCGCCGCGGCCCTGCCGAGGCAGGCCCGCAGGGCCTCCACCTCGGCCTCCCGCACCCCGGCGAGGCTGCCGAAGGTCTGGAGCAGTTTCTTCGCGCCCTTCTCGCCGATGCCGGGGATCTGCGTCAGCTCGGTCTGCAGGGTGCGCTTGGCCCGCAGGTTGCGATGGTAGGTCACGGCGAAGCGATGGGCCTCGTCCCTTGTGCGCTGCAGGAGCTGGAGCACTGGGCTGCTCTTGGGGATGCGCAGGGGCTCGCTGCTGCCGGGGCGGAAGACCAGTTCCTCCTTCTTGGCCAGGCTGCCCAGCTCCAGATGGTCCAGGCCCAGTTCCTTCAAGGCGGCCTCCGCCGCGTGGAGCTGGCCGAGGCCGCCGTCGATGAGCACCAGGTTGGGGAACTCCTTCCCTTCGTCCCTCAGGCGCCGGTAGCGCCGGCCCACGGCTTCGGCCATGTTGGCGAAGTCGTCGTTCTGCTCGTTGCTGATCTTGAAGCGCCGGTAGTTCTTCTTGTCCGGCACGCCATCGGTGAAGACCACGCAGGAGGCGACCACCTCCCGGCCCTGGCCGTGGCTAATGTCGAAGCACTCGATGCGCCGGGGCACATGGGAGAGGCCGAGGAAGGCCTGCAGGCCCTCCAGCACCGCTTCGTTGAGTCGCGCCGGCTCGAACTTGCGCTCAAGGGCGAGCCGCGCGTTCTCCGTGGCCATGGTGAGGAGGCCCACCTTGTCGCCCTTCTTCGGCACCACGATGGCGGGCTTGGAACCCCGCAGGGAGCCCAGCCATTCCCGCAGCAGCTCCAGGTCCTCGGGCTCGACCTCCGCCAGGATCCGCGCGGGGACGCTTTCGGTGGCGTAGACGCGCTTCAGCACCTCCGCCAACACGGCGCCATCGAAGGCCTCCACCTCGTCGAGGATGTACTCGTTCCGGTCCACCATGCGGCCCTCCCGCATGACGAGGCGGTGGACGCAGGCCCGGCCGTCCAGCACGGCGCTGCCGTAGAGGTCCATGTCCTCCTGGTCCACGGTGGCGGCCTTCTGGCGGGTGAACCACGCATCCAACTGCTGCAGGGCGTCCCGGTGGGTGGCGGCCTGCTCATAGGCATTTACTTCCGCGGCCTGCCACATGGCCGCCTCGAGGCGCCGCTTCAGCTCGTCCCGCTTGCCTTCCAGGAAGAGCCGCGCCTCCGCCGCCTGCTCCCGGTAGGCCTCCTGGGAGACGGCGGCGATGCAGGGGGCGGTGCAGCGGTGCAGCTGGTACTTGAGGCAGGCCCGGCCCCGCTTGCCGTCGATGTCGATGTCGCAGTCGCGGATCTGGAAGAAGCGGTAGACCAGCTCGGCGGTGCGGTAGGCGCCGCTGGCGGGAAAGAAGGGCCCGAAGTAGAGGGAGCCGTCCTTGAGGACCTTCCGGGTGACGTAGACCTTGGGGAAGGCCTCCTTCCAGGTGAGCTTCACGTAGGGATAGCTCTTGTCGTCCCGCAGCAGGATGTTGAAGGGCGGCCGGTGCTCCTTGATGAGGTTGTTCTCCAGGACCAGGGCCTCCAGCTCGGTCTCGCAGACGATGAACTCCAGGTCCCAGATCCGCGCCACCAGCCGGCGGGTCTTGGCGTCCTTGGGGGCGGCGGTGAAGTAGGACTTCACCCGGTTCCGCAGCAGCTTGGCCTTGCCCACGTAGAGCAGGTTGGCTTCCGAATCCCGGTACAGGTAGCAGCCTGGCCGCGTCGGCAGGTCTCCCAGCTTGCGGCTCAGGACGGGACTCTTGTCGATGTTGGTGCGCGGGGCCACCGCCCCAGTCTATCGGGAGGACGCGGCGAACACGGTGAAGGCCACCGCCGCGAGGGGCAGGGCCAGCAGGAGCCCCGTGATCCACCACGCCGCGGGCCGCGCGTAGTTGAAGGTCCAGCCGATGCCCAGGAGCTTGGGCACCAGCAGCCGCGGATCGTAGGCGTTCGCGTAGAAGAGGCCCCACTTGTAGCGGGCGCGATGCTCCGGCGGCAGGCCCCGCTGGACCCGCCGGGCCATGAGGGCGATGCCCAGGACCAGCAGCCCCAGGAAGCCCAGCAGCAGGCCCTTGAACACCCCAGGGCCAAGGACGGGCACGAGGAGGATCCCGCTCTGGAGCTCGCACAGTCCCAGCACGAGGCAGCCCCGCAGGGGCGCCATGGCGTCGCGCTGGAGGCGGCCAAGGACGGCGTCCTTCGGCACGGCGAAGCGCCCCACCACCACCAGGAGCAGCCACACGAAGAGGGGCAGTCCGAACATGAGCCAGGGCACAACGGCCTTGGAGGTCCAGCCGTCGGGCCGGCCGCGGAGGCCCCAGTGGGTGGGCAGGGGATCCGGCAGGTCCGGCCACAGCAGGAAGGCCAGGCCGGCGAGGGCCGCGAAGCCCAGGAGGGCCAGCAGGTCCCAGCCGGGAACGCGGGATTCGGGAGCGGTGGGAAGGGCGGGTTGCACGGGGGCTCCGGAGCTTTCCCATCTTCGAAGGGCCCGGGCCCCGCACAAGGTGGAATTGGTCAGAAGGGCCCGCCGGACCTCGGGTTTTGCGAAGCCGGGCCTTGGGAGGGCGCGCCCCGGCCTCGATATCATGGTCCATGCTCAAGCTCGAAACCTTCCCTGTCGGTCCCCTGGGCTGCAACTGCTCCCTGCTCTATGACCCGGATCTGGGGACGGGCCTGGTGGTGGATCCCGGCGGTGAAGGTCCAAAGATCCGCGCAAGGGTGGAGGCCCTCGGCTTCACGGTGACCGCCCTCCTCCACACCCACGCCCACTTCGACCACGTGGGCGCCACGAAGGAGCTGCAGGACCACTGGCAGTGCCCCGCCCACCTGCACCCGCAGGACGGCTATCTCATCGAGAACCTGGCCATGCAGACGGGCCTTTTCGGCATGCGGCCCATCCCGAAGCCGGACATGGCCGATCTGGAGGCCGGGGACCGCTTCCATGGCCTCGCCACGCTACACACGCCGGGCCACACGCCGGGTTCCTGCTGTTTCCACGGCGCCTTCGAGCAGGGTCGCGTGGTGCTGGCGGGGGACACCCTCTTCCGGGGCGGCGTGGGCCGCACGGACCTCTGGGGCGGCGACTGGGGCCAGCTCGAGGCGAGCATCCAGGGCCAGCTCTACGGCCTGGATGAAGGCACCCTGGTCATCTCCGGGCATGGTCCCGCCACCACCATCGGCGCCGAACGGGATTCGAACCCCTTCGTGCGAGGATAGGCATTCAGCCCCTGGAGGCCCCATGAACGCCATCGTCACCGCCATGGGTTGCATGGGCCCGATCGGACTGGGCCTCTTCGTGTGGCTGCTCAGCTGCCTGAAGGTCGTCAACGAGTACGAGCGCCTCGTGGTCTTCACCCTGGGCAAGGTGAACCCGGCCCCGAAGGGCCCCGGCTTGGTCTTCGTGTTCCGGCCCTTCCAGACCGCCGTCACCGTGAGCCTGCGCACCATCGTCATGGAAGTGCCCAGCCAGGACGTGATCACAAGGGACAACGTCACCCTGAAGGTCAGCGCGGTGGTCTACTCGCGGGTGCTGGATCCCCGGCTGGCCATCCTCGGCGTGGAGAACTACTACTTCGCCACCAGCCAGATCGCCCAGACGACCCTGCGCTCGGTGCTCGGCGAGGTCACCCTGGACGAGCTGCTGGCGGATCGGGAGAAGCTGGGCCAGCGGCTGCGGGAGATCATCGACTCCTCCACCGAGCCCTGGGGCATCGAAGTCTCCAGCGTGGAGCTGAAGAGCGTGGACCTGCCCGAGCAGATCCAGCGCGCCATGGGCAAGCAGGCTGAAGCCGAGCGGGAGAAGCGCGCCAAGGTCATCGCCGCCGAAGGCGAACTCCTCGCCAGCCAGCAGCTCCTGGAGGCCGCCAACAAGATCAGCCAGAACCCCGTGGCCATCCAGATGCGCTACCTGCAGACCCTCACGGAGATCGCCGTGGAGAAGAACAGCACCATCGTCTTCCCCCTGCCCATGGAGCTGATGAAGGCCTTCGAGAAGTTCTCGGAGAAATAGGCCCCGGATTGCTTCACTGGGGCAGGATGAGCTCCGTGCGGCGGTTCATGGTGCGCTCGTCCGGGGTGTCGTTCCCCGCCAGGGGATAGGCGCTGCCGAGGCCCTGGACCTTCAGGCGCCCCTTGTCCACGCCCCGGGCCGCGAGTCCCTCCGCCACGCCCTGGGCCCGGTCCAGGGAGAGCTTCAGGTTGTGGTCCGCATTCCCCGTGCTGTCCGTGTGCCCGCACACGTGGACGGGCAGGCCGGGGAAGTGCTTGTTCAGCATCGCCGCCTGCCGGTCCAGGAAGGGCAGGAAGGCGGGCTTCAGGTCGAACTTGTCCACGTCGAAGGACACGTTGCTGCCGTAGTCGAAGACGAGGATGCGGGGCAGCCCGAGGGCCTTGGCCATGGCGGAGCGGCCGGACTGGAAGATGAAGACCACTTCCGCATCGTCCTCGGAAAGGAAGCGGATGCGCTTCTCCACCAGCGGATCGTTCTCGCGGCTGGCGTCCAGGCCCAGCAGGTCCTCGCCGGCGGCCAGCCGCAGGTCCTGGGGCGCGGGGCCCAGGGTCTGGCCCTTGTAGGACACGGAGGCACGGGAGGGTTCGGTGCGGATGCGCACGGTCATCGGCAGCACGGGCGCCGGAGCGGGCTTCTTGCAGCCGGCGGCGAGGCCGAGAAGGACGACGGCGAGGGACGCGGCGGGGACCAGGGACGCGACGGTGACCAGGGACGCGGCAGGGAGCAGGGATCGGCGCATGGCTTCACTCCGAGAAAGGGACGGCGACGGAGACGGTGGCCGCCACCGGGCGGCCTTCGTGGTCGCGGGCGGGCTTGAAGCGCCAGCGGGCGGCGGCCTCCTGGGCGGCTTTGGCGCAGTCGGCGGGTCCGGTGGAGAGGACGCGGCTGGACTGCACGCGGCCGTCCTCCCCCACGAGAAGGGAGAGGGCCACGGTGCGGCCAGCGCACCCGGGGGTGGACTGGAGGCCCGGCGGCGGCGTCTCCTCCGCCACGGGCATGGTGACGGGGCGGCGGGACTCCGGTTCCGCGGGCTTGGCCGCGGCGGGCGCCGCAGGCCGGGGGGCCGGGGCCTTCGCTTCCGCCGGAGCCGCTGCGGGAGTCGCTTCGGGAGCCTTGGTGGCAAGGGGCTGCGGCGCTGGCGCAGCGGCGGGCTTCCGGGGCCACAGGGACGCGCCTCCGAAGGCCAGGACCGCGAGGATCCCCACCGCGAGGGCCGGAGCCTTCCATGTCCCGGGCGACCGGCGGCCGCCGTGGTCGAGGGGGACCGTCGGTTTCAGGTCCGCGAGGGGACGCGTCCGCATCTTGGCGGGGAGGAGCTGGCGCAGGGCGGACTTCTCCGCCAGGGGCTGGGCCCAGGCGATGCCGGCGGCCTCGCAGACGGCCACCAGGGCTTCCTTCATGTCGCCGGCGGAGGCCCAGCGGTCCGCGGGCTTCATGGCGAGGGCCTTCATGAGCACCGCTGCGATCTCGGGGTTCATGGTGGAGCAGCGCTCCAGGATGGGATCTGGCGCCTGGTTCAGGCGCATCACCACGGTCTGGAGGCTGGACTCGGCGAGGAAGGGCAGGCCGCCCGCCAGCAGCTCGTACAGGGTCACGCCCAGGGAGTAGAGGTCCGTGCGGGCGTCCACGGGCTCGCCCAGGGCCTGCTCCGGGGAGACGTAGGCCGGCGTGCCCATCATCTGGCCCGTGAGGGTCTTCTGCACCGCATCATCGGTCTTGGCGATGCCGAAATCCGAAAGGAAGGGCCGGCCGTCGGCGTTGATGAGGATGTTGGCGGGCTTGATGTCCCGGTGCACGATGCCGTGCTTGTGGCTGTAGGCGAGGGCGTCCAGGAGGGGCACCGCGAGGCGCGCCATGGACACCTGGTCCATGCGGATGCCGCCCTCCATGATGTGGGCGAGGGTGGGCCCGTCCACCAGCTGCATGGAGCACCAGAGGATGTCCTCGTGGCGGCCGAAGTCGTAGATCTTCACGATGCGGGGATGGTCCAGGGAGGCGGCCACCTTGGCCTCCTGCACGAAGCGCCGGGCGAACTCGGGATCCGAGGATTCCGTGAGGACCTTCAGAGCCTCCTCCCGGTTCAGGGTCTTGTTGCGCACCAGGTACACGGTGCCCGCGCCGCCCCGGCCGAGGATGGCGTTGAACTCGTAGCGGCCCTCCAGGCTCTTCGCCAGCCGGGTCAGCCGGGAATCGGGCGGGGCTGGGTTGGCGTCGTTCATGGGAAGCGCCGGCTGGCAGGGAGGATGCCCCTTTCTACCATCGTGCGGGCAGGAGGCCCACGGAAATGCGTGAAGGTCCCGCGCTAAGATCGGGGCCGGAGGCACCATGCAGATCGGTCCCTGGGATGTCCAGATCATCAGCGGCGGCACCTTCCGCCTGGACGGCGGCGCCATGTTCGGCACGGTGCCCAAGGTCGTCTGGAACAAGCTCTACCCCGCCGACGAAGAGAACCAGATCCTCATGGCCACCAACTGCCTGCTGATCCGCGGCGAAGTGGACGGCAAGCGGCACGTGATCCTCGTGGACAACGGGAACGGGGACAAGGAGACCGACGACTTCATGGCCCGCTTCAAGTTCGAGGGCCGCGGGGTGCTGGACGCGGGCCTCGGGAAGCACGGCGTGAAGCCCGAGGACATCACCCTCTGCATCCTGACCCACCTCCACTTCGATCACGCTGGCGGCAGCACGCGCCTGGACGCGGATGGCAACCTGGTCCCGAGCTTCCCCAACGCCCGCTACGTCGTGCAGCAGCGGGACCTGGAGGATGCGAAGCAGCCCCATCTCCGAGTGAAGGCAAGCTACCTGCCCAAGAACTGGGAGCCCCTGGAGGCCGCGGGCCTGTTGCAGACCGTGGATGGACCCACCGAGCTCCTGCCGGGCATTTCTGTGCGCCTGGCGCCGGGCCACATCAAGGGCCTGCAGAATGTCGTGATCGAGGGCGGCGGCAAGCGTCTCCTCTACCTCGCCGACCTCATCCCCACCGCCCGCCACATCCAGCCCGCCTGGGTCATGGGCTACGACCTGGACGTGGTGACCTGCGTGGACGAGCGCCAGAAGGTGCTGGACGAAGTGGCGGGGCAGGGGACGGTGCTCGTGTTCGAGCATGATCCCGACATTCCCGCCGGCACCGTCTCGAAGGACGCCAAGGGGCGCTATGTGGTGGAGCCGGTGGCGGTCTAGGCCCTCAGCGCCAGAAGTGGCGCACGAGGCTGTGATAGAGCGGGATGCCCGCCAGCACATTGAAGGGGAAGGTCACCCCGAGCGCCAGGGTGAAGTAGCGGCTGGGGCGGGCCTCGGGGATCGACCTTCAGCACGCGGGTGAGGGCTGGGGTGGACGGGATCATAGGAACCGTCCCACGAGCGCCTGGAGGCCTTCCCATGCGGCGGCCCCGAGGAGGGCCAGGGCGCCGGTGAACGCGCCGCACAGGGCGAGTCCGAGCCAGGCGAGGATGGCCCGGCCGAGGGCCAGCCCCGCTCCGAGCAGGCCCAGGGCGAGGGAAGGCACGGTGTTGCTGAGGGGGATCAGCGCCAGGGGGAGGAAGAGCACGAGACCGGTCCAGGCCACCGCGGCGCCCGCGAGCAGGAGGGGCATCCGGGGGGAGGGCAGGCCCAGGACGGGCCCGCAGAAGCGCCTGATCAGCCGGAGCAGCCGCCGGCCCGGTCCCTTCCGGTCGAGCCAGGCCTGGGCCCGGCTGGGGATCCAGGGATCCGGCCGGCCCAGGGCGAGCTGGAGCCCGAGGGCCATCCCCGCGGCGCCGGCAAGGGGCGCAACGAGGCTGCCAAGGCCGGGGAGGACGGCGGGGGCCGCCACCAGCAGCAGCAGGCTGCCATAGCGCCGGAGGGACGGGATCGCGGGCAATCAGGCCTCCTCGCCCGTGAGCCCGGCCTTGGGCTTGGGCCACAGGAGGGAGGCCGCGACGGACCCGCCCACCAGGAGCCCGATGATGCCCAGACTCCACACCGTGGGCACCTTGAACAGGTCCACGACCAGCATCTTCAGGCCCACGAAGACCAGCACCAGGCTCAGGCCCACCTTGAGCAGGTGGAACTTCTCCACCACGCCCGCGAGGAGGAAGTAGAGGGAGCGCAGGCCGAGGATCGCGAAGATGTTGGACGTGAAGACCAGGAAGGGGTCCTTGGTCACCGCGAAGATCGCGGGCACGCTGTCCACCGCGAAAACGAGATCCGTCAGCTCCACGGCCACCAGCACCAGGAGCAGGGGCGTGGCGTAGCGGCGGCCGTCCTGCACCACCGTGAACGCAGGGCCGTGGTAGGTCTCCACGGCGGGTACCAGGCGGCGGAAGAGGCGGAACACCGGGTTGGCGCGGGGGTCGAAGCCCTCGCCGCGCACGACCAGCATCTTGATGCCGGTCAACAGGAGGAAGGCGCCGAAAACATACAGGACCCAGTGGAACCTGGCCAGCAGGGCCGCGCCCAGGCCCACGAAAACGGCGCGCATGACCAGGGCGCCGAGGATGCCCCAGAACAGCACCCGGTGCTGGTAGGCCTCGGGCACCGAAAAGGCGCCGAAGATCAGGACGAAGACGAAGATGTTGTCGACGCTCAGGGCCTTCTCGATGAGGTAGCCCGTCAGGAATTCCATGCCCCGGTCCGGGCCGTGGAAATGCCAGAGGCCCGCGTTGAACACGAGGGCGAGGACCACCCACACCACGCTCCACGCCGCGGCCTCCTTCACCGTGACCCTGTGGGCCGTGCGGTGGAAGACGCCCAGGTCGAGGGCCAGCATGGCGAGCACGAAGGCGAGGAAGCCGACCCACATCCAGGGGGAACCGATGGTTTCCATGGTCACTCCGCCCCGCGGAGGCGGTGGGCATCCTCCTGGCGCCGCAGGGAGCGGCCCAGGGCCCGGCCCGCCCGGTCGGCGGCCACGTCAATGGCGGCGTAGAGGTCCGCCCCCACCGCCTCGACCACCAGCGTGGGCAGGCCATGCAGGGTGGCCTTGATGCGGCAGACCTTGTCCAGGCCGCCCTTGGGGCCGTTCTCGTCCCTCAACCGGACTTCCACGTCCTTGAGGCGGGCGGAGAAGCGGGAGAGGGCGAAGGCGAGGCGCCGGGAAATGTGGTCCCGGATCGCGCCGGTGGGCTCCAGATCGATGCCGCGGATCGCGATGTTCATAGGTTGGCTCTCCCTGCGGATGCGTCCGCACAGGCCAGACTGGGGTCCGGGAATATGTTCATCCAATAGATAAAAGGTTAAAAACGATCCAAAAATATTATGATTCAGCCATGGAATGGATGAACTACCACCACCTCTTCTACTTCTGGGCCGTGGCCAAGGAGGGCGGCGTCACCGCCGCGGCCCGGGCGCTAGGTCTCTCCCAGCCCGCCCTCAGCGCCCAGCTCCGCGCCCTGGAGACGGCCTTTGGCGAGAAGCTCCTCCAGAAGTCCGGCCGCACCGTGGTCCTGACGGAGGCGGGCCGCACGGTGCTGGGCTACGCGGAAGAGATCTTCACCATCGGCGAGGAGCTGCAGGCGGTCATGAAGGGCCTGCCCGCGGCCCGGGCGCCGAGGGTGACCGTGGGCATCTCCGACGTGCTGCCCAAGCTCATGGTGCAGAAGCTCCTGGAGCCCGCGCTGGCCCTGCCGGAGGAACCCATCCTGGACTGCTTCGAGGACAAGACCGAAGTCCTGCTGGCGGACCTCGTGTCCGGCCGCCTGGACCTGGTGCTGGCGGACCGGCCCCTGAATCCTCAGGCCCGGATCCGCGCCTTCAACCACCTGCTCGGCGAGTGCGGCGTCTCGGTGTACGCGGCGCCCGCCCTGGCCGGGCGGCTGAAGGGACGCTTTCCGGCCTGCCTGGACGGTGCCCCGTGGCTGCTTCCGGCCCAGGGCACGGCCCTGCGGCGGGGCATCGACCAGTGGATGCGTGAGCTGGGGGTACACCCCCGGGTCCGGGGCGAATTCAACGACAGCGCCCTCCTGAAGGCCTTCGGCCATGCCGGCGCCGGTCTCTTCGTGGCGCCGGACGCCATCCACGGCGAAGTGGTCCGCCAGTACGGCGCGAAGCGCCTGGGTCCCGCCGAGGGCGTGCGCGAGCGGATCTACGCCCTGAGCCTGGAGCGGCGGCTGCGGCATCCGGCGGTGGTGGCGATCTCCGCCGCGGCGAAGGAGAAGGTCTTCTCCTAGCTCCGCGGTCAGGGCGGCAGGGCACCGCCGCGCGAAGTCCGGAACATCGGCCTACACTGGACCCACTAAGACGACAGGAACCCCCATGTCCTTCACCCCCGGCAGCAAACGCGGCGAGATGGCCGAGATCAACATGACGCCCATGATCGACGTCATGCTGGTGCTCCTCATCATCTTCATGGTGGCCGCCCCCATGCTCACCACCGGCGTGGACGTGAGCCTGCCGGAATCCCGCACCGGCAAGAACCTGGAGAGCGAGGCCCTGACGGTCTCCCTGGCCTTGGACGGGCGCATCCAGTTCGGCGCGAAAACCGTCCGTGAGGCCGAGCTGAAGTCGGAATTGAAGAGCGCTGCGGAGGCTTCCCGGAAGCGGCCCATCCTGGTGCGCGCCGACCACAACATCCCCTACGGGCGGGTCATCGCCGTGGTGGACCTCATCCGCGAGGCGGGCTTCTCCCAGGTGGGCTTCGTCACCGCCGGCGCCGCCGTGCCGCCCCCGGAGCCCGCCCCCCGATGAGCCAGGACCTCCAGGCCTTCTTCCGGGAGCGCTCCGCGCTGGGGGCCATCCCCTGGCCCGTCGTGATCGGAACGAGCGTGGGAGTGCATGCGCTCCTGGTCGCCTCCCTGTGGATCACCCCCAAGGCCGCGCCGCCGGAGCCCGAGGTGAAGGTCACCTGGGTGACCCTGCCCGCCGCCGGCGGCGTCTCCGGGGGCAGCGGGCCGATGGAGGAAGGCCGGCAGGGCGAACGGCTGCGCCGGGTGGAGGAAGTGGCTCCGAAGACCCCCGACAAGGCGAGCGGCCTGGAAAAGGCGCCGGACGCCATCGGCGTCAAGCCCGCCAAGGCACCGGTCAAGGGGACCAATCCGGACGCGGCCAGCACGGGCACTTCGCCCCTGGCGGCCAAGGGGAAGAATCCGGAGAAGAACCCCACCACCGGCGCCGCCGGGCGCGGCGGGGGCAGCGGCATCGGCGAAGGCAGCGCCATCCCGGGCCTGAAGACCAGCACCGGCATCCAGGGCGGCACGGGGCTCATCGGCCAGCTCGACGGCACCTTTCCCTTTCCCTGGTACCTGCAGTACGTGCAGGACACCCTCACCCAGAACTGGGGCCGCATGAGCTCGGCCCAGGGCCGGGTCAGTGTCTACTTCCGCATCCGCAAGGACGGCCGCATCGAGGGCCTGCGCATCGAGACCAGCAGCGGCAATGCCGCCCTGGACCAGAGCGCCGAGATCGCGGTGAAGCGGGTCAACAAGTTCAACGCCCTGCCGGATGGCTTCGACGGCGATTCCCTCGGCGTCCGCTTCTGGTTCACCTTCCTGGGGAACTGACCCGGCTTGGGAAGGGGGCCGGGGCCTCAGGCCTCGGCTTCGCGCACTTTCCGGAGCTTGCGGAGGATCAGGGTGCTGCCGATGGGGTTGCGGTCCATGATCACCTCGTCCATGACCGCGCGCATGAAGTAGACGCCGCGGCCGCCGGGCTTGAGGAGGTTCTCGGGGAGGTTGGGATTGGGGATGGTGTCCAGGTCCACGCCGCCGCCCTGGTCCAGGATGCGGATCTCGATCTGCTCGGCGGTGGGGGTGAAGACCACCTTCACGGACTTCTTCTTGTCGAGCTTGTTGCCGTGGCGCATGGCGTTGGCGATGCCCTCCTGGATGGCGAGCCAGAGCCGCTCCCCGTCCTCGGTGGTGAAACTCATGTGCTTGAGCAGTTCGTTGCCCACCACCTGGATCAGGTCGATGAACCTGAGGTCGGTGTTGCAGGTCAGGGTGACCGGAAGAAGCGGTGCTTGGGCCATGCTCAAATACCCCCAGTTTCGGAGTGTGCGGATGGCCCAAGGTACTTGGATTCCCTTGAAGGAAGCCAGGGATTTCCACCCCTGGGGCTCCGCGGGGGATCCCGGAGGCCTGGACAAGGCCGCTCGCTAGGATCCCTCGGCGCTGTTTCCGCAGCCCATCGGCGCTATCCTGGGAAGTCTGACCGGTCTGGTCAGGAAAGGGCTCCATGAAGGTGATCGTCGCCAAGACCGCGGGCTTCTGTTGGGGCGTGAAGCGCGCCATGGACGCAGTCCTCGAAGCTTCGTCCCGGGGCGGCAGCCAGGTGCAGACCCTCGGGCCGCTGATCCACAATCCCCAGGCGCTGAACCTCATCGAGAAGCGGGGCGTGGCGGTGGCGGACGCCCCGGACCAGGTCGGCAACGGCACCGTGGTGATCCGGGCCCACGGCATCCCCATCCAGGACCTGCGAGGTCTGAAGGAGCGCGCCGCCAGGGGCGAGCTGAAAATCGTCAACGCGACCTGTCCGGAAGTGGCCAAGGTGCACAGCAAGATCAAGAAGTGGAGCCCCAAGGGCTACTTCACCGTGATCCTGGGCAGCCACGGTCACGCGGAAAGCGTGGCCCACCGCAGCTTCGCCGAGCACGGCTCCATCATCGTCAGCACCCAGGCCGAAGCGGACGCCCTCACGCCGGAGCAGCTCGCGAAGGTGCTCATCGTGGCCCAGACGACCTTCACGGTGAAGGACTTCCACGCCATCTCGAAATCGATCCAGGACCGCGCCGGGGACTGCATCGTGGAGAACACCATCTGCGAGGACACCTGGATGCGCCAGGACGAGGCCAAGGAACTGGCCCAGGCCGTGGACACGGTGATCGTGGTGGGCGGCAAGGCCTCCTCCAACACCAAGCACCTCGCCGAGCTGGCCCAGCACTACGGCAAGCCCGTGCAGTACGTGGAGACCGCCTCGGAGCTGGACCTTTCCAGATTCAAGGGGAGCGAGACCGTGGGCGTCCTCGCCGGCGCCTCCACCCCCACCTGGCTCGTGGACGAAGTGGTGGACGTGCTGGAGCAGCTCGGCGACGCCCCGGGCCGGCTCACCCGCTTCATGTACGCCGCCTTCGGCACGCCGGCGCTCCTGGCCCTGGGCGCGGCCCTCATGACCCTCGGCGCCCTCGCCTGGATGGGGCTGGGCCGCCACTGGCAGTTCCCGGTCATCACGGGCACCTACGTGCTCGCCATGTACCTGCTCACCCCCTACCTGGATCCCATGGGCCTCGGTGCCAAGGGCCCCGGCCGGGCGCGCTTCCTGGAGCGCAACCGCAAGCCCCTGCTGGCCACCGCCTTCGTGGCCCTGGCCTCCACCCTGGGCACCTCGGCCTTCCTCGGCCTGCGGCCGCTGCTGGTGGTGGCGGGCGCCTCCCTGCTGGGCATCGCCTACAAGCTCCAGGTGAAGGCGGGTGGGAAGGTGCTCTCCCTCTCCGCCATTCCCGGCTCCAAGGACGTGCTGGTGGCGGCGGCCCTCGGCGTGGTGGCCGTGGCCATGCCCATCTGGCACCTGGGCCGGCCCTTCGACCTGGCGGGTTTCGCGGCCCTGGCCCTCGTCACGATCCTCGTCTTCGCCCGCACGGTCATCTACGACATCATCGACATGCAGAACGACCAGATCATCGGCAAGGAGACCCTGCCGATCCTCATCGGGAAAGGGCAGGCCAAGGCCGTGGTGGCGGGGCTGCTGGCGGGCCTGCTGGGGCTCATGGGCTGGCTCACCTTCTCCGTGCACGGCGCGGCTCCGGCGGCCTGGCTGCTGGGCGGGATTTTCCTGGCCTGCATCGCCTATCCCCTGGTCTACCTGTGGCTCTACCACGAGCGGTTCACCACGGGACGGGCCAGCTTCGAGGTGAAGGCGGAGCTGAGCTTCTACCTGGTGGGTCTCCTGGCGCTGCTCTGAAGCCGGGAATTCCAATCCGCGAAATCCATCCCTGAAAACACTTGCACCCTGGCCCAGGGAAAAAAAGGTGTTTAAACTTCGGCACCCTACCCGAGGTCAACGGTGCCGATGAAACGCCTCCTGCCAGTCCTGGTCCAAGCCTGCGGTCTCTGTGCCCAGGACCCTTCGGACGTCCCGTTGGGGCTGAACCTGCCCACGGCCCAGGTGCTCGAGATGGGCGACATCGGCGTGCGCTTCACCCATCGCTTCACCGAGCGGGCCCGCAGCAATGGCTACGACGCCTACGGGCTGGACGGCTACGCCTTCGCGGCGGTGGGCCTGGACTTCAGCTTCAAGGCCTTGAAGGGCTGGAACCTGCAGCTCTACCGCACCGCCGATCAGCGCACCTTCACCGCCGCCATCCACAAGCAGGTGTACGCCGGCGACATCTGGCGCGCCGCCGTCCGGGTCGAGCGCTATGACGAGGTGGTCCGGGACAATCGGACCACCGCAGGCGTCCGGGAAGGCAAGGTGGGCAGCACGGTGCTGGTTCCCGTCGAAGCCATGGCCGGACCGGTGACCTTCTCCCTGGTGCCGGCCTACGTGAACCGCTCCGCGACCCGGGCCGAGGCGATCTTCACCGTGGCGGCGGCCCTCCGGTGGGACCCGTCCGAGAAACACCGCGTCCATGGCGAGTACTATCCCCGCCCCGGCAAACTCAGCGACGTGCGGGTGGCCTTCAATTCCACCACCCGGGAACTGGAGCCGGGCTGGGCCCTGGGCTACACCTACCGCACCCGGGGCCACCGCTTCAGCGTGATGGCCACGAATGTGCTTGGCACCACCGCCCACCAGGTCCTGGCCGGCGATTACAACGGCATCGGTCCCGTCCGGGGCGGAGACTGGGTGCTGGGCTTCAATGTCGTGAGGATTTTCTGATCTGAGGAGGGTTCCATGCGTCCCTTGGCCGCCGTTCTGGTCGCCCTAACCATGGCCACGGCCTGGTCTGCGGAGCTGGCCTTCAAGAAGGAGGGCAAAGGTCCCGGCGTGGTCCTCATCCACGGGTTCGGCGCCAACCGGTCCGTTTGGGCGGAACAGGTCACCCGGATGAAGAAGGACCACACGGTGCTCACCGTGGACCTCCCCGGACACGGCGACAGCGCCGCGCCGGGCCTCAAGGATGGCGCCGTGGACCTGGACGCCCTGGCCTCGGAGCTGGCCGCCCTCATGCACAAGCAAAAGGTCACCCCGGCGGTGGTCGTCGGGCATGCCCTGGGCGGCAGCATCGCCATCCGCCTCGCCCTGGCGGATCCGGGGGCGGTGCGGGGCGTGGTGCTGCTGGACGCGCAGCTGTCCGCCCTCGCCGAGAACGTGGCTGCAGACCTCCTGAAAGGCCTTGCCAAGGAGCCGGTGCCCACCCTGAAGGCCTTCATCACGGGCTATTCCAGTGGCAACAGCCAGACTTCCCAGCTCCTGAAGGAGGCGCAGAAGGCTTCTCCCGCGGCCCTGGCGGGCTACGTGCAGGCCATGACCAGGGACGACGTCGAGACAAGGTCCGCCGGCGTCAAGGCGCCGGTGACCCTCTTCGCGTCCACCATGCTCATCACGGATCCCACCATGGAGAAGGCGGGCCTGATGAAGCTCGGGCTGAACGGGATCCCGAAGCTGCAGGTGAGCTACTTCGTCAACGCCCGGCACTGGATCATGCTCGACGAGCCGGACACCTTCGAAGTCCTGTTCAACGACTTCGAGGCGGGCCTGACGGTTTCCAAGTAGCTCCGGACGGACAAAGCTCCGCGCGCCGAGGGGTGGCGCGCGGTTTGCACATCCCGGTTTCCCTTCGGATCACACGTGAGCACCCGGATCCGCCCGTCACCCAACGGAGGAGGCCCTCCGGGATGTGCAGACACCAATGTGCGCGTGTGGCGTCCGGTGCGCCCCCCCAAACCCGATCCGGGAACGGGAGCCTTGACGAGCGGGCGGTTCCGGCTTCCGAACGGAAGGTCCTGGCGGTTCCCCGTTCCGTCCTGGTCGGCCGCCCCCGGGAGCGTGCTAGTCTGCCCGCACCCAATCCCCACAAGGAGCCACCCATGCGCATGAAGAGCCTCGCCGTCCTCACCGCCACCGCCATCGCCGCGGGCATCCTCGGCTACGCCGCCGGTACCAAGAGCTACCAGGTCACGGGCCCCGTCACGGAAGTGACCGCCGACAGCGTCACGGTCCAGAAGGGCAAGGAGCTGTGGCAGATCGCCGTCCCCAAGGGGACGAAGGGCGCCGAAGGGCTGAAGAAGGGCGACAAGGTCACGGTCTTCTATGCGATGACCGCCACCGAGATCGAGAACAAGGACGCCAAGAAGGCCGAGCCCAAGAAGGACGAGAAGAAGGCCGAGGCGAAGAAGGACGCCAAGAAGAAGTAGGCGCGCCGAAGTCCGCGGGTCGAGGGGAGCGCCGGAGGCGCTCCCCTCCCCATGTCATCGTTCATGGTGGAGGTGCCGACCGTGACCCAGCCGCCCCACGCCAAGGTTCCTGAACGCTGGGCCCTCATCACGGGCTGTTCCAGCGGCATCGGGAAGGCCCTGGTCGGACAGCTGCGGGGCAGGGGCTGGGGCGTGGTGGCCACCGCCCGCGCCCTATCGGACCTCGGGGCCCTGGACAGCGGGCCGGACCTGCTGTGCAAGGCGCTGGACGTGACGGATCCCCGCCAGATCGAACGGCTCCGCATGGAGACGGAGGACTTCCCCATCACGGCCCTGGTGAACAACGCGGGTTACGGCCAGGTGGGTCCCCTGGAGCTGCTCACGGAAGACGAACTGCGCCGCCAGTTCGAGACCAATGTCATCGGGCTCCACGCCATGACCCGGGCCTTCCTCCCGGTGCTGCGGCGGAACGCGAAGAGGCCCGGCGATGCGAGGGTCGTCCAGGTGGCCTCCATGCTGGGCCGGCTCAGCATCCCCCTGGCGGGGCCCTACAACGCCTCGAAGCACGCGGTGGTGGCCCTGGCGGAGACCCTTCGCCTCGAGGTCGGCCCCGAAGTCCGGGTCATCCTCGTGGAGCCCGGCGCCTTCCGCACCCGGTTCCGGGACACCCTCTCGAAGGTCTGGGGCGATCTGCCGGAACGGGTGAAGGGCACGCGGTATGAGCGGATCCTGGAGGCCCACATGACCACCCGGGAGGCCCAGAACCAGCGGTGGGGCGGCAGCGCCGAGGCCTGCGCCGCGCGGATCGCGAAGGCCATGGACCGCCGCCGGCCGCCCCGCCGCTTGGCCGTGGGGAAGGACGCGATCTGGGTCCGCCACCTGAAGGCCCTGCTGCCCGAGGCCCTGTGGGAATGGCTGCTGAAGCGGACCTACGGCTTCCGGTAGGCGGACCGGATCAGGCGCTGGCCCTCAGCTCCCGGTCGAAGAGTTCCGCCTCGAAGCGCGCCGCGCAGGAGCGGAAGGCGAGCCCTTCGGCGAGAAAGGCCACGGCGCCCCGCTGCACCTCGGCGGATTTCAGGATGCGCCGGTGCCCCAGGCCCTCCGTGCGGCAAAGCTCGGCCCCCGGCCACGCGGCCACGATGGTCTCGCCCTCGGCGAGGGGTACTTCGAGGTCGCTGGCATCGTGGAAGACCCGCAGGCCGACCCGGAGGTCCGGAGCCACCGCGGCGACTTCCAGCTGGTTCCAGGTGAAACCCAGCCGCACGGCGAAGCGGCGGCTGAATTCGGGTACCCAGGGCTGCGGCAGGCCGAGGAAGCCCAGGAACTGTTCGTAGTAAGTCCGCGCCCGGGCCGGCGGCGCGATGAAACAGGCCTTCTCCACCGGGAGGCCCCGGGAAAGGGCGACGGCGGTGCCGGCGCAGCCCATGGAGTGGGCGATGACGCCGTGCACGGGGCCCACGCGGTCCGCCACGGCTTCCAGGGCCGACGCGAAGTCCAGGATGGAGGCCTGGCCTCCGCCGCTGGCGCCGTGGGCCGGGGCGTCGAAGGCGACGACGCGGAAGCCCTGGGCCACCAGGGGCTCGATGAAGCCCCGCAACTGGCCGGCCCGGCCCCCCCAGCCGTGCATGAGGAGGACGGTGGGCGCGGTGCCGTGGTGGGGACCCCAGGCCCAGGCGGCGAGGTGGAAGCCCCGGAAGGGCAGGCGGAAGGCCCGGCCCTGGGCCAGGGCGTCGGCCTCCGCGGGAGGCTGGGGATGGCGAGGTGGCGTCAGGAAGAGGCGCTCGGACAGCCGCGCCGCCATGGGGACAGACAGGGCCCGCAGGCCGTGGAAGCCGTGGCGCAGGAGGTGGAAGCTGAGGGGCATGGTCCGCGTCATCGGGATCTCCTCTTCAAGCGGCGCAGCAGCCGGACGGCGGGGGTGAAGGGGCGGTCGGGCAGGGCCTCGCCAAAGGCGCGCGCCGCGCAGTCCAGGGCGTCCTCCACGCAGGCGTCGTGCAGCCACCGGATGGCCAGGGGCCATTGCAGGCGCATCCCCTGCCGAAGCTCGGCCCGCACGGTGTGCCGCAGGATGCTCCGGTCCGCGCCCACGGGCTCGATGTCGAAGCCGTGCCAGCCGATGAAGCCCGCGGGACCGGTGAAGCGGCAGCGGAGGGAACGGCCGGGCTCGTAGGCTTCGACGGTGTAGCGGATGGGCCCGTGGCCGCCCTTCGCACCGGTCCGGAGGGGACCGTCGAAGCGCAGGGCGGGCCAGCGGTGGCCGGGCCAGAGCTGGTCGCCGGGGGAGCCCAGGCCGTCGAGGAGGGCGCCGAGGCGTTCGGCGCTGACCGGATATTCCCTTGCGTGGATGTTCACGACCATGGCCGGACTCCGGAACTCAAAGAGGGATACGGGCGCCGGGGGCGGCGAAGACTTTCAAACGGTCGCGGATGGCCCGGCGGGCGTAGGTGAAGACGACGGTGTCCCGCTGCAGCTGGTAGGCGCTGTTGGCGCCCATGGCCAGGCTGTTGAACTCCCAGGCCAGCTGGTCGGCGGGGGCCTTCCGGTCCAGCTCGCCCAGCTCCTTGGCTTCGCGGAGGAGGCGGGCCAGGGCGTCCACCCATTCCTGCATGCAGGCGGCCACGGCGTCCTTCACCGGCCCGGGGCGGCTGTCGAACTCGGCGGCCACCGCCGTGAAGAAGCAGCCGCCCCGAAAGACCTCCCGCTCGGCGTAGTCCAGCCAGGCCGAGATCACGGAGCAGAGGCGGGGCAGGCCCTTCTTCGCATTCAGGCCCGGCACCATGACCTCCTGGGCGAAGAAGCCGCGAGCGGCCTGGATGGTGGCGAGCTGCAGCTCCTCCTTGGAGCCGAAGTGGGCGAAGAGGCCGCTCTTGCTCATCTCCAGGGCCTCGGCGAGGGTGCCGATGGTGAGGCCGCCCAGGCCGTCCACGGAGGCCATGTCCATGGCCCGGGCCAGGATGGCGTCCCGGGTGTGGCTGCCCTTGCGCGTGCGGGCCTCGAGGGTGGGGGTCGCGTTCATGAAACTAAAAAATAGTACGATCGTTCGTGCCGTCAAGAAGAAATTTTGACCTCTCCCCGGCGAGGTGTCATCACCTAGCCATGGACCCACGCGTCGCAGCCCTGCATGCCCTGGACCGGGACGGGGCCTGCCTCTGGCCGGAGGCGCTGGCGGAGGACTCTCTACAGGCGCTGGAGGCGGCGCTGACGGGCGGGCCCCTGCTGGAGCGCCGTCCCATTGGGCTGGAGGCGCTGGCGGAGTGGCTCCGGCCGACCTTCTTCCCGGGGCTTGCCGCGGAAGTCCTCGGTCCCGGGGCCAGGCCCGTCCGTGCCCTGCTGATGGGAAAAGGGGAATCCGAGAACTGGGCCATCGCCTTCCACCAGGACACGACCCTGGCCCTGAAGGCCTATCGGGAGGTCCCGGGCTTCGGTCACTGGGTGAACAAGGCCCACTTCTACCATGTCCAGGCACCAGCCGCTGTGATGGAAGCGATGCTGGCCACGCGGATCCACCTCGACGACTGCGGCGAGGGGAACGGCCCACTGAAGGTGCTGCCCGGCTCCCACACCGACGGGAGGTTGGACGAGGGCGCCCTCGCGGCGCGGGTGGCGGCGGGCGGGGCCTTCACCATCCACGCGGGACGGGGAGGGATCGTCCTCATGCGGCCCCTGGCCCTCCACGGTTCCGACCGGGCCACTGCGCCCGCACCGCGCCGCGTGTTGCACATCGAATGGGTCGCGGAGGACCTTCCCGGCGGCCTGGAATGGGCCTGGTTCTGAGGTTGCCGCGGGCCCTGCCAGACTGGTCCCATGTCCGAAGACCGCCTCTACCTCATCGACACCTTTGCTTTAATTTTCCGCGCCTACTTCGCCAACATGCGGTTGAAGAACGGCGCGACCATGACCATGGCGCGGATGCTGCTGCAGCTGGTGAACCAGCACAAACCCACGCACCTCGCCGCAGTCTTCGATACGCCGGGGCCCACCTTCCGCCACGAGCTCTATCCCGAATACAAGGCCAACCGGGACGAGATGCCCGAGGACCTGCGACCCCAGATCCCGCTGATCCGCGGCCTTATCGAAGCCCTCAACATCCCCATCGTGGAGCTGCCGGGCTTTGAGGCCGACGACGTCATGGGCACCCTGGCCAAGGAGGCGGGCCGGAAGGGCCTGCCTTCGGTGATCATCAGCCCCGACAAGGACTTGCTGCAGCTGGTGGACGACGACGCCAAGATCCAGGTCCTCAACAACCGGGACGGCGAGGTCTGGATCGACCGGGCCGGCGTGAAGGAGCGCTTCGGCGTCTTCCCCGAGCAGGTGGTGGGCGTGCTGACGCTGATGGGCGACGCCTCCGACAACGTGAAGGGCGTGCCGGGCATCGGGGAGAAGGGCGCCCGGGCCCTGCTGGAGCAGTACGGCAGCCTGGAGGAGGTGCTGGCCCACAAGGACGAGCTGAAGCCCAAGCAGCGGGAGGGCATCGACGCGGCCGCCAACTCAGAGACTGGCTGGCTGGACCTTTCGAAGCGCCTGGTCACCGTGGTGACGGACCTGGAACTGCCGGTCACCGTCCACGATCTCGTCTACAAGGGCGTGGATCCCGCCCAGGCCCGGGAGGCCTTCAAGCGCCTGGGCTTCCAGGGCCTCACCAAGGAGTTCACGGACGTGGGCGGGGGCGAAGGCGCCACGACGCGGACCTATCGCCACGCGGCGACCCTGAAGGACCTGGAGCAGGCCATCACAGAGATCCGCAAGGCGGGCCGCTGCGGCCTCGACACGGAGACGACCAGCATCGATCCCACCCGCGGCCACATCGTCGGGCTGAGCCTTGCCTGGAAACCGAACGAAGGCCTCTACGTGCCCCTTGCCCACCTCAAGCCGGCGACGAAGGACACGGAGGGTTCCCTGCCGGGCCTGCTGCCGGATTCGGGCCTGAGCGAATCGGAACTGGACCTGCGGGGCGATGCCGCCGACTACTTCAAGGGCCTGAAGGAGCATCTGGATGCCCGCAACCTGGACTTCGCCAAGGTGCGCGAACTCCTGCGCCCTCTGCTGGAGGATCCGAAGATCGAAAAGGTCGGCCAGAACCTCAAGTACGACCTGCAGGTCCTCGCCCGGCACGGCATGACGGTGAGGGGGATGGCCGGCGACAGCATGGTGCAGAGCTACCTCCTCGATTCGCGCCTGCGCCACAATCTGGACGACCTCAGCGTGCGCATGCTGGACCTCAAGCCCATCCCCTTCGAGGAGGTGGTCGGCAAGGGCAAGGGCCAGCTCCGCTTCGACCAAGCGGACTTCGACAAGGCCGTGCAGTACGCCGCCGAGGACGCGGACCTGGCCCTGCAGCTCGTCAACAAGCTGGACGCGGCGATGACCGATCCTCAACTCCGCCGCCTCTATGCGGAAGTGGACCTGCCCCTCGTCGAGGTGCTCGCGGACCTCGAACTCACCGGCATCCGCGTGGACACGGCGGTGCTCGCGCGGCTCTCCGAGGAGATGCGGGCGGTGCGGGACGCGGCGGTGGTGAAGGTGACGGAGCTGGCGGGGGAAGCCTTCAACCTTTCCAGCCCCACCCAGCTGGGCCGCATCCTTTTCGAGAAGCTGGGCCTGCCGGTCATCAAGCGCACCGGCAAGACCAAAGTGCCGAGCACGGACGAGGACGTGCTGGTGGAGCTCGCCGAAAGCCATCACGCGGAAATCGCCATCGAGCTGTTGCGGCACCGCCAGATGGTGAAGCTGCTGGGTACCTACGTGGAGGCCCTCCCCGCCATGATCAACCCGGTGACGGGCCGGGTGCACACCCGCCTGCACCAGGCGGTGGTGGCCTCGGGACGCCTCGCCTCCAGCGATCCGAACCTGCAGAACATCCCCATCCGCACCGAGGAGGGCCGCCAGATCCGCGGCGCCTTCGTGCCCGAGCCGGGCTGGGTGCTGCTGGACGCGGACTACAGCCAGATCGAGCTGCGGGTGGTGGCGGCCCTGGCCGAGGATCCCGTGCTGTTGGGGGCCTTCGAGGCCGGCGAGGACATCCACCGCCGCACGGCTTCGGAGGTCATGGGCGTGCCCCTGGACCAGGTCTCGGCGGCGGACCGGGCCAAAGCCAAGGCCGTAAACTTCGGCCTCCTCTACGGCCAGGGGGCCTTTGCCCTGGCGGCAAACCTGGGCATCACGACCAAGGAGGCGAAGGCCTTCATCGAACGCTACTTCGAGCGCATGCCGAGGGTCGCCGAATGGATCGAGAACACCAAGCAGAGAGCCTTGAAGGAAGGCCTCGTGCGCACCGCCTGGGGCCGCATCCGCCGCATCCCCGAACTGGAGAGCGCCGACCCGCGCCTCCAGGCCCAGGGCCTGCGGGAGGCGGTGAACACCGTCGTCCAGGGCACCGCCGCCGACCTCATGCGCCGCGCCATGGTGCGCCTGCACCGGAGCCTCGCCGGCACGAAACTGCAGGGCCGCCTGCTGCTCCAGGTCCACGACGAACTGCTCATGGAGGCTCCGACCCATGAAGTGGCGGAAGTCTCGGAGCTGCTGCGGGAGGCCATGGAGGGGGCGGATGATCTCGGACCGCTGGGCGTGAAGCTGGCGGCGGAAGTACGCGAGGGCCGCAGCTGGCTGGAGTGCAAGTAGGGCCCGTCCAAAGGTCCGATGCGCTTTTGGAGGTGGCCCTTGACCTTCAAAAAGGCACCCTTTCCTGGCGTGGCCCGGTGCCCTTCCGGGCCATGTCGGGGAAGGGTGCGGGCAAGCGAGAGCGCGCCAGACTGGGTCGAACGGTTGAGGCCGGGCCTGGACGCATGAGCCACCGGTCACAACCGCCTTTGCTTCCCCCCAAGCACCCATCGCCCGCTCCCAGGCCGCCGATGGTTCATGTCCCTGCCGCGCTATCGCTTGCCAGCACCCTTCCAGAGTACGGTTCGCAAACGGCGCGAACCGCACTCTGGAAGGGTGCCTTGTTGAAGGTCAACCCCGCTGCCCGATTCTTCCTGCGTTCCGAATTTCCGAGCGATCCACTGGCACTGGCCCTTGACCTTCAAAAAGGCACCCTTTCCTGGCGTGGCCCGGTGCCCTTCCGGGCCATGTCGGGGAAGGGTGCAGGCAAGCGACAGCGCGCCAGGCTGGGTCGAAGGGTTAAGGCGAGGCCGGGACGCATGAGCCACCGGTCACAACCGCCTTCGCTTCCCCCAAAGCACCCGTCGCCCGCTCCTGCGCGGCCGATGGTTCATGTTCCTGCCGCGCTATCGCTTGCCAGCACCCTTCCAGAGCACGGTTCGCAAACTGCGCGAACCGCACTCTGGAAGGGTGCCTTGTTGAAGGTCAACCCCTTCCGCCCCTAACTATCAGCACAGAATTCCTGAACCATCCGCCACCGCGATTTGGAATACTGTCCGGATGAAGATTCTCCTCATCGGTTCCGGCGGGCGGGAGCACGCCCTCGCCCTGAAGCTCAAGGCCAGCCTCGATCCCGTGGAGCTCTACGCCGCGCCGGGGAGCGATGGCATGAAGGCCCAGGGGACCTGCGTGGATCTGGGGGCCGAGGATGTGGCGGGTCTGGCGGCCTGGTGCGCGGAACACCGGCCGGACCTCGTCATCATCGGACCTGAAGGGCCACTGGTGGCGGGTCTCGCGGACGCCGTGCGGGCTCTGGACATCCCGGTCTTCGGCCACGACGCCGCCACGGCCCGATTGGAAGGGTCGAAAATCTTCGCGAAGGACTTCATGCAGCGACACCACATCCCCTGCGCCGCCAGCGTGGCGGTGCGGGACCTCGACGCGGGGGAGCGCGAGATCCGTACCTGGACCCATGGCTATCCCATCGTGCTGAAGGCCGATGGCCTGGCGGCGGGCAAGGGCGTGGTGCTCGCAGGGACCGAGGACGAGGCCCTGGCCACCCTGCGCAGCTTTCTGGCGGGGGAGTACGGCGAGGCTTCGAGGGCCGTGCTGCTGGAGGCGCCCCTCTTCGGCATGGAGCTCTCCTTCCACGTGCTGGTGGACGTGGATGCGGATCATGCCCGTTTCCTCCCCCTGCCGCCCTGCCAGGACCACAAGCGCATCTTCGAGAACGACCAGGGCCCCAACACCGGCGGCATGGGCGCCTTCGGGCCCATCCCCTTCCTGAAGGCCGCGGACGTCCAGCGCATGGTGGACGAGCTGGTGGTGCCCACGGTGCGGGGCCTCCAGGCCGACGGCCTGCGGGCCCGGGGCGTGCTCTTCCTCGGGGTGATGTGGGACGCCGGCGGCCCCAAACTCCTGGAATACAACTGCCGCTTCGGGGATCCGGAGACCCAGGTGCTGATGCACCTCCTGGACGAGGACCTGCCGCAGCTGCTCCTGGAAGTCGCCGAGGGCCGCCTCCAGCGCGAGAAGGTCAAGCTCCACCCCGGCTGCGCCTTGTCAGTGGTCCTGGCGGCGGAGGGCTATCCCGCCGCGCCGAAGCAGGGCGTGGTCATCGATATGGGCACCCCGGCGGTCACCGTGATTCACGCCGGCACCCGGAAGACCAACGGCACCTGGGTCGTGAACGGCGGGCGCGTCCTGAACCTCGTCACCCACGCCGGCAACCTCGCCACGGCCCGCACCCGCATCAGCGAAGCCCTCGACAGCGTCCAGTGGCCCGGCATGCAGGTGCGCGGGGACATCGGGCTGCGGGCCCTGAAGCACGCGGAGGCGGGGAAGGGCGTGGCGGACGCCTGGTAACGGGCATCGGCCCGCTTGACAGGAACTCCTCCCCGGGCTGGAATGGGCCCACGCATCCATCAGGCCGTTGCATCAGGAAAGGGGATTCCATGCCCACCCTTCATCGCGTCGCGTCCGCCCTCGCCGCCGCTTCCGTAGGCCTTGTCTCGCTCCACGCCCAGACCCCGGAGCCCTCCGGTCTGCCCGGAGACCACTTCAGCCTTCCGGGCGCCTTGGAGCTGTTCCAGAAGTCGGATTCCCCCGAGGCCTTCGAGAAGGCGCTGAACGCTTCCGGCAACAAGGTCAACAACCTGGACCTGAACGAGGACGGAGAGGTGGACTACATCCGCGTCATCGACCGCGTCCAGGGTGGCGCACACGCGCTGGTGCTGCAGGTGGCCGTTTCGGAATCCGAGACCCAGGACATCGCTGTGATCGAGCTCGAAAAGACCGGGGACGCGAGCGTCACGGTGCAGATTGTCGGTGACGAGGACATTTTCGGGGAGCAGACCCTCGTGGAGCCCGGCGAGGCCGAGGACGAGGAGGAGGGCGAGGAGGCCCCGGCCAAGAACGCCTTGTCCCTGCGCACTTTCAAAGTCGTGGTCAATGTCTGGCCCTGGCCCTGCGTGCGATTCATGTACGCCCCGGCCTACGTGGCCTGGGCCTCCCCGTGGCGCTGGCGCGTCTATCCCGCCTGGTGGCGCCCCTGGCGCCCGCTGGCCTGGGGCATCTTCCACCCCTTCCGGATCCGGCCGGGCTTCGCCGTCGTGCGCACCCACCGCGTGCTCGGCGCGCACCGTTTCTACGCCCCCGGCCGCGCCGTCTCCGTCACCGTCCGCACCCGCCATGCCGGCGCCGTGGGCCGCTATCGCGTGACCCGCACCACCACGGTGCGGACCGGGCCCAAGGGCGGCAAGGTGCGGACCACCCGCACCACCGTCCGTCGCGGCCGAAGGCACTGAAGGCGAGGCTCACTCCCCCCGCAAGACTTCCAGCGGCTTCTGCCGCAGGGCCTTGACGCTTCCGGCCAGGCCCACCGCCGCCGTGAGCACCGCCGCCAGGCCCAGCAGCAGCAGGGCCGCGAAGGGGCTGGGGCTGCTGTCCAGTTCGAGGACGCGCACGACGTAGAGCTTGGCCAGGTTCCAGGCCAGCACCGAGCTGACCAGGGCCGAGGTGCCCCCCAGCAGCGTGAATTCCCAGCCCAGGCTACGGAGCAGCACCCCGTCCGTCGCCCCCAGCGTCCGCAGCAGGGCGAGGTCCCGCGCCCGCCCGAGGCGCCCCGCGAGCAGGCTGGCGGCGAGCACCAGCAGGGCGGACAGGATCATCAGGCCCGCGAGGGCCCGGGTGACGATAGCGACGGTGTTGAGGATGCCGGTGACCTTGCCGAGGAGCTCGCTGACATCGATGGGCGTCACATTGGGGAAGCGCTTCGCCAGGCCGTTCTGGATGCGGGCGCGGGCCGGGGCGTCGGCCTCCACCGCCAGCAGGTGCAGGGCCGGCGCGCCCTGGAGCAGGCTCGGGTGCAGGACGAGGAAGAAGTTGGGCTCGAAGCTCTGCCAGCGGACCTTGCGCAGGCTGGTGACGCGGCCCTTCACTTCCTGGCCCTGGACATCGAAGACCAGCGCATCGCCGAGCTTCGCGCCGGTGGCTTCGGCGAAGCCCTCCTCCAGGCTGACCTCGTCCCTCGGACCGCCGCCGGTTTCCCAGAACTTTCCGGCCACCACCGCTT
Organism: Holophagaceae bacterium; assembly: GCA_016710635.1. Lineage (GTDB taxonomy): Bacteria > Acidobacteriota > Holophagae > Holophagales > Holophagaceae > JADJVL01. The sequence goes on along the minus strand of JADJVL010000003.1, from coordinate 208,897 downwards.
CGGAAGCGCCAAGGTGGTCGCGGAAGGTGAGGTTCTGCTCCCGGGTGCGGAAGGCCTGGCCCCGGTCCTCGTCGGGATTCGTCCGGTCCCGGTTCCGCTCCGCGTTGCGGCGCTCCACCACGGGGCGGCCACCCACGGACAGGAGCCGTGCCCGGACGATGGGCGCCTCCAGCACGGCGCGGCCGCTCTCCTTCTGCAAGAGACCCAGCACTTCCGCCTTCTGGGCGGGTTGGACGTCCAGGAGGAAGAGGTTGGGCTTTTCCGCCGCCGATGCCTGGGCGGCGATGGGGCCGACCACGTCGTCCTTCACCAGCTGGGCGGACAGGGTGAGGAAGACCGCCAATCCCATGACCGCCATGAGCAGGCCCGTGAGGTTCGGCCGCGCGCCCAGCTGGCCCAGGCCCAGGCGCAGGGCGAGGGGGGATTTCGTGCTGATCCGGCGGAAGGACCAGAGCAGCAGCCTCGCCGCGCCGTAGAGGATCAGGAAGAGGGCGGCGAGCCCCGCCACCATGCCGAGGCCGGCCATGGGTGTGGGGGCGCTGCGCACCACCAGGAGGCCGGCGGCGAGGGCCGCGGCGGCCAGGCACAGGGCTGAAAGGAAGCCGGGGCCGCGGGCGTCCAGGCCCTCCCGCAGCAGGCTGAGGGGGGCGGCGTCCCGCAAGGCCAGCAGGGACGGCAGGCAGAGGAGCAGCACGAGGAGCACCGCCAGGGCGGTCTCCAGCAGGGGCGGCGTGGCGAAGGCGCTGCCCTGGAGGGCGGCGGGGATGAGGTCTCCCAGCAGCCTGGGCACGAGGGCCGCGGTGCCGAGGCCCGCGGCGAAGCCGAGGACCAGGGCCAGGGCCAGGAGGAGGAGGAGGAGGAGGCCGTAGATGCGGAAGGGCCCGCCGGGGGGCACGCCCAGGCAGCGCAGGATGGCGGCGTCCCGGGCCCGGCTGCCCACGAAGGCCGACAGGATCGCCCAGGCGCCCAGGGTGCTGAGGAGAAGGGTCATCACCCCCAGCTGCTGCACGAAGCGGTTGAGGTTGCGCAGGGGGCGCGCCAGGGAGGCGGCGGCGTCTTCGTGGTTTTGCACCCGCACCCTTGGGATCGCCTCCCGGGCCAGGGCGCGCAGTTCCTTCTCGATGGCCGCCGCATTGGCGCCGGGGGCGAAGCGGAAGATCAGCCGGCTCGTGAGCCGGGACCGGGCGCTCAGCAGCCCGGAGGCCTCCGCATCCGCCCGGGCCATCAGGACCCGGGGGCCGAGGGCGAAGGCGTTGGCCTGGCGGCTTTCGTCCAGGGCCAGGATGCCCCGCACCGGCAGGGAGACGGTGCCCATGCGCAGGACGGAGCCTCCCGCCGCCGAAAGGCCCCAGGCTTCCGCCAGGGCCCGTTCGACGTGGATGCCGCCGGGACCGGGCCGGCCGGCGGGTTCCAGCAGGAGTCGTCCCGCGAGGGGGTAGGTGGACTCCACGGCCCGGACTTCCACCAGCCGGGCCTGGCCGCCGCTTTCCACCACGGACGAGAAGTCGTAGAGCAGGGCGCTGGCTTCGATGCCGGGGAGCTGGGTGGCGCGGACGCGCAGGGCCTCGGGGAAGAGGCCGTTCACAATCAGGGCCGCATCGCCGCCGAGGATGGCCCGGCTTTCGGCGCGCACGCCGCCGAGGACCCGGGCGCTGAACAGGGAGGTGGCGAAGAAGGCCGCGAAGCCCGCGGCGAGGCAGAGGGCGACCAGCAGCAGCCGCGCCCAGGAGCCCCGCCACTCCCGCAGGGCCGTGCGCGCCTCGAAACGAAGTCCTCCCCCGGGATCAGCCATGGGCCGCTTCCACGACGCGGCCGCGCTCCAGGGCGATGTGCTGCGCCATCTGGGCGCCGAGGCGGGCATCGTGGGTCACCAGCACCAGCGTCGCGTGAAGGTCCTGGTGCAGCTCCTTCAGGAGGGCGAAGACCACGTCGGCGTTCTTCGCGTCCAGGCTGCCGGTGGGCTCGTCGCAGAGCAGGATGGGCGGTCGCGCCACCACCGCCCGGGCCAAGGCCACCCGCTGGCACTCCCCGCCGCTGAGCTTGGCGGGCACGTGGTGCATGCGCTCGCCGAGGCCAACCCGGCGCAGGGCCTCCCCGGCCTTCGCCTCGGCATCGTCGAGGCCCGCCAGCTCCGCGGCGATGAGGACGTTCTGCAGGGCGTCGAAGTGCTGGAGGAGGTGGAAGGACTGGAAGACGAAGCCCACGTTCCGGGCCCGGAAGGCCGCCAGCTGGACCTCGCTGAGGGAGCCCAGGTCCTTGCCAGCGGCCCGGATGGTGCCTGACGTGGGCTTGTCGAGGCCCGCCATGAGTCCCAGCAGGGTGCTCTTGCCGCTGCCGCTGGGTCCGAGGATGGCGGCGGAGGTGCCGGCTGCGATGGAGAGGCTGACGCCGTCCAGGACCGTGAGGATTCCGCCCTCGGGGGATGGGAAGGATTTCGTCACAGCGCTGAGTTCAAGCATGGCTTGAGCGTAGGGGAGGCGGGGCCGGGGCACCACCATCGAGAAAGAGTCCGGAGTGCTGTTGAGGTTTTGCCAAGGGAGGCCGCGCGCCGTCCCGGGGGGTTGACCTTCACAAAGGCACCTTCCTGGGTCGCGATTCGCCCGCCCTTGGCGAATCGTGATCCAGGGAGGTGCAGGCAAGCGGGAGCGCGCCAGGCTGGGTCGAATTCGCTCCTCACGGTCGAAAGGATGGACCGGCTCGGAGCAACCGGGGTTGTGAACCAGGGTTGTGAACCGGGGTGAACCCTTCCTCCGTGCCCCGTTCAGCCTTCGGCATTCACGATGAAGCCGTGCCCCGGCCTGCCGCGCTTCGCTTGGCTGCACCCGAGTTGGCCGTGTTTCGCCAAGGGCGCGAAACACGGCCAACTCGGGTGCCTTTCAACGGCAAGGTCAACGGCAAGGTCAACGGCAAGGTCAACTGCCAGGTCAAAGGCCGGTCAAGGGCGAGTTCACCGTCCACGCCTCCTTCCGGACTTTCGCGCCAGACTGGGGTCCAGCCCGTAACCGTCTCCTACTTCACGAACCGCACGGCGTACACCGGCGGCAGGTGCTCTCCAATCGTGGCCCAGGACTCGCCGCCATCCTCGCTCACCCACAACGACCCCGTGCTGGAGCCGAAGGCCAACCGCGTGCCGCTGCCGTCCACGTCCAGGGCGTGGCGGTAGACGAGGTCATAGGCGTGCTCCTGGGGCAGGCCTTGGGCAAAGGTCTGGAAGGTGCCGCAGCCGTCCTGGGTGCGGTTCACCACCACCTTGGCGTCCTTGGGGATGCGCTGCTCGTCCTTCACCGCGGGCACGAACCAGGCGGTGTCCGGGTCCTTGGGATGGGCGGCCACGGGGAAGCCGAAGACCGAAGGCTGCACGCCGGTGATCTCCTTCCAGGTGGCGGCGCCGTCCCAGGACATGAAGATGCCGTTGTGGTGCTGCATGTAGAGGCGGTCGGGATCCGCGGGACTGCGCACGACGCAGTGGGGATCCTGGGAGGAGGGATCCTCCACCAGTTCCGGCGGCGCGTAATCCGCCCGGAGGCCCTTGCAGCGGCTGGTCCAGGTGGCGCCTTCGTCGGAACTCTCCCACACCCCGCCGCTGGAGATGGCCACGAGGAGGCGACCGTCCCTTGGATCCACCAGCACCGAGTGGATGCCCGGCAGGTCCGCGCCGCCGCCGGTCCACTGCTTCCGCTCCGGCATGTGCCAGAGGGACTCCACCAGGGCCCAGGTCGCGCCCCGGTCCTCGGAACGGAACAGCCCGCCGGGCAGGGTGCCGAACCAGAGCCGCCCGGGCTGGGAGGCGAGGCCGGGGGTCATGGCCCAGATCTTGTTCAGCTTCCATGGAATGGGCCGGCCGAAGGCGTCCAGATCGTGGGTGCCGTCGGGATGCGCGGGGTATTCGGGCACGCCCACTTCGGTCCAGGTCTCGCCCGCGTCGTCGGAGCGGTGGAGCTTGGTGCCGAAGTGCCCATGGTCGATGGTGGCGTACCAGGCGCCGTCCCGGGGATCCACCATGGCGAGGGCGATGTTCTCCGCGAGGAAGTGCACCTTGGCGATGGCCCAGCGGTCCGCGCCGCGGTCCACCTGGAAGAGGCCCTTGCGGGTGCTGACGAGGAGACGGTCGGACATGTTCAACCTCCGGAAAGGGCCTGCATGACGAAGATGTTCCCCGCTTCCGCCACCGCATCGGTCTGGGCCTTGCGGTCCCGGATGGGCGTGCCGTCGAGGAAGATGGCCATGTGGTGACGCAGGGCGCCGTGCTCGTCCAGCACGTAGCCCCGCAGCCGCGGGTTGCCTGCGAATACGGCGTCCAGGGCCTCCCGCACGGTGGCGCCGGCCACGTCCACGGGGGGACAGGCCAGGTGGCGCTGGAGGTTCGCGGTGAAGGTGACGCGGGGCATGGGCACGGGGGAAGGACCTTGAAACTTGCCCGAGGTTCCGCCCGCCGTCAACGGCCTCCGTGTGATGCTGAAGGGGATGAAGCGTTACGCCCTCCTCCTGCCCGTCCTGCTCGTCCTGGGTGCCTGCGACCGGAAGGGCGCGATGCCGCCGGCGGAGCAGGCCCGCCACGAGACGGTGGTGGCCGCCCAGGCCCAGGCCGCCCGCACGGTGGTGTTCCTCGGGGACAGCCTCACGGCGGGCCTGGGGGTGGACCGCAGTGCGGCCTATCCCTCCATTCTGGAAGCCCGGCTCAAGCAGGAGGAGCGCCCCTGGAAGGTGGTCAACGCCGGGGTCAGCGGCGACACCACCGCCGGGGGCGCAGCCCGCCTGGACTGGGTCTACCGCACGAAGGTGGACGTGCTCGTGGTGGAGCTGGGCGCCAACGACGGCCTGCGCGGCCTGCCCCCGGCGGAAACCGAGAAGAACCTCCGCACCATCCTCCAGCGCGCCCAAAAAGAGCGCAGCACCGTGCTCCTCATCGGCATGCAGATGCCGGAGAACTACGGCTCGAAGTTCCGCGCCCAGTTCGCCGACCTCTACCCGAAGCTCGCCAAGGAGTTCCGCGTGCCCCTCGTGCCCTTTCTGCTGGAAGGCGTGGCCATGGATCCCAAGCTGAACCAGCCGGACATGAGCCATCCGAACGCGGAAGGCCACAAGCGCGTGGCGGAGACGGTGTGGCGGTATTTGGATCCGGTGTTGAAGGGGATGGAGAAATAAAGGGAGTTGGACTGCAGGGGATGGGTTTCTGATCCTCGATTTCTCCCGGCCAGGTCATTCCGACCCATCCTGCCGCGCTATCGCTTGCCAGCACCTCGATTCGACACGGCCAAGGGCCGCCGTGCCGAATCGAGGTGCCTGTGTGAAGGTCAAAACCCAGGGCCTGGCGAAGTCGTGGTGCTCGTCCGAATGCGAGCCTCTTCATGGCTGTGATTTTGAATTTGACGTTGACGTTGACGTTGACGTTGACGTTGACGTTGACCCTGCCCTTCAAAAGGCATCCTTTCAGGCCGTGGTTCGCGTGCCCTTCGCGAACCATGGTCTGGAAGGATGCAGGCAAGCGACAGCGCGGCAGGAGTATCGTACTGCCGGCTCGGTGCCGAAGTGACTGATGTGGCGAGGACCGGGCCTGCCACCCCTGCCCTCGCAGCGCCACGACCCGCACTGATACATTCAATCCATTCCCATCAAGGACCCCATGCGCTGGCTGAAACGGATCCTCCTGACCCTCGCGGGCCTCACGCTTGTCACCCTCCTCACGGCCTGGCTCCTGGTCCGCCGCCAGCTGCCGGACGCAGCCGTGGCGCCGGTCAATGGACTCAAGGGAGAGGTCACCGTCGCCCTGGACAGTCGCGGCGTGCCGACGATCAAGGCTGCCACGCTGCTGGACGCCTTCCGGGTCCAGGGCTTCGAAACGGCCCGGGAGCGCCTGTTCCAGATGGAGCTCATGCGCCGCAGCGCGGAGGGCCGCCTCTGCGAGCTGGTGGGCGCCGGTGCGCTCCCCCTGGACAAGCTGCACCGCACCTACGGCTTCAAGCAGGTGGCCGAGGCGGCGGTGCCGTTGCTGCCAAAGGAGGAGCGGGATGCGCTCCAGGCCTACGCCGACGGCGTGAACGCCTACCTCGCGTCCCACCCTGGCCGCTGGGGCGTGGAGTTCCAGATGCTCGGGCTCAAACCCGAGCCCTGGACGCCGGCCCACAGCCTGGAAGTGATGCTGCTCATGCAGGAGGACCTTTCCACCTCATGGAAGTCCGAGGTGCAGGCGGAAGCCCTCAAGGACCTTCCCGAAGCCACGCGGAAGTTCCTGATGCCGGTCATCGCGGAGGGAGATCTTCCCCTGACGCCGGATGCGCCGGGCACGGTGCCGGATACGGCGGCCTTCTTCCAGGGCGAGCGCGGCGAAGCCATCCAGCGCCATGGACAAGGCCGCCGCCCTACGGAACCTCGACGCCATGCAGGCCATTCCCACGCCGGATCCCGAACTCCGCGCGGGCTCCAACAACTGGGTCATCGCTGGCTCCCGCACGGCTTCCGGCAAGCCCATCCTTGCCAACGATCCCCACCTCAACCTGGGCGCGCCGGGCATCTGGTTCCAGGTGCGCTTCGAGACCGGTGGCCGCTTCGCCCAGGGCGTGGCGCTGCCGGGCCTGCCGGGCCTCGTCATTGGCCACAACGACGCCATCGCCTGGGGCTTCACCAACCTGGGCACGGATGTCCAGGACCTCTACCGGGAGAAGGCGACCGCCACCCGTACGGAGCGCGTCTCCGTGAAGGGCAAGGCGCCCGTGGACTTCGCCGTGCCCCTCGGCGCCCACGGTCCCCAGGTGCTGCCGGGCCTGTCCCTGAAGTGGACCGCCCTGGATCCGGCCCTCCTGCGCATGCCCACGATGGGGTTCATGGAAGCCAGGGACTGGGCCGGCTTCAACGCCGCCGTGGACCAGTTCACCGGGCCCGCCCAGAACATCGTCTATGCGGATACGGCGGGCCACATCGGCTACCGCGTCGGGGCTGATCCCCATCCGGAAAAAGGGCAACGATGGCAGCCTCATCCTGGACGGCAGCGATCCCTCCAACGACTGGCAAGGCTTCGTGGCGCAAGGCGAGATGCCGCGGGTCTTCGATCCGGCGCAGGGCTTTCTGGCGACCGCGAACAACCGCGTCATCGGGACGAGCTTCCCCCATATTGTGGCGACGGAGTGGGCGGGGACGAGCCGGGTGGGACGATTCGGATTTCCTTGGTGAGGCATGGTTCGCCAGGGACGCCGGTCTGGTCCAGGAACGCCTCAAGCTCAAGCCGCTAACTCCCTTCATTCCATTCCCGATTCGAAATGGGAACCCTTGCGCTGCTTGACGAGGAGCGGCTCTTTGGTGTGGTCACCGCCCAGGTTCCGGCAACGGCAACGGAGGAGTCCTTCACTCGGCTTGAGATGGTCAGACGGATGTTTCGGAAACGAATCCTGACACACCTCGTGGGCAGCACTCTTGCTCGAGCCCGCCAAATTCCACTGGTACAACGAGGACGCCTGGATGCTGGCCGCCGCGAAGGCGACGCCTGAGCAATGGAAGGCCGCCGGCCTCGGCGACAAGAAAACCTTCCTCGAGGAGTGCCTGAAAGAAGCCCAGGCCTCCCTCAACTGGAACAAGCCCTGGGGCGAGGTGAACGAAGTCCGGATGAAGCATCCCTTCGGCCTTTCCGGCGGTGTCCTGGGCTGGCTCTTCAATCCGAAGCCGGCGCGGCTGTCCGGATCCAACAAATCCATCCGCGTGGTCAGCCGGGACTTCGGCCAGTCCATGCGCATGGTGGTGGACCTCGCCGACCTGGACGCCACGCGGCTGGTGCTGCCCTTGGGGCAGAGCGGGCACCTGGGCTCGGCGCACCGCCTCGACCAGTACGCGGACTGGCAGCACGGCGATCCGGAGGGAACGCGGACGCGGCTGCATCAGGGGGCCGTTGCCTCGAGGGTCTTCCGGCCATGACACGAAGGGCGCCGTGAGGCGCCCTTCGATCGTCACGAACCATCAGGACTTCATTCCCCCGCCACACGCACGGGCTGCATCCGGCCTTCCCAGAACGCCTTGGCCTTTTCCCAGGCCTGGGTGCCGCACAGCCGCCCCATGGTCCGGGACCGCACGTCCCCGTCGTGGAAGTGGATGCCGCCGTAGATGCGGGAGATGCCGGCCTCGTCGGCGGCGGCGCTGAAGGTGGCCCAGGAGAGGGTCACGGCGCTGGCGGGGACGGTGGGCTCGGCTTTCAGGCTGTGGGCGGGGATGGTCACCGAGCCGCCAAAGATGTCGCTCCCGGAGAAGCGCTTCAGGATCTCCGCGCCGGCGGCGCTGAAGGCGCTGTGGCCGGAGGTGTACTCGGCGAAGGGCGGCGTGGGGAACCAGTCCGGCTGGAAGGGCTTCCAGGCGGCGCCGTCGATGGGGCCGACGCCCAGGCCGGGGCCCTTCCAGCCCTGGATGGTCTGGCCGTTGTACAGGTAGCGGATGGCGGTCACGGGACGCCAGTAGTCGTAGGCGACCTTGGCTTCCCAGGTGGCGATGCCGGCGTCGGAGATCGCGTTGGTGAGGGCGAAGAACATCTTCGCGTCGTCGTCCAGGGTGTGGTGGTCCCGGGTGGAGACGAACTGGCCGAAGAGGTTGAAGTGGCCCGGCGGCAGCTCGCTGCTGGGGCCGTCCGCCCAGTACTCGGCGATGCACTTCTGGGTGTCCGTGAGGCCGGCCTGGATGGCGATCACCTCGTCGACCTGGGCCTTGGCCCCGAGGGAATTCCAGGCCAGGGGCGGGATGGGCCGGAACTGGTCGCTGCGGGTCATGGCGAAGGGGATCACGTACTTCCACTGGGGGGCGATGAACTTCGGACTCACCGTGGCGCCCGCCTGGTTCACGAAGGTCAGGGGCTGCCACCGGCCAGGGTAGGGGATGGAGGCCAGGGGCGTCGGCGAGGTCACCGGGACCGGCGGGTTCATGGGGGCGTAGCCCGTGTAGTCGGCGTAGGCGCCCGCGCCCGGATTCAAGTCCCCGAGCTGGTTGGAACCATCCAGGTGGCAGTAGGCCAGCGTCGCCGCCGCGGCCACATTCCCGATGCCCTGGGGCGTGGTGCGGTCCGTGGAGGCGTCCGTCGGGTCGTAGCCCAGCTGGGTCATGGCGGCGTCGAACTTGGCCTTTTCCGTGGGGTAGAGGTCGACGAGGGCGCGATAGGCGGCGAAGCTCACCGCCTTGCTCTTGCGGCCCAGGGTCATTTCACTCTCCGGGCGCCGTAGCGCACCGCCGAAGCGGGTGCCGTTGGCGGTCTTGTCGTAGGCGGCCCAGGCGTCGTACATGCAGGTGTGCACGATGGCGAGGGCGCGGGCGGTCATGGGCGGGCCGGGCTTCGTGTCGCGAATGGCCTGGAGCAGGAGGTTGTTCCACTGGATCACCACGTTGGCGCCGGCGGGCACGGGCGGGTCCCCGGCTGCCCGGGAATCACCTTCGCGGTGGTGGTTGTTCGAGCAGCCGGCCCCGAGGAGGACGAGGATGAGCGCTGCCGATGCGGCCAGTGCGGTGCGGACGGACTTGTTCACGGGGGACTCCAGGGGACGCGGCTGCAGGTCTGATGGCGACGAACCCCGCAAATTGAAGATAGGGCTGGATTTCGCTGTAGGGATGAATCCAGTCTCCGCGAGGGCGGCCACTTCCGGGACATGTGATGGACATCCCAGGGCGGGTGGCTGTTCCGGACTGACGAAGGGCAGGGACCCGCGGCCGGGGCTTCAGCGCCTTCGCCATAGGACGGCGCCCGGGGCCGAGGCGTCGAGGCGGACGGCGCCGCCTTCCTGCTTGACCCCCAATTCGTCCCATAGGGCTTCCAGATCCACCTGCACCGGGGAGTCTGCCCATTGCAGGTACAGCCTCATCAGCACCGGGCGCTCCAGGCCCCGGTCGGCGATCCGCAAGGCCTCCTTCAGCTCCATGGCCACGGCCTTGGTGGCGCCGGCGGCGACGAGGGCCTTCACCGCATCCTCCAGGCCCTGGCGGTTCCCGGTGGCCTTCCGGATCTCCAGATCCGCCACCAGGCAGAAGAGGGCGCCGCCCCAGTAGGTGCGGCCCCAGGTGGGCGTCTGGTCCAGGCCCCGGTCCCCGGGTTGCGGCAGGCCTTCAGGCAAGTTCTTGATGAAGCCGGCCCAGAGCTTTTCCTGCGTCACCAGACCCTGCTTCGCCCTGGCCAGGGGCTCCAGGTAGGTCGCGAGCCCTTCCGTGAACCAGGCGTGGCGGCGGTCGAGGGTGGGCACGCAAAGGTGGATGAACTCGTGGGTCAGGACCCAGTCGTCCCGGAGGTCGGCTGCCTTCAGGTCCGCCGCGGCGAGGATCGTCACCGCGGAGCCCCCCCGGCCGCCGGTGGAGCCGAAGACCACGCCGCGCCCCCGGGTGGAGGGCAGGAGAAACAAGGCCGCGCGAGGCACTGGGAAGCGCCCGGCGACGCCCCGGATGGAGGTCATCGCGCCGAGGATCCAGGCGCGCAGCGGCCCGTCCAGGGCAGTTGCGAAGGCCGGCGGCACCGCTGCCTCCACCACGCCGTCACCGGTTTCGAGGCGGAGCGTGCGGAAGGTTCCGAAGGCGGCGGCGGGCGCGTTCTCCAGATCCTCGGCGTCGATGATGTGGGCGCCATTGGAGGCCTGGAATATCCCGCACAGGACGGAGCTTCCCAGGGGTGTTGCGAAGCGGATGGAGGCCGTCAGGCCCCGCCCGGACCTCCAGGGCCGCAGCAGGAAGGCGCTGGGCGCCGCCAGGACCAGGCCGCCCCGGTCCGCCACCAGCTCCCGGTTCCACAGGCCCCGGGCCGCCGCGTCCAGGAGGAACCGGTAGCGCAGGCGCACCTCCCGGCGCGGCGCCTCCGCCAGGTACCAGGCATCGCGGGTGAGGGGCTGGGGCTGCCAGTTGCCGCCCCGCAGGACTTCCACATCCCGCAGGTAGGGCTCCGCCCCTGAGTCCACGCTGAACTCGTCCGTGAGGCCCGGCGCGAAGGTGGCTTCGATCTTCAGTTCGAGGCCCCCGGATTGCAGCGCCACCGCGTAGCGCCACACAGGTTCCGCGGCGCGGGAGGGGAAGCACAAGAGCAGGAGCAGGGCGAAGGGGCGCAAGGGCAGCCAGAGCCTCATGCGAGGGACCTGAGCGCGGCCTGCAGCAGGCCCAGGAGCGCCGCCAGGGCGAGGAGGAGGGCGGCGGGCCGGGCGAAGGCCTTGTGGCGCAGGGGCCACCGCGGAGTGGCGCTGCGCCCTTCCCGGTAGGCCAGGGCCGCCAGGCCCAAGGGCAGGGCCGTGAGGGCGAGGGCCAAGCCCAGGAGGGCCGAGGCGCGGTGGAGTTCCCGCGGGCCGCGGAAGGCGAAGAGGTCGTGAAAGGCGCCGGGTCCGAGGTGGAAGGGCAGGAAGGCCAGGGCGAGGGCGAGCATGAGTCCCATGGCGATGCCGTGGCGGCGGTGATCCCCGGCGCGGGCGGCAAGCAGGGCGATCGCGAGGAGCAGCAGCAGGGCCAGGGCGACGGAGACCGCCATCAGGCACCTGGAGGCTGGAGGAATCCCGGTTCCAGGGGCGTTTCCAGGGCGAGGGCGAGGCGGTTGAACAGGGCGTAGGCGGCGCAGACCTGGACCGCTTGTTGGAACGCCAGATCGTCGAGGCCGAAGGACCGCAGGGCGAGGCGATGGGACGCCACCGGCGCGGCCGCCGGGGCGGCGAGGGCGTTGGCCAGACCCCGCAGCGCCTCGTCCCGCGGGTCCGCGAGGGCCTCGCCCCGCTCCAGCCGCGCGAGCTGGTCATCCGAAAATCCTTCCCGCCGCAGATGCCGGCGATGGTGGGCGGCACAGTAGGCGCACCGGTTCGCCACGCTGGTGGCGAGGCAGAGCAACTCCCGGTCCCGAGGTGGGAGGCCGCCCGGGACGCGAATCGCGGACTCGTAGAGCCGGAAGGCCGCCCGGAGGAAGGGCTCATCCTCCGCGAGGGCGCGCCAGAGGTTGGAGACATGTCCCCGGGCAGCGGCGATCTCGTCAAGGGCGTCCATGACCCATCATAGGAAGAAGGCCCGGATCCGAGGAACCGGGCCTTCGTTGCCGGAAGCTGGACGGCCTATTTCTCGGCCAGTCCGCAGCCCACCTGGTAGGTGAGGATCTGGCAGGCGCACTGGGTGCGGGCTTCCGCGGTGAGGCACTGGCCGTAGCGCGTGGGGTAGCCCGCCCCCTGCACGCCGGCGGGCTGGTCGGCGTCGAGGATGCGGAGGGTTTCCTTGGTGAGGGCAAGCTTCTTCATGGGGGATCCTGGGGAAGGCGCCGCGTCGCGGCAGGTTGAAACGAGGCTCCAGGCTGGGCCCCGGGCCCGGGGCGCTCAAGGACGGGGCGCGCGGAGGCCCCTGAACGGGGCCCATTCCACCCCCGAAGGGTGGGAATCCGGGAACCGCGTTTCAGCCCTTGCCGATGCCGAGGATTTCCCGCAACCGGGGCGTCATGCTGCGGCTCACTTCCAGCTCCGTGCCATCCGCCAGGCGGACCTGGGCGCGGCCATTGAGCAGCGGTCGATGGCTCAGGATGGCCTCCGGCCGCACCAGCAGGTGGCGCTGGATGCGCAGCAGGCCCTGGCCCGGAAAGGCTTCCTCGACTTCGCCCAGGGATTCCCAGGGCGCGCGGAAGCGCTGCCCGCCGAGCCAGGCCCACACCGCGTGCTCGTCGAACTCGAAATGGGAGACTTTCCGGAACTCCAGGAAGAAGTGGCCCCCGGCGGCGCGGGCGGGGAAGCGCAGGGGCGCGGTGGCCGGCGGCGCCGGCGCGGGTGTGGAGGTGGCCGGTGAAGCGGGCGCGGCGGCCGGGGCGAGGTGGCGCCTCAGTTTTTCCAGGGACTTCTCGATGCGGTCCTTGAAGACCGGCTTCAGGAGGTAGTCCACCGCATCCACTTCGAAGGCGCGGGCCGCGTGCTCGGGATAGGCCGTCACGAAGACCACCGGCAGGGGCGGATCCAGTTCCGCGAGGGCCTCCATGCCGGTGCCGCCGGGCATTTCGATATCGAGGAAGAGGGCGTCCGGGCGCGGACCTTCCTCCAGCCGGGCCAGCAGGTCCGGCACGTTCCTCAACTCATCCAGCACCTCGCAGCCGGCGGCGCGAAGGAGCCGGCCCAGGCGCTTCCGCGCCAAGGGCTCGTCATCCACCACCAGGATCCGCAAGCTGTTCATGGGCCTCTTCGATTGCCAAAAGGTTCAACCGGATCCGCGCCACGGTCCAGGGGTCTTCTCGGGACAGCTCAAACGAGGCCCGCCCCCGGTAGGCCAGTTCCAGGCGGGAACGCAGGTTCTGCAGGCCGACGCCATGCCCCTTCCTTCCGGGCGAAGTGCCCGTATTCCGGACTTCCAGGAGGAGGTCGGAGCCCTCGGTGCGGCTCGAAAGGACCAGTTCCCCGCCATTCTCGGCGGGGTTGATGCCGTGCTTCAGCGCATTCTCCACCAGGGGCTGGAGCAGCATGGGCAGGACGGGCAGGGACTCGGTGCCGGGTTCCCAGTGCCAGTGCACGGTGAGCCGGTCCCCAAGCCGCAGGGATTCCATCACCAGGAACTGCTCGACGAGGATCCGCTCCTCCTGGAGCGGCCAGGTGGCCCGCTCCGAAGCCACCAGGATCCGGTGCAGGAAGTCCGACATGGCCCGCACGCAGGCCTCCGCCTGGGCCGGGTCGTCCTCCATGAGCTCGGCGAGGCCGTTGAGGGCGTTGAAAAGGACGTGGGGGTGGATCTGTCCCTTGAGATGCAGGCCCTGGGCCTCCTCGGACTTCTGGCGGAGGGCGACGCGCTCCTCCTCGAGGTGTTCCCGGGTCGCCATGAGGTTGCCCACCAGGAAGAGGGCGGGCCCCTGGAAGCAGAGGTTCGCGATGTAGATGTCCAAGGGCAAGGCGCTCCGGCCGGCCCAGCGCCCGAGGTGGTCATCCAGCAGCACCATCGCCGTGACCAGGGCTTCCGCCACCAGCAGGGCCTGCACGATGCGCGGGCTCGGGGAGGGCGCCCGGCCCGATCGGCCATCCCACTGCCAGGGCACCGGGGACAGCCAGATGAACGCGAAATAGAAGAGCAGGGCCGAAGGGAACTCGATGGCCAGCAGGGTGAGGCCCGGCCGGGGGACCTGCCGGAACCACTGGAGCACCGGATAGACGGCATAGGCCCCGCTCACCAGGGCGAAGACGCCCCAGAGGCCCGGCTTGCGCAGCCTGGCGCGGAAGGCCCGGCGAACCTCGGCGAGGGTCATGCGGTGACGGGGTTCAGGCCCCGTTTCCGCCGTCGGTGCGCGTGGTGCCGCCGTTGGTGATGGAGGTCCGGATGGTGGTGAGGGTGACGCAGGTGCCGGCGGCGCAGGTCGCGAAGGAGGCACAGGCGGTGAGGGTCGCGCCGGCCTGCACGGTCAGCACCTCCGTGTCCTCGAGCCGGCGCAGGGTCTCGCGTTGCAGGGTCAGGCGCTGGGTCATGGCGGCTCCGGGATGAAGGATGGTGGAATCCGTGTCGAGGCTGGGGTCAGCCGATGGCGCCCGTGCGGGTGGGCGCCCCGCCGGTGATCGAAGTCTTGACGGTCTGGGTGCCGCAGGTGCCCGTATCGCAGAGGGTCATGCTGTTGGGCGGGGGGCAGCCCAGGGTGTTCACGGCGCCTCCCTGCAGCCAGGCGAGGTCGTCCACGCCCAGGCGGCGCAATGTTTCACGGTTCAGCTTGAGCTGATCGGCCATGGTTCACTCCGGGCTTGGAAAGGTGATGGAATCCTTGGAGTGTAAAGGAAGGCGGCGCCCCGGCCGAGCCCTGAAACCGGGCCAAACCTTCACGGGAGGGCCTTTGGGCGGCTCGAACAGGGCCGGCGGGCCGATGAATGGTGGCATTCGCGCCCATGAACGGTCGGGCCGCGTCTAGAGGACCTGCGCCTCCATCCGCGTGTCGCCCTCCCAGCGGTAGAAGCCCAGGCCGGACTTGCGGCCGGTGCGGCCCGCGGCCACGAGCTGCTTCACCAGGGGCGGTGCCTTGTACCGGGAATCCCCGTAGGCTTCGAACATCACCTCCGCCACATTGACGATGGTGTCCAGGCCGATGAAGTCCGACAGGTGCAGGGGACCCATGGGATGGCCGCAGCCCAGCCGCATGCCCGCGTCGATGTCTTCGGTGGAGGCCAGCTTCTGCTCCCGGCAGCGGATGCAGTCGAGGATGTAGGGCACCAGGAGGCGGTTCACCACGAAGCCCGGGGCGTCCGGCGCCAGGATGGCGGTCTTGCCGATCTGGACCACGAAGGCCCGGAGCAGGGCGAGGGCCTCTTCGCTGGTAGCCACGGTACGGATGATCTCGACGAGGGGCATGGCGGGCACGGGATTGAAGAAGTGGAGGCCCGCGACGAAGGGGTGGCGGTCGGGCCCAAGGACCGCCATGAGTTCGGTGATGGGCAGGCTGGAGGTGTTGGAGCAGAGCAGGGTGGAGGGCGCCATGACCTTGTCCAGCTCGGTGAAGGCCTTCAGCTTCAGGTCCAGGAGCTCCGGCACCGCTTCGATGACGAGGCCGCACTCGCTGAGGTCCGTCCAGTGCAGCGTGCCTTTGAGCCGGTCCGAGCAGGCGGCCCGCGCCGCCGCGTCCAGCTTCCCCTTGGCCACGGCCTTCTCCCACTGGGCGTCGACGCGCCCGAGACCGCGCTTCAGGGCCGCCGCGTCCACCTCCTTCACCACCACGTCCAGCCCCGCCTGGGCGGCGACCTGGGCGATGCCCGCCCCCATGAGGCCGCAGCCGACGATGCCGACGGGGCCGAGCTCGCTGAGGTCCATGGCGCTCTCCTGGAATTTGCAATGAGCATCCCACCAACCCGCTGGACCGGGGGACAATCGGAATCCGGATTTCGAAGGGAAGCCCATGCTGGAACTCCTCAAGGATCTCTACGCGCACCAGGCCTGGGCGGACGCCGCCCATTGGAAGGCCCTGCGGGCCCACGGGCCTGCCTTGGCCGACGCGGACCTGAAGGGCCGGCTCTTCCACATCCACGCGGTGCAGCAGGTGTGGCTGGGCCGCTGGCAGGGCCTGCCGATGCCCTTTCCCAAGGTGGAGGACTACCCGGACCTGGAGGATCTCTACCACTTCGCCAAGGCCTGCCACGTGGCCCTGCGCACCTACCTGGAGCGGCTGGGGGAAGGGGACCTGGCGATGCCCATCACCTACCGGAACCTCGCCGGTGAGGCCTTCACCCAGCCGCTTGGGGACCTGATGCTGCACCTGCCGATGCACAGCCAGTACCACCGGGGCCAGAGCGCCACCCGCATGGTGGCCCTGGGCGCCCACATGCCCTCCACGGATCTCGTGACCTGGCAGCGGGCCGGGAGGCCGGTCCCATTGTGGGCCTGATCTGGGCCTGATCAGAGTCGGCTGATGTCCGCGGCTTCGAGCACGGTCCTGGGGGCGCATCCCGGCCGTCGACGTTGAGGTGTCTCTGCCGCGTCCGGGTAGGCCATCATGCTCGGAGGCAGGCCTCATGCAGGAGAAGCCCGTGATCGACCACCTGAAGGAACTCTTCCGGCACGCCGAGTGGGCGGACGCGGAGAACTACCGGGCCCTGCTCGCCTGCAAGGCCGCCGTCGAGGACGCCGGGAACCGGGCCCGGCTGCACCATGTCCACCTGGTGCAGCACCTCTTCCTCCAGCTCTGGAAGGGCCAGCAGCTCGAGAAGACCGAAGCCGCGGACTACGCCACCCTCACCGCCATGCGGGTCTACGGCCGGATGGTCCACGAGCTCACCGGCATCTTCCTCGCCGAACTGACCGCCGAGCGGCTGGAGTCCCCGGTGCATGTCCCCTGGTTCAAGGACCCCGACTTCAAGCCCACCCTCCGCCAGACCATGCACCAGGTCATCGAGCACGGCGCCTACCACCGCGGCCAGGCCGCGTCGCGGCTGCGGGACCTGGGCGGCGAGCCGGTGACGACGGATTACATCGTGTGGCTGTGGAAGGGTCGGCCGGCGGCGCGGTGGTGAGGGGGACGGAATCCTGAGCGGGCCACCTGCCCGCGTTTGCAAGGAAGCGACGAGTCGGCCAGGGAAGGGCCTGTGAAGCTATGGCTGGATCTCGATCTTGATTTCTCCCCGGTAGGAAAGCAGGGTCTGCCGGTCTACGAGAACGTATTTGAAAACCGCAGACCCGGGCTTCATGGCCTTGATGGCGCGATCCAACCGGCCCGGGCTTTCAAGGCCTACCGGTTGGAAATACTCACCCATCTGCTGTTTGAGGTCATACCGGTCTTCAGGGGCCCCGCTCGGAGGCGTGACACGGATGACGATGGTCTCCCCGACGCGAGCAGCTAGAGAATTCGCCGATGCAGTGTCGCTGGGGTAAATGACTAAGCTTGTTTCAGGCCCACTTTTTTCCAGCCCGACGATGACTTTCTGGGGAGTTGGTACTTGCCGCGTAACTTCCTCTGGGGGCACCAGGGTTAAATGGTCGTGAATCCAGTGAGCGAGCCCCATTGTGTCGAAATTAGATTCGTAGCGGCGAATTTTAACAATTAAATTCTTTTTCCAAAAGGTGATGGTATCAATTGAGTTATTAATACCTACCAAGGAAATGTCGCCCAAGTTTTTTGGTCCAGAAATGCGTGGAATTTTCGATCCTGAATATCCATGTAATTCAACCCATAAGAATTTTACTTTGGCTGCTTGAATCTTTTCAAAATAATAGTAGGTAACCTCCAATTGTTCTTTTCCTTTATTATAAAAAGTTGATCTCTCGGATGGGTATATCATTTCATCTTGATTCTGCCATCCATTGGCTAATTGGGGTGATTGAGCAGGATCAGGAAGGCTTGGTCCTACCATTCCCCCTTCGCTGCTTATCCGTTGAGCCCTGGCTTCAAAATCAATTTCCTTAAGAAATCGTCTTTGACCAAAAGGGTCGTGGGCTGGGATTTCTTGCGCAATTATCGCCGGTCCCCCCGATGCCATGCCAAGCAAGCATATGAGTTCTTTTTTCATTTGATTCGCTCCACACCAGGCTTGCTGTAGTTCAGTGCTGGATCTCGATCTTGATTTCTCCCCGGTAGGAAAGCAGGGTCTGCCGGTCTACGAGGATGTATTTGAAAACCGCAGATCCGGGCTTCAGTGCTCTGATGGCGCGGTCCAACCGGCCCAGGCTTTCAAGGCCTACCGGTTGGAAATACTCACCCATCTGCTGTTTGAGGTCATACCGGTCCTCAGTGGTCCCGTTCGGAGGCGTGACGCGGATGACGATGGTCTCCCCGACGCGAGCGGCAAGAGATTCGGCCTTCGCCGTTTCGCTGGGATTGATGACCAAGCCAGCCTCCGAGGCGCCTTGTTCCCGCCCAGCGATGACCCGCTGAGGCGTTGGGACTTTCCGAGCAACCTCTCCCGGCGACACCAGTGTTAAATGGTCGTGAATCCAGTGCGCGAGCCCCATTGTGTCAATTTCAGAGTAGTAGCGATCAATTTTAACGATTATATTCTTCTTCCAAAAAATGATACTGTCACCTGAACCATCAAGTTCAACTAATGAGATATCCCCAAGGTTGTTCGGGCCTTTTTTGCGGGGAATTTTGGATACTGTAAATCCATGCATTGAAACCCGTAAGAATCTCTCTTTGGCAGCAGCAACACTATCAAAATAGTAATAACGTAAATTTAATTGTTCTTTTCCTTTTTTGAAAGAGGTTGCTTTCTCGAAGGGGTAAATGAATTCATCCTGAATTCGCCATCCATCAGCCAGTTGGGGCGATGTAGCAGGGTCAGGAAGGCTTGGTCCTACCATCCCCCCCTCGGCGCTTATCCGCTGAGCCCTGGCTTCAAAATCTATCTCCTTGAGAAAGCGTCTTTCACCAAAAGGGTCGTGAGCTGGAATTTCTTGCGCAATTATTGCCGGTCCCCCCGATGCCATGCCAAGCAAGCATATGAGTTCTTTTTTCATTTGATTCGCTCCATACCAGGCTTGCGGCGGTTCAGGGCTGGATCTCGATTTTGATTTCTCCCCGGAAGGAAAGCAGGGTCTGCCGGTCCACGAGGATGTATTGGAAAACCGCAGACCCGGGCTTCGTGGCCTTGATGGCGCGGTCCAGCCGGCCCAGCCCATCCCAACTTACGGGTTGGAACACGCCGGTAGCCCATTCCTGCTTGAGGTCATAGCGCCCTTCAGGGGTACCGTTCGGAGGCGTGACGCGGATGACGATGGTCTCCCCGACGCGAGCAGCAAGGGAATTCGCCGACGCAGTTCCGTTGGGGTAAATCACCAAGCCCGCTGCAGGTCCGCCTTTTTCCTGCTCGGCCGTGACCTTCTGGGGAGTCGGTACTTGCCGCGTAACTTCCTCTGGGGGCACCAGGGTTAAGTGGTCGTGAATCCACCTGGCGAGGGCAAGTGTGTCGATCTTTGATTCATAACGATCAAGATAAACGACCAAGTTCCTCTTCCAAAATATTACGGTATTAATTGAATTATTTCGTTCAGTCAAAGATAAAGCACCTAAATCTAATGGTCCTAATTGGTATGGTACTCTTGCTGTAGTAGGTCCTTTAATTTGATCTAATATTTGACTTTTAGCAGCAGCAATGTCATCACAAAAATAATATATTAATGTCAAATGTTCCCGATCTTTCTTGATCGAAAACTGCCTTTCCCCGGGGGAGATTGATTCGTGAAACAAACGCCATCCATTTGCCAATTGGGGCGATTCCATAGGATCAGGAAGTTTCGTTCCTATCATCCCACCTTCAGTGCTTATCTGTTTAGCCCTGGCTTCGAAATCTATTTCCTTCAGGAAATCTTCAAGCCGATGAGGGCTTGGGAAACCACCTTGCGCACTCAATGCCAGTCCACCCGATGCCATACCAAGTAGGAATAAGAGTTCTTTTTTCATTTGATTCGCTCCACACCAGGCTTGCGGCGGTTCAGGGCTGGATCTCGATCTTGATTTCGCCTTTGTGGAAGAGAGAAGTCTCGCGATCGATAAGGACGTATTTGTAGACGCCTTTTCCTGGTTTCTTGGCGCGAAGGACTTCTATCAAGCTTTCAGGCGTCAATCCGTCCCTGCCCACTGCGGCAAACTGATCCATGAATTTGGGCAGGTCCTGATACAGGGCCTCATTCAGGATGTACCGGCCGGACGAGTTTTCTCCTGGCATCTCGAAGCGGATCTCGAATTCCTGCCCCACGCGGGGAGAGGGCGGGTTTAGCACGACCCTGTGAGGAACCGGAATGTAGGGCGTGATGTCAGGAACCACTTTTGACTCGGCATAGGCGTTCAGCCAATCAGCAATGGCTTCTTGGTCGATGCCCGATCCGGAACGCCGGACAACTATGCAATAATTATGGTTTTGAACGATTGTGCGACCATCCAAATTCCCACGATTCGGGAAATTTGAGGCTGATAATCTGCCAATATTTCGACTACTCGCTGTAAATGGGATATCTCCCATCGTTGAATTATTGGCTTGAATGAAGAACTCTTTTTCCGATTCATCTGCTTTTATATAATGGTAACAATCTATTTGGATTCGGCCTTGGGGACGTGTCAATATCCAATGGAAAGCTAATGAGCCGTGCTCCTCTCCTATAATATAATTGTTGATATTCCATTCCATGTCTAGCCCTGGAATGGATTTCATATCGGGCCACTTCCCGACCATACCTGGAAAATTCAATTGATTATTCTCGGTTGTCGTCAACGCAACTTGTTTTTTGGTTTCATATCCAATACGTTTCTTAAACCGATCCATCGGCGTTTCCACGCTTTGCGCCAACAATGTGGTTGTTAATAAATATAATAGGGATTTGATCATTAGTCCCTCTTCGTTGGCGATCAAGAGCTGGTTTTCAATATGTACCTGCCGGAGGGCTGCAGAGGGCTTGACCTGCGCATTCAGGAATTGAGCCCAGACCCCCCCTACATCTCCAAATACGTATGCAGCTTCCGCTGCTGGGTCAGCAGGGCCCGCAGGGCTTCCGCGGCGTCCTTCTGGGCGCTGGTCTTCCGCTTGTTCGTGGGCGGCGCGACGAGCTCGCTGGGCTCGTAGTGCACGCTGCGCAGCATGTCGTCGACGGTGTCGGCGTGGACGACGTGCTGGACCTTGAAGTCCTCGTCCTCGTCCACCACGATGTGCGCTTCGTTCGGCGCGCCGAAGAGGTTGTGGCGCATGCCGAGGATGTCCTGGTAGGCGCCGGTGAGGAAGAAGGCCACGTAGTACGGCTCGCCGGTCTTGGGCTCGTGGAGGCGGATCTCGTCCTTCACGTCCTTCAGGTCGATGAACTTCTCCACCTTGCCGTCGCTGTCGCAGGTGATGTCGCAGAGGGTCGCCCGGAGCGTCGGCGATTCCTTGAGGCGGTGAATGGGCATGGCGGGGAAGAGCTGGTCGATGGCCCAGTGGTCGGGGATGGACTGGAAGACGCTGAAGTTGGCGATGAGCTTGTCCGCGAGGCCCTTGTTGAGGTCCTGGAACTCCTCCGGGATGTACTTCAGGGTCTTGTTGTTCAGGATGCGGTCCAGCTTGCGGCAGACCTCCCAGAAAAGGATCTCGCCCTTGGCTCGGTCCTCCAGGCTCAGGTAGCCCAGGTTGAAGAGGGTCAGCAGCTCGTCCTTCTGGGTGATGGCGTCGTGGTACATCTCCCGGTAGTTCTTCACCGACACGTTGTCCCGGGTGTAGGCCAGCTCCTTCAGGATCTGGGGCTCCTTGCCGGTGAGCTCGACGCTGTACTTGGTGTGGGTGGTGTCGATGAGGCCGATGATGTCCACCACCACGATCTGGTGGTAGGCGGCGATGGCGCGGCCCGATTCGCTCAGCAGGTTCGGCATGGGCACCTGCTCGGAGGCGCAAATCTCCTTGGTGGTGTAGACCACGTCCGCGGCGTACTCCGCCACCGTGTAGTTCATGGAGCTGGAGAAGGTGGTCTTGGACCCGTCGTAGTCGATCCCGAGGCCGCCGCCCACGTTGAGGTAGCGGATGGGCACGCCCATCTTCCTCAGCTTGGCGTAGATGCGCGTCGCCTCCTTCATGGCGGACTTCACCCGGCGGATGTCGGTGATCTGGGAGCCGATGTGGAAGTGCAGCTCCTGGATGCTTTCCAGCATGCCGCGCTTGCCGAGCACCTCCACGGCCTCCAGGAGCTCCCGGGTCGTGAGGCCGAACTTGGCGTTGTCCCCGGCGGAGGTCTCCCACTTCCCGCTGCCCATGGCGTTGAGCTTGGAGCGGAGGCCCAGGAGGGGCTCCACCTTCAGTTCCTTGGCCACCTTCAGGATGAGGGGCAGCTCCGTCATCTTTTCCACGGTGATGAGGACGTTGCGGCCGGCCTTGCGGGCCAGGAGGGCCATGCGGATGAACGCCTCGTCCTTGTACCCGTTGCACAGCACGAGCGCATCGGGGTGCAGGTCCATGGACAGGGCGATCATCAGCTCCGGCTTGGAGCCCGCCTCCAGGCCATAATGGTATTTATTGCCAGCCCGGACGATTTCTTCCACGACCTCCTTGATCTGGTTGGTCTTGACCGGGTAGACGCCCTGGTAGGAGCCGTCATAGCCGAACTCCCGGATGGCCTTCCGGAACGCCTCGTTCACTTCGATGACCCGGTCCGCCAGGATCTGGGGGAAGCGAAGGGTGAGCGGGGTCTGTACGCCTTTTTTTCGAAGGAATTGCACCATTTCGAACACGTCCGCCACCAGGTTCTCGTCCTGGGTGGGGCGGACTTCGAGGTGGCCCTTGCTGTTGATGCCGAAGTACCCGTTGCCCCATTCCTTGACGCCGTAGAGCGTCGCCGCGTCCTGGACGGACCAGTGCTTCATGGTCATTGATGGCGCCTCCGGGGATTTCTCGTGAATGCCCGTTATAGGGAAAAAACCCCTCTGGCGCCAACAAAACCTCCATGACCCGGACCTGGGGGCTTTTCAATCCGACCGGGCCTGAATTTTCCTGTACGCGCCGGGGCGGCCTGTCAGGTACGATGACGGACTTGCGTTTTTCAAGATCGATCCTTATCCCGCGTCAATTCGGTTTCCCCATTTCCCAACTGCCCACAGGAGGCTTCATGAACCGTCAGACCCTTCGCACCGCAGCCGGTATCGGCTCCATCTCGGCGCTCGCGCTGGTGATGGTCGCTTGCGGCGGCAGCAGCTCGTCCGCGCCGCAGCAGCCCGCCAACCAGGCCCCCAGCAAGCCGCTGATCAGCACGGGCCCGACCACGGCGATCACCAAGCACGAGTACATCTACAACCTGACCTCGACGGATCCCGAGGGTGATGCGATCACCTTCTCGCTGAGCCCGGCGAACACGGAAGCGACGATCACGGGCAACACGCTGAAGTACCGTCCCAATGTGGCGACGGCGCAGACGGTGACCCTGTCGGTGCTCGCGACGGACAGCAAGGGCGCGGCGTCGACGCCGGGCACGGTGGCGGTGAACGTGCTCCTGAACCGGGCTCCCGTGTTCAGCAGCCCGACCTCCTTCAGCCTGACGGGCAGCGGCGCGGCGATTCCGCCGGCCTTCAACTACGCGGCCTCCGCGGTTGATCCCGATGGCGACACGGTGACCTACTCCCAGCAGGGCACGGCGACGGCGGTGGACAACGCCGGCGGCGCGGTGGCGGGCATCACGGCGACGGTGAACGCGACGACGGGCATCACGACCTTCACGGGCGCGGTGCCTGCGGGCAGGACCTCGGTGACGATCACCTTCACGGTGCGCGCGACGGACACGGTGGCCTCGGGCTTCACCGGCGACTTCTCGGACCGCGTGGTGACGGCGACGTACTTCTCGGGCAACCTCGCGCCGGTGATCGCGGCTTCGTCGATCCCCGCGGTGCCGCAGAACCACGGGATCCCGGCTCCGGGCTTCCAGTTCATCGCGACGGACGCGAACCCCGGCGACACGCAGGTCTGGTCGGCGCCTTCGGGCCTGCCGACGGGCTTCGCGCTGACGGCGGCGGGCAAGCTGACGTGGACGACGAACTTCGCGTCGGGCGCGGACTTCGGCGCGCGGCAGGTGACGGTGCGCGTGACGGACAGCGGCGGTCTTTCGGACACGCGGACGTTCACGATCAACGTGATCCAGGACACCAAGCCGAACTTCGTGACGCAGACGTACACGGAAACCGTGGGCGGCGTGCAGTTCTTCGATCCGAGCCGGGTGCGCCAGCAGGTGACGAGCCGTCTGCGCTTCACGCTCCTCGACAATGACGCGACGGACAGCGAGTTCTTCTCCGACGTGACGCAGCAGCAGAAGGGCTGGCGCGCGAACGTGCTGGCGAGCGACTCCGAGAACGACGCGATCCGCTACTCGCTGGAAGCGAACTCGGTGTTCCGCCACGGCACGGCGCACACCAACACGTCGGACGTGAACTTCCCCGGCGTGGACCCGAACACCGGCGAAATCCTCTGGACCGCGAACCGCCAGCGCTACAACGACGGCGCGAACGCCGCGGGCGACCAGTCGATCACCAACAACTTCCTGTTCCACGACTACAGCGAGGACTCCTACGGCGATTCGGTGCGCAACCGGCTGGACGCGTCCAACTGGTCGTTCACGATCCGCGCGCAGCAGCTGATCGGCGGCCAGGAGACCCCGGGCCAGTTCAACACGAACACCCTGGTGATCAAGGTGCAGCCCAATGACCGTCCCTGGGTCGGCGCGCTGGACGTGATCCAGGGCGCGTCCCTCTCCTACGGCGTGTACGTGGGCGGCGGCAGCGCGGTCGCCGGCATCGGCCGTCCCGCGATCCAGGAGCCCGTGGCTTCGGACACCTCCACCCCCGGCACCGCCTCGGCCTGGATCTGGGCCATGCAGGATCCCGGCAGCCTGCCCCTCACCAGCACCGAGAACGACTACTCCATCTACGACCCCAACATGTCCTCGATCGACGGCCACCAGGACGCGATCCAGGTGAACTTCGGCACGCGCACGCTGATTTCGGACGTGGCGGGCATCGACTACCTCGTGTCGGGCAACCTGGACACGAACCCGACCTATCCGGCGGCGGATCCGACGACGAACTTCCCGGCCTTCGACGCCGCCAACAGCACGCCGAACGGCTTCTACAACCCCTGGATCGGGACCGGTCTCGGCAACTTCGTGGTGACCTGGGCGCCGGTGCGCATCCAGTACACCCTGAGCCGCTACATCGGCCTGGGCTCCTACGGCTTCGGCATCGCCGCCGAGGACCAGTACGGCCGCGCGAACTCCGCCCAGCGCAACATCTTCCCGGTCTTCGGCACGGTGCGCTTCTTCAACAGCCGCTTCCGCTTCCGCGGTGATGCGACCTCCGACCTCTCCGATGCCAACCGCGGCTCCTACACCGCCACCGGCAACACGGAGACGAGCTATCAGGCCGTTGGCAACGAGCGCTTCATCTTCAGCTACATCCCCTACGGTGTGAGCAACGACTTCCTGCGGCGCGAGCTGGTGGGGCCTGGCACCGGGGGTCCTGTGACCTACGGTTCTGATCTCTTCGGCAACGCCAATGCTGGCGGTCCCGGTTCCATCAAGGTCGGTGACGGCAAGGAAGGCGTGAAGAAGCTCGCCATCAGCAACATCCCCGTGGCTGGCAACGGCGGTCCTTCCGCCGGCACCCAGGTGCGCGGCTTCGGCAACAACATCCTCGGCGGCGGTTTCAAGATGGTGGGCGATGCTCCCCAGGCCATGGGCGCCTCCCGCGCCATGGGCGCCGAGCTGCCGGGCACCGTGCAGTCCCACAGCAACAACCCGAACGCTTCGGTCCTCCCGGGCGTGGTCAAGGGTTCGCAGGCCCTCCCGGTCTATACCCTGCCTTTCGGCCTTTACACCGCGGGCAGCTGGCACACGGTGGACGGTTTCGATGACGGCCGCTATGCCGGCTACACCGCGAACCCCCTGAACGAGGAGCTGAACCCCGCTTCCCGCGCCACCGCAGTGCTGGGCACCAACGGCGGCTACACCGGCTCGCCCTACATCCAGTTCCGCGGCAGCACCCCGGAAGCGAACCTGGCCCGCCCGAACGTCGAGCAGGTGCCGGTCTCCCCCTCGGGCCCCTACTCCAACAACGAAGCCCAGGCCCGGGTCATTCCCTCCAACTCGCCCTACCACTTCGCCATCAACAACGCCGCCTCGCCCACCGAGGGCAATGACGGCTTCTCCGCCGCCCGCTACAAGGACGTTCCCGCCCAGGGCACCCGGACGGATGGCGATGACCTGCTCCGCCTCTACGCCGGCAAGGTGCAGAGCGAAGTGGACGTCCATCAGGTCATCCCCGGCCGCGCCATCTACTACTCCGGCAGCACGCCTTCCGGCGGCGTCCGCAATGTGGACAACGTCGCCGTCGGCTCCGGCGCCACCACCGACAGCCGCCTGCGGATGAGCTACACCTGGCCCACCATCGTCAGCACCTCCGCCGCGGGCTACCCCTCCGTCTCCACCGCGAACCTGTTCAACGAGCAGGACGTGATGCAGGTGGCCACGCCCAACATGAGCGGCAACGCCCGCTTCTTCTTCACGGGCAACTTCCCCCTCAACACCCCCACCGGCATCGGCCTCGCCGGCGCCGAGAACGATCCTGCCAACTACTTCGGCAAGTTCGGCTTCCCCATCAACACCGCCGCCAACGTCTTCACCGGCACCGGCTTCTCCGTGGTCACGGCCGGCACCCTGCAGCCCATCCACGCGGTCACCAACTCCATCTGGGTGCCCAACAACGCGGACTTCCACTTCAACTTCCCGAACGCCTACTCCACCCCCGCGGGCGGCGGCAACAACACCGACATCCCCTTCACCGGCATCAAGGGCTATGTCAACTCCACCTCCGTCGATTACTGGGATCGGAACACTGTGGGCCAGGATCAGACCCTCTGGGGTCGTCAGGGTGCCTTCAACAACCTGAGCGTCGGCACCATTTCCGAGACGATTACGGATTTCGGCTTCGATGCGAACGCCAACCCCGCGAACCTGAACACCGCCGCCGGGGACCGTGTCTTCTTCCTCTGGATGAAGAAGGACCTGGTTCCCGCCACCGACCCGAACGCCTACGCGACCTGGGGTGGCTCCATGCTCGTCGCCGGCGGCGTGGTGGACGCCAAGGGCGGCATCACCACCGCCCCTGCCTTCAACATGCGGAACGCGGGCCTGACCATCACCAACGCCCAGATCTCCTTCGCCAAGCTCAATGAGCAGCTCGGCGCGCCGAACCAGGTGCTGAACAGCAACACCTCGATCCTCAACTGGCGCCGCAGCGAGTTCGAACTGCTCCGCAACATCGTCGGCGCCCCCGCCCAGTTCGGCATCGGCGCCAGGGTGAAGCTGGTCGATCCCCGGGTCGATTCGACGGTCGTCAACTCTACGACGCCCACCGGCACGGACTTCGATAACGCTACCGTCCTGAACACCTACGACGGTATGCCCCAGAACAGCCTCGTGGTCTACGGCATCCGCGACCGCGGCACCAAGACCGTGCAGAACGGCGCCACATATTCCAGCCTCCTTGGTGAAGCCGGCCTCGAGCCCGGCGCGCCCGTGATCGCCCAGTGGTGGAACACCGGCAACGGCGATGTGGCCGTCAGCGCCTTCCCCAATGTGATGAAGGCCTACAGCACCACCTGGCTGCCCTCCGACTACACCGAGGTCGTGGCCATCAACCACAACTTCGTTTCGAAGGTCCAGTCCCCGCTCACCGCCGACGCGAGCCCCATCGACTGGAAGCTCTACGCCCAGATCGGCCTGATCGCCCCCAAGGGCCATGATCTGCTGACTGGCTCCACGGGCGGCAGTCTGAAGCCCGTGGTCACCCCCGTCCGCCAGCTCTACATCAATGACATGATCACGAACTACGCGGATGGCAACCCCGCCGGCAACCCCGGCACCATGCTGGATATCTTCAACGGCAACGCCCGCAACATCTTCACGGGCGCTCCCGCGCTCACCGCCCCCTCCTACAAGGTCATGGACGGCAACGGGACCGGCGCCGGCGATTGGACCCTCAACGGCCACTCCTCGATCCAGCTCACCTGGCAGCCCGCGGTGAACGACCTCCGTCAGCCTTCCGGCTACATCGTCACCTTCTACCGCATCAACCCCGGGTTCCTGCAGGTCATGCGGGAAGTCCGCATGGGTCACACCGGCGGCATCGGCGCGCGGCAGGTCATGGTGCTGCCCTCCTTCTCCTTCATGGATCTGAACGGTCCCTTCGCCCCCGGCGCGGGTCAGGCTGCCTACCTGGTCAAGGTCCGCAACGTGTGGATGGAAGGCTCCGAAGGGGCCGGCACTCCCTCGGCCCACAGCTTCGACATGGGCAAGGCTCCCTTCGCCCAGCGCTTCCCGATGGCCTACGCCGATGTGGTCTCCGGCGTCTTCATCGTCCGCTACTAGCACCCAAGTCCCCAGGACTGGAAAAGGGCCCCGAAAGGGGCCCTTTTCTTGTCTCCTGCCCAACCCCGCGGTGGGGCTGTTCAGGGAGTCCAGCCCCGTTGGGCCCGGGTCTGGCTCTACCCTCCACATGCCCCGGTATGCCTTGCCAATCAATCGGGTTATGATCTTTCTTGGTACGTCCAACCTAGCCCTTTTTCCAGCTCCTCATACCCATTGCAACCATCCTTCCCACAGGAGGCTTCATGAACCGTCAGACCCTTCGCACCGCAGCCGGTATCGGCTCCATCTCGGCGCTCGCGCTGGTGATGGTCGCTTGCGGCGGCAGCAGCTCGTCCGCGCCGCAGCAGCCCGCCAACCAGGCCCCCAGCAAGCCGCTGATCAGCACGGGCCCGACCACGGCGATCACCAAGCACGAGTACATCTACAACCTGACCTCGACGGATCCCGAGGGTGATGCGATCACCTTCTCGCTGAGCCCGGCGAACACGGAAGCGACGATCACGGGCAACACGCTGAAGTACCGTCCCAATGTGGCGACGGCGCAGACGGTGACCCTGTCGGTGCTCGCGACGGACAGCAAGGGCGCGGCGTCGACGCCGGGCACGGTGGCGGTGAACGTGCTCCTGAACCGGGCTCCCGTGTTCAGCAGCCCGACCTCCTTCAGCCTGACGGGCAGCGGCGCGGTGATTCCGCCGGCCTTCAACTACGCGGCCTCCGCGGTTGATCCCGATGGCGACACGGTGACCTACTCCCAGCAGGGCACGGCGACGGCGGTGGACAACGCCGGCGGCGCGGTGGCGGGCATCACGGCGACGGTGAACGCGACGACGGGCATCACGACCTTCACGGGCGCGGTGCCTGCGGGCAGGACCTCGGTGACGATCACCTTCACGGTGCGCGCGACGGACACGGTGGCCTCGGGCTTCACCGGCGACTTCTCGGACCGCGTGGTGACGGCGACGTACTTCTCGGGCAACCTCGCGCCGGTGATCGCGGCTTCGTCGATCCCCGCGGTGCCGCAGAACCACGGGATCCCGGCTCCGGGCTTCCAGTTCATCGCGACGGACGCGAACCCCGGCGACACGCAGGTCTGGTCGGCGCCTTCGGGCCTGCCGACGGGCTTCGCGCTGACGGCGGCGGGCAAGCTGACGTGGACGACGAACTTCGCGTCGGGCGCGGACTTCGGCGCGCGGCAGGTGACGGTGCGCGTGACGGACAGCGGCGGTCTTTCGGACACGCGGACGTTCACGATCAACGTGATCCAGGACACCAAGCCGAACTTCGTGACGCAGACGTACACGGAAACCGTGGGCGGCGTGCAGTTCTTCGATCCGAGCCGGGTGCGCCAGCAGGTGACGAGCCGTCTGCGCTTCACGCTCCTCGACAATGACGCGACGGACAGCGAGTTCTTCTCCGACGTGACGCAGCAGCAGAAGGGCTGGCGCGCGAACGTGCTGGCGAGCGACTCCGAGAACGACGCGATCCGCTACTCGCTGGAAGCGAACTCGGTGTTCCGCCACGGCACGGCGCACACCAACACGTCGGACGTGAACTTCCCCGGCGTGGACCCGAACACCGGCGAAATCCTCTGGACCGCGAACCGCCAGCGCTACAACGACGGCGCGAACGCCGCGGGCGACCAGTCGATCACCAACAACTTCCTGTTCCACGACTACGGCCAGTCCTCCTTCGGCGATTCGGTGCGCAACCGGCTGGACGCGTCCAACTGGTCGTTCACGATCCGCGCGCAGCAGCTGATCGGCGGCCAGGAGACCCCGGGCCAGTTCAACACGAACACCCTGGTGATCAAGGTGCAGCCCAATGACCGTCCCTGGGTCGGCGCGCTGGACGTGATCCAGGGCGCGTCCCTCTCCTACGGCGTGTACGTGGGTGGCGGCAGCGCGGTCGCCGGCATCGGCCGTCCCGCGATCCAGGAGCCGGTGGCTTCGGACACCTCGACCCCCGGCACCGCTTCGGCCTGGATCTGGGCCATGCAGGATCCCGGCAGCCTGCCCCTGGCGTCCACCGACCGACAACGACTACTCCATCTACGACCCCAACATGTCCTCGATCGATGGCCACCAGGACGCGATCCAGGTGAACTTCGGCACGCGCACGCTGATTTCGGACGTGGCGGGCATCGACTACCTCGTGTCGGGCAACCTGGACACGAACCCGACCTATCCGGCGGCGGATCCGACGACGAACTTCCCGGCCTTCGACGCCGCCAACAGCACGCCGAACGGCTTCTACAACCCCTGGATCGGGACCGGTCTCGGCAACTTCGTGGTGACCTGGGCGCCGGTGCGCATCCAGTACACCCTGAGCCGCTACATCGGCCTGGGCTCCTACGGCTTCGGCATCGCTGCCGAGGACCAGTACGGCCGCGCGAACTCCGCCCAGCGCAACATCTTCCCCGTCTTTGGCACGGTCAAGTTCTTCAACAGCCGCTTCCGCTTCCGCGGCGACTCCATGACCGGTGACATCAGCACCGCCAACCGTGGCACCTACACCACTTCCGGCAATACGGAGACTTCGGCCAGCGGCGGGTACGGCGTTGAGCGCTATGTCTTCAGCTACATCCCCTACGGCGTGAGCAACGACGCCTTCCGGCGTGAGTTCGTGGGGCCTGGCACCGGGGGTCCTGTGACCTACGGTTCTGATCTCTTCGGCAACGCGAATGCTGGCGGTCCCGGTTCCATCAAGGTCGGTGACGGCAAGGAAGGCGTGAAGAAGTTTGGGATGAGCAACATCCCCGTGGCTGGCAACGGCGGTCCCTCCGCCGGTACCCAGATCACCTACAACTTCGGCAACAACATCCCAAGCCTCGCGGGCCGGCTGGTCGAGCCCTCCGCCAAGGGCCTGGGCGCCTCCCGCGCCATGGGCGCCGCGCTTCCCGCCTCCGCGGGCGGTGCTTATGTGCTGCCCATCCCGGCTGCCGCCAAGAAGGCGGTCGCCGACTTCAACGCCAAGATCGCCGCCTCTGGTGGTGTGGCCATCCCCGCCAACCAGCTCCCCGTCGCCGGTGGCGGTTCTGAGAAGGACGCCAAGGCGCTCCCCCTCTACACCCTGCCCCTGGGCCTCTACACCGCCGGTTCCTGGCACACGGTGGATGGCGATGACAACGGCACGGGCGCGCTCTACAGCCCGAACCCGCTGAACGAGGAACTCAATCCTGCCTCCCGCGCGGCGGGCATCGTGGGCACCGGCGGCGGCTACACCGGTTCGCCCTTCATCCAGTTCCGCGGCGGCACTCCGGAAGCGAACCTGGCCCGCCCGAACGTCGAGCAGGTCCCCGTGAATCCCAGCGGCGGCTTCTCGAACAACGAGGCCGACGCGAGGGTCATCCCCAGCAACTCGCCCTACCTGTTCTCCCAGACGTCGGGCTTCGCCCCGACGGCGGGCAATGACGGCTTCACCGCCGCCCGCCATCCCCAGTTCCCCGCCCAGCATTACGCTGAGGATCAGGCTTTCCGCCTCTTCCTGGGCACCTTCCGGAAGAGCCGCTGGTTCGCCGGCAAGGTCCAGAGCGAGATCGACTACTTCCAGGCCGTCCCCGGCCGGCCGATCTACTACTCGGGCAGCCAGTCGGCCACGGGCCCCCTGAACTTCGACGGCTTCGCCGTGGGCATGGGTGCCACCACGGACTCCCGCCTCCGGTACAGCTACACCTGGCCGACCATCGTCACCTCGTCCGCCGCGGGCTATCCCTCCGTCTCCAGTGCGAACCTGTTCAATGAGCAGGACGTGATGGAAGTCGCCACCCCCAACATGAGCGGCAACGCGCGCTTCTTCTTCACGGGCAACTACCCCGCCGCCGGCGGCGGTCCCCTGCCCCTGGCCGAGAATGATCCCCTCAACTACTTCGGCAAGATGGGCTACCCCGTCAGCACCGGCGTGACGTTCACCGGCAGTGGCGTCACCGTCACCACCCCTGCGAGCCCCGTGCACCAGCCCATCCACGTGGTCACGAACTCCCTCTGGGTGCCCAATAATGCGGATCTGCACCTGAACTTCCCCAACGCCTACTCCACCCCCGCGGGCGGCGGCAACAACACGGAAGTGCCTTTCAGCGGCATCCGCGGCTACGCCCAGCTCTCAGGCCGGTACTTCATGTTCAACACCATGAGCACGGACACCTCCCTCGACAGCACGGTGGGCAGCTACAACCACATCCTGGTCGGAAACGCGGTGCCCATCGTCTGGCCCTTCATGCCCAGCTACGATCCCCGGGATGCCAACGCCAATCCCGGCAACATCAACACCTCCGGCGGTGACCGCGTCTTCTTCGTCTGGCTGAAGAAGGACACTGTCTTCGCAACCGCTCCCAACGCCTACGCCACCTGGGGCGGTTCAGTGCTCACCGCCGGCTCCGTGGTGGACGCCAAGGGCGGCCGCACCACCGCTCCCGGCTTCAATATGAGGAACGCGGGCCTGACCATCACCAACGCCCAGATCTCCTTCGCCCAGCTCAACGGCCAGCTTGGCGCGCCGAACCAGCCCCTGAACAGCAACACATCCATCCTCAACTGGCGCCGCAACGAATTCGAACTGCTCCGCAACATCGTCGGCGCCCCCGCCCAGTTCGGCCTGGCCGCCCGGGTGAAACTGCTCGACCCCGCCACGGACGTCACTGCGCCCATCACCGACGTGTCCACCTTCGACGACACCGCCGTGAATACCGTCGACGGCTACATGCAGAACAGCCTCGTGGTCTACGGCATCAAGGACCGCGGCACCAAGACGGTCCAGAACGGCGCGACCTATTCGAGCCTCCTCGGCGAGGCGGGTCTCGAGCCCGGCGCGCCGGTCCTGGCCCAGTGGTGGAACACGGGCAACGGGGATGTCGCCGTCTCCGGTTTCCCGAACGTCATAAAGGCCTACGCCACGGAATGGCTGCCCTCCGAGTACGTGGAAGTCGTCCACGTGAACCACAACTTCGTGGGCAAGGTGCAGTCCCCCGGTAGCGCTCCCGCCACGCCGGTCCACAAGCACCTGCTCCAGCTGGGCCTCATCGCCCCCAAGGGCCACACGCTGCTGAGTGATCTGAAGCCCGTGGTCACCCCGGTCCGCCAGCTCTACATCAATGATCTGGTCACCAACTTCGCCGATGGCAACCCCGCCGGCAATGTCGGCACCATGCTGGACATCTTCAATGGCAATGCGGTGGACCCCTTCACCGGCGCACCTGCCCTCACCGCCCCCTCCTACAAGGTCGCGGACGGCAACTTCACCGGCTCCGGCGACTACACTCTGAACGGCTACTCCAGCGTCCAGCTCTCCTGGCAGCCCGCCGTCAACGACCTGCGCCAGCCCAGCGGGTACATCGTCACCATCTACAACGCCTTTGATGTCAGCTGGTCCTGGCCCCTCCGGGAAATCCGCGTGGGCCACCTCGGCGGCATCGGCGCCCGCCAGGTCCTGAACCTCCCGCCCTTCGCGGTGATGGCGAACGACATCTTCCAGCCCGCCCTGATGAACGGTGGATCTCCCGGGGCCCGTCTCTCCTACGCCATCAAGGTCCGCAACGTGTGGATGGAAGGTTCGGAAGGCGCGGGCGCTCCCGGTGGTGCCCACAGCTTCGACATGGGCAAGGCCCCCTTCGCCCAGCGCTTCCCGATGGCCTATGCCGATGTCCTGTCCGGCGTGTTCATCGTCCGCTACTAGTCCCAGGATCCCCAGGATCGGAAAGGGCCCCGCAAGGGGCCCTTTCTTTGTTTCCCGACCTAATAGCGGGCAGCGAGGATGGCGCCGACGATCTTCCGCCAGTGCCGGTCCCGCACCCGCCGCAGGGCGGTCCGCCGGGTGCGGACACGCCACTGAGCGGCGCCGAGGAGAAGGCCTTCCGCGGGCGCTTCGTGGAGGCGGCCGGGCCGTCCCCAGAGTTCCGGGTCGCCCCAGGCGGGCGCTCCGTTCCAGGGGCAGACCTCCTGGCAGAGGTCGCAGCCCGCCGCCCAGCCGGTCGTCGCGATGGCTTCGGCGACTTCCACGGGAGGCTCGGCTTCCGTCTCGATGGTGAAGGTGGTCATGCAGCGGTTGGGGTCGAGGCGGAAGGGGGCGAGGGCCTGGGTGGGACAGATGTCCAGGCAGGCCGTACAGGCGCCGCAGTGTTCAGTCTCGAAGGGCGCGTCTCGTTCCAGCGCTGCGTCCAGCAGCAGCACCCCCAGGAAGCCCCAGGAGCCGTCCTTCCCGGCGATGAGGAGGGTGTGCTTGCCCTGCCAGCCCAGGCCCGCCCGGGCGGCCAGCTGGCGCTCCAGCAGGGGCGCCGTGTCCACGCAGACCCGGCCCTGGAGCCCGGGGCTCCGCTCCTGGGCGGCGCGCAGCAGTCGCGAGAGCCGGCCCTTCAGGGTGATGTGGTAGTCCGTGCCCCAAAGGTAGCGGCTGAGCTTGAGGGAGCCCGGCGCCGCCCCGGGCACCGCGTCGGGCCGGGCGTAGGGGAAGAAGCCCACCAGCGCGGTCTGCGCCCCCGCCAGCACGCGTCCGGGATCCGCGAGGACGTCCGGATCCAGATAGGGCAGGTGGGCAGCGCGGCCTTCGGCAAACCACTGGCGCAGGCGCGCCTTCTCGGCTTCGAAAGGCTCGCAGGACGCGAAGCCCACCCGGGCGAAGCCCAGCGCCAGGGCCTCGGCGCGCAACCAGTCCTTCAATCCTGGGATGTCCACCGGTCCAGCATAGGTGGAGGTTGGCCGGTTGAGGCGGTAGCCTGGACCAATCCCATGAACCTCCCCAACTACCTCACCTTCGCCCCCCCCCCCCCCCCCCCCCCCCCCCCCCCCCCAAAACCCCCCCCCCCCCCCCCCCCCCCCCCCCCCCCCCCCCCCCCCCCCCCCCCCCCCCCCCCCCCCCCCCCCCCCCCCCCCCCCCCCCCCCCCCCCCCCCCCCCCCCCCCCCCCCCCCCCCCCCGGCCGGCCCCCCCCCCCCCCCCCCCCCCCCCCCCCCCCCCCCCCCCCCCCCCCCCCCCCCCCCCCCCCGGGGGGGGGCCCCCGCCGCCCCCCGGTGACCCCTTCAAACACCCCCCCCACCCCCTCACCTTCGCCCGCATTCTCATGGTCCCGGTCCTCGTCGTGGTCCTGATGACCCGGGTAACGAACCATGAGCTGATCGGGGTGACGGTGTTCTGGGTGGCCTCGCTGACGGACTGGCTGGATGGCTATCTGGCGCGGCGGTGGAAGCAGGTCACCATCCTGGGCAAGCTGCTGGATCCCCTCGCCGACAAGCTGCTGGTGGCGGGCGCGCTGCTGTCCCTGGTGGAGCTGGGCCTCGCCCCCGCCTGGATGACCTTCATCATCCTGGCCCGGGAGTTCGCCATCACGGGCCTGCGGGGCATCGCGTCGGAAGAGGGCGTCACCATCGCCGCCGGCACCGTGGGCAAGTGGAAGCTGGGCTTCCAGGTGGCCGCCATCAGCTGCCTCATCCTGGGACCCCGCCTGGACCAGTGGCTCTACGCGTGGACCGGCAAGGAGGTCTTCCGCCTCTTCATCCAGCTGAACCATCCCTACAGCTTCTTCTGGGGCATGGGCGTGCTGCTGCTCTGGGTGGCGGTGGTCCTCGCGGTCTGGAGCGCGGTGGTGTACTTCCGGGACTTCTGGAACCTCCTCGGGGACCGGCTGCTCACGGGCACCAGCCGCCTGACCGGCGACGAGGAAGGAAAGGATTCGGAATGATCCGCCGCTATCTCATCGCCGGCCTTCTCTCGGCATCCCCTGCGGGGATACGCGAGACGCCAGGCTACTCATGGGCCGTGTGCCGAATCGAGGCTTCGAGATGATCCGCCGCTATCTCATCGCCGGCCTTTTCACCCTGCTGCCGCTGGTGGTGACGCTCTACATCCTGAGGAGCATCTTCAGCGCCCTCATCGGCATTTTCGAAGGACCCCTGCGCTGGGTTTCCCTCCATGCCGGGCTGCCGGATCCGCCCACCTGGTTCCTGGGCCTGACCTCCGCGGTGGCGACGATCCTCCTGCTCATGCTGGTGGGCGCCCTGGTGGGCAACTTCATCGGCCGCCAGCTCCTGGCGTGGCTGGACGAGCTCATGCTCCACGTCCCGGTGGTGAAGGGCATCTACGGCGCCACCAAGCAGCTCATCAACGCCATCCAGAGCAACCAGGACACGGAGGCCAAGGGCGGCGGCTTCAAGGAGGTCGTCGTCGTGGAATGGCCCCATCCCGGGAGCTTCACCCTGGGCTTCGTGGCCCACCGGGACTGCGCCTGGGCGGTGGAAGGGGGTGAAGGCCTGGTCGCGGTCTACGTGCCCACGGCGCCCAATCCGACTTCGGGCTACGTGGTGATGATCGAAGCCGCCAAGGTCCGGAAGGCCCACATCAGCCCCGACCAGGCGCTCACCTGGGCGGTGAGCGGCGGCGTCATCGTTCCCAACCACGTGAAAATCCCCGAGCGGCGGGCGGAAGCGTGAGCGCCCTGGAGGGGAAGACCATCCTGGTGAGCGGGGCGGGCAGCGGCCTGGGTCGCACCGCGGCCCGTCGCTTCGCCGCGGAAGGCGCGGAGCTGATCTTGCTGGGACGGCGCCTGGACGCCCTGCAGCGCACCCTCCCGGGTGCCCGGCGCATCAGCCTCGACCACGCCGACGCGAGGGCCGTGGCGGCCTTCGCCGACCAGTGCCCGCCCCTCGACGGCATGTTCCTCGCGGCGGGCCAGCTCCTCACCGGCAGCGTCGAGGACAGTCCGATTGAGACCTTCGACGCCATGATCTCCGCCAACCTGCGGGGGCCCTGGCTCCTCTGCCACCACCTGGGCCGCCGCCTCCGCCGGGGCGCCAGCGTGGTGCTGGTGGGCTCCAACATCGGCATGCGGGCCATCCCCGACAGCGCCGCCTACAGCGTGGCCAAGGCCGGCGTCCACATGCTGGCCAAGGTCCTCGCCCTCGAATGGGCGCCCCGGCGCGTCCGCTGCAACGCCATCGCCCCGGGGCCCGTCCTGACCGACATGGTGCGGGGCCGCCTCAGCCGGACCACGGACCCCAAGGACGAACTGAAGCGCCTCGCCCAAGTGAATCCCCTCAAGCGCCTGGGCAGCGAGGACGAGGTCGCCGCCCTGGCTCTGCACCTGCTCTCCCCGGACAGCGCCTGGACCACGGGGACCGTCATCCCCATCGATGGCGGGGCTGCAGCGGTGTATTGAGGGTCAGCTCACTTCCAGGAAATCCAGATCTTTCCCGTGGGTCTCGTCCATGTAGGCCAGGGACCAGAAGGCGAAGATCAGGGTCGTGAGGCCCACCGCCATGGCGGCGTTCACCACGCCCCAGCCCCGGCCGGCGCTGAGCCACAGGAAGGTGAGGCTCATGGGGCTGACGGCGGCGCGCACGAAGTTGGGGGCGGTGGTGGTGACGGTGGCGCGAAGATTGGTGCCGAACTGCTCGGAAGCCACCGTGACGAAGACCGCCCAGTAGCCGAAGGCGATGCCGTTGGCGAAGCAGATCCAGTAGAAGGCCTTCGGCGACAGGCCCGGCAGGTGCAGGTAGGTGAGCACGCCGGCCATGGTGAGCACGAGGAAGAGGCCCACGACCTTTTTGCGGCTTTCCAGCCACTGGCTGAGGAAGCCCGAACCCAGGTCGCCGATCACGAGGCCGGTGTAGCACCAGGCGATGGCGTCCCCGGCGGTCACGGGGCCCGTCACGCCCAGAGCCTTGCCGAACTCTGGTGCGTAGAACATGAGGATGCCCACGCCGAACCACAGGGGGATGCCGATGAGGATGCAGCGCAGGTAGCGGAGGAAGCGGCCCCAGGAGGTGAAGAGGGAGAGGAAGTCGCCCCGTTTGTGGTCGCCCTGGCTCATGTCGGCGAACATGCCGCTCTCCCGCACCCCGATGCGCAGGCAGAGGAGGGCGAGGCCCAGGAGGCCGCCCACCAGATAAGCCCACTTCCAGGTCAGGTACTTGCCCACCGCATTCGCGACGACGGCACCGCTCACGCCCACGCCGGCCACGACCGCCGTGCCGTAGCCGCGCACTTCCTTGGGCAGCACCTCGCCCACCAGGGTGATGGCCGCGCCCAGTTCCCCGGCGAGGCCGAGGCCCGCGAGGAAGCGCCACACGGCGTACCACTGGATGGCCGACAGGCCCGGCATCAGATCCACGAAGGCATTGGCGATGTTGGCCACGGAATAGAGGGCGATGGAGCCGAAGAGCACGGAGAGCCGGCCTCGCTTGTCGCCAAGGATGCCCCACAGGATGCCGCCGGCCAGCAGGCCCCAGACCTGGGTGTTCTGCAGGAAGATGCCTATCCGGAGCGTGTCGGCTTCCGCCACACCCAGGGAGAGCAGGCTCGCCTTGCGCACGATGCCGAAGAGCAGCAGGTCGAAGATGTCCACGAAGTAGCCCAGGGCCGCCACCAGCACGGTGAGGTTGAGGACGCTGCGGAAGCTGGGCCGGGCCTGGGTCATGCTCATGTCCGTTCGAGGGGTGGAAGCACCCAGCATAGCAAGGGCCCGCGCGGGGCTGGCGTGGTCCTCCGGACGCGAAAAGGCGCGGCCGCGGCCGCGCCTTTTCGGTGGAATCCCGTTGGTGCTACCGGGCGTCGAGCATCCGCACGCCCTCGTCCTTGGTGAGGTCCGCTTCCATCCATTTGTGGGCGCCGTCCAGCACCTGCTGGTTGACCTTCAGCTTCTGGGCGTCCGCATTGTTCGTGAAGAGCCCGAACTTGCCGCGGATGCGCATGGTTGTGTTGCGGCAGAAGAGGTCCGCGAGGTCCGAGCACTGCTGGGCCTGGGGCAGGCCTTGCGCCTTCATGTCCTCGGCGAAGAGGATGGCGGCCACCATGGCGAAGATGTCGGCGCCGATCTCCACGCCGCGGAAGAGGGTCACTTGCTTCTTTTCCAGCTTCGGCCCGTTCTTCACCATGGCGTGGAAGAGGGCGCGGCTGAGCTTGCGAGTGGCGCGCTCGGCGAAGCGCAGGTGCTGGCCCAGGCGGCCGTGGCCGTGGAACTTGAAGGGCGTGGCCAGACCGAACCAGCGGCTGGGATACCACCACGAGTAGAAGAGGGCGACCTTGGGCAGGGCCCCCAGGCGCTGGCCCATGGTGGATTTCGGGTTCACCACGTCCCAGGCGATCGTCATGTGGGTGTCGAGGGCCTCCCGGGCGATGAAAAGGCGCATGATCTCGGAGCTGCCTTCGAAGATCATGTTGATGCGGTAGTCCCGCATGACGCGCTCGATGGGAATGGGCGCCTCGCCCCTCGCCCGCAGGCTGTCGGCGGTCTCGTAGCCGCGCCCGCCGCGCATCTGGAGGGTCTTGTCCAGCATGGTCCAGCCCTCTTCCGTGCACCACATCTTGGCCATGGCGGCTTCCAGGCGGATGTCCCGGCCGCCGGTGTCCGCCATGCGGTTGCAGAGCTTGGCCATGGCCTCGATGGCGAAGGCCGTGGCGGCGTTGTCGGCGGTCATCTGGGAGATGGCCTCGTGCTTGCCGATGATGGCGCCCCACTGGTAGCGCTTGGAGTTCCAGGCGCGCGCGATCTGGGTCATGCGCTTGCCCATGCCCATGACGCCGCTGGGAATGGAAAGGCGGCCCGTGTTGAGGGTGACCAGGGCGAGCTTGAGGCCCTTGCCTTCGCCCAGGAGCAGGTTCTCCTTCGGCACCTTCACGTTGGTGAACTTGATGATGCCGTTCTCCAGGGCGCGCAGGCCCATGAAGTGGCAGCGCCGCACGACCTCGACGCCCTCCCACGCCCGCTCGACGATGACGGCGCTGATCTTCTTGGTGTCGTCATGGCGGGCCATGACCACGTAGAGATCGGCGAAGGTGCCGTTGGTGCACCAGAGCTTCTCGCCGTTCAGGATGTAGTCGCCTTCTGGGGTACGGGTGAGCATGGTGCTCAGGTTCGCCGGGTCGCTGCCCACTTCGTCCTCGGTGAGGGCGAAGGCCGAGATGGCGCCCTTGGCGATCATGGGCAGGTACTTCTCCTTCTGGGCGTCGGTGCCGAAGAGCTTGAGGGGCTGGGGCACGCCGATGCTCTGGTGGGCGCTGAGAAGGGCGAGTACGTTGGCGTCCTGGGTGCCGATGAGCTCCATCACCAGGCCGTACTCGACCTGGCTCATGCCCAGGCCGCCGTACTTGGTGGGGATCTTCATGCCGAAGGCCCCCATCTCCGCGAGCTCCTTCACGATCTCCGGCGGGTACTGCCCCTCGCGATCGATGCGGTCGCTGTCCACCTTCTCTTCCAGGAAGGTCTTGAGGCGGTCATAGAAGGCCAGGAACTCAGGCCGCGGGGCGGGGGCCTGCGGAACGGACGAAAGGATCTTGAGGTTGAAGGAGCCGGCGAAGACCTCCTTCAGGAAACTGGGGGCCTCCCAGGCGCTTTCCCGGGCCTCCTCCGCCACCTTCCGGCTTTCCTCTTCACTGAGCTGTTTGGGCTTAAGGTCGGGATCCTGCGTCGCGGTCGCCATCGGTACCTCCACGGTGTGACGAGTTTGGACCCACGGGACGCGCCCTGCCACACCTACCTCGGGTCGAAGTCAAGGGCCCGTTCGGGTAAGCGGTCACAAGTCCCCGGGCCGAAGGCCTTGAGGTCACGGAATCAGGGCCGGAAGGGGTCCTTCAGAGGCCTGGAGCCCGTGAGGTCCACGAGGGCCTCCAGGAGCACCTTCACGCCCTCGTGGAGGTCCGCCACGGGCACCTGCTCGTCCACGTCATGGCCCGGGTAGGGCTTGTCCGGAAACCACATGCCGAAGGCGATGGCGTTGGGCAGCCGCTTGGCGTAGGTGCCGCCCCCGGAGATGGCGGGCTCGGCCTTCACGCCCGTGGCGCGGGTGTAGGCCGCCAGGAGGTGCTTCACGAGCTTGGATTTGGGATCGAAGGCCAAAGGCGCGTCCCCGAAGAATCCCCCGGGCTCGAGGTGGGCGCCGGTGCGGGCGTTGAAGGCCGCCACCTGGGCGAAGAGGTGGGCCTTCAGCGCCTCGCCGCTGAGGGCGGGCGTGCTGCGGATATTGATGGTGAGGCGGACTTTTCCATCCTTCTGGGCCTGCAGCATGGTCGGCACCACCGTCGCCCGGCCGAAGACCGGGTCCGGCTGGACCAAGCCCAAGCCCGTTCCCACGAGGTCCTGGCCGGCGAGCTGGGCGAAAGCGAGGAGGTCCCTGGCGCCGCCCGGGGGCAGTTCGTCCACGACGGCGTTGGCCAGGGCCACCAAGGCGTTGCGGCCGCCTTCGGCGTTCACGCCCGCGTGGGCGGATTTGCCCGTCGCCTTCAGCGCGCCCCGCCAGCGTTGGAGACTATCGGGGGCGCCAATCACCTCCACGGGCTGGATCGGCTCCGCCACGGAGATCGTGGTACCGGACCTCAGAGGCCGCGCCTGGATGCGGATGAAGGCCTGTCGGACCGTTGCTTCGGTAGGGCCCGTCAGGGTGAGCACCGCCTGGTCTGGCACGATGCTGGGGGCCAATCCCGCACTCATGCTCGTCACGATGCGCTCCGTGGAGCCGGACAGGCCCAGCCCCGTCTCAACCGTCAGCGCATTCCACGCCTTCTCCCCGACGATCACCGGGAACCCCGAATCCAGCACCAGGCTGAGGTCCGGCGCCTTGTGGTCTTTCAGGTAGGACGCGATATCCAGGTTGTCGCTCTCCTCGTCGCTGCCTACCAGCAGGCGGAGCGTGTAGCTTCGCTTGGGCATGGTCTCCTTCAGGGCCTTCATGGCGAGGAGGGCCTGCACCAGCGGTCCCTTGTCGTCCGCGGCGCCACGACCGAGCACCTTGCCGTCCTTCACCGCGGCCTCGAAGGGCGGGATGGTCCATGCCTTGGGATCCACCGGCTGCACGTCGCCGTGGACCACGAGGCCCAGCACCGGCGCGCCCTTCGGACCCGGCAGCTCGATCTCCGTGACCAGCCCCGCGTCCCGCACGACGAGGCCCAACTCGGTGCCGGTCTTGCGCAGCCAGGCCTGCTGGGCGTCCCGGGCCTTGGTGTCGCCCTGGACCGTGGGGAAGCGCAGCACCTCCTGGAGCAGGGGCACCATGCGGGCCTGGAGATGGCGCTCGTAGTACTTCAACGGCTTGGCGGCGCCCTGGGCGAGGAGGGGAAGGCCGAGGACAAGGACGAGGGAAAGGGATCGCATCGCGGGTTTCATGCCGTCAGACTCTCTGAAATCGTCCCTGGACACCACCCTGAGCGACACCAAGCAAACCCCCTGGCCGGCTCCGCCGGAACCCCGCACCGGGCCGCTGCCCCCGGACACGGTGGATGTCCGGGTGGCCATCGTCGGCGCCGGCATCCACGGGGCGGCCCTGGCCCGGGAGCTGACCCTCCGGGGCGTCAGCTGCGCCCTGGTGGACCGGGGGGCCATCGGCGGCGGCACCTCCCAGTGGTCCTCCCAACTGCTGCACGGCGGCATCCGCTACCTGCTCACCGGCGACATCCACCAGATGCGGGAAGGCCTCGCGGAACGCGCCACCTGGGCCCGCATCGCGCCGTGGCGCACGAAGTGGGAGGCCTTCTGGATGCCCCACCGGGGCTTCTTCGAAGGGATGTCCCACCGCTTCGGCATCGGGCTCTATGACGCCTGGGGCTCGGAGCGGCCCGGCTGGCCGGAGGAATTGGTCCTGGGCGCCGTCCCCGACGAGGTCTTCCAGGCCGACCCCCGGAGCCACGACAGCCGTTTCACCGGCGCCGTCGCCTACGCGGACCTCTGCACCTGGGACAAGGCCCTGGTGAAGGACCTCGCCGCCAGCAGCGAGGCCGTGCGCCTGGACTTCCACGAGGTGCTCAGCTTCAAGGACCACGGCGGCGAGCTCGTGTCCGCGAAGCTGAAGGACCACCGGGACGGCGGGACCCGGACCCTTCAGGCGGACCACTGGGTCTTCGCCCTGGGCCCCTGGATCGA
Source organism: Holophagaceae bacterium (assembly GCA_016710635.1). Classification (GTDB taxonomy): domain Bacteria; phylum Acidobacteriota; class Holophagae; order Holophagales; family Holophagaceae; genus JADJVL01. The sequence continues at coordinate 165,815 of JADJVL010000003.1, read as the reverse complement.
CGGCGCCATGAAGGACTGGTTCAAGGAAACGCGGAAGCGCCTCCGGCTCTCCAGCGGCATCCATCTCTGGTTCGAGGCGCCGGAGCTGCTGAAGGACTGCCAGCGCCCCTGGGCCATCCTGCGGGGCGGCGGGCGCATCCTCTTCGTCATCCCGCGGGACGGCCTGCTGCAGGTCGGCACCACCGAGCGGGAGGTGAAGGACGGCTGGGTGCCCATCGTGAAAAGCGAGCGGGAGGAGCTCTTCGAGGCGCTGGAGGTGCGCCTGCCTTCCATTCCCTGGCGCAAGCTCCCCGTCGCCTTCGAGGAGCTGGGCGTGCGGCCCCTGGTGGCCGCCCGGGGCGCCGGCACGGATCGCCTCAGCCGGGAGGCCGTCCTCGAGCAGCACAAGAAGTTCACGAACCTCCGTCTCGTGCTGGGGGGCAAGCTCACTTCCGCCCGGTCCCTCATGGACCGCCTCGCCACGGAAATGACCGGCATCGAATGCCCCCAGAGCCGCACCACCGTTCTGCGACGGTGGGACGGGCAACTGGGGACTGGCCGGTAGATCGCCCTACTTCCCCTTCTTGATCTTTTCCGTCAGGGCCGGCACGAGTTCGAGCAGATCCGCCACCACGCCCACACTGGCGACCTGGAAGATCGGGGCCTTGGGATTCTTGTTCACGGCGATCATGAAGGGGTTGCCCTTGATCCCGCCCATGTGCTGGAAGGAGCCGCTGATGCCCAGCGCCAGGTAGACCTTGGGCTTCACCGTCTGGCCCGAGGTGCCCACCTGCCGCGGCTTCTCCAGCCACTTCGCGTCCACGATGGGCCGCGAACAGGAGAGGCCCGCGCCCATGGCCTCCGCCAGCGCCTCCACAAGGGCGAGGTTCTCCTGCTCACCGATGCCCCGGCCCACGGAGACGAGGACGTCCTCCTTGGTGATGTCGATGTCCCCGGCCTCCGCGCTGATCACTTCCACGAAGCTGCGCCGGGCGCTCAGACCCGTGGCTTCCGTGGAGCGATCCACCACCGGGCCACCCGTGGCACCTGAAGGCTCCGGCTTGAAGGCGCCGGGGCGCACGCTGACCACGGCGCCCTTGGAGATGTCGCAGGCGACATGGGCGCTCACCTGGCCGGCGAATTCCTGGCGGATCACCTTGAGGGTCGCGCCGTCCAGGCCTTCGGCCCCCACCACATCGGGCACGTAGGCGGCGCCCAGCTTTACGGACAGCCCCGGCCCCAGGTCCAGGCCGAAGGTGTTGTGGGCAAGGAGCACCCTGGAGCCGGCGGGCAGCACCTTCACCAGCAGGGGCCGCAGCAGCTCCGCATTGGGATAGGCCAGGGCAGCCTGGTCGAATTTCCAGACTTCGCCAAACACCGTGGCCACTTCCTGGCACACGGCGTCCACGCCGGAACCAACCACGAGGGCCGTGGTGCTGGCGCCGGGGAAGAGGCGGCCCGAGGCGGCGGCCAGCTCGAAGGCGGAGTCGTCGGCCTTGCCGTCCGCGTGGGTGACGAGGATGAAAACCTTGGCGTCGCTCACTTGATCCCCCCTTTGGCCTTCAGCAGATCCAGCAGCTTGCCGGCGAGTTCGTCGGTGCTGCCCGTGAGCATCTCGGCCCCGGCGCCCGCCACGGGCACGAAGTAGTCCACCCGTCGCACCTTGGCGCCGGCGGATCCGACGCTGGCGGTTTCAACCCCCAGGGCCGTGGCGTCCAGCACGGGGATCTCCACGGAGGCCACCTTGCGGATGCCCCGGATGCCCACGTAGCGCGGCTCGTTGATGCCGGTCTGAATGGAGAGGACGCACGGGGTCTCGATGTCGCTCACCTCCTGGGCGCCGCCTTCGATCTCCCGGCCGATGCGCAGGGGTTTGCCTTCGTTGACGTCGATGCGGTTCACGAGCGAGGCGAAGGGCCAGTCCAGCAGGGCCGCCAGCATGCCGCCCACCTGGCCGCCGCCGTCGTCCGCCTGGGCGCCGGTGAGGATCAGGTCGTAGCGGCCCTTCTGCACGGCAGCCTTCAGGATGGTGGCGATGCCCAGGCCGTCGGAGCCGGTGAAGGCCCCGTCCACCAGCAGCAAGCCCTGGCCGGCGCCCATGGCCATCTCCCGGCGGACGACTTCCTCCGCCTCGGAATCCCCCAGGGACACCACGGTGACCGTGCCGCCCAGGCGCTCCGTGATCTGGATGGCTTCCTCCACGGCGTAGTTGTCCCATTCGTTCACGGAGTAGACGAGGTCGTCGCGGTGGATGTCGGCGCCGCCCGCCGCGACGCTGATCTCGTTCTCCGCCGAGTCAGGGACCCGCTTGACGCAGACCAGGATGTCCATGATTCCTCCTTGTTTCATCAGTGTTGCAGCTGCCCGTCCACCAGCTCGACCAGGTCGAGGACTTCCATCTTCCCTTCGAGGCCCGACACCTTGATGGCGTCCTCGATGTTCGTGAGGCAGTAGGGGCAGGCCGTCACGATGACGTCGGCGCCGGCCTTGCGGGCCTGCTCGACCCGCACCACGCCCATGCGCTGCTCCTCGTCGGGCTCGTAGAAGAGCATGAGGCCGCCGCCCCCGCAGCAGAAGGAGCGGTCCCGGCAATGGCCCTCCATCTCCACGCGCTTGAGGCCCGGGATACCGTCGATGGCCGCCCGGGGCGCGTCGTAGGTGCCGTTGTGGCGACCGAGGTAGCAAGGGTCGTGGTAGGTGTAGGTCTTCGAGGGGTCCGCCAGGGGCTTGAGCTTCAGCTTGCCGCTCTCCAGGCCCAGGGCGATGAGCTCGCTGATGTGCTGCACCGGCGGCAGGCCGGCATAGTCATTGCGCAGGGCGTTGAGGGCGTGGGGGTCGTTGGTGACGATGCGCTTGGCCTCGGAGGCCTGGATGGCTTCGGTGTTCTGGTCCTTGAGGCTCTGGAAGAGCATCTCCTCGCCGAAGCGCCGCACATCGTGGCCGCTGTCCTTCTCGTCCTTGCCGATGACCACGAAGTCCACCTCGGCCTGGGTCAGGACGCGGGCGGTGGCCTGGGCGATCTTCTGCATGCGGTCGTCGTAGGAGGTGATGCTGTCCACGAAGTAGAGGGTTTCCGCGGTGTCGCCCTTCTCCACGAGCTTCACCTCCACGCCGTCGCCGACCCCGGCGGTCCACTCGGCGCGCTTCTTCTCCAACTTGCCCCAGGGGTTGCCCCGCTTCTCGAGGGCGCTCATGGGCTTCTGCAAGGACTGGGGCACCAGGCCGTCGTCCACCATGCCCCGGCGCAGATCCACGATCTTGTCGATGTACTCGATGCCGATGGGGCATTCCTCCTCGCAGGCGCCGCAGGTGGTGCAGGACCAGATCTCGTCCTCGCTGAAGATGCCGCCGATGAGGTTCTCCGGCTCGCCTTCGGCCTTGCCGAAGATGGGGTACCGCTTGAAGGCGTAGTCCCGGGCCTTGATGCTGATGAAGCGCGGCGACAGGGGCCGCTTCACGGCGTTGGCGGGGCAGTGGTCCGAGCAGCGGCCGCAGTCCACGCAGCTGTAGAAGTCCAGCATGTGCTTCCAGGTGAAGTCCTCGAACTTCTTCACCCCGAAGATCTTCAGCTCATCCAGCTGGGCGTCGGAAACGCCGTGGCGCACGGGCTTCACGTTGCCCGTCCGGATCCGCATGAAGAACACGTTGAACAGGGAGGTGATGACGTGGAAGTGCTTGCCGAAGGGCAGGAGGCAGAGGAAGAAGAAGAAGGTCAGGTCGTGGATGGTGTAGGAGACGAGGTTGATGGTGGCCAGCGCCGGTATCGAGATTCCCGACAGGAGCTGCTGGAAGGCCCAGGTCAGGGTCAGGGGCATGGCCTGACCGGCGGTGGCCGCCAGGAGGCTCGCCTCGAAGAGCCCTTCGGAGACCATCAGCGTGGCGATGAGGCCCAGGACGAGGATCGCTTCGGGGGTATGGTCCTTCCCGAGCTTTTCCGGTACGGCATAACGCGCGGGTTTGAAGAACCCCCGGCGCACCGCAAGGACGGCCACGCACAGGAAGACCACCGTGGCGGCGATGTCCTTGGCGGCATTGTAGAAGGGCCCCAGGGCGCCGCTGAAGCCCGGCAGGACGAAGCCGTCGGCGAAGCCGAGCACCACCATCTGGGTGGAGCGGACGCCAAGGACCAGGAAGCCGAAGAAGAGCAGGATGTGCAGGACGCCCGCCAGCAGGTAGCGGGGATGGCGCCACTGGGCCAGCCAGACCTTGAGGACCAGCCAGATCCGCCTGGGCACATCCTGGAGCCGGGGATCCGGCGCGGCCCGGAGCAGGGGCACCAGGCGGCGCGCGATGATCCAGGCGAAGGCGGCCAGGCCGACCAGGGGGATGAGGAGGAACAGCACCTTGGCGGGCAGGCCCGCCAAGGTGGCGGAGGCGGGGGAGAAGGGCTCAGGTGCCATGGGACCTCCAGTGCGCCTGGGCTACTTGCCGCCGAAGGCGTCCTCGGGCATGTCGAGGGCGAGGGTGCTGCCCGACAGGATGGCCTCCATGCGGCCCAAGGTCACGGGCAACATGGTCTGGGCGTAGAACTCGAAGCTCTTGATCTGCCCGTCATAGAAGGCGGCGTCCTTCTCCTTGCCCCCGGCGGCCAGGGCCTCCGCAGCCACCCTCGCGCGCCACAGGAGCATCCAGCCCACCATGATGTCGCCGCACACTTCCATGAAGGGGTGGGCGTGGGCGGCGGCGGTGAGCAGGTCGCCGTAGAGGGCGGTCACGCCCATGTGCCGGGCCACTTCCTCCAGCTTCACCACCGCCGGCTCCAGCTTTTCCGCCAGGGGCGCGGTTCGGTCCACGGCGCCCGCGGCAGCCAGGGCGCCCCGGATCTCCTCGAAGAGGTCGATGATGGGCCGGCCGCCATTCTGGCCGAGCTTGCGGCCCAGCAGGTCCATGGCCTGGATGCCGTTGGTGCCTTCGTAGATGGCCGTGATGCGGCAGTCCCGGAGCAGCTGCTCCATGGGGAATTCCTTGATGTAGCCGTAGCCGCCGTAGACCTGCACACCCAGGCTGCACACGTCGAAGCAGCGCTCCGTGGTGTAGCCCTTGGCGATGGGGATCAGGAAATCGATGATGCCCTGATCGCGCTTCTGCGCGTCCGCGTCCGCCGAAGTGGCGATGCGGTCATTCAGGAAGGCGATGTAGTAGGACAGACTGCGCAGGCCCTCCACGTAGACCTTCATGAGCATCAGCATGCGGCGCACGTCGGGATGCTGGATGATGGGCACCGCCGGGGCGTCCTTGTCCATCATCTTGAGGAGGTGCCGGCCCTGCACCCGGGTGCGGGCGTAGTTCACCGCGTAGAGGTAGGAGGGGCTGGCGCAGGCGAGGGCCTGGTTGCCCACCATCAGGCGGGCGTCGTTCATCATCAGGAACATGGCGCGCATGCCCTTGTTGGCATCGCCCAGGAGCGTGCCCCGGCACTTGCCCTTGCTGCCCAGGGCCAGGGAGCAGGTGGAATTGCCGTGGATGCCCATCTTCTCTTCGATGCCCGTGCAGACCACGTCGTTGGGCTCGCCCAGGCTGCCGTCCTCGTTGACCCAGATCTTGGGGACGATGAAGAGCGAGATCCCAGCGGTGCCCGCGGGGGCGCCTTCGATGCGGGCCAGCACGGGGTGGATGATGTTGCTGGTGAGATCGTGCTCGCCTCCGGAGATGAAGATCTTGTTGCCGACGATGTTGTAGGTGCCGTCGGGATTCAGGGTGGCGGTGGTGGTGAGGGCGCCGACATCCGAACCCGCTTCGGGCTCCGTGAGGAGCATGGTGCCGGTCCACTCCCCGGAGAACAGGTTCTTGAGGTAGAGCTTCTTCTGCGAGTCCGTTCCAAACGTCTCGATGAGCTTGCCCGCCCCGTGGGAGAGGCCCACGTACATCAGGAAGGCGAAGCTGGCGCCCATGAGGAAGTCCGAAGCCGCGGTGGCCACGGTGCGGGGCATGCCCTGGCCGCCCCACTCGGCGTCCTCGGTCATGGCCAGCCACTCGCCGTCCCGCAGGGCCTTCCAGGCCTTGTGGAAGGATTCGGGCACCGTCACCTTGCCGTCCGCGAAGGCGACGCCGATGCGGTCCCCGTCCGTCTGGGTGGGCAGGATCTCCTTCACCGCCAGGTTCCGGGCCTCGGAGACGATGAGGTCGATGGCCTTGCGGTTGAATTCCGAAAAGCGCGGGTGCTGGGCGAGGGATTCGACCTTCAGCTGCTCGTGCAGGACGAAGTCGACGTCGCGGCGGTCGGCGAGGATCTGGGCCATGGGGTGCCTCCTGGGGGGATCAACGAAGCGGTGCTGCGGGAACGGAAGGGAAGGGCGGGGGAGCGGGGCGCTAGACCCGCTCGAAGACGGTGGCGATGCCCTGGCCCAGGCCGATGCACATGGTGGCGACGCCGGTCTGCTGGCCGCCGGCCTTCATCAGGTGGAGCAGGGTCGTGGTGATGCGGGCGCCGGAGCAGCCTAAGGGGTGACCGAGGGCGATGGCGCCGCCGTTGAGGTTCACCTTCTTTTCCACGTGGTCGCGCAGTTGCAGGTCCTTGAGCACGGGCAGGGACTGGGCCGCGAAAGCCTCGTTCAGTTCCCAGAGCTCGATGTCCTGCAGCTTCATCCCCGCCCGGCCGAGGGCCTTCTTCACCGCCGGAACCGGGCCGTAGCCCATGAGGGAGGGATCCACGCCGGCGGTGGCCATGGCCTTGATGCGGGCCATGGGCGTGAGGCCGAGGGCCTTGGCCCGGTCGAGGGACATCACCAGCAGGGCCGAGGCGCCGTCCGAGATGGCCGAGGAGTTGCCCGCGGTGACCGTGCCGTTCTTCGGATCGAAGGCGGGCTTGAGGGCGGCCAGGGACTCCAGGTTCGTGTCCTCGCGGATGACCTCGTCGTAGTCGAAGACCATGGAGAAGCCGTTCTCGTCGTGGCCTTCCAGGGGGATGAGCTCGCCCTTGAAGCGGCCCTGCACCGTGGCCTCGTGGGCCTTCTGGTGGGAGCGCAGGGCGAACTGGTCCTGGGCGGCCCGGTTGATGCCGTGCATCTTGGCGAGCACTTCGGCGGTGAGGCCCATCATGCCGGCGGCCTTGGCGGCGTACTTGCTGGCGGCGGGGTTCGGATCCACGCCGTGGGTCATGGGCAGGTGGCCCATGTGCTCCACGCCGCCCACCACGAAGACCTCGCCATTGCCCGTCATGATGGACATGGCGGCGGTGTGCAGGGCGCTCATGGAGGAGCCGCAGAGCCGGTTGATGGTCTGGGCGCTGGCGGTGTGGGGAATGGCGGTCATGAGGGAGGCGAAGCGGGCGATGTTGAAGCCCTGCTCCAGGGTCTGCTGCACGCAGCCCCAGATGACGTCCTCCACTTCGCCCGGATCCACCTTCGGGTTGCGCTGGAGCAGGGCCGTGATCATGGCGGCGGAAAGGTTCTCCGCCCGCACGTTCCGGAACATGCCGCCCTTGGAACGGCCCATGGGGCTGCGTACGGCATCAACGATGACGACGTCTTTCATGCCTCACCTCGCTTCATGGAAGGAGCCGCCGGTTTCGGCCAGCTGGAGCATCTGGGCGGTAGGCTCGTAGAGCTTGCCGAGGGATGCGAACTTCGCGGCCTTCTCGCAGAGGGCCTTGAGACCCACGGCGTCGGCGTAGCGGAAGGGGCCGCCCCGGAAGGGCGGGAAGCCCAGGCCGTAGATCAGGCCGATGTCCACTTCCACGGGGGTGGCGACGATCCCATCCTCCAGGCAGCGGGAGCATTCGATGATGAGGGGCAGCATCATCCGGTCGATGATGTCCTGGTCGGTGATGGACGCGCTGTTGTCCTGCTGGACCAGCGGCTTCAGCAGTTCCTGGGCGGCGGGATCCACGGTCTTCCTGGGCACGCCCTTCTTGTCGGGGGCGTAGGCGTAGAAGCCCAGGCCGTTCTTCTGGCCGAAGCGCTGGGCCTCGAACATCGCCTGGATGGCGGTGCGGTCCTTGGAGGCCATGCGGTCGGGGAAGCCCGCGGCCATGACGGCGTTGGCGTGGAAGCCCGTATCGATGCCCACCACGTCCAGGAGGTAGGCGGGGCCCATGGGCCAGCCGAACTTCTCCATGACCTTGTCGATCCGGAGGAAGTCCACGCCCTCGTTCACCAGCATCACGAAGCCCGCGAAGTAGGGGAAGAGGACGCGGTTCACCAGGAAGCCCGGGCAGTCGTTGACGACGATGGGCGTCTTGCCCATGGCGAGGGCGTAGCCCACGGTGGTGGCGATGGCGCGCTCGCTGGACTTGGCGCCGCGGATGACTTCCACCAAAGGCATCTTGGGCACGGGGTTGAAGAAGTGCATCCCGCAGAAGTTCTCCGGGCGTTTGAGGCCTTCCGCCAGGCGGGTGATGGAGATGGTGGAGGTGTTGCTGGCGAGGATGGCGTCCTCCTTCACCTGGTCCTCCACCTCCGCCAGGACGGCCTTCTTCACCTTTTCGTTCTCCACCACGGCTTCCACCACGAAGTCGAGGCCCTTGAAGTCGCCAAAAGAGAGCGTCGGCCGGATCCGGGTGAAGACCTCGGCCATGGCGGCGGGCGTCATCCTGCCCCGCTCCACCCGCTTCACCAGGATCTTTTCGGCTTCCGACAAGCCCAGGGCGATGGCCTTCTCCTGGATGTCCTTCATGACGATGGGGACGCCCTTGGAGGCGGACTGGTAGGCGATGCCGCCCCCCATGATCCCGGCGCCGAGCACCGCCGCCGACTCCACTTTCGACGCGGTCTTGGCCAGCTTCTTGGAGACCTTTCCGACGAACTGGTCCCCCAGGAAGATGGTCACCAGGTTGAAGGCGGCGGGGGTCTTGGCCATCTTGGCGAAGGCAGTGGCCTCGATCTTCAGGGCGTCCTCCCGGCCCCGCGTGGCGCCCTGCTGCATGGCCACGATGGCCGCCACCGGCGATGGATAGTTGGGGCCGGCCTTGCCGGCCACGAAGGCCTTGGCGCCCTCGAAGACCATCATGGTCTCCGTGGGGTTGAGTTTCAGGGGAGAGACCTTCTCCTTGCGGCGGGCCTTCCAGTCCCGGTGTCCGCCGATGGCCTGGGCCAGCAGGTCCAGGGCGGCCTCGCGCACCTTGTCGGGGGCGACCACCGCGTCCACCACGCCGACCTTGAGGGCTTCGTCGGCCTTGTGCTGCTCGCCGCCGGCGATCCATTCGATGGCGTTGTCGGCGCCGGCGACCCGGGCCAGGCGCACGGTGCCGCCCCAGCCGGGGAAGATCCCGAGTTTGGTCTCCGGCAGCCCGATGCGGGTGTCCGCGGACATGACCCGGTAGCTGGTGGCCAGGGCGAACTCGAGGCCACCCCCCAGGGCGAAGCCGTTGATGGCGGTGACGGTGGGGAAGTCGAAGTCCTCCACGGTGGAGAACAGCTTGTGCACCGTGAGGATCCACTCGACGAGCTGGTCCTCGGGGTTCTTGAAGTAGTCGATGAATTCCGTGACGTCGGCGCCGACCACGAAGCAGTCCTTGCCGCTGGTGACGAGCAGCCCCTTCACGCCGGGCTCCGCCTTGATGAGGGCGAGGACCTCCCCCAGTTCCGCCAGGGTGGCCTTGTTGAACTTGTTGACGGAATCGCCCTTGAGGTCGAAGCGGAGCTCGGCGATGCCGCCGTCGAGCAGGGAGCACTGGATGGACTGGCCATCGAAATTCATGGGCCCTCCGATAAAAAAAAAGAACGCGCAAGGAACCTGAAGTGAGCCGAAGCCTATCAGGGGTATTTCAGACCCAGGAGTCCCTACTTCAAGTAAGCGCGGCCTTGTGATGGAAGCCCGGAGCCACCGCTTCCACCGCCGCCGGACTTGTGGATCCGGCACGGCGCCGTCCAGCCACCTCCAACCCGTCCCCAAGGCCTGCACTGGCAACCTCAGTCCCAGGTTCGGGACAGTCGCACGGTCCCGCCAGGCCTCCAGGGCCGGGAAAGGGGATGGACATCCCGGCCCCGGCCGGTAGAATGGGAATTCCGTTTTGGTCCCGTAGCTCAGCTGGATAGAGCATCAGACTACGAATCTGAGGGTCGCACGTTCGAATCGTGTCGGGACCACCACCGCAGTCCCGATGCCCCGATCCCTCGGGGCATCTTGTTCTGCGTCCGGCCTGCGAAGCCATTCCAGCTCCAGGGGCCGTCCAAGGCCCCTACCGCAGTTCCACGGTCTCGATGGCTTCCATGGGCGTGTGGGGATCCAGCGGGGCGTTGATCCACTTGGCGCTGCCCTTGGGGCCCTGGAGGCGCAGGTAGGCGCGGCCGACTTCGCGGCCCTCCCGGTCGAGGACGCGCAGTTCGGCATTGGCGGCGAGGCGTTCGTCGAAGATGGCGTAGAAGGTGACGCCCTTGGCGCCGGCCTTGAGGCGGCCATCCTTGATGCGGTCCGCGCGGCTGACCTGGAGGCCCTTCTTCGCCAGGTCCGGAGCCACCTTCACCGTGTAGGTGTCCCGTTGCAGGGCCTTGTCCACGCCTTCGCCCAGGCGGGCGCCGAGCTGCTGGGCTCTTTCGGTGGCCTTCGATTCGAAGCGCTCCGCCCGGGCCTTGGCCTGTTCGGAAGTGCCGCACCCGGCCAGCAGGGCGAGGGCGAGCAGCGGGAACGCGCGCGGCGAAGGCATCGGGGCAGCATAGCGCGGCCGCGTCCCGGGGAGCCGCCCTGTCATCGTGGAGGGACGCAGGCCGGAGCCCCCATGTCCGTCGAAATCCACTTCATCACCGCCCTTGTCCGGAAGGACGCCCTGGCCCGGCTGCACCGGGAGGACGCGGCCCTGGTGCTGAAGGCCCTGCGCTGGGAGCCGGACTTCTTCCGGGAGGATGCCCATCTCATGGCGACGGAGTTCGCCGAGGCCTCCGAAGCCCGGGACTTCGTGGAAGATCTGGACGAGGCGGGCATCCAGTGGATCGACGAGGGCCCGGACGGCGCCAAAGTCGCCCTGGATGCGGTGCTGGTGGATCAGGAGACCGGGCCCACCGTGCCTTGTCCCTGGCTGGAGCAGGTCCGGATCGGCGAGATCCCCGCCGCCCATCTCCGGGGCCGGGAGGCGGGGGACCTCGCCCAGGTGCCCTACCTGCAGGCGGAGCCGGGGCTGCGGAGCCGCTAGGGCGGTCTGGGCCTCAGCCGCCCCGCTTCTCCTCCAGGTCCATCCATTCCAGTTCGAGGACTTCCAGTTCGGCCTTAGCGGCGTCCCGGTCCTTCAGGGCCTGGTGGCCGGGGGCTTCGGCGGTGAGGAAGGCCGAGGGCTCCGCCAGCACCGCGTCCAGGGTCTCCAGGCGGGCGTGGAGGGCGTCCATGGCCGCCTCGACCTCCCCGAGGCGGCGCTGCTCCTTCTGGCTCAGGCCGGGCTTCTTCGCCCGCGTGGTCTCCGCCTTCGGCGGGGCCTTCGCGGACTCGTCGCGATCGACGGCGCGTTCGGCGGAACGCTCTGCGGCGCGGGCCTCCCGCAGGGACTTCACCGTGGAGGGCGGGCCCTCGTAGAGCTCCCAGCGCGGCGTGCCCGCCCCGTTCCAGGCCAGGGTGTGGGTCGCCACCTGGTCAAGGAAGAAGCGGTCGTGGCTCACCAGCAGCAGGGTGCCCGGATAGTCCTGGAGGGCCTCTTCCAGGTTCTGCAGGGTGGGGATGTCCAGGTCGTTGGTGGGCTCGTCCAGCACCAGCAGGTCCACGGGATGCAGCATGGTGCGGGCCAGAAGCAGGCGGTTGCGCTCGCCGCCGGACAGGGTCGCGGCGGAGCGCTTCTGCTGGTCCACGGGGAAGCCGAAGCGGGTGAGATAGACGTGGGCGAGGATGGTGCTGCCGCCCACGCTCACCACCGCGGCGCGGTCCGACAGGTTGTCCAGGATGGAGGCCGCGCCGTCCAGTTCCCCGCGGCCCTGGCTGATGACCGCCGCGCTCAGCTTCGCATGGCGGTGCAGGTCGCCGCCCAGGGGTTCCAGTTCCCCGAGTAGAACCTTGAGGAGGGTGGACTTCCCGCAGCCGTTGGGCCCCAGCAGGGCCACCCGCATGCCGCGCTGGAGGACCAGATCGAGGCCGTCCAGGAGTTCGGGCCCGCCTTCGTAGTGGAAGCGGATGCCTTCGGCGTTGATCAAGGCGTCGGCGCGGTTGGCGCCGCCGGCGAAGGTGAGGCGCTCCCGGCTTTCGGTGCGGGTGCGCTCCCCCACGTCGTCCTTCAGGTCCAGCACCTCCTGGATGCGCAGCTTGCACTTGCGGGTGCGGGCCTTGGCCCCCCGACGCAGCCAGGCCAGCTCGGTGCGCAGGCGGTTCTGCATGTGGTCCGTGAGGCGGGCCTCCCGGAACTCCTGGTCCGCCTTCAGCAGCAGGTAGTCGCTGTAGGCGCCTTCGTAGCTCGTGAGCTTCCCGTTCTCCAGTTCCAGCATGCGGCCCACCACCGAATCCAGGAGATGCCGGTCGTGGGTGATGAGGAGCAGGGCGCCTTCGAAGGCCAGGAGCCAGGCTTCGAGCTTCTCCACCTGCTCGGGGTCGAGGTGGTTGGTGGGCTCGTCCAGCACCAGCACGTCCGGATCCTTGAGCCAGGCCTGGGCCAGGGCCACCCGCTTGCGCCAGCCGCCGGAAAGGGACGCCACCGAGGCTTCCGGATCCGTCAGGCCCCAGGTGGTGAAGGCCTCCTTCAGGCGCGGCTCCAGATCCCAGCCCATGTGGTGGAGGTGGTGCTCGATGAGGTCGAGCTCCTCGTGCAGCCGGTCGGCCCCGGCCGCATCGGCGGCAAGGTCCGCGTCGTGCAGGGCGTCGTGAATTTCGGTGTGACGGGCCAACAGGGCCTGATGGTCGGCGAGGGCCTCCTCCAGCGCCTGGCGCACGGTGGCGCCGGGGGCGAAGTCCGGCTCTTGGCTGAGGCGGGCGACCCGCAGGCCGGCGGTGAGGATGACGTCGCCTTCGTCCGGCGTCTCCACGCCCGCCAGGAGCTTGAAGAGGGTGCTCTTGCCGGCGCCGTTCCGGCCGATGAGGCCGACCTTTTCGCCGGCCTGCAGCCCGAAGGTGAGGCCGTCGAGGATCGGGTCCGCGCCATAGCGCTTGGTGACCTTGACGAGGGACAGGGCGATGGCCACCTCAGGCGCCCAGTTCGAGGGCGTCGAGGATGGCCACGGCGCCGCCTTCGGAAGCCTCGGCGTCGAGGGCCTCCAGCCGGAGCCAGCGGCCTTCCCCAAGGTCGAGGTGGGCGGCGCGGGCGCCGGGATCCCACAGGCAGGTCCGGCCCTTGGCGCCGGCATAGCGCACGAGGCGCTGGGACTCCGGCGGCCTCAGGGTGGTGGCGGCGTGCCACTGGCCGCGGAAGGCGAGGCGCAGGTCGCCCTTCTCGAAAGCCCAGCGGCCCCCGGGCAGGCGCAAGTAGCCGCCGGCGAAGAGGACCGTGGCGCCTTCCACGCGGACATCCCGGCTCCAGGGCGCGCCTTCGGGCACCCAGCCGCCCTCCCCGAAGGACAGGGCCGCGCTGTCCCAGCCCACGGAGGCCAGGTCCGCCAAATCCGTGGTGCCGAGCTTCAGGCGGAAGGCGGAGGCCGGGGCCTGGTCGAAGGTGGGATCGATGGGGATCCAGCGCTGGCCGAGTTTTACCTCCGCCCAGAAGTGCAGGCCCAGGGTCCGGTCCAGGGCCACCCAGCCCGTCACGCCCCGGGCGGGAACCCCGAGCCGGCGCAGGAGGGCCACCGCCAGCACGCCGTGCTCGGTGCAGTCGCCCCGGGCGTCGCGGCAGACCTCCAGGGCCGAGGCAAAGCCCACGGTGTAGTCCTTCTGGCGGATCCACCGGTTCACGAAGCCGGTGACCCGCCGGGCGAGCTCCCAGCGCGAGGCTTCCTTCGGCAGGTCCATCCGCTTCACGAGCGCTTCGAAGGCCGGGTCCTGGTGCTGCACCAGGGAGGTCGCCGCAAGGAAGGGCAGGTCCTCGGCGAAGGGCTTGCCGGTCACCGGCGGCTGGGCGGTCTCGCTGGCGCTGGGGGCTTCCGCCGTCCGGAGGCGAATGCGTCCTTCGCCGAGGCTCCGCTGCTGGGGATCCTCCGGCAGGAGCGGCGGCGGGGCTTTGCCTTCCCAGCGCACCAGGACCTGGGGCAGCCACATCATGAAGGGGTGGGAGGGCAGGGGTTTGAGGGTGCTCCGGAAGAATCCCACTGGGCTCGCGGAGGCCCCTGGCGCGGGGAGTTCCGCCCGCTGGAGGAGCATGTCCAGGCCCATGAGGGAGCCCTTGAGCTTCAGGCTGCCCTCCTTGGGGGAGATCCAGAGGGTCGCCTGGACCTTGAAGCCGCCCTCCACCTGGGTGCCCTGGAAGCGGACCGCATCGGGAAACCCGGGCAGCGGCTCAGGACCATCCGGCTTCAGATCGAGCTCCCCCCAGCCCTGGGTGGCGAAGCCGTAGCTCCGGAACTTCACGGGGGTGCGGGACCGGGCCGCCTGCCTGAGACGAGCCTCCTGGTCCCCGGGCCAGAGCACGTCCGACGCCTGGACCGGCTCCTGGCGGATGGCGGCGCCCTTGGCCCGGACTTCCAGGACCGTGGGCTGCCTGGGCGACCAGGAAGCCTCCCCCTGGAAGGGCTCCTTGCTGAGGGTCAGGGACCAGGCGAAGCGCAGGCTGCCGTCCGCGGCCTTCACCGCCGCCTGCCTGGATTCCTGTTCCAGCACCATCCCGAGGCGGTCCAGGCGCGTCCATTCCCGGCTTTCGATGCGGGTCTCGCCGACGGCGCGGGTCTCGGTCTCCTCCAGCCCGCCCACCTCCTGGCCCGCCAGCCATTGACGGTAGCGGCGGGTCTCCTGGGCCTGGGTGGGGGCGCAGAGGACGGACAGACAAAGAACGAGGGGGATGAAGCGCAAGGAAGCCTCCATCCCCCACTCTACTGGGCCGGCCAGGGATCCGGCCCGCTCCCCCCCCGGGGGCGGGCCGGATCCTCGTGGGCTATTCCTCGAAACCGGGGCGTCCGCCGGGCCTGCCTTCACGCCCGCCCCGAGAGCCTTCGCCCATCCCGGGGCCTCGGCCGCCGCGCTCGCGCAGCATGCGCTCGCGGCGGCGCTCCATGCCCATGCCCTTGAGGGTTGCGGCCTTTTCGCGCTGTTCGGGGGTCAGGAGGTTGCGGACTTCCAGGCGCATGGTCCGCCGGGCCGCCATGGCCTCGAAGCGGGCGTCGGCCATCGCCTGGTGCAGCCGGCGGAGCTGGTCGGTGCTCACCTTCGGATCTTCGGACGCTTCCCGGAAGGCCTTGGCGGCGTTCTTGGCGGCCTCCTGCCGGGACTTGCCGGCCTCCCGGTTCCTTTCATGGATGGCCTTGATGGAAGCTTTCTGGTCCGCGGAGAGCTTCAGGACCTCGGCCAGATGTTCCAGGCGACGGTCCTGGCGCTCCTGCAGGGTCTGCTGCGGGGCCGGACGGGCCTGCTGCGCTTCCGGGGCTGACGGGGCGGCGAGGGCTGCAGCCGGGAGGGCGAGGAGCAGGGCGGCGGTGAAAAGCGTGCGGGTCATGG
Source organism: Holophagaceae bacterium (assembly GCA_016710635.1). Taxonomy (GTDB): domain Bacteria; phylum Acidobacteriota; class Holophagae; order Holophagales; family Holophagaceae; genus JADJVL01. The sequence continues at coordinate 150,416 of JADJVL010000003.1, read as the reverse complement.
CGTTCTCCGTGGTCCGGGGGGCTCTTTCCCGGTCACAGCTACAGAGGGCCCCTCGTCCTTCACGGTTTAAGCTGGGACCTCGACCCTTGAGACGACCATCACAGCTGCGCCATGCTGACCACCCTCCACGCCATCGTGCTCCGTCCCACGCCCTTCCAGGAGGGCGGGCTGGTGGTGTCCTTCCTCACGGAGCACGGCGAACGCATCACCGGCCTCGCGAAGGGCGCCAAGAAGCCTTCGGCGAAATGGGTGAGTTCCTTTGAGCCCCTGAGCCTCGTGAAGGTGACTTTCTTCGGCAAGGAACAGTCCGAGATCCGGCGCATCACCCGCTGCGAGCTGGTGCAGAGTCCTCTGGCCCTGGGCCACCTCGACGCGAGCCTCGCCATGGCCTGCCTGGCGGATCTCTTCGACCGGGTGGCGAAGGAGGGCGTGGAGGACGAGCGCCTCTACCGGCTGCTGAGCGCCTGCGGCCGCGCCCTGAAGTCCGAGCCGGACCGGGCCTTCGCCATCCTGGCCTGGGCGGAGCACTGGCTGCTCCACTGCCTGGGCCTCCTCCCCGCCGCCAAGGCCTGCGGTCGCTGTGGGAACGAGACGGCAGCCTTCGCGGCGTTCTCCGAGGAATGGGGCTGGCTGGGTGGCGAATGCGCCGCGGTGGAGCTGCGGGAGGCCCTGCCCGCCGGTGTGAAGGAACACCTTGCCCGGCTTCGCGCGAGCACCGCCGACGAGGCCCCGCCTGCCGGGACCGAAGCCGCCCGGGCCGTCACGGCCCTGCTGCAGGCGAGGCTGTTGAGGGAGCTGGGTGACCTGGGCAGCTATCGCGTGCTCCACCGCATGGTGCCCTGAGGGCCGCCGCGGCGGGCGTCATGACGGACCGTGACGGTTCCCGCCGATCCTGAGGGTTCCATCACCGCTCCGTCATCCCGGCGGGAGATATGTCGGAGGGGCGTAACTTCTGCGTCCGTGCCGTTGACGCCGGTCACGGCGATGCCAATGCTTGCCCAACGCGATCTTTGGGACAACTCGACAGCGGCGGACACGGAGCGGACCTCCGCGCCCGCCCTGCGCCGCGAGGAGGCCGGGGGCATCGCGAACCGCCCGCCCTCAGCCCGGAGTCCCTGGCCAGGACTTCACCGCGGCGGCCCAAAGCCCGCCCCCACCCAGAACCAACGGAGCGAACCATGTCTTCCCTTGCCCACACCCAGGGCGGCCTCCGGCCTGCCTTTGCCCACGACGCCACCTTCCATCCCGGCCTGCAGGTCCACGCCATCGCCGAACCCCGCGGCAACCGGCGCCTGAGCCTGCTCATCAGCTTCCTCTGCTACGAGTCCATGGCGGCGGTGGTGCTCCTCACCATGCAGCACCGGGAGGCGATCGTGGAGCAGATCAAGACCCATTCCATCGGAGCCATCCTTGATCCCGTCGAGGCCCGCATCGTCCCGACCCGGGTCCTGCCCGCGCCGCCCCTCGGCGTGAAGGCGCATGACCTGCCCGCGTCGGCGCTTCCGGCGCCAAGGGCTGTGGAGCCCAACCTCGACACGCCCCCCGTGGTGCTTCCGTCCGTGGACAACAGTACCAACCTGGTCGGACGGTATTCGAAGGACGGCCTACCCTACAAAAATTCCGGTGGCGAAGAACCCCCTGGAATTGGTCATCCATCGACGAACGGCAGCCCATCCATCCTGGAGCTCTCCGGAACCCAGGTGCAGGTCCTCCACCAGGTCGATCCGATCTATCCCGCCCTGGCGCGCATCATCAAGGTCTCAGGCGATGTCGTGGTCCGCATGACCATCGACACCGCGGGCCGTCCGAGCGAAGTGAGAGTGGTTTCCGGCCCTGAGCAGCTCCGGGGCGAGGCCCTGCACTGCGCCCGCCAGTGGCGCTTCACGCCGGCCCGTCTGGGGGGCGAAACCGTGCCGGCGGCCTTCAACCTGACCCTGCGCTTCGTGCTGCGTTGATTCCAGCCTGACGGGAACATCCGGCGGCGCCTCCCTGTCGAAGCAGAAAAGCCACCTTCGAAACGAAGCCACGCTGCCCCACACTTCCCAGCAGCCACCTCACAGGGACCTCGCCATGAACCTCCTGCTCCCCACCTCCCTCGGCCTCGCCCTCCTCGGCGGCGCCTCCCTCCTTGCGAAACAGCCGGCGCCCCAGAACGGTGTCATCCAGGCGCCGGGGGGCGAAGCAACGACGGCGCAGATCCGCAGCGCCTTCTCCCGGCAGGGCATCCGCATCAACCTGGCGGAGGCCTCGGGCATCCGAGGCAATGTCCTCCTGGCGGTAAAGGAGGCGCGGCTCCATGGGCTGGGCAATTCGAAGGTGGACTTCGCCCTGGTGGAGATCGCCCAGGACCTGGGCCTAGAGATGGGCGCGGGGTCCAACACGGTGAAGAATCTCCGGGGCGCGATGGCCGACCTGATGAAGGCCGCGCCCCCCGACGAGACCCGCGTGCCGCCCCCGCCCATGGCGTGGACCCGGTACTTCGACGAGACGGTGAACCTCTGGAACCAGCCCACCTTCCTGTCCCTGCTCGCCGCCAAGCAGTTCCATCCCGTGAAGATCTCCTGGGAGGACATCGGCCGCACGGAAGGCAGCGTCTGGGGCGACCGCATCAGCGACGTGGGCATCTGGGTGCGCCGGGACGAACGGGACCCCGCCAGCGCCCAGCTCGCCCTCTCCGTGCGCCGGGATTCCAACTTCCGGGACAAGGTGCTGATGGTGCCCGCCGAGAAGATCAAGGTGCACCTCAAGCAGGGCAACCGCACCGTGGAGCGCACCCTCCCCGAACGGCTGAAGGAATTGGGCCTCGCCAGCGCCCACCGGGACCGGAATGTCATCGTGTCGAACCAGTTCGCGGTGGTGCCGGTGCCGGCCCGCAACATGCAAGGCGCCTGGAAGCCCGGCACCCCACCCCGGGCCGCGTTCAACTTCAGCATCTTCCCCTACGGCTCCACGAACTTCGTCATCACCGACGTCATCGAAGGCAGCTCGGACGCCATCGTGGGCCCGGGGACGCACCAGATGCTCTACGCCGACATCAAGGGCCAGAAGGCGCCCTTCACCGCCAGCCGCGCCGAGGACCGCCAGGACCTGCTGCGTCTCGAGCGCGAATTGAAGGCCAAGGGCATGGACGTGGACGTGCAGCGCTACTACCTGATCCAGATCCCCCTCAAGCGCAATGTGTCCGGGCTCAAGACCAGCAACATGGGCACGCCGCCCCTGAACCGGGCCTTCGGCCAGCCGGTGCTTTCCTCCGTGGCCGGCGGCGTGGGCGCAGGCCCGGTGCCGGCCCCGGCTGCCGCCCCCCAGGCCATCTCGAAGGCCGATTCCGCCAAAACCCCCATGCAGGAGATGAAGGCCAAGGAGGAGGCCGGCTTCACGAAGGTCGCCATCGGCCACGGCGAGGCCGAAGGCCCCTACTTCGTCGGCAGCGGCTTCCAGGGCCAGCGGGCCGAAGAGCCCATCCGCGTCACCGTCGTCTACTTCGTCACGCCCACGGGGCCCGTCACCCGCAAGGACATGGACGCCTTCACCGCGGCGTTCAAGGCCTGGGACGGGCAGGCCATCTGGGGCGGAAGCTTCGTGACGAAGGAATCCATGTAGGGCTGCTCCGTCGCTTCGATGGGACGGGCAGCCTCAGGTTTTCCGGCCCCGTGCCGCCAGGTCCAATCCCAGGGCGGCGCCCAGCAGCAGGGTCATGCCCTTGGGGTGGTCCGCTTCGGGATGCAGGGACACGGTGACGGCGGCGCCGTGGCCGGTGTCCGGGCGCGTCACGATGCCGAGCACCTTGCCGCTGGCCAGGGTGAAGGTGAAGCTCCCGTGCTTCCAGTCGCCCTTCATGGCGCCCAGGCGGTGGCCGAAGCCGTCGAGGAAGTCGAAGCCCGCCCCCAGGGACCACGTCTCCAGGCGGGCGCGGGCGTAAAGCTGGCCGCCGACCCCCCGGATGTCCAGGCCGCCGCCCCGGAGCGCGCTTTTCTTTTCCACGCTGAGCACCGGGAGGGTGACGCCGGGATCGTAGACGTTCAGCACCGTGGTCACCAGGGACGGGCCCACCAGGGGCCGCAGCGCGTTGGACGCCGCCGCGGATTCGTGGGCCACGGTGCCGACCCGTTTCAGGTTCGCGGCGTCGAGCAGGTCGCAGCTGTCGGTCTGCGCCAGGAGGCCCGAGCGCTCCTTGATGAGGATCGCCCGGAGGTCGAGGAGGGTGGTGCGGCCGGCCATGGGTTCGGGGCGCCGGGTCTCAGCAGCCGGTGAAGGCCGCAGGCCGCTTCTCGAGGAAGGCGCCCATGCCCTCCTTCATGTCCTGGCTCGCCGCCAGCAGGCCGAAAAGGGCGGCTTCGAACTGGAGGCCCTGGTCCTGGGGCATTTCCAGTCCCTGGTGGACGGCGCTGAGGGCGCTGCGCAAGGCAAGGGGCCCGCGGCCGAGGAGCGTGGCTGCGAGCTTTTCGACGCCGGCCTTCAGATCGGCCTGGGGGAAGACCCGGCTCACCAGGCCCATCCTCAGGGCCTCCGCCGCGTTCACCATCTCGCCGCTGAGGATCATGTCGAGGGCCACGCCTTTGCCCACGAGCCGGGGCAGGCGCTGGGTGCCGCCGTAGCCCGGGATGGTCCCGAGGGAGACTTCCGGGAGGCCGAAGCGCGCGTTCTCCGAAGCCACGCGGAGGTGGCAGGCCAGGGCCAGTTCGCAGCCGCCGCCCAGGGCGAAGCCGTTCACCGCGGCGATGACCGGCTTGGGCAGGTCCTCGATGCGCTGGAAGACGCCTTGTCCCTTGAGCCCCTGTACCCGGGCCGAGGCGGAATCCAGCTCCCGCAGCTCGGAGATGTCGGCGCCCGCGACGAAGGCCTTTTCGCCGGCGCCGGTGAGCACCACCACGCCCACGCCGGCGTCGTGCTCCAGGCCCGCGAAGGCGCAGTCGAGCTCCTTGAGCACCTCCTGGTTCAGGGCGTTCATCTTTTCCGGGCGCTGGATGGTCACCCAGGCGATGCGGTTGACGGTCTCGACGGTCAGGACACTCATGGGGATCTCCGGAATGAACCCATAAAACCACAGTTCGGGGCCCATGGCCCGGTGGGGCGCCCCGGAACCGGGTTCCGCTACTCCTCTTCCAGCAGGCCCAGGTGGGTCTTGAGGAAGCGCAGGGTCATCTCCCAGGCGAGGTGGGCGGCGTCGGGATCGTAGGTGGGCCGCTCGTCGCAGAAGAAGCCGTGGCCGGCGTTCGCGAACTCCACGGAGAGGAAGGTCCGCTTGTGGGCGAGCAGCGCGTCCTGCACGAGCTTGCGCTGCTCGAAGGGGATCATCGTGTCGGCGCCGCCCCAGAAGAAGAGGTGCTGGCCATGCAGCTGCGGCACGCGGTCGAGGAGGGTGTGGATCTGCCCGCCGTAGTACGAGACCGCGCAGGCGAGGGGCAGCAGGGTGTGGGCGAGGTAGGCGATGCGGCCGCCCATGCAGTAGCCGGCGGCGGCCATGGGCAGGCCCTTGGTCCGCGCGTCCGCGTCCGCCCAGGCCTGGAGGGCGAGGCAGTCGGCCTCCAGCCCTTCCAGGGTGAGCTTGGCCGCCTGCTCCCGGCCCGGTCCGGCGTCCGCGTAGGGCGTGGTGAACCGGGGGGCGGAGCGGTGGAAGAGGTCCGGGGCGATGGCGGTGAAGCCCTGGTGGGCGAAGCGCTCCACCACGTCCCGGATGTGCTCGTTGACGCCGAAGATCTCCTGGAACACCAGCAGGGGCGGGGCCAGCTCCGCGTCCGTGGGCCTGGCGACGAAGGCCTGGAAGCGGGCCCCGTCCCGAGCCTCGAGCTCGATCCACTCTGTCTTGAAAGGATGCATGGCGACCATCGTATGGCACACTGCCCCGATGCACCACCCGCCTCACCCCCTGACCTACCGCGATGCCCTCCAGGCCTGGCTGAAGGAGGATTGGGGCACCCAGGACTGGACCACCGCCGCGGTGCCCGTCCGGCCCATGCGGGGCCATGTCGTCGCGAAGTCCGAGCTGGTGCTGGCGGGGCTGCCGGTGGCCCTGGAAGTCTTCGCCCTCGTGGACCCGGCGATCCGCGCCGTGCCCCGGGCCGCCGATGGCCAGCGGGTGCCGAGCGGCACCGTGGTGCTGGACCTGGAGGGTCCGAGCCACGGCATCCTCCTCGCCGAACGGGTGATGCTGAACTTGCTGCAGCGCCTCAGCGGCACCGCGACCCTCACCCGCGCCTTCGTGGACGCACTAGAGGGCACTGGCTGCCGCGTCCTCGACACGAGGAAGACGACGCCGGGCCTGAAGCTCCTGGAGAAGTACGCCGTGCGCTGCGGCGGCGGCGTGAACCACCGGCTGACCCTGGGCGACGGCGTCCTGCTGAAGGAGAACCACCTCGCCGCCGCCGGAGGCATCCGCCAGGCCGTCGAAGCCGCCCGCGCCGCCGCGCCGAACCTCGTGCGCATCGAGGTGGAGGTGGAGCGCCTCGAGCAGCTGGAGCAATGCCTCGCCCTCGACGCCGTGGATGGCGTGCTGCTGGACAACATGGACCTGGAGACTACGCGGAAGGCCGTGACGATGCGGAACGCGTCGGGCCGGAAGATGTTTCTAGAGGCCAGCGGCAACATGAGCCTCGAGCGCGCACGGCCGGTCGCCGAGACCGGCGTGGACTTCATCAGCGTCGGGGCCCTCACGCATTCGGCGACGGCGGCGGATCTGAGCTTGAGGCTGGAGCGGTAGGCGCTGGCGGTTTCTGTTTCAAAGGGTTTCGCATTGGACGGCTCTGCCTGTTGGACAGCCACAGCCGAGTAGAGCGCATCGTGTGGATCACGCACCCGAGGGTCACCCGGGCGATCCTGGATTGTGCGGAACGGAAGGAGAGGCCGCTGAAGGAATACGCGGCGCGCCGTCAGACACTGGCGCTGTCGTGGAGGAGGATCGATGAAGATGCCCTTACTTCAGAACTTCCAGGACATCGACGATCTTGGTCCCTTGCATGCGTCCTAGCCAGTCATCGTAGATGGGCTTGTGCGCGGAGCCGACAATCGACAGGACACGCGCTCCGGGGCGGGCGCGGTAGGTCTCGCGAATGTTGGCCACCATCCGCAGATTGCGCACCTCCCAGCCAGCGACCCAGATCTCAGGATATCGTTCCGGGGACTTGTGCCGCATGGCTGCCTCGACGCCAGACCCGGCATCTGCGCCCATCTTTTTCGCGTCATTGATGAAGCGATAAAGTGGCAGAAAATCGTTCGACTGTTTTAGCTTGGCGATCTGCGCTTCGCGCTCGGCCGCGCCATGGCTGGGGGCGCTCCAGGCATCGCGCAGGGCCTTGGCCGGAGCATCGCCGTCTGGATACAGGTCTCCGGTGTGGTTGTCCGTTGCGTGGACACGCTGCAGGCCAAGCCGCGCTGCCAGCACTGCTGCCAATTGAAGGGATTCATCGTTTTGCTTGCTGATGCGTTCCAATTCCTGGACCAGTTCTGTGGACAGGCCATCACCCGCACAGCGCTCATCATTGGCCATCTGCAACCACTGGACAAAGGCCGATGCCCGGTCGCCGGCCGCCAGGAAAAGGGCCGCCAAATGTCGGCGCTGCGCACCACTGGGCCGTTCAGGCCAGGCCTTCAACAGGGCCTCGGCTTCCGCCAGCGCCTGCGGAATGTCCAGTTTGGTCGCAGCCTTGGCCAGCGAAGTGTCATAGCAATTGAAACCGCCACCGTATTTGCTCGCAAAGCGGCGCACCAAATCACACTCTTCGCCCGATTGCTGCTCAACGGTGATGATTTCAGGCGAAAAAGCCTGCAGACGATTGAGCAAGCCCTCCAGCACCTTTGGGTCGAAGGTCTTGGGCATGTAGCGCAAGTGCACGGTACCCAGCACCATGACATGGGCCGGTTCGCCAACCTTTTGTGTGGCGACTTGCGCCGAGGCGCTCATTGCCACCGCTGCCGCCGGGACCAGCAGCCAATTCCTCAAACCTCCGATTTCCATTTGTGATTCTCCTACACTCATCTAGTTTTTGGTCTTCGCGAAGTTCAAGCAGGGCGAACCACATCATCGCGCAGGCCCAACATTCGTTCCACATAGCGGGCGATCAGGTCTATCTCCAGGTTGACCTTGGCGCCTGCCTTGCGCCCCGCCCGTCAAATGCCCGAGGCATTAAAGGTTCGATGGGAATTCTTCTACACTTGGGAGATGCTCCCATTTGATGTGTCCGCAGGCCCCCAGGGCTTGGCCCGAACGCTTTTGACCGTCGCAGATCCCCTTCCGGCGCTGGAAGGGTGGCTCGATCAGGGCGCCGGGCGCCTGGCTCCGGTTCTGCACGCCCTGGTGGCCGAGCTGGCCGGGGGCCCCACGCCTTCTCCCCTCAGCCACGCGCCTCTGGAGGTGAGCCTGGGGGATCACAAGGTGAAGCTGGAGCTCCTGCTGCTTCCGTCCATCTTCGCGCCGGAGGCCTGGAGCTTCACGTTTCTCGAAGGCCTGCTGCGGAAGCCCGGGACCTTCTACCGGGGGAAGCGGGTGGTGGAGCTGGGCACGGGTTCCGGGTTCATCTCCCTGGCCCTGCTGAGCTTCACGGAGATCGAGCGGATCCTCGGAGTGGATCTCAATCCGCAGGCCATCCTCATGGCGAGGCTCAACGCCATCCTCAACGGGTTCGATGCCGAAGGCCGTGAAGCGCCGAACCGTCTCCACACCCGTTTCGAGGCTTCCATCTCGGATCTCCTGCGGGCGCCCCGCGAACATGGCTTCGCAGCGGATCTGGTGATTGGTTGCATCCCCCCAGGTCATCTCCCAGGAGGTGGATCTGGATTCCACCCAGGGCCTCTATGACCTGAGCAACTATTCGACTGCCCAGGGAATGGTGGAGGACCAGTTCGGCCTGGGCCTGAATGCCCGGGCCCTGCGCGAGGCCTTGAGCCTGCTCGAGCCTGGCGGGTCCGTGATCCTCAACCTGGCCGGGCGTCCCGGCCCCGAGGTGGTCTCGGGCATGTTCCAGCGCCGGGGCTATGAGGCCGAGGTGATCTGGCGAACACGGGTGATGCAGGCGTCGGATACGGACATCGGCCCGCTGGTGGCGCTGGAGAGCCGCTCGGGGCGTTCCTTCGCCTTCCACCTGCACCGCCACAGCTCCGAGAGCATCAGTGCCCGGCTGGCGCAGGTGGTCCTCCAGGCCGGACGCCCCATCTTCCATGAACTTCAGGTGGTGGAGGGCCGTCCCCGCTCGGAGGCCCTGTTCCCTTTGGCCAGGGCCCTGGAGGTCCTGGACCTGGAGGAGCTCTGGGAGCGGGTGGACCTCGGGGCGGCTTCCGATGAACAGCTCCGCTTTGTCACCCGCCTGGCCGAGGGTTTCATCCGAGACCCCCGTGCGCCCTATACCCATGAAGCCGGCGATCCGGGATTCCGCCGGAAATTGACGGACTTCTTGAGGAAATTCCACGGCCTGGACTTGTCGGAAGGCGACGCGTTCGCGGGTCCCGACCGGGCTGCCCTCCTCCAGGGACTCCTCATGGCCCTCGTCCGCCCGGGCGAGGCCGTCCTCATCAGCGAAAGCCTGAGGGCCGTCTACGGCTCCGTCCTGACCAGTTTTGGGGTCGATCCGATCTGGGTCCACGGCGATGGGCAGGAGATCGCCGAGGTGCTTCCCTGGCTGCAGCCCAGGCTCGTGCTCCTGGATGGCGGGGGTCCCCTGCGCCACCGCCAGGAAGCCCTGGAATCCCTCTTGACCGCCTGCACCGGGATGGGCGTTCTTCTCATTCTGGATGAGAGCGCGCAGTTCGAGATCACGGCCCGCCGGGCTGAGAATCCCCTGCTGGCCTTCATGGCGAAGCACGCCACCAGCGGCCACCTGGCCATCCTCTTCGGGTTTGTGCATAGCCAGGCCTTTCCGGATGTGGAGCTGGCCATCCTCCTGAACCGCCACGCCCATCTGCACCACGGCCTGGAGGCCGCCGCGGAGCTCACCTACTCGCGCGTCTCCTGGTTCCATCAGGCCTACTACGAAGCGCTTTTCGACGAGCTGCTCAGCTTCCGCGTCAATGCGCCCGAGCCCGCCTCAAGCCTGCCCGCCCCCAGTGGGCCGCGGCTCACGGCCACCATGGAAACCCTGCTCGAGGCCCCAGCCCTGGCCCGCCCCGCACCTGGGTCCCAGGTGCTCAGGCTGGATTATGGCGAGAACGAGCTGGAGCTTTCCCCCCTCATGCTCGCGGCCATCCTGCAGGGCTTTCTCACGCCCTTCCTGCCCCCGGGCTCTGACGCCCTTCGTCGCATGGAGGACGAGGCACGGGCGGCCGCCCGGGTCTACCTGCAGGCGACCAGGCTCCCCGTGGTGCGTCCCAGGGAAATCCTGTTGGGGCAGGGCACGCTGCCACTCCTCGTGGAAGCCTTGAAGGCCCTCGGGGCCCGCCTTGGGCGGCCGCCCAAGGTGCTGATTCCCCGGGGCAGCTACGGCATGATCCCGCCCCTGCTGCAGGCCATCTGCGGGGAGGTGCTGCTGCTGCCTTCAGCGGCCCCGGACTTTTTGGCAGACCCGGCAGCCCTGGCCGAAGCCGCAGCTTTCGATGTCCTGCTCCTGACGCATCCCGCGAATCCCAGCGGGGCGGCCTATGGGCCCAAGGCCCTGCAGGAGCTCATCCGGGGCTGTGCGGCCCGGGGGGCCCGGATCATCCTCGACGAGGTCTTTGGCCTGCTGGCCGATCTGGATGGGCCACTGCCCCTGGGCCAGGATCGCTTCGCGGACCTGCCGGATGCCGTTCGTTCCCAGGTCCTGATCCTCTGCGGCGTGTCCAAGGAATTCGCCGCGGGGGGCCTGCGCCTGGGTCTAGCGTCCTCCCCGGACAGCGCCTGGCTGTGCGAGATGGCGGCCCAGCGCTCCGCCCCCTTGCCCCAGCACCTCCTCGTGGTGGCGAAGGCGCTCTTCCAGTCCTTCGAGTCCCATGTGGGCGAGCTGGAGCGGATGCGCCGCGCGCTGCACACCCGGCGCGACCGTCTGGCCGTGGGTCTGCAGGCCCTCGGCTTCGGCATCGAATCCAGCCGACGGGGTGGGCTGTTCCTGTTGGCGGAGACCTCGCGGCTGGATGGTGGCGACCCGGAGGGCTTCATCCTTCGCCTGGAATCCGAGGCGGGGGTCCGCCTGAACACCCCCGCGTGGAGCGGGCTCACAGGCCATGCCCGCGCCTGCTTCGCGGTTCCAGAAACCCGCATCGAGGAGGCGCTGGAGCGGATCAAGCGGCATATGAGCTGAGGCTCTCGAATTCGAGCCAGTTCTGCCTGAATCACTGGACGGAGAATGGTGTTATCGTTCCTCGCGGAATCCAGTGGGGATCTTATTTCCTTCCTAGCGAGGCTGGTTCGTTGATGTCCTTACTGAAGCTGGTTCACGGATTGGTAGTTTTAGGCAAACAACAGATTGGAGGGTGAATTGCTTTGGAGATCACTCACCTCAACCGTGCTGATTTCGCTTTGTTTGTCCGCACAGGAGCCCGTGCGAATCGAAGGGGGCTTCACCCAGGTATTCGGTGATGGCAAACCACTTGCTCCAGCCCAGAAATCAGGAGTTCGAGGATATGCATGGCAACGCCTGCCTCCAGATCAACAGAAACTGATGGCCATCAAAGACCATTTTGTAACTGTTGAGCCATGGAAGCGGATTGAATTTCTACCGCATGGGAACGACGTTAAGCTTGCGAAAGTGGAAATCTTCTTTGCAAATGGTGTTTCAAAACAATTCGATTGCTGGCTCACACTTTATGAATTCAGCTTCTTGCCATGGAAAAAGTATGGGTGGGGTGCAAATCTTCCTCAATATGAGCCCATGGTGGGCTACCGGCTGATCCAGGAAGGCCTCATCATTCATGAGGCTCGATTTGAATCAAAGCAGCCTGCACCCACATTGAAATTCAAGGAGGTTTCGAGGGGTGAAATCCTTCTGGTTAAGTGGGTATCCGAAGGAGTTCCTGAGGACCGGCGGGCCGTGCGGCCTTGTTGGGTCCGGTATTCCCTCGACGGTGGATTATCTTGGAATCCTCAGCGCGGAGATGCAGACCAGTGGCGTGCCGGAGTTTCTCACCCCAACTGGAACGATGGAGGCATCGAGTTGGAAAAGTCAGTCTTGGATCAAAACCCTCATCCCCTCATCGAGTTGTGGATCACTCAGGGAATGACCCTCACCAAGCTCCGGTATGTGGTTGGGGAGGGAGGCATTTCTCTCAAACATTAGCCTCGGATTTGTGAACTGGTCAGGTGACCACGCCATCGCTTACCCACTCGACCTTATGACCAACATTTTCCTGTCAGAAACACTGGGTCTCCATGCCCAATTGGATCTCGGCCCACGCACCCGCCGAGGCTTCCCGGTACCTGTTCAGCAGCCTGGGGTTCAGGCCCCTCGCTGCTCCCCAATCCGAGGCCATGAGCAGGAGCAAAATTGATTCGACCAGCCACTGTCCATGCCCTGGTTGTTGCAACCATGCTGAGCACCCCATCCCAGGCCCAGCTCGAGGAAACTCGCTACGTTCGGACGGGCTTGGTTTCCCTGATTGGAGGCTATTTGCCAGGTGGCTCTGGGTTAACTATCTCCCGGTTTGGCGAGGCCGCCTATCGCCTCGCGAATCCCGCCGACAAGGCTCCGCGAGGTGGCAAGGTGGATACCGAGCGCTGGAGACAGTATTCATGTTCCGAGGCGAGCCACAAACCTACCGAACTGGCCAAGGGCTACACACTCGAGATCACCCCCGAAGATCAACCCTCCTATCGGATTCGGGTGGAGGATCACGGGATGTGGAGACCCGGGCAAATTAATTGGCTTTGCTGGGTTCCGGAGCACTCCAAGATCAAGTCTGTCCGCCTATTCAAGGACGGTGCCTTCCTGGGCGAAACCCACCTCAAATACCTTGGTTTCGTCCCCGAGGTGGATTTCCGGTACGACGCCGGGAAACTATCGTGGAAAGCCCCCGTCAAAGCGGAGGTCATGCAAATCGTTGGAAGCGACGATGGAGGGAAAACATGGCGCATCTACGGGCATGGACAAGAAAAATCCGTTCCAGTGAATCTGGACAATGCCCCCAGTTGGATTTTCGCCATCGAATGCGTCAATCAGGACGATGGCCAATTTTTCCGGAAGGAAATCCACGTTAAACGATAGGTCAATCATGGGCTTTGCTCGGAGTTGATCCAGGAACAGTCCGCCTATCTACCACCTGGACGAAGGCATAAACCTTCAAGCTGGCCGCACCCTATCCCACCGCCGCAATCAACACCTCCGCCGGAATCCAGAACTGGGCATGCAGGTTCCGGATCATCGCCAGCGTGAGTGGCCGCGTCCGGTTGAGGACTTCGTAGATCCGGTTAGGCCGGCCGATGGCGGGTTCGAGGTCCTTCACGGTCAGGCCCCGCTGCTCCACGACGAACTTGATGGCTTCCACGGGATCCGGAAGGTCCATCGTAGCGAGAATGGAGAATCCCCGAACTCGTCCTCCAATGTTGGTCCGCCCATCGCGGGTCATCGGCAAAGCCGTAGGCAAGCCTGTGCAAGAGGTCCGCGTGTAGGATCCTTCGGGGCAGAAATGACCCATGCCCTTGGCTTCCGACACCTCTCAGCACGCTTGTTCCAGTCCCGCTTCACCGGGAATCAGCCGATGCGTCCAGCCAACGGGTGTTCGATTGCACAAAATGGGGCGTTTGAATTCCCTGTCCACATGGGGTTGGCGCCCGGGAGGGCTTAGGCGCCTGCGTCAGGGGCCTCCGCCATGGCCGCCCCGGAAACAGCGGCAGCGGGGGTGCCGCGCCCGCCCAGCCAGGCGGCGAGAAAGGTGCGCCGCACCAGGACATGGTAGCTCCCGAGCAGCAGGGCGAAGGCGACGCCCAGGAGCAGGGGGAACTTGAGGGTCCAGGGAAGGTCCAGGTGCATGACAAGGGTCTGCAGTCCGAAGACCAGCGGCAGGTGAACCAGGTAGATCCAGTACGAGGCGTCCGCGAGGTACCGCCGCACGGGGCTTTCCGCCGCCGCGAACTTCAGGCCCGCCCCCAGGACCGCGAACGTCGAGGTCCAGGCGGCGAGGGCGTAGACCACCGCGTAGGGCAGCCTCACCGCGGCGGGGACCGGCGCACCGAAGGGCAGCGGCGCGCCGACCATCCGCCAGGCCAGGGCCAGCAAGGCCGCCGCGAGGACGGCGTGGAAGGCCCATCGCCGGGCGAGGCTTGCGAGGAGCTCCGGCTGCCGGTTCAGGAACCAGCCGGCGGCGAAGGCGGTCCCGTAGGCCACCAGCGCGGCGGGGGGCGGCTTCAGACCGGACAGATGCATGGGGACGCCGAGCCAACCCCGGTTCGCCGTGAAGGCCAGGGCGGCGCCCATGGGAACCGCCAGCAGGAGGGGCAGGGCCTGGATCGCGGAAAGGCTCCGCAGCACCCGGTCGGCGGCGGCGGGAAGGGTCCCGCGAGGGTCGAGCCAGCGCCTCAGGGCTTCCCGGGAGGCCAGGGCGACCCCGTAGAAAAGCGAAAGGTCGTACAGGAACCAGAGATGGATCAGGGGCAGTCCCCCGGATCCAGGGCGGACGCCCGGATGGGCGCGCTTGAGCGATTCCAGGTCGCCGCCGCTGGTCTTGAGGGCGGCCCAGAGGAGGACCAGGCCCGTCAGGGGCAGCAGGATCACCCATCCCGCCACGAAGGGCGCGAGGACGCGCCGGGTGCGGTCCCGGAGGAAGCCTGAAGTCCCGCGCCGGTGCAGCAGGGGCCGCGCGAAGAAGCCGGCGATGAGGAAGAAGGCGTGCATCCTGAAAGCGTGGATCGCGTAGAAGACGGCGGGCAGGACTTCGCTCTGGGACCGGTCGGCGATGGGCCAGCCGAGGCTCGTGAGGTTCGGAAGGAAGGACATCGTTCCGTGCAGGACCACCCCCGCCGTGAGGGCGAAGGCCCGCACTGCGTCGAAGGCATGGTTCCTACCTGGATCCGGCATCTCTTCCAGCAAACCACGCGGGGAAGATCCTCTTCAAGCGCCCCCGCGAACGCTTCGGAAGCCTGGGAAGGCGCTCGCCCCCGCCCGCTCCACCACGCCCTCCCAGGCCCCCGGCCGCGCCTGCACGAGGAGCCGGTGCCCGCGGTACCAGGGTGGGTCCACCCGGTCGTCCATCCACCGCCACTCGCCCTGGTAGGAGAGCCGCAGCAGGGTCGGCACGCCAAGGGCGCTGGCGAGGTGGACGACACCGGTGTCGACGCTGACGAGGACATCGAGGTTGGCGAGGAGGGCGGCGGTCTCGACGCAGTCGGCGAGGTGGGGGCCTTGAAGGCCCTCGGGGCGCGCCTTGGGCGACCGCCAAAGGCGCTGATTCCAAGGGACACCCACTGCACGTCCTCCCTCGCCAGCAGCGGTACCAGGCCCTCGGCTTCGGCATCCAGTCCAATCGACGGGGTGGGCTGTTCCTGTTGGCGGAAACATCGCGATTGGATGGTGGCGACCCAGAGGGATTCATCCTCGACCTGGAATCCGAAGCGGGGGTCCGTCTGAACACTCCCGCGTGGAGCGGGCTCACAGGCCACGCGCGCGCCTGCTTCGCCATTCCTGAAGCCCGCATCGAGGAAGCGCTCGTGCGGATCAAGAGGCATCTGGGCTGAGGCTCTGGAGCTAGTGCCAGACCTGCCTGAAGCACTGGGCGGAGGATGGTGTTATCGTTCCTCGCTGAATCCGGTTGATATCGTTGTTTCTTCATTGGGAGGCGGGTTCATTGATGTCCTTATTGGATCCAGTTCACGGATTGGTAGCTCTGAGTAGACAACAGATTGGAGGGTGAATTGTTTTGGAGATCACTCACCTCAACCGTGCTGATTTCGCATTGTTTGTCCGCACAGGAGCCCGTGCGGATCGAAGGGAGCTTCGCCCAGGTGTTCGGAGATGGGAAATCGCCTGGCCCGGTGGAGAAAATAGGCGTTCGAAGACATGCGTGGCGACGCCTTCCTCCCGATCAGCAGAAGATCATGACGATCCAAAATCAATTTGTAAGAATCAACCCCTCAGAGCTAATTGAGCGTCCACCACATGCAAACGGGAATGACATTCATGTTGCAAAGGTCGAAATAATTTTTGCGGATGGCTCTGTTGGAAAAATGGATTGTTGGCTTTCACTCCTTGAACACCCATTGTTGCCTCAGAAAATATTTGGGTGGGGGGTCAGACTCCCTCACTACCGCCCCATGGCGGGTTACCGGTTGCTCCATGAGGGCGTAGTCCTCCACAAAGCGCGCTTTGAGTCCAAGCAGCCAACGCGGAGCATAAGGGTTGAGGAGGTTCCGAATGGTGAAGGCCTATGGATCAAGTGGGTTTTCGACGCGGTGCCTGGAACCGGGAAAGTCGGCGCCTATTGGATTCGCTATTCTCTCGATGGAGGACTGATCTGGAAACCGCAGTATGGTGCGGGAGATCTATCTCCAGGTGGGGTTTCTGGCTGGAACGACGGCGGCATCCTCATAGAAAAGGCCGACTTGGATCAAAATCCTCATCCCCTAATCGAATTGTGGATCACCCAGGGAATGACCCTCACCAAGCTCCGGTATGTAGTTGGAGAGGGAGGCATTCCTCTCAAACAATAGCCTCGGATTTGTTAAATAGTCATGTGGCCACACCGTCATACCACCTCCCTCCCATCGCCGCCCAGATCTTCCTCCCGCAGCTTCGTTCTGATCCACCAACGGCCACGGCACGACGGCAGGCGCGGCCGTCCCGATCAGCACCCCCACGGCGGTGAACTTCGGAGTCCAACGGCGGATGGGGGAACCCTCCAGCTCAACTGGACCGGCAGGTGACACGGTAGGCCATGTCCGCCATATTGAGCAACGCCAGCCTGGGCGTTTCTGCGGCAGCACCCCGGGCGGGCGGGTGGGAAGGTTGGTGGCCCTGCCGGGGACCCATTCCGAATCCCCGCCCACCTCCTGTGCCGGACCCCGTGAATCCCCTTCCTTAGAATGTGCCCTTTCCGGGAGGTCCTGGCTGGAACCGTCCAACTGGAGGACCGCTGGATCGGCTCCGCGCTTCCCCGGGACACATGCGTCGAAGGGCTGGGCTCCGGTCGCCTGCGGCTCCCGTTGCCCAGCCCCTCGAACCTTCTCCCATCGCCGGAATCTTGCGCTGCCGGACTCAGGATGGGAGGACCACAGCCCTCCCGGAAAACCTCTAGCAGTAGCCGGTCACGCAGTGGGTCGTACCGCAGGCCTGGGCCTCGCTGTAATCCAGACAGTTCTGGGCGGTGTCGCCAAAGAGGCAGCTGCCACCAGCGAAGCACACGCTGAATTGCGCGCTGGGAACGGCACCATGGATGTCCTGCGTCTGCTGCAGGGAGAGGTGACGCAGGGTTTCCTTATTGAGCTTCAAAGACATAGCCTTCTCCAATGCGGATGAGGGTTGCGTTCACGGTACAAAGGGGCGATCCCTATATCCGTTATCTTTAATATTGATGGATGCCGTTATTCGAGTCAACGCCCTTTATCTCGGATCTGAGTTTTCTTGATTGCAGTTCCACCTTGGCAAGCCCGGCAGGACCGCTGGCTAAGTCCGCATGGGGTGGGAGGAAGGAGGCTGCTCGCCGCTGGATGGCTTGGAAAAGGCAAGTCGCGGTCAGTCCTTCAGCAGCATCTAGGGCTTGAGGATCTTCGTGGTGTCTTTCGGCTTCCACGCCTCGACCTCCTTCGTCCCCGTGGCCTTGTCCACAGGGACGAGCTTGCCGTGGCCCTTGAAGGCCCCCGCCTGGATGGCCACACGGAGGTCGTAGGTCCGGCCCGCCTCGATGGGGAAGGTCAGGGCGTCCTCCTTTTCGTCGGTGTAGATCGAATGCTCCCCGGGCTTCACGAGGACCTTTAGGCAGGAGCCGTGGCTGATGTAGGCGGCCTCCGCATCATCGACGAATACGGAGGGGCACGGCGGTGCGAGGCGGGCCTAGCGCTGGGTAGTGCTGGCCTGAGTGTGGCCGAGAAGGGCGCCGATCATGGGGAGGCCCTCTCCACCTGAACCCTGCCCACAAAAGCAAGCTGGCCTTACAGAGCCAGGATCCGACGGTGTCGAGGACACAGACGGGCATGGGCGATCCAAAATGGGGCATTTGAATTCCCTATCCACAACGACAATACAAAACAAGTTCCAAAGAGGTATTGGATCTCTGATTATTTTTAGTTACGCCTGTTCAATTCCATTGGAACTGTCCCATGATCTTCAGCAAGGAGTCTATTATGTTTATTGCAATAGCCATGTCAGTGATTCTTCTAAGCACGCAACAGGAAGCCTCGATTGCATCTCCCAAACATAGACTGGAGCCTTATACGGCAAAGGTAGCCGACTTGCCAAGATTTGTTGTTATAGGGATTTGGCCAGCAGTGCACCTGAACAGCTATAGCCCACTTCCATTGCGAGAAAACGCAAAATTTGTCGAAGGGTATCAAGTCGAATTTATTACCATCAACGACCAAAGGCTTCGCCTTCCTGGTAAAGAGCCAATGTCAGCCTCATCCAGTCATGATGAATTTGGAGGGAAACTGCATGGAGATAAGATAGTTTTTGTTGAACTCCCCGAAGGCCATGATGCTATTCGAGGATTCCGACTATTCGGCCCTGACGGGAAACTACTTGGTGAGCAATACTTCAATCCTAAAGAACAAATTCCAGATGTCCAAGTTGAAGTGAATGAGGTTGGAGAAGTGAAGTTCGGCTACCAAGGTAAAATCAATTATTGGAATGCACGAATCAGCCATGATAACGGAAAAACATGGACTAAACCGTCTTTCCCTGCGGTCGATAGATGGAATCAATTACTCGAGGATTCTAAGGATTTATTCAAACAGAAACCAATCATGGAAATCACATTGATTAACAATTTCAAGGTCGAAAAGAGGTGTTTCATATTATCTGGACCTCAAAAAGGAATCCTAACAAACATGGGATATATCAAAGATTGACCCCCCGAGTGACGTCCTCCCCAAATCTAGACCAGGGTTAGTGGGAGTTCAGGGCTGGAAAGGATCTCGTTAGGGTTCGCGGAGGGGGTCTTAGGCAACCGGGGTTTTGGGGACGGGTAGGCGCAGAAGGCCTACTTCGCCCCGTCCGCCCGCACCACCAGCACATCGCACGGCGCGTGCTTCACCACCTTCGCCGCCGTGCTGCCGAAGAGCAGCCGCTCCAGGGCGCTGTGGCCGCGCTGGGCCACCACGAGCAGGGTGTCGGGGCCGGCCTCCTTGACGAGTTCTTCGGCGGGGCTGCCCCAGACCACATAGGAGCTCGCCTGCGCCATGCCTTCGGTCCAGCTCACGAGCTGGGCCTGGGCGTGGTCCTCCAGCTCCTTCAGCCACCCGGGATCCGGGAGGGCGATCTGGGCTTCCGGCAGCATGGGCGCCGGCGGCTGCAGCACGTGGATGGCGACGAGGGGCAGCTTGAGCTGGGCGGACCATTCCTGGGCCCTGGACAGGGCCAGCCGGCTGGCGGCGGAGAAGTCCACACCCACGAGCACGCGCTTCAGCATGGCGGCCTCCCTCTGGCCCAGGGCCGCGCTCAATGTAGGCTTTCAGGCCTGTGACCGGGGGCCTTTTTAAGGGATGGCCCGGGTTGCGCTTGGCGGGTCGGGGCGGCTTGACATTAGATGTTTAAACATCTAATTTGGGCTTTGGCCCTCCGAGGGAGGGCCTGCAGGAGCAAATCATGATGACGTTGCGACGGGCGGAGGACCGGGGCCACTTCGATTTCGGCTGGCTGGACACGCGCCACACCTTTTCCTTCGGCGACTACTTCGACCCGGACCACCACCACTTTCGCGCCCTGCGGGTGATCAACGAGGACGACCATGAGCGCGGGCACGGGCATCCAGCACAGCGAGTTCAACGCGTCGGCCACCGAGCGGGTGCATTTCCTCCAGCTCTGGGTGGTGCCGGACGCCAAGGGGCTCACGCCCCGCTACCAGCAGCTGGCCTTCGAGGATGCGGCCCTGCGCAACCGGCTGGGCCTCATCGCCAGCCGGGACGGGCGCGAGGGCTCGGTGCGCCTCAGCCAGGACCTGGCGGTGGAGGTCGCGCGGCTGGATCCCGGCGCTTCCGTCCGGCATGCCTTCGCGCCCGGCCGGGGCGGCTGGCTGCACGTAGCCAAAGGGGCCGTGAAGACGCGTGATCTCGACTTGAAGCAGGGGGACGGCCTCGCCCTGGAGGACGAAGCCGCCCTGGAGGTGACAGCCCTCGCCTCCAGCGAGATCCTGCTCTTCGATCTGGGGTAAGCCATGGCCTTCCGCACCGTCGCCTCCATCGTTTCCGGCCAGCCCACCCAGGACGGCAACGGCGTCCCCCTGCGCCGCCTGGTGCCGGGCCGCGGCCAGCGCGGCGGCGACGCCTTCCGCGCCATGGACCCCTTCCTGCTCATGGACCACTTCGGCCCCCTGCACATCCCCCCGGGCAGCGACGCGGGCTTCCCGCCCCACCCGCACCGGGGTTTCCAGACCCTCACCTACCTGATCCAGGGGGCCTTCCGGCACAGGGACAGCACCGGCGGCCATGGCACCCTGCGCCCCGGCGGCGCCCAGCTCATGACCGCCGGCAGCGGCATCGTGCACGAGGAGATGCCGGTGCCCGAGCAGCAGGAGAGCGGCGGCCCTATCGAAGGGGTGCAGCTCTGGATCAACCTGCCGAAGGCCGACAAGGGGATGCGGCCCGGCTACGAGGATCTGCAGCCGGAGGCCATGCCCTGGCGCGCCTTCGAAGGGGGCCGGATCCGTGGCCTCGCGGGCACCTGGCTGGGGGTCGAAGGCCCGGCCCGGACGCCGGCCGCCATCGCCTACGCCCATCTGGAACTGGAGCCTGGGGGCGCCTTCGAGCATTTGCTGCCGGAGGGCTGGACCGTCGCGGTCGTGACCCTGCACGGCGAGGTGGAGATCCAAGGCCGGCCGGTGCCGGAAGGCTCCGTGGCCGTACTGGGGGAAGGCGCGGGGCTGCGGGTCTCGAGCGGGGCAGGCGCCAGCTTCATGGTGTTGGCGGGCCGCCCCTTGCAGGAGCCCATCGCCCACTACGGGCCCTTCGTGATGAACACCGTCGAGGAGATCGAGCAGGCCCTGCTCGATTACCAGGAAGGCCGGATGGGCCGCCTGGCTTGAACCGGGCACACTGGGGGATTCCCGAGGGCACTCCGTGGCTGCATCCCCGACGACTTCCATCCACCACCAGCGCCGCTGGTACTACGTCCTGTGGTCGGTCCTGCTGCTGTCGGGCCTCGTGCTCTACGGGCGCTGGCTGACGCCCCTGCGGGTCGAGCGCCCGCTCCTGGGCATCGCGTTCGAAGAGCAGGGCTGCCCCCGGAGACCGTTGTGGAGGTCTGGACCGGCCCGACGGGCCAGTGGCGTCCCAAGCCCGCGGCAAGCCCGGCAGGGTTCCGGCCTCTGCCAAGGAACGGCAAGGGCCAGCTGGCCATGGGCGCGACTGAATTGCCCATGGCGATCCGACGCTGGGTGAAACCGGCCCTCATCTCCTCCCGCAGCCACGACCTGGTGGTGCTCCGCTTCACCCTGCCCGGGCAGGACGCGCGCTACCTCTTCCTGTCCCTGCGGGAGGACTGGCAGACGGGCCTCCTGCGGCCCGGCAAGCGCCTCTACTACACCATCCGTCCCAAGTGGGACGCGCTCCGTACCGACCCGGCCCTGCCCCCCGAGCTGGGCTGAGGGCCTCGACCTTCAGGCTCTGGCCGCCGATGGTGCGGTGAGGATCCGTTCCAGACCCATTTGGACTTTGTGGTAGCCCGATT
This sequence comes from Holophagaceae bacterium, assembly GCA_016710635.1. Lineage (GTDB taxonomy): Bacteria > Acidobacteriota > Holophagae > Holophagales > Holophagaceae > JADJVL01. The sequence goes on along the minus strand of JADJVL010000003.1, from coordinate 128,712 downwards.
TGCGCAGGTGGCCATAGCCGTCCTGGATGTCGTCCGTGGTGAGCAGGCCGGTGGTGTCCAGGAGGCGGACATTGGGCCGCTGGTCCGCCAGTCTGCGAAGGACCGCGTTGCACGCGGCGATGCGCCCGCGGATCCGGGCGTTCCGGGCGGCGTCGAAGACCGGCAGGTCCGCGTCCTCCGGCAGCAGGATGAACACCACCGTGGTTTCCGGATGGACCCGGCCCGCGTACCAGTCCAGCAGGGTGAAACATTCCTCCGGGTCCAGGAGCCCTTCCGAATTCGCCGGAAGCCCGGGGCTGCCATTTCAGCAGGAGGCGGGCGAAGACCCGGCGCTTCAAACCCGTGGGCAGGTGCCGCGCCAGGAAATGGAGAGCGCCTTCCAGCGGGTCCTGGCCCCCCTCGTCGGTGTCCTCGTCCAGGGAGGACACCAGCGCCTCGAAGTAGGAATGGAAGAGCGGGGATTCGCCGAACCGGAGCCAGTCCTCCCGGTCGAGGGCGTAGTAGGAGAAGAACGGCGCGCGCTGGCCGCGGCGGCGGAAGAGCGCCCCGAAGACATCGAACTCGGTGTAGTAGACGATGGCGTCGAAGGCCCGCGTGCCTTGGTCGAAGGACCGGGCGGTGTGGGCCATGAGGGCCGGAGGGTTCCGCCTCGCCGGGTCTTCGAAGTGCCGGCGCAGCTCGAAGACGCCGGAGGCCTTGCCCCCGAGGGTGACTTCCTCGGAGACTTCCCAGCGGGCCGCGAGGGGCCCGGCCACGGCGCGCATGAAGCAGGAGCCCTTGAGCAGCAGCCGCGGCGCGTCCGCCGGGCGAAGGGCGGGGACTTCCGGGTCCTTCCGACTCACCGCGATGTAGTCCACGGGCTCGCTTTCCAGCTTGTTCCGACGGGCCCGGTCGAAGCGGCACCGCAGGCCGGGGTGGCGGGCCTCGGAGCCACTGGAGCGCCGCGGCTTCCGCGTGCATGCCGAGGGTGCGGCAGGAGAAGACGAAATGCCGGAGGCTGCCCGCCCGCACGGAGGCGTAGCCGCACAGGCCGTAGTCTCCATAGCGATCGCGGACGTAGAAGGCCCAATTCTCGCCCTGGCGCAGGGCGCCCGTCAGGAAGTGGTGCTCGTTGTGGAACCGGGACCCGGTGAAGTTGAGCTGGTTGGCCCGATTGACGAGCTCCACCACACGCACGACCCGCGCCGCGTCCCCCGGACGCAGGGGGACCGCTTCCACCTCGATCCGGCTCTCCCGCAGGAACTGCGCCTCGTTGGCGCCGCGGTCCTCCGCGCCCCGGCGTGCCTTATGGCGGGCCTCCAGGAGCCGGTAGCTCGCCAGGCGCGCGGCCGGGATCCGGGGCGCCCCAGGCCGACACATCCAGTGCCCTCAGGGCTTCCGGGGACAGGGTCAGGATCCCCGGGTTCGCGCTCGCCACCTCCCGCAGGTTGAAGGGGTTGTCATCGACGAGGAGGGCGTTTGCCGCCCTCAGCCCCATGGCTGCGAGGATTTCGGCCACCGGGGCGCCCTTGTTCACCAGGGCGATCCTGGGGAAGACGAAGAGGTCCCAGAGGCCCAGGGCTTCCAACCTTGCCCTGGCGGCCTCGGGATCGTTCTTGGACGCGATGGCATGGACGATGCCCCCGGTCCAGGAGGGCCCCGATCAGCGCGACGAAGCCCGCATCCGGTGTGACCTCCCGGTCCTCCGCCAGGTGCCCCGCCACAGCGTGTCGTCGAGATCCCAGATGACCAGCTTCACTTCGGACGCCACAGCGGTCATCGGGTCCCCGGAAAGTCATCGTGAAAGGCGCGGAGCCACCCGGCGCTGAGCTGGTCGGAACCATGGCTCCCGAGGCCATTCTGACCCGTCTGAGGCCCCGCCGCCACGGTGCCGGAGCTCCGGGGCTTTCCGCTGGCTACTTGAGGAAGCCCTTGGCCTTCGCTTGTTCCTGGAGGGTTTCCACCATGGCGCCGTCGAGGGTCTTCGCATCCCCCTTTGTGGCGAGTTCCGCCCGGCGGGCGGCGACAAACCTGTCCCGCTCCGCGCTGAGCTTCTGGATCTTCGCCTGGAGTTCGGCGCGTGCCTTGGCCTTGGCGTCCACGTAGGCCCGGGCGGCTGCCGGGGACAGGGCCTGCATCTCCTTGGGCAGATCCTTCCGGTCCACGGACTCGAGTTGCTTTCGCCCCGCCTTCTCGGCGTCCACCAGATCCCAGTCGTCGGCGCGGTAGAAGCCCGAGGCTTTGGCCTTCACGCGCTGGTTCACGGAGCCCGCGCCGGCGCTGAAGGCGTTGGAATCCTGCGCGGACTGGTTGGCGAGGCCCAATCGTCCCGAGACGCCGATGGGGATGTAGGTCCCGTTCAGCTCGACGCCGAGCTTCTCGATCTCCCCGTCGAGGGGGCTGGGGATGTGGATGGCCTGCCGGTTCTGGTCGATGGCCATGAAGGCGCCTCCGCCCAGGCGCGCGCCGTCCGCCCACTTCGTATTGATGCCTTCCTGCAAGGGGCCGCAGAAGATGGTGTTGACCAGGATGCCCTTCCCAAGCGCCGCGGAGCAGGACCCGTGGTAATCGACCTTCCCTTGGGTGAAGGGTTCGTTGCCTGCGATGAAGATGACCTTGAGATCTTTCGCTGCCGCGCTCCAACCGAGGCCCTCGGTGGCCGCCTGGATGACCTGTCCGCAGTACTCGTCGCCACCCTGGGTCCGCAGGGCGAAGAGTTCCTGGCTCACCCGGTCCAGGTCCGAGGTGAAGGGCAGCACCATGCGGAGGTAGCCTTCGCCGCCCGGGATGCTGGACTTGCCGTACTCGTACAAGGCCACCTGCAGGTCCGGCGCCTGACCCTCCCGCCGGAGGGGCGCGAATTCGTTCACGAAGGTCCAGAGCTGGCTCTTCGCCTGCCCGATGAGGCCGTCCATGCTGTTGCTGGTGTCCAGCAGGAGGGCCACCTGGATCAGCGGGCGGGGCGGCTTCGGGGAGGGCGCAGCGGCGAGGCCGGCGCAGAGGAAGGCCGATAGGAGCGGGATGGAACGGCGCATGGGGCCTCCGGAAGCGCGGGTCACGGACTGCGAGGGGCTGGGCTGCTCCAGGATGTGCGCGGACGGGTCGGATGGTTCGCTAGTTTTTATGCAAGCGGAGGATGCGCTCCACCGCGTAAATCCCTCCAGCCAGCCTCTGGATCGCCCGGCCCAGGCCTTCCCGGCTGCAGCCCAGTTCCAGGCCCACGCGTTCAACGGCACCTCGCCCCCTTCCGGGTTCGCCGCGATCCACGCGGTCCACAAGGCCTCCAGCCGGATGGCATCCGGCTCCGAGGCATCCCGCCAGCTTCGCTCTTGGGGGCGCGTGGGCGCGTAGAACCGCTCGCCCCGTAGGCTTTCGGGGAGGAAGTCCTGCTTGCGGCCATAGTCCCCGTGGCTGTAGTGATACCCGGCGCCCCGGCCGGCAGCCCGGGAGGTCGCCGTGTGGGCGTCCCGCAGCGCATCCGGCACCGGCGCGTCGTCAGCAGCGAGGGCGGCGTCGATGGCCGAGATGGTGGCGTTGCTTTTCGGAGCGTTGGCCACGTAGATCACCGCCTGGGCCAGGGGGATGCGCGCCTCGGGCCAGCCGATGCGCTCGACCGCGCGGGAGACCGTCTCCGCCAGGATGAAGGCCTGAGGGTCCGCGTTGCCAACGTCCTCGGCCGCCGTGACCATGAGGCGCCGGGCGATGAAGCGGGGATCCTCGCCACCGCGGATCATGCGGCTGAGGTAGTACAGCGCCGCGTCCGCATCGCTGCCCCGCAGGGACTTCTGGAAGGCTGACGCCAGGTCGTAGTGGCCATCGGCCCGGTCGAAGAGGATCCGGCCGCCGAGGGCCGACTGGAGGGTGGCCAGGTCCCTTGAGCCTTCGGGCAGGTCCCACCACGATTCCAGGCCGGTGAGGGCCGCCCGCAGATCGCCGCCGGCCCAGTCCGCGAGCCAGACCATCACCGCTTCCGGCGCGGCCTCCCGCTGCTCCTTGGCCTCCGCCCGCAGCAGGACGCGGACGATGTCCTCCGGATCCAGTCCCTTCAGCGCGAAGAGCTGGCAGCGGCTGCGCAGGGCCGGGTTCAGGTAGAAGGCCGGGTTCTCCGTGGTGGCGCCGATGAGGATGGCTTCGCCGCGCTCCAGGAAGGGCAGCAGGATGTCCTGCTGGGCGCGGTTGAAGCGGTGGATCTCGTCCAGGAAGAGCACCGGCGCCGCCGCGCGGAAGAGGGGCAGTTTCGACTGGTCCAGGAGGAACTTCTTCAGCTCCGCCGCCGAACCCGTGACGCCGCTGAACTCCATGAAACCGTGCCCCGTGGCGTTAGCGAGGATGCGGGCCAGGGTGGTCTTGCCGGTGCCCGGCGGCCCCCACAGCACCATGGAGGGCAGGCGCCCGCCGCCGGCGATGCGGCGCAGCGGCCCGCTGGGGCCAAGCAGGTGCGACTGCCCCACCACCTCGTCGAGGCTGGCGGGGCGGAGGCGTTCGGCGAGGGGCGTGTCCATCCCTCCAGCCTACGGCAGGCCAGGACGATCGGAAGCAGCTTCGAGCCCGGCTGGCCATGCTGCAGCTCCGGTCCGCCGGATTCGGCAACAGGCCCATAGGTGGGGAGCCCTTGGCGTCCTATCCTTCCTCACACCCCGGGGACACCCATGGACTTCGCCCTCTCACCCAAGGCCCGCGACTTTTCGGCCCGCCTGTCGGCCTTCCTGGAAGCGCAGGTCCTCCCGGCGGAGGCGGCCTACTTCAAGTCCCTGGGCGGCGGCCCCGGGCCCTGGAAGGTACCTCCGGTCATCGCGGAGCTGAAGGCGAAAGCGCGGGCGGAAGGCCTCTGGAACCTCTTCCTCCACGACCCGGACTACGGCGCGGGCCTTTCCAACCTGGACTACGCGCCCCTGGCGGAGCTCATGGGCCGCTCCCTCATCGCGCCGGAAGTGTTCAACTGCAACGCCCCGGACACGGGGAACATGGAAGTGCTGGTGAAGTACGGCAGCGAGCCCCAGAAGGCGCAATGGCTCGGACCTCTGCTGGACGGCGCCATCCGCTCGGCCTTCTGCATGACGGAGCCCGCGGTGGCCTCCAGCGACGCCACCAACATGGCAGCGACGGCGGAGGTGCGCGGGGACGAGGTCGTGCTCAACGGCCGGAAATGGTGGAGTAGCGGCGTGGGCCACCCGGACTGCGCCATAGCCATCTTCATGGGGGTGACCGACCCGACGGCGGAGCGGCACGCGCGGCATTCCATGGTGCTTGTGCCCGTGGGCACGCCCGGGATGGTCATCGAGCGCAACGTGCCGGTCTTCGGGAACTTCGACGAACCCTACGGCCACGGCGAGGTGAGCTTCACCGATGTGCGGGTCCCCCGCGAGAACATCATCGGCGGTCCCGGCCGTGGTTTCGAGATCGCCCAGGGGCGCCTGGGCCCGGGCCGCATCCACCACTGCATGCGTGTCATCGGCGCCGCCGAGCGGGCCCTCGAGCTGCTCTGCGAGCGGGCCCTCACCCGCGTCGCCTTCGGGAAGCCCCTGGCGCTGCTGGGGGGCAACGGCGACGTCATCGCCAACGCCCGCATGGCCATCGAGCAGGCGCGCCTGCTGACGCTGAAGGCCGCCTGGATGATGGACACCGTGGGCGTGAAGGCCGCCATGAGCGAGATCTCCCAGATCAAGGTCGTCGCCCCCAATGTGGCCCAGGCGGTCATCGACCAGGCCATCCAGATCCACGGCGGCGCCGGCCTCAGCGACGACTTCCCCCTCACCGCCTTCTTCGCCTACGCCCGCATCCTGCGCATCGCCGACGGCCCCGACGAGGTGCACCGCGGTCTCATCGCCAAGCTGGAGCTGCGCAGGCACGCCGCGCGGCTCGGCCTTCCGAAAGGTTGAGCGCATGTCCATGGACCTGCTGGACGAGCCCGGCCCCCTGCGCGCCGACGACGCCTTCGACGTGGCGAAGGCCGACGCCTTCCTCAAGGCCGCCCTGCCTGGGGCTGGGCGGCGCACCCCACATCCGCCAGTTCCCCGGCGGCGCGTCGAACCTCACCTACCTCCTGCGGTACTCCAACCGGGAGCTGATCCTGCGCTGCCCGCCCCGGGGCCACAAGGCGGCCTCCGCCCACGACATGCTGCGGGAAGCGCGCATCATGGCGGCCCTGAAGCCGGTCTATCCTCTGGTCCCGGAGATCCTCGCGGTCTGCGAGGACGCCTCGGTCCTGGGCGCGCCGTTCTACGTCATGGAGCGGCTGCGGGGCATCATCCTGCGGCGGGACATGCCGGAAGGCCTCGTGCTTGGGCCGCGACGGCGTGCGCCGCCTCTGCCTGAACGTCCTGGACCAGCTCATCGCCCTCCATGAAGTGGACTGGAAGGCCGCGGGTCTGAAGCCCTGGGCCGCGGGGGACGGCTACGTGAAGCGGCAGGTGGAAGGCTGGACCGGCCGCTACCGGGCGGCCCGCACGCCGGACGCCGCGGAGTTCGAAAGCGTCATGGCCTGGCTCGCCGCCCGCATGCCTTCGAAGGATTCGGCGACCTGCCTCATCCACAACGACTTCCGCTTCGACAACGTGGTCCTCGATCCCGAGGATCCCCTCAAGGTCATCGGCGTGCTGGACTGGGAGATGGCCACCCTGGGCGATCCGTTGATGGATCTCGGCAACACCCTGGCCTACTGGGTGCAGGCGGACGACGATCCGGTCTTCCGGAGCCTGCGCCGTCAGCCCACGCACCTGAAGGGCATGCTCACCCGGGACGAGGTCATCCAGTACTACGGGGACCGCATGGGCCAGGACCTGCCGGGCTTCTCCTTCTACCTGGCCTTCGGTCTCTTCCGCCTGGCGGTCATCGCCCAGCAGATCTACTTCCGCTACGCCAGCGGGGAAACCACGAATCCGGATTTCGCTTCCTTCGCCCAGCTCACCCATGTCCTGGAAGGGCGCTGCCTCAAGCTCATGGCCGGCGGCGCCGAATCGGAGCGCCCATGACCGCAGATCCCTTCGACCTCACGGGCAAGGTCGCCCTCGTCACCGGCGCCAGCCGGGGCATCGGCGAGGCCGTGGCGCGGATCCTGGCCTCGCACGGCGCCCACGTCATCGTCTCCAGCCGGAAGCTGGAGGGCTGCGAGGCGGTGGCCGCCTCCATCCGGGAGGGCGGCGGGGCCGCGGAAGCCATGGCCTGCCACATCGGCGAACTGGAGCAGATCGACGGGGCCTTCAGCGCCATCGAAGCCAGGCACGGCCGCCTGGACATCCTGGTGAACAACGCCGCCACCAACCCTCACTTCGGGCCGATCCAGGACACCCCCCTGGACGCCTTTCAGAAGACCGTGGACGTGAACATCCGGGGCTATTTCACCATGTGCGCGAGGGGCGCGAAGCTCATGGCCGCCGGCGGCGGCGGGGCGATCCTCAATGTGGCCTCCGTGAACGGCGTCATCCCCGGCCTGCACCAGGGCATCTATTCCATCACCAAGGCCGCCGTGATCGCCATGACCCAGGCCTTCGCGAAGGAGTGCGCGCCCCTGGGCGTGCGCGTGAACGCCCTGCTGCCGGGCCTCACGGACACGAAGTTCGCGTCGGCCCTGGTGCAGAACCCGGCCATCCTCAAGGCCGCCCTCGCCCACGTGCCCATGGGCCGGGTGGCCCAGCCCGGGGAGATGGCCGGCGCGGTGCTCTACCTCGTCTCCCCCGCCGCCAGCTACACCACCGGCGCCTGCCTGCCGGTGGACGGCGGCTACCTTTTGGCCTGAGGGGCCGGTCTCTCGAAACCAATCCATCCGGAGTCCCGGCATGAAGGATCTGCGTGGCAAGACCGCGGTCATCACCGGCGCCGCCTCGGGCATCGGGCTCGCCCTGGCCCGGCGGGCGGCCCGGGAGGGAATGCGGCTGGTCCTGGCGGACCTCGATGCTGGGGAACTCGACGCCGCAGCAACTGAACCGGGCCGCAGGCGCGGAAATACTGGCCCGCGCAAGTGGACGTGGCCCAGTCCGGCGAGGTGTGGCCCTGGCGGACGAGGCCTTCGCCCGGCGCCCGGTGCCGTGCACCTCCTGGCGAACAATGCCGGCGTGGCCCTCTGCAAGCCCGCCTGGGAAGTCAGCGCCGAGGACTGGGCCTGGGTGCTGGGGTGAACCTGCATGGCGTCATCCACGGCCTCCAGGCCTTCGTGCCCCGCATGCTCGCCGGGGGCGAGGAGGGCCGCATCGTGAACACGGCCTCCGCCGCCGGGCTCCTCAGCCCCCCGGGCTTCGCCGCCTACAGCGTGAGCAAGCACGCCGTGGTGGCCCTGTCCGAAGTGCTGCACCACGACCTGGCCCTCCGCGAGTCCCGGCTGAAGGTTTCGGTCCTTTGTCCCGCGTGGGTGCGCACGCGCATCGCCCAGTCCGACCGCCACCGGCAGGCTCCGGAAGGCGAGGCTCCCAGCGCGCCGGATGGGGTTTCCGAAGGGATCGCCGAGGCCGTGCGGCGGCGACGGAAGCGGGCCTCGAACCCGAGGCCGTGGCGGATGCGGTCTTCGAGGCCGATGCCGCGGACCGCTTCTACATCCTCACCCACGCCGCCACGAAGGCTGGCGTCCGGCGACGGATGGAGGACATCCTGGAGGATCGGCCTCCGACCCTGCTGGACCTCAAGGCCTGAAGACCGGGAAGGAGCCTCGCGATGCCCACGCCCTTCACGCACCGCTTCGAAGTCGGCTGGGGCGACCTGGACTTCAACGGCCACATGCGCAACACCGCCTACCTGAACCTGGCGGCGACGGTGCGGATGCTCTACTTCCAGTCCCAGGGCTTCGAGATGCCCGAGTTCGAACGCCTGCGCTTCGGGCCGGTGGTGCTGAAGGACGAGGTGGAGTATTTCCGGGAGGCGGCTGCTCCAGCCGGTGCTCGTCGGCATCGAACTGGCGGGGCTCAGCGCTGATGGGACCCGCTTCCGCATCCGCAATCCCTTCCAGACCGAAGAGGGCAAGCTGGTCGCCAAGGTCACCAGCACCGGCGGCTGGATGGACCTGAACCTGCGGAAGCTGGGGCCGCTGCCGGAGCCCTGCGGCGCGTGCTGGAGAGCCTGGGACGCTCCGCAGACTTCGAGGAGCTCGGGGGCAAGCCAGCCGGGTGAGGCTGGATGACGCCCCCGCTCAGTCCCGCAGCGCCGGCAGCGGCTCGCCCTTGGGGATGAACCGCATGGACACGCCGTTGTTGCAGTAGCGCAACCCGGTCGGGGCAGGCCCGTCCTCGAAGACATGGCCCTGATGGCCCCCGCAGCGGGCGCAGTGGTACTCGGTGCGCGGGTAGCCGATCTTGTAGTCCGTCTTGGTGGCGATGCGGCCGGGGATGGGATCGTTGAAGGAGGGCCAGCCGGTGCCGCTCTCGAACTTCGTGTGGTTGACGAACAGGGGCAGATAGCAGGCCGCGCAGATGAAGGTGCCCTCCCGCTTCTCGTGGAGGAGCGCACAGCTTCCGGCGCGCTCGGTGTCTTCCTCGAACAGCACGGCGTAGGCCTCCGGGGAGACTTGGCCCTTCCAGGCCTCGTGGGGCTTGGTGAGGGGCTTGAAATCAATGTTTGCGGGATCGGACATGGTTTTCCCTGTGGGTTTCGGATGGGGGCCCGGCGCGGACTTCTGTGCGTTCGCGAAGAGGCCCAGGGCGATCAGGACGGAGGCGGTGACGAGGAGGATCCGGGGTCTCATGGGTAGCTCAGCGTCCGCCGATGACGCACACGGCCCCGGTGCCCTTGAGGCCGCAGTAGCCGTTGGGATGCCGGTCCAGGTACTGCTGGTGGTAGGTCTCGGCGAAGTAGAACGGGGGTGCGGTCTTCACCTCCGTGGTGACGGCGCCATAGCCCTTCGCGGCGAGGGCGGCCTCGAAGGACTTGCGGGTGGCTTCGGCGGCCTTGAGCTGGCTGTCCTGGGTCGTATAGACCGCCGACCGGTACTGGGTGCCGAGGTCGTTGCCCTGGCGCATGCCCTGGGTGGGGTCGTGGGCCTCCCAGAAGGCCTTCAGGAGGGCGTCGAAGGAGGTTTTCTTCGGGTCGTAGACCACGCGGACCATCTCCGCGTGGCCGGTGCGTCCGGTGCATACCTCTTCGTAGGTCGGATTGGGGGTCGTCCCGCCCTGGTAGCCGACGGCGGTGCTGACCACGCCGGGCAGGCGCCAGAAGAGCCGTTCCGCCCCCCAGAAGCAGCCCAGGCCGAAGAAGGCCTCCTCCGTGCCCGGGAAGGTGCCGTCCACCGCGTTGTGGAAGACCCGGTGGGGCTCGGTGAGGGGCATTTTCGCCGCGCGGCCGGGCAGGGCGGTGCCGGGGGCGGGCAGGGCGGTCTTGGTTCCAGAACCTAGCAGCATGGTCTTCTCCAGGGCGGGGCGGGACAAGGTGGCCAGGGCGGTGAAGCCCACCGCCGCCAGGGCGAATGTGGTCAGCTTGGCGGTGAGGGGAACGTCCACGGGGCCTCCAGGTACATCTTGAGTCGTCGGCAGAGCCGCTTCCGTGACAAGTTTCTGTCGGCCTTTCCTGGTCTCGTCCCCTTATTTCTGGACGGCCTTTAGACTGCAGGGATGCAAGCCGCCGTTTGTCTCGATTTCAATGCCACCACCCCTGCGCGCCGGAAGTGCTGGAGGCGATGCTGCCCTGGTTCTCGAGCGCTGGCAATGCGGGCTCGGCCCATGCCCTGGGTGTGCTCAGCGATGGGGCGTTGGTGCATGCCCGGAACGAGGTGGCGGCCCTCCTGAATGCCTCCCCGGCGGAACTGGCCTTCAATGGTTGCGGCACGGAGGGGCTGAACCACGCGTACCGGGGCGTCCTCGAAGCCTTTCCCGCCAAGCGGCATTTCATCACCACCGCCGTGGAGCACGCCGCGGTGCACGCCCTCGTCGCCTGGGCTCCGCAGCACGGCGCGGAGGTCACCGTGCTCGGCGTGGACGGGCAGGGCGGGGCTGGACCTTGGCGAGTTGGAGGCCGCGCTCCGGCCTGATACAGCCCTGGTCTCCGTGATGGCGGCCAACAACGAGACCGGCGTGTGCTTCCCCATCGCCGAGATCGCCCGCATTGCCCGGGCCAAAGGCGCGCTGGTCCACTGCGACGCCACCCAGGCCATCGGGAAGGTCCCGGTGGACGTCCAGGCCTGGGGGGTTGATCTCCTCAACCTCAGCGCCCACAAGTTCCATGGCCCCAAGGGCGTGGGCGCCCACGCGCCATCCGCTGGGGTCTGCGGCTGAAGCCCTTCATGGTGGGTGGCGGGCAGGAGCGCGGCCGGCGGTGGCACCGAGAATGTGCCGGGCCTCGTGGGCCTGGGCCGGGCGGCACGGCTCGCCCTGGAGCGGCTGCCGGCCATGGACCGGGTCCGGACGCTGCGGGACCGGCTCGAAGCCGCAAGCCTGGACGCCATCCCCGAGGTGAGGGTCGAAGGTGCCGCGGCCCTGCGGCTGCCGAACACCTCCCTGCTGAGCTTCCGGGGACTGGATGGCGAAGCCCTGCTGCTCCGTCTCGACGGGGCGGGCTTCTGCGTGAGCACCGGCAGCGCCTGCGCCACGGGCCAGAAGGAGCCGAGCCACGTGCTCAGGGCCATGGCGGTGCCGCTGGACTACGCCCAGGGGACCATCCGCGTAAGCCTCGGCCATCCGACAAGCTCCGAAGAGGTGGACGGTTTATCCAGGCGTTGCCGAGGATGGTGGAGGCGCTGCGCACCTTGAACCTCTTCGAGCGCTGAAGGCAGGCCCTGCCGGGCGCCACATGTGACCCCGGACACCCGCGGCGGGGACGAGCCTTCAGGGACATCCCATCGGAGACCATCATGCATGGCGCCCCCTAGCTACCAGGGCTCTTGGCAGTGGCGTTCCTGGCGACGGCCCCTGTCCGCCCAGTCCGGGCCAACTCCAAAGCCAGCCCCAGGTGAAGCTCGTGGAGGCCAAGCTGCCACCCTTCACTGATGGCATCTTTCCTGCTCCAGCTGCCACACCGGTGAGTTCAAGGCCACCCGGCGGACTTGGAATTCCATGACGACGTGGGGGAGTTCAACCACCACGACAACGAGAGAACCGCTGGTGCCTGACTGCCACGACGGGAAAAACCGGGACATGCTGCACTGACCAACGGCTCCCTGCTGCCTTTCACCGAGTCCTACCGGCTCTGCGGACAATGCCACGGGGACAAGTACCGGGACTGGAAGCGCGGCGTGCACGGCAAGCGGGTCGGGCAGTGGAACGGCGAGCGCACCTACCTGCTCTGCGTGCACTGCCACAACCCGCACTCCCCCCGGTTCAAGCCCATCAAGCCTTTGCCCCCACCCCAGCGTCCCAGCGAGATGAAGCGATGAGCCAGGATCCTCCCTGCACCGGCGCCTGTTCTGGAGAAACCGCTCCTGACCCGAGCCGCCGTACCGTGGTCCAGTTCCTGGCCGCCGGAGCCGCCGTGGCGAGCACGGGCTGCAGTCTGGAATCCTTTTTCCGCAAGTCCTTCCGGGAACTGTCCCCCGCCCAGGTGCGCCGCTACATCGCCGAGCTCGAGGGCCGGTACGGCCGGAAGTACGGCAAGACCGTGACCGTTGGCACCGCCGGGCCCATGGAGGGCGTGAAGTTCGGCTACGGCCTCGACCTCTCCCGCTGCGTCGGCTGCCGCCGCTGCGTCTACGCCTGCGCCGAGGAGAACAACCAGTCCCGGAAGAATCCACAGATCCACTGGATCCGGGTGCTGGAGATGGACAAGGCCCGGGGGGTGGACGTCAACCATTCCGACATCTACTACGACGCCGCGGAAGTCCCGCGGCCGGGCCACTTCTACATGCCGGTCCAGTGCCAGCAGTGTGACGATCCGCCCTGCGTGAAGACCTGCCCGGTGGGCGCCACCTGGAAGGAGAAGGACGGCATCGTGGCCATCGACTACGACTGGTGCATCGGCTGCCGCTGCTGCATGGCGGCCTGCCCTACGGAGCCCGGCACTTCAACTGGGCCGAGCCGGACCTCCCCGCCGCCGAAATGAACCCCAAGACCCACGTACTCGGCAACCGGCCCCGGCCGAAGGGCGTCGTCGAGAAGTGCACTTTCTGCATCCAGCGCACCCGCGAGGGGCTCTATCCCGCCTGCGTGGAGATCTGTCCCGTGGGCGCCCGGAAGTTCGGGAACCTGCTGGACCCGGAAAGCGAGATCCGCCAGGCCATGGACACCAAGCGCGTGTTCATCCTGAAGGAGGAACTGGCCACTCATCCAAGCTTCTTCTACTTCTATGCGACGTGAGGACGGACCCATGCCCTTCCTACTGTTCCTGCGAGGCTGCCTGCGGATCATCACCCAGGGGGACCGGGCCTACCGCATCTGGGTGGTTCGCTGCTGGCCTCATCGTGTGGGGCCGTGTCCTATTCCTTCCAGGCCCGGTACGGCCTGATCTCCACCAACCTGCGGGACCAGGTCTCCTGGGGCTTCTACATCGGCAACTTCACCTTCCTGGTGGGCATCGCCGCGGCCGCCATCATGCTGGTCATTCCCGCCTACATCTACGACTGGGAGCCGATCAAGGAGGTCGCGATCCTCGGCGAGCTCCTCGCGGTGTCGGCCATCATCATGTGCCTGCTCTTCGTCCTGGTGGACATGGGCCGGCCGGACCGCTTCCTCCACATCATGCCCTTCCTGGGAAGCCCCAACTTCCCCATGTCCGTGATGGCCTGGGATGCGCTCGTGCTGAACATCTACCTCGGAGTGAACCTCGTGGTGGTGGGCCACATCCTCTACAAGGGCTTCTACGGCCAGCACTACAACAAGAAGATCGTGATCCCGCTGGTGCTCTTCTCCATCCCCATGGCGGTCTCCATCCACACCGTCACGGCCTTCCTCTACAACGGCATGGCCTCCAGGCCCTACTGGAACGCCTCCATCCTCGCGCCCCGCTTCATCGCCTCGGCCTTCTGCTCCGGCCCCGCGGTGCTGCTGGTGCTCTTCCAGGTGCTGCGCAAGCGAACGGGGCTGCCCATCAAGGACGAAGCCATCCAGAAGGTGGCGGAACTGATGGCCTACACCATGTTCCTGAACCTCTTCCTGCTGGGCGCCGAGCTCTTCAAGGAGTACTACTCCGCCACCGAGCACCTGGTCTACACCCAGTACTTCTGGGCCGGCATCGGGACCCACCGCGCCCTGGTGCCTTACGCCTGGGGCGGCCTCGCCTGCAGCGTCGTCTCCTTCTTCATCTTCCTGGTGCCGAAGTGGCGCCGGAACATGGTCCTGCTGAACATCGGCTGCGCCCTCATCTACACCGGCGTCTACATCGAGAAGGGACTCAGGCTGGTGATCCCCGGCATGACCCCCGATACCCTGGGGGGAGATCTACGAGTACCGGCCGACCCTCATGGAGTGGGGCGTCTCCGCCGGCATCTACGGCATCGGTTTCCTGGTCTTCACCTTGCTGGTGAAGGTCGCGGTGCCCATCATGTCCGGCCACTTCCAGGCCGGGCATCTCAAGGCCGACCCGCCGGCGCCGGAAGACTTGGAGGCGGCGGCACACTGAGGGAGGGCGACGAATGCGCGTCCTCGTCACCGGCGCGACGGGCTACATCGGCGGGCGGCTGGTGCCGCGGCTGCTGGCCATGGGCCACGGCGTCCGCTGCATCGCCCGGAACGCCAACCGGCTGGAGGGGCACGCGTGGCCGGGGATCGAGATCGCCCAGGGCGACCTGTCCGAGCCCGGCGCCGCCGAGGGGGCCCTCGCCGGCATCGACGCGGCCTACTACCTGGTGCACTCCATGGCCGCGGGGCAGGAGTTCCGGGAGCGGGACCACGCCATGGCCCAGTCCTTCGGGAAGGCGGCGGCGGCGGCGGGCGTGAAGCGCATCGTCTACCTCGGCGGCCTGGGGGATCCCGTGACCGTGCACAGCAAGCACCTCATCAGCCGGCAGGAGGTGGGCCGGGCCCTGGCGGAGTCCGGCGTGCCGGTGATCGAGTTCCGGGCGGCGGTGATCGTGGGTTCGGGCAGCGCCAGCTTCGAGATGATCCGCCATCTCACGGAGCGCCTTCCGGTGATGGTGACGCCCACCTGGGTGCGGACCCGCTGTCAGCCCATCGGCGTGCGCTCGGTGCTGGAGTACCTCGTCGAGGCCCTGGACCATCCGACCGCCAGGGGCATCTACGAGATCGGTGGCCAGGACATTCTGAGCTACCGGGAGATGATGCTGCGCTACGCCCGGCTCCGGGGCCTGCGCCGCCTCATCATCAGCTTTCCCGTGCCCAAGCCCGAACTGAGCAGCCGCTGGGTGGACCTGGTCACGCCCATTCCGTTCCGCATCGCCCACCCGCTGGTGGAGAGCCTCCAGACCGAGGTGGTGGTCCGGGACGACCGGGCCCTTGGCACCTTCAGCGTGCGGCCCACGGGCTATGACGAGGCGGTGCAGCGGGCCCTGGACCGCATGGCCACGGAGGACGTGGAGACCACCTGGGCCTCGAGCCTCGCCAGCTTCAGCGCCGGCCAGCCCGAGGCGGACAACCTGGGGGCCCACGAAGGCATGCTCCTGGACCGCCGCCGCCGCCGGGTGAACGCGCCGCCGGAGAAGGTCTTCGAAGCCATCTGCGCCCTCGGAGGCGAGGAGGGCTGGCCCGCGGGCAACGCCCTCTGGCAGCTCCGGGGCATCATGGACCGCTTCGCCGGAGGCGTCGGCATGCGCCGGGGCCGGCGCCATCCCCGGGAGCTGCGGGTGGGCGATCCCCTCGACTTCTGGCGGGTGGAAGCCCTCGAAGCGCCCCACCTGCTCCGCCTGCGCGCCGAGATGAAGCTCCCCGGCCAGGCCTGGCTCCAGTTCGAGGTGCGCCCCGACCCCGAAGGCGCCCGGGTGGAGCAGACCGCCTTCTTCGAGCCCCGGGGCGTCCTGGGCTACGCCTACTGGTACGCCGTGCTGCCCCTGCACCGCTTCGTGTTTCCGGGGCTGGTGGGGGCGTTGAAGGAGAAGGCGGAAGGCTAGGCCAGCAGCTCCACAAGGTAGTGCTCCAGGGCCCGGTCGAGCCACTGGTGCCGGGGCAGGCTGTGGTCCACGTAGCCCATGTGGCCTCCGGCCTCTTCGAGGTGCAGGCTCACGAATTCCGATTTGGCGGCGTCGGCGTGGTCCCGCCAGTCGATGAAGGGATCGTCCTTCGCCATGAGGATGATCGTGGGGCGGTCGATGCGGTGCAGGTGGGGCGCGGCGCTGCAGCGGGCGTAGTAGTCCTCCCGGTCCCGGAAGCCCGACGCCGGTGCGGTGTAGGCGTTGTCGAAATCGTGCAGCGGGCGCCACCACTTCACCCGGTACTGGTCCGGGATGAGGCCGGCGCGGACCCGGTCCCGGATGGCGCGCTTGCAGCGCAGCACGAAGCGGAGGTCGTAGACGCGGTTGAAGCCGCGCTTCAGGAGCAAGGCGCCCTTCTCCAGGTTCACCGGCGGGTTCACGGCGATGGCGGCGTCGGGCTTCTCGAAACGGCCGATGCCCTCGCCGAGGTTCAACAGGAGGGCGTTGCCGCTGAGGGAGAAGCCGACGGCCACGATCCGCTTGCCAGGGTGCCGCTGGCGCACTTCGGCGAAGACCGCGCCGAGATCGTCGGCCCGGCCGCTGTGGTAGGTGCCCGCCGCCAGGCCGGCGCCATCTCCGCAGCCACGGTGGTTCATGCTCCAGGCCCAGTGCCCCAGCCGTCGCGCGACCGTCACGCCCCGGTGCATGTAGTGGGCGTCGTTGCTGCCGGCGAGGCCGTGGAAGAAGCACACCACCGTCCCCGTCTCGCCCGGGAATTCGCGGCCCGCGAGGCGGTCACCATCCGGGAGCTCGACGCGCACCGCCTCGAAGGGGTAGGGCGAAGGTGCGTGGGGCAGGTAGT
Organism: Holophagaceae bacterium; assembly: GCA_016710635.1. Taxonomy (GTDB): domain Bacteria; phylum Acidobacteriota; class Holophagae; order Holophagales; family Holophagaceae; genus JADJVL01. Next base: position 111,943 of record JADJVL010000003.1, on the reverse strand, counting down.
TCCCGATGATGGTCTGGCCGTGCCGTCCCCGGGCCCACCAGGGCGGCCGGCAGGCGGGCAGGTCCGAGGCGCCTTCGAAGTCCTGGGGTGTCCGGATCACTTGCGTCCGCGATTGACTTCCGTGAACCCCCGGGTGAAGGCGATGTTCACGACCTTGCCGCCCTTCCAGGCGGTCTTGACCACGGTGATGGCGTGCTTGGGCTTGCTGTGGTGGTAGGTCAGGAACCACTCGTCCCCGTCCTCCAGCTCCTTCAGCGTCAGGGAGACGGTCTCCGCCCGGGAGCGTTCCTTCGCCAGGGCCTCGATGCGAGGGCGCCACTTCTGGATGTAGGACAGGAAGAAGGGCTCGGCGGGAAAAGCCTCCTGCAGGCCTGGCGATTCCCGGTAGAGCTTCCGGGTCGATTCCTCGCTGCGGAGGCTTTCCACCACATTCCGGAGCCGGGTCCACTCCTGGTTCGAGATGGTGCGGTCATTGAGCTGCACCGGCTGGGCGACCGCGAGGGAGGACACCAGTGTGCAGAGGAGGGCGGGCAGGGCGCGGCGGAACATGGGGACCTCGGGATGGACGGTTTCATCCTAGCGACCCTTGGGGGCGGGCAGGGAATTTCCGGACGCTTTCGAGGGCGCTGGTCCTTCAGGCCTTCCAGCGCCGGGAATCGGCCTCCTCGAGGCCGAGCTGGTCCAGGATCCGGGTGGCGAAGGTGTCGAAGAGGGCCTCGAAGGTGTCCGGCCGGGCGTAGAAGCCGGGCATCAGCGGCATGACGATGGCGCCTGCGTCATGGACCCGCAGCAGGTTCTCCAGATGGATTCGGTTCAGGGGCGTCTCCCGCAGGCAGAGCACCAGGGGCCGCCGCTCCTTGAGGCAGACGTCCGCGGCGCGGCTCACCAGCCCTTCGCTGATGCCGGCGGCGATGCGGCCCAGGGCGCCGGCGCTGCAGGGCACCAGCACCATGCCGTCCTGACGGTGGGAGCCCGACGAGATGGCCGCCCCGAGGTCGCGTTCGTCGTGGTGGCGGATCTTCGGGCTGAAGGCGGCGAGGTCCTTCACCGCCAGGCCCGTCTCGTCCAGCAGGCAGCGCTTGCCGGTGACCGACAGGAGCAGGGTGACTTCCTCGACGGCCTCATTCGCCGCGAGGCGGCGCAGGGCCGCCACGCCGAAGGCCGAGCCCGAGGCGCCCGTGATCGCGAGGGTGAAGCGCTTGCCCATGAGGACAGTCTGACAGCCTGCCCGGGACCACGAGAAAGGGCCCTGTGATCTGGACAGGGCCCGGATCCCTTAACCTGGGGGCAGCCCAGGAGACCGGCATGTCCCTCGACCTCCCCATCCGCCCCCGCCGCAACCGCAAGAGCGCCGTCGTGCGCGATTTCGCCCGGGAGACTTTCGTCGGCCCCGAGCACTTCGTGCTGCCCCTCTTCATCCATCCGGGGAAGGAGGACCAGCCCGTCGCCTCCATGCCGGGCTGTTCGCGCCTGACCCTGGATTCCATGCTGCGGGAGGCCGAAGGCGCCATGAAGGAGGGCGTTCGGGCCTTCGACCTCTTCCCGGCGATCCCCGAAAGCCAGAAGACGCCCGGCGCCCAGGAGGCCTGGAATCCCGAAGGTCTGGTGCCGGCGGCCATCCGCGCCATGAAGCGGGAATTCCCCGAGAGCCTCGTCATCACCGACGTGGCCCTGGATCCCTACAACAGCGACGGCCACGACGGCCTCGTGCAGGACGGGAAGATCCTCAACGACGAGACCGTGCAGCTCCTGGTCATGCAGGCCCTCTGCCACGCCGAGGCCGGGGCCGACGTGATCTCGCCCAGCGACATGATGGACGGCCGCATCGGCGCCATCCGCGGGGCCCTGGACAGCCGCGGCTTCACCGACGTGAGCCTCCTGTCCTACTGTGTGAAGTACGCCAGCAGCTTCTACAATCCCTTCCGGGACGCCCTCGATTCGGCCCCGAAATTCGGCGACAAGAAGACCTACCAGATGGATCCCGCCAACGCCCGCGAGGCCCTGCGGGAACTGGAGCAGGACGAGCTGGAGGGCGCCGACATCGTGATGGTGAAACCGGCGGGGCCCTTCCTCGACATCATCAAGCTGGTGCGGGAGAACACGGTGCTGCCGGTGGCGGCCTACCAGGTGAGTGGTGAATACGCGATGCTCAAGGCCGCGGCCATCAACGGCTGGCTGGACGAGCGCCGCTCGGTGCTGGAGTCGCTCCTCGGCATCCGCCGCGCCGGCGCGGACCTGATCTTCACCTACTTCGCCCGGCCCGCGGCGCGGTGGCTGAAGGAGGGCTGAGCCAGCGCCTTCGGCATACAATCGAGGCTTCCTTCGAACCCAACGGAAGTCCGTGAGTCCGGGGATTCCTCCACCCACCTCCGGGGAAGCCCCCGCCGCCAGGGCCCGCATGCCTTCCACTCCTCGACCCTCGCGCCTCGCCCGGTGGCTGCTCTATTCCCTGTTCCTGTTTTCCGGGGCGACGGCCCTCGCCTACGAGATCCTCTGGACCCGGCAGCTGAGTCTGCTGGTGGGCGCCACGACCCCGGCCCTGAGCGTGGTGCTGGCGGTGTTCATGGGCGGTCTGGCCCTGGGGGCGTGGGCTTTCGGGCGGGTGGCGGACCGGAGTCCCAACCTGCTCCGCTGCTATGCGGCCATGGAGTGGGGCATCGGGCTCTTCGCCCTGGTCCAGCCGACCCTGCTCGCCTGGATCGGGAAGGGCTATCTCGGGGCGGTGCACGTCCTGGGTTCCCAGGGGCAGGGCCTCATGGCGGCGCGGCTCCTTTGCGCGGCCCTGCTCCTGCTGATCCCCACCATGCTGATGGGCGGCACCCTGCCGGTGCTGCTCCGTTTCCTCTCCCGGCGAAAATTGCAACTGGGGGCGGACCTCAGCGGCCTCTACTCGGTGAACCTCCTCGGCGCCGTCCTGGGCAGTTTCCTGACGGGCTTCGTCCTGATCCGCACCGTGGGACTGCACGGCACCCTCGTCCTCGCCGTATCGGCGAACCTGCTCGTGGGCCTGATCGCCTGGCTCTGGAAGGCCGAGGGCTTGGCGCTTCCGGAGGGTGGGCTGGCGGAGCCGCCTGTCGCGCCGGAGGCGGCCCCGGCCCCGATCTCCACGTGGGCCTTGCTGGCCGCGGCGGCGGTTTCCGGCTTCCTGACCATGGGCTATCAGGTGGCCTGGACCCGGATGCTGGTGTTCTCCTTCGGCAGCACGGTCTACACCTTCACCCTCACGCTGATCGCCTTCCTCCTCGGGCTGGCCCTGGGGGGCGCGCTCTTTCCCCGCCTGGAGCGGCGCTTCGGCGCCCGGGGCCTGCTTGGGGGCAGCCAGGTCCTCGCGGCGGTGGGCGCCCTGGCCCTGGCGCCGCTGGTGGCGCTGCTGCCCGCCTGGCTCAACTGGGCCGGTGTCCAGTGGGGCTATTCGGGGCGGGTGCAGCTGGGCGGGACCATGGCCGGGGCCTGCCTCGTGATGCTGGGGCCCGTGACCCTGATGGGCGTCGTCTTTCCCCTGGTGGTGAAGTCCCTGATTCCGGACCTGGCGCGGGCGGGCCGCACCGTCGGGCGGGTCTACTGGATCAACACAGCGGGCTCTATTTGCGGTGCCCTGGCCACCGGCTTCCTCCTCATCCCCTTCCTGAGCCTGAAGGGCTGCCTGGCGGCCCTCGCCGGGGTCCAGGCCCTGGTAGGCCTCGCATTCCTCGCAGGAGCCGGTTCTCCCGCGGGGGCCATACGCTTCAGAGCGGGCGTCCTGCTGGGGGCGGGCCTTTTCGGCGGCGCGGCGTGGGGCTACTTCCGCGCCCTGCCGGGCGCCAATCCCTTCGACCGGATGGGTTACATGAACGGCACGGCGGTGTCCGTCCTGGCGCACCATGACGATCCGGCGGGCTCGGTGACAGTGACCCGGTCCGCCAACGGCGTCGTGTCGCTGCGCATCAACGGCTTCGAGGCCACGGCGGACGCGGCCGAAGGGGCCTACATGCCCATGATGAGCCACCTGCCGATCCTGCTTCACGGCGGCGCCTGCAAGACCCTGGTGATCTGCTTCGGCACCGGCTCGACGGCGGGCTCCGTCCTGCTGCATCCCGGCGCCACCGTGGACGCCGTGGACATCAACCCCACGGTGCTGGCCGTGGCGCCGCGCTTCAACCACGTGAACCACGGTGTCTTCAGGGATCCCCGGGCCCGCATGCTCCTGGACGATGGGCGCTCCTTCCTGCTGACGGCGGAGGCGCGCTACGACGTCATCACGTCCGAACCCATGCCGCCGACCCATGCCGGCGTCGTGAACCTCTACTCCCAGGAGTACTACCGGCTGGCCCGGGAGCGCCTGAATCCCGGCGGACTGCTGGTCCAGTGGCTGCCCTTCCACCTCGTCTCCCACGGGGAGGCCCAAGGGATCCTGCGCACGGTGCAGGAGGTCTTCCCGGAAACCACGCTGTGGGTCCATGACGACACGGGGCTCATCGTCGCCTCGAAGGACCGGCCGGTGCGGCTGGACGCGGGCCTGCTGGCGGCGGCCTACGCAAACAGTGAAGTCGCCGGGGACCTGGCGCGGCTGCAGGTGCCCACCCCCGAAGCCTTCCTGCAGCTCTACGCCCTCGGACCAGCTGAAGTGCGTGCCTTCACCGGCGACATCCCGGTCATCTCCGACGACCGGCCCTCCCTCGAGTTCCACGTGCCAAGGCACCGGGCCTCCCTGGTCATCGGCGGCTACGACCCCGAGGAGGCGAAGGCCCTGACCTCGGTCTACGCCTTGCGCGCCCTGGCCCAGCCGCCGGTGACCGGCCTGGAAGGTCTGGAGCTGGACCTGTGGACTGCGCGGTTCCAGATGCGCAGCGCGGTCCTCCAGGGGCAATTGGCCCTGGGCCTGCGCCACCCGCGGGAGGCCCGGGTCCACTTCGAGGCGGCCCTGCGCGGAGCGCCCGATGCGGACGCGCGGGCCCTGTGCTGCTACCTGCTGGCCAACGCCGCCCGCGTCCAGGGAGACCTCTCCGCGGCGCGGACCTGGATCGAACGATGCCTCGGCGAGAAGCCCACCAGCGCGATGGCCTTGAAGTTCCGGGAGCAGCTGGCGGCGCCCACACCGAAGTGAGGCCGGCGGCTCCGGCTCAGTCCTCGTCGTCGGGGAAGCTGGTATAGGCCCCGAAGAAGAGGGCGTTCAGGAAGGCCCGCGTCGTATAGGGCGAGAGCCCGCGGAAGACGGGATCCCCGGCGAAGAGGATGAGGCCGCCGCGGCCCTTGCGCTCCCGGAGGGCATAGGCGGTGTGGTGCAGCTTGGCCTCCAGGGCCTTCGGCAGCAGGCCCGAGAGCTTGAGCTCGGGACCGCCTTCCTTGCGGTCCTTGGCGGGGCCGGGATAGCTCATGGGATTTTCCCCGCCGGCGCTCAGTTCAAGGATGGTGTCGCTGGAGTTCAGGACCGAGCCCTCGCCGCCGTTCATTCCCCAACCCAGGGGATGGGTGGTGTCCACGTCGACCTTCAGCAGCGCGCCGGGAATGCTCTCCTGCAGGGCGCGGTCCTCCCGCTTGGACCAGGGCTGCACGAGGTCCGCGGGATCCCGTTTCTCGGCCTCCTTCTTGGGGTCCTTCTCCTTCAGGCGGGCCTCCTCCGCGGCCCGGGCCAGATGGCGGAGGCCGGTTTCCGTGAGGCCGGCGCGGCTCGCAAAGGCGGCGCCGCCCTGGAGGCCCACCAGCATGCCGCCCTCCGCGCACCAGGCCTTGAGCTTGGCGATGCCGCCCTCGCCGAGGACGCCTTTCCACCCGTTCCCGCCGCTGCCGTCGTCCACGAGGACGATGTGGGTGTAGCGGTGGAGCAGGGCGCCGCCGAGGCGGTCCGCCCGCACCTGGGCGAAGGGCAGGCCCGTCTCTCGCAGGGTGTGGATCACGGCGCCGAGGGCGGTCGGGTTTGAAGGGCGATCCATCAGGACGGCGACCTTCGGCAGCTTGAGGGGGCCGACCCGGAAGGAGCCCAGGTCGGGGCCGCTCTCCACCAGGGCGGAATTCGCGATGGCGACGGGGTGGCCATGGCGTCCGGCCAGTTCCTGCAACCGCGGCCGCAGCTTCGCGAAGTCATTCAGCCGGGGCGGGAAGATCACCGAACCTGCCCCATAGGCCTGGCCCTGGATCGTGAAGGGTTCGGACGCCACGGAGCCCTTGAAACCCTCCTGGAGAAGGCGCGCCAGGGTCCGTTCCCGCCCTTCGAAGCCCGAAGGCAGCACATAGGCCCAGCGGGCCTCCGGAAGGGCTTCCGGGGCCGAGGGCGCGACCGGCGCGGTGGCGACCCGGGGGCGGACCTTGGCGTGGAACGCGTGCACATGGAAGGTGAGGGGCAGGCTCCAGGCGGTGACGTCATAGCTCGGCTTCGGACCCATGCGGGCCTCCCGCTCCAGCAGGGCCAGGGCCGTGGGCCCGTTGGGCTGGTCGAGGGCGACGAGATAGCCGCCGGCCTTCACCGATTCGGGGACCTTCCCTTGACCAAGGGCTTCCAGGCCGGAGGTCGACACGGCTTCGGTGGTGCGCAGCACCTCCACCCCGTTCAGGCGCAGGAGCTCCGCGAGGGCGGCGCTGCGTCCGGGATCGGGCTCGGCGCTGATGAGGAAGGCCCCGGCCCGGTCCCCGAGGTCCAGCCGCTCCCGCCGCACCTTCTGGAAGTCGGAGACCAGGGCTTGGCGGTTTTCGGAAGCGGTGCGCACGGTGGCGAGGCTCGCGGTGAAATGGCGGTGGATGCGGGTGGCCAGGGTGAGGTTCTCGCCATCCTTGCGGGTGTAGGAGAGCCCGCCGGGGCTGGCCATCTCGAAGGTCATCCCAACTGCGCCATGGAGGCTGGGCCAGCTGTCGCCGTAGCTGGGATAGAAGAGGTCGAAGCGCTCCTTGGAGTAGTAGGCCAGCCCCTGGGCGTCGAAGGCCCGGGCGAGGCCCCGGCCGAAGGCCACCTGCCAGGTCGACGCGAAGGGCCGGGGAATGGCTTCGTGCACCGGCTGCATGGTGGGCGGGAAGTAGTAGCTGGCTTCGGGCTCCATCTCGTGGTGGTCCGCGAGGACCTGGGGGTTCCAGGCCAGGAAGGCCGCGGCCTTGGCCCGGCTCTCGCCCTGAGTCTGCCAGGCCCAGTCCCGGTTCAGGTCGAAGAGGCGGTGGTTGAAGCGCCCCCCGGGCCAGCGGGCCTGGTTCTGGGCGTCCTGGCCGTCGCTGGGATTCTGGCCCTGCACCACCTCTCCCACCGATTGGGTGTGGCGGTCCCGGCCATCGGGATTCTCCGTCAGGTCGAGGAGCAGGACCACCCGATCGAGCTGGGCCAGCACATCGGCTTCCTCGCTGGCGGCGAAGTGGTAGGCCACGGCCAGGGCGGCCTCGCTGCCGCTGGCCTCGTAGCCGTGGATGGAGTAGCCAAGCCACACGAAGGCGGGCTGCTCCTTGGCGATGGACTCCGCCTCCCCTGGCGAACAGGTCCGGGGATCGGCGAGTTTCCCATTGGCGGCCTTCAGGGCCTCCAGCCGGGCCATGTTGGCGGGACTGCTGATGATCAGGAAGGGCTGGGGCCGTCCTTCCTCGGTGACGTTCAGGATCTCCAGGCGGACCCGGTCCTTCGCCGCTTCGGCCAGGGCCTTCGCGTAGGCCACGAGGGCGCTGTGGGGCGTGTAGGCCTTGCCCAGGTCCGGTTTCGGGATGCCGGTGCGGTAGGCGCCGGAGGGGAACCAGGTGGCCTCAGGAAAGCCCGCGGAGGGGAGGGCGGCGGTGGCGGGCAGGGCGCAGACGAAGGCCGCGAGGGCGGGCAGGGGCTTCACGGTGGCTCCGGTCGGAAAGAGCCATCGTAACGCGAGTCATCCTCAGGGCAGGGCCAGGAAAGCCGGTCCGGCGTGGGTGATGCTGCCGGCGCCGAAGGTGATGAGCAGGTCCCCGGGCAGGGTGAGGGCCTTCAATTCCCGGGGCAGCTCCTCGACCTCCGCCACGAAGCGCACGTCCCGCTGCCCGTGGGCCCGCAGGGTCTCCGCCAGGGCGGCGCCATCCACGCCCTCAAGAGGGGTTTCGGAGGCCGCGTAGATCTCCGTGAGCACCACCAGGTCGGCTTCGAAGAAGGCCCGGCCGAATTCCTCCATGAGGGCCTGGGTCCGCGTGTAGCGGTGGGGTTGGAAGGCCGCGACGATGCGCCGGGCGGGGAAGCCTTTCCGCGCGGCCTTGAGGGTGGCGGCGATCTCCGTGGGGTGGTGGCCGTAGTCGTCCACCACCAGGACGCCGTCCTTCTCGCCCTTCTTCGTGAAGCGCCGGTCCGCGCCGGTGAAGGCCGCCAGGTGTTCCCGGATGGCTTCGACGGGGACGTTCAGTTCGAGGGCCACGCCGATGGCGGCGAGGGCGTTCAGCACCATGTGGTGGCCGGGGACGCCCAGGGAGAATTCACCGAGATCGGCTTCGCCGGCGGTGACGTGGAAGTTCGTGCGGAACTCCTGCTGGCGGATCTCGCGGGCGCGGATCTCCACCTGGGGGTTCGTGCCGTAGGTGACCACGCGCCGGTTGATGCGCGGGCGCACATTGGAAGCGTTCGCGTCGTCCATGCAGAGAAATACCGCCCCGTAGAAGGGCACCTTGTTGGCGAAGGCCTGGAAGGCGTCGCAGATCTCGTCCAGATCCTTGTAGTGGTCGAGGTGTTCCCGGTCGATGTTGGTGATCACAGCCAGGGTCGGGTTCAGCAGGAGGAAGCTGCCGTCGCTTTCGTCCGCCTCCGCCACCAGGAGCTCGCCCTTGCCGAGCTTGGCGTTGCTGCCAAGGATGTTCAACTTGCCGCCGATGACGATGGTTGGATCCAGGCCCGCGGCGCTGAGCACCTGGGCGATCATGCTGGTGGTGGTGGTCTTGCCGTGGGAACCCGCCACCGCGACGCCCTGCTTCATCCGCATGAGCTCGCTGAGCATCTCGCCCCGGGGGATGACCGGGATCTTGGCGGCGTGGGCGGCGAGCACCTCAGGGTTGTCGGCCTTCACGGCGCTGGAAATCACCACGGCCTGGGCGCCCTCGATGCAGCTTGCATCATGGCCTACCCGGATGGCGGCTCCCATGGCTTTGAGGCGCTCGGTGACGGGACCTTCCTTAAGGTCCGAGCCGCTGACCTGGTAGCCCAGGTTCACCAGCACCTCGGCGATGCCGGACATGCCGCTGCCGCCGATGCCCACGAAGTGGATGCGCTGGATCTTGCCGAACATGGGCCGCCCCAAAGGTCCAGGATACAGGGCGCAGGCCGGGTCCACGCGCTCCAGCAGCAGTTGGCACGGTCCTGGATGACCAGAACTCGAACCCAATCACATACTCAGGAGGCTCCATGCGTCGTGCACGACTCATCCCCATCCTCGCCGGCCTGTCCGCCGGCCTTGGCCTCGCCGCCCAGGAGGAAGGTTCCAGGAATGCCGACCGCGCCCAGCCGAGGATCGAAGCCAGCGACTCGGGCCGGGGCGTGTCGATGATGTCGACGGGCGCCGATTCGCGCGGCAGCTACACCTCCGAGTTTACGGTCCGATCTGTGATCACGCCTCGGGAGATGGAGCGCTGCACCTCGTTGCCCACCCCCCAGGCCTGGGAGGCGCGGGACCTCGTCCGGGAATTGAGGAACTTGAGCCGACAGGGCTATGTTCCGGTGACGATGGTCAAAGGGGGCCTGGACGCCTTCAAGGCCCATACGGCTCTGCCGAGCGGCTGGAGGGCCTACGGTTTTGTCGTTCCGGGCAAAGGGGAACTGGAAGTGCGGCTGACTCACCCGAACCAGGGCTGGTTCCGCCTCCTGATGATGAACAAATGGGGCCAGCTATCCAATGGCATGCTCCAGAACCTGCATCCGAAGGGTGATCCCATCGTTACGTACAAGAATCCCGGCAATTCCGCCCAGGCGGTCTTCGTCCTCGCCGACGACCCGGGCTGGATGAGCAGTTCCCGGCTTCCCTATACCCTCAACATCAAGCGCAGCTGGTCCGGCAAGGAAGTCGACCTCCGCCCCGTGCCCCAGCGCCTGGGCATCTGGGCGATGCTGGAGGGTCAGCTCGAGAAAGCCACCGCGGCCGCCCCGGCCAAGGCCGAAACCCCTCGCCAGGACACCGGGCTTCCTTGAATCTGGACGCCCAACCGGCCCCCGGCCTCCTCGGGGACCGGCCCCTTGCCCTACTGTTTGTGAGTGACGATCTTTATCACTACGGCACCTGGACTCTCTTTCCGTGCCAGCCTGAATCTGGAGGCCTCATGTCCGTCCCCCGTTCACTTTCCCTGCTCGTGGCCCTTACCACAGGATTCAGCCTTCTGGCCCAGGAGGAAACCCGGGGCGGCGGCGCCCAGGCCCGGCCTATGCCCCGCATGGAATCCTCTCCGGGCATGCGCATCACCGGTCCCACGGGAGGGCGCGGCTACCGCGCCTTCGAACCCATGGAGCCCCGGCGCCGGGTCGTCCTGGCGCCGCCGCCCCTGGAGCGGCACCGCAATCCGATGACGGGCGCCGCCTGGCAGCGCCGGGACATCTTCAAGGAGATGCAGCGCATGGCGCGCCAGGGCTTCATCCCGGTGGTTCCCGTGGGTGGCCAGATCGACTCGCTGCGGGACGTCGCCTACTTCCCGGCGGGGTGGAAGGCCTACGGGTTCGTGGTGCCCGCCAAGGGCGAGCTCGAGGTCCGATTGGACCACCCGAACCTTGGCTGGTTCCGCCTGATGATGGTCAACAAGTGGGGCGGGCTCCAGGAAGGGATGCTACAGAACCTCATCCCGAAGGGCACGCCCGTGGTGACCTTCAAGAATCCGAAGAATTCCCCCCAGCAGATCTTCGTCATCGCCGATGACCCGGGATGGATGAGCAGCAGGCAGTATCCCTACACCATCTCCGTGAAGCGGAGCTGGGACGGCAAGCTCGAAAGCCCCGACGCGATGCCTCAGACCGTCGGGATCTGGGCGAAGCACGGGGAGGTGGTGCCCAAGGCTGATCCGTCCCGCACGGAGGCTCCCAAGCCAGCTCCTGAATCTGAGGCGGCTCCCGCGAAATCCCGCTGAACCCTGTACACCTTCCCCAAGCCGGGCCGTCGGGCCCGGCTTTTTGTTTTGGGTGATCGTGACCGGAGGATGGGACAGGCTTCTGGCACGGTTGTGGATGTGTTTCGCCCATGAGATCCCATCGCGCCACGAAGCCCGTCCTGCTACGGCCCCTCTGGGTGGCCGTGGCCCTGGGCCTGATGGTCTGGGGACTGGTGGGAGGTTTCCAGGACCCGACCTCCGCATGGACCGCACCGGTCAGGGCTGCAGGCCATGGCCAGGCCGGCACTGCGATCCGGGAAGCCCGCTAGGACCAGGGACAGGCCTGGGTGACCTGCATGCGCAGGGCTCCGGGCAAGGTGGAGAGTTCGGCGCGGTCCCGCGCCCCGACGGCTTCGCCATCCATGTGCCAGGGCAGGCTCCGGTCAAGGCGGAGGGACGCCCGCAGGAGGCGTCCTTCCTCGCGAAGATGCGTCGTGCCACCCTCCCGGAAGAGGGCGGGCAGGCCCGTGAGGAGGTCCAGGAGTCGGGGCCGGGCGAGGCGGACCCAGCTGAGGATGCCGTCACGGGGATCAGCCTGCGGGGCGATCCACAGGCCCGATCCGTACTGGGGCAACACCGCGAAACAGAGGCTCCAGGCTGTTGGAGGCAGTTCGGGGACCGGGCCGCGCCATGCGGCCTTGAGGCGGTCGGAACGGGAGGGCGGGAGGCCTGCTGCGGGAAGCTCCGCGTCCCAGGAAAGGGTCATGTCCCGCTGGGTGCGGTAGAGCCGGAGGGAGGTCTTGGCGTAGCCGGTGAAGCCCCGGCCCGTCCCGCCTTCGAAGGCGTGGGCCACCGCCGCTTCGAAGCCGGTCCCGCACAGATTGAAGAAGGGGGCGCCATCCAGCTGGCCCACGTCCATGGCCAGCTCACGGCCCTCCAACAGCCGTTGCACGGCGCCGGCGGGCTCCAGGGGCGTGCGCAGCCCCCGCACCAGGCCATTGCCGCTGCCACCGGGTACTGCGCCGAGGGGCACAGGACAGCCCGCCTCCAGCAAGGCCCTGGCGGCATGGTGGATGGTGCCATCGCCGCCCCACACGAGGAGCGGCCCCCCGGCGCGGCGAGCCTGGTCGATGTGGGGGGCGAACTCGTAGGGGGCGTCGAAGACCACGGGAGCCACGCGGTCCCGAAGGGTGGCGGGAAGGGCCCGCATCAAGGCGTCCGGGTCCTTGGGCCGCAGGCCCGATTTCGGATTGAAGAGGAGGGGCAGCTTCATCATTTCGGATCTTCCCAGGCGTCCTGGACCTGGCCGCCCTTCGCTTCCACCCGGAAACGCCGCCCTCCCAGGGCCGCCTGGGGGTCCGGCTCGAGGTACCAGACATCCCCCTGGCGCCGCACCCCGTGGTGCTGGCTCAATAGGAAGGCCTGTTTCTGCTTCAGGCGGATGAAGAGGGCCTTGGACTTGAACAGGTTGAGGCTGAAGGGGAACCGGGACGCGTCGGGGAAATCGGGATGGGCGCCGGGTTCCAGGTTCCATATGAGGACGTACTTCTCCAACTCCGCGAGCACCCGGCGGTCCTTTACCGGCGTGCCTCCCGCCGGAATGGCGCCGGAGGCGACCCGATGGGTCCGCGTGATGGGCGTGATCTGGCCATCGTAGGCGTGCTGGGAGAGGGCGCGGCTGCCCCAGCAGGCGGCCAGCCACAGGATGGGGCCGAAGACGAGGATGGAGCCGCAGGAACCCAGCTGGCGGAACACCTTCATCGCGTGGACTCCAGGAACCGGGTCGGGGGCGCGATGAGCTCGATGCGAAGACCGGTGCCGGGATGGTCGAGCTCCAGCTTCCAGGCGTGCAGCCACATCTGCGGGTCCGCGGCGCCGCCGTACAGACGGTCGCCGTGGACCGGCTTTCCGAGGTGGGCGAGGTGCACGCGGATCTGGTGCGTGCGGCCGGTGGCGGGCTCGGCCACGACCCAGGGCGCGGGGTGCAGACCAGCAGCTTCTTCCGCGGTGGCGGGGCGGAAGGCCGTCCGGGCGGGCTTGGGCTCCAGGAGATCGCCTGCGCAGGCATAGCGGCCAGGATCGGCGCCCCGCAGGCGGCCGATGGGCAGTTCCACCACGCAGGCTTCGCAGGGGCTCGCGACGCGGGCGAGGTAGGTCTTGCGCAGGGTGTGTTCGGTGAACTGCTTCGTGAGCGGAGCGTTCACCGCAGGGTCCTTGGAGAAGAGCAGCAGCCCCGAGGTGCCCTGGTCGAGCCGGTGTTGCAGGAAGAGCTGCAGGTCCGGCCGCTGCCGCCGCAGGAGGGCCAGGACATCGTGGCGGTCCGAGGCCCAGGTGCCTTGCGTCGGCAGGCCCGCGGGCTTGTTCACCGCCAGCAACCAGGCGTCCTCGTGCACGATCTCCAGGATCAGCTCCGGCAGGCCGCCGAGGGTCTCGTCGAAGGCCACGCGCACTTCGGTGCCGGGCTTCAGCATCCGCCCCGCAACGCGGACCCTCGTCTTTGCGACCTGCACGCCGCCGAGTTGCAGGGCCTCCCGGGCCTTGCGCCGGCTGAGGCCCGTGCGGACGGAGATGAGCTGGTCCAGCCGGAGGGAGCCCTCCTCCAGGGCGACGGTGAAGCTCCATTTCTGCAAGGCCATGGCTCCAGGGTATTCGGACCGCTCGCCCGCGACCCAGGCAAAGCGCGTTTGGAGGAGGCCGGAACCTGGACTTCAGCCAGGCCGCCCCCAGGACTCAGAGCGCGTCGAGTCCATCCTTCCCGATCACGGGCATCCAGGGCAGCAGCTCGTACTGGGCGCAACCGGTGCGGGTGAAGGGGTCGCCGTCCCGGATGGCGTCGAGGGCCGCCGCAGCGCCTTCATCCGGCACGCGAAGGAGCAGCCCGCCACCGCTGCGGGGCTCGAAGGGCCCGGAGGCCAACAGGAGGCCTCGTTCCTTCAAAGTCCGCAGGTAGGCGCGGTGTTCATCGGTGACCTTGAGCACCTCTTCGAGGGGCTTGCGGTAGCGGAGGATGGCCAGGGCGTACATCTGCGTCACTCCCTCACGATGCGGGTGCCCAGGGTGTCGGGATCCCCGTGCTTGAGATCCTCGGCGGTGGTGATGAGCACTTCCTGCCCGCCGCCATCAAGGAAGGCCAGGGCGCTCTCGATCTTCGGGCCCATGGAGCCCGGCGGGAACTGGCCGTCCTGCAGGTGCCGCCGGGCCTCGGCGGCGGTGAGGCGGTCCATCCAGCGCTGGTTGGGCTTGCCGAAGTCCAGGGCCACCTTCGCCACGCCGGTGAGGATGATGTAGCGCTGGGCGCTGAGCTGGGCGGCCAGCAGCGCGCTGAGGCGGTCCTTGTCGATGACGGCCTCCACGCCCACCAGGTAGCCCGACGCGTCGCGGATCACGGGAATGCCGCCGCCGCCGCCGGCGATGACGCAGTGGCCCTTGTCCAGCAGGGCGCGGATGGCGCCGAGCTGCACGATCTCCAGAGGGCGCGGCGAGGGGACGACCTTCCGCCAGCCCCGGCCGCTGTCTTCTTTCATCTTCCACTTCTTGGAACGCATCAGTTCCATGGCGCGGAACTCGGGGTAGAAGGGACCCACGGGCTTCGTCGGGTGCTCGAAGCCCGGATCGTGCTTGTCCACGACGACTTCCGTCAGCAGCGAAGTCACCGGCGCGTCCAGGCGCTCGAAGCGCAGGCGGTTGATGAGCATGCGCTCCAGCATGTAGCCCATGCTGCCCTGGGTCATGGCGCCGCAGATGTCGAGGGTGTAGGGCGGGATCAGGTTGAAAGCCGCGTCCTGCTGGATGAGCAGGTTGCCCACCTGGGGACCATTGCCGTGGACCACGCAAAGGGAGAAGCCCTGACCGACCACCCTCGCCAGCATCTCCGCGCAGTCCCGGGCGTTCTCCAGCTGCTCCTCCTGCAGGCCCTTTTCCCCTTCGCGGAGCAGGGCGTTCCCGCCGATGGCGAGGAGGGCGATGGGCTTGGGGTCGAGGCGCGAGGACATGGAGACCTGGGCGAGAAAACCGACAGTCTACCGTGGCTCCGGCCCCGGAACCTTTCACCCCTGCGGCGGACATCCCCTGAAAGCCGATAGACTCGGGATTTCCGCCAATGACCCACGACACCGACAATCCCTTCGCGCCTCCGCGTGCCCAGCTCACCGGCGTTGCGGCGGATGGGACCCCGGCGGCATCGGAGCGGGCTGACCCCCTCCTCCGCGTCATGTCCACCCTGGTCGGCATCGCACTGGCCTTCGTCCTTCCTTCTCCTCGGCAGTCCGCTGGCCTTCGAGATCGCGGGCCAGTTCATCCGCATCGAGTCCATCGACGGGTTCGCCGCGCGCATGCTGCCGCTGTTGTTGTTCCTGGCACTCTACCTGCCCTGGTCCGCTCTCGAGCTCCATCGCCGGAACCAGACGCTGCCCTTCCGCATGTTCGGCCTGCGCTTCTGCACTGTGGACGGGACCAGGGTCCACGGGCTGAGGATCGCGGCCCTTTGGTCATTTCCCAGGCTGCTGATCGGTTTGCTACCCTTCCTCGCCGCTCTCTATCTGGACCTGGACTCCAGGTTGGGGCCGGGCCTTTCCGTCTCGGGGCCGCTGCTGCTCCTGCTCGACGCCCTCACGGCCTGGGGCATGGACCGGCGCACCATGCTGGACCGCTTCGCGCGCCTCAAGGTGGTTAAGTCCTGATGCTCGACACCACCCGCGCCATCGAGACGCCGGAAGGCGTGACCCTCGACCTGGCCCCCGCCGGGCCGGTGATCCGCGCGCAGGCGTGGCTGTGGGACTTCCTGCTGCGGCTGATGCTCTACATGGTCTTCGGCATCGGGTGCGCGTTCCTGGGGCGCATGGGGGTCGGCGTCTTTTCGATCCTCGCCTTCCTCACCGAGTGGTTCTATCCGGTGCTTTTCGAGGTGCTTGGAGGCGGCCGCACGCCGGGCAAGCGGGTGGCGGGGCTGCAGGTCCTGATGGACGATGGGGCGCCGGTGTCCTGGTCCGCGAGCCTGGCGCGGAACTTCCTCCTCACCGCCGATTTCCTGCCCCTGCTCTACGGCTTCGGGCTGCTTTCCATGCTGCTGAACCGGGATTTCAAGCGCCTCGGTGATCTCGCCGCCGGGACGGTGGTCGTGCACGCGGAGCCCCCGCCGCCGGCGCGGCGGCTGTCCCGGGGCGAAGTGGCGCTGCCCAGGGCGAGGCTCACCCTGGATGAGCAGCGGGCCGTGGTCTCCTTCGCCGAACGCCTGCCCACCTTCAGCCCCCAGCGCGCCGAGGAACTCGCGGGCCTCGCGGAACCCGTCACGGAGGCCGCGGGCCCCGAAGGCGTTGCCCGCCTCCTCACTTTCGCCAGGGGCTTCCTGGGGCGGCGGGAGGACCGGCCCCAGGCCCAGCCCGGGGAAGCGATCCAGGAAGGGCAGGGCCTCCCATGAAGCAGGAGGATTTCGCCGCCCGTTTCGAGCCCCAGTGGCGCGCCCTCGAGGCCTGGCTCACCCGGCCCCGAGGTGCCCTGGACGACCTCGACGCCCCGCACCTCTACCGGCAGGTCTGCGCCCAGCTCGCCCTGGCCCGGGAGCGGGGCTACAGCCTCGCCCTGCAGGACCGCCTGAACGGCCTGGTGCTGCGCGCCCACCAACGGCTGCACGGGGCCCAGGCCCGCCTCCAGTCCGCGTGGCTGCGGTACATCCGCTTCGACTTTCCCCGCCTCGTCCGCCGGGAGTGGCGGCTGGTACTGCTCTCTAGCCTCCTGCTCTACGGCCCCTACGCCGCCATGGGCCTCTGGGTGCGCCACCGTCCGGAGGCCGCCTACCTGGTGATGGATCCCGCCGAGCTCGCCCAATACGAGGACATGTACCGCCCGGACCGGGACAGCATCGGTCCCGGACGGGAGGCCGATACGGACGTGGCCATGTTCGGCCACTACATCCGCAACAACATCGGCCTGGACTTCCAGTGCTTCGCCTGGGGCCTCTTCCTGGGCATCGGCACCATCCTCTTCCTGCTCTTCAACGGCCTGCAGTTCGGCACCGTGGAAGGGCACCTCGTCAACGCCGGACTCGCGAAGACCTTCTACGGCTTCGTCGCGGGCCACAGCGCCCTGGAGCTCACCGGAGCCGTCTTCGCCGGGGTGGCGGGCATGAAGCTGGGCTTCGCCATCCTCGCCCCGGGCCGCCGCACGCGGGTGGAAGCCCTGAAGGAGGCCGCCAAGGTCTCCGTGCGCCTCATGTACGGCACCGCCGCCATGACCCTGATGGCCGCCTTCATCGAAGCCTTCTGGTCCTCCAACGCCACCATCCTGTTCCCCGTGAAGATCGCCTTCGGCGTTTCCATGGCACTGGTGGTGGCGGCGTATTTCATCTTCATGGGCCGAGGCGCAGGCGGGTCGCGGAACGCGCGCAGCGCGGTGGAGCGGGGACCCGCCGCGCCGCAGGAAGTCCCGCGGTCTTCCAGTTCGAGCCTTCCATGAAGGTTGAGGACCTCTCCGTCGCCGTGCGACCCCGCCGGGCCTTCGAGGCGGTGGACCTGGGCTTCGCCCTGCTGCGCCGGCACGCCCGCGCCGTGCTGTCCCCCTGGTTCTGCGTGGCCCTGCCCCTCGGGGCGCTGCTTCTCCTGGCCTTCTGGAAGGCGCCCTACTGGGGCCTGTTCGCGTGGCGCTGGCTGAAGCCCCTGCTGGACCGCGTGCCCCTGCACGTGCTCGCCAGAGCCACCTTCAGCCAGGTGCCGGGCCCCGGCGCAACCCTGAAGGACCTGTGGCGGGGCCCGAAGACCGGACTCTTCGCCGCGCTGACCTGGCGGCGCCTGGCCCCCGGCCGGGCCATGGCGGCGCCGGTGCACCAGCTCGAAGGACTGAAGGGCAAGCCCTTCCGGGCCCGCTGGGCAGTCCTGGCCCGGAGCGGCGGCGGCGCGGCGGCGGCCCTGCTGCTGATCTGCCTCTGCTTCGAAGCGGTCCTGCTCCTCGCCCTGATCGCGTTCCTGGCCATCCTGCTGCCCTCCCACCTCGCGTTCTGGGACTGGATCTTCGAACACGAAAGCAGCCTGGGCGGGCCGCGCTGCCTCCTCGTGCTGCACGTCGCCGCCACCTCGGTGGTGGAACCCTTCTTCGTGGCCGGGGGCTTCGCCCTCTACCTCAACCGCCGCACGGCCCTGGAAGGCTGGGACATCGAGCTGGCCTTCCGCCGCATGGCCCGGCGGCTGGCTCCGGCCCTGCTCTCCCTGCTGCTCGTGGGTGGCGGGAGCCTGGCGGCGGAGGAGAAGCCCGCCCCAGCGCCGCCCAAGGTCGAAAAGCGCCCGGACGATCCCATCACGCCCACCAAGGGCACGCGACCCGAGAACGCCGCCCAGCGCGCAGCGGTGGAGGTCATGCGCCGCAAGGAGTTCGGGGAGCTGAAGGAGGTCCGCGTCCCGCAGTGGCTGCTGAAGGACCGCAAGGCCAGGGAGGGCAAGCCCCTGGATCTGGCCTGGCTCGGCGAGTTCCTCGCGCCCTTCTTCAAGGGAGTCGTCCTCGCGGCCCTCTTCGCCGTGGTCGCCTGGCTGCTGTGGCACTTCCGGGACCAGCTGGGGACTCTGCTCCGGCCCCGCCGCAAGGCCGCGGTCCTGGACACCCTCTTCGGCCTCGACATCCGGCCGGAAAGCCTGCCCGACGACGTGGGCGCGGCGGCCTGGAAGCTCTGGACCCAGGGCGATGCCCGCGCCGCCCTGGCCCTTCTCTACCGGGGTTCCCTGGCCAGCCTCGTC
Organism: Holophagaceae bacterium; assembly: GCA_016710635.1. Taxonomy (GTDB): domain Bacteria; phylum Acidobacteriota; class Holophagae; order Holophagales; family Holophagaceae; genus JADJVL01. The sequence goes on along the minus strand of JADJVL010000003.1, from coordinate 93,266 downwards.
CATGCCCACAGCGTCTCCCTGCACGCGGGCAGCACGGAGGGGGACGCCCTGCGCCTGGCGACGAAGGCGCTGGCCGGGGAAGGCTCCGCCTACTTCGGCGCCCTCACCCTGGCCTGGCTGCACCTTGCCTACCGGCACGAGGCGCCCACCGCCGAGGCGGCTTGGGGCCTCTGCGAAGCCTGGCCGCGGACCTTCCGCCGGGGGGAGGCGAACCCGTGAAGCGCCTCGCCGCCCTTCTCGCCGCCCTGGCCCTGCTGGGCCTCGCCGGGTGGTACGTCCACCGCCACACCGTCTGGAAGGTGGAGAAGGTGCATACGGGCTTCAAGCCCGAAGCCCGGCGGAATCCAATGCTGGCGGCGGAATTCCTGCTGGAGCGGCTGGGCCGCCATCCCGTGCCGCGGGTGGGCCTGCCGGGGCCGGCCGAGGGATTGAAGCCCGCCGACACCCTCGTGATGGTGGACCGGCAGCGGGGCTTCACGCCCCAGGAGGCGGACCGGCTCCTCGCCTTCGCCAGGGGCGGCGGCCAGCTGGTGATCGAAATGGACGCCACCCAGGGGCTGCTGGATGCGTCCAGCAACGAAGGGCCGGCACCCGGGAAGATCCGATCCGGGAAGCAGGCGCCCCGCAAGGCCCTGGCGCTGCGGGGACCACCTCCTGGAGCGTCTCGGCGTGGAGGTGGTGGCGGTGCCCTGGAAGACACAGAAGGAAGGCGCGAACGAAGCGGACGAGGAGGACGAGGACGCCGCCGAACTGCGCCACCGCAAGCTCTGGGAACCGCAGCTCCGGCTCGACGACGGGGAACCCTACACCGTGCGGATCTCCCCGCGGTGGCGGCTCGTGGACAAGGGACTGAACGACTTCCGTCCCCTGGGCAGCCACAAGGGTCTGGTGGGTCTGGAATATCCCGTGGGGGCCGGGCGGGTGCGGATCTTCGTGGATCTGGACGCCTGGCGGAACAGTGCCCTGGTGAAGCTCGACCATGCGGCCTTCCTCGCCTGGACCCTGTCGGACCGGCCTCGGGAAGGGCGCACCTGGCTGGTGCGCGGGGAGCGCACCGCCAACCTCCTCGATTGGCTCAAGGCGAACGCCTGGGCCGCCCTCGGCTCGCTGACCGTTCTCGCGGCCCTGGTGGCGTGGCGGGGCTTCGCCCGCTTCGGTCCCGTCCTGCCCGTTCCGGAACTCGCCCGGCGCAGCCTGCTGGAACACGTGGACGCCAGCGGGCGGCTCCTCTGGGCGGAGGGGCAGGGCAGCCGCATGCTCCGCGCCGCCCGCGCCGCCCTCATGAAGCGCATCGAAAGGGCCCATCCCGCCTGGGCCCACCTGCCCCTGCCGGTCCTCAGCAGCCGCCTCGCGGATTTCGCGGACCTGCCGGAGCCCGAGGTGCGCCGCGCCCTCTTCGACGACCATCCCCCCGACGCGGCCTCCTTCAAGGACGCGATCCGCACCCTCGAACGACTCAGGAGAAGCCTATGAACGCCTTCGACTCCGCGATGGAACTGCCCCAGGCCCACGCCCTCGCCGCCCGCATGAAGGCGGAGATCTCCAAGGCCCTCGTGGGCCAGGAGGCGGTGGTGCAGCAGGTGATCGTGGCCTTCCTCGCCGGCGGCCACGTGCTGCTGGAGGGCGTGCCGGGCCTGGGCAAGACCCTGCTGGTGCGCGCCCTGGCGCGGACCTTCCACGGGAAGCACGCCCGCATCCAGTTCACCCCGGACCTCATGCCCAGCGATGTCATGGGCCACAGCCTCTACGAGATGCAGAGCGGCACCTTCAGCATCCGCCGCGGCCCGGTCTTCACCAACCTGCTCCTCGCCGACGAGATCAACCGCGCCCCCGCCAAGACCCAGAGCGCGCTGCTCGAAGTGATGCAGGAGCGCCAGGTCAGCATCGAGGGCCAGAGCCTGGTGGTGGACGCGCCCTTCATGGTGCTGGCCACCCAGAACCCCATCGAAAGCGAAGGCACCTACCCGCTGCCGGAAGCCCAGCTGGACCGCTTCCTCTTGAAGGTCTTCATCGACTACCCCGGCGAGGCCGAAGAGACCCGCCTCGTGCGCCAGGTCACCGACGGCCGCGTGGGGGACGACCTGCAGGTGCAGGAGGTGGTGGCGGTGGCTTCCCCCGCCGACATCCTGGCGGCCCAGCGGGCGGCGGCCTCCCTCACCGTGGACGACGCGGTGATGGCCTACGCCGTGCAGATCGTGCGGGCCACCCGGGGCTGGCCCGGCGTCTCGCTGGGGGCGGGGCCCCGGGGCGCCATCGCCCTGATCCGCACCGCCCGGGCCGCCGCCCTCCTGGCGGGGCGGGACTTCGTCACCCCCGACGACGTGAAGGCCATGGCCCGGCCGGCCCTGCGGCATCGCCTCACGCCGAGCCCGGAAGTCGAGCTGGAAGGTCACACGGTGGACGGTCTGCTCGAAGGCGTCCTCGAAAAGGTCCAGGCGCCCCGCGCCTGAAGGCGTTCTCCCCCATGCATCCCTCCCGCCGCCTCCTCTTCGCCTGCGCGCCCTGGCTCGTCCTCGGGGTGCTGGCGGTCCGCTGGCCGGGGCTGGGCATGGTCTGGTGGCTTGTCCTGGCCGGCCTGGCGATGGCGGCCCTGGCGGACGCCGTGCTGGCCCTGCGCATGGAAGCGCCGGAGGCGGGCCGCCGGGTGGCGGGCTCCCTGCCGCTGGGGGCCTGGAGCGAGGTGAAGCTGCGCCTGCGCAATGCTTCCCATCGTTCGTTGAATCTGCGGGTCCACGATCACCATCCTGACGCCTTCGACACCGCGGGCCTGCCCCGCGGCCTCCGCCTCGAGCCCGGCGCCTGGGCGGAGCTGCGCTACCAGGTGCGGCCCCTGCGGCGGGGCCGCCACGCCTTCGGGCCGGTCCAGGCCTTCCTGGATTCCCCTTGGGGTTTCTGGGTCCGGGACCTCCGCCTGGGGGCGGGGGAGGAGGTCAAGGTCTATCCCAACTTCGCCGCCGTCGCGAAGTACGCCCTGCTCGCCACGGACCAGCGCCTGTCCCAGCTCGGGGTGCTGAAGAAGCGCCGCCGGGGCGAGGGCCTGGAGTTCCATCAGCTGCGGGAGTACCGGGAAGGGGATTCGTCCCGGCAGGTGGACTGGAAGGCCACCAGCCGGCTGCGCAAGCTGATCTCCCGGGAATACCAGGAGGAGCGGGACCAGCAGGTCTTCTTCCTGCTGGACTGCGGCCGGCGCATGCGGGCCCTCGAGCTGGACGGCGGCGACGGCCTCTCCCACTTCGACCATGCGCTGAACGCGGTGCTGCTCCTGAGCTACGTGGCCCTGCGCCAGGGGGACGCGGTGGGCCTCCTCTCCTTCGCCGGGGACAAGCGCTTCCTCCGGCCGCGGAAGTCGGTGCCCACCCTCAACCGGCTCCTCAACGAGCTCTACGACCTGGACGCCACCACCCACGCGCCGGACTACCTCGAAGCGGCCCGGGAGACCATGGTGCGCCTGCCCAAGCGCAGCCTGGTGGTGGTGGTGTCCAACGTGCGGGACGAGGACGACCAGACCCTGGCGCCGGCCCTGAAGCTGCTCCAGAAGCGCCACCTCGTGCTGCTGGCGTCCCTGCGGGAACGGGAACTGGACCTGGCCCTGGATCCGGCGGACCAAGAGGCGCCCCGGGACTTCCAAGCCGCCCTCCGCGCCGGCGCCCTCCACGAATACCTCCGCCACCGCCGCGCCGCCTTCGACCGGCTGCGCGGTCTTGGCGTACAGACCCTGGACGTCGTGCCTGCCCGGTTGGCCCTGAGCCTCGTGAACCGGTATCTGGACCTCAAGACCAGTGGACGGATCTGAGTCCTGGAGCGGTCCGGCGGCGCGCCGGGTGATCGCGGTGGACGTTGCCGTTAGGCGTTGACCTTGACCTTGACCTTGACCTTGAACTTGACCTTGCCGTTGACCTTCACAAAGGTGTTCGAGTCTGGCGTGGCGGCCCTTTCGCCGCGCCAGACTCGAACGCAAGCAAGCGATAGCGCGTCAGGATGGGTCGTCCCGCCCATCCCGGTGCCGCCTCCGCCAAAAACCAGGCCCTGGGCGCACCCATCCGCGCGAACCCGGACGATCAGGGTTCATGCCCCTGCCGCGCTATCGCTTGCCTGCACCCCGGAAAGACTCAATTCGCCAAGGGCGCGAATTGCGCCTTTCCGGGGTGCTTTTTCAAGGTCAAGTTCAAGTTCAAGGTCAACGTCAACGTCAACGTCAAGTTCAACGTCTAGATCAAAGCCGCTGGACGCTCGCCAGGCCTGATGGGTGTGCCTCAGGCCGGTGCCCGCGCTGCCCTCCGCGCCTCCTCAGAACCGGACCGAAGCTTCCAGGCTCAGCGTGCCGGCGTTGTGGATCGTGCTGGGGCGGAAGTTCGTCTGCCACCGGGCCCAGGTGGCCCGGCCCTCGAGGCCGAAGGTGCGGTTGAACTGCCAGCCCAGGCCCGTGGCGAGGCCGATGCTGGTGTGGGTCTTGGTCTCGCCGGGGGACGCATCCTGCTTCCAGCTGGTCAGCGCCGCGCCTCCGGTCCAGTAGCCGCCTTCCGGCCGTCCGGCGAAGAAGATCATGTAGTCCAGGCCCAGGGCCATGGCGCTGATGGTGTCGTCCTCCGGCCCGCCTCCGCCGTGCAGGGTCGGCACGGTGGCCTTGGGGAAGCTGGTGAAATCCAGACGGCCCCGGAGGCGCTGGCCCCGCAGCACGTCCACCGTGCCCTGCAGGCCCACGACGAAGCCCATTTTCTTGTCCGTGAGGTACTTTGTGGAATCGGTGGTGGCGGACACAAGTCCCCCCTGGATGCCGAAGCGGAAGCCCTCCAGGGCCGCGGGCTTGGCCGGGGCCGGAGGGGGCGTCGCCGGAGCCTGGGCCTGGAGCGTCCCCGCGGCGAGCAGCAGGAGTGCGAGGGAAGGGGACGTCACGTTCATGGCCGCTCCTGGGGAATGGATCTGCGCGGAATTCCTTCACGGGATGGCGCTTAGGAAGGAGGTCTGGCGGGGTGGAAGCTGGTCAGCAGCTTACTGTTCCCCGCAGGTGCGTCAAGCCCGAAGGCCGCCGCCGGTTGCCCCTGCCGGAACGCCGTTCCGGCCGCCGGATCTGGAGGGCTGGGAATCCCGTTCCTCCAGCACCGGCGCGAATCCCATGCAGAAATCGATATCGAGAGAAAAGCCGCATTTGATGGGTGGGACATGTAAAAATCAGGGGCCGTTTTTCCTTGCCTGCCCAGGGTTTGAAACTTAGATTCCTGTAGGCTTTTTCTGACCCGCAAACACTTCACCCAAAATTCCTGTCGGGTTCAAGCTTACGCCTCGGCCCCTGCTTCCGGAGTGCTGCATGTCGTACCCATCCGGTTCCCACCCCCATCCGTCCAAATCCAGTCGCTAGCTCCCCTCCCCTCCGGGAGGGATTCTTTATCGCAGCACCGCACCCGATCACCGCGAGGCCCCCATGTTCAACCCCCGCACGCTTCTCAACGCCACCGCCCTGGGTCTGGCCACCGCCCTGTTCAGCAGCGCCGCCCTCGGAGCCCAGGAAGCCCCCGCCAAGCCAGGAATTGAAATAAGCGGCACAAATTACCTCACCTCGAATGGGGGCCGGAGTGATGGCAATCAACAGGGCCAGGGCAACCCAAGCAAGGGCCGGGACGACGATGCCGCGGCTCGCAGGGAGTGGTGGCGCCTGCAGATTGGCGGGGACCTCTCCCCGGAATTCATGCGCCGCTGGACGAAGCCGCGCGGCAGAGGCTGCTCTACCCCGACCATTTCCGGCCCGAGGGGTTCGCTGCCACTGGGCTTCCGGAGGGGATTCCCCTCCCCCTTGCCCTGGCAGCCACGACCTGGACGAATCTGGGCCCCACCGGATCCACCAAGATCCAGAATTCCGGCCTGACCCTCGCCAAGCAGAACAGTGGACGGGTGCGCGCGATCCTGCCCGACCCTGCCGATGCGAACACCGTCTACGTGCTGACTGCCGGCGGCGGGCTCTGGAAGACCTCCAACTTCCAGGACACACCCCCCACCTGGCGGTCTCTCACGGACCAGGTCGGCAGCACCAGGGGCGGTTCGGCCGCCTTCGGCAAGTCCAAGTCCGGTGCTGGTGCGGTTCTGCATGTGGGCCTCGGAGATCCCTTCGACATGGGTGTCGGCGGATTCATGGTCCGCTCCCTGGATGCCGGGCAGACCTGGTCCACGCCAATTCAGCTCAGCGGCACCATCACTGCGATCACCTACACGGCCACCCAGGTGCTTGATGTGAAAGTGGACGACACCGCGGCCACCGAAGCCACCACCACGGTGCTGGTCGGCACCGACAAGGGGCTCTTCAGGTCCACCGACGGCGGGGCCTCGTTCGCCATCGTGGACAACGCCAGCTTCAACGGGAAGCGGGTCTGGAGCCTCGCCCGGGTGGGTCCCCTCACATGGCTCGCCGCAGCCGAGGACACAAGCAGCGGCACCGGCGTCATCATGCGCAGCACCACCGGCGGGGCGACCTGGTTTGCCGCCTCCCCCATCGCCGGCGGTCGCATGACCCTCAGCAACGTCCCGGGCGAGGCCACGGTCTACTGCTTCGCCGCCGCCGCCGGCGACGCGGCCCAGCTTGACCTCTACAAGAGCACCACCGGGGGCACCACCGCATGGACCGCCACCAACACGACCTCCGGATCGGCACCTGCCACCACGAACACCGACCAGAACAACAACAACTACATGCATGCCAATGGGTACTACGACCAGATGCTGCTGGTGGACCCCCAGGACGGCACGCGCAACACCCTCTACATCGGCGGGGACCTCAGCTCGGCCAAGAACACCAACGGCGGCGCCACGGGCGGCACGGCCGCGACGAAGTGGAACCTCCAGACCAACTGGTTCGGGAAGTTCAGCCTCCCCTATGCCCACGGTGGCTTCCAGTGCGCCGCCAAGCTGGATCTGGGGGCCACGCACCGGGTCTTCCTGGGACCAATGGCGGCTTCTTCTACTCCGATGATGGCGGCGCGACCTGGGACGACACCAAGAACGTTGGCCTCGTCTCCCACATGGTGTGGGCCTTGGCCTCGGGGCCCCTCTCTTCCTGTGCCGCCGATAGCATCCTCATGGGCACCGAGGACAACGCCACCGTCAAGCGCGTGGGTGCAACGACCGTGTTCAACCAGACGCGCTCCGGCACGACCGTTGGCGCCCTCGGCAACTACGATGGTTTCGGCGTCGGCTGGAGCCAGGCCACGGACACCTACTCCTTCAGTTCCCTGGGCTACAACAACATCTACCGCTGCACCACGAACCCGCCTGACGACGCCACGGAATGGACAGCGTTCACGGGCGGCCTGACTACCCCGCGGACAATAGCAACTACTACCTCGTCACCCCGATCATCGCTGCCCCCCCCGGGGCCGATCCGACGGGGACGGTCTTCTACACCTACGGGGGCACCACCAACCGACGGGTATACCGCACCACCGGTGGCGCCAATTGGACCAACCTGAGACGGCTCGCCAATGGAACTGCCGTGGCGGCAGTGAGCCACGGCATTGGCGCCCATCCCACCGATGGGAACCGGCTGGCGACCGCCTCCAATAGCGGGATCGTATACATCACTACCGACGCCTTCGCCAGCGCCCCCCTCCCGAGCAACCTCAACACCCTGGTGCCGGCCTCCGGCGGTCGCACGTGGCAGGGCAACAATTCCAACGTCGCCTGGGTGGACAACAACATCCTGTTTGCGGCGTCGGTATCCACGGCCCCCAACTCCATCCACGTGGCCCGCACCACGGACGGCGGCGCGACCTGGGCCGCGGCGGAAACCGGCCTGCCTGACCTGCCCGTGGTGAAGATCGTCGTGGACCCCGGCGACCCGAACACGCTCTACGCGGCGACCTGGCTGGGCGTCTATCGCACCATCGACAGCGGCACCAATTGGAGCTTGTTCGGCTCGGGCCTGCCCCAGGGGCTGGTGACGGACCTCTATGTCCATCCCAATGGGAACTTCCTTCGCGCGGCGGTCTTCGGCCGCGGTGTCTGGCAGGTGGGCGGCGTGCCCGCCTACGTCGCCCCGGCCTTCAGTGTGCAGCCTGTGGGCGCCTCCTTCACGCCGCCCGCGGGCTTCATCCTCACCGGGACGGTCTCCAACACCTATCCGACGGTCACCTACCAGTGGCAGCTGAACGGCGTGGACCTGGTGGATGGCGGCGCCATTTCCGGCGCCACGACGCCGACCCTTACGGTCTCCTCCACAGCCTGCGGCAGCGGCGGCACCTACACCCTCAAGGCCTCCAACTGCGCCGGCACCACCGTCAGCAACGCCGCGATCATGACCAGCACCGTGGCGGCGCCGGTGATCACCACCCAGCCCGCCAACACCGAGTACGCCACGGGGAATTCCTTCAGCCTGCAGGTGGTCGCCTCAGGTGCGGGCCTCAGCTACCAGTGGGCCCGGAACGGCACCAACCTGGTGAATGGCGCCCAGCCCACCTGGGTCGTCGCGGGCGCCACCACGGCGACGTTGAGCATCACCAACGCGCAAGCCGGCACCGCCGGTACTTACACATGCAAGGTCACGGGGGGCAGCGGCTGCACCGTCACCAGCAACAACGCCATCGTTATCTCCCAGACGACTGCAGGCCTCGTGGCGCCCAACATCTGCACCAGCCCCGTGAACCTGACGGTGGCCGCTCCCGCCAGCGCCTCCTTCACGGTCACGGCGGGCGGCGGCCGCGTCGATGCCATCGGCCGGGTCTTCACCTTCCAGTGGCGTCGGAACGGCGTGAACCTGACGAACGTGGCCCCCTACACCAACGCGGTCTTCTCTCCCGCCAGTTCAACGACCAATACGGTTTCCGCCACCCTCACCATCAATCCGACCTCCGCGGCCCTGTCCGGCTCGGTGTACGACTGCGTGGTCACCACGACGTCCGGTGGCAGTGTGCCCGTCACCAGCGGCAGTGCGACCCTCACCGTCCTCAATCAGTACACCCCCGCCACGGCGGTCAGCATCACGCCGAGCGCCTCCCTGCCGATCTCCAAGTCCGGCGGCTCCTGGCCCCTGAGTTTCACGGCGGCGGGTTCGGGTTCCGTCCTCCAGGGCACGGCCACGCCTTCCCCGGCCGGGGCCTACCAGTACCAGTTCTGGGTCTATGTGGATGACTCACTCGGCTGGGTGATGATGCAGGACTATGGGGTCAGTGCCACCTACAACCTGCCCAGCACCTGGCAGCCCGGCACCTACGGCATCGGCGTGGACTGCCGCACCAGCTCGACCGTTCCGTACGACGTCTTCAATTCCATTGACTTCTTCACGATCACGCCGATGCGTGGCCCTGGCGATCCGCTGGAGCCCATCCTGCAGCAGCCCCGCAGCCGGCCCCGCTTCAACGGCGGCGCCGTCTTCGTCACCAAGAACTGAACCCGTGACCCGGGAGGGCCGGAAGGTCCGGCCCTCCCGGGGCCACGTCATCCCCGCCTCCGTGGTGGGACCGGGCGTGGTGGTGGGGGCGCGATCACGGCGCTCCGGGCTGTCCGGACTCGGGGGTTGAGTGTTCCACTACCGGGCCTATGAGCTGACGATCGCCTCCTGTCTCGAGCTCCCGGGGCTGCGGGCCGTGGCGGGCCCGGGTTCCACCCCGGAAGTGGTCATCTCCCTGGCGGAGGACCTCCCGGACCTGCCCGACGCCACGCTGACGACATCCTGGTGGCAGGCCTCGCCCTCGGCGTTCCGCCTGGTCGTGGAAGGGGTCGCCGTCTACCAGGCCGAGGAGGGCCGGCGCCTGCGCGTCCAGCCCGCCCCCGCGGCGGACCCGGAAAAAGTGCGGCTCTTCCTCCTGGGTTCGGCTCTCGGCGCCCTCCTCTACCAGCGCGGCCTCTTCCCCCTCCACGGCAGCGCCGTGGAGACGCCCTGGGGGGCCATGGTCTTCGTCGGGCCCTCGGGCATCGGGAAATCCACCCTGGCGGCCCACTTCCGCCGGGCGGGCTACCGGCTGATCTCCGACGACGTCTGCGTCCTCGCCCGCGATTCCGTGGGCGGGCTCCAGGTGCTGCCGGCCTTCCCGCACCTGCGGCTGAAGGGCGATGCCGTCGGCCGCCTCCATGGCGCAGACGAGCCGCCGCCACCCTCGCGGTTCAACGTCGACAAATTCGTCCTGCCCCTGGGGGACGGCCACGCCTCGGCCCCGGTGCCCCTCGGCGCGGTGCACGTGCTGACGGACGTCGCGGAGGGCGGGCCTGCCCTCGTTCCCCTGAAGGGCTTCGAGGCCCTCCAGCAGCTCGCGGACAACCTCTACCGGCCGGCCTTCCTCCAGGGGCTGCGCGGCCGTGGGGAGGTGCTGCGGCTGGCCGGCGACCTTGCCGCCTCGGCCTCCGTGTACCGGCTCTGCCGCCGGCGGGACGCGGCCCGCCTCGACGCGCTGGTGCTTTGGCTCGAACATGAATGGCCGTCCCGGCCCCGGCCGGGCGGACCCGAGGAAACCTGAATGCTGCCCCTGCGCCCCGACCTGCCCCTGGCCCGCGCCACCGCGCCCCTGGCCGCCGACCTCGAGGACGAGACCGTGCTCATGAGCCTGGAGACCGGCAGCTATTACGGCCTGGAAGGCACGGCCCGGCGCATCTGGACCTTGCTGGAGACGCCGCGGACCCTGGCGGCCCTCGCGGAGCAGCTGGCGGCGGAATACGACGTCACTCCCGAGCGCTGCGCCGAGGAGATCCGGCCCTTCATCGAGGAGCTGCGGCGCGAGGGGCTTCTCGTGGTGGACGGCTGATGGCCCTGTTCCTCCAGGACTGGCGGCGCTACCGGGTCCTGCCCGCCCCGCGGCGGCGCCTTCTGCGGGAAGCCCTGCGGCACCTGCTCGGCGCCCGGCTCGCCCTGGCCTTCGTCCCGTTCCGGCGCCTGGCCGCGGGACTGGGGGTTCTGGGGGCCGAGAGCGCCCCGGAGGTCCCCGCCGAACAGCAGCCGGCGGTGGAGGAGGTCGGCTGGGCGGTGCAGGCCGTGGCGCGCCGGGTGCCCTGGGACAGCCGCTGCCTGGCCCAGGCCCTCGCCGGCTTCCGGATGCTGCGGGCCCGCGGCATCGCGGCCACGGTGTACTTCGGCGTCCGGCGGGATCCGGCGGCGCCGTTCAATGCCCACGCCTGGTTGCGCTGCGGCGGGCGGGTCGTCACGGGCGAAGCCGGGCACCAGGCCTACCGCGTCATCTGCCAGTTCGCGGGCCCCGGGCGGCCATGAGCGGCATCTTCGGCCTGCTCCGCTTCGACGACGCGCCGGTGCTGGCCGAGGACCTGGCGCGCATGTCGGCGGCCATGGCCGGCTGCGGCACCGACGGCGGCGGGACCTGGTGCGACGGTCGCATCGGCCTGGGCAGCCGGCTCCGGCACGTCACGGCGGAGGATGCCCTCGAGTCCCAGCCCCTGCGGCAGGCGGACGGCACGCTGGTCTTCGCGGGCCGCCTGGACAACCGGGAAGAGCTCGCCCAGGCCCTCGCCATCCCCCGGGCCGAGCTCGCCGGGACGCCCGACAGCGCCCTGGTCCACGGGGCCTTCGAGCGCTGGGGCCAGGCCTGCGTGGACCACCTGGCGGGCGACTGGTCCTTCGCCCTGTGGGAGCCCCGGGAGCAGCGCCTCTTCGTGGCCCGGGACCACCATGGCAACACGGGCCTCTACTGGCACCGGGACGCCCGGCGCCTGGCCTTCGCCACGAGCCTGAAGGCCCTCCTCGCCCTCCCCGACACGCCCCGACGGCCCGACCTCTTCAAGGTGGCCCAGATCCTCGCGGCGTGGCCCGGGGACGGCGTCCGCACGGCCCATGAGGACATCCAGGCCTTGCCCCCGGCCCACGTGCTGGTGGCGACCCGGGCCGGCCTCGAGACCCGACGCTATTGGTTCCCCGAAGCGGCCGCGCCCCTCCGGTTCCAGCGCGATGAGGACTACCTGGAGGCCTTCCTGGAGGTCTATGGCGCCGCGGTGGGGGCGCGGCTGCGGAGCGTGCAGCCTGTGGGCGCCTCCCTCAGCGCGGGTTTGGATTCCGGTTCGGTGGTGGCCCTCGCGGGGCCCCTGCTGGCCGCGGCGGGCCGGGGCCTTGAGGCCTTCACCGCCGTGCCGCGCTTCGAGGACGCCGCCGCCCTGCCAGGCCATGCCCTGGGCAACGAGTGGGCTCTGGGCAACGAGTGGAACCTGGCCCACGCGACGGCCCTGCGGGCGGGTGTGGGCGTCCACCACGCCGTGGATGCGGCGGGGGTGGGGATCCTGGATTCCCTCCGGCGCCAGCTGGAGATCCATGACGCGCCGGGCCATTCCGGGGCGAACTACCACTGGATCCTGGCGCTCCTCGACCTGGCCGGATCCCGGGGCCTGGGCGTCCTGCTCACGGGGCAGCAGGGCAACGCGTCGGTGTCCTACGCGGGCGCGGCGAGCCAATGGTGGCCCAACCTGCTGCAGGGGCGGCCGGGAGCCGCCTGGCGCGCCCTGCGCAGCATCGAGCCCAGCCCGCTCCTCGCCCTCAAGCGGCAGGTCCTCAAGCCCCTCCTCCTGCCCGGCCTCCGGGCTTGGCGGCGGCGGTCCTCGACCCAGCGCCCTTGGCTACAGGAGACGGCCCTCCATCCCGCCTTCGCCCGGGAACTGGACCTGGAGGGGCGGATGCGCCAGGAGGGCCACGATCCCCACTTCGAAGCCTTTCCAGAGCCGCTGAACCGGGTGCTCCTCGGTCTCGGCCGGATCTCCCTCGGGGCCATCTGGCAGGAGCTCGGGGCCGCCACGGGCCTGGACATCCGCGACCCCACCGCCGACCGGCGCGTCATCGAATTCTGCCTGCGCATCCCCGACATCCAGCTGCGCCGCCGCGGCCAGGACCGCCTGCTGATCCGCCGGGCCATGGCCGGCCGGATGCCCGATGCGGTGCTCAACTCCCCCCGGAAGGGGCTCCAGGCCTCGGACCTGGGTCACAGAGTCCTCGCCGATCGCCCCGCCCTCGCCGTGGCCCTGGAGGAACTTTCCAGGAATCCCCTGGCCGCGCAGTGCCTGGATCTGCCCCGCCTGCGGGCCATCCTGTCCGGACTGGATGCCTCCTCCGCCGGAGCCTCCTACTCAGATTGCGGCTGCATCCTCCTGCGGGGAATGAACGCAGGATTGTTCCTCACAAGGTTCTAATGCCTTACAATTCAGGTAGTGTTCGTCCAACCCTTTCGTTTTATGGACTCAAGCCCCGGAGACCCGCCCTTGAACCAGGACCCCAAGCAGCCCCAGTCCGATCGGGAAGCCCGGCTGCCCTGGGTGGTTCCCATGCTCAAGAAGGGCACCATCGGCGTCGAGACCGGGAACAACAGCGGCCGCCGCTTCGATGGAGCCCATTCGTCGGTGAGTTGAGGCCGCAGGTGGCTTGAGGTCGCAGGTGGGTTGAGGCCGCAGGTGGCTTGAGGTCGCAGGTGCATCGAGGCGAAACCGCGGGGTCCCGGCCCTTCGTTCCGGAGGAAGCGCGGCACCTGCACCCCGGCCCTTGTTGGGTAGAGTTGGCCCATGGCTTCAAACCGAGTCCATGTGCCGACGCAACCTGATCAGGTGGGCAGGGGCCCGGAGGCCGCGCTCCTCCTGGGCTGCGCACGCCTGCGGCCAGAGGCGGAGCCGCGGGAGCGCATCGCAGCGCTTGCGGCCACGGACCTCGACTGGGAACTCGTCCACCGCCTGGCGGCGCGTCATGGTCTCGTCCCCCTCCTGCATCGCCAGCTGGAAGCCCTGGCGCCGGCCTCCCTGCCGCGTCCCGTGTTCGTGGAGCTGTGGGCGCACCACGAGCGGCTGCGCCGGCGGAACGCCGCCCTGGCGGACGCTCTGACGGCGGTTCTCGACGCCCTGGCGGCCGCCGGGATCCCGGCCCTGCCCTACAAGGGCCCGGCCCTGGCCCTGGAGCTGTTCGACGATCTCTCCCTGCGGGAGTTCGGCGACCTGGACCTCCTGCTGCGGCCCCGGGACCTGCCCGCCGCCCAGGCGGCCCTCCGGACCCTGGGCTATGCGCCGGAATTCGACCTCGCCCCGGACCTGGAGGCCGCCTTCCTCCGCTCCCCCGCCCAGTACCACCTCGTCCTGGCCCGGGAGGGCCTGCGGGTCGAGCTGCACTGGAAGACGGACCCGGACTATCCGGTGGAGGCCGGCACGGACGCGTGGTGGGCGGGGCTGGGCACGGCGGCCTTCGGGGCCGGGCGGATCCGCCGCTTTCCGCCCCAGGAGCTGCTCCTGGTCCTCGCCCTGCACGGCAGCAAGCACCACTGGAGCAGCCTGCGGTGGCTGGTGGACGTGGCGGAGCTGCTCCGGGGGAATCCGGACCTGGACTGGGCCTGGGTCTGGCGCCGGGCTGGGGAGCTCCGGGCCACGCGGCGCCTGGCCCTGGGGCTGCTCCTGGCGGAGCGCCTGCTGGAGGCGCCCCTGCCCGAAGACGTGCGGCGCCGCCTCGCGGCCAACCCCGGAGCCACCCGCCTCGCGGATCGCCTCGCCGCCACCCTTTTCGATCCGGATCCGCCCATTCCCGGCGCCTTCGCCCGCCTCCGCCGGGACCTGGCCCTGCACGAGGGCCTCGGCGCCAAGGCCGCCTTCACCCTCCACACCCTCTTCGCTCCCAGCCTGGCGGAGTGGACCCGGTGGCCGCTGCCCCGGAGCCTGCACGTCCTCTACGTGCCCCTGCGCCTGGGTCGCCTGGTCTTCAAGCACGGCGGCGGGGCGGCGGGAGAGCGCTCATGACGATGCCGACGCCAGCGCCGTCCCCCTGGACCAAGGCGTCCCGGGTGCGCCTCGCCCCCCGGGCGGTCTTCGAGGTCGAGGGTCCGGCCCTGCGCATCGACGCCGCCGGGGCCCTCCACGAGTTTCCCCTGCGCTTCCTGGAGGTGCTCGCCTTCTTCCGGGAGGAGCACACCCTGGCGGAGGGCTGGGCCCGTCTCGCCCAGGACGCCAAAGGCACGCAGGAGCTGGCGGACGCCATGGCCATGCTCCTGCGCCTGTGCGACCTGGGGGTGCTGGTGGGGGCGGCGGGCCCGCCCCGCGCCGTGGACCTGCGCCCCGGCCAGGTCTATGGCCCCCACGAGCAGATCCTCATGCTGGAGGACCGCCGGCGCACCGCGCTCTATATCGAGGCCATCCGCGCCACCGTGCGCCCCGGGGACGTGGTGGTGGACGTGGGCACCGGCAGCGGCGTCCTCGCGGTGGCGGCGGCCCAGGCCGGGGCCAGGCACGTCTACGCCCTCGAGGCCCGCCCCATCGCCGACGCCGCCCAGGCCTTCTTCACGGGCTCGGGCTTCGGCGACCGCATCACCCTCCTGCGGGGCCAGAGCACCGGCCTCGAGCTCCCGGAAAAGGCCGACGTCCTGGTGGCCGAGCTCATCGGCAACGAGCCCCTCGGAGAGCGGATCCTCGAGGTCACCGCCGACGCCGTGGCCCGCCTCCTCAAGCCCGGCGCGCGCCTGGTCCCCTCCCGCCTGCGCATCCTCGCCACCCCGTGGACGTGCCCCTCCGCCTGCGCCAGCAGACCTTCTTCACCCCGGAGGTGCTCGCGCGCTGGGCCCGGTGGTACGGCCTCCCCTTTCCCGCCCTCCTCGAGGGCGCGCCGAAACCCGAGGACGCAGCCCTCCGGGGCGCCTGCCAGCGCCTCCTCGTGAACCCCTGGAAGCTCCGCCGCTGGCCCGGCCTCGCCGAGCCCGTCCTCCTTCACGACCTCGACCTCGCCGCCCCGCCCCCCGTCCCCCTGATCCGCGAGGCCACCCTCGTCCTCGAGCGCCCCGGCGCCGACGTCGGCTTCCTCGTCCACCTCGAAGCCCACCTCGCAGAGGGCATCCTCCTCAGCACCGAGGCCAAGGCCGTCCAACGCAGCAACCACTGGCGGAGCCCGCTGTGGCTGGTGCCGGAGGGGCTGGCGGGGGAGGCGGGAAAAGTGATCGGGTTGCGGTCGGAGTACGGGCATGGGCGGGCGGGGCTCGCGGTGGTGGGCTGAACCACCGCCCCGGGCTCCCGCTCAGATCGTCCCGTTGACGAGCCGCGTGCGCTTCGCCGACGCGACCCGGGCCTGGACCGTCGCTTCGTCCCGGACGAAGACCGTGTTGCCGCGGGCGGGATCGAAGGCGATCAGGCGGCCGCAGCTCTTTTCGAGGGTGTGGGGCTTGACGAAATAGGCCAGCAGAGGAGGAAGGTTTCTCCGACATTCGACCGTGGCGCCGTCGCAATTAATAAGGCCGGCCTGGGCCATGACCCTGATCTACAGGACATCGGAAAGAGCGAAAAGCCGTGGCTTCTCCAGGGGAAAACCCATCAGATCTCCACCTTATGAATGAGTAGGCAAAGAACAAGATTGCCGTGTAGTGGATATGTCTGGCACCGAGAATTCCAGATTTCTTCTGATGATCTGAAAATCCGAACTAGGTCCGTCCGGCCGCTGAAGATTCAAAGCCAGAAGGGATTCATCACTGAACCCTCGCCGGAGCGGGGGACGCCAGCCATGGGCACAGCGAAGGATACGAGAGCGCCGGCACCTATTGACCCCCGCATGGTACGGGCGTCCCAATTTCTGAACAGCACCTGCTTTAATCGGAAGATGCCTCCCATGATCCAGCCAGTCATCCAGCCTGCTCACTGGAAACGTGCAGAAGCATTGCGAAGACGGATCTGGCGAATACTGTTCGAAGATCGACAACAGCGCCTTGGCCAATTCTTCCTTGATCCAGGTGATCACATCGGGAGTGAAAGACTGATCACGGGCGATTGCTATGAGTCAGTGTCGTTGCAGACCCTCGACCAGCTTCGCACCGTGTTGAGCCTCGGTTCTGGAATGGCGCTTGATGTGGGTGCGAATATTGGGAACCACGCTTGTTGGATGGTCCAACGATTCGAACACGTGGTGTGTGTGGAGCCTAGCGAGATTGCTTCCTACGTACTCACCGCGAACCTTCTATCGACTCGAACCCGCAATTGGGAAGTGGTACGGGCTGCTTTGGGCAACTGTGGCGGGCATGGCCGGCTGGAAGTCGCCAGTGACAGGAATCTCGGATCGAGCAGCGCCATTCCGACGAATGAAGCCGAGGGCGAATTCCCAGTGTACAGGGGAGATGACCTTCTGGCGTCCCGCGCACACTCGGGCCGGCGAGTGGACCTGATTAAAATTGACGTGGAAGGCGCCGAGTTCACGGTTCTTCAGGGCCTGAGGGGAGCGATAGCAACCTCACAGCCGCTGATCTGCATCGAGGCCTTGGATGTCGCACGCTGGAAGGTGGTCACTGAATGGCTTCAAACTATGGGATACAGGTCATTTCTTGCTCACAATCCAAAATTGCATTCCCGAAGGCTATCAAGCCGTTTGAAAGCCTTGTGTAGCGGCGAATATTGGACCTTATCCCCCTTGTCTGGATCATTTCCGAATGAAGGTTACGAAATGGTTTATTGTTTGACGGATTCAATGGCAGAGCGTTTCAAACTTCCATGATGGGCGGTGATGGCCCGTTGACTCACAATTTATTTCCAAAATTAAAAACAAGATATTGGCTTAAGCATGTCGAATATGACTGATTAGACATTCAAAAACATGGAGTATGTAAACGAATATCCTGCTTGATTGAATAAGATAATTCAAGTGATTCTCGAATAATTGAGGTTTTGAATCGTTGCAAACTGATCCGGTGACACAGGAATCGAGTCTATTTCAGTCAATCAATTTAGATATATTCCTGGATGAGTCGCTACGACTGTTTAAGAAATTTATAATTGAAACAATATGATTGTCAGCCTCCATCGCCAGGTGATTCCTTTGGTGCACTGAGAGTTGGGGTTCAGACTTGTCACGGAGAACGGATAGGATACTTGAACCTTTACCAAGTAATCCCATGCGTTGTTCAACGATAAATCGACTCATGCCCAATCGTTCAAATACCATCCTGGCTTTGGGTTCCGGTCTTACCAAGAGTGTGCTTCCCCCCATGGCAAGTACTGTCATGCCCAGGTGCAGCCGGTTGGTGATGACCAATTTCGTTCTTTGAATCAATGCCAACGATTCCTCAATTTGGTGGTGATAGAACCCTTCTTTATCATGGTGCGCCATGATGGGTCTCTCACTGTAGAAAGGGACGTACCGTATCGGAGCACCCGTCCATTCCAAGCCTTTCCTGAGGGATCGCAGCATCCATTCCTCCACGCGGCCGCACTGGTGCTTGATCAGGGTGTCAAGAGCACTTGCGGGTTTGAGGTCGAGGTCGATGGGGGCCCGCCAGATGATGTCGGGATAAACCTCGTAGGGTACGCCAAATCGATCGAGCCAAGGGCTGTCCTCTGCATTCCTGATGGTGATCAGGGAAGCTGCTCTGATTAATGTGCTCTGGGTTTCAGATAAAAGAGTACTATCACCATCACCACCCACAGATGAAAGAATTAAAGGCTTGCCTGTAAGTTTAACTAATTTAGCCAAATGAAGCATGGCTCCGCTGAAATTATTCGAATGTTCCATGTGCCTGTGGGCATTAGTGAACAAGCCACCTCCGCCATAAATGAGTGCATCTGATCTGTTAATAAGTTCATCGACATGCTCAACTATTTCAATGCAATACCTTGCAGCGGTAGATTTTGATATTTGCCATCCCAGAACCTTAAAGCCACTGGCACGCAACCGAAGGGCATACTGCAGAGCCATTAGCTCATCACCGAAGTTGCCACGCCAATACCAACCAACCAAGCCGAGGGTCCGGGTGGCATCTCTGTTGGAATTGGGTCTTGCCTGCATAGCAACATTATTCATCAAATTAGGAAGGACTCCATAGGGCGAATGAACAAGTTCAATGGATGCAACCAGCACATGCGCGCGTCCCATCACCTCGGCATTGAAATCGACACAAGGAACTTGTTGCTTGCAAGGCTTAAATCTGGAGTGAAGCTGTGCGAGCCAGGTCTGTGAATCGAGGCTGTGGAATATTGTTAATACCAGACATCAGCTTCAGTGCAAATAAATCCGGACATATCGCTCCTTATGATTGCCTGGATTTCGCGTGGGCCGCCGCCGAATATGGAAACGGGTCGCGCGGTAGGAGTAGGAGCTTGATCGCGCGGGCGGAAAGCTGTCTCTGTACGAGATACAGAATGCCAAATCCGAGCACGAGTCCGCCCAACATCTTGGCGTTGGAAAGTTCCAGGACGCCCGCGCTCATGTAGATTGGTACGGTGGCGCAGGCGTAGCCGATGAGCGGATGGGCCGTGGCATTGATGGAAGCCCGATAAATGGCGCCGATGAGTAGTCCCCAGAGAAACAAGGGCACAAACATCAGGACCGGGCCGAAATCGATATAGCTCTCCGCCATGTAGCCAAGGCTGACCGAGGTCCCGTAATCCGCGCCGATGATCCACTCACCCGTGTAGAACATGGCTCGGAGCGTATCGTCGAGGTTGGCTTTCGAGGGATTGAGCACTCGGGGAACCACGGCATTGGTGACGGCCTCCCACCAAAGCTTTCCATTCTCGTAGGGTATGTGACTGGGCACCGTCTTCATGCACTCGCCGAAGTAGTGCACGTAGGTCAGCCGCAGCATGAGTTTTTCGGTGGATTCGAGCAATTTCTCCGGAGTCAGGTCCCCGGCCAGCTCCACGAGCTTTTCGATCCGGTCGCTGACGGGCACAAGGGCCACCTGGGCACTGGAGCCCTGACTCACGAAGTCCCGGTAGTCGGTCTTGATCCCGGTCCAGAAGATGCCCAGGGCCAGGGTGACGGCCACCAGGCCCGCCGCCATCTGGAGCCGGAGGCCTCGGAAGACGCCGGGGGCGGCCAGCACCGCCAGCAGCAGGAGAATCAGGACGGTCTTGAAGTCACTGAAATAGCCCAGGAATCCCGAGATGAGTTCGATCCCGAACACGACCGCCAGCCTGGAGTAGCCGCTCCTCTTCGCCATGACGGTGTAGGCGAAGAGGTAGACCAGTACCCAGTGGAGGTTGGCCAGGGCGAGGATCGGCTGGGCCAGTCCGCCCAGGCCGAAGGCCACCATCGCGAGCCCGTTCCCGAAGGGAATGGCGATGAGGCAGGCGATGAACAGGCGCCGGACGGAGAGCTTCGCGGCCAAGTCGGCCACAGTCTGCTGGTGCCGCTGCCCGAAGCTCCGCCCGGCACCCAGGCGGATGCCGAGGATCACCATGAGCAGGCCGATCATGGTCAGCCAGGTGGCCTCCACCACGTAGGTGCTCTCCTCCACGGCGGTCAGGGGCAGGCCCTGGAGGTCCGCATAGAAGATCAGGATGTTGGCCTGGAGCCATTGGTACCCCATGACGTAGAGCAGGATCGGGGGTTCTCCGGGCCGCCAGAGCAGGTTGATCAAGACGTACAGCACGGCCAGGGACGCGAGGGTCAGCATCGGGTTGCTGCTGAACAGGGATAGGACAATCAGGGGAGCCCAGGCTGCGAGCACGTTCTTTGCCCCGGGGGATCTCTGGTCGATGGTCGGATCGGGCATGGCGTGCCTAGGTCAGGAGGAGCGGATTTCAGGTGAGATCCGGTCCAAGGCTGGAAGCAGTCCCCTGGTGGCGGATTCGTAGGAGTACTCTGCCATCCGGTGGAGGGCATTCAGTCCAAGGGCTGACAGTTGTTCCTTTCCTCCCACCAGAGCCCCTGCGAGGGTCTGCGCGAGCTCCTCGACGTCTCCCGCCCGGAAGATCCAGCCGGTCACCCCAGACTGCACCAGGTCCGGGCCGCACCCCACATGGGAGCTGACGATCACGGGCGTGGCGAGGTTCATCGCTTCGTTCACCGCCAGTCCCCAGGTTTCGGATTCGGACGGCAGCACCAGGAGGTCGCAGGCGGCGTAGACCATGGGCATCCTGGTCTGATTCTGGAATGGCGCGAAAAAGACCGACTGCCCAACCCGGTCGCCGGATCGGGCCTGCAGCCGTTCGTGCCATGCTCCGGAGCCCACGAACAACAGTACCGGTCCGGGCCGGCCAGCCACAACGACCCTCTCCTGCACCCGCAGGAAGGCCTCCAGCAGGTCCATGGGCCGCTTCTGGTCCTCGAGCTTTCCCGCGAAGAGGATCACAGGAGCACCTTGCGGGATGCCCAACTGCAGCTTCCAGGCCGTGGCCTCGGCTTCCGCAGCTGGGGCGGCCAGCTGGAAGCGCTGGTTGTCCACGCAGTGGGGCACCCGCTGGATCCGTGCTTCCGGCACGCCACAACTCCGGTAGTAGTCCGCGTTGGCCCGTCCCACCGCCAGGAAGGCGGAAAAGCGACGGAAGAGAAGGACCCTGAGCCATCGCTTGAGGGTTGGCCCCCAACCCGAGGGGCGCACTAGGTTGTGGGAGTCGCCCCGGAGCAGCAGGGGGATGCGGGACAGGCGGCGCGACAGGATCACCCGCAGGTGGCTGAGGTAGGCGAAGCCGAACAGCAGAATCGCATCCGGCCGCCATGCTTCGAGAGCGGGGACGAGGCCCGGATTGTCCAGGCCACGGAAATGGTCGCTGCCCGGCCGACGGCTCCGGTTGGGGATGAAGACATGGTCGTAGCCCTCCAGCAGAGGGATGTCCCATGCGATGGTGTGGCCGAACTCCGGGTCGAAGCGGGCTTCCGCACCGGAGTCCCAGAGGTAGAAGACCTTCAGCTCGATTCCGGGTTGTGTGGCCAGATGGGCGAACCAAGGCCCGTAGTACTGGATGGGGTGGGAGATCACGATGGCTATTCGCCGCCGGGAGAGGGGTGAGGTCTTCGTCATGGCCGAACCCGGGAAAAGGCCAGGGAGCCTGACCACCGCTGGCTGGGCTTCTCGATGAATCGGTTCAGGAGCCAAGCTGCCAGCAGCGTCGTGGATACCGCCGCGGCGAGCACACTCAGCCGGGTGGGCGAGCCGCCGTGCAGCCTTGTTCCCAGGTTGATAATCTTCCCCCCGATGGGAACGTGGATCAGGTAGAGGGAGTACGACAACTTCCCGGCCCAGGCGAGGCCGCGAAGCGTCCGCGAACCCACCAGGAGCGCCGCCGCCCGTGGGTGGAAGGCAGCAGCCATGGCGGCCACCGCTAGCGCCCCTGCGAGGGTCGCCGGAGCCTGGAGCAGCATGAAGGCACATGCCCCGGAGAGCAGCAGGAGGGCAGCCCATTCCCGCCAGATGATCTGGCCTGACTGAAATTGGAAGGTGGTGATTCCCCAGACGAACAGGGGAAGGTACTTGAACAGGGTGAACTGCCCCAGGGGAACCAGGCCAAAGCTAGGAGGGCCACTGGAACCGCCAGGCGGACCAACCGATGCCGGTGGGTGAGCAGAGGGAAGAGGAGCGCGATGCTGAGATAGAACTGGAGCTCGATGGCCAGAGTCCAATAGACCGGGTTGTAGCTCTCCTTTCCGAAGTAGTGGTTGAGGTACCCCAGATGCAGCAAGAGCCGGGGCCATTCCACGATGAAAGCTGGACCCTTGTAGGCGGAGAACTGTGCGGCGAGCAGCCAGAACCCGAGGGCAATGGCCAGGCTGATGAGATAGGGAGGCTCTAGGCGGATGATGCGCTTGGCCCAGAAGGTCCCGTAGTCCCGCAGGCGGTAGGCCCCCCGGTGCAGCGCGTAGGGGAGAACGAAGCCCGAGATGACGAAGAAAAGCTCCACGCCCGCCCAGCCGTAACGACCCGAGGCCTTCAGGAAGGAGGACAGGATCCCTCCATCATCGAAGAGGGTCCCGCCGCAGGTGAAATGAAACCACATCACTGCCAGGGCCGCCACGCCGCGGAGTGGGTCGAGAATTGCTATGCGCGCGGGGTGCGCGAAGGCCCCCTTTGAAGGAGAGGAGGCTGCCGCTCCAGTGAGTTCAGACATGCTCAGCCCCCACGCAGGCGCGGAAGAATGCGGCGAGGCTGCGGGCAGAACCCGCGTCTGTGTGCGGGTGGAAGGCTGCCTCGTCCAGGGGGCGGATGCGCAGGTAGTCGCCCCGGTTCAGCCAGGCTTCCGCGATCGCCTCGGCGAGTTGGGCCTCGGTCTCTTCGGTCGCGAACGAGACGCACACGGCGCCACCCACCTTCCTGAGCAGGGGGATCACGCCGCTAGCCTCGTGGAACACCGCCAGCATCGGCCGGCGGGCCAGAAGGTAGGGATAGATCTTGGAGGCGGTGTAGGCCGGATCGTCGGAGCCTGGCACGAGCAGGGCGTCAGCCTGCTTCAGGTGCAGCAGGGCTTCCCGAGCCCGTCGGAGCACTGCGGGTGGAGTCCGCCAAGGCGCTGAAAATCACGCTCGGCGCCGGGGAACCCTTCCACGAGGACACGGGGCGGCACCATCTCCGGGTAGCGGAGGGCGAGTTGGGTCGGATAGTCCGCAGAGACGGCGGTGATTCCCGCGCAATGCCTCAGCACCCTTGGCTCCATCCACCGGTGCAGGGCATCCATGGCGGCGTACTTCAACCGGCCTCCCGGTGGCCTCACCTCGGGGTGTTTCCGGTAGTAGTCATTGACCCAGGGGTCCTGGTAATCCAGGACGAAGGGCACGCCGAACCTGCGTTTCCACCGCGGCCCGAGGAGATGGACCTCGAAGACGGTAGTGGAGAAGTAGACGAGGTCGAAGCCGCCCTTTGCCAACAAGCTGCTTCCGGCCCGGTCCAGGGCGCGGAGGGCGCGCAGTCCCAGCGTGCCAAGACCTGGGAGCCGGGACCAGGGCCGCCCCAGGACCTTCACCCGGTGGACCGGCACGTGGGAAGGCAGCCCCGCCTCCAGCCAGGGATCCAGGGGCGCGGCCACCGCCTCTTGGGCGACGGCGAGGACCTCGACCTCCCACCCCAGCTCCCGGAAGAAGGGCAGCAGCATCCGGACCCGCTGCATGTCCGCGGTGTTCACCGGTGGGAAATGGGGCGAGACCACCAGCAGCCGGAACCCGGGCATGGATCAGCCCTGCTCGGCGTAGATGGAGAGGTAGGCTTCGGCGATCACCTGGTCACTGTATCGGGCCTCGGCCTCTTGCCGGCACGCCGCGCGCGACAGCGCCCCGATCCGTGCGACATCCTTCGCCATCTCCTCCGCGGTGAGGCTCAGGAACCCCGTCACGCCCGGGCGGATCCCTTCGGGGACGCCGCCCCCCGGGAAGGCGAGGATGGGCGTGCCGCACGCGAAGGCCTCAGGCAGCACCACGGGGAAGGGCTCGTACCACTCCACGGGCAGCAGCATGGCCGCGGCCCCACCCAGCAGCCGGTTCTTCTCTTCGTTGTCCACCACGCCGATATACTTGATGCGCAGGCCATCGATGCGGGGCCGCAGTTCATCCTCGAAGTACTTTATTTCCTCGGGCAGGGTCGAGATGTTTCCCGCGATGACCAGCAGCCGGCCCGTCAACTCCGCCACGCGGATGGCCGTGTGCGCCCCCTTGCAGCGTTCCAGCCTTCCAAGAAAGACCAGTGGCGCGTCCGCATCCACCTGCTCCCTGAAATCGAACTGTTCCAGGGGCGCGCAGTTGTAGACCGTGCGCCAGTTGCCGCCGCCCGGCTGTCCCGTCCTCACGATGGCGTCTGAAACGGCCGTATATGTCAGGTTCCGCACGCCAACGGCATTGAGGGTCCAGATGTTCCCTGGCGCGATGTACCGCATGTAGGTCTGGACCTTGCGGATCCTCGACCAGGCCATGGGGAACTGGAAGGCCAGGCGTCCGAAATTGTGGAGCACGTCGTGGCGGGGGATCTCCTCGCGGAGGATCCGCCCCAGCCGCCACAGCAGCTTGAAGTCCACCTTCCCGGATGAGGCTCCGGCCTCGCCATAGGTGACGAGGCGCCCTGGCGACCTGGAGCCCGGGCCGGCGATGAGTGTCACATCGTGTCCCATTGCGACATACCGGCAGGCGATGTCGTGGATGACCCTTTCGATGCCGCCGTAATGGAGCGGCGGCACGGGTATCAGAGGATCCATCAGAAGGATGATTCGCACAGCGGATTGTCCACGAAAACAAGGAGGCTGAGTGGGCGTGAATTCCCATTCTAGGTGCGCGGGCCCGGGATGGCTACGCTTGGAGACCTAATACCAGCGGCTCTTCGCAGCATCCGATGCGACCGCACGGGGAATCCAATTACCCTGGCACATTCCTCCCTTCCAGCGAGATTCACGATGACCCAATCGTCAGTACCGGCCAGGATCCCAGCGCGGATACCCTCCCTGGATGGATGGCGGGCCGTGGCCATCGCTCTGGTCGTGCTCAGCCACTTCACCTACTCGAGGGGATTCCCGAACCTCGCACTCCCCTGGTGGGGCAGTGTCTTCCAGGGAAAACTCGGTGTGCGGATCTTTTTCGTCATCAGCGGCTTCCTCATCACCCTCCTGCTGTTGTCCGAAGCGGATAAGCGGGGACGGCCTTCCCTGCAGGCCTTCTTCATCCGTAGGATCCTCCGCATCTTCCCCGTGTACTTCCTGTATGCCGGAGTGCTCGGTGTCCTGGCGTGGGCAGGCTTGTATAGCGATGCCGCCTCCTCCTGGATCGGCACCCTGACATTCACCCGGGACCTGATGGGCCGCGGACAGAGCGCCACCGTCCATTTCTGGAGCCTGGGCGTGGAGGAGAAGTTCTACCTGGCCTGGCCCATCACCTTCGCGGCCCTTGCCCTGTGGCGTCGGACGAACCTGGCCCTCGGGCTGCTGATGGTGCCCGTGCTCGTCAATCCCCTGCTCCGCACCGGACTGATCCAGCAAAACATCAACCTGGGCCAGGCCGCCCGGCTCATCGGGCCCAGTTCCATCGCCCTCTTCGCTGACTCCCTGGCCATCGGCTGCATGGGGGCCTTCTTCTTCCATCAACGGCGGGAAAGGCTGGCGCCCTTCGCCACCGGCCCGTTGCTCGGGGCGGCCCTGGTGATATTATTTGCGGCTGCGGCTTGGCAGGAGGCGCGCCTGTCGGCCCTCACGGAGGCCATGGTCCCGACCATCCAGGCGGTCACGGTGATGATCGCCCTCTGGGTGACCGTGGAACGCAGGACCGGCCTTCTTTTCCATGCGTTGAATGCCCGGCCCGTGGCTTGGCTCGGCACCCTCTCCTACTCGCTCTACGTGTGGCAGCAACTCTTCGTGAGCCATTTCGCCGGGCCCAGGCTGGGCGGCCTGTTCTTCTACGACTGGCGGTTGTGGTGGCTGGCGGCGCTGCTCACGGCCTGCACTTCCTACTATCTCGTCGAAAAGCCGATTCTCGGCCTGAAGGACCGGCTGCTCCCAAGGGAGGGCGCCTAGGAGGAGGCCAGGACCCTCGAGACTTCCTCGAGGAACACATGCTGCTCCCGTTCCCAGTTGAACCGCCCCTGGCCATAGGACCAGGCAAGGGTCCGCGCCTCCGCCACCTGTGCCGGGGATCTCATGAGCTGGTCAAGGAGCTCCGCAAGGATCAAGGACTCGCCAGGCGGGTAGAGGAAGATCGCTCCAGGCGCCTCGGAAGCCAACTCGGCCTGCCCCAGTGTGGCCGTTGCAATGGAAGGAATACCCGCGAGCATGTAGGTGAAACATTTGTTACTCAAGGCGATCCGGCTATTGGGTGTGCCACCGGGCTCCGTAGCCAGACCCAGATGGTACCGCGCGGCGAGCCGGCCCATCTCATCCGGCGCCTCAGGAGGAAGGAAGTGCAACTGACCCTCGGACCTGGAAGCCTTCGCGAGCCTGTGCAGCTCATTCCGATAGGTTGCCGAGATGGTCCCCCGCAGATAGACATGCGGCTTGGATTGGGCGGCGCCAATGGCCTTGATGACGTCTTCCAGTCCCCGGTCTGGTCCCACCGTCTGGGAGAACCAGTACAGGGATCGGGGGTCGTCGGACGGCGCCGGGGCCGCCGCCATGGCCAGGGGGAAGACGTTCAGGACCGTGCGGGGTTCTGGAATGCCGCAGACAGAGGTATATGCCCTCGCGATGCCTGGGGAGGCTGCCGTCACGTAGTCGCACTGTGGCAAATAGGCGGCCTCCAGTGCTCCAGCCAAGTTCCGCTCGAAGTCCCAGGGTCGGCCCTCGGGCAATTCCCCGGAATGGAAGTCCTCGGCATCGAAGCCCAGCTTCGCGCGGTGCTTGTGGGCCGCCGCGTGCGCCGCGGGCAGGGCGGCGAGGTTGTGGGCGACGTAGAGGTCCGCGGGATGCTGAAGGGCTTTCCGACGCAGTCGCGGGGCGTTGCGGTTGAAGGCCCGGGCCGTGAGCCGCATGGATCGGAAGCCGGCGCGGAGCAGCAGGCGCGCCAGCCGCTGGCCAAGGGCGAGAAGGGACTGCCGCCCCCGACCGCCACCTTGGAGTTCGGCGCAGGCCCAGTCCGCGCCCGCAAGCACGCTCGCATTGCGGCGCTGGAGGTGCTCCAGCCGGGAGACGTCCAGGCATAGCACCTGGACCATCGCGCCATGGCGGTGCAGGCTCTCGGCCTCCTTGACGAGCCTGGGATCCGAGCCGATGGGTCCGGAAGTGATGAGGCAGACACGCTTGCCCGCGAGCGCAGGGTACTGGTCACCCATGGAGGTTCGCTTCCAGGGCTTCCACCAGGGCCACTCGGAAGTCCCGCCACTGCCATCGGCGCGCCGCGTCGAAGGCCTGGAGGCGCATGCGGTGGAGTTCCTCCGGATCCTCGGCCAGGCGGGTCATGGCTTCCGCCAGGGCGTCGGCGTCGAGGATGAGCACGATAAGCCCGTTCTGGCCGTGGACGATCAAGTCCAACGCGCCGGCGTTGGAAGTGGTGATGACCGGCAGGCCACCCGCCAAAACTCCGTGACCACCTGGCCGAAACCATCGCTGAGGCTGGGGAAGACCAGGGCCGTGGCATTTTGGAAACGCCGCTGGAGCTCCTCCCAGGGCAGGATACCCAGGTACTCGATGCCAGGTGGGCTCTGGGCCATGACCTCCGGTGGAAGGTGGATCCCCCCGGCCACGAGAAGGCGGGCCTTCGGGATCCCCAGCCTTCGCCAGGCCTCCCAGAGGGTGAGGATGCCCTTGTGCAAGGAGACATTGCCGGCGAAGAGGAAGACGGGTGTCCCGCCGTCCTTCGCCGGGCCCGCCTCCCGGCACCGGGTCCAGGCGGCCTCGTCCACCGGCGGGGAGCCGAAGGGCACACATAGGATCTTTTCCCCTGGGAAGCCGGCCTCCACGTAGCTCCGTTTCGTGAAGGCGGAGTGGGCCACCACGACCTCCGCCAGATGGAACTCTGCGTCCCGGCGGGCCTGGCGCCGTGCTTCGATCTTCTGGGTCTCCCGGACGTACCGGGTGCTCGTCTCGGGGCGCCGTGCCCGTTCGGGTTCGAGCAGCTTGCGGATCAGTCCGGAGTGGGCCGATGGGACGCTGTAGATGCGCGGGAGGCCATGTGCTCCAGCGGATTGGAACAGTTCCAGGCTGGCGTGCTCGAAGCCGAAGACGGCCTGGATGCCCGCCAGGCGGCGGCCCGCGCTTTCCGAAAACCGCTTGTCGGCGATCTCCCAGAGCCGGTCGGTGACCACCCCCGTCGGGTCCAGGCGGCTGCTCAGGAGCCGCATGAATTCGAACCAGGGCCAGCGGTGGATGAGGTGGGACGGAATGCCTTCGAGCTGCCGCGAGGCCAGCCCCTTCCAGCGTCCTGCGACGCCGCGGCCCCATGGATAGACCAGCGTGGAATAGAAGGACGCCAGCATGCCCCCTTCGTGGAGGGCGAGCGCCTTCTGGGCGATGGCATGGTTGAGGCCGGGGGCGGCGAAGAGGATCTGCATGGTCGATGGTTCCATGCCCATGAAGGGTGCTCGCAATTGGCTTCCGGTTCTGGATGTCAGGGTCGGTGTGATCGGGGATCCAGAGAGATGGTGGGCAGGGCTCCAAACATCGCAGGGTTCGAGTCTATCCATGTCCGCGCGTCCTCTATTCAGGGTTGGCCGTTGGCGGACTCTGGGCGTATGATCCGGTACAGCGAACCGGCTGGCATTCATGGGAGGGCCTCATCGGTCTTGGTGAAGTCAATTCAGCCCGGAATGAGGCTGAGCCTCAACTGCCAGTCGAAGCCTTAGAAGGTCCGCCTGTGGCACTTCTTGAGGCTGGCCTGCGCGGCGATTCGTCAAACCTGGATCTGCTCCGGGCCTTTGCGGTCCTATTCGTGGTGATCTCGCACCTGCCTCTCGCCATGGCGTTTACAACGGGCACAGGGTTCCACCTTGGTGCGTTGGGGTTTTATGGAGTGATGCTTTTCTTCGTTCACACTTGCCTTGTGCTCATGCTCTCCATCCAGCGCCAAATATCTATTCGGGGTCGAGATCATCTGGCGGCAGACTTCTTCATTCGTCGAGCGTTTCGCATCTACCCGTTGAGCTGTGTTGTGGTTCTTGCTTGCATCGGCGTGATCCTCCTTGCGGGTTCTGCGGCCTTTTTAGGCCGACCGGATCCGGGTTGGGGCCTGACGCTCAGCAATCTGTTCCTTGTCCAAAACTTGACCGGTCAGGATTCTGTCCCCCCGCCGCTGTGGAGCCTGCCTTTTGAAGTGCAAATGTACCTACTGCTCCCTGGGTTGTTCCTCCTGGTCGAAAAATCCGGCCGAAAGGCGCCACTGCTGGTTTGTGCGCTCTGGCTGGGGGCAGTCGCGGTTATTTGGCTACTCTCGCGGATCGGAATCAGCTACGAAGTGATCAAGTACTTTCCATGTTTCATCCCCGGCATCTTGGCTTTCTGCCTGAGGGGAGTACGGCGGAGGCTGTCACCGATCTATCTTTATGCATACGTGTTCGGCACGGCGCTGATACTCCTCCGCGTTATTAAACATGGCCAGGATGCAACGATGGCCGCTTGGCCGATGTGCCTTGGGTTGGGGATGATCATCCCCAACTGCAGGGAATTGGAACTTGCTTGGCTCAAATGGATCTCGAAGATGGTCGCCCGCTATTCCTATGGGATCTACCTGGTTCATGGCGTCTCGATGCATCTCGCCTTCACCATCCTGAAAGCCAGCAACCCCATTCTCCAATGGGCCTGCTTTCTAGGAACCCTCGTACCGATGGTTGGTGCCGCGTACCACTTCATCGAAAAGCCGGGCATAGATCTCGGGGCCAGGGTGGCCTCCCGCTGGTCTCAAGGAAGGCTCTCCACCAGGGTCCCGAGGCCTGTCTGATCAGGCGCTGGCCTTCAGGCACTGGGGTGACGGAGGTTTCAGAGGGAAGTGCGGATCCTGTCCATGAGCCATGCCACTCTTGCCCGGGTCATGGCAAAAGGTCCGCGAGCCTCGCGGAACTGCTCCACGAGCGCCCTCCCGAGGGCATGTGCGGCGGGTGTGCTTCCCCGGGCGTAGAGCACAGCCTCCGCATTCACCTGCCCCGTGGCCATGAAGCCATGGTGCACGGTGGGCCACCGGTAGTCCGACACGTAGTGCTGGGGCTGGCCCGGGAAGAGGTGGGACTCGAAGGTCCAGGGGTCGTCGATCCCGAGGGCAAGGGCCTGCTCGCAAAGCGAGAGGCAGTAATCGAGATCCCAGAGGGCCGGCTGGCATTGGTTGTAGCGGAAGAAGTCGCTGGGTACCCGCGCGAACTTCAGTCCACCAACCTGCCGGATATCGACCTTTGTCCAGGTGACCCGGCGGCCTCGCTCATCCACTGAATTGACCGCAGTCCTGGACCAGGGCCACTCGTAGGTTACGAAGGCGACGCACTTCATGTCCTCAGCCACCGCGGAACGGATGGCCGAGGCCAGCCGGTCCCCGTCGCACGGGCGCAAGGGGCAGTGATCATCGATCAGGGAAAGGAGGTGGGTGACGGCGGGATGCCTGGTTTTCATGTAGAGGAGGGATTCCCTCAGCATGCTGACCCACCCGGCGTCACGGCAATGAATGGTCTCCCGGTCCTGGAACTCGGCGGACCCGGGCGGCAGGGCCAGGAGGATCGGGGGGTGGCCGGGCCAGGCCTCTCCCAGGGCGTCCGCAATGAGTTCGCACTTGGATGCGAGGCCGGGACCAACCTGCAGAAGGATGGCGATGTTCCCGGAGCCGATCGCATTCATGACCGCACCCGGAATACTGGCGCCGGGGACGGCTTCTGATGCGGGCAACGGTGTCCTTGCGGAATTGCGTTCTCACTGCGCATGGAAGGGAGCGTTTCCTGGAATGCCAGACTTTTTCGAAGTGGATTGTACAGGGTAAGGTCAGCGCGAATCAGGTTCCCCATTTTCATCCAGTCAAGGCGCAGGCTTACCTAGAGCTTTCAGAGTACCTAAAGCGGCCCTATGTCCGACGACCCGATCAAGGAATCCCGCGACCACTGGCCATGAGCCTTTGGTTCGGTCCCAGGCGTTTGCAGTGGGCGAGGGCGACGTTGAACTGTTCGGGGCTGTGCCTGAACAGGCCCCGGGCGGAGAAGCCATAGACGGACAGCAGGGCGGTCTGGTGGGCCAGGTCCAGGCGGTCCACCTCCCGCCAGCGGGTTTCCAGTTCCAGGGCGTTCCGGAGGACGGCGCTGGCGAAGGTGATTGGCGAGCGTCGGGAGTGGCTTGGGCCGTGAAAGATCCTGTAGTGCGCCGTCACACCGGGCACATGCACGAAGGCTCCACCCGCCAGGGCGGCATCCAACAGGAACCTGGCGTCCTCGATGGGGGCCAGGTCCTGCCGCCATTCGCCGATCCGGTCGACGAGGGAGCGCCGGTAGAGCAGGGCCGCGGGCGGGCACCAGAACTCCGTGAACAGCGCCAGCTCGGGGACCTGATGGACGTCCTCGATGCGCCGTTGCATCTTCTCGCCGGGCTGGAAGACGCCGGGCAGAGTCTCGTCGAGCTTCTGCCAATCGGCATAGGCCACGTCCGCGCCGGTCGAAGTCAGGGCTTCCACCCGGGTCACGACGGCCTCGGGGGCCAGCAGGTCATCGGCATCCAGGTAGAGCAGGAAGCCGCCCTTGGCGAGCGCGGTGCCCGTGTTTCTCGCGCTGGCCGCGCCCATGTTGGGACCCAGGGTAGAAAGGATCCGATCACCGAATGAGGCGATGATCGCAGGCGAAGCATCGGTGGAGCCGTCGTCCACCACGATGGTTTCGACCCGTGGATAGGTCTGCCGCAGAGCGCTTTCGACCGTCTTCTGGAGGTAGGACCCGCCGTTGTGGCAGGGGATGATGATGGAGACGAGCGGGCAGGCGTCGTTCATGGCCTGGTCCGCCTGTCCAGGCCGGGCGCTCGCGGTCCAGCCAGCTCCCGGTAGAGGTTCAGCGTCTCAAACGCCACCTCGTCCATGGTCCGGACGGCCCCGATGCCGCGACGCAAACGGGCACGCAACTCCGCATCGAGCAGCCGGGTGATTCCGCCCCGCCAAGCCCGCGGATCATCATGGGCGATCAGGAGGCCATCCACCTCATCCTGGACGAGTTCCTGGATGCCGCCGAGGCGGGAGCCGAGGACAGGAACCCCTGCCGAGAATGATTCCAGGACCACCAGGGGGCCGGTCTCCAGCCACTGGGAGGGTACCGCCAGGATGTCGATGGTCCCTAGGAAGGCCTGGACCTCCTCTGGCTGGAGCATGGGGAGGATCTGTATCCGCGGATCCATCCGGGAGGCTTCCTCGACTTCCTGCTGGAACCGCCGATTCTCGGCGCCATCGGCGTTGGAGCAGCGGGCCAGCACCTGGACCGGGAGGTCGGGCGGAAGTCCACGCACGGCTTCCACCAGGACCGCCAGCCCCTTGACCGGATCCCATCGTCCGAGGAAGCCGATGACGAGTCTGGCCGGATCCTTACGGCCCTCCGGCGGTGGCTCTGGCCTCCGCGTTGCCCCCTGCCGGTTCAGGAGGAGCTTATCCTCGGGCACGCCGTTGAGGAGGAGGGCGTCATAGAGCCACTGGCAGACGGCGACGATGCGGTCTGAGCAGCGGGCCAGGTCCGAAAGGCGATCCTGGTGCCGCGCCACGAGCGTGGTCGCGCCCAGCGCGGTGCCTGGACGCCCGAACCCCGAAAACATGCCTCCAAGGCTAGGGGGCATCCGGGCCAGAAGGCTGCCGGACATTCCGCCGACCCCCCTCGACTGGAGCCAGCAGGCGGCGCAGCGGTGGATGTTGATGCGCCCATCGCAAGCGTCGGTTCCCTGCAGCAGCATGGTGCCCCGCAGGCAGACGGGTCCGGGCACGTGGATCGTCAGGACCGTAGGCAGGCCAAGGGATCTGGCCGCGGCCAGATGATGCAGGCCCGCGCCTGTGGTCAGGGAATGCTGATGGTAGAGGTCCGCGCCTTGGGCTTCGAGCCACCCGGTGAAGCGATTGAAGTCCGGATGGGGCACCTGGCCGTTGAGGACTTCCCTGGCGTTCCCGCGGCGCACGGGGTAGCGGAACACGCCTGTTCCATCCCAGTCATAGGATTGTTCATCGGAAGCATCGATGGGCGCGGCGATGAGGCTTTCCACCCCATGCTGCCGGAGTGCCGAGGCCAGCCCGGCGACATAGCTCTCGGTGCCGCCGATGGATTCGGGGTAGTACCAGCCCAGGGCCTGGACCACTCTCATGGTGGAGTTCCGACGCTCCGGGACAAGTGCCGGAAGCTGGGACTCCGTTCGAGCAGCTCCGCATAGGAACCCTGGGCGACCACCTTTCCGTGGGCGAGTTCGACAATGCGGTCACATCGCATCACCGTGGTCAGGCGATGAGCGATCAGGAAGATGGTGAGGTCGCGGTTCAACCCCTCGATGGCGTCCATCACGGACTGCTCGGTGGCGTTGTCGAGGGCGCTGGTGGCTTCGTCGAAGACCAGGACGCTCGCCTGCTTGTACAGGGCACGCGCGATGCCGATCCGCTGGCGCTGCCCGCCGGAGAGACGGATACCCCGTTCGCCCACTAGGGCGCCGTAGCCTTCGGGCCGCCCTTCGATGAATTCAGCGATCTGGGCCTGACGGGCCACCTGCCGGACACGGTCGAGGTCGATCGCCTTTGGCTCGATGCCAAAGGCGATGTTCTCGGCCAGGGTGGTGTCGGCGAGATAGATCGCCTGGGGCACATGGGCCAGGTTTCGCTGCCATGCCCGCACGGCCGGGCCGACCAGGGGCTGGCCGTCTACCAGGAGCCGGCCTTCGGTGGGAGCAAGGAGGCCCATCAGGAGGTCGAGGGTGGTGCTTTTGCCACTGCCAGTGCTCCCGACGAGGCCGATCCTGGCCCCCTTCGGGATGGAGAGGTCGAGACCGTCTAAGACCCAGGGGCCATCTTCGGAATAACGGAAGCGGACTTGCTCGAAGGCGACCTCGTTCCGGAAAGGAAGGGGTTCCGGGGGCGGCAGGAACGCCTCGGGGGGCAGTGGCTGCTCCAGCAGGTCGAGGGTATCGGCGAGGGAAGCCTGGCTGCCGGCGATGCTCACCCACGCGTTATAACCCTGTTGCAGGGCCGGCAGAAGTCGTTGGGCGCCCAGGGCAAGGGCGCCAAGCACCGGCAGAGAGGCCGCGACGCCACCGGGTTTCAGCGTGAGTCCATAGGCGAGCATGGCGATGAGCACCATTCCCAGGGCCTCCATGATGTATCGAGGGCTCTGTCCGGTGAGGCTGTTGTGGGCATGGGCGCGCCGCAATGGCAGGTCGGCCTTGCGGAAGATGTTGCAGTAGGTGGGCTGGGTGCCGTCCAGCAGTACGTCCCGGATGCCCCCGAGCCCCTCCTGGAGGGCCTTGACGACCTGGGTCTCCTCGCGTGCGATGTCCGCGCTGTTCCTGGCGAGCCTATTGCGGGCGATCTGGGTGATCAGGAAATAGCTGCACCCGAAGCCCAGGGTCGCGGCCAGGGCCACCGCAGGGTCGATCACCATCAGGGTGGCCATGATGGCGAAAATCATCACGACGGAGATGGCCAGGGTCTGCAGCGGCATGACCACGCCGTAGACCACCACGGAGATCTTATTGGTGATGCCTGTGAGGACCTCGCTGCTGTTGCGGGCCAGGTGAACCTGGTACGGCTGGTAGAGGGTGCGGCGATAGACATCCAGCCCTAGGTCCGATCCCACGCTGCTGGTGAGGCGGGTGGTGGCCCACAGGAGCAGCATGCGGACGCCGCCCGCGGCCAGCACCGCCGCGATGAAGCAGAGGGAGAGGGGAAGCACCAGCTTCTCCGGGACCGTGATGCCCAGGAGGTCGGCCAGCCTGGCCACCACCGGGTGCCGGAAGGCCCGCTCGGGAGCGGTGAGAATCCCCAGGAAGGGCAGGACCGCCCCGAGGCTCACGACTTCCGTGAAGGCGCTTACCAGCACTAGGGCTGTGAGCAGACCGAACTGCCGCTTCCGGCGCTCGCTCAGGCTCCGCCAGAGGCGTGCCAGCAGGACGGCTTCCATCATCTTGGTGAACCGGGTTTTTCGCCCTCAAGAATCAACGTATGCGGGAAGGAGAAGTCTGTTTCGTCTTCCTTCTTCATGCAATCCCCGAAGATTTCTGGCGCCCTGGATTCCTTCGTCGGAAGGCATCTCCTGATGTTCCGGAAGCCGGCCTGCAGCATCAGCTCCTCAAGGAAGGACTGGGTCAGGATGGTCAGGTGCTCCTGCCGGCAGAAGATGAAGTTCTCGAATCTCCCTCCGATGCTCGCGCGCTTGATCGGGAAATCGCTGAACCACTCCAAATCCTGATCCACGAATTTCCGGATGGCGGAGTCTCCATTGGGTCCTCCCACGCGGTAGATGCCGCCAGGTTTCAGGCAGCGAAAGGCCTCCAGGAAATGGGTCTCCAGGTCAGGAAGGTGCTCGATGACGTGATGCGAATACATCGCCTCGACCGTAGCGTCGGGGAAGGGCAGGGGGTTCCTCAGGTCGGCCCAGACGTCGCATATCCCGCTGAACATGTTGGCGTCGACATTGATCCAGCCCTGCAGATAGTGCTTTCGCCCGGGGCCCAGGTGCACTTTCACTCCCGGCTTCCTCGGGGCTCGGAAGTGACGGAACAGGAAGCCGTTCAAGCGCATGAAGGGGCCGGTCAAGGCGAAATACAGGGCTTTGGTCTGACGGTTCAGCATGGCGGCGTCCCAGATCGCCAAAGCATGTGGAAGAAAACCCCCCCGGACGGGAGACTTATCCGGTTCACGGGGCTGAGGGTACTGGGGCCAGCCATTGGGCTACTCACGCCGGACGACCCAGTCCCCCAGCACCAGCACGTCCATTTTCGTGCGGAGGAAACAGTCCAACGCCTCGGCGGGCGTGCACACCACGGGCTCGTTCTCGTTGAAGGAGGTGTTCAGCACCATGGGGACGCCGGTGAGGGTCTCGAAGGCTTCGATGAGGCGGTGGTAGCGGGGGTTGGTCTCCCGGGTGACGGTCTGGAGCCGGCCGGAGCCGTCCACGTGCACCACGGCGGGGATGCGGGGGCGCTGGGCCTCCCGGATCTGGTAGACCTGCATCATGAAGGGGACCTCGCCCTCGATCTCGAACCAGTCGAGGACCTTCTCCCGAAGGACGGAGGGGGCGAAGGGTCGGAAGGATTCCCGGCGCTTGATCTTCCGGTTGAGGATGTCCTTCATGTCGGCGCGGCGGGGGTCGCAGACGATGGAACGGTTGCCCAGGGCCCGGGGGCCCCATTCCATGCGCCCCTGGAACCAACCCACCACCTGGCCATCCGCCACGGCCTGGGCGGTGTCGCGGCAGAGGCTGGCCTCGTCCGTGGCCTTCGCGACTGCGCAGCCCGCGGCGGCGATCTCCCCGGCCCGGGCCGCGAGGAGGACGGCCATGTCGTCGTCGCTGTAGTGCGGTCCCCAGTAGGCGTGGTCCATCACCGGGCCCCGGCCGCCCCCCAGGTCGTGCCAGACCGAATAGGCCGCGCCGATGGCGCCCCCGGCGTCCCCGGCGGCGGACTGGATGTAGACCTCCTTGAAGGGCGTGCGCAGGGTCACCTTGCCGTTGGCCACGGAGTTCATGCCGCAGCCGCCGGCGATGACCACGGCGTCGAGGCCGTGGCGGGGATGCAGGGTGTTGAGGAGGTGGAAGAAGGCCTCCTCGTACATGGCCTGCACCGACCGGGCGATGTCCTTGTGCCGCTGTTCGAGGGGCTCGTCGGCGCTCCGGGCGGGGCCCAGCAGGTCCACGAGGGCGTCGGAATAGAGGGTTCCCACGGAGGGCGAGCCGTTCTCCCACTCGTACTCGATCTTTTCCTTGGCGTGGCGGAAGTAGTGCAGGTCCAGGGTGAAGCCGCCGCCCTCCTCGAGGCGCACGAGCTTGCGCAGGGCCTCGAGGTGGACCGGCTGCCCGTAGGGCGCGAGGCCCATGACCTTGTACTCGTCCCCGTAGTGGGGGAAGCCGATGAACTGGGTCAGGGCCTGGTAGAAGATGCCCAGGGAATGGGGGAAGTAGACCCGGTCCTCCACCGACAGGGAGGTGCCCCGGCCGACACCCCAGGCCGCACTGGCGAAATCGCCGAAGCCGTCCACGGACACGGCCACGGCCTCGTCGAAGGGGGATACGTGGAAGGCCGAGGAGAGGTGCGCCACGTGGTGCTCGACGGGGTGGACCTTGCCCTTGAAGGCGTCGCCGGGAAAGGCCCGCTCGAGATGCGTCTCCACGCCGTCCCGCTCCCGCTTGTTGCGGATGCGGTCCAGCACCAGGCTCAGGTCCGGGCGCTTGAGGAGGGTGTAGGCGAGCTTGCGTCCCAGGTTCGCCGTCGTGTCCTGGTTCAGGGCCACGTGGGCAACGTCACCTAGACCTATTCCTGCTTCCGCGAGGCAGTAGCGGATGGCCTCGCTGGGGAAACCGGCCCAGTGCTTGATGCGGCGGAAGCGCTCCTCCTCCGCGGCGGCTTGAATGGCCCCGTTCTTGATCAGGCACGCGGCGGAGTCCCCATGGAAGGCGTTGAGACCCAGGATGTAGGTCATCGGGCGTGTCCAGGCGCCCCGGATGGCTGGGGGGCCTCCTGGGCCTGCATCCACCGCCAGGCGGTGCCGACGATCCCGTCAATGGCGGTGAACGCCGGGCGCCAGCCGAGGACCTCCCGGGCGCGGTCCGAGCTGCCCACCAGCCAGAGGGGGTCGCCGGCCCGCCGGGGCGCCGTGCGGTAGCGGATATCGATGCCGGTCACCCGGCGGCAGGCCTCGATCACCTGGAGCACGGAGCAGCCTGCGCCGCTGCCCAGGTTGTAGGCCTCGAAGCCCATCGACGTCCCGGCCAGCAGGCGCTCCGCGGCGAGGAGATGGGCCTCGCAGAGGTCGGAGACGTGGGTGTAGTCGCGCACGCAGGTCCCGTCCGGCGTCTCGAGGTCCGTGCCGAAGAGGCTCAGGCCTGTGGCCTCCGGATCGCCTCCCGCCGCCACCCGCTGGGCCTCCCGGAGCACGAGGGGGATCAGGTGGGTTTCCGGGTCATGGCGCTCCCCCAGCCGCCCTTGGGGATCGCAGCCGGCGGCGTTGAAGTAGCGCAGGCTGACGCTGCTGAAGCCATAGGTGGCGGCGTAGTCCCGCAGCACCTGCTCCACCATCCACTTGGAGCGGCCGTAGGGGTTCACCGGATGCTGGGGATGGGCCTCGGTGATGGGCCGTTCCTGCACCTCGCCGTAGGTGGCGCAGGTGGACGAGAAGACCAGTCGGCCAACGCTCGCTTCACGGAGGGCTTCGAGGAGCATCAGGGAGCCGCGGACGTTGGTGTCGTAGTACTCGGCGGGTTTCAGGACGGATTCGCCGACGTAGGCCAGGGCGGCGAAGTGCATGGTCAGGTCGAAGGACCGGCCCTCCAGGCATGCGCGCAGATCCCCGGCGGAACGGATGTCCCCCCGGACCAGTTCGCAGCCCTCGACGGCGTCGGCGTGGCCCCGGGAGAGGTTGTCGAAGACGGTGACCCGGTGGCCCGCATCCAGGAGCCGCCGGCACATGTGGGAACCGATGTAGCCGGCGCCGCCCACCACCAGGACCGAATGAGCCGTCAAAGGGGCCTCCCGCGCCGCAAATCGTATTTCTTCACCACCACCATCCGCTGGTACATGGCTCTCATCATACAGAACACGAATCCGTCCCTGCCGTCCAGGAAGCCCCCGCGCAGGACGTAGCTGTAGAGGAAATAGCAGGCGGGCCGAAAGGGGAGCCGCGCCACGGCCCGTTTCAGGGAAGCCCGGCGGCGCAGCCCATCCGCGGAGAGGAGGCCCGCCCAGTCGAAGGGCGCGGCCTGCTGGGCCAGCTCGTATTCCGCTTCTTTCGCGGAGTAGCGGTTCTGGCGCTCGAACCATTCATCGACGCCCTTGAGGTTCTCGTCGATGAGGTCGTAGTCGAGGTCCCCGATCCGTCCCTGCACCTCCTGGGTTTCCGCGTGGCCCCGGTTGACGTAGCGGACGCGGTCGCTGCGCACCAGGCGCACGACCCAGGTGGGGTAGAGGCTGGCGTGGCGCAGCCAGCGGCCCCAGAAATGGAAGCGCCGCCGGACGCGGAAGGCGCCGAGGCCGGTGTCCGCGCCAGGGAGCCGGGTCCGGAACTCCTCGACGAGGTCCGGGGTCACCCGCTCGTCGGCGTCGAGGATGAGGATCCACTCATGCTTCGGTTCTGTGTGGTCCAGGGCCCAGTTCCGCTGGTCCCCGAAGCCGGTGAAGGCGTGCTGGAACCAGCGGGCGCCCGCCGCGCGGCAGAGGGACTCGCTGGCGTCGGTGCTGAAGGAGTCCACGACGATGATGTCGTCGCACCAGCCCAGGGCGCCGAGGCAGGCGGGCAGGTGGATGGCCTCATTCAGGGTGAAGACCATCACGGAGACCGGCACGCCCTTGGCCGCGGGCTCCGGGGCCTGGCTCATCCCTGGAATTCCTGCCGGAAGTATTCGATGGTCTTCCCCAGCCCTTCCTCGAGCTGCGTGGTGGCCGCCCAGTCCAGCTTCGCCTTCGCCAGGGTGCCGTCGGGCTTGCGCTGCTTCGGATCGTCCTGGGGCAAGGGGCGGAAAACGATCTCCGACTTCGAACCCGTGAGGCGGACGGTGAGTTCCGCCAGCTCCCGGATGGTGAACTCCACCGGGTTGCCCAGGTTCACGGGCCCGGGGAAGTCGGGGCCGGTGGCCATGAGGCGCACGAGGGCCTCGATGAGGTCGTCCACGTAGCAGAAGGAGCGGGTCTGCTGGCCTTCGCCGTAGAGGGTGATGGGCTCGTTCCGCAGGGCCTGGAGGATGAAGTTGGAGACCACCCGGCCGTCGTTGGGGTGCATGCGGGGGCCGTAGGTGTTGAAGATGCGGGCGACCTTGATCTCCAGGCCGTACTGGCGGTGGTAGTCGAAGAAGAGGGTCTCGGCGCAGCGCTTGCCCTCGTCGTAGCAGGCCCGGATGCCGATGGGGTTCACGTTGCCCCAGTAGGCCTCCGTCTGCGGATGCACTTCCGGATCCCCGTAGACCTCGCTGGTGGAGGCCTGAAGGATGCGGGCCTTCGTGCGCTTCGCCAGGCCCAGCATGTTGATGGCGCCGTGGACGGAGGTCTTGGTGGTCTGCACCGGATCCTGCTGGTAGTAGATGGGCGAGGCGGGGCAGGCCAGGTTGTAGATCTCGTCCACCTCCACGAAGAGGGGGAAGGTGATGTCGTGGCGGATGAACTCGAAGCGGTGGTCCGCCAGCAGGTGGCGGATGTTGCCCCGGTTCCCGGTGTAGAGGTTGTCGGCGCAGATGACCTCGTGGCCCTCCGCGAGCAGGCGCTCGCAGAGGTGGCTGCCGAGGAAGCCGGCGCCGCCGGTGACGAGGATGCGCTTCTGGTGGTCGGGGCGTCTCATCGGGCTTCCTTGAAAAATCCTGGGTCGTCTGGGGCTTTCTCGATCTTAGGGTGCTTTCCGGCCCGGGCCGGTCATCGGGCCAGGAGCCCCTCGTAGGCCGCCACCATCGCGGCGCCCACGCCGGACCAGCTGAACTCCCCGGCCCAGCGCCGGCCCCGGGCGCCCATGGCCCGCCGCTCCAGGTCCGGCAGGGCCAGCGCGCTTCGCAGGGTTTCCCGGAGAACGTCCACTTCGTTGGCCACCCACCAGCCGCAGCGGTGGGCTTCCAGCCCCTCCCAGGGCGTGCCCCGGGACGCGAGCACGGGGACGCCCTGGGCGAGAGCCTCCAGCACCACGTTCCCGAAATTCTCGCTGTGGCTGGGCAGGGCCAGCAGGCCGGCGGAGGCGAGGAGGCGGTCCTTCGCCCCGCCGGCGATGGCCCCGCTGAAGCGGATGGCCGCCGCCGGGATGCCCAGCCCCGTGGCCAGCGCCTCCCAGGTGGCGCGGGTGCCCTCGGCGTCGGGGCCGACGAGCTCCAGGCGCCATTCGGGGAAGTCGGCCCAGAGACCGGCCCAGGCCTGGATGAGGCGATCCCCGCCCTTCTTTGGGTGGTATCGGGATAAGAACAGGACGCTGCGGCCGGCTTCGGTGACCGGGTCCGGTTCCCGGTCCGGGAGTTCCACCCCGTTGGGGATCACGCAGGTCTCGGTGTGCAGTCCGAGGGCCCGGAACTGGGCGGCCTCCCGCTCCGAGGTGGCATGGAGGACCCGGGCAGCCGCCAGGTTCCGTCCCTCCCACGTCCGCAGGGCGAGGCGCTTCAGGGCCGCGCGCTGGGCCAGGGCCCAGGGCTCCAGCATCCCCCGGGGGCTGATGACCAGAGGGCGCGCCTGGGCCAGCGCCGCCCGCCGCGCCGAGACCCCAGGCCACTGCCAGAGGCCGTGGACGTGAATGAGGTCGAAGCGGCCCGCCTCCGCGGCGAGGAAGCGGTCCAGCCCCGGACTGCGCCGGAGGGACCGGGGGCCGCTGAGGGGGAAGGCGTGGATGGGCGTTCCCGGCCGGGGCGGGGCCTCGTCCCCCGGCGCGGCGACGGTGGCGATCTCCGCGGGGGCGCCCAGGGCGTTGAGGGCTTCGCAGAGGCGGGTCACGCTCACCGTGGGGCCGCCGCTGGACAGCCGCAGGGAGCTGATGACATGGAGGGAGCGGGGACCGGTGGGCATGGTTCAGCGGCTTTCCGCCAGGAGCGCGTCCACCAGGGCATGGCAGCGGGCTTCGAAGGCGGGATAGGCGAAATGGGCGAGGCCGGCGGGAACGCCCCGGGCCGTGGCGAGGGCGGCGCGGATGCCCCGGCGCACATCCTCTGGATCCGCCGGATCCACCAGCTGGCCGAGGGCCCCGTCTCCCACGGCCTCCCGGCCGCCGTCCACCCGGCTGGCCACCACCGGCACGCCGCAGGCCAGGGCTTCGAGGAAGACCCGCCCGAAGCCCTCCCCGCGGCTGGGCATGACGTAGGCGTCCGCCAGGCGGTAGTGGTCGGCCTTCTCGGTTTCGGGAATGTGGCCGGTAAAGATCACCCGGTCCTCGAGGCCCAGGGCCCGGGCCTTGGCCATGAGGCGCGCCCGGTCGCTGCCCTCCCCGACGGCGAGATAGGCCAGGCCGGGGAATTCCTGCGACAGTTCCGGCAGGCTTTCGAGCACCTCGTCGAAGCCCTTGTACTGCTCGTCGGCGGCCATGCGGCCCAGGGTCAGCAGGACCTTCCGGCCCGCCAGCCCGTAGCGCTCGATCAGGTAAGCCGGCGGCTCGCCCGTGCCGTAGCGCTCCAGGTGCACCGCGTTCTGAAGCCGGTGGAAGCTGGCGGCATCGGCCCCGGACCAGGCCGCGAAGCGCCGGGCCGTCACTTCACTCACCGGGATGAAGGCTTCCGGATGCGCCGCCGAGGCCCGGGCGTCCAGGCGCCGCAGGGGCCGCCACGCGTCGATGCCGTGGAGGACCAGGGCCAGGGGGGCGCGCACCCAGGGCTGCAGGAGCCGGGCAAGGGGGAGCAGGTTGATGTGGCCGCAGATCACGAGGTCGAAGCCGGGGCCGGACCACGCCTCCCGCAGCACGGCGGCGAAGAAGGCGGCCTTGTTCCCGAGCCCGGTGGTGACCCAACGGAGACGGGCGGGCAGGGGGCCCGGCGGGTCCGGCATCAGGCGGGGCACGGCGACCACTTCCAGGCAGTCTCTGTGCGTGCAGAGGGCGCTCAGCAGATCCTGGTTGTACTGGGCGATGCCGCCCCGGCCGCCGAAGCCGTCGCTGAGGAGCATGAGGACGCGCCGGCGGGGCGTGCCACCGGGATGGGGCAGCCGGCCCGGGCCCTGGCCAGCCACTCGCCGGGCCCAGCCCCGGAGGCCGCGGTGGGTGGGGCCCGGAGCCTGCGTGTCCGCCACCCACTCCCGCACCGGCGTGGTGAACCCGGTCTTCGGCCGGCGCAGCACCTCGTCCGGCAGAGCGGGCACGGCCGCGGCGGCCAGGTCCCCCTTGCCGGGGGGGCGCGGGCCGGCGAGGAGGGGCGCCAGGGCGCGGAAGAGGGCGACGTCCACGAAGGGCGTGCGGATCTCCACGCCATGGGCCATGCCCGCCCAGTCCGCGTCACGAAGCAGCTGGTTGCGCATGTACCAGGCCTGCTCCAGTGCGGAGACGCGGGTGCGGTCCCGCCTCAGGCCCTGGATCGTGGCCTCCAGCCGGTCGAGGGTCTGCAGGGCGGCGAGGCCTTCCTTCGCCATCTCCTCGCCCACGAGTCCCGCGAGCTCCCAGGGCATGAAGAGGGCGCGGCGCAGCAGGTAGGCGCCGGCCACGGAACCGCCGTATTCCAGCAGGCCCGGCAGCTTGGGGGAGGCGCCCTCCCGGTGGAAGGGCACGATGGCCTTCCGGAGGCCGCGGCCCAGGGCGGGCAGGAGGCGCGTGGGGGCCAGCGCCCGGGCGAGACCGGGCACCTGGCGGAAGCTGGGGTAGCCGCCGAAGAGCTCGTCGGCCCCCACCCCCGACAGCGCCACCTTGATGCCGGCCTCCTTGGCCGCCTTGCTCACGAAGTAGGTGTTGATGCCATCGATGCTGGGCTGGTCCATGGCCGCCAGCGCGGCCTCCAGGTGCTCGAGGAAGTCCTGCTTGCCGATCCAGCGGGTCTCGTGGCGCGTGCCGTAGGCGGCGGCCACCCGCTCCGCCAGCACTGTCTCGTCCTCGGGCGTGCCCTGGAATTCCCGGAAGCCCAGGGTGAGGGTGTGGAGTTTGGCGGCGCGGCCCTCCTGGACCAGAGCCGCGAGGGTGGAGGAGTCGCGGCCCGCGGAGAGGAAGAGGGCCACGGGCACGTCGGCGACGAGGTGGTGCTTCACCGAATCCCGCAGGGCGTCGTGGAGGCGTTCGTGGGCCTCGCCGGGCCGCAGGTCCGGAGCCTCGCCTTCCGCCCGGCGGAATTCCTCCGTCAGGTCGAAGAAGGCCCGGGGGGGAAGGGCACCCCCGGCGTCGATCCACTGGGTGGTGCCCGCCGGCAGGGCGCGGATGCCCCGGTAGAGCGTGTGGGGGTCGGGGACGGCGCCCCAGAGGAAGAAGCCCGCGTGGCCCGCGGGATCCGGGGTGGTGTCCACGGAACCCCCGGCGAGGAGGGCCTTCACCTGGGAGGCGAAGCGCAGGGTCCTGCCGTCGTCGGCGACGTAGAGGGGCTTGATGCCGAAGGGGTCCCGGGCGAGGAAGAGGCCGCCCCGGTCCCCGTCCCAGAGGGCGAAGGCGTACATGCCCCGCAGGGCCTCGACGCAGGCCGCGCCCCGCTCCCGGTAGAGGGCCAGCACCACCTCCGTGTCGCTTTCGGTGCGGAAGCGGTGGCCCTTGGCCTCCAGGTCCCGGCGCAGCTCCCGGAAGTTGTAGATCTCGCCGTTGAAGACCAGGACGAGGCGCCCGTCCGCGCTGGCCATGGGCTGGGCGCCCCCCTCGCCCAGGTCCAGGATGGCGAGGCGGCGGTGGGCCAGGCCGGTCCGGCCGTCCGGCGCCAGCCACAGGCCCGCGCCGTCAGGACCCCGCCGGGCCATGGCCTCCCGGACCCGCAGGAGCTCTTCCACATCCACCGGGCCGGCGGCGGCGTGGTAGGCGAAGCTGCCATTGAGGCCGCACATGTCAGGGGGTTTCCACGCCGGCGCCGGCCGCGCCTGGGCAGGCCGCGCAGGACGCGGGATGGCGGAGCGCTTCGTGGGAGGCCGGCTGCATGCTGGTCCCAGCATAGCGGCCGGGCCCGCCGTGCCGGACCCGGGGGAAATCCGCCACCCCGGGCCCTCGGGGAAATAGGTAGGCCTGGCGGCGGGCCTCCGGGAACATGGAGCGGAATCGCCGCCGAGGTCCCAAGCGTGAAGTTCTCCATCGTCACCGTCGTGCTCAACAACCCCCAGGTGGGCGAAGCCCTGGATTCGATCCTGGAGCAGGCCT
Organism: Holophagaceae bacterium; assembly: GCA_016710635.1. Lineage (GTDB taxonomy): Bacteria > Acidobacteriota > Holophagae > Holophagales > Holophagaceae > JADJVL01. The sequence continues at coordinate 48,376 of JADJVL010000003.1, read as the reverse complement.
TCGACGGGGAGCTGGAACTCATCGTCATCGATGGCGGCTCGACGGATGGCACGCTGGCGGTCCTGGAGGGCTACAAGGACCGGCTGGCGCTGCTGGTGAGCGAGGCGGACGGGGGCATCTACCACGGCATGAACCGGGGCCTCGCCGCGGCCACCGGGGACGTGGTCGGCACCCTCAACTCCGACGACCTCTACTACGACGGGGGGGCCCTGGCGGCGGTGGCGGAGGCCTTCGAGAACGCGGCGGTGGACGCGGTCTACGGGGACCTAGTCTACGTGCGCCGGGACGACACCCGCCGGGTGGTGCGCACCTGGACCTCGCGGCCCTACGAGGCCGGGCTCTTCGAGCGGGGCTGGATGCCGCCCCACCCGGCCTTCTTCGCCCGGCGGGAGGTCTACGCCCGCCACGGCGCCTTCGATCTGGCCTTCCGCCTCGCCGCGGATTTCGAGCTCCTGGCGCGCCTCCTGGCGAAGGAGGGCATCCGCACCCGGCACCTGCCCCGGACCCTCGTGCGCATGCGCCTGGGCGGGGCCTCCAACCGCAGCCTGGGGGCCATCCTGCGGGCGAACCTCGAATGCGTCCGGGCCTGCCGGAAGCTGGGGCTGAAGATCCCGCCCTGGTTCATCCCCCGCAAGCTCCTTTCAAAGGTGCCCCAGTTCTTCCGCGCCGCCCCCGGGGCGCCCCGGTAGAGAGGCCTCGCCAGGGCCCGTGTCCAGGCCCGGCCGGCGGCCTGGACCTTGCTGGGCCCTATACTTCGTGTCAGGAACTGAACACTCATCTTGGGGCCCTGCTTGCCTTTGCCATACGTCACCGAACTGGTCCTGGGCGGGATCCTGTGCCTGGCCTTCTCCGGTGCGGCGATCCGCTGGCTGGCCCCCCGGGGCTGGATGGACGCCCCGGACGAGCGCAAGCAGCACCCCTTCCCCACGCCCCTGACGGGAGGCCTGGCCCTGTGGGCGGCCCTGGCGGCGGGGCAGGTCAGCGGCCTGCTGCCCCTGCCCCTGACGCCGCTGGAATGGACGGCGGTGCACGCCATGGCCCTGATGGGGGCCCTGGACGACCGCCTGGGCCTCCGGGCCCGGTACAAGGCCCTGGTGGGCCTGCTGGTGGCCGTGGTCCTCGGCTGGAGCGCGGCGCAGGGTCTGGCGGGCCACGGCGACCTGGTGCGTGTGGCCTACCTGGAACTGCCGAACCGGGTGGGAGTCACGATGCCCCTGGCGGTCCTCTGGTTCTGGGGAATCCCCCAGGCCTTCAACCTCATCGACGGGCTGGACGGCCTGGCCCTGGGCCTCAGCGCCCTGCTCCTCAGCATGCTGGTCTTCGGCGGGGGCACGGCGGGCTCGCTCCTCTTCGGCGCGGTGCTGGCGGCCCTGGTGCTGAACTACCCCCGGGCCCGGCATTTCATCGGGGACACGGGGGCCTTCCTGCTGGGGACGCTCCTGGCGGTCCTCGCCCTGAAGCGGGCCCTGCCCGGTCATCCGAACCTCGCCCTCTGGTTCTTCGCCTATCCCATGGTGGACATCACCCTCGTGGTCGCCATCCGCCTGATCCGCCGCTATCCCCTGGCGGTGGCCGACCACAACCACCTTCACGACTGGATGCTCGCCCGCCTCGCCCCCCTCCCCCGGGGCCGGACCTTCGCCACCCCCCTGCTGCTGCTCCTCGCCATGGGTCCCATGCTCCACGAGATGCCCTGGCCCCGGGCCCAGCTCATCGGCATGGGCGGCCTGCTCCTGCTCTTCGCCGTGGCGCTGGATCAGTTCCAGCGAGGGCTCCGCGAGCCCCGGCCCAAGGAGCGCGAGCCGGGAGTGCAGCCCAAGCCCGTCGGCCAGACCGCGTTGGACCGGGTGTGAGGGGTTCGGACCCAGGCTGAGGCGGGACGGGAGGCGTGTCCCTGTGCGGCATGCGGCGAGCATCCGGCGGTGGAGCATCCGTCCTTGAGGCCTGGACGGAGCAGGGTTCATGTTCCTCGCGCGCTATCGCTTGCGAGCACCCTTCCCAAGCACGGATTGCAAAGGGCGCAATCCATGCTTGGAAAGGGTGCCGGTTTTAACACCAGGCTTCGGACCTTGATGTGAGACCGCTCGAAGGATTCCTGCTGGAGGAGGCTGGATGCCGAACCCTGCATGGCCGGGCCGGAATCAACGCCGTTGACCTTGGAACAGGCACCTCGGAAAGGCGCAATTCGCGTTTTGTGCGAATTGGGTCTTTCCGGGGTGCAGCCAAGCGATAGCGCGGCAGGGTGGGTCGAAGTGCCCATCCCCGTGCCGCCTACTTGTACGAGTAGTGATACCCGTAGCGGTAGTAGCGGTCGCTCAGTTCGCTGAGGGTCAGGTCGTTGAAGATGCAGCCGTTGATGTGGATGCCGATGTCCTCGCAGCGGGACTGGCAGGTGCGGATCTCGTCCAGGGGGTGCTGGCCGAACTTGGCCATGAGCAGGAAGGTGCCCGCCTTGGCGCCGATGATGAGGGCGTCGGTGACGGCCATCATCGGGGGCGCGTCGAAGATGATGTAGTTGTAGGCCTCAGAGACTTCTGCGATGAAGGTGGAGAAGCGGTCCTTCATGAGGAGCTCGGAGGGGTTGGGGGGGATGACCCCGGAGAAGATCACCTCGAGACCGGGAATGGCGGTCTTGTGGACTACCTGCTCCCAGGCCACCTGGCCCGCGAGCACTTCAGAGAGCCCGTTCTTCCGCGACTTGACGCCGAAGTAGTGGTGCAAGCTGCCCTTGCGCATGTCGCCGTCCACCAGCAGCACCCGCCCGCCGCCCTGGGCCAGCACGGCGGCGAAGTTGCTGCTCACGAAGGATTTCCCGATGCCCGGCGAGGGGCCGGCGATGACGATGAGGCGGTTGGCCGCGTCCGCGAGGGTGAAGTGGAGGGTGGTGCGCAGGCTGCGGAGGCTCTCGATGGCGATATCGTCGGGGTTGCTGTAGGCCAGCAGGTGGGTGCCCTGGAGACCGTGCTTGATGGACCGCGCCTGGGCTTCCTGGGCCTCACTGTGGGGGATGGTGACGTAGACCGGGAGGCCCAGCTTCTGCTCGATGAGGTGGGGGTCCTTGATGCCACGGTGAAGGAGCATGCGCAGCATGACGAGGCCGACACCGGCACCGAGGCCCAGGGCCAGGAAGAGGGACTGGGTGGCGCGGCGGTTGGGCTTCACGGGGCCCAGGGCGGGGGTGGCGAAGTCGATGATGCGGGCGTTGCCCACCTGGCCGGCACTCACCACCTGCAGCTGCTGGATGTTCGAGAGGAGGGCCGTGTACAGGGTCGTATCGAGCTGCACGTCCCGGCTGAGGGCCACCACTTCCTGCTGGGTGCGGGGCAGGGTCCGCACCTTGGCATCCACCTGGGCGACTTCCTTGGCGAGCTTGTTGTACTGCTCGTTCAGGGTGGCCACCACGTCGCTGTTCTCCTTGTAGGTCCTCAACAGGTCGTCCTTCTTCTGCTTCATCTGCAGCATGGCGCCGCCCAGGTCCACGCTCTGCTTGAGGAGGGCCTGGGCCTCCGCCGAGAGGTCGATGGAGCCGGACTTCACCCTGAACTTGTTGAGGGCGTCCTCGGACTGCTCCAGCTTGGCCTTCAGGGTGGGCAGCTGCTGGTTCAGGAAGGCCAGGGTCTTGGAGACCTCCTCGGATTTCCGTTCCAGGTTCTGCTTCACGTACTGGTTGAGGATCTCGTTGAGGGTCTGGGCCGCCAGCTTGGGGTCGGGGCCCATATAACTGAGGCCCAGGATCCCCGTGTACTTGCCCCGCTCCGCCACGATGAGGTTGCCCCGCACGGCGCCGATGGCGGCGAGAAGGGGCTGGCGCACCAGGAGGAACTGCTGGCCGGGTTCCGCCGCCACGAACTTCCGCACCTGCAGCCGAAGGGTGTCCTCCCCGACGCTGGCGGTGAGCATTGCTCCGGGCTTGCCGGTGGCCAGGAGCTTGCCGTCCAGGGTCTCCCAGCGATAGGTCCCTCCCTGAAGCGTGACCAGCCGGAAGGCCCGGCCCCGCAGCTCCTCGGGCAGGATGAAGGATTCGATCTCGGCCCGGGGCAGGGCGCCCCTGCGGCGGGCCAGGGCCTCGCCGATGTACCGTTTCAGCACCGGGGGCGTCTGGATGTCCAGGCCCAGGGTCTCCACGGCCCGGCCCACCACCAGGTTGCTGCGGATGATCTCCAGCTCGGTCTGGGCCTCGGCGCCGCTGGCGAACATGCTGTCGATGTCGGCGAGGGCCTTGTCCGTCATGGAGCGCTTGTTGGCCTCGATCTGGAGCATGGCGTCCACCCGGTAGATGGGGGTGTAGGTCCAGAGGTAGAAGGCGCTGTAGGCCATGGAGAGGACGAGGCACGCGAGGATGATGTAGCGTCCGCCCCAGAGGTTGGTGAGCCACTCGTTGAGGGACATCTCGGTGGCTTCCGGGAGGCCCTCGCCGGCGCCCTTGCGCTGGAAGGCCGCCGGGAGCGGGTCCCCGCCCTGGGGCCGGCCGGGGCCGGGTTTGGTGTGGGGGGGCAGGTCCCCCGCGGTGATGTCTTCCGGTGGGTTGGACTTGTTCATGTTCATGCAGGTCTCTGGGCGCGGAAGAGTTTGGGCAGCCACGCCGTCACGGAATGGTCGATGTGCGCGAGGGCGGCGCGGAAGGCTGCCGGGCCCCGGCGGTAGGGATCGGCGATCTCCTGCCGGTCCTCGGTGAGCCAATGGCCCAGCAGGAAGACCCGGCCCCGGGCGGAAGGGACGAGAGCTTCGCAGCGGGCCTTCTGGCGGCGATCCATGACCAGGATGAGGTCCGACGCGAGGGCCAGCTGGGGGGTGAACTGGCGGGCCCGGTGGGCGGAGATGTCGTGCCCGCGCTCCGCCATGAGCTCCAGGGCCTCCGGCGCCGCGGAGGCCCCGTGCAGGGCGCCCAGGCCCGCGGATTCCACGGCCACGCTGGGTCCCAGGGATTCCCGGAGCAGGCATTCGGCCATGGGGCTGCGGCAGTAGTTGCCTTCGCAGAGCACCAGGATGCGGTGGAAGTGGGCCGTGGGCTGGGCCATCAGGGAACCGGGGTGGAGCGGGGCCCGGACACGGCGCTCACCTTCACTTGGAGAGGTACTTCACGTCGGCGCCGGTCTGGGACACCGCGGAGAAGGTGGGCAGGAGCAGGGTGAGGACGCGGTTCCAGCGCACCAGGGTGCCGCCGTCCACGTAGACGATGTCCCGGGGCTGGAGGTCGAAGCGTTCCGCCATGACGAGGGACGTGGGGTGGCGGGCGTCCAGGTGGTACACATCCACGGCGTTCTCGACTCCGCCGCTTCGCAGAATGTAGACCGAGCTGGCGTGGGCGGTGAGGGAGTCCATGCCCCCGGCTTCGCTCAGGGCGCGGGCCAGGGACACGCGGCCATGGTAGAGGGGAATGGCCCGGGGGGCCTTCAGCTCGCCCATGAGGTAGACCGCCTCGTCCTCCCGGCTGGGCACCCTCAGGGTGTCTCCGTCCTTCAGGAGGAGCTGGGCATAGCGGCCGCTCCTCGCCATCATGTCGTGGTAGTTGAGGGTCCAGGTGCGGTCCCCGCGGGTCAGCAGGAGGCGGCTGTCGTCGGCGTTGGGCTGGAATCCCCCGACGCGGCTGATGGCTTCGGAAAGGGTGAAGGGCACGTCCGTGACGTTCTGGATCCCGGGCAGTTTGACCTCGCCGCCGATGAAGACCTTCTGGGAGCGGAAGGCGGTGATCTTTACGTCGATCTGGGGATTCTTCAGGACCCGGGAGAGCTGGGTGTAGAGCTTCATCCGCACCTGGGAGGTGGTGAACCCCTTCACCGGCAGCATGCCGACGTAGGGGAAGAAGATGTTGCCGTCCTCGTCCACCACCTGGCCCGTGGCGGCGTCGGAGCGGAACTGGCCCAGGGGCTGGGTGATCTCCGGGTGCTCCCAGACGGTGACCAGGAGGACGTCCTGGGGGCCGATGAGGTAGGGGGCGGGCTTTTCGGCGAGGAGGGGCTCCAGCTCCTCCGTGCGGAAGGGACGGGGGCCGAGGGCCTGGATGGTCTGGGCGTTGAGGGGCCGCAAGGTGACGTTGACGCCGTCGATGCGCTCGCGGGTGGGCTTGCTCCCCGCGCTCAGGTCCAGCTTCATGCCCGGGGCGGTGCAGGCGCCGAGCAAGAGGGTCGCCACGGCGACGGACAGGATCCGTCCGGCGCGGGATTGGAGGCTGGGCAGGGGGCCAGGGGCGGGCAGGGTCTGGAGCACAGGATTGAACACGGGGATCTCCTGCAGGGGTCCGAGGGGGGAGGCTTCAACTTGCGAAAGACTTCATTCACTTTAGCTGGAAACTCAACACACCTGTCAGCTCCGTGACCAGTGGGAGTCGGCGGGATGAAGTAGCCAGTGTGGTGCCAGTTCAGACGGGCTCCGCCACCCGCACCACCACCCGCACGGCGGGCCCGAACATGGTGCAGAGCCGGGCGAAGCCGGCCTCCGAGTCCAGGTCGAGACGGTGGACGCTGCCATGGGGCAGGGTGTGCCACAGCCAGGCGTGGCCAGCGGCATCCTTCGTCACCACCGCCACGTGATGGAAGCGCAGCCGGCCGTCGACTTCGGTGCGGGAGAAGGCCACGAGCCCGGGGTGGGCAAGATCCAGGTCCGCCAGGCCCCGCCGCCAGGCTTGCCGGTCCCGGGCGGGCCAGCCCTTCAGGCTCCGCGCGGGGGTGTCCGTGCCCATCGGGCCCTCGGCGGTGAGCCAGCGGCCTGCATGTCCTTCGCTCAGGTTCAGCACCAGGTCGTAGCCGAAGTCCCAGTCTTCGCCGTCCGGCGCCCCCGGGCCGCTGTCCCCGCGCCGGTCCCGGGCGGCGTCCCCCGGGGAGCCGCGGAAGCCCAGCAGGCGCCGGGCCGCCTCCGCCACGAAACCGGAGCAGTTGAGACCGGGGGCGGGCCGCACCTCGCCGGGATGACGGAAGGTGACCATGCGGCCCCGGGCGTCGGTCACGCCGTCGTCCATGTAGGGCACGCCCAGCAGGGATCGCAGCTTCGCCGCCGGGTCCGCCGGCACGGGGCGGGCGGTGGGCGCGGTGATCAGGGCGAGGGAGACGAGGAGGGCCGCGGGCATGCCTCCACTCTACGATTCCGGAAATGGCCGAAACCCGCTAAAATCAAGGTTTTTCGCGGATTCCCATGCACATCCAAGAACTGATTCTCCGCCTCCAGCGTTTCTGGGCCGACCGCGGCTGTCTCGTGGGCCAGCCCTACGACCTGGAGAAGGGCGCGGGCACCATGAACCCGCTGACCTTTTTCGGCGCCCTGGGGAAGAAGCCCTGGAACGTGGCCTACGTGGAGCCCAGCCGCCGTCCCGCCGACGGCCGCTACGGCGAGAACCCCTTCCGGGTCTACAAGCACCTCCAGTTCCAGGTGATCCTCAAGCCCTCGCCCGCCAGGGTGCAGGACCTCTACATCGAGAGCCTGGAGGCGCTCGGCATCGACCTCTCCAAGCACGACCTGCGCTTCGAGGAGGACAACTGGGAATCGCCGACGCTGGGCGCCTGGGGCGTGGGCTGGCAGGTGGTGCTGGACGGGATGGAGATCAGCCAGTTCACCTACTTCCAGCAGGTGGGCGGCCTGGACTGCCGGCCCGTGAGCGCCGAGCTGACCTACGGCATCGAGCGCATCTGCATGTTCCTGGGCGGCTACGACAACATCTTCGACCTCACCTACGGCGAGGTGAAGACCGACGAGGGCGTCTTCCCCGTCACCTACGGCCAGATGCGCCAGCGGGAGGAATTCGAACTCAGCGCCTACAGCTTCGAGCACGCGGACCTCGACCTGCACCGCCGCCTCTTCGAGGACTTCGAGAAGGAGGGCTGGAGGCTCCTCAAGACCCACGGCCACTTCCTCAGCGCCTACGAGCAGGCCCTCAAGATGAGCCATACCTTCAACGTGCTGGACGCGAGAGGCGCCGTGAGCACCACCGAGCGCCCCGGCGTCATCAAGCGCGTCCGGGATCTGGCCTGTGGCTGCGCCAAGGCGTATCTCGAGCACGAGGAGGGCGCGCCCACGGATGCCGCCGCCAGCGCGGAGGTGGCGAAATGAGCGAGACCCAAAGTTTTATCCTCGAGCTTCACTGCGAAGAAATCCCGGCGCGCTTTCTCAAGCAACTCACCGACGAATTCGGTACAAAGCTGTTCGCCATGGCTGCAGGAGCCAGGTGGGCATCGCCATCCCTCACGACGAGAAGAACCCCGAAGCTCCGTGCACAACCCATAGCGCCCATCTCTATTCACCGAGGAAGCTGGCTTGGTGGGGATTGAATTACCTGGTGCAGCAGCCCGACCAGACCGAGACCCAGGTCGGCCCACCCCAGAAAATGTGTTTGGACGCCGATGGCAAGCCCACCCAGACGGGCCTGAAGTTCGCCGAAAAGTGGGGCGTGGACTTCGCCGCCGTGCGCTTCGAGCAGCCCGCGGGCAAGAAGGAGCCCTGCGCGGTAGTGACCATAACGAAGCGGGGCCGCCCCACCAAGGAACTCCTGGCAGAAACTTTGCCGGGACTCGTCGCGTCCCTGCACGTGCCCAAGGCCATGCGCTGGGGCAAGTCCGATTTCGAATTCGTGCGGCCTATCCGCAACGTGCTCTGCCTTCTCGGATCGGATGTCGTGGAGTTCAGCGTGGACGGTGTAAGGACCACTGGCACGACTTGGGGTCATCGCCTCCACCACCGCGCGAATCCCGCGCCGGTGGCTGTGGCGTCACCGGAAGCGTACGAGGCGTCCATGGAAGCGGCTGGTGTCGTGGTCCATTTCCTTGAACGCCGCGCCCGCATGGAGGTCCAGCTCCACGCCCTGGCTTCTGAAATCGGCGGCACGGTGGTGATGGACGAGGAGCTCCTCGACACCCTCGCCGAGATCGTCGAATTCCCCACCATCGTCCGGGGGGCCTTCCCGAAGGAGTTCCTCGAACTGCCGAAGGAGGTCCTCATCACCTCCCTGAAGGAGCACCAGAAATCCTTCTGCGTCGAGGACGCCCAGGGCGGACTGCTCCCCTTCTTCCTCTCGGCGGCGAACCGGCCCATCGAGCCAGGCAGCGAAGCCGAGAAGCTCGTGGCCGGAGGCAACGAGTGGGTGCTGAAGGCGCGGCTCTATGACGCGCGCTTCTTCTTCGCCGAGGACTGCAAGACCCGGCTCGAGGCGCGGCTGGAGAAGCTGCAGGCCCTGACCTTCCAGCGGGAGCTCGGCTCCTACTTCCAGAAGGGCGAGCGCATGGTGGAGCTGGCCTCCGAGCTGGCGCCCCTCTTCGGCCTTTCCCCCGGCCACGCCCGGGAGGCCGCGCGTCTCGCCAAGTGCGACCTGCGCACCCTGATGGTGGGCGAGTTCCCGGAGCTGCAGGGCGTCATGGGCGGCGAGTACCTGCGCCGCGAAGGCGAGCCCGAGGCCGTGTGGAAGGCCGTGAAGGAGCACTACCGCCCGGCGGGCGCCGAGGACGGCCTGCCTTCCACCGCCGAAGGCTGCCTGCTCTCCCTGGTGGACAAGCTGGACACGGTGGTGGGCTGCTTCGCCGTGGGCATCATCCCCAGCGGCTCCAAGGACCCCCTGGCCCTGCGCCGGGCGGGCATGGGCGTGGTGCGCATCCTGTGGGAACGGGGCTGGGGCGGGGACCTCCTCGGCCTCTGCCGGCAGGCCCAGATGGTGGTGGGAACCAAGGCGACGAAGCCGGATGCGGAAACGATGCAGGCGCTGGAAGCCTTCTTCCGCGACCGGGTCGCCTACCAGCTGGAGCAGGCCGGCTACGCCGGCCCCGTGCGCCGGGCGGCCCTCGCCACGGGCTGGTCCGACTTGGTGGACCTCAAGGCCCGGTGCGAGGCCCTGTCGGGCTTTGCCGAGGATGCCCGCTTCGCCAGCCTGGCCCAGAGCGTCAAGCGCATCGCCAACATCCTCAAGGACGAAGCCCCCTCCGAAGCCTTCAACCCGGACCTGCTCCAGCAGGACGAGGAAAAGGCCCTGGCCGCCCGACTCGCCGCCCTGGAGGGTACGACGGACATGCGCCAGCTCCTGGGGGCTCTCGCCGAACTGGCGGCGCCGCTGGAAGCCTTCTTCACCGCCGTCATGGTGAAGTGCGAGGACGCGGCCCTGCGGTCCGCCCGGCTGAGCCTCCTGCACCGACTGCGCACCCTGTTCCTCCGGGTGGCGGATTTCTCCCAGTGGCAATAGCGCGTCCCGGCGCGCCTGCCGGGACCACATCCTTCACGCCCGACTCCCGACGGTCCAAGTGACCGGCCTCACCCCCGCCCGGCGCTACGCTTTTCCCGGCGGACCGCTGGACCCTGGCGCCTCCCCGGAGCGGGCGAGGCTGAGGGAAGACCAGCCCTGTTCCTGGAGTTCCCGATGAAAACGATCCGCACCGCCGCGCTCATGGCCGCCGCAGTCCTTCCCGCCGCCGCCCGCGGCGAGGACTGGCCGCCCCTGCCCGCGGACGTCTGGGCCATGAAGGAGGATCCCGCCAAGGGCATCAAGGGCGCGGTGGTGCTGGAGGAGCGCATCCGCATCGAGCGCTACGGCGTCACCTACACCTACCGGGTTCGCATCCTCAGCGAGGCGGGCAAGGCCGGCGCCGAGTTCGGGGCCTTCCCCAGCAATGTGGAGAACTTCAGCGGACGCACGGTCTACCCCGACGGCAAGGTCCTGCCCTACGCCTCCGCCAAGGACTTCCAGAAGAAGACCGCCGTCTCCCTGGGCGACGCGAAGGAAGAGCGGGTGAAGGTGGTGGCCCCCGGGGTGACCGCGGACTGCGTGGTGGACCTGAAGTGGACGGTGCGGCAGAACTTCGTGGACGAGGGGTTCCGCAGCTTCCGTCCCGGCGCGCGGTGGCGGCTCATCAACACCTATCCGACCCGCAAGCTGATGGTGGAGCTGCCCTACCAGTTCCCCCTGTCCTGGAACCTGGAGCAGTACCCGGGCCAGGAGGCCGTGGCCGGCGAGAAGTCCGGCTTCAAGACCTTCACCTGGACCAACCTGCCGGCGGAGGAGGAGGTCCCCTACTGCCTCACCCCGGCCCGGAAGGCGCCGGCCATGTCCCTTTACCAGACGCCGGACTCCCTGCGCTATGCCGCGAGCCTCGGGCACGTGCAGTACTGGGACGCCTACGCCGAGCAGGGCCTGAAGCTCTTCTTCGAAGAGAACGTCACCAAGGGCGGCGACTACAAGGCCTTCCTGGCGGACATCGGCCAGGGCCTGCCCCTGACGCCCCAGGCCCAGGCCTCGGAACTGCTGACGCGGCTGGATCAGCGGGTGACGAACTACGGGGCCCTCTCCTTCGCCGAGCGCACCGCCATGGGCAAGGACGCCCTGGAGGAGAAGATCGAGACCCACGACCTGCGGGGCGCGGTGAAGCGGAAGGGGACCAGCGGCTTCGGCATGCTGGTGCTCTACTACCACCTGCTGAAGGATCTTGGCGTCAAGCCCAGGCTGCTGCTGGTGGTGGACCGGGACGCGCGCATCTTCAACTACCAGGCGAAGGACTTCCAGCAGTTCGGCGACATCCTCATCGGCATCCCCGAGGAGGGGAAGGCGCAACTGGTCCTGGATCCCAGCCTCCGCTTCGCCACCCCGGGACTGGTGATCCCCGACTACCAGGGCGTGCCCGCCCTTGAGGTCGATACGGCGACCTGGAAGGCCCGGCAGATCACCGTGCCCATCCAGCCCGCCCTCTTCAACCAGCGCCGCTACACCACCACCCTGGACCTGCAGGAGGACGAGGACCTGTTCACCCTGAAGGCCGAGTTCGCGGGCTTCCCCGAATTCAGCGAGCGCCGTCAGTTCCTGGCCCTGGAGGCCTCGGAGCAGCAGCGCAAGCTGAAGGAGCGCATGGAGGGCATCTCCCGGGCCTACGCCGTCACCAAGGCTGAGGTCTTCAACGTCACCAGCGCGAAGGAGGACTTCGGCTGGCGCGTGGAAGGGCGCATCGAGCGGCCGGCGGGCCGCCGCCGCGAAGTCCTGCCCTTCCCCGGCGTGGGCAGCGCCATCGCCATCCCCAGCGAGTTCCCGCCGGAGCGGACGGAAAACATCGTCCTGCCCTATCCCCGCGTCCAGCTGGCCAAGTGCACCTTCAAGATCCCCAAGGGCTACGCCCTCGCGCCGGTCCAGCCCTTCCAGCAGCGCAACGGTTTCGGCCGGGTGGCCTGGACCGCGGCGACGAAGGACGAAGGCGGCGTCCAGACCGTCACCGTCGTGATGCGGGTGGACGTGGAAGTGGCCATGGCCCGGCCGACGAGCTATCCCACCTTCAAGGAGTTCCTGGGGTGGGTCCGGGAGGCCGGCGACCGCATCCTCATCCTGGAGAAGCAGTGATGCGCCCCGCGCTCCTCCTCCTGCTCGCCACTGGCGCCGTCCTCGGCGCCCAGGACTTCGGCAGGCTGCCGGACTGGGCCCGCGCCGCCGCCCAGGAGGCCGCGAAGGAGACGCCGCCCGCCGGGGCGGAAGCCTGGGTGCTGCTGGAACGCACGGAGATCGCCTACGCCGGCGTGGGCGAGATCCGCAAGCGCCACCAGCGCCTGGTGCAGGTGCTGACGGAGAAGGGCACCGAGGCCGGCGTCCACGCCATCCATGGCCTGGGAGGCAAGGCCAGCCGGGTCAAGAAGCTGAAGGGCTGGAACCTGCGCCCCGACGGCGAACTGGTGAAGCTGGACCAGGACGAGATCGTCACCGTGGATTCCGACTCGGGGAGCGAGCTCTCCACGGGCCTGCTGACCGGGGCCGTCCTCAACCGGGTGGTCCGCGGCAGCTTCGTGGCCTTCGAGTCCCAGGAGGTGATCCGGCATCCCCTCGGGGCCGTCGCCATGGACCTCGTCATGGAGGCCTACCCCATCCGCCGGTGGGAGCTCACCCTCGCCAAGAAGGAGGGCTGGTTCACCGACCTCAAGGCCGTGGAGACCCGCATCACCACGCGCCACTTCGAGCCCTGGATCGCCCAGGCGGAGATCCTGCCCGGACAGAGCGTCCGCATCGCGAATGTGCCTGGCCTGCCCCAGAAGGAAGGCGCCGTGCCGCCCTGGCGCAATGTGCTCCCCCAGGTCTCGGTGGCCTTCCTGGATCCGGCCCTGGCCTCGGCCCCGAGCGTCGCCACCTGGGACACGCTGGCCACCTGGTTCCACGGCGTCTACATGGCCAAGTGCGCCCCGAGCCTGCCCACAGGCTTCCAGGCCCAGGGCGGCCAGCCCGGACTCGCGGCCCTGGTGGCCTGGATGGCCCGGGAGCTGCGATACCGGCAGGTCTACCTTTCGCCGGAGCGGGGCTGGATTCCCGAAGCGGCGCAGGAGGTCCACCGCCGGCGCCTCGGCGACTGCAAGGATCTTTCCGTCTGCCTCATCGCCGGCGTGCGGCAGCTGGGCTTCGAGGCCTTCCCGGCCCTGGCCCTGATCGGGGACGGGGAACTGGAGGAGGGCGAGCCCGTCAACCCCTTCGCGTTCAACCACGTCATCACCGCCATCCGCCTGCCCGCCACCCTCGGGCTGCCGGCGGAGGTCGAGACCCCCAAGGGCCGCTTCCTGCTCGTGGATCCCACCTCCCGCACCACGCCCCTGGGCCGCCTTCACGCCGGTCACGAAGGCCGGAAAGTCTTCGTGTGCACCGGCGACGGTGGCTTCTGGGCCGCAGTGCCCCAGGCCGCCATCGAGCGTCCCGGCACCGCCCTGGTGCTGGATGGGAGCATCCAGGCGGCGGGCCGTCTGGTGGGCACCCTGACGATCCTGGAGGACGCCGACCACCTCAGTCTCAGGTCCGCCCTGCTCCAGGGCGGCCGGCCCGCCCTCGACTCCGCGGTCCAGGCGGTGCTCGACCTGCCTCCCAATGGCAGCTTCAAGGTGGAGGAGGCCGGGGATCCGCTGGCCCTGGGCGTGCCCTTCAAGGTGCGCGTGCGGGTGGAGCACCCGGACTGGTTCCGCCGGGAGGGCTCGGAGTTCGTGCTGCGCCCCTACGGGGTCCCGGGCTCGGCGGACCTGATCCAGAAGCCCGGCGAAGCCCGGCGCTATCCCGTCTGGATGGGCCTCGTGACCCACTGGTCCTTCAAGGCCCACCTGGCGGTGCCCGGCGCCTTCGCCCCCGTGAAGGCGTCGAACCAGCTGGAGACGCCCCTCCGGATGGCCCGGAGCGAAGCCAAGGCCGGGCCCGGCACCCTCGATCTGAGCCTGGACCTGGACCGCCGCAAGGCGCGCTACGGGTTCGAGGCCCGGGAGGAAGGCGTCAAGCTGCAGAAGCGGGACCGCAACCAGTGGAAGCTTTTCCTGGAGGAGTTCGGGAGCTTCAAGCCCGGGGCACCCTGAGCCGCCTGCCCACAGCCCTCGATCGAGATCCGTGCCTCAGGCTCCGGCCGGTCTGCTTCCCAGGGCCTTGGCCAGGGCCTCTTCGAGCTTTGCGGAATCGTAGGGTTTCTCCAGGAAGGCGGCGGCGCCCAGTTCGTGCAGCAGGCCATGGACCTCCTGGCTGGTGTAGCCGCTGCTGAGGATCACCTTCGCCCCGGGCGCGAGGGCCTGGATGCGGGGCAGGGCCTGGAGTCCGTCCACCCGGGGCATGGTGAGGTCCAGCAGCACCACGTCCACCGCCGGATCCGCTTCAAGCTGCTCCAGGGCGTCCTGGCCGTCCTCGGCGAGGCGCACGGTCCAGCCGCGCTTCTGCAGGAGCGCGCCGGTGGTCTCCCTCACCCCTGCCTCATCGTCCACCACCAGCACCGTGAGCCGCCCCGCGAGGGGCGTGGCCTTGGGGGAGGTCGCCGCCTGCGGCAGCACGGGGCGTTTCAGCCGGGGGAAGGCCAGGGTGAAGGTGGTGCCCTCACCGGGAACGCTGTGGACGCGCACGCCGGCCTTGTGGCCACGGAGGATGCCCGCCATCGCGGCGAGCCCCAGCCCGCGACCCGCCCCCTTGGTGGTGAAGAAGGGGTCGAAGAGCTTCCGCCGCACTTCGTCCTCCATGCCCTGGCCGGTGTCCGAGACCTCCAGCACCACGTGGGTGCCCGGAGCCAGGGCCTCGCCGGGGAACCGCGCCGCCAGGGCTTCCGCGTCCAGCTCCTCCCGGCGGGTGCGGAGGGTGATCACGCCTTCGTCGGGGGCGATGGCGTCGGCAGCGTTGGTGACGAGGTTCAGGATCACCTGCTGGAGCTGGGTGGCGTCCCCTTCGATCCAGGGCAGGTGTCCGTCGAGCTCCGTGCGGATGCGCGCGTGGCGGGAGATGCCCACGGTGAGCAGGGGCGCCAGTTCCTCCACCAGCTTGTTGAGGCAGAGCGGGCCGGTGACGAAGACGCCCCGGCCGCTGTAGGCCAGCAGCTGGCGGGTGAGGCCCGCGGCGCGGTGCAGCACCTGCTCGGCGTGGTCGAGGTGCTGCTCCGCCTCCAGGGGCTGGTCCAGGGTCTGCCGCAGGAGGTCCAGGTTCCCGAGCAGCACCGTCAGCAGGTTGTTGAAGTCGTGGGCGATGCCGCCGGCCATGAGGCCCAGGCTTTCGAGCTTCTGGGCGGAGCGCAGGGCGGCCTCCGCCTGTCGTCGTTCGGTGATGTCGTGAATGATGGAGAAGAGCAGGCGATGGTCCCCCATCTGGATGGGCGAGGAGTGGACCTCCACCGTCCGGACCTCTCCGCTGGCCAGGCGGTGGGGGAAGATGAAGTAGTTGCGCTCCTCCGCGGCGGCGGCGGCGCGTTCCGCCGCGATCTCCTCCGGAGGGCAGGGTGTTCACCTCGGTGATGGACCGGCCCTTGAGGCCGCCCCGTCCGGAGCCGTAGAACGCGTCCGCGGCGTGGTTGGCGTCCACGATGGTCCCGGCGACGGGATCGATCAGCAGCATCACCGCCTCGTGCCGTTCGAACATGGAGCGGAAGAACGCCGTGTCCGGCCCGCCGGCGGGCGGGATGGGGACGGGCGGCTCCGGGGGGGATTCCATGGTCGGCGGCTCTGCGGGGCTTGGGTGGCCAGTGTATGCGCCCTGGTGCGGGGTGGCCAGAAGCGCCGCGCCCAGGGAGAATGGAGGATTGGAGCCTCCATGCACCACGAGCGCATCGCCATCCTCGACTACGGCAGCCAGTACACCCGGCTCATCACCCGGCGGCTGCGGGAGCTGGGCGCGTTTGGACTGGTCTATGGACCCGGCGCCACCGCCGCGGAGATCGGCGGCCCGGACCTGAAGGGCGTGATCCTCAGCGGCGGCCCGAATTCCGTGCTGGAGGCGGGAGCTCCGGACGCCGATCCTGGAATCTTCGAGCTGGGCGTGCCCGTGCTCGGCATCTGCTACGGCCAGCAGCTCATGGCCCGCAACTTCGGCGGGGAGCTGCGCCGCAGCGCCAAGCGCGAGTACGGCAAGGCCACCATCACCTGCGACGGGGGCGGCTCCATGCTCTTCAAGGGCATGGCCGGGGACCAGGTCGTGTGGATGAGCCACGGCGACCACGTGGAGCAGGCCCCGGAAGGCTACGCCGTCACCGCCCGCACGGAAGGCGTGCCGGTCGCCGCCATGGAGGACGGCGCCCGACGCCGCTACGGCATCCAGTTCCATCCCGAAGTCACCCACACGGTCCACGGCAACGCCCTGCTCCTGAACTTCCTGGAGCACTGCGGCATGGAGCTGAACTGGAACGCGGGCCATTTCATCGAGGAAAAGGTCGCGCGGATCCGGGAGCAGGTGGGCGATGGGAAGGTGGTCCTGGGTCTGAGTGGAGGCGTCGATTCCAGCGTCGCGGCCCTGCTGCTGCACCGGGCCATCGGCAAGCAGCTCACCTGCGTCTTCGTGGACCACGGCCTCATGCGCAAGGATGAGATGAAGCAGGTGCAGGCCACCTTCGCGCCCTTCGATCTCCAGGTGGTATGGGTGGACGCCTCCGACGAGTTCCTGGACAAGCTGGAGGGCGTCACGGATCCGGAGGCCAAGCGGAAGATCATCGGGGCGACCTTCATCGACGTCTTCGACCGGGAGGCGAAGAAGACGGGCGCCGACTTCCTGGGCCAGGGCACGACCTATCCCGACGTCATCGAAAGCAGTGGCATCGGCGGCGCCGTGCTGGTGAAGAGCCACCACAATGTGGGCGGCCTGCCGGAGCGCATGAAGCTGAAGCTCGTGGAGCCCTTGCGCGAGCTGTTCAAGGACGAAGTGCGGGCCGCGGGCCTCGCCCTCGGCCTTCCCGAAGAGATGAACGCCCGTCACCCCTTCCCGGGTCCTGGTCTGGCGGTCCGCCTGCCCGGCGCCATCACGAGGGAGCGGGTCCGCATCCTGCAGAACGCGGACGCCGTCTTCCTCGAGGAATTGAAAGCCAGCGGCTGGTACGCGAAGACCAGCCAGGCCTTCGCCGTCCTGCTGCCGGTGCAGACCGTGGGCATCATGGGCGACGAGCGCACCTATCAGTTCATCTGCGCCATCCGCGCGGTGACCAGCGAGGACTTCATGACCGCCGACTGGGCGCGCCTGCCCCACGAACTGCTGGACCGCATCGCCCAGCGCATCGTGCGGGAGGTGAAGGGCATCAACCGGGTGGTCTTCGACATCACCAGCAAGCCCCCGGCGACGATCGAATATGAATGAGCCGCGGTGGGTCGTGTAGCGGAGGACTAGATGTCCTCCGCGAAGCGGGGCCCCACCCGGCGAATTACTGCGTGAGGTTTTACATACGCATTTCCGATCTAGCAACCCGTCCACGAAGCCTGCAATCGAGACCCCCATGGCCCGCCGCCCCGAACCCGTGAAGAAATCCATCCCCGACATCCTGGCGGACCTCCGCGCCGGCTACCGGGAAGCTGACATCGTCGGCTCCGCGGCGGCGCTGAAGTATCTGGAACGCACCCAGGAGGGCCAGCACTCCCTGCCCAACGCGGTGAAGTGCTTCCTCTTCGATCTGCTGGCGGACACCCGGGCGAAGCTGGGGGACTGGCAGGGCTGCGACGACGCGGTGAAGGGGGCGCTGGCCAACCTCGCGGCGGCGGAGACGGATCTCGGCGCCGAGCTGAAGCGCAGCCTGCCCACCATGGCGATCTTCGAGCGGGGCATCCAGGCCCGCTCCGAGCTGGGGGACTTCCACGGCGCCCTGGAACTTTGCGACGAGGCCACCCGGCGCGGCCTGGGCGCCCACTTCGAGGCCAAGCGGGACAGCCTGGACTGGGCGCGGTAGGTCTTAACGGCTTCGGCTCACTTGCCGAAAGCCGCCCGCAGCGCTTCCACCCGCTTGCGATTCACGCCCATGTCCGAGTAGCCCTGGCGGCTGGCGCTGCGGAGGTGGATGACCTTGGCGCCTTCGTCCACCCGGAACTCCACGTCGTCCACGAAGCCCCAGAGGGCGCTGCGGAACTCGGCGTGCAGATAGCTCCCGCCGGAGCCGATGATGCGGGCCCGGGGTTGGGTGGCCAGCAGGCGCTGGAGGCGGGCCATGGCTTCGTCAGGCGGGCTGGTGAAGGGCAGGGGCTCCACGTGGTGGTCCGGCCGGGGATCCTCGCTGCAGACCGCGTTGGGCCGGTCCCCGCAAGGTCGCAGGCGCCCCTGCGCCAGGCCCAGCTGAGGGGGCCGGGTGCGACTCAGCTGGGCGCGCCAGGCCAGGCTCCCCAGGACGAGGGCGCCCAGGCCGGCGACGCCGAGGAGGATGTGGGCGGCTTTCATGAGGGCTCCGGCATCCGTCTGAGGATGCAGGAAGCCCGGCGACGGCGCCAGCCCCCGGGAGGGCGTCAGGCCAGCCCGGAGCGCCCGCCCGCCATGGGACGCATTGTCCCCTGGGAAAAGTCGCGGGTCTGGCGCATGATCCTCCCCATGCACCCGAATCCGGACCCCCACGATGTGCGCATCCTGGTGGTCGACGACCAGCCCATCATCCGCGTCGCCCTGCGGGGCATCCTGCAATCCGTGGGCTACCGGGTGACCGAAGCAGGCACCATGGCCGAGGCGCTGGACTGGCTGGACCGGGAACCCTTCCACCTGGTGCTTTCCGACATCGAGATGCCCGGGGGCACCGGGCTGGACCTGGTGAAGATCCTCGAGCCGAGGTTTCCCGACCTCAGCATGATCATGGTGAGCGGGCTGGATGACGCCGGGCTGGCCCTGGACTGCCTGCAGCATGGCGCCGTCGGCTACGTCCTGAAGCCCTTCCAGCCAAGGGAGATCCTTCTGCAGGTCTCCAGCGCCCTGCGGCGGCGCATGCTGGAACTGGCCTACGTGGAACGGGAGCATCAGCTCGAACGGCGGGTCCGGGAGGCCACGGAGATGATCCGCCACAGCCGGGAGGAGCTCAGCTACCGTCTCATCGCCGCCAGCGAGTACCGGGACCACGAGACCGGCGCCCACGTGCGGCGCATCGGCCTCTACGCCGCGGAGATGGCGGCGCTGATGGGCTGGGACGAATCCGACATCGAACGCATCCGCGCCGCCGCCCCCATGCATGACATCGGCAAGATCGGCGTGCCGGACGCCATCCTGCAGAAGCCCGGGGAATTGACGGAAAGCGAGTGGGTGATGATGAAGCGCCACACCACCATGGGCGCCGCGATCCTCAAGGGCAGCCAGGTGCCCTTCATCCAGATGGGCGCCCGCATCGCCGCCTGCCACCACGAGAAGTGGGACGGCGGCGGCTACCCGAACGGCCTCAAGGGGGAGACGATCCCCGTGGAGGCCAGGATCACCGCCCTCGTGGACGTCTACGATGCTTTGGCCAACCGGCGCTACTACAAGGATCCCTGGCCCGAAGCGCGCATCGTGCCCTTCCTGGAGCAGGGTTCCGGCAGCCACTTCGAACCGGGCCTCGTGAGCCTGTTCCTGGAAAACCTCGCGGGCTTCCGCCGCATCCTCGAGGCCCATCCCGATCAGGATCCCCTGCCGGTCTACTGATCGCGGGCCGAGGCGGTAGGCTGGAGGCGCCATTTTCCCGCCCGCTGGAGATCCGCCATGCCCTCGCGCCTAGACGCCTATCGCACCCTCGGCCAGTCGGGCCTGCGGGTCTCGCCCCTCTGCCTGGGAACCATGACCTTCGGCCTGGACTGGGGCTGGGGCGCGGATGTGCCGGAGAGCCAGGCAATGCTGGAGCGCTACTGGGAGCAGGGGGGCAATTTCATCGACACGGCGAACATCTACACCAAGGGCCATAGCGAAACGATCCTCGGGGCGTGGCTGCAGGCGAAGGGCGCGCGGCAGCGGGCCGTGGTGGCCACCAAGTTCTGCGGCAACCTCCACACCGGGGACCCCAACGCCGGCGGCGCCTCCCGCAAGAGCATCGCCTACAACTGCGAGCAGAGCCTGCGCAGGCTCAAGACCGACTACATCGACCTCTACTGGATGCACTTCCACGATGCCCACACGCCCATCGAGGAGACGCTGCGGGCCCTGGACGACCTCGTCCGCGCGGGCAAGGTCCGCTACCTCGGCGCTTCGGACACTCCGGCCTGGCGGGTGGCGATGGGCCAGACCGAAGCCCGCTTCCGGGGCTGGACGCCCTTCATCGCCCTCCAGATCGAGTACTCCCTCATGGAACGCACCGTCGAGCACGACCTGGTGCCCATGGCCCAGGCCACCGGGCTTGGGATCACGCCCTGGTCGCCCCTCAAGGGCGGGTTGCTCACGGGCAAGTACGGCCGGTCGCGGCGGCCCGAGGGCGAAGGCCGCCATGGGCCGGACTCGAAGTACTTCACCGAGCGCACCTGGGGCATCACCGAAGCCCTCGAGGCGGTGGCGTCGGAGCAGGGCCGGCCCGTGGCGGAGGTCGCCCTGGCCTGGGTGCAGGCGCGACCCTGCGTGGCCAGCCCCATTCTCGGCGCCCGCACCCTCGCCCAGCTGGACGCCAACCTCCGCAGCCTCGAAGTCGTCCTCTCCGCGGACCAGACCGCCCGGCTCGATGCCGTCAGCGCCCCCGAGCCCGTGTTTCCCCATGGCTTCCTCGCCAACACCCGGGCCGTGAGCCAGGGCGGCACCGAGATCAATGGCCTGGCGTCCAGCCCGTGGCCCTTGGCCCCCAAAGGCGAGGAGGACCGGTGGTGAGCCTGCGCCGCTTCCAGCTCCTGTTGCCTTCCCTCTTCGCGGCGGTCCTCCACGCCCAGGCCCCCGCGCCATCGCCATCGCCACGGGCCGAGCCGGTCACGACCATCGTCCTCGTCCGCCACGCTGAAAAGGCTTCCGATTCCGATCCGGATTCCCCCTTGTCCGAAGCGGGCCGTGCCCGTGCCCGGGCTCTGATCGATCAGCTGGCGGTTTTCCGCCCCGCCGCCCTCGTGGTCTCCCAGCGCCGCCGCACGCAGGAGACCCTGGCGCCCCTCGCCGAGCGGCTGCAGCTCGCGCCGCTGGTGCGGAACAACGAGCAGAGCGCGGAGCTGGCGGCGGAACTGCTGAAGGATTTCCGGGGCCGCACCGTGGTGCTCGCATGGCACCACGGCCCCCACGAACCCTTCGCGCGGGCGCTGGGGGTGAAGGACGAACTGCCGGTCTGGACATCCAAGACCTACGACCGCATCTGGATCATCCGGGTGGGGGAGAAGGGAGCCGTGGCCTTCGAGGAGCGCGTGCAGGCCCCGGTGCCAGGTCCCAGCCTTCCCTGAAGGCGCCGAGCCGCTCCGGGCCGCAGGCTCGCCTCAGGACCGCGACGCGCAGGCCAGGCGGGGCGGACCAAGGCGGATGGGCGAGGCCGCGGCGGCGTCGCGCGGCCTCTCCCAGCGCCTGCCTTCGGCACCAAGGGGCGCGCGGGCGCTGCCCAGTTGCAGGTGCTCAGAACCGATCCGGTTGCCTGCGCAGGACCGCGCGGCCCGCTCGATGCAGCCCCGCAGTTCCCGGATGTTCCAGGGCCAGCGGTAGTCCAGCAGGGCGTCCAGGGCCTCGGGGCTGAGGGTGAGCCCGGATCTCCGGGTGCGATTGCCCAGATGTTCGAGCATCCGCGCCACCAGGACCGGGATGTCCTCGGGGCGGTGCCGGAGCGGCGGGACCAGCAGCACGTGGGCGCAGAGCGAAGCGTGGAGGTCCCAGCGGAAGGCGCCCCGGCGGACCAGGGCATCCATGTCCTGGGCGCTGGAGGCGATGATGCGGAAACCCGCCCTCCGGGCCTCGGAGCCACCGGCCCGCTGGAATTCCCGGCTTTCGATCACCCAGTCCAGGCGGTGCTGCAGCCCCAGATCGAGATTGGCGATTTCATCAAGGAAGAGCGTGCCGGCGCCGAGCTGCTCCAGCAGGCCCGCCCGGGAGGGATGGCGCGGATCGCAGGGAAAGCCTTCGGTTCCAAAGATCCTCGCGTCGAGCTGTCCGGCGAGGCCCGGCAGGCAGGGCACTTCCACGAAGGGCTCCGCGCGGCGGGGACCGTGCTGGTGGATCCAGCGGGCGAGCGCACCCTTGCCGCTGCCGGGCTCTCCGAGGATCAGGACCGGCAAGGCGTCGTCCTGGAGGTGGGTGGCTTCCTGGCGCAGCAGGGCGACAGCAGCGCTGGCGCCGATGAAGGGATCAAGGTGTTCGACGTACATGGCGGACCCTTTCTTAGAGGCCGTGCGGACGGGTTCACAGGACTTGCAGCATCAACCGCGCCAGCCCGCGCCGCGTCCGGAAAGGCCCCGTGCAGGGCACTTCTCCGCGGAGGGCGAGGGGTTCGCTGACCAGGGTGTCCAGGAACCTGGATGGGGCGTCCACGGAATGGACATCCCAAGGGAGGCCGAACCGCCTCCTGCCGCGTCAACCCTGGGCTGAGGCGAGCCGCACGGGGGTGGCCGGCGCCCGGTGGCAGACGACCCGGTTGCGGCCCGCGCCCTTGGCTTCGTAGAGGGCGGCGTCCGCCGCCCGGATGAGCATCATGGGATGGGAGAAGTCCTCCGCGGCGGCCAGGCCGCAGCTGAAGGTGAGATGCACGGCCTCCCCGTCGAGCAGGTGGGGCAGGTCCTGGAAGCTCTGCCGGAGATCCTCCATCACCCCGCGGGCCTCCTCGAGGGAGGTTTCCGGCAGGATCACGGCGAATTCCTCGCCCCCGTAGCGCCCGATGATGTCCGTGCGCCGCAGGCGCCGCTGGAGGAGCCTGGCGAGGTTGACCAGCACCGAATCCCCTGCGGGGTGGCCGTGGGCGTCATTCACCTGCTTGAAGTGGTCCAGGTCGATCATGGCGTAGGTCAGCGGGGCATGGGAGCGCTCGGCCCGGCCGATTTCCCGGCGCAGGTGCTCCTTGAGCGAGGCGTAGTTGAGCAGCCCGGTCAGCCGGTCCCGCTCCATGAGGCTGCGGAGCTGACGCCCGCGGAGGACGCGGGTCGTCACGATGGAGACAAGGTGCGAGGGCGAGACCGGCTTGGTGACGAAGTCCTCGGCGCCCAGGTTGAGGGCGGCCAGCTGGTGCTCCCGGTTGCGCTCGGCGCTGAGGTACACGATGGGAAGGCCGACGAAGGCGTCCTCCTGGCGGATCACCGAGGCGAGCTCCTCGCCGCTGCAGCCCGGCATGTGGAGGTCCATGAGGACCAGGTCGGGCCTCAGTTCCACGAGGGGCTGCATGGCCTTGAGAGGATCCGTGACGGTGACGACCTCCATGCCCTGGGCTTCCAGGATCCGCGAACAGAAGGCGGCGCTGATGGGCTCGTCCTCCACGATCAGGATGCGGAAGGGCTCCTGGTGGGCGCGGCGGACCAGATGCTCGAGCTTTTCGGTCAACGCTCTCACATTGATGGGGCTGGGGAAGAAGGCCACGCCGCCGGCGCGGAGGGCGGCGAGCCGCGCATCCAGATCCGCGCGGTCGGAAAGGAAGGCCACCGGAATCGGATGGGACCGGCCGGCCTGGAGGCGGGACAGGAAGGAGGCGGAGCCATCCGGCCCCGGGAAGGCATGGGACAGGTCCAGGCAGAGCAGGTCCGGCGTCCGCCGGGCGGTCCGGGCGACGAGGGACGCTTCGTCCGGGAAGATGTCGATGCGGTAGCCCGAGGCCAGGGCGTGGTCGGGAATGGATTCGAGGCCCTCGACGGGACCGAGGAAGCAGACCCACGGCAGGCCCTGGGGCTCCTCCCAGGCCAGCGCGGGGCTCAGGTCGTGGCGCAGTCCCAGCAGGATGTCGCTCACCCCCATGTGCTCCTGAAGGTTCAGCCTCTGGCCGCGCAGCAGGAGCTCGCGCAGTCGCAGCTCGAGGGATTCGACCTGCTGCTTCGCCAGGTCCTTGCCGAGGAGGCCGCTGGTGCAGAGGGCCAGGCACTTCTGGTGGAGGACCCGGAGGCAGGTGCGCTCGTCCCGGCTCTCATCGAGCCAGGTCGAGATCATGGACCAGAGGGCATCCTCGATCGTCGTCCGGGTGAGGGCGGTGGCCAGGGCGGGGGATGGCGCGGCTTGAAGGAGGGTGGCCATGGGACGGCTCCTGGGTTGGAGAGCGGATTCGGGCCTAGCGATGGGTGAGGCATTCCGGAAGGGCGATGAGCGTGCTGGAGCGGGGACCTGCGCCCGCACCTGCGAGGACCTGCAGTTCCGGGACTTCCGGGGCCAGCCACAGTTCCTTCCAGTCCGGAAGCTGATGGCCCGGCATGGGGCGGCTGATGAAATAGCCCTGGGCCTCGTCGCTGCCGAGGCTGCGCATCAGATCCCACTGCGCCCGGGTCTCCACGCCTTCCGCGACGCTCTTGAGGCCCAGCTTGCGGGCCAGCTGGAGGCTGGTCTCGACGATGGCCCGGCTGCGGGGGTCGCCGGGGGCGTTCTGCACGAAGGTCTGGTCGATCTTGAGCTCGGTGAACGGCATGTTGTTGAGCTGCTTCAGGGTCGAGTAGCCCGTGCCGAAATCGTCGATGGAGAGGCGGAAGCCTTTGAGGCGGAAGCGGGCCAATACATTCAGCACATTGGCGATCTTGGTCATGACGTCCGATTCGGTCAGTTCCAGGGTGATGCGGCTGGGATCGCAGTCCTCCTCCCGCGCCACGGCGTGGAGCTTGTCGGCGAACTGGATGTCCCCCAGGGAGCTCATCGAGATGTTCACGGAGGCGTTCACGGAAACGCCGCGGTCGTCCCAGGCCCGGAGGTAGATGCAGGTCTGGCGCATGAGCAGCTCGGTCAGCTCATCCATGAGGCCTTCCTCCTCCAGGCGGTGGATGAAATCCTTGGGCGTCAGGACGCCGAGGCCCGGCCGGTACCAGCGGACAAGGGTCTCCACCCCCGTGAGCTCGCCGGTGGCCATGGCGATCTTGGGCTGGAAGAAGGTGAGGAACTCCCGTTTCCCGATGCCCCGGAGCAGTTCCTCGCGGGTGGCCTGGTCGGGGGCGGCAACCGGAGCAGCCACCGGTTCGGAGGCCTGGAAACCTTCCAGGCTCTCGGAGAGCTGCTGGAGGGAAAGCGGCTTCGGGATGGTTTCGAGGACCTGGATCCCGTAGGCCCTCGCCATGGTCTCGACGGTGTGGAGGATGGAGACCTCCACGCCGCTGACCACCACCAGGGCCCGCGCGAGCTTGTTCACCGCCACGTGGCTGATGAACTCCACGCCGTCCATCTCCGGCATGTCGAGGTCGCAGACGAGGACGTCCACGGCTTCGCCCCGGGCCATCAGGACGTTGAGGGCTTCCCGCCCGTTGCAGGCCTCGAGGAGGTCCGCCACGCCGACCTGCTTCAGGAGGCGGAGGGCGACCCGTCGCTGGAAGTCATGGTCCTCGACCACGATTACGCTGAGTCCGTTGAATTCCATGGCGACGCCTCCGTCGGAGATGGGTGCAGGCAGGGCTTGGTCCCTCCGGGAACCGCGGTGCGGTGCGGAGCGGGCGGGAAGTCCACGAGGTATCCAGGTGCCCAGGGCAGAAGAGCAATCCGCATGCCATGGTCTGGCCTGGCCCTGAACACCCGCCATTCCTGGGTCGGCGTCAGCGGCCGCGCTCACGCGCCCTTCCGCTTTCCACCTTGTGGACCCGATTCCAAATAATGGACGCTCAGGGCCGGCTGGATTTTGCGGGTTGACGGCGGATGCGCTGGTAGAGGGAGCTGCGGGAGATGCCGAGCCAGCGGGCGGCCTCGTCGACGCGGCCCCGGCAGGCCTCGAGCACCTGCTGGATGTGGAGCTCCTCGAGTTCGGCCAGGGTCAGGTGGATTCCCGGCGATTCCATCGCGGCCCGCTCATCGGGCGCGAGGAGAAAATCCTCCGGCTCGAGGAGCGGCTCCTGACGATAGATGACCGCCCGCTCCACCGCGTTCTTCAGCTCGCGGATGTTGCCGGGCCAGGCGTGGGCTTCCAGGAGGCGCAGCGAGGCCGGGGCGAACCTGAGGTCGGGGACGCTCCACTCCAGGGCGGCGCGGTCCAGAAAGAACCTGGCCAGCGGCGCGATGTCCTCCCGCCGCTCCCGCAGGGGCGGCATGAGCAGCGGCAGGCCGCCGATGCGGTAGAAGAGGTCGCTCCGGAACCGGCCTTCGGACACGAGCTGGCTGAGGTCCTTGTGGCTGGCGCCGATGAGCCGGATGTCCGACGCGCGGTCCTCGGTGGCTCCGACCCTCCGGTAGCGGCGCTCCTCGATGGCCTTCAGGATCTTCGGCTGGACGGCGAGGTCCATGTCGCCGATCTCGTCGAGGAAGACCGTGCCGTGGTTCGAGATCTCCAGCAGGCCCTGCTTGGCGGAGGCAGCCCCGGTGAAGGAGCCCTTCTCATGGCCGAACAGGTCGCTTTCGAGGAGCTCCTTGCTGAGGCCCGCGCAGTTCAGTTCGACGAAGGCGCTGCCCTTCCGGGGGCTGTGGTTGTGGATCCAGCGGGCCAGCATGCTCTTGCCCACCCCGGTCTCGCCCTGGATCAGGACGGGGCGGTCCAGGGAGAGGATGCGTTTCACGTGCTGCTCGAGCCGGAGGATGGCCGGGCTGGTTCCGAAAAAGGGGCTGATGGTACCCGGAGGGCCCGCCTCCGGGGAGGCCTTTCGCGTCCTGGCCTGTTCGACGAGGCGGGCGAGCACCACCCCCAGCACCACGGGGTCCACGGGCTTGCCCAGGAACTTGTCGGCGCCGGCCCGGGCCGCTTCGGCGGACTCGTCGATGGAGACCGAATCCAGCAGGAGGATGAGGGGCACGGTGGCGTCCATGTCCCGGATGCGCCGGATGAAATCCAGGGCCTGGCCCTCCTTGAGGTTCCCGGTCGATGATCACCAGGTCCGGCTGTTCGACGGCGAAAGACCGTTCCGCCTCCACCAGGAGCTCCACCTGCCGGGCCTTGTAGCCGAGGGTCCGGACCTGGCGGGTCAGCAGCGATTCCGGGCTGCTTTCCACGACCATGACCAATCCTTGAGCCATGACTCCCCCGGCCCATGACACCACGAAGGTCGGGACCTGCAAAGCTGGAACGGCGTGACCCGGGTTCTGCCTTCCACGCGGGCTCCCGGCAACCACGCCGGGGACCGGAAGGCTGGGATTAGGGTAGGCTCGGTGTGCGCAGGCGCGGGGGGAATGGATGGACTTCGGCGGTAGAAGCGTGATGGTGGTCGAAGACCACGAATTCCAGCGCCGCCTGGCCGTGAAGCTGCTCCAGGACCTGGGCGTGCGGGAACCCCTGGAAGGCGCCAACGGCCGCGACGCCCTCAACCAGCTCCTGATGCGGGACGAGCCGGTGGACCTGGTCCTGTGCGACCTGGACATGCCCGAGATGGACGGCGTCGAGTTCATCACCCACGTGGCCCTCAACAAGCTCGCCCGGGCGCTGGTGGTCGTCAGCGGGATGGATCTGGCGGTGCTCCACACCGTGGAGACCATGGCCAGGGCCTACGGGATGCAGGTGCTGGGGGTCATCCAGAAGCCGCTGAACCTTGAACAGCTGTCCGCGCGCCTCGCGGGATTCGAGGCTGGTTTCGAAGGTCCGTCCGGCGGTGGCAAAGCCGACGTGACGCCCGAGGAGCTCCGCCGCGGCCTGGACCGCGGCGAGTTCATCGTCTTCTACCTCCCCCAGGTCGCGCTTCGGGATGGCGACCTGCTGGGCGTGGAAGCCAGGGTCCGCTGGTTCCGCCCCGCCCAGGGCGTCCTGCCGGCGGGCGAGTTCATCGCCGAGATCGAACGGGCGGGCCTCCTGGACCGCCTCGCCATCCCCCTTCTTAAGCAGGTCTGCGAGGGCTTGCGGAGCCTGGACGGACAGGGCCTCCGCCTGGACGCTTCCATGAAGCTCAATGCCCTCTCTCTGCGGGACGCGAAGATCGCCGACGAACTCGCCGACGTCGTCCAGGGCGCCGGCTGCGAACCCTCCCGGATCACCTTCGAGATCATCGAAACCGGCGATCCCGGGGATCAGCTCGCGGCGCTCAGCACGCTGGCCCGCCTAAGGATCAAGGGCTTCGGCCTCGCCCTCGAGGATGTCGATGAAGGCCATCCCTCCCTGGACCAGATGGTGGGCCTGCCCTTCACGGAGCTCAGGATCGACCAGTCCATGCTCCGGGACGCCGCGGTGCAGAAATGGAGCCTCGCCGTGCTGGAGGCCAGCCTTGGTCTGGCCCGCAAGCTCGGCCTGCGCACCGTCGCGAAGCGCGTGGAGACCCAGACCGACTGGGAGGCCGCCGCGGTGTATGGCCTGGACCGGGCCCAGGGCTTCTTCATCAGCCGCCCCATGCCGGTGCACCAGCTCCCGGAGTGGTACGCAGCCTGGAAGGCGGCGGGGAAAGTGCACGGCCAAAAAACCTGAGGGCCGCATGGACGGAGGGGAAGGCCTCGCCCGAGGGACCTGACCGGACTGCGGGTTCAGCCCGTCCTCAGCCTGGGCAGGAGGGCTCGCAGGCTGAAGGACTTGGGCGGCATCCCAGGCGGGCTGGCTAGGGGAGCCGGCGCGGCGGCCACATTCGCGAAGGCGGGTTCCTCCGCCCCGTCGAGGGCGGCGCGGATCGACTGGCGCTCCCGTTCCCAGCGGCTCTGGCCCAGCGGCACTGAGGCATTCCCGGAGGCGCCGGCAGGCTGTCCTTCCAGGGCCAGGTGTTCCGGCCGGATGTTGCCGTCCACCGACTTGAGGGCCGCGCCTTCCAGGCAGGTCCGGAATTCCCGGAGGTTGCCCGGCCAGGCGTGCGCCTCCAACGCGCTCAGGGCCTCCCGGGTGAGGTGGAGGTGGGGGGACTGCAATGTGTCGCGAAGCCTGTCGAGGATGGTCTCCGACAGGTAGGGAAGGTCCTCCCGGCGGTCCCGCAGGGGGGGGAGCCGCAGCACATGGGATGCGGCGAGCCGGACCAGCAGGCCGGGATCGAAGAGGCCGCGTTCGGCGAGGGCCCGTAGCTCCAGGCTGCTGCCGGCGATGATCCGGAAATCCGCATGGTGCTTGAAGACGTCCCCGTTCCGTTGGAATTCGCCGGATTCGAGCACGTCCCGCAGGCGGCGCTGCAGGTTGAGGTCCAGGTCTCCGACCTCGTCCAGGAAGACCGTGCCCTGACGCGCTGTCTGCAACCAGCCCGGCGAGGAGGTGCGTCCAGGCGTCCAGTGGCCGCCCACGGTGCCGAAGAGCCGGGTCTCCAGGTCGGTTCCACCCTGGCGGGAGCAGGGTACTTCGACAAACCGGTGGGGGCGCCGCGGTCCCGTTTCGTGCAGCCAGGCCGCCAGGGTGCTCTTGCCGGAGCCGGACTCCCCGAGGATCAGCACCGGCTCGCCGCTCTGCTGTGCCAGGACGGCCTGCTGCCGTAGCAGCTGCAGAGCCTGGCTGCTCCCGAGGAAGGGGTCGGTGGGACGGGTGGACCTCATGGCAGTCACCTTTGCTGGGGCCGGTGCAGGGCCCTCGAGGGTGCAGAGCATCGATCGCGCCAAGTCCCTTCCTTCGGGGCAGGGCCTTGCTTCACGGGCCAGCTGACGCCCGTTTCCGGCCCACGGTGGCCCGCCAGGCCGTCCACTTTCGAGAATTCCGTCCTGGAAATGGAATCCTCAGGGGCCTGCCACCGCGGTCCCGCGCTTCCAGATCATCCCATCCAGGAGGTAGTGGACGGCCTGGGGCAGGGCGAGGAGCGGCACCAGCACGGCCTGGGCGGCGGCGCCCAGGTCCCAGCCGCCACCGAGGAGGGCTCCGAAGACCGCCTCGTGGTCATGCCAGATCCCCGCGTCCCACAGGCCCTCCTCCAGGAAGGCGAGGCCCACCAGAAAGAGCGCGAAGACCACCGGGCCCGCCCGGAGCAGGCGGCCGGCCAGGCCCCGCCGCGGTCCGGCGGCGACCGAAGCCCGCCACACCAGCACCGCGTAGGGGATCCCGTGGGGCAGCACGTTCAGGGCGGTGAAGGCCAGGTCGCTGTCGAGCACCACGATGCCCACGTGCCAGGAAAGGGCCGTGGTGGCCACCAGCAGGGTCTTGCCCGCCGGCAGAAAGCCTTCTTTCAGTAGGCGGAATAGTTGCCGGGCGAAGAAGGCCGTCAGCAGAAAGATGTGCACGGGGAGCAGCGCCCGGGCGAAGGCGGTGGACACGGGGCCGGCGAAATCCCCCGCCACGAACCAGCTGAACTGGCGGGGCAGATGGGCGTGCCACCAGAGCAGCGGCCACAGGGTTGCGGAGTACACCGCGGCCCGGTCCAGGACTCGGTCGAAGCGGCGCAGGTCCGCCTCCTTGCGCTGGTAGAGGGCCACCCAGCCCAGTTGCTGGCGCACGAAGTGGAAGACCGCCAGGTAGGCCAGGACGCGCCAGAACAGCGGGCCCGAGCGCGCGTGCAGGGCGGCGCCGGCGCCCCAGGCCAGGAGAGGCACCAGGGCGTAGCGCCACGCGTGCGCCTTCAACTCCCCGGGATCGAAGTAGGTGCGCAGCCAGGTCGCATGGACATGGGCCACGTCCACCCCCACCACCAGCAGCAGCCACACGGGCGTCGAGACCGGCGCCTGCAGCCAGCCCGCCGCCGCGGCCCCGGCGACGAGCAGGAAGCCCGCCAGGGTGCTGCCGGTGAAGGCGGCGAGGTCCAGGTTCCTGGAGAAGAGCCAGGGCTGCGGGCGGGGGGCGGGCATGGCGCAAGCGCATCATATCGGGCCAGGGCCGCATGACCGGAACCCGGCCTGAGGAACGAGGCCATGACGCCCGCCCAGCCGTTGACCTTGACCTTGCACAAGGTGCCCTTGCTGGGCGTGATCCCGGTGACATGCCCGCAAGGGCGCAACCAGCGCAGCGAGCCAGAGGGAACGCCAGGCAAGCGAGCTCGTTCCGGGACCTGAAGCTTCGTCCCCGGGAGCCCGGGCCACGGAAAGCATGGTCTGAAGACCCGTGTGACAACGCGCAATAATCACTCGTTAATGAGAATAGATCCCCGACACCGCGACGCAACACACTATCCTTTCCCACCCAGCACAACGCAAACGCCCCCCACCCCGGCCGCGCCCCGCCGCCCCCCGCGGCCCCCCCCCCCAGCACAGAGCCCCCGGCAGCCAAGCCCCCCGTTCCCCGCCGCCGTCATTTCCCCCCCTCCTCGCCCCGAAACCGCCCTCCACCGCACACGGCGCCGCGGCGCCCCCCCCCCCGGCCCCGCGCCCAGAGGAGGGCTCGGACCGGCCCGGCCCGGCCCGGGAACGCCCGCACCTCCCAGGACCCGGCCTAGGCAGCAAGGCCGCCACGACGCCGGCTCACGGGCGGACGAGGAAGGCGTGAGACCGATCGCAACGAGCACGCGACGCACCAGAGGGCGGCGGTTAGGCTCGCCCCACCGCCTGTACCGGCACGCGAGGAGAGGGGCAGGGACCTTTACGAAGGAGCGGCCGCGCGCGCCGCCACCCGCACGCTCCGGCCGGAGGCGCCTCGGGCAACCGCGCGCGCCCGGGCGGCGCAGCGGCCTCACCCGGCCCGAACGGGGACGAGCCCACCGCCGACCGGCCGGCCCGCAGCACGAAACCGCCGCGCACCGCCAACAGCATCCACCCGGCCGGGCCCCCAGCGCCAACCTCACTACCGAACACCACCGCGGCGTTCCGCCCCCCCCCCGACCAGCCCCGCCCGCCATACCACGCCCTGCCGAGCACCCCCAGGCCCCCCGGGAGGCGCCCGATGGCGGGACACCCCCGGCCCCCGGAGCCCCCGGCCTCACCCCCGCCCCCCGGCCCGCCACGGGCCCCCTCGTACCAACATGCCCCGCCACCACCTCGAGCCCGGCCCAGGCCTCACCGAACGGAAGAACCCCGCCCCCGACGCCCAGGGCCCCCACCCCCCCCCCCCCCCCGGGCCCCCCCCCCCCCACCCCCCGGGGGCGCCAACGCCGGCCACCCCACACGCGGGCCGGTCCCCGCCCGCGGCGCCCCCGCCCTGGCCCAAAAGCAAAATCGGTCACTAAAAGGCAGCATCAGATTGGCCCAAAGGACGACTCCCCCGGCGGGGGCAAGCCCAGCGGCCAAGCCCCACCCCGGGCCCGCCCCGCCCCCCCCCGCCCGCCTCCGCCAGCGCAACCGGCCTGGAAGGCCTTTGAAGGTCAGGTCAACGGCAAGGTCCACCGCGAGGTGCTGTCATCCACGAGGCCAGCTGCGATCCGGCGCTGGAGCCTCCCCCTACCGCCAGCTCGCCGCCGCATACCCCAGGGAGGCCAGCACTTCCTCCGCGGCGCGCAGGCCGTGGTCCTGGGCCTCTTCGAACAGGGCCAGGCCCGACAGGTCCGTGTGGGCGAAGTGGATGCCGTGGACGGGTTCCCGGGCCTGTTGCAGGGCCACGCCCCAGCAGAAGCCGGGCTTGGGCCGCACCATGGCGTGGCCCCAACGCATGACGTCGAGGCGGGCGATGCAGCGCTCGATGTCGGGGTGGGCCTTCTTCAGGTCGTCCACCACGAGCTGGGCGCAGGCCTTCCAGTCCATGGCCATGAGCTGCGCGCGGGAGGCGCGGACGTCCGCGTCCGGGAAGGGGTAGTAGTAGGTGAAGACCGCTGGACCGTGGTCCTTCATCGCCTGGTGGCTGGCCACCACGTAGCCGAGGGACGGGCTGTCCCGCAGCACGTTGTCCCAGGCCAGCGGGAAGCCCGGCTCGTCGGGACGCTGACGCAGGGTGAGGTTCGCCACCAGCCAGGGCGAATGGATGAAGTCGTTCAGCCCCTCGGGCCGCGCCTCCCAGAGGCTCGGGATGACGTGGTTCGCCACGTGCAGGGGCCCCGCGAAGATCACCTTCCGGGCCTGGAAGCCCACGGCGGCCTTCGTCTTCACGTCGAAGGCGTGGACGTGGAGGACGCCCTCCGTGGGGCGGCGGATGGTGGTGACTGCGTGGCCGGTGCGGAGCCTGCCTTCGCAGGCCTTGCCCAGATGTTCCACCATGAAGCCGTTGCCTTCGGGCCAGGCCACCAGGGGATGGCTGTCCTCCAGCAGCGCCGCCTTGGCGTCGCCGTCCTTGCGGAGCTGCTTGCGGGCGCAGTAGTAGAAGAGTCCCGCCCAGGCGGAGGTGGTCTCCAGGGTGGAGCCGTAGTCGTCCCGGCAGGAGTAGTCCAGCATCCAGTAGAGGCGCTGGGAGGTGAACTTGCGGCGCTGGAGCCACTCCATGAAGGTCTGCCGGTCCAGGCTCTGCATCTCCGGATCATCGGAGCACTTCGCGCGGGGGATGGCGAAGGCCCGGCGGCCCCGGGCGTCGCGCCAGGAGGCCAGCCGGTTCACTTCTTCGAAAAAGCGGGCGTGCTGGACCTCGTCGTCCACGGAGGCGCCCGCCCGCAGGTAGAGGCCTTCCCACCACTGACCGTAGGCGAAGATGCGCTCCTCCGGAGCCCGCACCAGGAACTGCTCCTTCACCACCGGTTCGGCGCCGGGGAGGTTGGATTCCAGCAGGCCGCATTCCTGGAAGAGGCGCACCAGGGCCGGGTTGTCCCGGCTCGGCGCGGGGATGTAGTGGGCGCCCCAGGGGAAGGCGCCCACGTGGTTGCGGCCGGCGCGGGCGGTGCCGCCGGCGACCTCCTCGAGCTCGAGGACGACGAAGTTCTTGAAGCCCTGGCCCGCCAGGCGCCAGGCCGCGCTGAGGCCGGCGATGCCCGCGCCGATGATGACCACGTCCACGGGTTCGAAGGTGCTGGCGGAAGGCAGCTGCAGGTCCCGCATGGCGTGGCCCAGCTCCATGTTGGGGCCGATGAGCTCGCCGTCGAAGGGCAGGCCGCGCCGCCGGCGCCGGCAGGCCACGGAGCCCGTGGCGGCCGCCGCCGCGGAGGCCTCGAGGAAGGCCCGCCGCTTCATGCCGCCGCCCGGATTCCCATGGTCACGACCAGCGCTTCCACTCGGTGCTGTAGAGGTGCACCAGGACCTGGTTGTCCAGGCGGTTCACTTCGGAGGGCACCCGGTCCATGTCCTTGGGGAAGGCGAACATCGATTGCATCGTCTCGTCGGTGAGGTGACGAAGATCGGGCAGGGTCCGCGCGGGCACGGCGAAGGGCGCCGGGGAGGCCAGGGAGAAGCCCCAGACGCCGAAGGAGGGCACGGCGAGGTTGTAGGGGCGGACGGCGAAGCCCGCGGCCTCCATGGTGGCGGCGATGCACCAGAAGGAGCGCCGGGCCATCAGGGGCGAGGTGCTCTGGACCGAAGCGAAGCCTTCGGGGTTCAGGTGCTCCTTGAGCAGACGGTAGAAGCGCGTGGTGTAGAGCTTGCCCACGGAGTAGCTGTGGGGATCGGGGAAGTCCACGATGGCGATGTCGAAGCGGAGGCTGGGAGCCATGTCCCCGAGGGCCACCATGGCGTCCATGTTCAGGACCTTCACGCGGCCGTCCTGGAGGGCGTGCCGGTTCAACTCCGCCAGCAGGGGCTGCTTCGTCGCCATCTCCGTCATGGCCGGATCCAGGTCCACCAGCACGACCTCCTGCACGCCGGGGTGCTTGAGGATCTCCCGCACCGCCAGCCCGTCGCCGCCGCCGCAAACCAGCACACGCTTCGCCTTCAGGCCCTTGGCTTCGAGGGCGGCGAAGGCCGGATGCACCAGCGCCTCGTGGTAGCGGTACTCGTCGGCGCTGCTGAACTGCAGGCTGCCGTTCAGGAAGAGCTGGAAGCTGCCGCGCCCGTGGGTGAGCACGATGCGCTGGTAGGCGGAGGTCTTGGAGAAGACGATCTCGTCCTGGAAGATCTCCTCCTCCGCCAGCAGGGTGAAGCGCCCGGCGCCCGCCACCCCCGCCGCCAGGAGCGCGATCACAACCAGGCACTTCACCCGCAGCAGGAAGACGCCGCCCAGGAGGGGCCGCAGCAGCTTCGTGGACCAGAGGCCCACCAGCGCGTTCACCAGGCCGAAGACCAGGCTGGTGCGCACGAGGCCCAGCCGCGGCATGAGGAAGAGGGGAAAGAGCAGGGAGGCGAAGAGGGCGCCGATGTAGTCGAGGGTGAGCACCCCGGCGACCAGGTCCTTGAAGGCCACCTGCTGGCGGAGGATGCGCATGAGCAGCGGGATCTCGAGGCCCACGAGGGTGCCAATGCCGCCCACCAGCGTGTAGAGGACCGGGCGGAAGGCCTGGGTCTTGGCGAAGGCGAGGAAGAGCACCGGCGCCGAAAGCCCACCCAGCAGCGCCACCGCCAGCTCGATGTGGACGAAGCGGTGGGCCAGCCCCTTCTGGACGTAGCGGCTGAGCCAGGAACCGAGCCCCATGGCGCTGAGGTAGACCCCGATGACGGTGCTGAACTGGAGGACGGAGTCCCCGAGCAGGTAGCTCGCCAGGGTGCCCGCCACCAATTCATAGATGAGACCGCAACTGGCGATGAGCAGGACGCTGAGGAACAGGAGGGGCGCCTGGAGCGCCGGCACCTGGGGCACGGCCTCCGCCACCGCTCCGGCTTCAAGGCCTGCTTCGCGCATGTCGTCGGACAAAGGGGACTCCTGGGTCCAGACTACGGGAAGCGGCGGCGGCGTTCCAGGCGCGCGGGGCGCTTCGGGTCCGGGGCCTCAGGCCGGCGGCCGGGGCGGAAGCCGGATGCCGCCTGGCGCGCGTTCAGCCGTTGATGGCCGCGGCGAGGATGATGGCGAGGCCCAGCATCACCGAGCCCAGGAGGATGCCGAGGGCGATGTTCTGGTCCTCCTCCAGTTCCTTGCGGATGGAGAAGGGCGCGATCTTCACGATGAGCCCGAAGACGATGCCGAAGAGCACCACCCCCAGCAGTGAGAAGATCGCGGCGGTCTTGAGATGGCTCAGGAGATCGTAACCAGTCATCACTTGCCTCCGCGGAAGCCGTTGTTGTGCAGGAAGGTGCGATAGGCTCCGGGCGTCTGCCGCACGGAGGGAGGCAGGTCCCGGCGCCGGTGGGGGCCGAAGAATTCCCGCCCCAGGAAGCCGTTGGCCCCCACGAGGCCGAAGCCTCCCAGGAGCATCAATGAGTAGAAGGCGCGCATCAGTCGTCCCCTCCTGAATCCGAATCGGAATCTGAACTGCCACCCTGGCCGCTGTACATGCTTTCGGCCCAGCGCCGGCCTTCGAAGCCCATGCTCTGGAACAGCTTCAGCAAGGGCCCGATGACGATGGCGAAGAAGGCGATCCAGATGTAGAGCCAGCGCATGACCCCCGAGCGCAGCTCCAGGGTGAATTCCCGCACCGGCGGGACGGGACCTTCCCAGGCCGGGGAGAGTCGCAGCATGTAGGCCCCGGGGGGCAAGCTGCTGAGGTAGACCGTGTCCCGGCGGGAGCCCTCGGACCAGGATTCGCCATCGTCGACGCCGTGGTAGTAGCTGCTCTGGATCTCGAACTGCTCCACGGCGCCGGTCTGCTCGCTCACGAGGGCGCCCTCCAGGCCGATCCAGCCGTTGTCCACGGTGGACGCCAGGGTGACGGCGAGGTTCTTGCCCCGTTCCTTCACTTCGATGGGTCCGGCGAAGAAGACGGGCTCCGATTCGGGGGGCGCGGCCGTGCCCGGGGAGGCTGGATTCTGCGCCTGCGCTGACGCCCCGCGCTGCACCCGGAGGGCCGCCAGCTCGGTGGCGAGGTTGTAGGTGCGGGAGAAGACGAGCTTTTCCCGGTGGGTGATGCTCAGCACCATCACCACCGCCAGCAGGGCGCCGAGGGCCAGCACCATCCAGATCCCCATCTGCGCGAGGGCGCGCTTGTGGGGGTTGGGCATGTTGGGGCAGATGCCGGTCGGCGCGGGCAGCGCCTCCTTCAGGTTGAAGCCCGCAAGGATTTCCGCAGGCTCGAGGTAGGTGCTGAGGGTCCAGTTGACTTCCTCGCCGCCGCCCGCGTGGGCCTGGGTCTCCCGGGCGAGGCTGAGGGGCGGCTGGACGAACTCGGTGACCTGGGCCTTCTCACCCTGCTGGACCTTCCAGGTGAATTCCCCGTAAACGGCGTCCACCCGGGCTTCCACGTCCTGGAAACGGCGGTAGGAGGCACCCTTGAACTTCACGAAGGGGCTGTGGGCGCCTCCGGAGGCCATGGCCTCCCGCATCCGGGCGGCGGCCTCGGGGCCGGCGCTGCGTTCGATCATCTTCAGGGCGGTGGGATTGATGCCGCCGGCGTCCACGTCCCCCGCGGCGACGGACTCCGCCAGGTTCCAATGGCCATCGCTCTCCACCAGCCACTTGAAGCCGCCCTTGCGGTCCATTAGGAGGTATTCGCGCCAGGGATAGGTGACGCCCTCCACCTTGCAGCTCCGCTGCATGCGGCCGATGCAGATGAGGGGGACGGTGCGCAGCACGCCCTCGGCGCCGAGGTCGATGTGGAACTTCACCGGGGGCTGTTTCAGCGACTTCAGGTAGCGCAGCTTGCCGCCCTCGGCGTCCAGCATGCCGCCGCAGGAGGTGCAGACCACCCGCAGGGTGGCGTCCGGGGCCCGCAGGGGCAGCGGCGCGCTGCAGTTGGGGCAGTTGAGGGACAGGACCTTGAGGCGGGGGGAGGCTTCCCGCACGTTGCGCAGGCGCAGCTCGTCGAGGGCGAGCTCCCGGCCAAGGTAGAAGACGGGTGCGGCGTCCCCGTAGTCGAGGGTGGCGAAGGCGCCGTGGGCGCCGCTGAGGTCGCCGAAACGGTAGGTTCCGCCCAGCTCCGGGCGCCAGGGCAGTTCGCCCTCGGCCCCGTGGAAGGCGGCCTCGCTGGCTTCGGCGACCACCCACTGGCCCTGGTCCCCCAGGTTCACCACCGCCCCGGCGTGAAGGGCCTCGAAGGGCGGCGCGTGGTTCGCGAGGTCGTGCTGGAAGGTCAGGTAGAACTTGCCGACGGCTTCCGCCAGCCAGCCCCAGCGCCCGTCCTCGAAGGCCAGGTACCACTCGTTCCAGACGCCTCCCAGGGGATGCCGCATCTGGACCCGGCCCGCGATGGTGAAGTCCCGGCCCGCATGGACGCCGGTGGCCTGGAGGGAGATGGGGGAGTTCAGGTCCACCAGATCCGCCGCGATGCCGATGAGCTCGGGGTCGCGGTCGGTGCGGGCGCTCAGGGTCTTGCAGGAGCCGCAGACGGCCACCATGGTTCCTGGACGGAACTTGAGCGGCGCGCCGCAGCTGGGACAGGAGGAGGCCATGGGTGGGCCCAGG
Source organism: Holophagaceae bacterium (assembly GCA_016710635.1). Taxonomy (GTDB): domain Bacteria; phylum Acidobacteriota; class Holophagae; order Holophagales; family Holophagaceae; genus JADJVL01. The sequence goes on along the minus strand of JADJVL010000003.1, from coordinate 10,193 downwards.
TTAGCAAAAAGTGGGCAGCCCGGGGGCATCCATCAATGCCCCCCGTCCATCACCGGCTTTTGAAGGCCGCGCGAAGGCTCAGGGGCGCTTCGCGCCGATGCGGAAACCCACGTCCACCTTGCCGCTGAGCTGCAGTCCGGAGGCCGTGTACTGGTAGGTCTGGACCGCCTGGGTGGTGAAGTTGCCCGGCGAGCTCCGGAGGGCCCAGAGGGAGAGGCCCGTGAAGACCAGCGCCGGGGCCTTGAAGTCCTTCTCGTCCTTCCGCAGGTCCTGGAGGGGACTTAGGTCGTGGAGGCGGCGCTCGGTCTTCGAAGGGCCGCCATTGAGGGAGACGGTGGCCTCGCCGATGGCATTGAAGGCGTTCCCCTTCGCGTAGAGGCCCTGGCCCCGGTACTTCGCATGGAAGGTGAAGGAGCCCATGGGCTGGAACTTGGTGGCCTTGAAGCTTCGCTGCTCGCTGCCCGCCGGCGTCACCGTGGAGACGGTGGCGTCCACCGAGCCCGTGGCGGGGCGGCTGTTGTCGGGTTCGAAGACGAAGTCCACGCTGCCGTCCTTCTGCGCCGTCTCCCGGAGGGTCCCCGCGATCTGGACCTCGAAGGTGTCCTGGCGGGCTTCCACATTCACCGGGGCGCCTTCCGCCTTGTGGTCCTTGGACCATGACTTCCGGGTATTGAGGGCGCCCTTGAGGACGAGGGTGCAGTCGTAGGCGATGGGAGCGTCCGGGGCGGCGGGGGCCGCCGTGGCCTTGGCGGGTGCGGTGGCGGCGGGCTTGGGGGCGGGTTTCTTGGCCGGCTTGGCGGTGGTGGCCTTGGATTGGACCAGACCGAGGACAAGCAGTGGAAGCATGGGGATCATCAGGGCTCCTAGTAGAGCAAGTATGCGCCACGCAGGGCCGGAGGTTCCTGGCCGGCCTGTCCCGGAAGCCGCTAAGCTGGGTGAGGCCTTGGTCCGCCCGCGGACCCCACCGCCGGAGCCACGATGCGCCATCTCCTCACCAACCTGCCCCTGAACCTGGGGGAGGAAAAGCAGGATCTGGCCGGGCCCCTGAGCCACGCCCTTGGTGGACGGCCCGGGGACTACCGGGCGGTGGTGCTGGAGCGCCGCAGCCTCGACGCCCGGCACAAGGGCGCCATCCGCTTCCTCGCCGCCTTGAGCTTCGAGACGGAGCGGGACCTGTCCGGAGTCGAGCTGCCCGTCGGCGCCCGACTCGCGGTGGCGCCGTCCCTCTCGCCCTACGCGGTGGCCGCGGCCCCGCACCGGCCCCGGGTCGTCATCGTCGGCAGCGGTCCGGCGGGGACCTTCTGCGCCCTGCGGCTGCTGGACTACGGCATCGAGGCCGTGGTGCTGGAGCGGGGCGCCAGCATGTCGGAACGGGTGGCGGGGGTGAACGCCCTCTGGAAGGAGGGCCGCTTCGTGCCCGACGCCAATGCCCAGTTCGGCGAGGGCGGCGCGGGCACCTTCAGCGACGGCAAGCTCACCACCCGCATCGGCCACCCTGCGACGCGCTACGTGCTGGATGCCTTCGTCCGCCACGGGGCGAATCCGAGGATCCTCTACCTTTCCAAGCCCCACGTGGGCACCGACGTCATTCGGCGCTGCTCCGTGTTGATGCGCAAGGAGGCTGAGGCCCGGGGCGTCGTCTACCGGTGGAAGTCGCCCCTGGCGGACCTCCGGGTTGATGACCAGGCCCGGGTGACCGCCGCCATCCTGGCAAGCGGCGAAGAGATTCCCTGCGAGGCCCTGGTCCTGGCGCCGGGACATTCCGCCCGGGACACCTTCGAGATGCTGCACCGCCAGGGGGTGGCCATGCGCCAGAAGCCCTTCGCCATCGGCGTACGCATCGAGCATCCCCAGGACCTCATCGACGGCGCCCAGTACGGCCCGAGCAGGGGCCATCCCAGCCTGCCCCCGGCGGACTACAAGCTGGTCTGCAATTTCGGCCTCAACCGCGCGGCCTACTCCTTCTGCATGTGCCCCGGCGGCGAAGTGATCCAGTGCGCCAGCGAAGAGGGCGGCGTGGTGGTGAACGGCATGAGCAACGAAGCCCGGGACAGCGGCTTCGCCAACAGCGGCCTCGTGGCCAAGGTGAACACCTCGGACTTCGGCAGCGAGCACCTGCTGGCGGGCATGTATTTCCAGCGGACCTGGGAGCAGAAGGCCTTCAAGGCCGCGGGGGAAACCTACGGCGCCCCGGCCACCTCGGTCTTCGATTTTCTCAAGGGCAAGGCCAGCGGCGCCCTGCCGCGGTCCAGCTTCCGCCCCTTCGCCGTGCCGAGCGACATCCGCACCTGCCTGCCGGACTTCATCCAGGAGCAGCTCCGGGGCGCGCTGCCGGTCTTCGATCGGAAGATCCACGGCTTCACGTCGAAGGAGGCCCTGCTGCTGGCCATCGAAAGCCGCACCAGCAGCCCCATCCAGTTGTTGCGCGGGGAGGACGGCCAGAGTGTGTCCCATCCAGGGCTGTACCCCTGCGGCGAGGGCGCGGGATTCGCGGGGGGCATCACGAGCGCCGCGGTGGATGGGATCCGGGTGGCGGAGTGGATCGCGCAGAAGGCGGGGGCGCCGGTGTTCCAGGCCTTCGAGAAGCAGGTCCGGGCGAGCGAGCTGGCGAACGAGTATTAGCGGAGGAGCGGTTCGACCCACTCGGGCCGGGCGTTCCTGGATCAGAGGGCGACGACGCTGCGCGTCTGGCACCCTTCCGGATGCGTGTTCGCAAAGGTCGCGAACGCGCATCCGAAAGGGTGCTCCGTTTACCAACCTTCAATCATTCGGGTGCCGGTCGTGTGTTGTGGTTCATTCGTCTGGAAAGGCTGAACAGCCTCCACGCCTCTGGACCAGCGATCCTGACCGTATGGCCACAATGAAAGGTTTTCAATCGAGCACCTCGATCCACGATGGCCGCGCCCTTCGGCCATCGCGGATCGAGGTGCCCGGCGCGCAGCGCCGTCGCCGCCCGATCCGGGAACGCCAGCTTGGGTTCGCCTGGCCGACTTCCTACTCCCATCCCGCCGCCGACTTCGGCAGCACGACCTCATAGGTCCGCCCCTCCGCCGACCACAACACCGCGGCCTTCATGCGAAACGCCTTCGGCACGCCGCCCAGGGATCCGGGCGAGAAGACCAGCTTCCGCGCCCAGGCCACGGTGACTCCGCGCAGCTCTTCCGGCCCGGACAGGACGCGCACCCCGACGGTCTGGCCGGTCTCGTCCACCGTCACCTCCGTGACCACGCGGCCAAAGATGCCCGCGGTCCGCGTCGCCGCCGGCTGGGCGGGCAGGGGCGGTGCGGTCCGCAGCGTCGGCTGGACGAGCTTGAGCTCCGCCCGGGTCGTCACGGGTTCGGGGGGCTTCGCGGCAGGACCGGAGCCGGGTGCCGTCGTGGCGGTCCGGCAGCCCGGGAGGACGAGGAGGGCGAAGGTGGTGAGGGTGCCTAGGAAGGGAATGGAGGCGATCCGCATGGCCAGACTCTAGCCCAGGACCGCCCGCCCGGGGCATCGGCACGACTCGTGACCCCCACCCCTTCCCCCCGGGAGTACCCTGTCCCCCCTTTCAGAGGAGGCCACCATGTTCGAGGCTTTCGAACTCGGCCGCACAATTTCCAAAGAAGAGTTCGACGCGGCGGAAGGCCCGCTGCGGGAGGCGCTGCTGGAGGCCCAGATGGACCTCAAGGCCTCCAAGAAGCTAGCAGTGGTGGTGATCGTCGGGGGCGTCAAGGGGGCGGGCAAGCGGGAGACCCTGGGTGTGCTCAACGCCTGGATGGATCCCCGCTTCATCGACACCCACGGCTTGCGGGAACCCTCCGACGAGGAGCGGGAGCGGCCGGCCATGTGGCGCTTTTGGCGCATGTTGCCCCCCAAGGGCCGCATCTCCCTCTTCCACGGTTCCTGGCACACCATGCCCATCGTGCACCGGGCCTTCGGCCGCATCAGCAACGCCCGCATGGAACGGGAGATGGAGCGGGTCCGGGACTTCGAGACCATGCTGGTCCACGAGGGCGTGCTGGTGCTCAAGTTCTGGATGCACCTTTCCAAGAAGCTGCAGAAGAAGCGCATGCGGGCCATCGAGGACGATCCCCTCACCAGCTGGCGCATCACGAAGCAGGACTGGGAGAACTTCGAGCGCTACGACACCTTCCGCAAGGTGAGCGCGAGGGCCATCCAGCTCACCAGCACGGCGGAGGCGCCCTGGATCCTGGTGGAGGCCACGGACCACCGGCACCAGCTGATCACCGTGGGCCGCCACATCCTGGAGCATCTCCGGGCCCGGCTCGACGCGGAAGGAACCCCGCGCCCCGCCGTCCACGCCCTGCCTGTGCGGGAGGTAGCCGAGGAGGTGAACCCGCTGCGGGTCCTGGACCTCGGTGGGCGCATCGAGAAAAAGGACTACGAGACCGAACTGGAGCGCTGGCAGGGCGACCTGGCGCGTCTCACCCGCACCAAGGCCTTCCAGAAGCGCAGCCTGGTCTGCGTCTTCGAAGGGATGGACGCCGCCGGCAAGGGGGGCGGCATCCGCCGGGTCGTCGCGGCGCTCGACGCCGGCCGGGTGAAGGTCGTGCCCGTCGCCGCGCCCACGGAGGAGGAGCGCGCCCAGCCCTACCTCTGGCGCTTCTGGCGCCACCTGCCCCGGGCCGGCAGCGCCACCATCTTCGACCGCTCCTGGTACGGCCGCGTGCTGGTGGAGCGGGTGGAAGGCTTCGCCGCCCAGGCGGACTGGATGCGGGCCTACGAGGAGATCAACGCTTTCGAGGACCAGCTGCGCCGCCACGGCTCCATCGTGGCCAAGTTCTGGCTGCAGATCAGCCAGGAGGAGCAGCTGCGTCGCTTCGAGGCGCGCGCCGAAACGGCCTTCAAGCGCTTCAAGATCACCGACGAGGACTGGCGGAACCGGGAGAAATGGCCCAAGTACGAAGCCGCCATCTGCGACATGCTCGAACGCACCAGCACCGAAGACATTCCCTGGACCCTGGTGCCCGCGGAAGACAAGTACTCCGGACGCCTGGTGATCCTCAGGACGCTGGTGGAGCGGATGCGGGAGGCATTGGAGGAGTGAGCGTGGTGGCTCCTTCCCTCCGGGTAGGGCACCACTGTCGGTTCGAAGGACTCGGAGTCGTTGGGTGCAGTTGAACAGAGCACCCTTTCAGGCATCAATTCGCGCAGTGTGCGAATTGATGTCTGGAAGGGTGCCGGCAAGCGATAGCGCGCCAGGTCGTGGAACGGGAGGAATGGTCGGCCGCCGTGATGGGCGAGGCGCGAATGCCTGGTTGGAAAGTTCGATTGGCCTGCAACACCAAGCACCGGCCCACCAGGACGGATCGTCATGGAACCGAGCCGGGTTCATGGTCCTGCCGCGCTATCGCTTGCCGGCACCTCGATCCGCGATGGCCAAGGGCGGGCCATCACGGATCGAGGTGCTCTGTTCAACTGCAACTGCAACTTCAACGGCAAGGTCAACGGCAAGGTCAACGGCACGGTCAACGGCACGGTCAACGGCAAGCTCAACCTCCAGACCCGTGGCCCGGATGGAACCCTCAGACCAACACTTTCTCCATGCTGCGATGGGGAATCCCTACTTCGGCAAAGGGCTCGCCGACCAGCCCATAGCCCAGCTTCAGATAGAACGGCACGGCGGTCTCGCGGGCGTGGAGGATCATCGTCGCGAAGCCCCGTCGCAAGGCTTCGGCTTCACTCTCGCGCACCAGCAGGGCGCCGAGCCCCTGGCCCTGGAGGTCCTGCCGCACCGCCACCTGCCGCATCTGCACCCGGCCGCTGCCGCGATCGCTCAGCAGCAGGCAGCCCACCAGCTCCGTCCCGTCGAAGGCCGCGAGGTGGAGATCTTCGGCCTCGTCGGCGAGTTGGGCTTCGCTGAACTCCAGGCCCAGTGGCTTGCGTAGCACATCCCGGCGCAGGGCCACGGCGAGGGCGTAGGCCGGTGAGAGGTGGGGGATCCAGCGCAGGTCCATGGAGGCATTGTGTCCGGAGTGGCGCCGGAGAGAATGGCGGATGCCTTCCGAGCCCCAGGAACCAGGGAACACCCGCGCCCTCGCCGCCACGGTCCTGCTGGGCTTTGCCTCGGGCCTGCCCCTCCTCCTCACCAGCACCACCCTCCAGGCCTGGCTCACCAAGGCCGGCGTGGATCTGGGCACGGTGGGCTTCTTCGCCCTGGTGGGTCTGCCCTACACGCTGAAATTCCTCTGGTCGCCCCTGCTGGACCGCTTCGCCCCGCCGGGATTGCCCCGGCGCCGGGGCTGGATCCTCGCGGCCCAGGTCGCCCTTGTGCTCCTCCTCGTGGCCCTCGCGTTCGCCGATCCCCGCGCGGGCCTGCGCTGGATCGCGGTCCTGGCCTTCGCGGTGGCCTTCGCGTCCGCCACCCAGGACATCGCCATCGACGCCTGGCGCGCGGAGATCCTGCCGCCCCGCTGGCAGGGCCTCGGGGCTTCACTCCATGTCGGCGCCTACCGCCTGGCCATGTTGATCGCGGGGGCCATCGCCCTGATCCTGGCGGACCGCGTAGGATTCCGGATCACCTACCTCGCCATGGCGGCCTTCCTGGTGCCGGGCCTGGTGGCCAACCTCTTTGCCCCCCAGCCCGAGCTGCCTCCGGCTCCCCGAACCCTGCGCGCGGCGGTGGCGGAACCCCTCAAGGCCCTGCTGCGGCGGCGGGGCGCGGCGGAAGCCCTGCTCTTCGTCGTGCTCTACAAGCTGGGGGACAGCCTGGGTCTCGCCCTCGTGGTGCCCTTCCTCCTCAAGACCGGCTTCTCCATGACCGAAGTGGGCCTCGCCACCAAAGGTGTGGGTGTCGTCGCCATCATCCTCGGGGGCCCGCTGGGCGGGCTCCTCATGGCCTGGTGGCCCCTGCGCCGCGCCCTCGTGGTGTTCGGCCTTGTGCAGCTCACCACCAGTCTCGTGCTCCTCGGCCTGGCGTTGCAGGGGCGCAGCCTGCCCTGGATGCTCGCCGCCATCACCTTCGAGAACCTCGGCTACGGCCTCGGCACCGCGGCCTACACCGCCTTCATGATGCGCCTCTGCGACAAGGGCCTCGCGGCCACCCAGTACGCCCTCGTGTCCTCGTTGATGGCCCTCGCAAGGGTGGTCTTCGCCAGCCCCGCGGGCGTTGCCGCCGAGGCCTTGGGCTGGCCGGCCTTCTTCGGTCTCTGCGCCGTCCTGGCCCTGCCGGGCCTGCTCCTGCTCCTCAGGTTCGAGCGGTGGGAACTGCCGGCGCCGGCTTCGCAGCCGGGTCCCGCCAGGGGGCCCCCTTTGTGGAACTGCCCCGAACCGGTGCCAGCCCGGCGGCCGGGGGCCGGGAGGCCCTGACCATCACCTGAGTCGCCCGGCGATGGACCAGGATGCCCTCCCCCCCGCCCCCGCGGCCCTGGGCCCGGGCCCGTTCGCGTAGCCTTGGACGAGAACGATCCTTTGCGACACAACCGCGACCGGAAATTGCTCGACAACCGCGCCCAGGCCGCCCCGGCGCAAAGTCCTTCCTGCCGCCCGGCCTCTTCCGGCTACAACTCCCCCCGACCGGGTCGCTCCCCGGGCAAGGAAGAGGCGGCAGCATGGCGAGGCTACCTCGGCCGCGCCAGGCGCAGGGTGAACCAGCCCCGGGCGTCGGTCCAGGCCGCCACCGGCGCGAAGCCGCCCTCCGCCAGAATCCGGTCCACCTCCGCCGGGGGGTGCTTGTAGCTGTTCTCCGTGTGGATCCGCTCGCCTTCGATGAAGGTGATCTCCAGGCCCGTGGCTGCGAAGCGCACGGTCTGGGGTTTTAGGCTCACCAGGTGCATCTCGATGCGGTGCTCGACGGCGTTCCACAGGGCCAGATGCCGGAAGGCGTCCAGGTCGAAGTCCGCCCCCAGCTCCCGGTTCAGCCGCGCCAGCAGGTTCAGGTTGAAGGCCGCGGTGACGCCGGCGGCGTCGTCGTAGGCGGGCACCAGGATGGCGGGATCCTTCTCCAGGTCCAGGCCCAGGAGGAAGAGGTCGTCGGGGCGCAGGTGGGAGCGCAGCTCCCGCAGGAAGGCGATGGCCTCACCGGGCTCGAAGTTGCCCAGGGTCGAGCCCATGAAGAGGATCAGGCGCGGGCCTCCGGCGTGGGCCAGGGCTTCCAGGGCTGGCAGGTAGTGGCCGCAGACCGGCTCCACCCGGAGGTTCGGCAGGCGCTCGCCAAGTTGCGTCTTCGCCTCGTCCAGGGCCGCGGCGGACACGTCGATGGGATGGAAGACCACCTCGGGGCGGTGGGTGAAGACCGCTTCCAGGAGCAGGGCCGTCTTCCGCGCGCTGCCGGAACCCAGTTCGATGACGCAGCCCGGATGGCCCGCCGCCGCCATGATCTCCGTGGCGAAAGTTTCGAGGATGGCCCGCTCCGTGCGCGTGGGGTAGTACTCGGGCAACTCCGTGATGGCCTCGAAGAGCCGCGAGCCTTCCTCGTCGTAGAAGAGCCAGGGGGGCAGGGTCTTCGGCCGGGCGCCGAGGCCCGTGCGGACCGCCTCGGCGAGGGTCGGATCGAAGGCCACTTTCTTGGCCAGGCTCATCGGGTCCTCGCCAGGCGCAGCCCCGAGAACTGCCACCGGGCGGAAGGGGGGAAGAAGTTGCGGTAGGTGGCCCGGACGTGGTCGGCGGGGGTGGCGCAGGAGCCGCCCCGCAGCACCATCTGGCCGCTCATGAACTTGCCGTTGTATTCGCCGATGGCACCGGGTCCAGGCCGGAAGCCGGGGTAGGGCAGGTAGCTGGAGGCCGTCCATTGCCAGACGTCGCCAAAGAAGCCCGCCCGGGCCGTGGAGGGATGGAAGGCACCCGCCTCGGCGAAGTGGCCCTCCAGGGGGGCCTGGGCGGCGGCGTGCTCCCACTCGGCCTCCGTGGGCAGACGGGCGCCGGCGCAGCCGCCCTCCTGGTCCATCCACCGGGCGAAGGCCTCGGCTTCGAAGTAGCTGATGTGGCAGACGCATTCCTCCAGGTCCATGGCCCGCTCCCCTTGGAGGGTATGGACGCTCCAGACGCCGTCCCTGTGACGCCAGTAGGCCGGAACAGTCCAGCCCTGGGCCTGCACCGCGTCCCAGCCGTCGGAAAGCCAGAGTTCCGGCCGCCGGTAGGCGCCGGCCTCCAGGAAGGCCAGGTACTCCCCGCAGGTGACGGGGCGGTTGGCGATCTCGAAGGGTTCCAGGAAGACGCGGTGCCGGGGCAGTTCGTTGTCGAAGGCGAAGCCCAAGCCGTCGTGGCCAAGCTCCACGAGGCCGCCTTCGAAGGTCAGCCATTCCTGCAGGGAGGCCATGCCCGGGACCGCCTTCGCGCCGCCGTAGGCGGGCTTCAGGGGGTTCTCCGCGAAAAGGGCCTTGATATCCGTGAGCAGGAGTTCCTGGTGCTGCTGCTCGTGGTGCAGGCCCAGCTCCAGGAGATCGGCGCGGCAGCTCCCCGCGGCGATCTGGGCCGCCATGGCGGCGTCCACATGCCGGCGGTAGGCCTTCACCTCCTCGAGGCCGGGTCGCGTCAAAAGGCCCCGCCTGGCCCGGGGGTGCCGCTCGCCGATGGCGTTGTAGTAGGAATTGAACAGATACCCGAAGTCCGGATGAAAGTCCCGGTAGCCCGGATCCTGGGTCTTAAGCAGAAAAGTCTCGAAGAACCAGGTGGTGTGGGCCAGGTGCCACTTGGCCGGCGAAGCGTCCGGCATGGCCTGGACGCAGGCGTCCTCCGCCGAGAGCGGTGCCGCCAGGGCCTCCGTCCGGGCCCGCACCGCGGCGTAGCGCTGGGCCAGCGCGCTCATTGGATGCCCCGCTCCTTGCCGAAGACCCGGTCCAGCACCAGGCCCGCCGTCTCCTCGATGCTGCGGCCGGTCACGTCGATGACGGGCCAGCGCCGGTGGGCCTTGAACACCGCGTCCGCGTAGGCGAGCTCCTCGAAGATGTGGCCCAGGTCCGCGTAGGCGTCGGCGGTGCCGATGCCCCCCAGGCGCTTCATGCGGTGGAGCCGGATCTCCTGCAGGCGCTCGGGCTGGATGGTGAGGCCCACGATGCGGCCCTGGGGGATGTCTTCCAGGGCTGGGGACAAGGGCACGCTGGGTACCAGGGGCACGTTCATCACCTTGTGACCCTCCATGGCCAGGTACATGGAGAGGGGCGTCTTGCTGGTGCGGGACAGTCCCACCAGCACGATGTCGGCGTCCGGGATCCCCGACAGGTCCTGGCCGTCGTCGTACTTCAGGGCGAACTCGA
>JADJVL010000002.1 GCA_016710635.1 Holophagaceae bacterium | reverse complement strand
GTTGCTCCCGCTGTGTCAGACCTTGATCCTGCTGTCGCTTCATGTGGTTAGCCATTTCGATTCCCGCGGTGCGGATATTGCTGCGGTTCTCACGCAAGCTGGCCTTCCAAGGGTCGGCACAGGCGCATCGTTCCGGGTCTTCCGAGCCGGCGCGTTCCGCTGTCTTTCGACAACGAACCTCCGCAGGAGTCCGCCATGAATTGGGATCAAATCGAAGGCCAGTGGCATCAGGTGGCAGGCAAGGCCCGGACCCAATGGGCCAAGCTCACGGATGACGACCTCAAGGGCGTCGCGGGCAAGCGGGAGCAGCTGGCCGGCAAGCTTCAGGAGCACTACGGAATCCTGAAGGAAGAGGCCGAGAAGCAGATCGACGCCTGGTCCTCCAAGCTGGAGCACGCCAAGGACGACCGGGCCTGAAGTCCGGCGCCTGGCATCTCCTGGGCTGGACGAGCATTCCCGATGAATCAAGCCGAACTAGGCTTCCCGGTCGCGGATGCATCTGGTCCGGGGCCTTCGAAGACCGCGCAGCCTGAAGGCGGTGTCCTCGAGGTCGTGCCGATCTGGGCGAGGCACTGAGCGCCGATGGCTCGGGAGTTTCGTCCCCTTCCGGGGAACCGAGGATCCCCAGCCTGGCAGGTCGGCGTCACCGTCGCGAAGCCTGACCGGCTCCGCCCCGCCAAGTCCGGCCCCGGCTTTCTTTGGGGCGATAGCGGCGCCCTGGCCTGAGCTTTTACTCCCGACGTCGCAACGTCGCAGAGATCAACCAGGCGATGGGAGACCTCGAGGCCGTGCTGGATGGCGTTGTGGCGCTCTTCAACGGCGCGCCCAACTGGGGCAGCCCCCTGACGATGTGCAATGTCAGTCCCCAGTCCAACACGGCGGCCATCATCGCCTCCATGCTGTCCCAGGTCTTCGCCCCCAACACCCTCGAAGGCGAGTACGCGTGGAACGTGCATCGCGCGGAACTCGAGACCGCCGGCATGCTGGGCAACCTCCTGGGCTGGGATCCCCTGGCCACCGGCGCCATCTATACCTATGGCGGCGGCGGCTGCTTCACCTATGGCGTGAAGTACGGCCTGACCCGGGTGCTGCCGCACTCAAGGACGCGGGGCATCCGCACGGACGCCAAGGTCATCTGCTCCCAGCAGGCCCACTACGTCCGGCAGAACGCCACGGACTGGACCGGGCTGGGCATGGACAATGTGGTGCTCGTCCGCACCGACGAAGCCACCAATCGGATGGACCTCGGCCACCTGGGGGAGATCCTGCAGGAGCTGGCCGCCAAGGGCGTCCCCGTGGCCACGGTGATCTGCACCATGGGCACCACGGACGCCAACGCCTTCGACCCCCTGGGGGAGGTGCGCGCGCTTCTGGACCAGCATCCCAATCCGCCGGGCTTCGGCAAGGCCGTCCTCTATGCGGACGCCGTGGTGGGCTGGTCCTGGATCTTCTTCAGGGACTACGATTTCGAGGCGAACCCCCTCGAGTTCTCCGCGCGCGCCCTGCTGATCCTGCGACGGAACGGGCAGGCCATGGCGGAGCTCCGCCATGCGGACGCCGTGGGCATCGACTTCCACAAGGTTGGATGGGCCCCCTACGTCAGCAGCTGCTTCCTGTACCGGGATGCCGCTGAATTCGAATCGATCCACCGCCGCGGCACCGATGCCTACCTCCAGGCGCGCACGCCCTACAACCCGATGTACTACACCCTGGAGGTCTCCCGCACCGCCTCGGGCTCCCTCGCCGGGTGGGAGACGCCTGGGCATTTCGGGAAGGAGGGCATGCAGGCGATCCTGGGGGAATCCTGGAGACCCGGCTCCATCTCTGCGACCTCCTCGCGGCCGCCCCGGACATGGTCTGCGTGAACGCCGAAGATTCCGGTCTGGTCACGCTGTTCCGGACCTACCCGGACGGCCTGGACGCCAAGACCCAGTGCGCCCGGGAGCTGGACGATCCGGCCTGCCGCGCGGAACTGCTGCGGTACAACCGGCTCACCGAGGCCATCGGCGACAAGCTCTTCGAGTGGTTCCGGGCCGGCAAGCTGCTCGACGGCCGGCACACGCCCTATCTGAGCTTCACCACCGGCTTCCGGAACGCCCGCTACAACCGCGATGGCACGGACCCGGAGGCCGTGGTCTACGCCCTGAAATCGTTTCCCATGAATGTCTTCATCACCCCCGAGGTCATGGACTGGGTGCTCAAGTGCGTCCGCGCCGCCCGGGAGGAAGTGCTGGTCTCCCTCGCGGAGGGACACTCGGCCCCCGTGGCTCAGAGCCAATAGGCCAACAGGCGGGCGAGGCGCTCCTTGACGCGCTGGGCGAAGGCCCGGCGGCGCCACCACTCCAGGCTGATCTCCGTGGAATCCGCGAGGTCGTCCTGAAAGGCCCGCTCCAGCTCGCGGCCGAATTCCTCCCCCAGGACCACCACGTTGACCTCCTTGTTGTGCAGGAAGCTCCGCGTGTCCATGTTGGTGGAGCCCACGGTGGACCAGGTCCCGTCGATGACCGCCGTCTTGGCGTGCAGCACCGCCTTCTTCAGCTCGTAGACCCTGATTCCGGCCTTCAGCATCCGGTCGTAGTAGGAGCGGCTGGCCCGGAAGACCAGGGGGCCATCGGTGACGCTGGGCAGGATGATCTTCACGTCCACCCCGCGGCGGGCGGCGGTGGTGAGGCTTTTCAGGGTCTGGCGGTCCGGGACGAAGTAGGCGGCCGTGATGTGGATCGAGGTCCTGGCGCCCGTCACGGCGAGGTAGTAGGCCTTGAAGATCTCCGGCGCGCCCTTGGGTTCGCTGGCGAGCACCCGCACCACCTTGTCGCCGGCGGTGGCGAGGGGCGGGAAGTAGTCCCGCTCCGGCAGGATGCTCTCCTTCTGGCTGGCCCAGTTGTCCAGGAACATCCACTGCAGGGCCGCCACGGCGGGACCTTCGATCTGCAGGTGCGTCTCCCGCCAACCCACCGCGACGGGGTTCTTGTCCTTGGCGCGGAACAGGGAGCCACGGGCATAGGCGGCGGTGATGTTCACGCCGCCGGTGAAGGCCACCTTGCCGTCCACCACGAGGATCTTCCGGTGGTCGCGGTTGTTGATCCGCCAGCGGCCGAAGTTGTGGAGCGGGCTCACGGGATGGAAGGGCAGCAGGCGGATGCCGGCCTCCTGCATGCGCGTGAAGAAGGACTCCGGGGTGCCCAGGGTGCCGACGCAGTCGTAGATGATGCTGACCTGGACGCCCTCCTTCTGCTTGGCGATGAGCAGGTCCGCGAACCGGATGCCCAGCTCATCCTGATCGAAGAGGTAGGTCTCCAGGTTGATGCTGTCGCGGGCGGCGGCGACCGCGGCCATCATGGCCGAGATGATCGTGGGCCCGTCGAAGAGCAGGGTGACCTTGTTGCCGGCGATGAGGGGCTTGCCGGTGACGGCCTCCTCCAGCGCCACCAGGCGCGTGGCGTCAACCTTCGAGAGCCCCAGGCGCCGGGGCAGCTGGGCCGCGGCGGCCCGGTCGCCCAGCTTGCCGTGGGCGCCCATGACGCTGGGTTTCGCCGGCGCCTCGAGGGATCCCTTCATCGGTTCCATGTCCGGCAGGCGGGCGCAGGCGGTCAGCAGCAGGGCGGCCGCCAGGGCCAGCCCACGCTGTAGCCGGCCCGCCACGGCGGACATCCTGCAGGCCTCCTGCGGGCCCGGCTTCAGGCTCAGGATCACGCGCCTTCACGTTCCTTCTTGTCCTTGTCCCGGGGGGAAGCCGGCCTTCTGGGCTGGTTTCCAGGCTCTTCGGGAGACTTGCGCTGGGGCCTGGTCTCCGATGGCGGAGGCTCCCGGCGGGCGGGCGTCTCGGGACGGGAGGGCGGAGCCTCGCGACGGGGTTCGGGAGTCGGACGGGCCACCGGCGGACGCGGACGCATGGGCATGGGGCGGTCGACGGGATCGTTCTCCCGTTCGGGAGCCCGGCGGAGCGGTTCATTGCGCACCGGGGGCGCGGGGCGCATCGGCGGAGCGGGCCTGCGGGCCTCCGGCGCCTGGATGGGTGCGGGCGCCGGGCGCGGAGATGCGTCAGGACGCCGTTCCGGCGAAGGTCTCCCAGGAGACACTTCCTGGCGCGGCGCATTTCGGGGGGCGGTCGACGGTGCTTCCCTCCGCCGCTCCGGTTCCACGGCGGGCGCGTTCCGAATCGGCGGCGGCATCGTCCGGGCGGTCGCCTTCAGGGTGGCTTCCGGCACGCGCCCGCCTGGAGCCCGGGCCGCCACGATATTGCCCGGTGTGAAGTCGGCGGGCCGCGCGGTGGCGGCCACGGCGGGCCGGCCGCGGTTGACGGAGGCCAGCAGGACGCGGTCCTGGCTGGCGCGCTCATGGTGGCGCTCCTGGTCCCGGGTCGGCGGCACGCGGTTTTCCCGTTCCGCCGTCCGCTCCCGAGGGCTCGGTGCGGCGGCGATGCCCCCGTTGCCTCCGTTGTAGGCGATGGCGGTGACATTCCGGACAACCACCGTCCGGGTGTAGACGTGGGTCACCTGGGTGATGTTCACATTGGCCACCGCGCGGTTGTAGTAGTAGTCCCGGCCCCGCCAGTAGCCGCCATCGAAGCCCGACCCGCCATAGCCATAGCCGTAGTTGATGCCGCCATAGAAGCCCACCTCAAGGCCCCAATAGCCCCGATGGAACATGAAGGACCCTTCGTTCCAGCCCCAGTAGCCCGGCGTCCACAGCAGGCCGGGTTCCGGGACCAGGACCCAGGTGCCCGGTACCCAGTAGTAGCCATCCTCACCCCAGGCCCAGTAGCCCGGCGCCCAGGCATAGCCGACCTCGGGGCAGCGGGGCTGCTCATAGTAGGGCAGCGGCGGCGGCCCCACCGTCAGGGTGATGCTGATCTGTCCGTGCAGGGCGAAGGGGGCCGCCAGCGCCACCAGGGCGCAGGTCGGCAGGAGATGGCGTGAAGGGATGCGCATGGGCCAGACCTCGGAAGGGAAGACGGGGAAGGACGAATGCAGGATCCATACCCCAGCGCTAAGTGCGTGGGTTGCCCGTGTTGACGGCGGGCGGCGGCATCCCGGCCCGCGCCACTCCCATCAAGATGGACCCAGCCCTCGTCAATTCGATGCAGGGCTTCCCTACCGCAGCCAGGAGAGGAACATGCCCGCGGCGGTGAGGGCCATGACCGCCGTCGCCACCCAGCCGAGGATGCGCAGGGATCCCGACTTCAGCGCGAAGCGCCCCATGACCTTCGTGTTGCCCGCCATGGCCATCACCACGGCCATGATCGGAATGGCGACGACTCCGTTGAGGATCGCGCACAGGAACAGGGCCTTGATGGGCGTCACGCCGAGATGGCTCTGGACCGCCGGGAAGTTGATGGCGAGGCCGAGCACGGTGGCCGCGGCGAGGACGCCATAGAAGCCTTTGGCCTCCTGGGGCTTGCGGTCGAGGCCCGTGCGCCACTTGAGGGCCTCGCCCAGGGCATAGGCCGCCGATCCCGCCAGCACCGGTACGGCGAGGAGGCCGGTGCCGAGGATCCCCAGGGCGAACAAGGTGGCGGCGAAGCGGCCCGCCAGGGGTCGCAGGGCTTCGGCGGCCTGGGCCGCGGTCTGGATGTCGGTGACGCCGTGCACGTGCAGGGTCACGCCGGCGGAAAGGATGATGAAGAAGGCGATGGCGTTGGAGAAGAACATGCCCAGGATGGTGTCGAAGCGGATGCGGCCGAACTGCTCTCGCGCCTGGTGCGGCTTCGAACGCACCGCCTCCTCGTCGGGATGGTCCCGGATCTCCTCGGTCTCCTGGGAGGCCTGCCAGAAGAAGAGGTAGGGGCTGATGGTGGTCCCCAGGATGGCGATGAAGGTCGCCCAGTAGTCCGCCTCCCGCGAGAAGGTGGGCAGGAGGGCCCCGTAGGCCACCTGGCTCCAGGGGATCTTCACGACGAAGGCCGTCGCCACGTAGCTGAACAGCACGATGGTGAGCCACTTCAGGTACCGGGCGTAGCGGGCATAGGCGACGAACACCTCGAGCAGGAGGCAAAGGAGGGCGAAGCCGATGGCGTAGAGCAGGGCCGGGCCGCCGATGAGCAGCTGCAGGGCGGAGCCCATGGCGCCGATGTCCACCCCGAGGTTGATGATGTTGGCCAGGACGAGGAGGGTGACCACCGGGTAGAGCAGCCAGGGCGGATAGTGCCGGCGGATGTTGCCGGCGATGCCCCGGCCCGTGACCCGGCCGATGCGGGCGCTGATCTCCTGGATCGCGCACATCAGCGGGAAGGAGAAGAGCATGGTCCAGAGGAGACCGAAGCCGTAGGCCGCGCCCGCCTGGGAATAGGTGGCGATGCCGCTGGGATCATCGTCGGAAGCCCCGGTGATGAGCCCCGGGCCCAGGCGGTCCAGCAGGGACTTGGGGCGGGGGACACCCGCCGGTCCGGTCCCTGCTTCGGGCATGGGTTTTGAATCGGCCATGGCTAGCCGTCCAGCCCAGACTCCTCGGGCGCGCGCTCAGGCCCGGCACCAGGCTCGGGTTCGGGCTCCAGCGACCGGTGTTCCTCCAGACGCCGTTCCGCGGAGATCTCCACGGCGATGGCGGCGGCCGCCTCCGCTCCGACGCCCTCGGTCCGCCGCTCGTATTCCTCTTCCTCCAGGTCGTCCTTGGCGCGCATCTCCGTGTCCGCCACCTGCTCCTGCTCGCCGGGAAGATCCACCCGGAGCTCCTGCACGAGCATCATGATCGTCGCCGCCACCGGCAGGGCGAGGAGGGCGCCGAGGAGGCCCATCAGCGTGCCACCGGCGAGGAGCGAGAACAGCACGACGGAGGAGGGCAGACGCAGCGCCTGCCCGTAGATGCGCGGGATGAGCACGCGGCTCTCGAACTCCTCGTAGCAGAGCATCAGCACGAGGACGATGCCTGCGACGGCGGGGCCCTGGCCGAGGGCGGCGATCACCGCGGGACCGACGGACAGGAAGACGCCGATGTAGGGCAGGACGTCCGCCACTCCGGCGAAGACCGCGAGGGCGATGGCGTTCTCCACGCCGCAGGCCGACAGGAGGACGAAGGTGAAGGCGGACATGAGGAAGGAGGTGACCAGCTGGCCCCGGATGTAGGCCCCGACGATGGTCTCGAGGTTCAACATGACCCGGGAGAGGCGGATGTGATGGCTTCGGGGCACCACCGCGTAGAGGCCGCCCCGCAGCCGGTCCCGGTCCAGCATCATGTAGAGCGCGAGGAAGATGGCGCTCATGCCGTAGGCGGCGACCTCGAAGATGCGCATGGAATACGCGAAGGCCGTGGCGCCCACCGTGTTGCCCGGCGCCCCGTAGCGCAGGTTCCTCAGCCAGTCCGCGAAGGGCGCGCTCAGGTGGGAATGGCCGAGCTGGTCGGCGAGGCCCGCCCGGAAGGCCGGCTCCCGCTCGAAGATCGTCACCACCTGCGCGACGAGGGACGGCAGCGTGATGGTCAGCAGCAGCACGGCGGCGATGAAGAGCAGGGTGAACACGAACCCGATGCCCAGGCCGCGCCGCACCCGGTGCGTTTCCAGCCACCGGACCGCCGGGCTCATGGTCCCCACGATGAGGAGCGCGACGATCAGGGCCAGCAGCACCGGCGCGAGCCGGACCAGCAGCCACAGGGACGCGGCCACCAGGATCAGCATGAACACGGTGGTGGGGGAGACCTCGAAACGCACGGTGCGGGGCCCCGGCGCCGAGGGCTCCGGACCCTTGGACTGCGCCGGACCGCTCACTGGAGCAGCGGCTGGGCCAGCCAGCCCTGCAGCGCCGCATTGAAGGCCTCGGGCTGTTCGAAGGCCACGAGGTGTCCCGCCTTGGGGATGAACCGCACCTGGGCGCCGGGAATCGCTTTCGCAAGGTGCGTGGATTCACTGGGGAGCACGAGGGTGTCGTCGGCGCCGGTGACGATGAGGGTCGGCACGCGGATCTTGCCAAGCCACGGTTCCGCGTCGGGCCGCTCCGCCATGCCCAGCAAGGCGCCGATGACGCCCGCGGGCTTGGAAGGCGTCATGAAGCCCCGCACATCGGCGGCCATGCCGGCGTCCGCGTTGTTCGCGGAGAGCATCTTGGGGGCCATGGCCTCCACCACCGAGGCGATGCCGTCCCGACCCACCGCTTCCGCCGTGGCGCGTCGGGCCGCCGCGGTCTCGGGCGAGTCCGGGCCCGCCTTGGTGCCCACCAGCACCAGTCCCCGCAGCGCATGGGGGTAGATTTTCGCGAAGGCCAGCGCCGCGTACCCGCCCATGGAATGGCCCACGAGGATAACGGGGTCCAGCTGCAGGTGCTGCATGAGCTTGTAGCAGTCCTCGGCGAAACGGCCCATGGGCACCGGGCCTTCCGTGGCCTCGCTGCCGCCAAGGCCCCGCAGGTCGGGGGCGATGACGCGGAAGCGCGCCTTGAAGGCTTCCACCTGTTTCGACCAGGCCTCGCGGCACAAGGGGAACCCGTGGATGAAGAAGAGGGGCACGCCCTCGCCTTCATCGGTGTATTCAAGGCCGATGTCGTTCACTGTCGCGCGCATGGTCACTCCTTCCGGGCCGATCCCGATCCGAGGCTGCAGCGAACAGCGCCATGGCCCGACCCTACCCTGCGCCGGGTCCGCCGCGTGAAGGATTTCAGCTTCAGCCGCAGGCCCGCGCCGCTCCTTGGCGTGAACATCGCCGTGAGGACCGCGCCGGCGGCCGCCCCCGCGAGCAAGCCCAGCAGCAGGCGCACCTTTCCGGAAAACCGGATCCCGCCTTCGGGGCGGGGACTTTGCGGCCCCTGGGCCATGGGCTCGCTCAGCGCCTCCAGCTCATTGCGGGAATCCACGCCGGCCAACGCACACAGCTCTCGGTGGGAATAGAGGGCCGTGCGTTCGCCAGGCCCGACCGGCACGAAGGGTCGTAGGCGGCGGGTGGATCCAGTGAGCTTGAGGAAGGCCATTGGGGAGTCTCGGGTTGGAATGACGGACGAAGGGGAGCTGGATTCAGTGCGACTTACGCGGCCATGACGCCGGCCCCTCATCCGTGGGGCTGCACGCGCAAGGAGAGGCGGCCGCCCCCGGGCCTGCACCGGCGCAGGAAGCACCCCGCCGCGGCCTCCTCGATGAAGACCTCTTCGTCGTCATCCCAGTCTTCCGGCCAGGCTCCCGGCAGGGAGAACCAGAGGCCGTTCCGTTCGAAGCGGAACCACCCGCCGGAGGCCGCCACGGTTCCGGCGGGAAGCCGGAAGGGGTTCCCAGAACCAAAGGCGCTGTTCGCAGGGCCGGCGGGATGGACCCCAGGACGCGCTTCAGGTCGTGCCAGCTGCGACTGGAATTGGGACGCCAACCCCCTCGCATCCGAGGGAACCACGACGCCCAGGATCAGGATCAGGACGCCATGGCGCTTGAGCGTGAGGGAACGCATGGGCACGACCTCCCTTCGATGAAGACCGGGCGCCCTCCGCGAAAGGCGGAGGGCGCCTGGAGCTCAGCGTCCCGCGGCCTTGCCGGTGGTGATGCCCGGACCCGAGACCACCAGTTCCACCCGGCGGTTCTCCTGCCGGCCCGCTTCCGTGTCGTTGGTGGCGATGGGGCTGCCTTCACCATAGCCCTTGGCGAAGATGGAATCCGATGCCACGCCCTGGCTGATCAGGTAGTCCCGGGCGGCCTCGGCGCGCTGCTCCGAGAGGCGCTGGTTGTAGGCGTCGCTGCCATTGCTGTCGGTGAAGCCGTCGGCCTCGATCCGCAGCCCCTTGTGGGTCGCCAGGATCCCGGCGATCTTCGAGAGCTTTTCCCGGGCCGCGGGCACCAGGGTCGCCTGGCCGTTCTGGAAGAGCACGCCGGACATGTTGACGATGAGGCCCCGGGCGGTGGCGCGGGTCTCCAGGATCGCGTTGAGCTGCACCCGCAACCGGGTGCGCAGGGCGTCATTCTCCGCCTCCGCCGCCTGGGTCTGCTTGCGGGCGGCCTCTTCCGAAGCGTCCGCCTGGGCGGTCTCCCGCTTGGCGTCGTCCAGCTTCGAACGCAGGCCCGCGTTCTCCGCCTCCGCCACCTTGGTCTGCTGGACCGCGGCCTCCTTGGCCATGGACACCTGGGCGGTCTCCCGCCGGGCGCGCTCCACCTTGGCCTGGGCCACCCGGGCCTCCACGGCGATGGACTCCGCCTCCTGCTTCTGGACGGCGATCAGGCGGGCGTCTTCGGCCCTCTGGACGGCCTCCCGGGCCATGGCGATCCGGCCCTTCGCGCCGCCCTCGCCGGCTTCGGCGCGCTCCAGCGAACCCACGGCCTTGCCGTAGGCGTCCGGGGCGTAGGCCTGGGCGCCGGTGGCCCGGGCGATGCGCACCGCGTTGCGGGCCTGGTGGAGGGCGAAGGGCGCCTTCTCGTCCCGGGGCATCGGCGCCGGGGCGTTCAGGTTCAGGGTGTACTGGCCCCGCTTCAAGAGTTCGAAGCGGGCGTCGATGTATTCCACCTGACCCTTGGTGTCCTTATTCATGGCGTTTTCCATGACCACCACGTCGCTGGGCTGGCTCACGGCGAAGTAGGGCTCCGCCGTCACGATGAGCCCGAAGGTCTGGAGCTTCTCGGTGACCTTGACCTTGGCCTTGCCGTGCTCAAGGATCAGCTCGCCCAGGTTCGTGGCCCGGCCTTCCGGTGAAATGCCCCACAGGACGTAGGTGAGGAATTCCCCGCCGAAGCTGGCCGGGGGCGGCAGGCCCTTGACCTTCGCCCGGATCTGCACGGCGCCGTCCTCGCCCTTCACGTCCGCCTCGCCGGTGGCCCCCGGGCAGAGCACGGTGCCCTTCAGGTCGACTTCGGTGGAGGCCTTCAGGTTCCGGTACTTGATGGCCTTGGCCGAACCCTGGACGACCGTCACCCGGTAGAGGGGAACCGTTCCAGGGTCCTGCCTCGGCAGGGGCGGCGCGGCCTGGAGGCCGAGGACGGCGAGGGCGAAGGGGATCGTGCGCTTGAAGATCATGGGTCACCTTTCAGGGGAACTGGGATTGCTAAAGAACTCGCTCAGCCAGGGGACTGAGCCATCAACAAGGCGCTCTGCTCCGCGCACGCCAGAGCTGGCTCCGCGGAGATAAACGGCGCGAAGCCGTCGAAGGGGACGCCGGAGCCTTCCACCACACATGGGCTCGGTCCTTCACACCACGGATCCGACCGGATGGAGGCGGCATGTTGCCGGGGTTCGTGGTGCAGCTTGGGAGGCATGGGCGCTCCAGGTACCGGTGAGAAGCTCATTCGAGGACGGAGGCGCCCGAAGTCGCCCCCTCTTGGGCTCAGCCCCGAAGGTCGCTGGCCGCGTCGGCCATGCCGCGCTTGAGGTCCGCGGCGGCGAGGGAGGTGCGCCCCTTCATGTCGTCCCAGGCGCCGCTGGCTTCGTCGGCCAGCATGCCGGCCTTGCGCTTGGCGCGGCGGGCGAGGTCCTTCATGTCGCCACGGAGTTCGGGACCGCTCTTGGGGGTGGTGAGGGCCACGATCACCGCACCGACGGCGGCGCCGGCGAGGAAGGTGAGCAGCATGGGTCCGATGGGGGAGGCTTGGGGTTCCTGGTGCATGGTGGTTCTCCGGGTCTGGAAGGTGGGTATGGGACTGCTTCGAGCTGTGCGGGGCCTATTCCCAGAAGGGCGTGCGTCCGTAGTAGGACGAGATCTCGCGGTTCCAGGTCTCCTCGCTCATGGTCGGCCAATGGTTCGCGTCGAAGCCGGGGGCGGCGATCATGCGTTCCCGGGAGACGTCCAGGACGTACTGGTTCTTCGTCACGTTGTAGTCGAAGGCGCTGAAGGGGATCGCGAAGAGCTTCTCCCCCATGACGAAGGAGCGGACCAGGGAGACGACGGCGTAGGCGACCCGGCCGATGCGGGGATCGATCACCAGCTCCTTGATCTCCCCCAGGCTTTCGCCCTGGGGATTGACCACGCCGGTGCCGATGACGCTGGAGGCCTTGACGGGGGAATTCGAAAACATCGCGAGCTGGCTCATGGGACGGATCCTCTGGGAATGGGAAGGGTGGCGGGGGGACGGGAAGGCGGAGGGTCAGGCCCGGAGGTCCTTGGCGGCGTTGGCGGCGCCGCGCTTCAGGTCCTGGGCCGCGAGGGCGGCGCGGGCCTTCAGGTCTTCCACGGCGACGCTGGCCTGGCCCTTCAGTTCGCCGGCGGCGAGTTCGGTGCGGTCCTTCAGGTCTTCCCAGGCTTCGCACGCGTCGTCGGCCAGTTCCCCGGCCTTCCGCTTGCCGCGGTTGGCCATGTCCTTCAGGTCTCCGCGCAGCTCGGGACCGCTCTTGGGCGTGCTGAGGGCCACGACCACCGCGCCGACGGCGGCGCCGGCGAGGAAGGTGAGCAGCATGGGTCCGACGGGATAGGTGGCTTCACGGCTCATGGTTGGGACTCCGGTTCTGGGGCTGGGGTGGACTGTCGGCACTTGAAGAAGGCCAGCACGGCGCTGAGCCCTCCGAGAATCAGGCCGAGGTTGCGGGAAGTGGCATCGAGGGAGCCGCTGAAGCGCGTGTGGAGGTCCTTCACCGTGCGTCCCACGTCGCCCATGGCCTGGGCGAAGGTGGACAGCTCGTTCATGGAGGTCTGCAGGGAGCCGGCGAGCTCGTCCATGCGCATGCGGGAGGCGTGCACGTCCTCGGCGATCTGACCGAGGTGGATCCGCGAGGACAGCAGGAAGGCGTCCAGGCCCTGGGCCGTGCGCCGCAGCTGGAAGAGCAGCGGCACGAGGCCCACGGCGATGGCCGCGAGGACGAGGATCAGGGTGATTTCGAGGGCGGTGGGCATGGGGAGTTCCCGGACGGGACTTCAGACTTCCTGGTGCGCCCTGAGCATCCAGAGGGCCTTGTCCATGGCGCGGCTGACGGCGGTGTAGAGGTCCGCCGTGTCCTGGTCGCCGAGCTGCTCGGCCTTCCGGATCGCCTTGCGCATCCGGCCGGTGTATTCGCCGTAGCGCTCCACCAGGGCGTCCACGTGGATCTTGCTGTCCAGGGCTTCGAGGGGGTACTCGGAAAGACTGGAGGCCTCGCCGGCGGCCCGGATGGTGCCCAGGGCCTGGCCGCCCATGGTGACCGCGCGCTCGGCGAAGTCGTCCAGGTAGGTGATGAGCTGGCCGTAGAGCTCGTCGAAGAGCAGGTGGAGGCCGTAGAAGTTCAGCCCCTTGACGTTCCAGTGGGCCTGCTTGGTCTGGTAGGCCAGGTCGAGGGTGTCCGCGAGGGACTGGTTCAGCAGGGCCACGAGGTCCTTGGTGGTCTTGGCGTCGAACATCACGTGGTCGAGGGGTGCATGGATACGGCTCATGGGCGGCTCCTGGGACGATGGGGAATGCGTTGGAGGGATCGGGTCCGTCTGGGACCGCGACCGAGCCGCACCATCAGGAGGCCGAGGGCGGCCAGCACCAGAAGGTGGACGGCGGGACCGGATGCGTAGCCGGTCAAAAGCCCCAGCAGCCACATCAAGGCGAGGACGCCAGCGAGGGGAAGCAGCATGGGGGTCTCCAGGAAGGTCATGGCGGGGGCTCCCGATCCGGCACGGATCAGGCCGATGAGGTGGCGCTGTGGAAGAGGAGCTTGAATTCCAGCCAGGCCTTTTCGGCCCCGGCCTTCACCGCTTCCCAGGTCTCGTCGGAAGCGGCCCGGAGCTTTCCCAGGTGGATTCCGACCTCGTCATGCTTGAGCTGGAGGCCGGTGATGGCTTCGTCGTAGCGGATCTTGGCGTCCACTTCCGCACGCGCGGCCTTGGCCTTGAGGACGCCGATATCGGCGTCCCACTGGGCGAGTTGCGCGTCCAGCCGGGTCTCATAGGCCTTCCGGTGCTCGAACATGACGGTTCTTTCAGAGGACCTTGCGGCCCTGGATGATCCGGATGAGGACGACGATCACGGCGATCACCAGGAGCAGGTGGACGAAGCCGCCCATGGTGTAGGAGGTGACGAGGCCGAGGGCCCACAGGACGAGCAGGATGACGGCGATGGTCCACAACATGACTTGCTCCTTCGATTGGATTCAGTGGGGAGGATCCGGCGGCCTCCGCTCCGGGAGGGAGGCCGCCGAAGCTCTTCAGGACGGACGGACGGACATCTTGTTGCGCACGCTGCGCACGCCCTTGATGTCCGCGGCGACGCGGGTGACCATGTCCTTCTCCATCTGGTTCTTGGCTTCGCCTTCCAGCGTCACGACGCCGTTCCGGGTGCGCACCTTGGTGGCCAGGGGACGGGTGGACTTGTGGAAGAGGAGGGCGCTCTTCAACTGGGCGGTGATGGAACTGTCGTCCACCTTTTCGCCGAAGGTGCGGTGGGACTTGTTGTGGCCGGCGATGACCAGGTTGTTCCGGACCTCGGTGACGCCCTCCACGTCCTTGGCGTACTCGGCGGTCAGGTCCTTCTGCGCGCCGCTGTAGGCGGTGCCCGTCAGGGTGACCACGCCCTTTTCCGTGTGCACTTCCGTGGAGGTGGCCTCCACGTTCTTGTGGAAGGCCAGGGTCGCCTTCACCTTCATCGTGATCCAGCCATCCGAATTGTCGGCGGGCTGCTCGCCCACCAGGGTGAGCTGGTTGTCCACGCTCTTGACGCCGGGCAGCTCCGCGACGGTCTCCTGGGCCAGGGACTTGTGGTACCCGTGGGACACGGTGCCCGTCAGGGTGACGACGCCCCGGGAGGAAGAGACCTTGATGTCATCGTTCTTCAGGTAGGTCCGGAAGTTGTAGCTGTTCTTCGCGGAAGCCTCGATCCGGTCGTCGGTCTCGGAGACGCGGTGCGCGGCGGATTCGAAGCGGGCGTCCAGGTCCAGGGCCGCGAGGGCGGCGGCGGGCATCCGGGTCGCCGGCGTCGCGGCCGGCAGGGCAAGTCCGCTCGCCAGAAGCAGCGTGAGGGCGCCACCAAGGGTGGCCAGGGCGTTCGGGTTGGTCATTCGCATGGCGGCTTCTCTTTCTGGCCCGTGAGGGCGGCGGGGGTGAGGGTCTTGGGCGTGCTTTGTAGGAGCCTGCGGGCCGATCGCGGGAAACCCGTCGGGCCCGGCCCTGGCTTCAGGGCTTGGGGATTTCGGGCGCAGGAATCCCGCCCGGCTTCCGGCTGGGATTCGGGGTCGGCTGGGCGTCCTTCTCGGCCTTCTGCTTGCCGGGCTCGGGAAGGTGCTTGGCATCGTGCCTGGATTCGTGATGGGAAATGTCATCCACCTTTTTGGAGGCGGAGATGCCCCGGGGATGGAAGCCCGGGTCGAACGGAAGGCCAGGAGCAGGAAGGGTCGTCATGGTAGGACTCCTGGGGATCCGGGAACCTGTCCCGGTCAATGGAGGGATGGGCCTGTGGCAGCCGTTCCGGCGCGGGAGGCCGCGGGGACGCGGCGCACCATCGGCCCCGCGAAGGAGTCCGGGCTTCGGCGCCAGCGCCGAAGCCCGGACTTCACGCTTATTTCGGGTAGTTGATGATCACGTTGATGCGGCGGTTCTCCTGCTGACCCTCGGCGCTCGTGTTGTAGGCGAAGCGCCGGCTGCGGCCGAAGCCTTCCGCGGTGAGGCGCGAACGGGAGATCCCGAACTCGGTCACCAGGTAGTCCACCACGTTCTGGGCGCGGCGCTGGGAGATCTCCTGGCTCAGGGCGGCGGTCGCCTGCAGGTTGCCCGTGTGGCCTTCCACCGTCGCGGTGACGGTGGGGTTGGCCTTCAGGAAGTTGGCCACCTTGCGGAGCTCGTCCCGGTGCTGGGGCTGGACATCGGCCTTGTTGCGGTCGTACTCGATCAGCAGCGCCATGGTGATGCGGGCGGGCTTCACGGTGAGCCCCTCGATGTCCGTGGCGCAGGCGACGACGGCGTTGATGCGCCGGTTCGCCCGCTTGCCTTCCTCGGTGGCGTTGTCCGCCACCGGGCGGGACTCGCCATAGCCCACCGCCGAAAGGCGGCTGGCGGCGATGTGAAGATCACCGGTCAGGTAGGCCACCACGCTTTCGGCGCGGCGCTTGGACAGCAGGATGTTGTGCTCGGTGGTGCCCACGTTGTCCGTATGGCCCTCGATGACCGCGCTGGTCTCGGGGTACTTGGCCAGGAAGGTGCCGAGCACGGCGAGGCGCTCCTTCTCTTCCAGCTGCATGTCGTCCTTGTCCACCTCGAACTGGATGTCCAGGATGCTGCAGTATTGCTGGGTGCGCGGAGTCGGGACCACCACGAGGGCCGGGGGCGTGTACACCACGACCGGTGTGGGCGGCGCGACGTAGGGCGCCGGCGGCGGCAGGGGCGCCACCACCACTTCGGCGGGGGCCGGGCGACTGCGCCCGAACTTGAACAGCAGGCCCACCGAGGCCAGGTCGACGTGGCCCTTGTTGCCAACGGCGTCGTCGATCCGATAGCGCTCGATCTCGGCCCTCATCCCGAAGGAATCGGTGAAATCGAGCTGGATGCCACCGCCGAACTTGAGGTTGGCGGCCCGTTTGCTCGGGCTGGGATTGAGGACGTAGACCGAGCCGGTGCCGGCGAAGGTGTCCTTGGCGTTGGCCTGGTTCACGCCCACGCGGCCGAAGACCGAGAATTTCTGGGTCAGGGGCACGCTGAGCACGAGGTCGAGGTTCACGCCGGTCAGCTTGATGTCCCCGGTCAGGGTTCCCGTCGGCAGGGTGGCCGCGGTGAACCCGAACTTGCCGAGGTCGAAGTAGCCGCCCTCGAGGGCGAAGTAGCGGCTGAACTGGTAGCCGCCGTAGACCTTGAAGCCGGTGTGGTTGTCGCGGTCGGCGATGGACGTGGTGGTGAACCCCGCCCCCAGCAGGCTGCTGGTGATCCGCTCGTCATCGATGGTGGCCTTCGCCTTCCCGATGTTGAAGCCGGCGTACCAGCCACGGTCCTGGGCCATCGCGAAGGGGCTCGCGAGGGTGGCGAGGGCCACCAGCCGCAGCATCCGTGTGGAAAGTGTGGATCTCATGAGGTCTCCTGAAGTTGGGTCGCGGGTCGAAGGGAAGGTTCAGGGCGCGGGAACATGGATGGTGGCGGACTGCAGGGCGATGGTGCCCGGTCCGATGGCGCCAGCCAGGAGGCGGCCGAAGACCTCGGAGCCGGTTTCGGCGGTGATGCTCACCCCGGCGATGATCGTGCCGTTGAAAACGTTGCCGACGCCGATGGTGGCGGAGGCCGTGCACACCCAGAACACGTTGTTGGGGTTCGCGCCGTTCAGGAGGGTCACATTGCCCAGGGGCGTCGTGGTGGTCAGCGAGGAGCCGATCTGGAAGACCCAGATGGCGTTCGCATTGCCGCCGGCGTTGAGCACGAGGGGGGTGTTGACGTTCATCGTGCTGCCCGAGGTGTAGGTGCCCGGAGGAATGCCGCCGGCCCCTGCGGGGTAGAGCGCGCCGAGGTCCGCGCCCGCCGTGATGGTCACGCCGGGAGGCAGGGTCGTGTAGTAGACGTAGGCCGCGTTCAGATCGAGCAGGGCCTGGTGGGAGACCGAATCATTGATGTGGATGGTGCCGTTCACTTCCACGGGGGTCAGGCCGCAGGAGGAGCCGGGCTCCAAGGAGACGTCCCCGTCCACATGGGAGGTCGGCACGCTGGTGATCGCCGAGGTGGCCATGATCCCGAAGCCCGCGGCGGTGCCGAGGTGCGAAGGGTTGGGGGGCGGCACGCAGGCGCCGACGGTGAAGGTCCAGGTGTAGTCGCTCACCATGGTGTTCGCCGGGATGGCGAGATCCTTGACGCCGCTGGCGGTGCCCTTGAGGGTGGCCGTATAGGTGACGCCCACCGTGAGGAGCGCGCCGGGGGTGAAGGTGGCGATCTGGCCTGTGGGCACGTCAAGGGTGACCGAAGCCGCGGTGACGGGGGTGAAGAGGGGACCAGGTCCCGTCACGGTGAAGGTCGCCGCGTTGACGGTGGCGGGGTCCATCCTCAGGCCCGAAGGCACGGTGAAGGTGGCGTTGATGGAAGCATCCGGGCAGACGCCGAGGGCGCCGGGGCCGGGATTCGTGGACTGGACGGAGACATTGGACGGGGGAACGGGCACGGTGGTCGTGAAGGTCCACACGTAGTCGCTCGGTCCCGACAGGGGAATCTGGTTGCCGGCCAGCGCGTTGCCCGCGAGGTCCGTGGTCGCCATCGTGATGGTGGCCGTGTAGGTGGTGCCGCCCGCGAGGGGGGCCGACGGCACGAAGACCGCCGTGCGGGAACCGGTGGTGTAGCTCACGTTGCCCACGGGGTCCACGCCGGGGAAGGCCGTGGTGACGGTGAAGGTGGTGGTGGTGATGGTGCCGGGGTCCATGTCCTCGGAGAAGACGGCGGTGATGGCCGTATTGGCGGGGACGCCCAGGGTCGGGCCGGGGATCGTCGTGGCGGGCACGGTGAGGATCACCCGGGGCCGAGTCGTGTCAGGGGTGATGCCGGTGCGGAAGGTCCAGACGTAGTCGCTGGCCGCGGGCAGGGGCGCCTGGTTGCCGGCGAGGGCATTGCCCGCGAGGTCCGTGGCGGCCATGGTGACCCGGGCGGTGTAGGTGGTGTTGGCGGTCAGGATGGCGCTGGGCAGGAAGATGGCGGTGCGGGAGGCGTAGCTCACGCCGCCGGTGAGGAGGCCGTCGGGGCCCGTCACGGTGAAGCTGGTGATGTTGAGGGTGGCGGGGGCCATGTCCTCGGTGAACGAGGCGTTGATGGCCGTGTTGATGGCGACGCCGTTGGTGGGACCGGGGATGGTGGTGACGGGGACCGTGAAGGTCACCCGGGGCCGGGTCGTGTCAGGGAGGGGACCGGTGGTGAAGGTCCAGACATAGTCGCTGGCGGCAGGCAGGGGCAACTGGTTGCCCGCCAGGGCGTTGCCGGCCAGGTCCGTCGCCGCCTGGGTGACCCGGGCGGTGTAGGTGGTGTTGGGCAGGAGGGCCGCCGCGGGGGTGAAGACGGCCGTCCGGGAGGCGTAGAAGACGCCGCCGGTGAGGGCCACGGCACCCGGTCCCGTCAGCGTGAAGCTGGCGGTGTTCAGGGTGGCGGGGGCCATGTCTTCGGTGAAGGCGGCGCTGATGGCGGTGTTGATGGGCACGCCGGGGGTGGGACCGGGGATCGTCGTGGCGGGGACCGTGAGGGTCACCCGGGGCCGCGTCGTGTCGGGGGTCGGGCCCGTGCGGAAGGTCCAGATGTAGTTGCTGGCGGCGGGCAGCGGGGCCTGGTTGCCGGCGAGGGCATTGCCCGCGAGGTCCGTGGCCGCGGTGGTGATCGTCGCGGTGTAGGTCGTGTCGGGGACGAGACCGCCGGTCGCGGCGAAGACCGCCGTCCGGGAGGCGTAGGAGACGCCGCCGGCCACGGGGATCCCGCCGGTGCTGGTCACGGTGAAGGAAGTCGCGTTGATGGTCGCGAGGGCCATGTCCTCGGTGAAGGTCGCGCTGATGGCCGTGTTGAAGGGCACGCCAAGGGTCGGGCCGGGGATCGTGGTGACGGGGACCGTGAGGGTCACCCGGGGCCGGGTCGTGTCAGGGATCGGGCCCGTGGTGAAGCTCCACGAAAAAGGACTCGCCAGGGCGAGTCCGGTGGAGAGGCTCTTGGCGCCGGTGATGGTGGCGGTATAGACATTGAGGGGCGTCAGGGTGAAGCCCGGCGTCACCGTGAAGGTGGCGATGCGGTTCGTGGAGTCCAGGGCCACCGTGCCCGTGGGGGACACGCCCGGAGCGGCGCCGGTCACCGTGAAGGTCGCCGTGCCGGTGATCGGGGACATCGGTTCGCTGAAGGTGGCATTGATGACGGGGTTGGTGATGGTGACGCCGGTGGTGTTGGGATCCGGCGTGCAGTCGATGACGGTGGGGGGATGCACGGCGCCGCCGCCGGTGCCCAGGATGGGGTCGCGTCCGGCATCGCCCTGGCAGGCGAGGCCCGCGGCCATCAGCAGAAACGCGCCGGTCAACAGCAGCGGGCGTGTGAATCGATCGAGTCTGGTCATTTGTTTCACCTCTTCATGTGTTCTGGTTCAACTGCGGGGAGAAGGGCTCGACCCATTGCCTGGGGCGCACGGACACTGGAAGCGCCGCTTGCGCGCGGCACCTGGCGGGGCTGGGCTGGAGGTCTGTGTTTCCGGGATCCAGCTGCGGGGAAGGCTGTTCCCTGCTGGGTCCGGGCTCCGGCTCAGGTGGTGATGGTCATTCCGGGTTGTTCGGCTTTTTCAGCGGTTATTTCGATCCATTCGCAACTCCTGTCCAGGGGCCTGATGCAGCGGTGGAGCCCCTTGGCTCAATCGCCCCGGTCCACTTCCGAACTGAAAACCGGCTCGTGGGTGGGCTGGGAGACCTGCCCGCCAGCCTCCGGCGTCACCGTCACCAGGAAGCGCCGGTGGGGCGTGACCGTTGTGAGGCTGCCTTCGAGGTTGCTGTCCAGGGCCAGGGCGCCGATGTTCTGGCGCTCCCCGTTCCGCGGCTGGAGCCACACCACGTAGACCGTCGCGTCCGGCGATATCTTCGACGGGGGCGCGAGGTGCTTCACGTGGATGGACAGCTTCGTGTTGCCGTTGTCCCCCTGGGTGGCCTTGACGGTCCCCTGGCTCGCGGGGACGCCCGCGGCGGAGACCATGGTCTGGGGCTTGGTGCAGCCCAGGTGCAGCCCGGCGAGGGCGGCGGCCATGGGCAGGACCAAGGGCAGGAGGGCAGTGCGGAAGGTGGAAATGCCTGGGTTCATGAAGCGACTCCTCGTGTATGGAATCCTTCAGTGCACGAATCGATCCATTTCAGTTAATGCATTGGAATAAGGTATTTAAAATAATAATTATTTTTGACCGTCCTTCCCAATCCACTCAATTTGATTTAACCTACCCTTCAATTCGAAAGAAAGAAGCCGCCTGTGCGTGCCGCCGACCTGGACCACAAGGAGTTGCTGGAGCTGGACCCGGAGGGGGGCGTGATCCGCTTCGCCGGGCAGCGCGCCCTCCTGCTGGACGCCGTGGCCATGGGGGTCCTGCGGAAGTACCTGGTGGAGAACTTCGGGCTCATCGCCGCCCGGGCCGTGCTCACCCAGTTCGGCTTCGCCCACGGCTGGCGCATGGCCGAAGCCATGAAGATGCAGTTCAAGTGGGACAGCGACGAGGAACTGCTCCGGGCGGGTCCGCGCATCAACACCCTGGAGGGCTTCTTCCATGTCCGGCCCGGCGGCAAGGGGCCGCTGTCCCGGGAGGGCGACAGCGTCCTGAGCTCCTACGAGGCCGAGCAGCACCTGCTCCATTTCGGCCGGGCGGATTCACCCATGTGTTGGACCATCTGCGGCCTCAAGAGCGGCTACCTCAGCCAGATCACTGGCAAGGAGATCTTCGTCCTGGAGGACCGCTGCCTGGGCAAGGGGGACGCCACCTGCCACCTGCTGGGACGCACGCGGGAGGAATGGGGGGACACCCACGCCGAGGAGCTGCGCTTCTTCGAGCCGATCCTCCTCAAGGAGTGCCTGGACACCTCCCTCCATCGGGTCACCGAATCCCTGAAGGTGGCCGAGCGCAAGCTGCGCCTGCACCACCGGGCCCTGACCCGGGTGGCGCCGGACCTGGAGCAACCCCTGGGCATCGTCGCCAAGAGCCCGGCCATGCGGCAGGTGGTGGACTTGGCGCGCCGGGTGGCCAAGGTGGATTCCACCGTCCTCATCACCGGCGAAAGCGGCGCGGGCAAGGAGCGGATCGCCCGCCTGGTGCACGAGGAATCCCCGCGCTTCGCCGGGCCCTTCATCGCCGTGAACTGCGGGGCCATCACCGAGACGCTCCTGGAAAGCGAGCTCTTCGGCCACGCCCGGGGCGCCTTCACCGGCGCCACCCACGACCGCCCGGGCCTCTTCGAGGCGGCCAACAAGGGCACCCTGCTCCTCGACGAGATCGGCGAAGTGTCCCCGGGCATGCAGGTGAAGCTCTTGCGGGCCCTCCAGGAGCGGGAGATCCGCCGGGTCGGGGAGAACAAGAGCCGGCACGTGGACGTGCGCGTCGTGGCGGCCACCAACCGGGACCTGGCCGTGGCGGTGGCGAACGGCACCTTCCGCCAGGACCTCTACTACCGCCTGAAAGTCGTGGAGCTATGCGTGCCGCCCCTCCGGGAACGCCGGGACGACATCCTGCCCCTGGCCCGGGTGCTCCTGGCGGAATCCTCCCACCGGATGAAACGCAAGCTTTCGGGCTTCGCCCCTGCCGCCGCCGTCCAGCTCCTGCGCTGCGAGTGGCCGGGCAATGTCCGCGAGCTGGAGAACGCCATGGAGCGGGCCGTCGCCCTTGCGACGGGAACCCGCGTGGAGTTCGAGGACCTGCCCGACGAGATCGCCCAGGCGATCCCGCGGCTCATGACCGTGAAGGGGGCGGTGCGGCCCCTGGAGGAGATGGAGAAGGAGTACATCCTGTCGGCCCTGGAACTGAATGGCGGCAACCAGACCCGCACCGCCGAGCAGCTCCAGATCGGCTCCGCCACCCTCTACCGCAAGCTGAAGCTCTACGGCGCCATCAGCGGGGCCCGCCGGACGGGCACCAAGGCTTCCTCCTGAGACATCGGAGCCTCTCCAACGCCGGATTGGGCGCATAGTCCAGAAAGCGGGGCAGGTCATGACCAGGAAGCCAGGCGAACAGCAGAAGCAGGATCCGAAGGCGAAGGCGCCCCCGGTCCCGCCCTCAGCTCCCGCCTCCGGACTCCGCAAGGAACCCCCTGCCTCCGCAGCCGGGGAAGCCTCCCCGCGGTTCCCCATCGTTGGCATCGGCGCCTCCGCCGGGGGCCTGGGCGCCATCGAAGCCTTTCTCTCCGGCCTGCCCGCCGATGGGGAACCCGGGATGGCCTTCATCCTGGTGCAGCACCTGGCTCCGGACCACGCGAGCATGCTCACCGAGCTCGTCTCGCACTACACCCGCATGCGGGTCTTCCAGGTGGAGGACGGC
The DNA here is from genome assembly GCA_016710635.1 of Holophagaceae bacterium. Classification (GTDB taxonomy): domain Bacteria; phylum Acidobacteriota; class Holophagae; order Holophagales; family Holophagaceae; genus JADJVL01. Next base: position 307,903 of record JADJVL010000002.1, on the reverse strand, counting down.
ATGGTGGTGCGGCCCAACTGCGCCTACATCATCCCGCCGGGCAAGGACATGGCCTTCCTCAACGGCGCCCTGCAGCTGCTGGACCCCGTGGCGATCCGGGGGCAGCGCCTGCCCATCGACTACTTCTTCCGGTCCCTGGCCCAGGACCTGCACGAGCGGGCCATCGGCGTCATCCTGTCGGGCACCGGCAGCGATGGCACCCTCGGCATCCGGGCCATCAAGGGCGAAGGCGGCATGGTGATGGTGCAGAACCCGGAATCCACCGAGTTCGACGGCATGCCCCGCAGCGCCCTGGCCACGGGACTCGTGGACTTCGAGCTGCCGCCGGCGGAGATGCCCGGTCAGCTCCTGGCCTATGTGGCCCACGCCTTCGGCAAGCTCCCCCGCATCGATCCCGCCACGGCGCCCCGGACCGAAGGCACCATGAAGAAGATCTTCGTCCTGCTGCGGGCCCAGAGCGGCCACGACTTCTCCCAGTACAAGCCCAGCACCATCCACCGCCGCATCGAGCGGCGCATGGCGGTCCAGCAGATCGATCGCCTCGACAACTACCTGCAGTTCCTGCAGCACGACACCGGTGAAGTGGAGGCCCTCTTCCAGGACCTCCTCATCGGCGTCACCAGCTTCTTCCGGGACAAGGAGGCCTTCCAGCTCCTCGAGGAGCAGGTGATTCCCGGGCTCTTCGAAGGCAAGGCCCCGGGCGAAGCCGTGCGCGTGTGGTCCACGGGCTGTTCCACCGGCGAGGAGGCCTACTCCATCGCCATCCTCCTCCAGGAGCGCCTGGAAGCACTGAAACAGCATCACGTGATGCAGGTCTTCGCCACCGACATCGACAGCCGGGCCATCGCCACCGCCCGCGTTGGCCTCTACCCCGCCAGCATCGCGGCCGATTTGACCCCGGAACGGCTCGCCCGCTTCTTCACCGCCGAGCCCGGCGGTGGCTATCGCATCCACAAAGGCATCCGCGACCTGCTGATCTTTTCCGAGCAGGACGTGATCAAGGATCCGCCCTTTTCCCGGATGGACCTGATCAGTTGCCGCAACCTCCTGATCTACATGGGCGACGCCCTGCAGAAGAAGCTCATCCCCCTGTTCCACTACGCCCTGAATCCCGGCGGCTGCCTGTTCCTGGGGACCTCGGAGACCGTGGGCGACTTCGGCGACCTCTTCACCGCCGTGGACCGGAAGCTGAAGGTGTACCGGCGCCGGGACGGGAACTCCGGCGCGGAGCGCGTGGCCTTCAGCCGCTTCCTGCCCGCGCCCCTGCCCCCGACGGATCCGGGGCTCCGCAAGGCCCGCGCGAGGGTGGCCACCCCTCGCCCCTCCCCCCGGGAACTGACGGAGCAGGCCCTGCTGCAGCAGTTCTCTTCCGTTGCGGCCCTGGTCAACGGCCAGGGCGAGCTGCTGTACCTGCACGGCCGCAGCGGGCCCTTCCTCGAACCGGTCCCCGGCGAGCCCGGGGTTCCCAACCTCCTGAAGATGGCCCGGGAGGGCCTGCAGCGTGACCTCACCCTGGCCCTCCGCAAGGCCACCGGCTCGACCGAGACCGTGCGGCGCACCGGCCTGCGCATCGAGACCCACGGCCACGTGGCCACCGTCGAGCTGAGCATCACGCCCCTGGCGGAGGCCTCCCCGGCGTCCCAGGAGCCTCCGCTGTACCTGGTGGTGCTGCAGGCGCAGGCCGAAACCCCGGCGGTGCCTGGGACCCCGACGATCGTCCACGCCGAATCCGGGTCCAGCGACGCGTTGATGGAATCCGAAACCCGCGTCGCCGGCCTCCTGCAGGAGCTGCAGGCCAAGGAGGAGTACCTCCATTCCGCCATGGAAGAGCTGGAGACCTCCAACGAGGAGCTGAAATCCTCCAACGAGGAGATGCAGTCCGTGAACGAGGAGATCCAGTCCGCCAACGAGGAGCTCGAGACCTCGAAGGAGGAGCTGCAATCGGTCAACGAGGAGCTCGCCACGGTCAACACGGAGCTCCAGACCAAGGTGGCGGACCTGTCCCGGGTCAACAGCGACATGAACAACCTGATGGCGGGGACCGGCATCGCCACCGTCTTCGTGGACCGGAACTTGCGCATCCTGCGCTTCACCCCCGCCACCACGCGGATCATCAACCTGATCCTGAGCGACGTGGGGCGGCCCGTGGGCCACATCGTCTCCAACCTGGTGGGCTACGGCCGCCTGGTTGAGGACACCCAGTCCGTGCTGGACACCCTCATCCCCGTGGAGGTGGTCGTCCAGAACCGGGAAGGCGCCTGGTACACCCTGCGCATCCAGCCCTACCGGACCCTCGACAATGTCATCGAAGGGGCGGTGATCGCCTTCCTCGACATCACGGAGATCGTGCGGACCCGGGAGGCCCTGCGGAAGGCCAACGACCTGCAGCGCCTGGCGGTGGTGGTGCGGGACGCCCACGACGCCATCACCGTGCAGGACCTGCAGGGCCGCATCCTGGCCTGGAACCCCGGGGCCGAGCGCCAGTACGGCTGGACCGAAGCCGAGGCGCTGGAAATGAATGTCCGCGACCGCATTCCGCAAGGCCTGAGGGAGGAGGCCCTGGCGAAGCTCCGCCTGCTCAGCCACGCGGAGGTCCTCGAGCCCTACCTGACCCAGCGGCTCAACAAGGGCGGCGCCCTCGTCGAAGTGTCCATCATCTCCACGGCCCTGATGGACGAGGCTGGCCGCTTCTACGCGGTCGCGACCACGGAGCGGGCCCGTGAGGAGAAGCGCGGCCCCGCCGCGGAGGTGCCCGATGCCCAGCCGAACTAAGCGTCCCCTGCCGGACCCGGAGGTCCTGGCCCTGGAAGCGGCGGCCCATTCACCGCGGGCCCTCGAGGACCTGAGCCCCGACGAGGCCCGGCTGATGCTCCACGAGCTGCGGGTGCACCAGATCGAGCTGGAGATGCAGAACGAGGAGCTGCGCCGCACCCAGGCGGAGCTGCACGAGGCCCGGGCCCGCTACTTCGACCTCTACGATCTCGCGCCGGTGGGCTACTGCACCCTGAGCGAGAAGGGGCTCATCCAGCAGTCCAACCTGACCCTCGCCGCCCTCCTGGGGCTCGAGCGGAAGGCGCTGCTCAAGCAGCCCCTCACCCGCTTCATCGCCAAGGAGGACCAGGACGCCTACTACCTGCACCGCAGGCAGATCCTCGCCACCGGCGGGCCCGTCACCTGCGAGATGCGGCTGGTGAAGGAGGACGGCACCCGCTTCTGCGCCCACCTCGCCGCCACCGTCGCGAAGGACACCGCCGGCGCCCCCGCCCTGCGCATCGTGATCATGGCCTTCCACCGGGAGCTGGGCGCGGGGGACATCGGCGTGTGCAAGAACCCGGCCTGACCGGCGGGTGGGGGCCGCGGGAAGCCATTCCGCGGCGCGCCCTACTTCCTCCCCTTCCCCACCTTGGCCCCCAGCATCTCCTCCAGCTCCAGCACCGCCGGCAGTTCGCGCAGGAGATCCGCCTTGAGGGTCGGGTCCATGCAGTGCTCGCCGAGGTAGGTGCCGCTGAAGGCGGCGGCGAGGACGGGGTCGCGGGTGGTGGTGACCGGTCCGCCGGCTTCGCGGGTGTGGAGGACGCCGCCAGGCTGGATCCAGACCTGGGTCTCGGTGCCTTTGGCCAGGGCCCGGTCGAAGAAGGCGGAGAAGCGCTTCAGGGCGGGCGAGGCCGGATCGAAGCCGGGGCCGGGCCAGGCGCGCTGGAGGTTTCCCAGCAGGAAGGCCATGCGGCGCTCCCGGGGGAAGGGTTCCACGATACGGGCCACATAGGCGTGGGCGGCCTGTCCTCCCACGAGCGCCGCCGCCAGCGCCTCCGGCGTGCGGGGCTTCCCCTTCGTGCGGGCGGCGAGGACCTTGGTGTCCACGTAGAGCGCCAGCGCGTAGAGCTTGGCGCCGTCGCGTATCCGGAGGTAGACGCCGGCAGCCTTCAGCTTCTTCGGCCCGCGGTCGAGGAAGGCGCGCTCCAGGGGGAAGCCTTCCTGGCTGGCCTGCTCCACGAGCCGGAGCTGGGCCGGCGGATCCTGGGGGGACGCCGGACCGGCGGCCAGCGCCAGGAGAAGCAGCAGGGATGGGCCGGGGTGCATGGGGACATGATGCTCCCCGGGGCCGCGCGGCGGAACCCGGATCCTGCGCCCGGTTGCGGCGGAGATCACAGGTTCCAGGACCCATCCTGGGCTTGCGGGGCGGGATCCCGTGCGGAGCGCCCATGTCCTCCTACGCCTTCACCCTCGCGACCCCGCTGCCCTTCGATGTCGCCCTGGCCACCACCCGGGAGGCCCTGGGCGCCGAGGGCTTCGGCGTCCCCGTGGAGCTGGACACCCGGGCCATCTTCAAGACCCGGCTCGGCAAGGACTCCGAGCGCCGCATCATCCTCGGCGCCTGCCTGCCCTCCGTGGCCTTCGAGGCCATGAAGGTGGAACCCGAGCTGGCCGTGCTGCTGCCCTGCAACGTGGTGGTGCGCGAAGTGCACGGAGGCAGCGAGGTCACCGCCGTGAAGCCCACCAGCCTCTTCACGCTGACTTCCCGTCTCGATCCCATCCACGCCCAGACCGTGGAGGCCCGCCTCCTGGCCGCCCTGGACCGTGTCGCCCAGGCCGGCGCGGAGGGGGCATGAAGCTCGCCCTCGTCCTGCGGACCGAGCCGAGCCGCCGGAACCCCCCCCCCCCCCCCCCCCCCCCCCGGCCCGGGGCCGGCCCCCGCCCGCCCCCCCCCCCCGCCGGGGGGGGGCGCCCCCCCCCACCCCCCCCCCCCCCCCCCCCCCCCCGCCCCCCCCGGGGGCGCGCGGGGGGGGGCCGGCGCCGCCCCCCCCCCCCCCCGCCCCCCCCCCCCCCCGCCCCCCCGGGGGGGGGGGCGGGGCGGGCCGGGTCCCCCCCCAAAGGGACCTATATGGGCTGGTCCGGGACGCGGACAAGGTGTTGTCGTTCTAGCGGCGTCCCTGCTGCCCACGGACCTTTTTCGTGGCGTGGATGGATCCTCGCGGCAGTCCCTCCCGCACGCCCGGACTCGATGGGTGGTGTGTGATCATGCCCTGATCCGTTTGAACCATATTCCGGAGTCCTCTTGCTGCCGCCCCACGTCACGCCCTTCCTGCTCACCCTCGCCGTCAGCTTCCTGATCGGCATCGGCCTGCGGGACTACTACGAGACGGAAGGCAAGTTCGACACCTTCGGCACCGTGCGCACCTTCGTGTTCATCGGGATGCTGGGCTTCCTGCTCTACCTGCTGCCGGGCTTCGGGCCCTACGCGTGGATGCTGGGCATGGCCTCGCTGGTGCCCTTCCTGCTGATCTACTACAGCAACAAGCTCCGCGCCCGCAAGAGTCCCGGCCTGATCGGCGTCGTCATCGCCCTGATGACCTACACGACAGGGCCGGTGGCGATACACCAGCCCCACTGGTTCCTGGTGCTCTTCGCCGTCTCCGTCCTCTTCGTCCTGCACTCCAAGGGCCGCATCCGCCAGTTCACGGACCGCCTGGAAACCGGCGAGGTGGTCACCGTCTGCAAGTTCCTGGCGATCGCCGGCGTCATCCTGCCCCTCATCCCGGCGACCCTGCCGCCCATGGTGGGCCTGGTGGGCAGGCTGCTGGCCATCCTGCCGGTGACGCCGCACCAGATCTGGCTGGCGGTGGTGATCACCACCACCATCTCCTACCTGGGCTACGTCCTGCAGACCTACCTCTTCCCCAAGAAGGGCATGCTGCTCACGGGCCTCGTGGGCGGCGTCTACTCCAGCACCGCCACCGTGCTGGTGCTGGCCAAGCGCTCGAAGAGCCTGCCGGGCCGGGACCGGGAAGCGGCGGCGGCCATCCTCCTCGCCGTGTCCATGATGTACCTGCGGCTGCTGGCCCTGGTGGCCATCTTCCGCTTCGGTTCGGCCCTCCAGGTGGGTCCGGCCCTGCTGGCCCTGGCGGCCCTGGCGGCGGGCTACGCCACCTGGCTCGTGAAGACGGACCGCTCCGCCACCGAGGCCGCCGTCCTCCAGGACGATCCCGCCCAGCCCCAGGGGGGCAGCGTGGAAGCCGACTCGAAGCTCCGCCGCAATCCCCTCGAGCTCAATTCGGCCCTGCTCTTCGCCCTCATGTTCGTGGTGATCTCCATCGCCACCAAGTACACCCTCCTGCACTTCAAGGACCTGGGCCTGCGGATGCTCTCCTTCCTGGTGGGCTGCTCGGACATCACGCCCTTCGTGGTCTCCGTCCTGCAGGGGGACCTCGGCCTCGGCTCGCCCCAGATCCTGCAGGCCATCGTCATCGCCAGCGCCAGCAACAACCTCGTGAAGCTGGCCTACACCTACCTGTTCGGCAGCCGGAAGACCGCCCATCTCACCGCCGCCGCCCTGGGCGCGCTGGCGGCCCTGTCCTTCGTCTACGTGGTGCTGGCGCTCTGAAGCCCGGGACTCAGTCCCCGAGGCAGAGCCCCACCCGATGCCCCCAGCCGACGCCGCGGGCGCGCCAGCCACCGGGAACCGCTTCCACCGCGTCCGCGGGGCTCGGCAGGGCGTCCCAGCCCAGCGCGGCGGCGAGGCGGCGGTGGGCCTGGTCGTAGTCCAGAAGACGGGCGCCCCCTTCGCCTTCCACCCGCAGGGTCCACTGTCCGTCCCGCCAAGCCACGGACAGGGCGCGCACCGGGCCGCCGAAGGCGCGGGCCGCCGCGGCTTCCGGCCAGTCCCGCAGCCAGGACCGCGCCTGGCCCGCAGCGTGGCGGGGACAGGGCGCCGCCGCCGTGTCCCCGGCGCCCCAGAGGGCGTGGGAGGACAGGGGCGCGCCGCCGCAATGGGCGGTCCAGAGGGCGGGGCCGGCCTTTGGCGCGGCTGCGAGGATGGCGGACCAGTCCGCGTCCGGCAGGCCATTGAAGGGATCGGTCGTCGCGGCCTCACCCACCGTGGCGCGGCGAGGGGTCAGCCAGGCCAGGCGTGGACCCCGTCCGGTGAACCATGCGCAGTGGGTGCTGTCGCAGACGTCGGCGTTGGCGTGGCGCGGCCCCGTGGCGAGGAAGCGCAGCACCGCGGCGCCCAGTTCGATGCGGCGCGCCGATGAGCCCCGGGGAAGCTCCGCCGCCAGGACGCCGGAGACATACTCCCGCCGCGTGAGGACCGCCGTGAGGCTCAGGGCGCCCCTGGGCGTGCGGCCCGCCGCCAGCCGTCCCTCGAGGCGTCGCGTGAAGCCCAGGTCCGGAGCGCGGAGCTCCAGCAGCCCCGGCCCGACGCGGTCGCCGGGATGGAGGGCGCGGAGGCGCCCGGGCCCAGGTACCCTCGGCCCGCCGGGATGGGGAAGGCACCCAGGTTGGCGACCTCGATGTGGCGGGAGCCAAGGAGGTCCAGCAGGCGCACCCGGACCGTGTCTCCTTCCACGACTTCCCGGCCCGAGGCTGGGACGCCTCGTCCAGGGCCCGCAGGGGGCTGCGCGGGCCCGGGACGCGGGGCCTGCCAGGGCCGCAGCCGCGCCAGCATCGGCGCCAGGGCCGCCGCGGCCTCCCGGCCGGTGCCGGGCTCCAGCCTGCCGAGGAGGACAAAGCCCGCGTCGTCCGCGGCGATCAGCAGGCCGGCGGTGCGCGTGGGGTCGCCGTCCGCCGCCGGCACCGTGCCCGTCTTGGCCCACCAGCCCCGCTGGCCCAAGGCCCCGGCGGTGCCCGAGCGCGCGGCCTCCCGCAGGCCCGCCAGCACTTCGCGGCGCACGGGCTCGCCGACGGACCAGGGTTCCCGCACCAGCCGCCCGTAGGCCTCCACCAGCTCGCCGGGGGTGATGGTGATCGCGCCCTCCGGCTCCACGAGGCCCACGGCCAGGTCCGGCGTCGTGGGCGCGCCCTGGAAGCCTTCCTCCGCAAAGGTCCGCGCCAGCGCCGCGGGCGGCGTAACGGCGGCCAGGGCGCGGAAGTAGGTGTTGCAGGAGACGGCGAGGGCCCGGGCAAGGCCCAGCTCCCCGTGGCCTCCGGGCCGCCAGCACGCCGAGCCGGGACCGCAGGTGAAGCGTGGCGTTGCGGCCCCGGGATGCGTGGCGGCCCACGCCTTCGCCACGAAGGGCTTCTGCAGGGAGCCCGCGGCGAGGGGCGCAGCGGAAGCCCCCTCGCCCGCGGTCACCCGGCCCTGCTGGAGGCTCCAGGTCTGCAGTCCACGGTCCTGGGACGGGGACTGGGCGGAGAGGATCGCGGAACAGGCCGCGCCGAGGGCCGGGAGGGCTCCCGGCCTCACTTCCCCTCGCTCTCGAACACCACCCGCTCGCGCCAGCCCGTGTCGGTCTTGCGGCGCTCGACGCTGAGGCCGGTGGTCTTCGGCATCCAGCCCAGGAGGCCCAGGATGCGGTCCGACAGGGGCCGCACGGTCTCGGGGTTCGCCGGACCCTCCACCTTCGCCCAGCGCCGGGCTTCGGCGTGCGCGGCGGCGAGGTCCACGCGGCCCCAGCGCACGAGGGCGGCATCGGCCTGGGGCTGCGGCGCGTCCTTCAGGTCCTGGGCCGAGGGCGCGACCCAGAGGAGGCCACCGGCGCGGCGCAGCGCCAGGGCCGGCAGGGCGGGCCCCACGCGGATCTCCATGCCCTCCGCCGTCTTCACCACGGTGGCGCGGCCGCCGCGCCGGGCGACGGTGGCGCGGCACAGCTCGAGGAACTCGGCGTCGAGGGCTTCCGGCCAGGGGAAGGCCATGCGGCGCACGCCGTCCTTGGTGACGAGGAAGCCCCAGGAGGGGATGGCCTGCCTGGCCAGCAGCGCCTTCCACGCCGCGAGGTCGCCTTCCTCGAAGGCGGGCGCGCCCGGCGCCACCCGGGGCCGGGTGAAGTTCACCAGGTAGCGGTCCTCGCCGCCCTGGGCCGCGGTGGCGGGGAGGGACGAGAGGGCGGGCACGGGCTTGTCCAGGAGCACGGGAATGGGTTCCAGGAGGGCGCGGCGGAAGGCGGGCCAGAAGCCCGCGCCATCGCTCTCCCAGCCCGCGGCGGCGGCGCCGGGGAACGCGAAGGTGAACACGCCGCCCCTGGGCTCCGTGACGCCTTCGCGCACTTCCACCAGATGGCCGCCTTCCTCGCGCAGGGCCGCCCGCAGGCGCCCCGTCTCGGGCCCCGCGGGCCACAGGAACTCGCGCTGGAAGTAGCGGTCCTGGCGCAGGGCGTCCAGGTTCAGCTCCATGGAGATCAGCCCGGGCAGGGGCGCCGCGAGGCCGCGGCCCGCCTGCTGCTCGTCGAGGGCCAGCATCAGCGCCCGCTCGCTGGTGGCGAGGAAGAGGCGGCCGCCGACCCGGGCCCAGGCGAAGCCCGCGCGGCGGTCCGGATCCTTCGACTTGTCGCCGGCGCCGGGGGCCACGAGGGAGTAGGCGGCGCCGCCGTGGGTCTTCTTCGTGCCCCCGGGCAGAGTCACCGGCAGCTGGGCCAGGGGCGTCTCGATGACCAGCACCGCCTCGAGGTGGCCGGCCTCCAGGAGGGCGAGACCCACCGCGGTGGGCTTCAGCTTGCGGATCTCCTCCCAGGTCCAGGGCAGGTCCGCCGAGAGCCTGCCCCACTGGTCCTCCAGCTTGGAGCCCACCTGGGTCTTGCGGAAGGCGGCCACGGCCCGGTCCTCGTTGCTGGCCCCGCCGGTGAGGAAGGCGCGGTAGGAGCCCTGGAGGGCCGCGTCGAAGGCCGCGGCGTCCGGGATGACGACGCGCACCGGCGCGTCCGGCAGGGGCAGCGGGGTATCACCGGCGCGCAGCACGGAGGCGGCGAGCAGGACGGTGAGGAAGGACCAGGTGCGGTTCATCGGACGCCCTCCGCCTGCAGCAGGTTCGCGAGCATGGGCCAGGTGAGGTCCCGAGGCTTGATGGGCGCGGGGCGCCCGTTGACGACCCGGAAGCTGTCGGCGCCTTTGGAGGCGTCCGGGGTGAGCTCCGCCCGCAGGGTCTTCCCGGCGGCGGCGCTGCGATCCGCGAGGAGCGCGGCGACGGCCCGGCCCTTCGCCTCGTCGCCGGAGCGGTGGGCGATGCGGGCCAGGTCCGCCAGGGCCAGGTTCACGTCGGCGGTCTTCAGCCGGCGTTCCGTGGCGAGGCGCAGGAAGGACTCCGCCGCCAGGTCGCCCAGGGCGTTGCGCGCGGCCCGGGGGGAGGCCGCCAGCAGGCCGCGGGCAGCCCGCACCTTCAGGAGCTCCCGATCGTTCTCCACGGACTGGCCGCTGTGGGAGCGGGCCATGGCCGTGGCCAGGGCCACCCGCAGGGCCGTGTCCTCGTCGAGGGGGGCGGCGCTGCGCAGGGCGGCCCGGGCCGCGAGGACGTCGTTGGGATGGGACTTCAGGTGGGCGTTGAGGGCCAGGTCGGTCCTAGCATTCAGGACCGCGTTCGCCGCGGTCCAGGCCGCCGGAGCCTTCTGTTCCGGCGTCGCGAGGGCGCCGAGGCGGCGCCACTCCTCGAAGCCCAGGACCTCCTCCCGCTCGCTCCAGAGGGCGCGGCGGCGGGCGTCGGCGAGGAGGCGGCAGGCTTCGCCGTTCTGTTTCAGAATCGCCAGGACGGCGGCGCGGGCATGGGTCTGGCCGTAGCGGTCGTTCCTGGGCCAGCGGGCCAGCCAGCGGGGCGTCTCCGCCGGCAGCGTCCGGGCGAGGACTGGGCCGAGGGCGCCGAGTTGGTCGGGCTGCACTTCGCCGCGGAACCAGGCCTCGTCCAGCTCCCGGCCCAGGGCGGCGGCCTCCGCCGGGGGCTGGAGGTCGAAGGCGAAGGTCCAGGCCGCGGTGGAGACGGGGCCCTCCTCCCGGCGTTCTTTCAACAGCTTGCGGAAGCGCTCCTCCACCGGAGCCGCCTGTTTCGCGTCCCGGAAGGGCGCGAGCCAGGCCTGCAGACGGTTCACGATCCGGTCGGGGGCGGTGTAGTCCTCGACGGGACTGGAGGGAGCCTCGCCGCCTTCGCCGTCCTCGTTCAGGCCATCGGTGCCGGGCACTTCCCGGGGGACGTAGCTGAGGCCCTGGCCCTGGCGCAGGGAAGCCAGCATGGCGTCCACCAGGGCGTGGGCCTCGCCGGCCTCGTTGCGGGCCAGCCGCAGGCGCACCGCCAGCAGCGTGTTCACGTCGTCGTTGCCGGCGCCTTCCTTCAGCCCTTCCTTCAACATCGGGAAGATCCGCGGCTTGGCGTCGGCGGGGTTCAGGACCTCATCCAGCGCGTCGAGGGCATTGGCGCGCTCCGCCACGGGCTGGCGCTGCAGCCAGTCGGCGGCATGAGCGAAGGCGGGCCCCAGCCTGGCGAGGCCCCGGCGGGGCACCGGCGCGCTGTCGAGGGCCCAGAGCTCCCGCAGCCAGGCGCGTATCTGGGCGGCACTGAGCTGGGTCTCGCGGCTGCGCCACCGGCTGGCGAGGGCGGCGCGGAAGCCCACCTCGTCCTCGGTAAAGAAGCGCGTGGCGCTCTCGGGCTTGCGGTCTCGCAGGTAGGCCAGGAAGGCCGGACCCACAGGCTTTGAGTTGTCCATCAGCTCCATCGGGCCGGCGAGACCCCAGTCCTCGGCGTGGGAGGCGAGCCAGCGGAAGCCCTCTTCATTGAGCTTGGCCTGGGCCTGGCGCACGAAGGCGCGGAAGGCCGCCGTCGCCTTCTCCTTCTGCCCCGCCGCCACCAGCAGGCTGACGCGGCCTTCCAGCCAGGCGCGGTCCGCGGTGGGACCGGGATGTTCGGCCTCCAGCTCGAGGGCCAGGGGCAGGTCCCCCAGGGCCCGGGCCATCCGCAGGGCCAGCAGGGCCCGGGAGGTCTCGGCGCCGCGGACGGGCACGGCGAAGGGCAGGTAGGGCGCCGTGTGATCGCCCTGGCGGTAGCGGGCCAGGGCTTCGAGCACGTACCAGGCTTCCCCGGGGCGGTCGCCCCAGAGGGCGCCGGGGAGGCGGCCCTCGTCGGCGCCCTGGCCGATGATGCGGTCGTCGCCGGTCTCCGCGAACTCGCCCTTGGCGTCCAGCCGGGGCTTGTACTCGGGCCAGGTCCAGCGGGCGTCCTTGCCGAGCACTTCGCCCACGGTGCGGGGACCGCGGAGCTTCACGATGAGGGCGTCCTCGGCGGCCCGGGGCTTGTTCTGCACGAGGCGCTCCACGGCACCAGTGACGCGCTCCGTGAGGGCGCGGCGAGCCACCAGCACGGGATCGGAAGGCAGCGCCGGGTCCCAGAAGCGGAACCAGGCGGTGCGGGACTCGGGGCTCGCCATGGCCACGAGGGTGGGCGCGTCCCAGCGCCGCGCCGCCAGGACCCAGAAGCGGTCCCACTGCCGGCGGTCGCCCATGATGTCGCTCAGCTCCTTCACCTTCTCGGGCTTCGCCGAGGCCGCGCGGGCCCAGGCCTGCAGGGCCATAGGCTCGTCCAGCCACCAGGCCCACCAGAGGCTCGGGCTCTTGGCGTTCAGCTCGCTGCCGCCGCGGACCTGGGTTAGCAGCTCCTGCCAGCGGGGCTCCATGAAGGCCAGCAGTTCCTCGGACCGGTCCCGGCGCACCAGGTCCCGGGCCCAGTGGCCAGAGAGGTCGGGCTCCTTGAAGACCGGATAGCTGTGGCCCTGGAGGTCGCTCTTGAACTCGATGAGGTTGCCCCCCACCGCAATGGCGTAGGCCAGGGGCGGCGCCGCCTGCCAGGGACCGGGGCGCTGGGCCAGAAGGCGCAGGGCGAGGGCCACGCGCACGCCGGGCTCGAGCCCCGCGCGAGTCACGAAAGGCCACCATCGCCGGATCGCGTAGTCATCCGGTTGTTTTGCATCCACAGGGAAGATCGCCCTGATGAGCAAGGCGCGCATCTCCTCCTTCTGCTCGGGGCGGCCACTTCGCTCGAGGATTGAAGCAGCAGTATCAAGGAAGCCGCCTTCCCATGTCGTGGCTGTGACATAGCGCTGGAACTGGTTCGTGAGCAGAGCGATTTCACACTTTCGCTCGAGCGAGAGCGCTCCGGAGTTCAGTGCCAGGATGTCGCCCTTGCCGGAGTAGATGGCGAGGGCCAGCTCTGGGTATCCATGTTCAAAAAGCCTCGAGGCTGCGCGCGCCTTCCGGTCCGACAGGGCTTGGGCACCGCCTTCTTCTCTCGAGGCGACCTCCTTCTTGAACGCCGCCAGGGCCGCCTGCTCGATGGCCAGGGCCCGGCGGCCTTCGCCGGCGCGGGCGTAGAGCTCACCGCGCCACCGCGCCACGCCTTCGTCCGCTGGGCGGGACTTGTTCCAGCCCTCCAGGTAGTCAGCGGCCTCCTTGACGCGGTCGGCCCGCACCAGCAGGTCCACGGCCTCCTGCCAGAGGTTCTCCTTTTCGGGCCGCACGGCGACGGCGGCCTTGGCGGCGGCAATGGCACCCTCCACGTCGTGGCCGGCGCGGCGGATGTCGCGCACGGCGACGGCCCAGCGCACGTCCCGCGGGCTGCGGGCCTGCTGCTTCTCGAAGAAGGCGAGGAGGTCCCTGCCCTTGCCGGCGCGGTTCGCCGAGCGTCCCGCCGCCGAGAGCCACTCCCGGTCCGTGCGGCGATTCAGGGCCTCGATCCAGAGCCCCGGCGTGGGGCCCATGGCCTTTTCGAGGTCCGCGGCCCTGGCGAGCTGGGCGTAGAGGTCCGCGTGAAGGTCGGGCCGCAGCTTGGGCAGTTCGGCCTTTGCGAGGGGATAGGGATCCCAGGCCGGGTTCTCCTTGAACGCGAGGCGCGCCTCGAGGTGGATGGCGCCGAGGCGCCGGCCCTCGTCCAGGCCTTCCTGGGCCAGGAGCTGGGACACGGCGCGGCGGGCCTGGGGGAGATCCGAGGCGGCGAGGGCTTCCGAGGTGAGGCGCTCCAGGAAGCCCTCCTTGTGGCCGGTGGCGGACCGGGGCAGCACTTCCTCGAGGGCGGCGCGGGCCTCCTTGCCCATGCCGGCGCGGTTGAGGAAGGCGAGGCGGTCCTCCAGAAGCCCGAGGCTCCAGGGATGGCGCGCGCTGATGCGGGCCCATTCCTGGGCTGCGGCGGCGGTGCCCTTGGCGCGCTCCACGTAGGCGGCGCGCTCGGCCTCGGCCTTCAGCTTCACGGAGCCGACCGGCAGGGCGGCGATGCGGGCGTCCAGGGCGGTCCAGAGGCCATCGGCGTCGGCGACCCGGCCATGGTCCGCCAGGTAGCGGGCCCGGGAGGTCTCGAGGCCGATGCGCTCCTCGTCGGAGGCGGCGAGCTGGGCCCGCCGGATCATGAAGCCGTTGCGGTAGGCCACGATGCGGTCCTGCTTCCAGCGGGCCTCGATGAGGCTCGCGCTCCAGGCCTCCACGGTGTCGAGGAAGCCCCTGGCGGTGGCGGTGGCCGCCATGTCGCGGCTCTTGTCCAGCAGCAGGTCCCCCAGACGCGCGACGGCGCCGTGCTCGGCGGGACGGCTGGCGTCCCGCTTGTCGTCCCTCGCTTCGCGGCCTTTGGGATCGTTCGGCATGTCCATGCCGTCCATCCAGTCGTCGGTGTCATCGTCCAGGCCCGGATCCGGCGTCTCCAGGGTGGCGATGGGCAGGAAGGCCGCCAGGGCGTGCTCGTCCTCGGCGACGCCGGGACGGAGGTCCCGGATGCGCTTCTCCACCCGGCGGAACACCCGGTCCCGGGAGAGCAGCTGGGCGAGGCGGCGCAGGGAGCGCTGGTCCCGCTCGAACCACGATCCCCAGCCGTCATCGTCTTCGGGCCGCAGGGCGTCGAGGTACTCGCGGATGGCGCCGTCCAGGTCCCTGGTGTTCTCCCGCAGGACGCCGGTCTCGAAGGCGAAGAAGCGGGGGCGCTGGAGGGTTTTGCGGCCCTCCTCCACCACGGCGAGGGCCTCCTTGTCGTGGTTGTAGTCCCAGAGCAGGGTGGCCAGCTCGGAGATGCGCGCCGGGTTGCGGGTGTCGCGGCCCAGCACGTTCTTCCAGAGCTCGATGGCGGCCGCGGACTGGCCGCGATCCTCCTCCATCTCGCCGAGCTCCGTCCACAGGGGCGCGGGATCCAGCAGGGCCGGGGCCGTGCGGGCCACGAGGGCGCGGGCGGCGGCGGCGTGGGAGGTCTCCAGGCCGTTGAGGCTGCGGTGCAGGGAAAGTACCCGACGGGCCAGGTCCCCGTCGCCGGGATAGCTGGCGGCGAGGCGGTCGGCGGCGGGGGCGGCCCGCTCGAAGCGCGAAAGCCGCGACCAGCCTTCGAAGAGCAGCAGCTCTTCCACCGGCGTGCGATCGGCGCGGCCCTCCATGGCCTTGAGCTTCGCCTCCAGGGACCCGCGGGCCATGGCGTCGGCGAACCACGTCTCCCGCTGGCCGGCGTCGGCGAAGAGGATCGCCCAGCGCCGCTCGTCCATGAGGGCGTCGGGGACCACCACAGGGGCGACCTTCACGCCGTCCTCCGAACCTTTCGGCAGCTTCTGCCACTGGGACTGGGTCACCAGATGCCGGGCCTCATTGAAGACCTGGGGACTGTGGGGGAAGCGTTCCAGGGCCTTGAAGCGGATCCAGTCCGCCCAGGCCACCATGCGGACGCGGCCGCCCATGGGGGGCTGCTCGGGGATCTGCAGATGCACGCTCCCGGCGTCGGCCCGGGCGAAGAGTCCGGAGCCCCGGAAGGTGTCGGCCACGTCGGCGGCGAGGCGGCGCAGGTCCGAGGAACGGCTGCGCCGCGCGTACCAGCGGGCGGCGCGGTGCCACACGCCGGTGCCCTGGAAGCGGTGGAGGGCCTGTTCAAAGCGGGGTCCCAGGTCGTCGTCCAGGTTCCAGCCTTCCAGGCGGGCGGCGAGATCCAGCCAGAGGGTCTCGGCGTCGGGCATGCGGTCCATCTCGCCGAGGATCAGCTGCAGGGAGGCGTGGTGGCTTTTGTCCTGGTCCTCGAGGCGGGCCAGGGCCTCTTCGAGCAGGGCGCGATAGCTGGGAGCGGTGCGGTTCCCGCGGCGGCGGGCCCACGGCCGGCTGCCGCCGTCGCCCTCGTTGACAGCAGCTTCGCCTTCGCCGGAGTCGATACTTTCGTCCGGGGATTCGGTTGGGGACCCGGTGTCCATCGCCGCGTCCGGCGTCTTTGAACCGTCGGCGGCGAGGTGCCGGAGGCGAGCCTTGTAGAGGCGGATCTCCTCGGTCAGGGGCACGCTCGCCTGCCGCGCCGCCAGCAGCGCGGCGCGGCGGGCGCCGTCCACCATCGCGGGCGCGGCGCCGGAGTTCTCCACCAGGGGCAGCAGGTCCAGGGCCGCGCGGCCTTCGCCGCGCTGCACGTGGCGCTCCATGATGGCGACCCGCAGGGCGGGCAGGTCGGGGTGCTTCGGCGCGCGCTTCGCGAGCACATCGGCAAGGGCGCGGGCGGTGGCGAAGGTGCGGTCCGGCAGGGACTCGTTCTCCAGGTGGGCCAGGGCCTCCTTCCAGTCGCCGCCGGTGAGGAGGAAGGAGAGGCCGCCGGTCCAGAAGCCCGGGGTGCGGTCGAGGCTGGCGATCCACTTGTAGGCTTCGTCGTTGTAGGCGCCCCAGGCGATGGGTCGCCCGCCCGCCTGGATGGCCAGCTTCGCAAGGGCGGCGAGGTCCGAGACCTGCTCTTCCGGGGTGCCCAGGTGGGCGGCGGCGAGGGTGGCGCGGAAGGCCTCCGGCGCGGCGTCGATCTCCCCGTGGAGGCGCGCCACCAGCAGCCAGGCCTTGCGGTCGAAGGTCTTCTCGTGGCGGCGCTCCACCTGGCGCAGCAGCTCCGCCGCGGCGTCGCCGCGGTTCTGGCCCTGATGGTAGGTGGCAAGGCGCACCAGCGCCCCGGCGTCGAAGCGGGCGTCGAGGGTGGCGCGCCAGCCCTCCGGCGCGCGGGGGGCGCCGGCGTCCACGCGCCTGGCGTAGGCCTGACGCACGTCCATGGACCAGGGCCGGTCGAGGGCGGCGTCGAGAACCTGGAAGGCGCCCTTCAGGTCCTTGTGGTCCGCGAGGAGATCCGAGCGCAGCAGCAGCCGTCGTTCGGCGTCCATGGCCTGGCTGGCGGCGAGGGCCTGGTCCGCCTCCGCGAGGCGGCCGGCCTTCTCCAGGGAGCGCAGCCAGGCTTCGAGGGAAGGCCCGTCCGCGGGAAAGAGTTGGGATTGGGCTTTGCGCAGGATGATGGGGTCGGCGAGGTCGGGATGGCGCTCGGCCCAGGCGATGCGCGCCCTGGAGAGGGCCATCTTCTCTTCGGCCGGAAGGCCCGGCAGGGCCCGCTCCGCGGCGCGGAAGGCCGCGGCCATCTCGAGATGGGCGGCGTCCCAGCGGGCGGTCTCCGCCCAGGCCCGGGCGCCGGCGGCCGCGTTGCCCGCGCCTTCGGCCTCGGACCACTTCTCCATGGCGGCCATGGCCCCGGGGCGGTCGCCAAGGGCGAGCTTCGCCTCGGCGAGGTGGCGCAGGGCGCCCGCCTCCTTGCGGGTCTCCAGCAGCCGCGCCAGCTCGGCGGTGGGCGTGGGGTAGTGGACGGCATGACCGTCCACGGTGGCGAAGCGGGTGGCCACCGCATAGACCCAGTCCGCCGGGGTCATGTCGGCCCACGGAAGATCCGAGGCGCGCAGCGCCCCAAGGCCTGATACGCCCAGGGCGCCGAGGGCGAGGAGAAGGAGGATGGCGGGACGGCGTTTCACGGCCTCACCTCCAGCAGAGCGCGAACGAAGCCGCGGTTCTTGGCCCCATCCACCGCTTCGAAGAGGACTTCCCTCGGACCGGGCAGTCCTTCCGGCACCCGCAACAGGCCCACGGAGCATTTGGCCGCGGCGTCCCAGCGGAGCGGAATGGGCGGACCATCGCCGAGGCGCGCGCTCAGGAAGACCACGTCCTCGTCGGCGCGGGCGCGGATCTGCACCACGTCACCGGGTCGCGCGGAGGCCGGCAGTTCGGGGCGGATCTCCGGCGCCTTGCCGTCGAGGATGAAGTGCTTCGTTTCCGAGACCCGGGCGCCGCTGGAATCATGCAGCAGGATGCGCACGGCGTAGCGGCCGTCCTTGAAGCCTTCGGGCACGAGGAAGCGGCCCTCCCAGAGGTTGGAGGCGGGACGACGCACCAGGTCCAGCTTCAGGCCGAAGGGGAAGAGGGCCGTGGCCGCCACGGTGCCGGCGTCGCACTCCACCCGCAGCACGGGGTCACCGGGCTGGATGCGGCGGGGACGCAGCAGGGAGCGGGGCGCGGCGAGGAAGGCCGTGTAGGGCGTGACGAACTTGTAGCGCTTGGAGAGGGCGATGATCTCCTCGATCCACTCCCGCTTCTCGCCCTCGGCCTCGATGCGGGCCAGCAGGTCGTCCACCCGGGCGCGGGCCCAGCGGCGGGGGAGGTCCCGGGCGTCGAGGGCCTTCTCCGGCAGGGCGGTGTCCAGAGAGGCCGACCCGCCGGGCAGCAGGTTGGAGGCCAGGGTGAAGCGGAGCTTGGGCTGGGGCGCGGCGTAGCGGCCACCCAGCCCGAGAGGCTGCCGGCGGCCAGGGGCTGCACCAGCACGGGGTAGATGTGGCGCAGCTTCGGCTCGCCGCCGCTCACCTTGAAGGGCACGTCGTCCTCGTCGGCGGCGGCCCTGGCCTCGGCCTTTTCCGCCGGAGCCAGGAGACGCTTGAAGAAGAGATCCGTCTCGATCTCCGTGGCAGTGGGGGTGAGGAGCTGCTCCGAAGCCGCGCGCAGGGCCTCGCCGGCCTCGCCGGTGGTGACGGCGGTGAACACCGGCACCGGGCCCGCGGCGGCCTGCAAGGCCTTGGACCCGCCGACCCCCTGGCCGCCGGTGAGCACCAGGATGCGGCCCTTGTCCCCCAGCGCCTTCCGCGCCGCGGCGAGGGCCAGGGCCAGGTTTGCGCCCGGGCCGAGGGTGCGGCCGCGCAGGGCGTTCAGTTCCCCTTCGATCTCCTGGCCCGTGCCCTTGCGAAGCGCTCCGGCGGCGGGCTTGCGGTCATAGGGGACGAGGACGAACTGGTCCGCGGGGCCCAGGTCCTGGAGCACCCGCACCAGGTGGCCGTAGGCGGTCTCCAGTCCCGCCCAGCGGTGGCCCAGGGAGGTGTCGAAGAGGATGGCGAGGCTCTGGGGCGGCCGCTTGGATTCCGCCCGCGTGGCCTTGGCGCCGGCAGCCTTGCGGGGAGCGCCGCCGGGAGGCGTGGCTTCCAGGAGGAAGAAGCCGTCCTTTTCCGGGGGGATCTCCGAGGGCCGCTCCCAGGGCGCCAGGGCGAGGCCGTCGGGCAGGGCGCCATCGGGATTGCGGAACGCGGACAGGCGCAGGAGGTCGGTGCCCTTGGGCTTGATGCGGAAGACCAGGTCCCGGCCCAGCTTCACAGCGCTGCCGGTGAATTCGGCGCCGTCGGCGGTGATCTGCAACGGCAACCCCGAGGGCATGGCCTCGTAGGTGCCATCCTCCAGCCGCACCCGGATGGTCAGGTTCGCCGCCGTGGGCGCCTCGCCGTCGGGAGGCCGGAGCACCAGGCGGAACTCTCCCTTGCCATCGATGAAGGGGACCTCCTCCTGGAACTGCATCTCAAGGCGCTTGGTGGCCATCGCCGGGATTGGCGCCACCGTCACCGAGAAGAGCGCGCCGCCGGAGGGCCGCGCGCCGGCGCCGCTGCCGCCGGCCTCCGCGTCCTCCTCCTCGCCCTGCTGCAACAGGCCCGGATCGATCTTCTGGCGGGTGAGCTCGCGGTAGATGGCCCGGGCGCGTTGCTTCTCGAGGATCACGCCGGGGATGCGCTGGAGGCCGTCCCAGATGGCGAAGTCGCCGACGGCGGCGGAGGGCGGCAGGGCGAAACGGTAGGTGCCTTCCTGGATCGAGGTGGTGTGGTTCTCGAAGACCTGCCGCACGTTCACGCGGGCGTAGCCCCGGGCGATGCCGATGTCGATGGTCATTTCCCTCAGGCTGAGCACCGAGGCGTCGGAACGCCCGGAGCTGGTGGGGACGAGGAGCCCCGCCTGGGCGCGGAGCTGTGGCGCGCCGGCGGCGAGGAGCAGGAGAAGCGGGGCGCGGAGCGCATGGCGCATATCAGTCGACTTCCTCTGGAAGTGGAAATGGCAGCCGGGCCAGACCTTCAACGGTCCCGACGAAAAGGGCATCCTTGCCCGGTTGGATGGCGGTGACGTGCTGGGAGGGTAGCGGAACCGTCACGGGGGTGAAACGGCTTCCGTCATGGCTGAGGCGCCAGAGCCCCCGGCCGTCGGTGCCCAGGTAGAGGCGTCCGCCGGCCTCCACCAGGCAGCCCGTGTTCACCTTCAGGCCCGCGGTCTCCGGAAACGCCTCAAAGCTGCCTGCGGCCGAGGGCGTGCTGCGGGCGGCCACGCGGCGGGCCACGCCACCGCCGTAGGTGCCGATGAAGAGATCCTCGCCCCGGAGGGCCAGGGCCGTGACCCAGGGATGGGGCAGCTTCCCATCGCCGCCCACGGTGCGCCACGCCACCCGTGCGCCTAGGAGGGCACCGAGGCCCGAGGGCGTGCCGACATAGAGTGGGCCGGCGTCCCCGGGCCCTTCGGCGAGGGCGAGGGCCTGGTTTCCCGGCAGGCCGTGGAAGGCCGAGACCATGCGTGGCCCCGGCAGCAGCACGCCCTGGCCGAAGCCCATGGCCAATCCATCGCGGGTCGCCGCGAGGGCGAAGGCGGCGCCGGCATCCTTCGGTTCCACCGCCTGCAGACGGCCGGCCTCCAGGCGCGCCACGCCCCGCAGGCTGGCCACGTGCACGGCGCCGCCGGCGTTGAGGATGGCGTTCACGCCCCAGGCCTCGGAACCGGGCACGGCGGTCCAGGTCCACTCGGCACCGTTCGGGGTGCCGATGGCGAGGCCGCCGTTGAAGAGGCCCACCAGCAGCCGCCCGTCCTGCATCGCCAGCGCGTTCACCGCACTGGGTCCGGGTGGCAGGGATGAAGGTCGGGGCCGGGCCAGGCTCCAGCCCTTGGCGCCCCGACGCAGGAGGCCCTGCTCCGTGTCGGCGAAGAGCACCCCGGAGGCCACGAAGACCTTCCGCGCCGGCGAGGGCAGCAGCTCCTCCGCGGGCCGGCCCGAGGCCTCGAAGCGCAGCAGGCGTCCTTCGCACACCGCGAAGAGGCGGCCGTCCTCCACGGCGCAGGAACGCGCCTCCTCGGCGCCGGAGACCGGCTGCAGCGGGCCTTCCAGGGGCCCGCGGGCCAAGCCCCGGGGCGTGAGGACCACCAGGTCGCGGCCAATGGTCGCGACGCCATCCACCCAGGGATCCAGGGTGGCGACCATCGTGGCCCGGCCGCCCTCCAGTTTTCGCAGACCCTGCTCCCCGCCGACGAAGAGGAGGCCGCCGGGACCCGTGGCGAGGCAGCGCACCGGCGCGCCATCGAGGCGCTCCAGAACGTTGGCTCCCCAGGCGGCGCGGAAGAGGCCTTCCTGGGCGCCGATGAGCAGCTCGCCCCCGGGCGTCTCCAGCAGGTCCCGCGCGTGGAGGGTGCCATAGCCCGTGCGCAGTTCCTCCCAGGCCCGGTCCCGGCGCAGGAACAGCCCGCCGGCGGCGAGGGCCACGATGGGCCGTCCCCGCCAGAGGGCCAGGGCCGAAGCGTTGAGGGTGGGCAGGCCCTGGCCCAGGTCGCCGCCACCGTCGAGGATGCCAAAGCCGCCGGCGGTGACGAGGCCCTCCGCCGACAGGGCCACCGCCGCCACCTCGCCGCCGCCCCAGCGCTCGGACTTGAAGGCCGGGGCCGGAAGGGGCGCGAACTGCAGGGGCTGGGTCTTGCGGGTGGGCGCGTCGAAGGCCTGGCGCACCTCCCGGGAGACCTTCCACCACGCGGCGAACCCGCCGCCGGCGAGGAGCAGGGCAAGGCCCGCCAGGATGAGGCGCTTGCGGGTCTTGGAGATGGGCATGGGAGAAAACGTACCGGGAAAGTGCAGGAGGGTGGGGGTGATGCCCTAAGAAGATAGCCGTGCCGGGCGGTCATCGTCCCGGTCTATTCCAACCGCCCAGCCCCATGGCCGGACGGTTCGCTGGCATGGACGAAGCTGCCGGAACAAGGTCCGAACTTCGCCGCCATTCGATTCCGCGCCGGGGCGTAGACTCCCGGTGTGAACGACACCTCCTCGCGCTTCGCGCAACTGCGGCAGATGGCTGGCCAGAGGCCCGCCGCCGCCATCGAAGGCCTGGTACGGGAAGGCGCCGACGCCCAACTCTCCCGGGTCAACGTCTTCGACTTCGCCGCCCGAAACGGCCTGAGCGAAGGCGAGGCCCTGGACGCCTTCGTACACGCCTCCCGCCTGGGCCTCTTCGATCTCTCGTGGAGCCTCCTCTGCCCTGGCTGCGGCGGCGTGCTGGACGCGGCCGCCAGCCTGCGGCTGGTGGACAAGGAGACCTACTACTGCGCCCTCTGCGCCGCCGGCTACCAGCCCACCCTGGACGAGATGGTGGAGGTGAGCTTCACGGTGAACCCGGGCGTGCGCCGCATCGCCGCCCATACGCCCGATTCCCTGCCCTTCTGGGAGTACCAGCGGCAGATCTTCTGGAACAGCGGTATCGAACTGCCCGAGGGCGAGGCCTTCGAGGCCGTCCGGGCCGCGGTGTGCCTGGAGGCCGAGGAGATCCCCGCAGGTGGAAAATGCATCTTGAACCTCCAGCTGCCCGCCGAGTTCGTGATCCTGTTCGACGCTGTCACCCACACGGCATTCTTTCTGGACGCCAAAGGCGAGCCCACGAAGGAGCGGCAGGAGCTCACGGTGGTCTTCAGCGACAGCCACCCGCCCACCGGTACGCAGGAGCTGCGGCCGGGTCCCCTGCGCATCACCATGGAGAACCTTACCGACCGCCGCGTCCTGCCGAGCCTCTTCCTTGCCAACCAGGCCCTTCACGACATGCTGGGCAAGCGGCGGCGCTTTCTCACGGCGCGGGACCTCCTCACCACCCAGACCTTCCGGGACCACTACCGCACCGAGACCCTGGACCTGAACCAGCGCCTGAGGATCACGAGCCTCACCTTCCTCTTCACGGACCTGAAGGGCTCGACGGAGCTCTACGAGCGGGTCGGGGACCTCGCCGCCTACGACCTCGTCCGCGATCACTTCCGCGTGCTCCACGATGCGGTGGGCCGGGAATCCGGCGCCGTGGTGAAGACCATCGGCGACGCGGTGATGGCGACCTTTTCCACACCGGACAAGGGCCTGGCCTCCGCCCTGCGCATGCGGGAGGCCATGGCGGAATTGAATGCTTCCAGGGGCGCCGATGACCTGCTGGTGAAGATCGGCCTCCACACGGGCCCCTGCCTGGCGGTGACCCTGAACGAGCGCCTCGACTATTTCGGCCAGACCGTGAACATCGCCGCCCGGGTCCAGGGTCTCGCCATGGACCACGCCATCTTCACCACCGAGGCCGTGGTGGCGGACCCCAAGGCCGCCCGGCTGCTGCGGGACCGCGGACTCGCGCCCCAGGCCCGGCGCGCGGCCCTCAAGGGAGTCCGGGACGAGCTGACGGTGTACGAGATCCGCTGATGGGTGAACACCCTTTAGTCCCCCAATCCATCACTGCACCGCCACAGGAATATCGGCCCAGACCGTGGGCACTTCGACGCTTTGGATGCGAATGTGGAAGAGCTTGCCTGGTAGGCGATCCAACCCCGCATCGCCCCCGTAGGAAACTTCGCAGCGGTTGGATGTGAAGTCCGGGATCAGGTTGATGAGACCGGGTCCAGTGAAGCCGGGTTCAACAATGAACCAGAGGACCTTTGCATTCGTGATTGGTGTGGCCAGGGCGGTGATCACCGGAACAGGCCCTGAGTAGTTGTGAACCATCGTGACCTGGGAAGTCGAGGTCGCGATGGTCACCAAGGAGGGATCAATGACATGAATGGTCCCCGGCTGCGGAAGATACCGGGCCATGCCGAAGTTTGATATGGCTTGGAGATGGAAGGTCCCGGTGGTCATGGGGGCTGTGTAATGGGCGAACTGGCCGTTCGTGCTGGTCGCAATGACGGTTCCACCGCTTGCTTCCACCACGGCCCAAGCCGTCGACATGATCAATGGAGCTTCCGAATGCACATCCGGCACTGCCCGAAAATCCAGTTGGGCCCCCGTTGTGATCGTTGCTGGGCTGGGTTGCACCCAGAGTTTCCCCGGATCGATGGATTCTTGCGTACTCCCAGACCCTCCACAGCCCACGAGCAGGGCAGCTGCGGCGAGAGGCCAACATTTCTTCATCGATTCAATCTAACTACTCCCGCCTTGCCCATGGGATCAAGGAAACTGAACCGATGCCGCACCCCATGGACGCCTACTTCGCCCCGGAGACGGGACGGATCTTCTCCTGCTTTCCCGGCGCCGAGGCGCGGCCGGGCCAGGCGCGCATGGCGGCCCTGGTGCTGGACGCGATCCTGGAAGGCGCCGAGCGCAGGCAGGCCTGGAAGGACGCGGGCAGTGATCCCGAAGCCCGGCCCGATGCCGTCGTCCAGGCCATCGAGGCGGGCACGGGCACCGGCAAGTCCCTGGGCTACCTGGTGCCGGCCCTGGCATCGAAGTCCCGGCCCGTCATCGTGGCCACCCGCACCAAGCAGCTCCAGCGCCAGCTCCTCGAGGAGGACGCGCCCCGGGCCATGGGCATCCTGGATCGCGACCTCAAATGCGTGCTCGCCAAGGGCCGCGCCAACTACCTCTGCAAGGCCGCGTGGGAGGCGTTGCAGGCCTCACCGCCGACGGAACTGTCCATCCCCGACCACGGCCTCTGGATGGCGTTGCCCCAGTGGGCCGAGGCCACGGAGCACGGGGACCGGGAGGAGCTCGCGCGCCACGGCGAAGGCGAATCCGAACTCTGGGACAAGCTGAACGCGCGGGCCGAGCGCTGCACCGGCAAGCAGTGCGCCCACTACGAGGACTGCTTCCTGACGAAGCTGCGCCAGGACATCCTGGAAGCGGACCTGGTGGTGGTGAACCACGCGCTGCTCCTTGCAGATCGGGTCTTGCGCGAAAGCGCCTTCGGGTCCGTCCTGCCGGACGCGCCGGTGCTCATCCTCGACGAGGCCCACGACATCGAGGAGCAGCTCACGGACAGCTGCGCGGAGATCTGGACCAGCCGCGCCATGGCCCTGCTCTTCCGCGACCTCCAGGACGAAGCGGCGAAGGACGCTGGCGCCGCCCTGCTGGAAGGCCTGCTGCAGCCCTGGGAGGCCGCGTGGACGAGGCTGCTCGCCCTCGTGCCCCTGGAAACCTCCGTCTTCGGCTTCGACGATCCGCGCCTCTCCCTGGGCGCCCTGGCGGACGCCGTGGGCGCCTGGGTGGAGGCGGGCCAGGAGGCCTTGAAGGAAGTGCGACGGCTGGCGGCCTCGAAGGCCGAGGCGGATCCCGCGTCCCTGATCTGGCGCAAGCACGCCGAGCGCATCGGCATCGCCTTCTCGCGCATGGAACAGATCTTCGCCCAGCCCGAGGGCTGGGTGAGCACGCTGACCCGGGAAGGCCCGCACACGGTGCTCTTCAAGGCGAATCCCGTGGACGTGCGGCCCTTCTTCCACCAGCACCTGCGGCGGGGCTTCGAAACCCTCATCCTCACCTCCGCCACCCTCCGCGATGGCCGCGGCTTCAACGGCCTGCGGCTCCGCCTGGGCCTCACGGCGGCGGAAGGCGAACGCGCTGAGCTGGTGGAAAGCCCCTTCGACTTCGCGACCCAGGGCCTGCTCTTCGTGCCGCCGGACCTGCCGGAGCGCAAGGCCGGCCGGGACGGCGTCGGCGATCCGGGCTGGATCGAAGCCAGCCTCGCCGCCATGGAGCGCCTGCTGAAGGCCTCCCGGGGCCGTGCGCTGATCCTGTTCACGAGCCGCAAGATGCTGGCCCACTTCAAGCCCCGCCTCGCCTCCGCCTGCCCGGGCATCACCTTCTTCACCCAGGGCGACGGGCACAGCCGCCACGCCCTGCTGGAACGCTTCCGCACGACGCCCAACGCCGCCCTGCTGGGCCTCGCCAGCTTCTGGCAGGGCGTGGACCTGCCCGGCGAGGCGCTGTCCCTGGTGATCGT
Organism: Holophagaceae bacterium; assembly: GCA_016710635.1. Classification (GTDB taxonomy): domain Bacteria; phylum Acidobacteriota; class Holophagae; order Holophagales; family Holophagaceae; genus JADJVL01. Next base: position 282,143 of record JADJVL010000002.1, on the reverse strand, counting down.
CACCGCCCTGCCCTTCTCGCCGCCGGACGACCCGGTGCTGCAGGCCCGCATCCGGGAAGCCGACGCCCAGCGGCAGGGCCTCGGCTTCATCGGCATCCAGGTGCCCCAGATGACCCTCAAGCTGAAACAGGGCCTGGGCCGCCTCATCCGCACCACCACGGACCGGGGCGTGGTGGCGATTCTTGATCCGCGTCTCATGCTGCCCACGGAGGACCGCTATGGAAAGCGCTATGCCGCGCAGGTCAGAGCCGCGCTGCCACCCTTTCCACTGACCCGGCACTGGGAGGAAGTCGAGATGTTCCTGCAGGACTTGTAACATCGATCCTTTCCAACGCATCCTTGGCCCGGTTGTCGCTAAGGACCATACTGGAAGTCCATGAACCGTCCCGCCCGTTCCCTCGCCGCCCGCACCGCGATCCTCGCGGCCGGCGTGGCCGCCACCCTTGCGGCGGGGAACGGCGCCACCACCGGAAAGCCGCGGCGGGCCTCCGCGGCCCCCATCGGCGGCATGGGCGGCGCGTACTCCATGGCCTACGTCTACACCTACTCGGACGCCCAGGGCCGCATCGTCATCAACAACCTCCCCCCGAGCTACGCCAAGAGCCAGGGCCTGGTGCTCAAGCACGTCGGCGTGGGCCACATCCGCATGGGCATCAGCCGCGTGGAGATGGCCCGGGTGCTGCGGAGTCCGGAGCTGCTGGCCACCGTGGACGAGATCGCCACCCAGAACGGCGTGGATCCCCACCTGGCCCGGGCCATCATCCAGGCGGAAAGCGCCTTCTACGACAAGGCCCGCAGCCGCGTCGGCGCCCTGGGGCTCATGCAGCTGATGCCCGCCACGGCCCTGCGCTTCGGCGTGACGGATCCCTTCGATCCCCGGCAGAACATCATGGGCGGCACGAAATACCTGAAATGGCTCATGGACTACTTCGGCGGCGACGCCACCAAGGTCATCGCCGCCTACAACGCCGGCGAGCGGGCCGTGGAGAAGTACGGCGGCATCCCGCCCTACCGGGAGACCCGCGGCTACGTGCCCAAGGTCCTGGACCTCTGGCAGCGCAAGCTCGTGCAGGCGGATCCCAAGGCCGCCGGGGCCATGGACCTGCTCAAGAAGGGCCGCGGCGGCTTCCTCGTGGACGAGAAGCCCCTCAAAGGCACCGCCACCCTGGTGGCTTCGGCCAACGAGGCCGCCGGCGACGACGCGTCCTCCCCCATCCCCAATCCCAATGGCACCGGCGTGGAAGTGCGGACGCCCAACACCATCTACCAGTGGCGGGACGCCAACGGCCGCATGCAGATCAGCGACCAGCCGCCGCCCAAGGGCACGCCGGGCGTGAAGACCTTCGGGATGCCTTGAGGGGTTAAGCTTTCCGGGCAGCTTCCCAAGGCCCGCCATGAAGGATCTGATTCTCGCCCTCGACCAGGGCACCACGGGCACCACCGCCCTCGTGCTGGACCGGGATCTGGCCGTCCAGGGCCGTGGCTACGCCGCCTTTCCCCAGCACTTCCCCGAGCCCGGCTGGGTGGAGCACGAGCCCGAGGAGATCTGGGCCAGCGTCCGCGAGGCCCTGGCCCAGGCCACGGCCTCGGTGGATCCCGCCCGCCTCGCCGCCCTGGGCCTGGCAAACCAGCGGGAGACCACCTTCGCCTTCGACGCGCACACCATGGAGCCCCTGCACCGCGCCATCGTGTGGCAGGACCGGCGCACCACGGAACTCTGCCACGCGATGAAGGCGCAGGAACCTGCGATCCGCGCCCGGACCGGCCTGCCCCTGGATCCCTACTTCAGCGCCACCAAGCTGCGCTGGCTCAAGGACCACCTGCCGGGGCGGGACCTCGCCTTCGGCACCGTGGACACCTTCCTCGTCCATCGCATGAGCGGGGAATTCGTGACGGACCCCAGCAACGCCAGCCGGACGCTGCTCTTCGACCTGGACACCGGGGACTGGTCCCGGGACCTCGTCGCGCGCTTTGGCGTGGAGGCGGTGAAGCTCCCCCGGCTCGTCCCCAGCGCCAGCTTCTGCGCCCGGGTCGAAGGGGTGCCCGAGCTGCCCCATCACCTGCCCGTCACGGGCCTCGCCGGGGACCAGCAGGCGGCCCTGTTCGGCCAGGGTTGCTTCGACGCCGGGCAGGCCAAGCTGACCTACGGCACCGGCAGCTTCGTGCTGCTGAATACCGGCGCCCATCCCAGGCCCAGCGCCACGGGACTCCTCACCACCCAGGCCTGGGAAGTCGCCGGGCAGCGCACCTTCGCCCTGGAAGGCGGGGCCTTCATCGCCGGCGCCCTGGTGCAGTGGCTGCGGGACGGCCTGGGCATCATCGAGACGGCGGCGGATATCGAGACTCTGGCCCGCAGCGTTCCTGACAGTGGCGGCGTCGTGGTGGTGCCCGCCTACGCGGGGCTCGGCGCGCCCCACTGGCGACCCGAGGCCCGCGGGACCATCCTCGGCCTCACCCGTGGCACCACCAAGGCCCACCTCGCCCGGGCCGCCCTGGAAGGCATCGCCCACAGCCAGGCGGACATCCTCGAGGCGATGGCCGCGGACCTCGGCGAACCCCTGAAGGAGCTGCGGGTGGATGGCGGGGCGGCGGCCAACGACCTCCTCCTGCAGATGCAGGCGGACCTCCTGGGCATCCCCCTGCATCGGCCGCGGATGCTGGAGACCACGGCCCTCGGCGCCGGCATGCTGGCGGGCCTGGGTGTTGGCCTGTGGACCCTGGAGGACCTGCGCCGGGCCTATCCCCTGGACCGCACCTTCCAACCTTCCGGCGACCCCGCCGCCGTCGCGGCGGCCAGGGTGCGTTGGAAGGAATCCGTCGCAAAGGCGTAGGATCAACGGATGCACGAAGCCCTGGGCCCCGCGGAGACCGCCCTCTCCCTCCTCTTCAACAAGCTCCATCCCATGCTGGAGGACGTGGCCCACGCCCTCGCCCAGGGGGCGCCCCACCGGGACTTCGAGAAGCTCCACCTGAAGCTCATCACCGCCCGCACCAAGTGCGTGGAGACCCTCGAAGCGCTCCCCGAGGAGAGCTGCCCCGACGCGCTGTGGGAGGTTCTCGAGGAGCTGGTGGTGGCCCTCACGCCTGTGGGGGAGAGTTTCCAGCAGGCCCTGATCCTCACCCAGCTCAGCCTGGAAGAAGCTCCCGCCCAGCTCCTGCCCTTCGTGGAGGCGGGCCACGCCGCCGAAGCGAAATGGGGCACGCGCATGCAGGGCTTCCTCAAGCAGCTCGAGAATCCAGACTTCCAGGCCGAGCAGCGCTGGAACGGCATCGATCCCGATATCGGGGAGAGCGAAGAGGAGTGAGGCGGCGCGACAGCCCCGTTCAGCCTACTTCCGCAATAAGTTCGATCTCCACTTTCCCGCCCTTCGGCAGCCCCGCGGCCTGCACCGTGCTCCGCGCGGGCTTGGCCTCGCCGAGGTGCGCGGCGTAGGCGGCGTTGAAGGGGGCGAAGTCGGCCATGTCGGCGAGGAAGACGGTGGTCTTGATGACGCGGCTCCAGTCCGTGCCCGCGGCGGCCAGCACGGCGTCGAGGTTCTTCAGCACCCGGTCCGTCTGTTCCTCGATGGTGCCGTTGAGGAACTCCATGGTCTCGGGCACGAGGGCGATCTGGCCGGCGGTGAAGAGGAGGTTGCCCACGATCTTGCCCTGGCTGTAGGGGCCGATGGCGGAGGGTGCTGAGGGCGTGGCGATGGTCTGCATGGGGGCTCCCGGTGAGGAAAGAGATCCTACTTCCAACGCCGCTTCTTGTTGCGCCAGGCCTTGGGCGGCTTGGCGGGCATGGGCGGCAGGGGGGAGTCGAAGGGCGAGGCCTGGGCGGCTTCCAGGGAGCCTTCCCCAGCGTGGGCGGCCTGCTCTTCGAGGCTGCCGCCCTCCTCGATCTGCACGATGGTCCACTGGGCGCAGCGGTGCAACAGGGCGGCGAGGCAGAGGCTGGCTTCGATGCGGGCGTGGGGCAGCGGGCCCAGCTGGGTGAAGACCGAAGGGTCGCTGGGAATGGCGCGGGGGATCACGAAGGCCGGCAGGGGCGCCCGCAGCAGGTCGTAGTCCGCCTCTGCCGCGGTATGCCAGGGCTCGGCCTCGGGCACCTTGCGCACCAGCAGGTCCGCCAGGGTGACGACCTTCTTCGGCCGGCCCCGCTTCTTTGGCGCCGGCTCCGGAGCCTCTTCTCCCAGGTGCGCCTGGAGCGCGGCCAGGACCTCCTCCTTGGTCTTGCCCCGCAGGTCGAAGAGCAGCCAGGGATCCCGGTCCAGGGCCTCCGCCATGACGTAGCAGACCGCGGCCACGTGCTTGCAGGGGTTCGCCCAGTCGGGACAGTCGCAGTGGGTCTGCAGCTCCTTGGGCACCCGGGCGTAGAGGCTGGCGCCCGCTTCCCGGAAGGTCTCGTCCAGGCCCTGGGGCATTTCGCCCGCGAGCAGCGAGGCCACGAAGCGGCTCTCCTGGGCGATGCGGGCCAGGGCCTTGTCCCACTGGGCCTGGGTCAGGGCCGGCAGGCCCAGGGTCACCGTGTAGGTCTTCCGCCCGTGGACCCGGGCCTCGATCTGGCCGGGGCTCACGGTGAAATGCGACACTGCGCCTTCCTCGGCGTACTTGAGTCCCCGGGGCAGACGGTTCTCGTAGTCGTCCCCGAGCTGCTCCAGGCCCTTGATCCAGAGCCGGCCCCACCAGGTGGCGCCGAAGCGGTGGCCGGACATCATCATCATCCGATCACCCCCTTGCGCTTGGGTGCCGGGCGCGGCTTGCGCGGGGCGGCGACCCGCGCGGCCCGGGCGGCGGCCACGGCCTCCCGGTCGGGCAGGGTCGCCACCGCGACGGCCCCATCATCTTCCGGCTCCTCGTGGCCGGCACCGGCCCTGGCAAGGGCCGCGCGGGCCTGGGAGAGGGTCGTGACCTCGCCTTCCCCGTCCACCCATTCCGCATCGGGCTCCAGGGCCACCAGGCGGCGCAGGGCCTCGTCGTCCAGCTCCGTGAGCCAGCCTTCGCCGCTGCCCACCACGCGATCCGCGAGGTCCCGCTTGCTCTCCAGGAGGGCGTCGATCTTCTCTTCGAGGGTGCCGATGGTGATGAGCTTGTGGACCTGCACGTTCCTGGTCTGGCCGATGCGGTAGGTGCGGTCCGTGGCCTGGTCCTCCACCGCCGGGTTCCACCAGCGGTCGAAGTGGAACACGTGGGTGGCGGCCGTGAGGTTGAGGCCCACGCCGCCGGCCTTGAGGGAGAGCAGGAAGACCGGCGGGAAGGCCGGGTCCTCCTGGAAGCCGCGCACCAGCTCGTCCCGCTGCAGGCGCGTGGTGCCGCCGTGGAGGAAGGGCGGCTCGAAGCCCAGGCGCTCCTGCATGTGGATCTGCAGCCGGTCGCCCATCTCCTTGAACTGGGTGAAGACCAAGGCCTTCTCGCCGTTCTCGATGATCTCCTCCAGCATTTCCGCCATGCGGTCCAGCTTGCCGCTGCGCCCGCCGTAGGGGCCCTGTGCCTTGAGGAACTGGGAAGGATGGTTGCAGATCTGCTTGAGGTGGGTGAGCAGCGCGAGGATGCGGCCCCGGCGCTCGATGCCGGATTTCGCGGCGTCCAGGTCCTGCTCCATCTGTTCCACTCGCGCCTGGTAGAGCAGCGCCTGCTCCTTGGTCAAGGTGGTGTAGACCTTCATCTCCTGCTTGTCCGGCAGGTCCTGGATGATGCTGCGGTCGGTCTTCAGGCGGCGCAGGATGAAGGGGCCCACCCGCTGGCGCAGTTCGGCGGCGGCATCGGGGTCCCGGTACTTCTCGATGGGGGTGGCGAAGCGCTCCTGGAAGCTCGACTCGCTGCCGAAGTAGCCCGGCAGGGTGAAGGCCAGGATGCTCCACAGCTCCTTCAGCCGGTTCTCGATGGGCGTGCCGGTCAGCGCCAGTTTGGCGTGGCCCCGCAGGCGGCGGACCGCCTTCGCCTGGATGCTGGCGGGGTTCTTGATGGCCTGGGCCTCGTCCACCACCACCAGCCCCCAGGCCCGCGCGCCGAAGACCTCGTCCTCCCGGCGGATGACACCGTAGGTGGTGAGGACGATGGTGTGGGGCTTGAAGGCCTTGGGCAGCTCGTCCCGGTTGTTGCCGTGGTGCACGAAGACCGGCAGGGTCGGCGAGAACTTCTCCAGCTCCCGTTCCCAGTTGCCGAGGAGCGACGTGGGACAGACCAGCAGGGTCGGCGGGCCCGCCTTCGGATTCTGCAACTGGCGGTGCAGCAGCAGGGCGATGACCTGGATGGTCTTGCCCAGGCCCATGTCGTCGGCAAGGATGCCGCCGAGCCCCAGGCGCGACAGGCCCTCCAGCCAGGCGAGGCCCCGGAGCTGGTAGGGGCGCAGCTGGCCCTTGAAGTTTTCCGGCTGGCGGATGGGCTTGTCCGGCAGGGTGCGCAGGTCGTCCAGGGCGGCGCCGAAGTCCCCGGCCACCTCCACCTCGATGGCCTCGCTGACGCCGGGAATGCGGGCGGTGCCCGTGAGGGCGGCGGCCAGGGCCTCGCCTTTGGTCATGCTTTCGAAGCCCGCGCCGCGGCTGGCCTGGATGACGGCGGTGATCGCCTTCAGGGTCTCCGTGTCCAGGGCCACCCACTTGCCCTTCCAGGCCACCAGCGGGTGCTTGAGGCTCGCCATCTGGGCGAAGTCCTCCACGCTGAGGGCGTCGTCCCCGAGCATCAGGGACCAGTCGGCGCTCACCGCGCCTTCCAGGCCTTCCTGGGCAGCGCCGGACCCGGAGCCCTTCGCGCCCTCCTCCCCGGACCCCAGATTTCGGGCGCCAAGGCGGACCTTGGCCCGCAGGCGGCGGGCCCCGCCGAACTCCGCCATGCCTTCCTGCAGGTGGACGAGGAAGCCGGCCTCCTTGAGCTGGCCCGCTCCCTTGGTGAGGAACTGCCAGGCCTCCGTGGGCAGGAGCTGGAGATCCTCCGGCGTCTGGCCGGCGAGAGCTCCCTGCAGGGGCGGGAAGAAGGGCACGGCCCGGGCCAGGCCGCGGAGCAGTACCTGCCGGGCCTGGATGATGGCGGCGTCGCCGGTGGCGGCTTCGGGTCCCCAGAGCCGGGAGACGGGAATCTCGTGACCGTCGGCGGTCTCCAGGCCGATGCGCAGGCACCAGCCTTCCTCGCTGAGCTTGTCGGCCTCCTGGATGGCCTCGGTGGTGCTGGCGTGGGTGGGCACCGCCGGCGCCTCCAGCTTGAGGGAGGGCCGCAGCCAGAGGGAGCGCGCGCCTTCGCTCCACTGCTCGAGCTGCTCCCCCAGGGTCCGCTCGGTCACGCCGATCATGGGGAATTCGCTCATGGGATGGCTGAGGGCCACCATGATGCGCTCGTCCCAGGGCAGCCGGTCGCGCTTGTGGCCCCGCAGGCGGTGGATCAGGCCCAGGCGGGGATCCTCCCCGGGCCGGAGGGTGCTGGCCACGAAGCGCACCACGAAATCGGCCCCGTCCTCGAGGAAGGCCTGCAGCACGTCTTCGGCCTTCGGGGGCAGGGCGAGATCGTCCTCAACCTCCTCGGCTTCCAGGGCGCCCAGGGAGAGCCCCTTGGTGAAGATCCACTGGTCGTCGGAGGGGAAGGCGAGCACCGAGGGTGGAAGGGCCGCCGCCAACTGGTCCATGGCCTCCCGGTCCGAGGGGCTGGTGAGGCTGATGCCCCAGTGGGCCCGCCACGGCGTGCTTTCGGTGTCCAGCTTGGGCAGGAGGGCGCCGCGGATCACGAGGGACTGGAGCTGGCGCAGGGCCACGGCCCAGAAGGCGAGGCTGCCGCCCACCAGTTCCGGATCCGTCGGGAGGCTGGCGAGCCAGGTCCAGGCGCGCTGCCAGCGCAGGGGCACGGCGTGGGCTTCGAGGATGCGGCCGTCGGGGACGAAGATGCGGGCCTTCGCCGGGGTGAGCCGGTCCCGGCCCTGCAGGTTCCCTGGGAGGGTCCGCATGAGCCGCGCCCAGGCGGCGCCATCGGCGGCCTCGTCCGACCCGGCGGGCAGGGCGATGAGGAAGCCCTTGTCCGCGGGCCGGTACTGGAGGATGGGCTTCATCGCGGCGCCCCGCCGGGGCGCCGGCGGAATTCCCGGCCCGGCAACGCGGCCCGGAGCCGGTAGCCTGGAACCAGGAGTGCGCAATGAAGATTGGGTTCGCGAGCGATCACGCGGGGTTCAGCCTGAAGGAGCGGCTCAAGTCGTGGGCCGCGGAGCATGGGCATGAGGTGGTGGATTTCGGGACCAATGGGACGGATTCCGTGGACTATCCGGATTTCGCGCACCGGGCGGCGGCGGGGATGGATCAGTGGGAACGGCTGGTGCTGGTCTGCGGAAGCGGCATCGGCATCAGCATCGCGGCCAACCGCCATGCCGGCCTCCGTTGCGCGCTGGTGAACTCCCCCGAGCACGCCGCCCTGGCCCGGCAGCACAATGACGCCAACGCCATCGCTTTCGGCCAGCGGCTGACGGATCCGCTTAAAGCTGAATACTACCTTTCGGTCTTCCTGGAAACCCTTTTCGAGGGGGGAAGGCACCAGAAGCGGGTCGCCAAGATCGAGTGCTGAACCGGACCCGATCCGTCCTTTTTCCGAGCCAATCCTTCTGAGGTCCAGCGTCCATGCGCGATTCCAGCCAGCTCCGCCCCCTCGATTTCGACCTCGGCGCCCAGGTCCACGCCGATGGCTCCTGCCTGATCCGGCTGGGCAACACCCATGTCCTGTGCTCCGCCAGCCTGGAGGAAAAGGTCCCGGGCTGGATGAAGGGCCGGGGCAAGGGGTGGATCACCGCCGAGTACGGCATGCTGCCCCGCTCCACCCACACCCGCACGGACCGGGAGGCGGCAAGGGGCAAGCAGCAGGGCCGCACCGTGGAGATCCAGCGCCTCATCGGCCGCAGCCTCCGTCAGGCGGTGGATCTGGACAAGCTCGGGGAACGGCAGCTCACCCTCGACTGTGACGTCCTGAACGCCGATGGCGGCACCCGCTGCGCCGCCATCACCGGCGCCTGGGTGGCCCTGGCGGTGGCGCTGAAGCAGGCCGGCCTGGAGGCGGCGCTGGTCCGCCAGGTGGCGGCGGTGAGCATCGGCCTCGTGGAGCGCGGCGAAGGGCGGCGTGGGCTCGTCCTCGATCTCGAATACGAGGAGGACCACCTGGCCGCCGTGGACTGCAACCTGGTGGCCGCGCGGGCCACTGCCGAGGGCGACCCGGGTTTCGCCGGCGGCGACCTGGAGCTGGTGGAGTTCCAGAGCACCGGCGAGGGGCGCAGCTTCACCCGCGGCGAGGCCCTGGCGCTGGTGGACCTGGGGCTCGCGGGCTGCGCCGAACTGATGGCCCGGCAGCGCGCGGCCGTGGGCTGAGGACGAATTCCAGCGACTTTGCTTGGCCCCACGGCCCCTTCCGTCCCAGAATCTAGGGCGGAGACTCCCATGGCCCGCGTGCTGCTCATCGAAGACTCGGCCCTCGACGCCAAGGCGGTGCGCACCCTCCTGGAAGGCCTCGGCCACGAGGTCGTCTGGGCGGCGGGGCCTCGCCAGTCCATGGAGTTCCTCTTTCCCGCCGGAAGGCTGGATCTGGTGATCTCCGACATCCTGATGCCGGATCTGGACGGCCTGTCCCTCATCCACCACCTGCAGGCCTCCCACCCGGATCTGCCCTTCATCGCCATCACCGCCTCCCCGGAGCTGGTCCTGGACACCACGGCCCTCTCCTTCGGTGTCCGGAAGGTCCTGCGCAAGCCCATCGACACGGAAACCCTGCGGGCGGCGGTGGCGGAAGCCCTGGCCGAGGGCTGAGCCGGCGGTCCCCGACCGCCGATCCCCCAAGGACGATCCGTTAAGACTGGTCCGCAGCCTGTGATGTCCAGCACGGATCAGGGCCGGGACTGGCCTTCCGCCCTGGGACGGGGGCAAGGCGCGTGGCAGACTGGAAACGGCCCCGAACGGGCCGTTTTCCTTGCAAGGGGTCCCCATGCGCTACCTGCCCTCGGCCGACGGCGAAGACCGCGAACTCCTGAACGCCATCGGCGTGAAGGTGGCGGAGGACCTGCTTTCAGGGGTTCCGGACCGGCTGCTCATGAAGCGTCCCCTGGACCTGCCGCCCACTTCGTCGGAGCTCGAAGTGCTGCGGGACATGGAGCGCATGGCGGCCCTCAACAAGCGCTTCCGCACCCGCTTCCTCGGCGCCGGCGCCTACGCCCACTTCTGCCCCACGGCGGTGGACCACCAGATCAGCCGCCAGGAATGGTTCACCGCCTACACGCCCTACCAGCCGGAGATCAGCCAGGGCACCCTGCAGCACATCTTCGAGTACCAGACCCTCGTCTGCGACCTCACGGGCCTCGAGGTCACCAACGCCAGCCTCTATGACGGCGGCACCTCCTGCGTGGAGGCCGCCCTCATGGCCGTCCGCGTCCAGCGCAAGCGGACCAAGGTGCTGGTGAGCGAAGGCCTCCATCCCCACTACCGGGAAGTGCTGCGCTCGGGCTTCGCCAGCCACGAGGAGCTGAGCCTGGTGGACGTGAAGCTGGTAGACGGTGTGACGGATCCCGTGGACCTCGCCGCGAAGCTCGACGACAGCGTCGCCGCCGTCCTGGTGGGCTACCCCAACTTCCTCGGCCATGTCGAAGACATCAAGGCCTTGGCCGACCTCGCCCATGGCAAAGGCGCCCTCCTCATTTCCGTGACGCAGGAGGCCATGGCCTTCGGCTGGCTGGAGGCCCCGGGCAAGGTGGGCGCCGACATGGCCTGCGGCGAGGCCATGAGTTTCGGCAACATGACCAGCTTCGGCGGGCCCTTCCTGGGCTTCTTGGCGGTGAAGGACGCCCACAAGCGGGAGATCCCCGGGCGCGTGGTGGGCCAGACCACGGATCTCGAGGGCCGCACGGGCTATGTGCTGACCCTCACGGCCCGGGAGCAGCACATCAAGCGGGACCGGGCCACGTCCAACATCTGCTCCAACCAGGGGCTGATCGCCCTGCGGGCCAACATCTGGCTGCAGCTGGCGGGGCCCGAAGGCCTGAAGGGCACCGCCGCCCAGAACGCCGCCAAGGCCCAGTTCCTGCGCTCCAGGCTGCTGGAGCTGCCGGACTGGGAGGCCGTCGACGACGGGACGCCCTTCTTCAACGAGTTCCCCCTGCGCTACACCGGGGACCTCAAGGCCATGCGCCAGACCCTCATGGACGAAGGCATCCTGCCGGGCCTGGACCTGACGCCCCACCTGAAGGCCTACAAGAACTGCGTCCTCTGGTGCGCCACGGAGATCAACACCCGCCACCAGATCGAGCACCTCATCGAAATCCTGGCCCGAGTGGCCTCCGTGGTCGGCTGAGGCACCCATGAACCTGCGACAGCGCGAACCCCTCATCTTTGAACGCTCCGTGCCTGGCAAGATCGGCCTGGACCTCCCGAAACTCGACGTCCCCCCGGCCAAGGACACCCGGCCCGCCCACCTGCGCCGCACCTCCTTCGACGCCCTGCCCAGTTGCAGCGAGCCCGAGGTCATCCGCCACTTCACCAAGCTGAGCCTGTGGAACTACGGCATGGACCAGGGGATGTACCCCCTCGGCTCCTGCACCATGAAGCACAACCCCCGGCTCAACGAGAAGGTGGCGGGCTTGCCGGGCTTCGCCGATTCCCATCCCATGGCTGACGAGGCCCTGGTGCAGGGGAACCTGGCGCTGATCCATACGCTCCAGGAGTGGCTGAAGGAGATCACCGGCCTCGCCGCCGTCACCCTGCAGCCCAGCGCCGGCGCCGCCGGCGAGCTGACGGGCGTGCTGCTCATCCGCGCCTACCACGTGGCCAACGGCCGCAAGCGCACCCTCATCCTCATCCCCGACAGCGCCCACGGCACCAACCCCGCGACCGCCGCCATGGCGGGCTACGAAGTGGTGGACGTGGCTTCCGGGGCCGACGGCACCGTGAGCTTCGAGGACGTCACGGATCCCGCCACCGGCAAGGTCAAGAAGGGCCTTACCAGCCTCATCGCCGAGCACCACGACGAGATCGCCGGGCTGATGGTGACGAACCCCAATACGCTCGGCATCTTCGAGCACCGCATCGACGAGATCTGCAAGGCCGTCCACGACGTGGGCGGCCTGGTCTACATGGACGGCGCCAACATGAACGCCCTCGTCGGCGTGGCACGCCCGGGGGACTTCGGCATCGACGTCATGCACATGAACCTCCACAAGACCATGTCCACGCCCCACGGCGGCGGCGGTCCCGGCGCGGGTCCGGTGGCCTGCACCAAGGCGCTGGAGCCCTTCCTGCCCCGGCCCATCGTGGTGCGGGACACGGAGAAGATCGGCGAAGGTGAAGTACCGAAGCACACCTACCGCTGGGACTGGGACCGGCCCCAGAGCATCGGCAAGGTCCACACCTTCTTCGGCAACTTCGGCATGCTCATCCGCGCGCTGACCTACTGCTACAGCCACGGCGGCGACGGCCTGCGCACGGCGACGCTGCGCGCCATCGTCAACGCCAACTACATCCGCAAGGAGCTCATGGGCGTCTACCACCTGCCCATCACCAGCCCGACCATGCACGAGGTCGTCTTCAACGATGAGTTCCAGGCGAAGAACGACGTCCATACCCTGGACATCGCCAAGCGCCTCATCGACTACGGCTTCCACCCGCCCACCATCTACTTCCCCATGGTGGTCCACGGCGCCCTGATGATCGAGCCCACGGAAAGCGAATCCAAGGAGGAGCTGGACGCCTTCGTGCACGCCATGAAGATGATCGCGAAGGAGGCCGAGGAGAACCCCGACCTTCTCCACCAGGCCCCGGTCACGGCGCCGTTGCGCAGGATGGACGAGACCACGGCGGCGCGAAAGCCCGTGCTGCGCTGGCAGCCTGCCTGAGGAGAATGCCCATGTTCCGGACCCTCGCCCTTTCCCTCGTGGCCGTGGCCGCCTTCGCCGGCGGCAAGGCCTACGGCAAACCCCTCGCCCTCAAGGAGGCGACGGCCGTCTCCGCCATCCTGGCCAATCCGGCGGCCTTCCAGGGCCGGAAGGTGCAGGTCCGCGGCATGGTGGTGGACGTCTGCAAGAAGCGGGGTTGCTGGATGGAGCTCGCTTCCGACAAAAAATACGAGACCCTCACCTTCAAGGTGGAGGATGTCGTCATCGTCATCCCCGTGGACGCCAAGGGCTCTCAGGCCGTCGCCGAGGGCGTGATCCAGGTCTCCAAGGACGAGAAGGGCAAGACCGTCGTCCGCCTCATGGGCGAAGGCGCCGTCATCCAGTGACGGAGCCGTCCCCGCGCCGCAGGCCCTGGCGCGTCTGGTTCCGCGTCCTCCACCGGGACACGGGCTACCTGGCCGCCGGCCTGACCCTCATCTACGCCGTCTCGGGCCTCGCCGTGAACCATATCGACGCCTGGAATCCCAACTTCCGGCTCGAGCGCGTCCACCGCGCCATCGCACCCCTCGACCCGAGCGCCGACCTTCCGGTCCTCGTGGAAACGGCCCGCGCCCGGCTGGGCCTGGAGGAGCCCAAGGGCGCCCACCAACCCGACGCCGACACGCTGACGCTCTTCTACCCCGGCCGCCAGGTCTCGGTGGACCTTCCCACCGGCCGGGTGCTGGAGGAGGCGACCCGCCCGCGGCCCGTCCTCCGCGCCTTCAATCAGCTCCACCTGAACCACCTCAAGAAGGGCTGGACATGGCTCGCCGACCTCTACGCCATCGCCCTCCTGGGCCTCGTAGGCACCGGGCTCTTCATGCTGCCCGGAAGGAAGGGGCTTGCCGGCCGCGGCGCCTGGCTCACGGGCCTCGGCATCATCATCCCGGTGGTGGCGCTGTGGCTCTGGGCCTGAGCTGAGGACCCCGCATAGGCCCCGTGCTAGGTTGGGCGGATCCCCCGAATCCGATCCACGCGAGGCCACCATGCGTCCCCTCTTCCATGCCCTGCTCGCCGCTCTCCTGTCCGTCCCCGCCATCGCCCAGGACTCGACCCCGAAGCTCGCGGCCAAGCCCACCCCCAGGGCCGCGAAGCCCGAGCCCAAGGAGCCCGGCAAGAACCTGAAGGTCTTCAAGGGCCAGGGCCTGGATGACGAGGCCCTGGACGAGGCCATGGACTTCATGGGCGCCTCCCTGGGCGTGAGCTGCGCGCACTGCCACGTGCGGGACGCGAAGCAGGCCTGGACCATGGAGAAGGACGACCAGCCCGCCAAGACCATCGCCCGGCAGATGATCCTCATGACCCGGGCCATCAACAAGACCCACTTCAAGGGCGACACGGTGGTCACCTGCGCCACCTGCCACAACGGCCACGCGAAGCCCGAAGGCACGCCGCCTCTCATGGTCCCCGGCGCGCCGCGTCCGACGCCGGCCTCCGCGGAGGCGAAGCTGAAGGACCTGCCGGAGCTGGACACCCTCCTCGCCAAGTGGACCGCCGCCGCCGGCGGGCGCGAGGCCCTGGAGAAGATCTCCACCCGCGTGATGAAGGGCAGCATGGACATGGGCGGTGGCCGCGTGCTGCCGCTGGAAGTGGCGCAGAAGGCCCCGGGCATGCAGGCGAGCCAGCTGATCACGCCCCGGGGTCCCTTCCACCAGGGCTTCGACGGCACCCAGGGCTGGGTGCTGCGGGGCGGCAAGGCTTCGCCGGCGGATCCGCAGTTGGCGGCACAGGCGCGGGTGGAAGCCGACCTGCAGCTGCCTCTGCACCTGAAGACCCACTTCCCGACCCTCACGGTCATGGGCCGCGAAGCCGTGGACGGCAAGGAAGCCTTCGCCGTGGCCGCCAAGGCCAAGGACGAGTCCCGCCAGATCCTCTACTTCGACGCCGCCACCGGGCTCCTGGTGCGCCGGCTCTCCTTCTCCTCCACGCCCCTGGGCCGCACCTCCAGCGAAACCACCTGGCAGGACTTCCGCCCCGTGGACGGCGTGCTGGTCCCCTTCAAGATCGTCGCCCGCGGCCCCCACAGTGCCAGCGTCACCACCTTCGCCGAAGTACGGCACGGCCAGCCCCTGGACGACGTGCTGTTCAGAATGCCGGCGAACTGAGACACGCTAGCGCCGATCAAACCGCCCCTGCATCACCAGCAGGGTCCGCGTCCCGGCGATGCCCGGCAGCTTCGCAACCTCGTCCCGCACGCGGGTGATGTCCTCCAGCCGCTCGGCCTCCAGCAGCAGGACCAGGTCCGTGTCGCCGCTCACCGTGTCGGCGATGCGGATCTCGGGGAAGGCCTCCAACGACTTCACGGCCCGGTCATGGTTGGGGCCCGAGCCCTGCACCAGCAGGTAGGCCCGCACCAGGGGACGGTTCCGTTCGATCCCCAGGCGCAGGGTGTAGCCGGCGATGACCCCGTCGGCCTCCATCCGGGCGATGCGGGACTGGACGGCGGAGCGGGACAGGCCGACCCGGGCGGCGATGGCGGCCTGGCTCAGCCGGGCGTCCGCCTGCAGTTCCGCCAGGATGCGGCGGTCCAGCTCGTCCAGGCGCGGGGAATCCATTCCGGCATTGTGCCGCCCTTCCGGCCCTTTGCCAGCTAAGCGGCGCCGGCCTTTGGACGGATCCTGGAGGAACTACTAACCGCTTAGGAGATTCCATGCGATCCGCCCTCGTCCTGCTGCTGCCCGCCGCCGTGCTCTGCGCCCAGGCGCCGGACGCCGCCCTCAACACCCCCATGACCTCCGCCCAGAAGAAGACCGTGGTGGAGGGCCTCGCAGCCAAGCTGGCGAAGAACTACGTGTTCCCCGAGGTGGCCCAGAAGACTGGCGACGCCCTCCAGGCCAAGCTGGCCAAGGGCGGCTATGACGGCGCGGGGACCCGCAAGGCCTTCATGGACCTGCTCAGCGAGGACCTTCGCACCTTCGGCAACGACCGCCACTTCCGCGTGGGCTTCGATCCCGAGTTCAAGGAGGACGAGGACGACGACAAGCCTCCCACCGCCAAGGAGCGGGAGGAGGGCCGGGCCATCTCCGCGCGCCGGGGCTACGGCATCGCCAAGGCGGAGATCCTGCCGGGCAATGTCGGGCTGCTGGACCTTCGCGGCTTCGGCCCCACGGAATTCGTGGGCCAGGCCCTCAGCTCGGCCATGACCCTGCTCAGCGGCACCGACGCCTTCATCCTGGACCTCCGCCAGAATGGCGGCGGCAGCCCGGAGACCGTGGCCTACCTCTGCTCCTATTTCTTCGACGAGGGCGACAGCCGGCACCTCAACGACATCTACAACCGGCCCAAGGACGCCACCCGCCAGTACTGGACCAGCAATGTCCCCGGCGTCCGCTACGGCGGCGCGAAACCCGTCTGGGTGCTCACTTCCAGCCGCACCTTCAGCGGCGGCGAGGAATGCGCCTACGACTTCCAGACTCAGAAGCGCGCCACCCTCGTGGGCGAAGTCACCGGCGGCGGCGCCAATCCCGGCGGGGGCGTGACCCTCGGCGAGGGCTTCATCGCCTTCGTGCCAACGGGCAAGGCCGTCAATCCCATCACGAAGACCAACTGGGAGCATGTGGGCGTGAAGCCCGACGTGGCGGCCCCGGCGGCGGACGCCCAGCGCCAGGCCCATGTCGCGGCCCTCAAGCAGCTCGCGGAAAAGGAGACGGACCCCCGGGCGAAGACGCGGCTCGCCGGCCTGGCCGTCAAGGTGGAGAAGGGCGAGGTCGAGCCTCCCCGCTACGCCCGCTGAGGGCCGGGGCCAAGGTCCCATCCCCTTGCCCCGCGCCCCGTGCCGCTCCCCTGGATTTCACGCGCACGGGTCCGCTCGATTTGGGCGACACTATTGGGTCCCCCCTGAGGTCCCCGTGTTCGCCTGTCTGCTGCCCATCCTGCTTGCCGAGGCTCCTTCCGCGAAGCCCCGGGGACCGGTCGCGCCCCGGGTCGCCCTCCAGACACTGGTCACCACCGAGCGCGCCTTCGCCGCCATGGCCCGGGACCGGGGCAGCCGCGAAGCCTTCCTGTCGGTGCTCTCGGAAGACGGCATGCTGTTCCGGCCCCGGCCGGAGAACGGCAGGGCCTTCCACAAGGCCACCCCCGACGACGGTGGGCTGCTTGTCTGGGAACCGGTCTATGCGGACCTTTCCGCGGCCCAGGACCTCGGCTACACCACCGGGCCCTGGAGCCTTACCGCCCCGGGGGACGTGGACCCGAAGCTATACGGCCACTATGTCTCCGTGTGGAAGCGGATCGGCGGCAACTGGAAACTGCTCCTCGACATCGGGACCCCCCACCCGAAGCTTTCAAAGACTCCCGAACTCGCCCTTGCCCCGGACGCCCTCCGCCCCCAGGCCGTCGCCCCCCGGCCCGGAACCCGCTCCGCCCTGCGGACCCTGCTGGATGCCGAGGACGCCTTCTCCAGCGCCTGCGGCAACAAGGGCGTCGTCGAGGGCTACCGCGTCTGGGCCGACGAGGACATCCGCGCGTACCGCCAAGGCGTGGCCCCGGTGAAATCCCGGGTCGAGTTGGAGGCCCTCCTGGGCGTGGCGCCCCGTTTCTCCCTGTGGGAAGTCGGCGGCAGCGGCCTCGCGGAAAGCGGCGACATGGGCTGGACCTATGGCCTCGCCAGCACGCGCAAGAGCCAGAACCTGGATGAGACCCCTTCGACCCAGGCCTTCCTCCGCATCTGGCGCCGCAGGCCCGCCCGCCCCTGGCGCGTGGTGGTGGACGTGACCCTGCCGGCCCCGGACCCCAAGCCTGAAAAGCAGAAACCCGCCCCGGAACCATGACCTCCGTGCTGGATCGCCTGAGAGGCGCGCGGTGGGATGCCCAGGAAGCCAGCGGAGCCCTGGGGGATCTCGGCACCTTTCTGCCGCTGGTGGTCGGCATCAGCCAAGCCACGGGCCTCGACTTCGGCGTGACCCTCTTCTTCGCCGGACTGCTGAACGTCGCCACAGGACTCATGTTCAGCGTGCCGATGGCGGTGCAGCCGATGAAAGCCATCGCCGCCGTGGCCATCACCCAGGGTCTCACGGGACCCCAGGTGGCCGCCGCCGGCCTGCTGGTGAGCGGCCTCGTCCTGGTGGTCGGAGTGCTTGGCCTCGCAGAACGGCTCACCAGGCTCATCCCCGACGAGGTGGTCCGCGGCCTCCAGCTGGCCCTGGGCCTCAGCCTGGCGGTGAAGGGCGGCGAACTGGTCCTGGCTTCCGGACTGGACCGGTGGGTCCTCGCCCTGCCCGCCGCCGCCCTGGCGTGGCGGCTTCGCGACTCCCGGCGCCTTCCCGTGGCCCTGCTCGTCTTCGCCACGGGCCTCGCCGTGACCCTGTTCCGGAACCCGGAGGCCGCTTCAAAACTGACCCTGGGCCTGCACCTGCCGGCCCTGCTGCCTTTTTCCGCCGCGGACTTCAAGCAGGCCCTCTTCGCCGCGGCCATCCCGCAGCTGCCCCTCACCCTGCTCAATTCCGTCGTCGCGGTCTGCGCCCTCTCCCGGGACCTCTTCCCCCAGCATCCCCTGAGCGAGCGCAAGGTCGCGGTGAGCGTCGGGCTGATGAACCTGGTCTCGGGCTGGTTCGGCGCGGTGCCCATGTGCCACGGCGCCGGCGGCCTCGCCGGGCAGGTCAAGTTCGGGGCTCGGACCAATGGCGCGATCCTCATGCTGGGCGCCGGGAAACTGGTCCTTGCCATCGCCTTCGGATCCAGCCTCATGGCCTTGTGCATCGCCTTCCCCAAGGCCTTGCTGGGGGTGATGCTGGCCTTCAGCGGGCTGGCCCTGGCGGAGGCGGCGCGGTCGGCCAAGGACCTGCCACTGACGCTGCTGACCGCTGCGGGTTGCCTGGGCCTCGGGCCGGTGGCCGGGGTGGCGGCTGGTTTCGTCGCGCACCGGCTGAAGGGCCTCCGTTTCCGCAGGGACGAAGCAGGGGATTCACCTCCGCCGGGGCTGTAGGATAGGACCTTCCCTCCTCCCAGGACCACCCGCATGCGCCGCGACGACAGCGCCTCCCAACTGCTCTTTCACGGCAATCCGCTGCCCATGTGGATCGTGGCCCGGGACACCCACCGCTTCCTGGACGTGAATGACGCCGCCGTCGAGGCCTACGGCCATCCCAGGGAGGTGTTCCTCGCCATGGATGCCGGCCAGCTCCGGCCCCATGGCGAAGCGCCCTGCCTGCTCTGCCAGCCCGGGCCCAAAGCCCAGCTCCGCTCGGGTCCCTGGACCCATCTGCGGGCGGACGGCCGCGCCATGGAGGTGGAGGTCACCACCCAGGCCCTGGACTTCGAGGGCCAGCCCGCGATCCTCGCCACCATCCACGACCTCACGGACCAGCAGCGCATCCAGGACGCGCTGAAGGACAGCGAGCGCCTCTTCCAGAAGCTGGTGGAGGCTTCTCCCTTGGGGGTGTATCTCGCCCAGGAGGGCAGGATCATCTACGCCAACCCCGCCATGCGGCGCTTCACGGGCTATTCCGAAGAGGACATCGCCGCGGGCCTGCCTCTGATGGACCTCCTCGTGCCCGAAGACCGTGAGCGGATGGCGGAGGGCTACCGCCAGCGCCTGGCCGGGGACGAGGGCCTGCGCCACCACACCCTGTCCTGCCTGAAGAAGGACGGCAGTTCGTGTCCCGTGGAACTCCACGCCACCACCACGCGCTACCAGGGCCGGACCACCCTCCTCGGCATGGGCTTCGACCTGACGGACCGTCTCGCCACCCAGCAGGCCCTCGAACGGGGAATCGCCCAGGCCCGGGTCCTCGCGGAAGCCTCCAAGGCCTTCGCCGTCGCCAGCACCGAGGACGAGCTCATGGCCAGACTCCTTGAAGCCGCCCGGACGCTCGCCCCCCTTCCCCACTGGTGGCTCAGCCGCTTCGCCAGCGGGGACCTCCCCGCGCCGGACGCCCAGGCCATCCCCGTCGATCCGCGCTGGCGGACGGAAGCGCCGATCCCCGTGGTGCAGCGCTGGTTCCGGGCCCATGGCCATGGCCGGGCCTTCGTCGCCCTGGACGCGGCCCGCGAAGCGGACCTTCGGGGCCGCGGGCCGGCGGGGGCCGAAGCCGGCACCTTCCTGTCGGTCCCGCTCTTTCACGAAGGCGTGGATTTCGGGATGCTCATGGGGGCCAGCCGGGCTCCGGAGCGCATCTCCCTTGAAGAGGACCGCATCCACGGAATTGAAGGTCTGGCGGGGGCCGCGGGCCTGGCGCTCCAGCGGCTGCGGGCGGCCCGCGAGCTGGAGGAAAGCGAAGCCCGGCTGCGGGCGGTCTTCGACGCCCTGCCCGATGGCGTGTCCGTCCATTCGGAAGGCCGCATCCTCTACGTCAACCGGGCCTTCGAGCGGATTTTCGGCCATCCCGAAGGCACCCTCACGGAGCGGCCCATCGTGGACGTCCTCCCCGAAACGGAACGCCGCCGCCACCGGACCATGGGGGGCTGGAGCGGGGACGGCACCCTCGAAAGCTTCGGCCTCCGCCGGGACGGCACCGAGTTCCCCATCGAGGTGAGCACGGTGCCCCACGCCTTCCAGGGGAAGGCCGCCCGGCTCTCGGTGATCCGCGACGCCTCGGAACGCAAGGTCATGCTGGACCTGCTGCGGGATTCCGAATCCCGCTACCGGTCCCTCTTCGAGCACAACCTCGCAGGGGTCTTCCGGACCGACACGGCGGGCAACATGTACGACTGCAACGAGGCCTGCGCCCGCATCCTGGGCTACGCCTCCAAGCGGGAGCTCCTGGCCCAGGACGTGCGGGAAGTCTATTTCGACGTGGCGGACCGGGAGCAGTTCCTCGCGGACCTCCGGGCCCAGGGCTTCCTGGCGAACTACGAGTCCTGCCTGCGCCGCAAGGACGGCAGCACCGTCTGGGTCCTGGAGAACGTCACCCTCGCCCAGCCCACGCCCGACGGCCCCTCCGTCATCGAGGGCACCCTCATCGACATCACCGAGCGCAAGCTTGTGGAACGCCTGGAACAGGAGCAGGCGGAACTGCTGGAGATGGTCGCCCAGAACCTGCCCCTGGAATCCGTGCTCGACCACCTCGCGCGGATGGTGGAGCACCAGCTCGGCGGCGTTTCGTGCCTTGTGCTGCGGCGGCGCGAGGGCGTCCTGCACCTCGCGGGAGCTCCCAGCCTGCCGCCGGCGCTGCTGCTGGCCCTGGATCCGGCCCTCCTCGAGGACGCGCTGCGGGATGCGCTGGAACAGCCCGAGGGCCCCTCATGGGCGGCCTACCAGCGCCTTCTCGATGCCCACGGACTGACGGTCTCATCCTCGGCACCCATCGCATCTGCCCTCGGCGACCCTTTGGGCCTCGTCATCTTCCACCGCGCGGGGAGCCGGGCCCCGAGCCGGCATGAACGGGAGCTCCTCGCGGCGGCGGCGCGGCTGGCGGCCCTGGCCATCGAGCATTCCCAGCTCTCCGAACGGCTGGTGCACCAGGCCCAGTACGACGCCCTGACCGGCCTGCCGAACCGCCTGCTCTTCCAGGACCGCCTCTCCCAGGCCATGCACAACGCCCGGCGGCAGGGGCAGCGCCTGGCGGTCATGTTCATCGATCTGGACGGCTTCAAGCGGGTGAACGACAGCCTCGGCCATCAGGCCGGGGACCTGCTGCTGACCCAGGTGGCCGCCCGCTTCCGCAAGGTCGTCCGCAACTCCGACACCCTGGCCCGCATGGGGGGCGACGAGTTCATGGTGGTGCTCGTGAACACGCGGGACACCCGCGCTTCCGCCCGGGTCGCCCAGCAGTTGCTGCAAGCCCTCAAGGAGCCGTTCGAGATCGCCGGGCAGGAACTGGTGATCTCCGCCAGCATCGGCATCAGCTTCTATCCCGAGGACGGCCAGGAGCAGGAGACCCTCCAGCGCCATGCGGACGCGGCCATGTACAAGGCCAAGGCCATGGGACGCAACGGCTTCCAGTGCTACACCGCCGAACTGAACGCCCAGCTAGTGGGGCGGATGGACCTGGAGCAGCAGCTGCGGCAGGCCCTGGGGCGCGGCGAACTGCGGCTGGCCTACCAGCCCCAGCACCTCGCCGACGGCCGGCTGGTGGGCTTCGAGGCGCTCCTGCGGTGGACCCACCCGAAATTCGGCGACGTGCCCCCGTCCAAGTTCATCCCTCTGGCGGAAGAGTGCGGACTCATCCTGCCCATCGGCAAGTGGGTGCTGGAGGAGGCCTGCCACCAGTGCGCCGTGTGGCGCGCGGACGGCCACATGGGCCTGCGGGTGGCGGTGAATGTGTCCACGGTCCAGTTCGACCAGGTGGACTGGAACCGCACCGTGGCGCGGGCCCTGGATTCGGCGCGCCTCCAGGCCTCGGGGCTGGAACTCGAGATCACCGAAGGCGTCGTCATGCAGGATGCTTCCCACGCCTCCAAGCGCCTCCGGACCATGCGGGAGATGGGCGTCAGCCTCGCCATCGACGATTTTGGCACCGGCTACTCCTCCCTCGCCTACCTGCAGCGCCTGCCCATCGACACGCTGAAGGTCGACCAGTCCTTCGTGCGCGGCATCGAGCCGCGGGCCGGAAGCCGCGACAGCACCGCCATCGTGGAAGCCATCGTCAACCTCGGCCGCAGCCTCGGGATGCAGGTCCTGGCGGAGGGCGTGGAGACCCAGGGCCAGCTGGACTTCCTGCGCCGGGTGGGCTGCCACGCCATGCAGGGCTACTACCTCAGCCGGCCCATGACCGCGGGCGACGCCACGGAGTACCTTCACCGGGACCGGACGACCAGCCCTTCCTGACCGCTGCGGCGCCAAGCCCCGTCAACGTGCGAGCACCTCGCGAACCTTCCGGTGCAGCTCCTCCAGGGAGCAGGGCTTCTGGATGAAATCCCAGCCGCCCGTCTCGGATTCCAGGATGTGGTCCGTGTACCCGGACATGTAGACCACCCGCAGGCCTGGACGGGCGTCGCCCAGCTTCTGCGCCAGCTGCTTGCCGCTCATGCCAGGCATGACCACATCGGTGAGGAGCAGGTCGATGGACACCTCCCCTGCGGCAATCGTCAGGGCCGCGTCGGGGTCGGCGGCGGCGAGGATCCGGTAGCCCGCCTTGGCGAGGACCTCGGTGAACAGGTTTCTCACCCCTTCCTCGTCCTCGACCAGCAGGATGGTCCGGGCGGAGACCGGCGTCGGCGCCCCCAGGGCGGCCGGCTCCGCCGGGAGAGGCTCCTGGGTCGCAGGCAGACGGATCTCGAAGAGGCTCCCCTCGCCCAGGCGGCTCGTGACCAGGATCTCGCCGCGGCTCTGGCTGACGATGCCGTAGACCGTCGCAAGCCCCAGTCCCGTGCCTTTGCCCCGCTCCTTGGTGGTGAAGAAGGGCTCGAAGATCCGCGCCAGGGTGGCTTCGGACATGCCTTCACCAGTGTCCTTCACCAGGATCCGCACCCCATCTCCTGCTCCGCAGGTCTCCAGGCGCAGACGGCCCCCGGCGGGCATCGCATCCCGGGCGTTCACCGCCAGGTTCATGAGCACCTGCTCGATCTGGCCCGCGTCGGCGATGATCCGGGGACGGACCGGATCAAGGATCAGCTCCAGCTCGATGTGTTCGCCGATGATCCGGCGCAGCATGGTGGCCAGGTTCTGGACCACCGCGTTGAGATCGAGCACCTTGGGGCTGAGCACCTGCTGGCGGCTGAAGGCCAGGAGCTGCTGGGTGAGGGAGGCCGCGCGCTCGGAGGCCTTCAGCACTTCGGAGATGAGGGGCCGCGCCGCCTCCTCCCCGGACAAGGTGTCGAGGGCCAGATTCGTGTACCCCAGGATCACCGTGAGGAGGTTGTTGAAGTCGTGGGCGATGCCCCCGGTCAGCCTGCCGATGGCCTCCAGCTTGTCCGTCTGGCGCAGCCGCTCCTCCACGGAACGGCGCTCGAGCATCTCGGCCTTCAGCCGCTCGCCGGCCTCGACGAGCTCCCGGGTGCGCATCTCCACGCGCCGCTCCAGCTGGGCCCGGCTTTCCTTCAGCTCCTCCTCCAGGCGCTTGCGGGAAAAGAAGTCCGGGATGCTGTGGGCCTCCATGCGCTTGGCCAGGGCCGGGCTGTTCGCCATGTAGTCCTGGACCCGGCCTTCGATGCGGCTCGGCGGGGCCATGATGAAGCGGCAGCAATCATCGCCCTTGGCGCGGCAGAGGATCTCGCTGGAGACCAGCTGCAGGCCGAAGCTTTCCTCGCACCAGCCCGAGCTGTAGCCGGCGTTCATGATGCAGGAAGGGTGGTGCCGGATCCGCCCGGACTGAACCCAGGCTTCGCTTTCGAAGGAGTAGGGATGATCGTAGACGAGGCAGTAGTCGGGGCCCGGCACCGGGTTGGACTCGGGGAAGATGTCCACGAAGGCCCAGCCGGTGTGGGCGAAGTGGACGGGCCCCGCGGAGAGCCGCGCGATGGGGTCCTCCAGCCCCATCTTGGCGTGGAAGTTCCGGGCGTCGGACTTGCCGATGGCGTGGGCGAGATCGAACAGGATGTTGCGGGAGAACTCCTCGGCATCGCCTTCCCGTCCAGGGCCGTACATCTCCTCCACCAGGGTGAAGAACTCCACGGAGAGCGAGGCCGCCCGCACCAGGATGTACCGCTGGCCGAAGACCTCGATGCTGCCCATCTCGGGACGGTCCTCCCGCTGGCCGAAATAGCGCGAGACCACGTCCTCCGCCAGACGGAACAGCGGAACCATGGGTTCGGGAACACGGACGGTCTTCAGGGGCTGGTCGGTCATGAGGTTCTTGGTCGGAAGGGTCGCCTGCCATCCTTCCCCATTCCTATGTCCATAGGGAAGTCTGGAAATGGCCGGGCCCGAATTCCCTGAGGCCCGGCTGCTACCATCCATCAGCCCCTAAGCGGGAAGCCCCTCCCGGGCGTAGCGCAAGGGTCCCAGGAAGTCCCATGCCCTCCCGCCTCCGAATGAATCTGGCTGCCGCGTTTTTGCGGGGTGGTGGCTTTCTGGGTGCCGCAGCCTTGCTGGCGGCCTGCGGCGGTCTCGCCGCGATCACCAGTTGCGACCGGTCGGTGCCGGGCCCCGAGTGGATGAAGGGCGCCCCTTCCCAGGCCCGCATCGCCGTGAGCACCCGGGTGGGCTGGTTCCTGGACCACAAGGAATTCCAGACCCTGATCGGCCAGTTCCCGATGGCGGACCAGGCCCTGGACCTCTTCCTGAAAAAGGCCCGGATCAACCCCGCGACGGAGACTGGGCGGATCACGCTCTATGCCGCCGACCTGGAAAAGACCCTTACCACCCCCGGCCATCGCCCCGACCCCGCGGAGGCCGCCGCCAGCCTGCTGCTCCAGCTGGACGGATTCCAGGACCCCAACGCGCTGCAGGTCGCCTTGGCCGAAGCCTTCCCTCCGGAAGGCAGCATGCGGATCGACGGAAGGGATTGCCCCCTCTTCGTGATCCTCGACCTCAACCAGATCCATTTCAGGGCCGCCACCGATGGAAGAGGCCGGATCTGGATTGGCGATCTGAAGGCCCTGCAACGCCGGGCCAACGACCAGGCGCCAGGCCCACGGTCCCCCATCACCCGGGCCGGCTCCTGGATCGACCCCGCGGCCCCGGTCCAGGGATTCCTTGCCCCTGAAGCCTGGCTGGACAAGGCGGCGAAGCAGATCCCAGGGGACTGGTCCAAGGAGATCCCCAAAGGCATCACGGTCCTCGCCTGGAGCGTCGCCCCGGGCAAGGAGGCCAAGGACGGCCACAAGCTGGAACTCGCCCTCGTGGGTACGCCCGAGGGCATCAGCCAAGCCACGCCGTGGCTCCAGCGCCTAGTGGCCTTGACTAACGCTTTGCCCAACGCCCCCAGCGTGGCGCCGGAGCTGATCCAGGAGCGGGAGCGGGTGGCCTTGCGCTGCACCCTTACCACGGGCCAGATCGAGTCCCTCATGGGCCGTCTGGGGGTTCCCGGAATGAAATTCAAACCCCCGGGACCCTCCACATGACCCAGGAAGGGCTGGAAGCGCAAAAGCCCGCTCCGCCCCCCCCCGAGGAGGGGAGTCCCGAATATTGGATGGCCGAGCTCAAAGAGGGCCGAGAGGAGGCTCTGGCCCATCTCATGGCCCGCTTCGAAAGGCCCGTGGCCGCCTTCCTGTACCGCCGCCTCCAGGGCGAGGGCGGTGTGGTCCAGGAACTGGTGCAGGAGGTGTTCTTGAAATGCCTGCAACACAAACACCGTTTCGAAGCCGGTCGACCCGTGTCGGCATGGATTTTTACCCTGGCGGCTAATGCGGCGACCGACCACCTGCGTAAACGGGGTCGGGAGCTACCAACCCCCGAGGCCTTTGACGCACCCGATCCCCACCATCCCTCTCCTTGGGATGACGTGGACAAGAGCCGAAAGCTCAAGGCCCTCCAGGAAGCCCTGGAGCACCTGACGCCCCGGCAGAAGGCCATGGTCTTGGCCTACTACGTCCACGAACGCCCGGTGAAGCGCATTGCCGAGGATCTCGGCTGTGCCGAGGGCACCGTGAAGGCCACACTCTTCCAAAGTCTTGCTAAATTACGAAAAACACTGGACTTCAGCCATGCTACCGCCTGATTCAAACTCCAACCCCCCTTCCGGCGCCTCGGTCGATCCCGAGCGGGACGCCCAGCAATTCGACCTCCTCGAACGGCCCGAAGCCTGGCCAGAGGACCCCGCCCTTCAGGCCGAGTTGGCCCAGCTGCTGGAACTGTCCCTGGCCCTGCATGCCCACGCCCCGGACCTCTCCCCCGCCATCCTGCCGGCCCGCCGCTGGAACGCGCCCTGGTTGGCCGCCGCGGCCGCGGCCCTCCTCGCGTTGGTGCCCGGGGGCTTCGTCGTCCATCGCCTCCGGGCCATCCAGGCCCAGTCCCAGGACCGTGCCCGGCTGGACGGAGAAGCCCAGAAGCGCGCCCAGGCCCGCCTGTGGGGAGACTTCTTCCATCAGACCTCCGCCCTCCTGAAGGATTTTGAACGCCGGCCCCCGATCTGCAGCAAGGACATGGAGGACCGGAACAACGAGCGCCTCGCCGCCGTGGTTCTTCTCCAGGCTAGTCACCAGCTGGCGGCCTCCGGCGCCCCCGTCCCCGAAGCCGAAGGCGTCCGCAACGACCTGCACGCCTGGCTCAGTGAGCTCGCCCTGGAGGATGGCTGCCTCCAGCCCGCCCGGGCCGAGGAGCTGCGCCAGTGGGCCTCCACCCACAACCTGAGCGAAGAGGCCGACCGCCTCGGCGAGCTTCTCGCCAAGGGCCGCTCCTGATGCTCCTTGTGGGGTTCCCGCCCGAAGCCGCGTTGATCCAGAAGGGCCTCCTCAAGGAAGGCCCTTCGGATGCGCTGCTGCGGGAAGCCAAGAGCATGCGTTATTCCCAGCGCTGGTTCGAAGCCACCGCCCTGTACCGGCGCTACCTGGCGGACTTTCCCACTTCCTCCCGGCAGGCCGACGCGCGCTTCTGGCTCGCGGCCTCCCTGGAAAGCGACCAGCGCTGGGACGACGCTGCGGCGGCCTATTCCGAGTTCCTCGTCTGCCATCCCGACGAGCGGATGCTGGGCAAGGAGGCCCGTCTGAACCGGGTCCGTTGCTGGGGCATCCGCCAATGGGACAACTCGGCGGCTTCCAGGGAACTGGTCTCGGCCTTGTCCGATGGCCTCGAGGAGGTCCAGGTGGCCGCCGCCCTGCAGCTCGCCAAGCGCCAGGACCGCCGCTCCATCGAGGCCCTGCAGAAGGGCCTCCGCCTGCCCGCCACGGAAGAGGCCTGCCGGCTCGCGCTTCAGGCCTTCGGAATCCAGCCCGATCTGGGTGGAACCTCCACCTCCGGCCGCTTCCTGGTGCTGAAGATCCAGGAGAAGGGCAAGCCCGATGTGGTGACGGTGCGCATCGCCACCGGCCTGGCCCGGGCCGTGGGCAGCTATATGTCCGACGAACAGTTGCGCCAGGCCAAGGTCAAGGGCGTGGACCTGGGTCGGCTCATGGACGAGGCGCTGAAGGCGCCCCGGGGGACCATCCTGTTCAGCCTGGAAGACCAGAAGAGCCGGATCACCGTCATCACCGAATAGCCCCCGGGCTAGGCGGCGCCGAGCATCTGGGCGATCAGCAAGGCCATCTCCAGGCTCTGGGTCTGGTTCAGGCGCGGATCGCAGCCGGTCTCGTAGGCGGCATGGAGGTCCAGTTCCCCGAGCTTCTGGCTGCCGCCGAGGCATTCGGTGACCGCATGCCCAGTGAGCTCGAAGTGCACGGCCCCGAGGCGCGAGCCCAGACAGCGGTGGATGTCCATGGACTGGCGAAGCTCCGAAAGAATGTGTTCGAAATCGCGGGTCTTCAGCCCCTGGGCCGTCACCAGGCCATTGCCATGCATGGGATCGCAGCTCCAGAGCACCGGATGCCCGCTGGCCTGGACCACCTGGATGAGACGGGGCAGGGCTTCGCGGACCTGGCGGTGGCCGAGCCGCGGGATCAGGGTGAGCCGCCCGGCCTCCCGCGCCGGATCCAGCGCTTCCAGTAGCGCCTTCAGCTCCTCCGGGGAGATGGAGGGGCCGAGCTTCACGCCGACGGGATTGCGGATGCCGCGCAGGTACTCGACATGCGCCCCGTCGAGGTGGCGGGTCCGCTCGCCGATCCAGAGCATGTGGGCGCCCAGGTTGTAGTGGGCGCCGCGCTGGGCGTCCAGGCGCGTCAGGCACTCCTCGAAGGGCAGCAGCAGGGCTTCATGGCTCGTGAAGAGCTCGCCGGTGCGGAGATAGGGCTGGGCCGTGCCCTGGATGGCGTCGATGAAATCGATGGACTCCCGCACCCGGTCCAGCACCCGGCGGTAGGCCTCGACCCCAGAGTCGAACCTGGGAGTTCCCACCGCTCCGGATGATGCAGGTCCGCGAAGCCGCCAGCCACGAGAGCCCGCAGGTGGTTGAGGGTGGCGGCGGCGTGGAAGTAGGCCTCCAGCATGCGGCCTGGATCGGGGCGCCGCGCCTCCTCTGTGGCCTCCGCGCCATTCACCAGGTCGCCCCGGTAGCTGGGCAGCTCCCGGCCACCCACGTGCTCCATCTCGGAGCTGCGGGGCTTGGCGTACTGGCCGGCAATGCGCCCCACCTGGAAGACGCTGCGCCGCCCGCCGTGGGTGATGACCACCGACATCTGGAGCAGGATGCGCAGCTTGTCGGCGATGGCTTCGCCCCGGCAGTCGGCGAACTGCTCGGCGCAGTCCCCGCCCTGGAGCATGAAGCGCCGTCCCGCGGCGGCTTCGGCGATGAAGCGGCGCAGGTCCTCAACCTCCTCCGCCACCACCAGCGGCGGCAGATCCTTCAGCCGCGTCAGGGCCCGGTCGAGGGCCGCCGCATCGCCATAGATCGGCTGCTGGCGGGCCGGTCGTTCCCGCCAGGAGGCAGGGGACCACTGGGCTTGGAGGGCGAGATTGCCGTCGGTGCGCATGAAAGCTCCTGAAACGGAAAACCCCCGATCCGCCTGTGCGAATCGGGGGTTTGGGTCTGGTCCGAATGTGGCTTAGTTCAGAACCCCTCCGACTCGCACCGGGGTGCGAAAGCCGAAGTAATAAAAGAAGGTGAGGAAGGGGCTCATGGAGGTCCTGCGCGGGAAGCGCTTCCTAGCAGCCTGCCGGAGAATGCCATCCGGTTCAACCCGGTAGACTGGATGATCCATGTCTTCCTTCCGCCGATTCTTCCGCGAGCACCTCTGGCGCTACCTGCCCCAGAACCTCGCGGGATCCCTGCTCCTGATGCTGGCGGGCCTCTGCCAGGGCGCCCTGGTGACGACCCTCAAGTTCGTCTTCGAGGAAAACCTCGGCATGGGCGTCCCGAAGGGCTCCGATGCCTTCGCCCTCGCAGCCCAGGCCAAGGCCTGGCTCATGGCCCAGCTCCCCGCGGCCTCCAGCCTGCGCAACGGGGTCTACTTCGTCCCCGCCCTGCTGGTGGCGATCTTCGTGCTCAAGGGACTCTTCACCTACAGCGGCACCCTGGTCATGGTGCGCTCGGGCCTGCGGGCCACCCAGTCCCTGCGCGAACGCCTCTTCGGCCATCTCCTGAAGCAGGAGCCCGCCTTCTTCCAGAAGCATCCCGTGGGCGAGCTGCTGACCCGCAGCGTGAACGATGTGGCCGCCGTACAGGGCATCGCGTCGAACCAGATGGCCGAAGCCGTGCGGGAGATCACCCAGGGCCTCGCCATGCTCATCACGGTGCTGTGGATGAACTGGCGCCTCAGCCTCGCCATCTTCGTCGCGGGCCCCCTGGTGGTGCTGCCCATCAAGAAGCTGAGCCAGCGCATCCGCAAGGTGAACCACGGCAACCAGGAGGCCAGTTCCCGACTGCTGCAGCGGCTCAAGGAGGTCTTCTCCAACATCCGCGTGGTGCTGGGCTTCGCCAGGGAGCCCTTCGAGGCCGCCCGCTTCCACGCGCGGAACGAGGAGCTCTACCGCTTGGGCATGAAGAGCGCCCGGGCATCGGCGCTGTCGACGCCCATCATGGAGATCGTCGGCGGCCTGCTGCTCGCGACCCTGATCATCTACGCATCCAAGGGCATCCAGGCCGGAACCCTGAGCGGGCCGAACTTCTTCGCCTACCTCATGGCGGTCTATTCCTTCTACGACCCGATCCGCCGTCTCACCAAGCTGAACAACGAGATCCAGGTGGCCGGAGCCAGCCTCGACCGGGTCTATGCGCTGCTGGACCGGGCCCCGGAACTCACCGCTCCCGCCGCGCCGAAGTCCATGCCCGCTGAGCCCGCGGTGCTCCGCTTCGAGGGCGTCCACTTCGCCTACGACGAGAAGCACCGGGTCCTCAATGGAATTGACCTGGAAGTGCGGCGTGGGGAGACCGTCGCCCTCGTGGGCGGCAGCGGGGGCGGCAAGACCACCCTGGTGAATCTGGTGCCCCGCTTCTTCGACCCCACGGAAGGTCGCCTCACCCTCGACGGAACGGACCTGCGGTCCTTCGACCCCCGGGAGCTGCGCCAGCGCATCGGCATCGTGACCCAGGAGACCCTGCTCTTCATGGACACGGTGCACGACAACATCGCCTACGGCCTGGACGTGGACCGGGCGCTGGTCGAGGCCGCGGCGAAGCAGGCCCACGCCCATGACTTCATCGTGAAGCTCCCGAAGGGCTACGACACGCCCCTGGCCGAGACCGGCTCGAGCCTCAGCGGCGGCCAGCGCCAGCGCCTCGCCATCGCCCGGGCCCTGCTGCAGGATCCGCCCATCCTCATCCTGGACGAGGCCACCAGCGCCCTGGACACGGAAAGCGAGCGGGCCGTGCAAGACGCCCTGGAAACCCTGATGAAGGACCGGACGACCCTCGTGATCGCCCACCGCCTCAGCACCGTGCAGAAGGCCACCCGCATCGTGGCCCTGAAGTCCGGCCGCATCATCGAGCAGGGCACCCACGCGGAGCTGCTTGAAGCGAAGGGCGAGTACGCTCGGCTCCACGCCCTGCAGTTCCACGCATGAAGCGGTCCGCCTTCCGCTTCGATTTGCCCGAGGAGCTCATCGCCCAGCACCCGGCGCCGACACGGGACGGGGCGCGGCTGCTGGTGGTGGACGCGCGGTCGGGAAGCCTCGCCCACCACTCCATCAAGGACCTGCCCCAACTGATCCCGGCCGGAACCCTCTGCGTGCCCAACGATGTGAAAGTCCGCCACGCGCGCCTCTTCTTGAAGCGGAGCGGCGGCGGCGCGGGGGAGGCCCTGCTGCTGCGGGCGCTGGGGGACGGGAGCTTCGAGGCCATGGTGCGCCCAGGCGCGCGGCTGAAGCCCGGCGCGACGGCCACGGTGGTGGATCCGTCCAGCGGCGCGGAAGTGGCGACGGTGCGTATCGAGGCGAACCTGGAGGAAGGCCTGCGCGCCGTGCGCGTGGTGCAGGAGGGCACCGACCTGGACTGGGACGAGATCGACCACATCGGCCGCCTGCCCCTGCCGCCCTACATCACCCACCTCGCCGAAGGGGAGGACGAGGAACGCTACCAGACGGTCTTCCACGCCGCGGAAGGCGAGGCCGTTGCCGCCCCCACCGCGGGCCTGCACTTCACGCCGGAACTCATCGCGGCGCTGGAAGCCAAGGGCTGCGCCTGGCGCCCGGTGCGGCTCCACGTGGGCCTCGGCACCTTCCGCCCCATGAGCGCGGAGGATACGGACACGCATGTCATGCACGAGGAGCGCTTCGAGATTCCGGAAGAGACGGTCCGGGAGCTCGAGTCCGTATTCCGTGATCGCGCGCGGCCCCTGCTTGCCATCGGCACGACCGCGCTCCGCACCCTGGAAGGCGCCTGGGACGGCGCGCGCCTCCAACGGGCCGGTTCCACCCGCATCTTCATCACGCCGGGCTACGCCCTGCGCACCGCCGACCATCTCCTGACCAACTTCCACCTGCCGGAGAGCACCCTCTTCGTGCTGGTCTGCGCGCTGCTGGGCATGGACCTCGCCCATGCCGCCTATGCCGAGGCCATCCGGGAGCGCTACCGCTTCTTCAGCTATGGCGATGCCATGCTGATCCTGAACGCGCGGGGCTGAGGGCTAGAGGAACTCCACGAACTGGTGGAGCACGGGGATCTTGTGCCGCTTGCCCTTCGCCCCCTGCAGGATGCTGGTCACGGACATGGCCAGACACCAGAGGAGCCAGATGGGCAGGAGCCAGCGGGTGCTCAGGTCCCCCAGGATGGGAAAAAGGCCCCCGAAGACAAGAGCCAGGCCCACTACCATCTCGGAGAAGGCCAGCAGCACGCCCTGGCGCGCGTGCCAGAGCACTTCCTCGTCGTCCCGGTTCTTCAGGTAGGGCACGAAGGCCCAGGGTCCGGCGTAGCAGAGCACGAGGTCCCGCAGGCGCTCGCCTGTGAACAAGGGGGTCGGGGCGTCGAAGGGCACGGCGGTCTCCGCCTTCGAGGATAGCGCGGGCCCCGGGGGAGCGGCGGCCCGGAGGGTCGTCCAGGCCCCTTGGCCGTCCAGACCCTTCGCTTCAACCCTGGGCCGGAATCCCGGGCCCATGTTCCACACCCGCCTTGCCCCGCCCTCCCCCGCGGCGGATCCTGGTCCCTTCCCCGGAGCACCCATGCGCCCCCTTCTCCGCAGCGCTCCTTGCCGCAGCCTCACTGCCCCTGCTGACCCTGGCCTGCGGCGGCGGGGGCGGTGGCT
Source organism: Holophagaceae bacterium (assembly GCA_016710635.1). Lineage (GTDB taxonomy): Bacteria > Acidobacteriota > Holophagae > Holophagales > Holophagaceae > JADJVL01. The sequence continues at coordinate 249,265 of JADJVL010000002.1, read as the reverse complement.
CCGGTTCCACCGGCACCGGCGGCGGCGGGGGCGGCACCCCAGGCACCACCTGTCCCACCACCACCGTGATCGCGAGCCCCACCTTCAGCGCACACATCCTGCCGGCGCTCCAAAGCAGCTGCGGCTCCGCCACGACCTCCTGCCACGGCGGCTCCGCCCTGCCCAGCGGCCACGTCAGCTACGCCACGGGAGGAGGCCGGACCGCCACGGACGTCTACAACGATCTCGTCAACCGGACCCCCAGCAATGCCCCGGCGGGCTACTTCCGGGTCAAGCCCGGGGATGTCTCCAAGTCCTGGATCATCGACAAGGTGACCTCGGACCAGCCCGGCGGCAGCGGTTTCGGGGCGCGGATGCCCCTCTCCTCGCCGAACCTCTGCACAACCACCGTGGACACCTGGAAAAACTGGATCACCAACGGCTGCCCGCCCTGAAGCCGCATCCCGTTTTCAACCTTCGGCCGCCCCTCCCGGTCCAACCTTGATCCCACCAGCTCCGGCGCCACCCGCTTCCCACAACTCCACCCCGGAGGACCCCATGGCCACCTTCGATGCCCAGAAGACCTCCTGGATCGCCTCGGACGTCCTGCACTTCGCCCGGCGGGCCGGCTTCGGCCTATCGCCTGAGGCCGCGGCCCAGCTGGCGGCCCAGCCTGTGGGCGCCACCGTGGACGCCTGGGTGGACGGCAGCGGCGCGGGTTTCGGCTCCTTCAACGCGGCCCTGAACGCGAATGCCGATCCGGTCAGCTATCCCCAGGTCCCCGCCAATCCCAACGTGCCCGGCAGCGAGGCCCTGCCGGCGGATCCGGCGCCCCATCCCTTCCGCCTCGAATCCTGGCGCCAGGCCCAGAACGGCCAGGCTTACTGGGCCTGGCGGATGCACTATTCGCCCTATCCCTTCCAGGAGCGCCTCGCCCTCTTCTGGCACAACTTCTTCGCCACGGGCTTCGAGAAGGTGCGGAGTCTCGGGCTGGTCCAGAACCTCATCCAGCTCTACCGGGACCACGGCCTGGATCCCTTCCCGGACCTGCTGCTGCGGGTCAGCCAGGATCCCGCCATGAGCGTGTGGCTGGACTCGGTGCTGAACCAGATCCCCCAGCCGGCCAACACCGCCATCCCCAACGAGAACTACGCCCGGGAAGTCCTGGAACTGTACAGCCTGGGGGTGGACAACGGCTACAACCAGACCGACATCACCGAACTGGCCAAGGCCCTCTCGGGGTGGAGCTTCACCGTCAAGACCGCGGACCTCGAGGTCTTCCCCGTGAACCCGAACCCCTCTCCCAAGGCTGGGACCTTCGCCGTCTATCGCGGACAGAACAACCCCGATGGCCGGGACTACAACGGCCGCCCACGCACCACCCTGCCCAACATCCATTTCACCGGCACGGTCAATTTCCTTGGCCAGACCTTCAACGCCGGCGCCACCACCAACTACGGCGAAGACATCGTCAAGGCCATCCCCAGCCTGCGCGCCACCCAGTGCTCCGAGTTCCTCGCCAAGCGCATCCTTCTCGCCTTCGTGACCCCCAGCGCCACGGCCACGGCCCTCCAGGATCTGGCGGCCCTGATCCGGGCCCAGGCCTTCGACCTGCGCGCCGTCTTCAAGGCCCTGTTCAAGTCGGCCTACTTCTTCGACACCGCCCATCGCTACACCCTGGCGGAAGGGCCCATCTCCTGGATCGTGCGGAGCGCCCGGGCCCTGGCCCTGCCCTTCAGCCAGGCTTCCGCCGCCGCGCCCTTCAAGTACCCGGCGTGGATGCTCTTCGCGAACGTGGGGTTTGAACAGGCGGGCATGCGCTTCCTCGACTCGGATGGGCCCAACGGCTGGGCGGAGCACCTGGGGTGGATCAACAGCAACGCCATGCGCTACCGGGGCAAGTTCGCCGCGGCCCTCGCCATCGGAGAAAACGTCCCCTACGCCGGCAACACCTACGACCTCTTCCCCAGCAGCGTGCCCACCTGGTTCACCAGCGCGCCGACCACGGCCCTGGACGTGTACAACCGGCTCATCGCCCTGCTCCAGCCCGCGCCGATCCCCGCCACCGTGCGCGACGGCTGGCTGGCCGCCCTCTACCCCGGCACCTTCGCCTGGGACGCCACGGGCCAGACCTCGGCCCGGCGGCTGGCCTACCTGATCCTTTGCTCCCCCGGCAGCCAGCTCTACTGAGGAGGCCTCCATGACCACGCGGCGATCCTTCCTTCAGACCGGCCTGGCCGGCAGCGCGGCCCTCGCGGGGCTCACCGCCTGCGGCGGCGGGGGTTCCTCGTCGAGCGGCGGCTCGAGCAACGGCGGCGGCAGCGGCGGCGGGGGTGGCACCACGCCGCCGCCCACGGCGCCCATCCTCGTGATCGTCCAGATCGACGGCGGCAACGACTGGCTGAGCATGGCGCCCCCCACTGCCGGGGCGAACCTCACCGCCTACCAGGGCAAGCGCACCACCCTGCGCATCGACGCCGCCAACACCACCGACCTGGGCAGTGGCATCGGCCTCAACAAGGACCTGACGGGCTTCGACCTGCTCCAGGCCGCGGGCCGGGTGGCCTGGATCCCCGGCATCGGCATGCCCAACCCCAACCTGAGCCACTTCACCGCCAAGGACATCTGGGGCTATGGGGCGGCGACCCCCGACGGCACCGGCTGGCTGGGCCGCTGGGCCGACCAGGTCTTCAGCGCCTCCGACGTGCTCAAGGGCGTGGTGGTCGAGTCCATCCCCCCCATCATGCTGAAGGGCCACGCCCAGTCCTTCGTCTCCATCACCGGCTCCACCGGATTCGTGTACCCGTCCTACCTCCTGCGCACGGACGCCCTGGCCGCCGCCAACACCCTCGCCACGGGCTGGCTCCAGAGCCTGACCGCCACGGGCACGGATCCCGTCAGCCTCGCAGCCTACGGGGCCTGCAGCGCATCGGGGAAGCAGTTCTACGACGCCCAGAGCCAGTTCAACACCCTCATCAAGACCCGGACCCCTTCCGTCCCCTATCCCGGGGAGGCCGCCTATCCGGTGAAGACCCTGGCGGGCGGGAACCTCACGGCGGGCCTCTCCAACGAGCTGAAGCTCATCGCCCAGATGATCGCCAGCGACCTGCCCACCCAGGTCTACTACGCGCGCCTTGGGGGCTGGGACACCCACAGCAACCAGACCACGGACCACGCGAACCTGCAGCGGGCCCTGGGCGGCGCCATCAAGGCCTTCTACGACGACCTCGCCAGCATCACCACCGCGAACGGCAACGCCCAGGACCGGGTGCTCATCGCCACCTGGAGCGAATTCGGGCGGCGCGTGCAGGAGAACAACGGCGGCACCGACCATGGCACCGCGGCCCTCTCCTTCGTGGTCGGCAAGAAGGTCAAGGGCGGCCTCTACGGCGGCTATCCGAACCTCGCCGACCTGGACGCCAACGGAAACATGAAACACACAACGGACTTCCGCAGCCTCTACGCGACGTTGCTCGAGCGCTGGCTGGGCCAGAGCGCCACCGTCACGGATCAGATCCTCGGCACCAACTACACGCGGCTGGGCTTCCTCTAGCCTGCCGGGGCGTTGGCTAACGTAGGAGCAGCAAGGCCGCCATGGCCACCATGATCACGGCGAAGGTGATCCGCAGGGCGGGGCCCTTCACCGAGGTGGCCAGCCGCGCGCCGAAAAAGGCGCCTGCCATGAAGCCCGCAGCGACACCGCCGAGGATGGGCCAGGGCAGGCCCTTCTGGGCCGCGGCGTACACGAGGACGCCGGGCAGAAAGATCGGGGGCAGCATCACGGCGAGGCTGGTGGCCTGGGCCTGGTGCTGGGGCATCCGCACCCAGGCCGTCAGGAGCGGAATGATGACGAGCCCCCCGCCAATGCCCAGCAGGCCCGAGGCGGCGCCTCCCACGAGTCCGATGCACAGGCCCGGCACCCAGGGCGAAGGCAGCACGGCGAGGGGTTCCTGGGGGGCGAGGCTCGGATCCTTGCGTACGGCAATCATGCGCACCGCCATGAGCACCAGCAGCCCGGAGAAGCCCCATCTCAGCGGAGCCTCGGGGATGCGATTCGCCAGGACGCTGCCACCGTAAACACCCACCAGGAAGCCCAGCACCAGGATGCCCACCAGGTTCCAGAGGATCGTCACCCCCATCTTCCGGTAGTGCAGCACCGCCGGCAGGCCGTTGGGCAGCAGCATGGCGGCGAGGGTCACGCCCTGGGCCTGGTGCTGGTTCAGATGCAGGGCCAGGCCAAGGAGGGGCACCAGCACGACGCCGCCACCGATGCCGAACATCCCGCTCAGCACGCCACCGGCGAGCCCGGAGCCGAAGCCCGCAAGGGCCTCGAACAGCGGGCTCACCGCCGCAGGCCTTCCAGGGGCAGCTGCGGCTGCTTGGCGTTGAAGGTCAGGCCCCGGCGCTCGCCGAGGCCTTCCACCGTAACGAGGTTCTGCTGCGCCCGGCTGCGGTCGAAGAAGAGGGTGTGGCGGAGCGTCGCGCCCTTCGCCGAGGCCAGGGGCGCTTCCAGGGTGAGCACCAGGTCGAAGGCGTCCAGGTCCTGCTTCACCGCCTTCCAGGTCGCGGGCCGGCCCCGGCCATCCGCCAGGACGATGCGATCCCGAAGGTAGGCCTCCAGGAGGGCGGGCTCGAAGATCTCTCCGTCCTTCAGGGCCAGTTTCCGTCCTGCGAAGGCCTCCAGTTCCGGCTGGAAGTGGTGCAGGGCGAGACGCAGGCGGAGCGAAGCCCGCCCCGGGCCGAGGGTCAGCACGCCGTAGGTCACCGGATAGTCGTGGGCCGTGGCGATCACCGCCGCCACGCCGAAGACCAGACCCCGAAGCCTCATGGCAACGAGTATGGCGCGCAGAAGGACCAGATCTCCTCGGACGCGGAAAATAAAGGGGTCGGTGGATCCGCGGTCGGCGCCCAGGCCCGTCCTCCGGGCCAGGCGTGGCCTTCCCCGGGCAGGGTCCAGAGCGCGACGGCCGCGTCCGCCCCCGCATGGCGGAACACATCCCGGAAGAAGGCGCCTTGAAAGGTCCGCCGCGGCTTGCCCTCGCACCCCATGAGGGCCGCCAGGCGCAGGAACTGCTCCCGCATCGGCAGGTTCTCCACCGCCCGACCGAGCGCCCCGCGGCCGCCCTCGTAGGGGATGTGGCGATCTTCGGTGCCATGGATCATCAGGAGCGGCATCGGCCGGCTCGGCGTGGCGCCTTCCCCGTTCCACGCCCCGGCCACGATGGCGGCGGATGCGAAGACATCCGCGGCCTCCAAGGCCAGCCGCGCCGCCATGCGTCCGCCGTTGGACAGGCCGCAGGCATGGATCCGACGCCTGTCGATGGGCTGGTTCGCCGCGAGGTGGGCCACCAGGGCCCGCAGGAAGCCCACATCGTCGGCGTTGGCGTGGTCCGGGCAGCCGAGCCCTGGCCCCGCGTTCCAGGCGGCGCCGGTGGCGGTCTCCTCCCGTCCGGGCTTCCCCAGGGCCGCCGGGTAGGCCACCGCGAAGCCGCAGCGGTCGGCGATGGCATTGAGGCCGGTGATCCGGGCCATCAGGCGGGGCGTGCCGCCGGTGCCATGCAGCGCCATCAGCAGGGGCACCGGCCCGACGCTTCCAGGAGGAAGGTGCAGCAGGGCCGTCCGGGGAAGGCCCTGCCACGCCAATTCGATGCGGAGGTCCTGGCTCAGTGGCCGGTCTCCGGCTTCTTCTCCTCGGGCTTTTTCCCGTCCCTTGCGGCCTTCGCCTCTTCGCCCTTCAGGCTCAGGCTTCTCCCTCCAACCTTTTCACCTGTTTCTGTTCCTGCGCTCCCCTGGGCGCTCTTCTTTTTCTCGGCTTCCTTCTCCTGCATGGGATTGGGCTGCCGGGGCGGCGTGCGGCCCAGGTTCAGGATCTGGGCTGGACCGATCCGGCGAGCGTACACGTCGTTTCCGCGGTCGATGTCGGGGATCTCCTGGAAGGGATCCAGCTCCACACCCGTCAGCTCCTTGTCCGTGGCCACGAGTTTCGAGAAGCGCTCCTCGTTCATCAGCCAGGCCTGGGCCGGGAGGCGCAGCACTTCGCTGCTGCCGTCCTTGAACTCGAGCCGGGCGATGATGGGCATGGGGAACTTCCCCGCATTGCGGAAGGTGATGCGGTAGATGTTCTTCCGGAAGCCCAGCCATTCCTTTTCGTCGGCGGCCAGGGCCCGCGTCGCCGCCTCGACCTTCTGCCGGTCCGCCGCCGTCACCGCGTAGCGGTCGTAGGAGCCGTCCGTGTAGAAATCCTGGTAGCCCTGGGCTTTTTCAGCCCCGCCTTCGGGGATGAGGGTCTTGTCGCGGAGCTTGGAGATGTTCTGGTCCCTCCGCGCGTCGGCCTCCCGCTGCCGCTCCTTGGCTTTGGCGGGATCGAGGTCGCCGAGGCGAAAGAGCTCCACGTTTTCCACGGCGAGGTCGGGGGCCAGGGTCATGTAGAACCAGCCCCGCCAGAACCAGTCGAGGTCGAGGCCCGAGGCGTCGTTCATGGACCGGAAGAAGTCCGCCGGCTGGGGCCGCTTGAACTTCCACCTCCGGGCGTATTCCTTGAAGGCGAAGTCGAAGAGCTCCCGGCCCATGATCGTTTCCCGCAGCATGTTGAAGCCAGCGGCGGGCTTCTGGTAGGCGTTGGGGCCGAAGTGCCGCACCGCATCGCTCTGGGTCATGATGGGCGTCGCGTCAGGAAACTTCAGGTAGTCGGTGATGCCCTGGACGATGCTGCGGGTGGTGGGGAAGTCCGGATTCCATTCCTTCTCGGCGAGGTACTGGAGGAAGGTGTTGAAGCCTTCGTCCATCCAGGACCACTGGCGCTCATCGCTGTTCACGATCATGGGGAAGAAGTTGTGGCCCACCTCGTGGATCACCACACCGACGAGGCCGTGCTTGGTGCGTTCGCTGTAGGTGCCGTCCTTTTCCGGGCGCGGGCCGTTGAAGCAGAGCATGGGATATTCCATGCCGCCGCCGCCGCCCAGCCCGAGGCAGCTGATGGCCACGGGATAGGGGTAGTCGAAGGTATAGCGGCCGTAGACTCGCAGCGTGTGGGCCACCGCGGCGGTGCTGTACTTGTCCCAGAGGGGCATCCCCTCCTTCGTGTAGCCGCTCATGGCCAGCACGGTGCGGCCGTTCACGTCCACGCCCATGGCGTCCCAGATCTGCCGCCGGCAGGTGTTCCAGGCGAAGTCCCGCACGTTGGCGGCCTTGAACTTCCACACGGAGGTCCCGGATTTCGTGGGCCTGGACTCGCCCTTGCCCGCCTCTTCCGGGGCCACGATGAAGAGGGGCTTGCTGGCGGAGCGCGCCTTCATGAGGCGGTCCCGCTGGGCGGCGGTGAGCACTTCCTGGGGGTTCTGGAGCTCGCCGGTGGCGAGGATCGTGAAATCCCAGGGCACGGTGATCTCCACGTCCCAGTCGCCGAACTCCAGGGTGAACTCCCCCTGTCCGAGAAACTGCTGGTGCTGCCAGCCCATGTCATCGGTGTAGGCCACGAGGCGGGGCTGCCACTGGGCGATGTTGTAGAGCCGGGCGCCGTCCTCCAGTTGCTCGACGCCGCTGCGGCCCCCGGCGTTCTTGTAGTTGTTCACCACGTAGTCCCAGGCCACGGAGAACTTCAACACCTGGCCGGGCTTGAGGGGGACCGGCAGGTCCACCCGCATCATGGTGTCCACCACGGTGAAGGGCAGGTCTTTGCCGGTGGCGTCTTTCACCGCGTGGATGACGTGGCCGTCCCGGTTGTCCTTCGAGGCGAGAGAACGCAGCACATAGCCGGGCACCCCGGGCTTGTCGTCCCCGGCCAGGGCCTCGAGGTTGGGCGCCGACCGGCTGTTGGCGCCGGTGGAGGTGGCCTTGCGGATGTTCTGGTCCAACTGCAGCCAGAGGTAGCGCAGCTCGTCCGGGGAGTTGTTGTGGTAGGTGATGTCCTCGGTGCCGCTGACCTTCTGCTTCTCATCGTCCAGGGACACGCGGATCTTGTAGTCCACCTGCTGCTGCCAGTAGCGGTGCCCAGGCGCGCCGCTGGCCGCCCGGTAGAGGTTGGGCGTGGGCAGGTTCTCCAGTTTCCGGAAGAAGCTCTCGTTGGCCTTGCTCTTGTTCTCCGGGTAGGGAGGCGATGGCGGCCGCTGGGCCATCCCGGCGGAAGCGAGGCCGGCGGCGAGCAGGATGAGGCGCGGACCAAGCATGGGAACTCCGGAAAAGGTGAACATCGTAACACGATGGAACACCCCGCCAAGGCCCGTGTTCCAATGGCAGGGATGCAGATCCAGGTCACCGACGACGTCTCCCTCGACAGCCGCCGCGCCGTGTGGATGCCCAAGGCGGGCACCCTCGTGGTGGCGGACCTCTTCTTCGGCATGGGCGCCGCGCGGCGCAAGAAACCCGAACTCCTGCCGGTCTCCCAGCAGAACGAGATCTGGGAGCGCCTTCTCGGCCTGGTGACCGACCTGCACCCGACCCGCATCGTCCTGCTGGGCGACATGAAGCCCAACCAGGGCTCGGTGGAGGGCGAGGAGGCCGAGGAGCTGCGCGCCATCATCCACAAGCTCCGGGGCCACGGGAAGCGGGAGCTCGTGCAAGTGGTGGGCCATCCCGAGCGCGCCTGGGGCCCGGCCCTGGAAGGCACGGGCCTCCAGCCCGTGGAGACTTGGCGGGTCGGGAACCACACCCTGATGCACCGCCGGCGGGTCTTCGTCTATCCCCGCCACGAGCCCCGGGAAGGGTTCTGGATCAATGGCGGGCTCCACCCCCTCTTCGCTGAGCCCATCGCGGCACCGGATCATGGGGAGGACTGGATCCGCCATCCCGCCTTTCTGTTCACGGGCTACGCCCTCGTGCTGCCGCCCTTCGTGGGCTACGCCCAGGGCTGGGAAGTGATGCAGCCCGAGCGCCTGCCCCGGCAGGCCCGGGCCTGGAAACTCCTCGGGACGCACCTCGCCCCCCTCGACCTGCCCAACCTGCCGCCGCCGCCCGAGCACCTCAAGGCCATCGCCCGGCCGGGCCGGCCCAAGGGCCGCGGGCCCGTCCCTGAAGAAGGCTGAGGGACGGTCCTATTTCCTCTTCTTCCGGGCGACGGCTGCGGCGGCCTTGGCGGCCGCGCCGCCCTTGAAGGTCTTGCCGTCGTCGAGCTTTAGATCCCAGCCGAGGCGGTCGCCGACCTTGAGGCCGATGCGCTTGAAGGTGCCGCTGGCGAATTCGACGAAGTGGCGGGCGGGCTGGTTGCCGCCGAAGGTGGGGCATTCCCCGGCCGCCATGGGATTGCAGGGGGGCACATTCTCCTGGATCTCCACCACGGTGCCATCGGCGGAGACCCAGGCGACGTCCAGGCTGATGAGGCAGTTTTTCATCCAGATCGCGTGGTAGCCATCGGCTTCGTAGATGAAGAACATGCAGCGGTCGTGTGCCAGGGTCCGCCGGTACATCAGGCCCTTGGCGCGCTCAGCCTCGGACAGGGCCACTTCCGCCAGGAAGCTCTTGCCCTTGGCGGTGACCGTGCCCCCGGAGGTCGCGGTCCGGGCGGCGGTGGTCATGGACAGCCCCGAGATGGCCGTCAGGGCTAGCGATGCGATCCGGCGCATGCGATCTCCTCAAACCGTCAGTGTAGGTCGGTTTCACTTGCTTGAAGCATCGCGTCATGGGGTATAGTGGCCACCACGTCGATCTGCTGGACCGCCCCGGAGAGGACATTGACAAGGCCCGCCTTCCCCCAGGTTGCCGCCCTGGCCCTTCTGGGCCCGGCGCTGGGAAGCTTCGGCCTGGCCCGGGCCGCCGGCGGTCCCCGGCAGGAGCTGCCGGCCAAGGCCGCGAAGTCGCTCCAGGCGCAGCGGGTCCAGGGGCCCATCACCCTCGACGGCCGCCTTGAAGAGGAATCCTGGGCCGAGGCGCCCGCCGCCTCCGGCTTCACCACGGAGTGGCCCGTGCGCGGCCAGCCCGCCCGGCAGCGGACCGAGGTGAAGGTGCTCTACGACGACCATTTCGTCTATGTGGGCGCGCGGATGTTCCACGACCCGGCCCTCGAAGGCGGGCGGGCCAGGATCATCCGGCGCCTCCACCGGCGGGACCAGGACAGCCAGGCCGACTGGTTCGGCGTGGCCATCGATTCCCTCCACGACGGGCGGACCGCCTTCCTCTTCGAGGTGAATGCCGCCGGCGTTCAGAAGGACCAGGTGATCTTCCAGGACACCAATTTCGACGCGAGCTGGGACGGCGTGTGGGAGAGCGCTGTGGGCGTGGATGACCTGGGCTGGACCGCCGAGCTGAAGATCCCCCTTTCCCTGCTGCGGCTGCATCGCAGTGGCGCCCAGACCTGGGGCATCAATTTCAACCGCAGCGATCAGGGCCCCGTGCGGGAATTCACCCGCTGGCACCTGGTCTCCCGGGGTGAGAACGCCTTCGTCAGTCGCTTTCCGGAACTCACCGGCATCGAAGGCGTGAAACCCCAGGCCCGCCGGGAGTGGATCCCCTACCTGAGTGCGGCGCGGAAGTTCGAGACCACCGAAGCCTTCGACGACCGGAAATGGGAGGGCAAGGCCGGCCTGGACGCCCGCATCGGCCTCAACTCCTACAGCCAGCTCGATCTCGCCATCCGTCCCGACTTCGGCCAGGTGGAGGTGGACCAGGTGGTGCTGAACCTCAGCACCATCGAGACCTTCTTCCCGGAAAAACGGCCCTTCTTCCTGGAAGGCGCGGAGATCTTCAGCACCGTGGGCCCGACCCTCTTCTACAGCCGCCGCATCGGCCGGGGCCTGGGCACTCCGAACGCAGGGGAAGGTGAAACCCTGCTGGAGCATCCCCTCGCGACGGAGATCGCCGGCGCCGCCAAATACACCGTCAAGACCGAGGGCGGCCTCAACTTCGGCGCCCTGGGCGCCGGGGTGGAGAACGAGCAGGCCCGCTTCCGCAGCGCCGACGGCCGTGCCTTCCGCCGGGAGATCGCGCCCTTCACCAGCTACGGCGTGGTCCGAGCCCAACAGCTCCTGGATGCCCGCGGCAGCTACCTCGGCGGCTTCGTGTCCGCCGTGCGCGAAGCGGGGGCCTCGGGCCGGGAGGCCTTCGTCGGGGCCGTGGACGGCGTCCTCAAGAGCGCGGACCGCAGTGGGACCCTGGACTTCTCCCTGGTCCGCTCCCAGACGGGGCCCAAGGATGGCGACCGCCCCGGTGGCTGGTTCGGCCGCCTCGGCGGGGCCAAGCAGTGGGCCAATGGCTGGTCCCTCAACGGCCTGGTGGTGAACGTGGGCCACGACTTCAACATCAACGACCTGGGCTACCGGTCGCGCTACGACGAACAGTTCGTGAACTTCTGGGGCACCAAGCGCTGGGACCGCACCTGGGGCGTCCTGCGCAACTGGGAGTGGGGCTTCGACAGCGGCCTCAACCGGGATCAGCGGGGCCGGATCTTCAACCGCTGGATCGGCACGCGGGCCAAGACCGACTTCACCAACTACGTGGCCCTGTGGGCCTCCGGCGGGACGAACCTGCCGGTGGAGGACGACCGGGAGCTGCGCACCTACGGCGACCCGGTGAAGAAGTACCTTCATGTGAAAGCCATTCCCTACGCCCAGCTGGGCTTCGACACGCCGGGCAACAAGCCCTGGTATTTCCGCGCCACGGTGAACCGGGCCTGGCACGAGGGCGGACCCTCCACGGACACCAGCGTCTTCCAGCTCGTGAAACCTCTTCCGGCCCTGGAACTCCAATTCAGCACCACCTACAGCCTCGACGAGGGGGAGCGACGCTGGCTGGAGACCAACGGCGACACGCCTGCCCCGGTGCCCGGCCAATCCGCGGGCACGCCGATCACGGGTCTGCGCCGGCTCAGCGAGTTGAACCAGGTGGTCCGCGTCTCCTACGCCTTCAATCCCAGGCTCACCGTGCAGCTCTTCGCCCAGTGGCTCGGCGTGTCCTGGGCCTTCCGGGACCTGAAGGCCTACGTGGACGACCACACCCTCGCCCCGGCCACGACGGCGAATCCCACCGCCTTCAGCTTCCGCGCCTCCAACATCAACCTCATCACCCGCTGGGAATTCCGCCCCGGGTCGGCCTTCTTCATCGTCTACACCCACGGCGCCAGCACCGACGAGCTGCTCAACGGCCGGGGCTCCCTGAGCCCCTACGCGGACCTCAAGCGGCTCCAGCACCTGAAGAGCGACGACGTGGTGCAGTTCAAGGCGAGCTGGCTGTTCCGGTAGCGCCGCCGCCGATCCACCCCAACAGCCGTTCCACGTCCGCGGCGCCGTGCCAGCCGTGGAAGGCGATGCGCAGGTAGCCTTCGCGGACGGAGGTGAAGATGCCCGCCTTCAGGCCCTTGCGCATGAGGGTCAGGTGGGCCGAATCATCCTCGCCCCGGTGATGGAGGGCCAACAGGGCGCCGAGGCGGCCTTCGATCCGGAGGCGCTCCAGCCGCAGGGCTTCGGAACGCCAATCGGGGATGTCCGAAAGGCCTTCGAGGAAGCGGGCCTGCAAGGCGTGGACGTGGGCCGACAGCGCGTCCAGACCCGCGTCCAGGATCGTCTCCATGGAGGTGGCCAGGGCCAGGGCGGCGAGCACCGGCGGACCACCGGGCTCCAGGGCGCGACCATCCGCCAGCCAGTCCCGGTGGAAATCCGTGGAAGGCCGGGCGAAGTTGTCGCCATCCACCACGCCAAGCCAGGTCCCCATGGGCTGGAGCAGGGAGCGGAGGGCTGGGGAGGTCCATAGAAAGCCCGCGCCCTGGGGCGCCAGCAGGCCCTTGTGACTGCCGGTGGCAAAGGCCGAAGCCCAGCGCAGGTCCGGCAGATGAGTACCGGCGCCCTGGATGCCGTCCACGACGAGGTGCACGCCGCGGTCCTGGCAGGCCTGGCCCAGGCGCGCCAGGTCGAGCTTGAGGCCGTCCTGGAACCGCACCCAGGACAGGGCCAGGACCCGGGTCCTCCGGGAAAGCGCCGCCAGGATGCGGGCCTCGCTGTCGGACTCGGTGCCCGGGGCCGCGGAAGCCAGGGCGTCCGCCCCGGAGCGGTGGCCGCTGAAAATGCGCACTTCACGGAAGCTCACCCCCCGGCGGGCCAGGGCTTTCCAGGGATAAGCATTACTGGGGAACTCGCCCAGGGGCGCGAGGACCTCGTCCCCTTCCTCCCAAGGAAAGCCCATGGCGATGGCCTGCAATCCGGCGCTCGTGCTGGAGGTCAGGCTGATGTCCTCCTCCTTCATCCCGATGAGCGCCGCGGCGCCTTTGCGGGCCCGGGCCGGCAGGCCCAGGGCGTCCTCCTGCCAGGCCAGCTCCCAGGGCCGCAGTTCCTTTTCCATAAAGGCGCGCACCGCCGCCGCCGTGGCCTTGGGCACCGGGCCTTCGGCGCAGTGGAGGGCGTAGAGCTTGTCCTGCAGATCGAAGGCCTCCGCAGCGAAGGGTGGCGTTGAAGGATCCCAGGGGTGGGCGAAGCGGGTGGCATCGGAACCCACGCCCAGGGTGCGCGAGCCGGCCTCCGGACTCATCTGGTCGTCCACGGCGCCCTCCGAGATGTCGATCAGGGGATCAAGCCCCTGATTCTGCCACCACAGAGGATCAGCCGACTTCGGAATCCAGCAGGGCCTTCAGACTCGCCGGGAAGCGGTCCTCCATGAGGGCCCGCACCGCGCGGGCATACTCCTGGGTCTCCCACTGGGCGTGGCTTTCCGTGCGCAGGCGGATGAAGTGGGCGACAGCCTGGAGGCTGGTGGTCCAGTAGACCTCCGAGTAGAGGCCCAAGGGCAGCACGCAGCGCGCCTGCTCCCGGCAGACGCCCAGCTCCAGCATCCGCTTGTACTGGGCCACCGAATTCCGGCAGGCGTCCAGGTAGGCCTCCATCGCCGGGCCGCGGCTGCCTTCCTCGATCTCGCCTTCGCTGCCCTGCTTGTTCACCTTGGCCTGCTGGCGGAAGGAGGCCGGCACGAAGTACTCGTCGTCGGGGAATTCCACGTAGCGCCCGGAGATCTCGTTCCAGCTGCAGCCCACCTGGTGCTTCATCCACTGGCGGAAGACGAAGATGGGCGCCTTCACGTGGAACTGCAGGTAGGCGTGGCGGAAGGGCGAAGTGTGCTCGTGCTTCGCGAGGTAGGTGATGAGCTTGGCATCGCCTTCTTCGAAGCTCTCCTTGCGCTTGCCGAAGGACACCCGCGCCGCGTTCACCACGCTGAGGTCGCTCCCCATGGCGTCCACCAGGCGGACGAAACCCTTGTCGAGGACGGTGATCTGCGTATCCATGCCTACCAGCCTATCCGCTCCGCAGCTGTGATTTGAGTGCTTCCAGAACCTTGATAAAGTGGAGGATTCTGCCCAGGGCTGCCCTTCGCCCGGGTTGAACGTTCTGGGAGTCCACAGCCATGCGCACCATGCACTTCAGCTGTCTAGCTGGGATCATTCTCACCCTTGGATGCGGAGGTGGCGGCGGAGGTGAATCCCAACCGCCTGCCCTGAACCCGCCCAGCCAAGTCTTGGCCACACCCCTGCCGACCTATGGCACCTTCACCGTCTCGTGGACCAGCCCGGTCCCCAGCGTGGATGGGTATGAACTCGAAGCGAAGGTCGGCGCAACCTCCTTCCAGAAGGTTGGGACCGAGACGATTCCGCCGTTGACCCAGTCGGTCACGGTCAATGCATACAGCACTTCCCCAGAACTGACACCGATCGTCTTCCGCCTTCGGTCCGTTCGCGCCGGAGCCTTCTCGCCCTACAGCAACGAGGCCCCAACCAAATTCCCAATCCGTTCCGCCTCGTTTCTGTCGGCCAATTTCAATCAAGAAGTCATGTCCCTGCAGTGGAACAAATTGTCTGAGGTGGCCTCCACCGTGCGCGTGGAGAAGGCCGTCCTCACTTCCGGGTCCCCGGGACCCTACAGCCTGGTGTGGGAAGGGCCTGCAACCGTCACGAGCACTACGGACTCGAACCTCAACGAGGACATCGCCTATCGCTACCGCGTCACCCATTTGGCCCAAGGGGAGAGCAGTGTCGGCAAGACGGTCGACTCCGCGCCCGTACCCATGTTGCCCCCGAAGATCACATCGGGCGTGTCCACAAGCTCGGGTACAACCCTCCAGTGGCAGGGCGTGAGCAGCAAGGCGGTGCAGTTGCAGGTCCAGCGAGGCAGCGGCTTCTTCTCCCCCAGCTATACGACCCTCGCCAGCCTTCCTACCGGCTCGAGCCAGTACCTTGATGCAAGTGTGGCGGCCGGTTTCTACTCCTATCGCCTCGTGGTGAAATCCGCCACCCAGACGGTCTATTCCTCCCCCTTCAGCATGGTCAGCGCTCCTTCGGGAAGTGGGTTGACCCTATCCACCTCCCTGAAAACCCTGCCGTGGCCGATCCAGAGCATGGCGAGCTGGACGACCACCCCCTCTCTTCTCGTGGCTGGGACAGAAACCGCCTCCTACCTCCTTTCTCCTTCCGCGGACGCAGGGTGGCCTTCGCATACCGTCTATAACGCCACCACCGTCAATCTCACCAGCTTCAACCTGGACGGCCAGGGAAGGCCGCACCTGCTATTCCGGCGACGCCTTGGGGGGACCTCGTCCGAAGAGGCCGTGATCCACGAGTGGTACGACGGCGCCAACTGGAACACGCAGGAACTCTTCAGGGGCTCCATTTATGGTGATTCCGGTACGACCGGGATCCGCTTTGCGCTCTCCACGGATGGCATCGTCCACGCCGTCTGGCAGCCCAGTAGCAACCGAAACAGCGTCTGGTACGGGACCAACCGTTCTGGGACCTGGGAATCCATGCAACTCCCAGGCACCGGAGACATCACAAACCTGGGCTCCATGCGTGTGGCCGTCGACACGACAGGCACCACCTACATCGCGCTGGGGCTATGGGATAAGGCCATCCTTCTCACGCGGCCGGCAGGGGTGAGCGAGTTCAGCCAGGAGGAGATCCCGACCGGTTCCATCAGTGCCGGATGGTACGACGTCCTGGAGCTCCAGCCTTTCGGAGGGAAGTTGGCCCTTTTCTACGAACGGTTCGGGGCCACCCTCGAAGTGCGATATCTCCAGATGTGCTTGATCAAGGACCAGGGCGCGTGGGGCCCTCCCACGGAACTTGTTGCCCGACCGCACACCGGGGCGTCGACCATATCCCGCGCGGTCGGCACCTCGACTGGGCGCCTGGCCTATGCGGTCAACATGCCAGCAGGCGTCCAAGTTTTCACACTGACGCCGAATCAGACCTGGGCCTCCACCCTGCTCGCCCCCACCGGTGGGTACGAGCTCTATTGGGTCGGATTCAATAACCAGAACAAGTTCTGGGCTGCGGTCAGCGGCGGCTGGGGGCCCCAATCGCAAACCAATGTGTATGCCTGGTACGCCGAATAACCCTTCCGATGCAACGCGCGAGGCCCCCGTCCGGGGGCCTCGCCATTCCTTGATTCGAAGCATTCGCTGTCTTACGGGATTCCCTGGTCCAGTCATCGAGATCGTGACGGCTAGGGTCAATGCTTGCGAAGATGTAGAGCAAGCCCCTGTAGGCCGACTAGCACTCGCCTCTCCAACGATCGGAGCCGCTCATGAAGTTTTTCATTGATACCGCGAGCATTCCCGACATCCAGCGGATCCACTCCTTAGGCATCCTGGACGGGGTCACCACGAACCCGAGCCTCATCGCCAAGGAGACCGGCAAGCCCTTCGAGGCCATCATCGAGGAGATCTGCGGGATCGTGGACGGGCCCATCAGCGCCGAGGTCATCAGCCTGGAGGCGCCGGGCATGATCGAGGAGGGCCGGAAGCTGGCCAAGATCCACCGGAACGTGGTGGTGAAGGTGCCCCTGACCGCCGAAGGCCTGAAGGCCTGCCACGCCTTCAAGCAGGAAGGCATCAAGACCAATGTGACCCTCTGCTTCAGCGCCACCCAGGGCCTCATGGCCGCCAAGGCCGGGGCCACGATGGTCTCGCCCTTCGTGGGCCGCCTGGACGACGTGAACCACGTGGGCATGGAGCTGATCCAGGACCTGGTGCAGATCTTCGAGAACTACCAGCTGGACACCGAGGTGCTGGCCGCCAGCATCCGTGGCCCCCGCCACGTGACGGACGCCGCCCTCGCCGGCGCCCACATCGCCACGATCCCCCCCAAGGTCTTCGACCAGATGCTGTCCCATCCCCTCACGGACCGGGGCATCGAAGGCTTCATGTCGGACTGGAAGAAGGGTGGGCGCTGATGCGCCGCTCCGCCTTCCTCCTCGCGGTTCCGGTCCTCCTCGCCGGCCTGGCCGGCTGCGACAGGCCCGCCACCACGCCATCCCCGACCGCGGTGGCCGCCCTGGTCCCCAAGCCCGGCTGCATCTTCTGCAAGATCATCGCGGGCACGTCGCCCTCAAAAAAGGTCTACGAGGACGACCGCGTCCTGGCCTTCTGGGACATCGCCCCCCGGGCGAAGGTGCACGTCCTGGTCATCCCCAAGCAGCACGTCGAGAGCATGCGGGAGCTGGAGCTGCTGCCCATGGAAAGCCGCGCCGCCCTGCTGAGCGCCTGCCTGAAGGTGGCCCAGGACCAGGGCCTGACCGAGGCGGGCTTCCGCATCATCACCAACGCGGGCAAGGATGCCAGCCAGTCCGTGTTCCACCTGCACTTCCACGTGGTCGGCGGCGAAAAGCTGCCCGAGGACGCCGTGCGGGTGAAGCCCAAAGAGGCGAAGTGACGCATTCGCCCGTTCCACACCACGCCAGGATCCTTCTGAACGCCTTCCGGGGTCTTGATGCAGTTGGCCCCCGACGGCGGCGAACATGATCAATCCCATCACGGAGCTCCTTTGAAACATCGCATCCACGCCCTGCTCCTCCTCGCAGGACCCGTCCTGCTTGCCCAGGATCCCGCGCCTCTCAAGTCCACCCCGGAGACCGCGGCGACCCCGGCTCCGGCAGCCGCCCCCGCGCCCGCTGCAATCCCGGCCCCCGCCCCCGCCGCCAGCCCCCTGCCGAAGCTGGACGAGGGCCTGCTGGATCCGGCCTGGTTCGGCCCGGGCATCACCTTCGCGAAACACGAGGAGGTGGATTTCTTCTGGATCAAACCCGGCCTGGACCTTAGTGGCCGCACCATCCACATGAAGCCCTGGGAGGACCCCGTCATGCTCCGCGCCAAGCGGGACGGCAAGGACAACGCGGAGGCCACCCGGGTGACTGACAGCATCCCCGGCATCCTCCGGGGAGCCCTCACGGGCGCTTTGACGGGGAAGGCCAAGGCTTCCCGGACCGAAGGCGATCTGACCCTGATCGGTCGCGTGGTGGACGTGAACGCGGGCTCCAAGGCCGCGAAGTGGATGGTTGGCCTGGGCGCGGGCGCGGCCACCGCCACCTGGGACCTGAAGGTCCTGGACACCGCCACCGGCGAGGTCCTGCTGGCGGTCCACCACCGGGTGGTCAGCGGCACCGTGATGAGCACCCTCGACGACAAGCTGGTGAAGTGGGCCGACAAGTTCTCCCAGTTCCTGGCCCAGCGCGCCGTGAAGTAGGCTTGGCGGCGCATCCGCCAGATTCCATTCCGGAGCCCCAAATGTCCCTGGAGAAGAAGATCGAGACCCTCAAGGCCAAGCACGCCGCGGCGCTGACCGGCGGCGGCGAGGCCCGGGTCGCCAGGCAGCACGAGGGCGGCAAGCTCACCGCCCGGGAGCGCGTCGCGGCCTTCCTCGACGAAGGCAGCTTCGAGGAGCTGGACGCCCTGATGGTGCACCGGACGCCCGGGGTGGAAAGGATTCCCGGGGACGGCGTCGTGACGGGCTTCGGGCGGGTGGATGGCCGGCCCGTGGCGATCTTCGCCCAGGACTTCACGGTCTTCGGCGGCTCCCTCTCCGAGGCCTATGCCCAGAAGATCTGCAAGGTGATGGACCTTGCGATGAAGGTCGGCTGCCCGGTCATCGGCCTCAACGACAGCGGCGGCGCCCGCATCCAGGAAGGCGTGGTGAGCCTGGGCGGCTACGCCGACATCTTCCTGCGCAACACCCTGGCCTCCGGCGTGGTCCCGCAGATCTCCCTGATCATGGGCCCCTGCGCCGGCGGCGCCGTCTACAGCCCCGCCATCACCGACTTCATCACCATGGTGCAAGGCACCAGCTACATGTTCGTGACGGGCCCGGACGTCATCAAGACCGTCACCCATGAGGAGGTGACGAAGGAGGAGCTGGGAGGCGCGATCACTCATGCGGCCAAGTCCGGCGTGGCCCACTTTGTGGCGCCCAGCGATCTGGCGGCCTTG
Source organism: Holophagaceae bacterium (assembly GCA_016710635.1). Lineage (GTDB taxonomy): Bacteria > Acidobacteriota > Holophagae > Holophagales > Holophagaceae > JADJVL01. The sequence goes on along the minus strand of JADJVL010000002.1, from coordinate 230,122 downwards.
GCCCACGCCCGGGAGCTGCTCTCCTTCCTGCCCAGCAACAATCTGGGCGAGGCGCCCCGCAAGGCGTCCATGGCCGCCATGCCCCTGGAGAATCCGGAGCTGGATTCGGTGGTGCCCGACGATCCCGGCAAGCCCTACGACATCCGGAACATCATCAAGGGCGTGGTGGACGACGCCCACTTCTTCGAGGTGCACGAACGCTTCGCGCCGAACCTGGTGGTGGGCTTCGCCCGCATCGACGGCCGCAGCGTGGGCATCGTGGCCAACCAGCCGGCCTTCCTCGCCGGCGTGCTGGACATCTCGGCCTCGGAGAAGGGCGCCCGCTTCGTGCGGTTCTGCGACGCCTTCAACATCCCGCTGATCACCTTCGAAGACGTGCCCGGCTTCCTGCCCGGCGTGACCCAGGAGCACGGCGGCATCATCCGCCACGGCGCCAAGCTCCTCTACGCCTTCTGCGAAGCCACGGTCCCGAAGATCACCGTGATCACCCGCAAAGCTTATGGAGGTGCTTACTGCGTGATGGCGAGCAAGCACATCCGGACGGACTTCAACTTCGCCTACCCCACCGCCGAGATCGCCGTCATGGGGGCCGAAGGCGCGGTGAACGTCCTCCACGGAAAGGCCGTGGCGGCCTCCCCGGACCCGTCGGCGAAACGCGCCGAGCTCATCGCCGACTACAACGAGAAGTTCGCCAACCCCTACATCGCCGCGGAATTCGGCTTCGTGGACGAGGTCATCCTCCCCCGGGAGACCCGCCGGAAGCTCATCAAGGCCCTCGCCTTCCTGGACACCAAGCGGGAAGCCACGCCGCCCAAGAAGCACGGCAACATCCCCCTCTGAACCCTTTTCAAAGGAAGCTCATGCGCACCCTGCTCCGCCTCGCCGCCCTGCCCGCCGTTTCCCTGGCCCTGGGGGCCCAGACCTACAACGCCGAGTACTTCAAGGGCGACCGCAAGGCCATCATGGCCGCCTGCGCCGACAAGGCCCGGGCCATCAAGCCCAAGGACAGCCGGCTGCTCGCGGAATACGGCCGCGCCTACCTGGCCAGCGGCGACCGGGTCAAGGCTGAGGAGGCCTTCCAGGCCGGCATCGCCTCGGATCCCAAGGACGGCGAGACCCACTTCCTGATCGCCTACGCCTGGTGGCTCAACGGCTTCAAGGCCGAGGCTCTGGCAGCCTTCGACAAGATGGTGGCCATGGATCCCAAGGGCAAGAATCCCATGGCGAAGGGCGCCGTCGTCCTCCTGGACGGTGGGAACGAGGCCAAGGCCGTGGAGCTGATGGAGAAGGCCTGGAGCCTGGACCCCAAGGACTGGCAGAACTGCGTGGAGTTCGGCCGCGCCTGCGTGCGCAACGGCAAGAAGGAACTTGCGGCCACCTGGTTCGAGCGCACGGTCCAGGCCCGCCCCAAGGAGGAGCGGATGTGGAACGAGATCGCCCTCGCCTACGCCGACGGCGGCGTTCCGGCCCGGACCACCTTCTGACCGTTCCCTCCAGGCGCGGCGCTACACTGCTCCATCCTTCCCGGAGACAGCCATGCGCCGCGCCCTGCTCCTCGCCGCCTTTGGTCCCTTTCTGCTGGCCCAGGCCCCCATCACCACCTTTACCGAGGACTTCTTCAACGGCGACCGCCGGAAGATCCTGCGGGCCATGGGGGACGCCACCCGGGAGCTGAAGCCCCGGGACGCCAAGTACCTGGCGGAGTGCGGCCGCGCCTACCTCGCCGCCACCGACAAGACCCGGGCCTCCGAGACCTTCAAGCTGGCGGAGGCCCTGGAGCCCAAGGACGGCAAGGTCCTGCGGCTGATCGCCCAGGCCTGGCTGAAGCACGGCTACCGCACCGAGGCCCTGGAAGCCTACGAGCTGGTGCTCGCCCGGGATCCCGGCAACAAGGACGCCGCCATGGACTGCGCCATCGATCTGGCGGAAGCGGGCATGGTCGCCCAGTCCGAGAAGTTCATGAACCACTTCCTGGCCATGGAGGGCAGCAAGTGGGAGGCCTTCGTCGCCTTCGGCAAGGCCCTGCTGGTGAGCGGACAGCGGAAGAAGGCCGCTCCGTGGTTCGCCCGGGCCATCGCCGTGAAGCCCAAGGAGGAGAAGGTCTACATGGAGATCGCCCGCGCCTTCGCCGAAACCCAATCCGTCATCTGAACAAAGGTAGAGCGAGAGATCATGCACGCGAACCACCTGACTACCCCCCGATCGCCCAGGACATCAAGTCCTGGGCTCCCGCTCCCGCTGCGGCTCCGCCTTGCGATCGCGGAGGGGGCCCCGTGGTTCGCCCGGGCCATCGCCGTGAAGCCCAAGGAGGAGAAGGTCTACATGGAGATCGCCCGCGCCTTCGCCGAAACCCAGTCCGTGATCTGACGGCCGCGTGGACACCTTCGTCAGCCGGATGTTTGCGCGGGAGGACGGACGCATCCGCGGCGGCTGGAAGGCCCTGGGTTTCGCCTTTCTCCAGGGACTCCTGGCGGATGCGTTCCGTCTGCTCCATCCCGCGGGTGCCGCCGAGCCGCCCCCGTGGGCGCCCCACGAGTGGTTCAGCGGCGCGATCGTTCTGCTGGCCTCCTGGCTTTGCCTGAAGGCCGAAGACGAGGACTTCCCCTCCCTCGGCCTGAAGCTGGACCGGCGCTGGGCTGTCGAAGCCGGCGCTGGCCTGGTCCTGGGCCTCTTCCTCATTCTCGGAGCCGCCTTCGTGGGCCGGGCCTTCGGAGCCTTCCACTGGGTGCGGACCCCGGGCGTGGGGTCCGGTGGCCTCCTGCTCGGCGCCTGGACCTATGCGGCGGTGGCCTTCAATGAGGAACTGCTGTTCCGGGGCTACGCCTTCTTCCGCCTGAAGGAGGGCCTCGGCGCCCTGCCGGCGATCCTCGTCACCGCCCTCCTCTTCACCGCCGTCCACTGGAACAACCCGGGCATGGCGGGCCCGACGCGGGTCTGGGCCTGCCTGAACATCGGTCTCGCCGGCCTCCTCCTCGGCCTCTGCGCCTGGCGCACCGGCAGCCTGGCCCTGCCCATGGGCGTGCATCTGGGCTGGAACTGGGCCCAGGGCAGCCTGCTCGGGTTTGGCGTGAGCGGTACGGAGGCCAAGGGCCTCTTCACGCCCGTTCCCGATGGAGGACCCGCCTGGCTGTCCGGCGGCGACTTCGGGCTGGAGGCCAGCCTGCCCTGCGCCCTGCTGTGCGGGGCGGCCTGCCTCGCCCTCGGGGCCTGGCCCCGCCGGCCTGCCGCAACCCCAGCATCCGACGCGTCTTCGGGAGATCCCGCATGAGCCGATCCATCCTCATCACCGGAGCCTCCCGGGGCCTCGGCCGCGCCTGCGCCCTGGACCTGGCCCGGCGGGAAGGCGCCCATCTGCACCTCCTCGCCCGGGACCCGGCCGCGCTCGAGGCTTTGGCCGGAGAGATCCTGGCGGCCGGCGGCCGCGCCGACATTCACATCGCCTCAGTCACGGACCGGGCGGGACTGCGGGAGGCCGCGGCCCGGTGCGGTCCCCTGGACGGCCTCGTCGCGGCGGCGGGAATCTCCGGCGTGACCCCGGTGGACGCGGACAGCGACGCCTTCTTTGACGCCATCCTCGACACGGACCTCACGGGCTGCTGGAACACGGTGCGGGCCTTCCTGCCCAACCTCCTGGGCCATCCCGCCCGCATCGTGCTGGTCTCCTCGGTGCTCGGCCGCTTCGGCGTCCCGGGCTACGGCGCATACTGTGCCGCCAAGCACGGCCTGCTGGGCCTGACCAAGGCCCTGGCCCTGGAGCTGCTGCCCAAGGGCATCGTGGTGAACGCGGTGGCCCCGGGCTGGGTGGACACGGACATGGCCCAGACCGGCATCCGGGCCATGGCCGCCGGATTCGGCGTCACGGAGGCCGAGGCCAGGGCCCGCGCCGAAGCGGCCGTGCCCGTCGGACGGTTCTTCCAGCCCGAGGAGATCACCCACGGCATCGCCTGGCTCCTGGATCCCGCCAACACCATGCAGGTCGGGCAATGCCTCAACCTGGACGGGGGCGTGGTGCAGGTTTGAGGGTGGTGCGGGGTTGAGATTTGGGGGCCAGCCTGGTGCTGGCTGGGTCAGCGCCGTTCCTTCCACTGCCCGGGAACCGGAAGGGTCGGATCCAGGATGAGCCGGAACTCCGGGGTGGGCTCGAAGCCCATGGCGCGATAGAGCTTTTCCGCGTCCTTGCTGGCGTGGAGGTCCACGATGCCGATCCCGCGGGCGCGGGCCTCTTCCAGCAGGGCCTCGGTCATGCGCCGGGCCAGTCCCCGCCCCCGGAACGCGGGCTCGGTGTAGACATTGAAGAGGTAGCCCCGCACCGCCTGGGGCGAGAGTGGGCTCGGCAGGGCCTCCTTGAACTGGAGAAGGGCCGCCCCGGCCAGGACTTCGGCACCCGCGGCGCTCCGGGCGGAGGCCACCACGCCGGCAACCTCGCGGGTCGAGAGCCAGCTCCGCAGGCGGTCTTCGAAGGCCGTGGCCATGCGCGCGCGGCCGGCTTCGTCGCCGTAATCCATGTCTCTGAACATGGCGACGCGGTGCGCCACGTGGAGGTCGAGATCCGACAGGGTGGTGGGCCGCAGGATGAAGTCCATGCCCCATGATGGCGCGGCGCGGCGCCTGGGGCCGCGGTATCTTGATCCATGCACTACGCGGCGCTGGCGTCAGGAAGCCAAGGCAACTGCCACGCCCTCTTCGATGGCGAGCGCACCCTGCTCATCGACGCGGGGATCTCCCTGAAGCAGGTGAAGGCACGGATGGGCGCCGTGGGGCTTGATCCGGGTGCCGTCACCGCGGTGGCCCTCACCCATGAGCACAGTGACCACATCGGGGCCGTGGGCGTGATGCTCCGCCGGACCCCCTGGACCTTCCTGGCGACCGCGGAGACCAAGGCCGTGGTGGAGGCCATCCATGGCATCGAGATCCCGCCCGAACGGTGGATCCCCCTGCGGGCGGGCCATGCCGTGGACTGGTGCGGCTGGCGCGTCCACCCCTTCGCCCTGCCCCACGATGCCTCGGATCCCGTGGCCTACCGGATCGAAGCCCAGGGCTTCGCCGCCGCCGTGGTCACCGATCTGGGCCACGGCACGGCCCTGGTGGCGGACCACTGCCAGGATCTTGACCTCCTCGTCCTGGAAGCGAACCACGATGTCGCCATGCTCCGGGAGGGCTCCTACCCGCCGCCCCTGAAGGCCCGGATCCTCAGCCGCGTGGGGCATCTCAGCAACGACGCCATGGCGGACCTGCTGGCGGCCGCCCTTTCCCCGCGGCTGAAGGATGTGGTCCTGGCCCACCTGAGCGAACAGAACAACCATCCCGACCTGGCCCGCTTCGCCGCCGAGGAGGTCCTGCGCGGCTGCGGCGTCCGCCTGCGCCTGGCCATGCAGCGGGAGCCCCTGGCGGTGGCCTGAACCCCCGGCCGCAGGTCCGGGAACCATCAGGCGTAGGCTGAGCACTCGAGCTTCAACGGGAGATCCATGAAAACGCTGCGTTCGATCTGCCTCGCCGCGGGCCTCCCCCTGGCGGCCCAGGGCTATGTGGACAGTCCGGACTTCGGGGGATCCAAGGTCTTCAGCGAGGGCGTGAACGCCCTGGGCAACCCCGCCCGCTACGATCAGTGCCCGCCGGGCTACTACCTCAGCTACCAGGACGGCGACCTGAAAGCCAAGGGCAATGCCTCCGCCCTCGAAGAACTGGCCAAGGGCGGTGACGCCCGGGCCGCCCTTGCCGCCCTGGCATCAAGTTCCTGGGCCAGCCGGACCAGCGGCTACGGTGTGACCCTCACCCAGACCGGCCTGCACGGGTCCGTCTCCCGGGAGCGGTGGAACGGCCTGACGGCCACGGTGGACCAGGATCCCGCCCATCTGGGCGCCAACCAGGGGCTGAACACCACCACCGCCGAGATCCTGCGGGCGGAGGTGGACCGGATCGTGTTCGGGGCGGGCAGCGCCGAGGGCCAGAGCGGCTACGGGTTCGCCGTGCGCGTCGAGCGCTGGTCCTACCAGCGGCGCACCGCCGCCCTCAACCCGGCCCCGGGCCAAGAGAGCCTCTCCCAGGCACCGGCCCTGCTGGACCTCTCCGGGACCTCGTCCACGACCACGGACGCCAACCTTAATGGCGGTTACGTGGTGGAACTCGGAAAGGGCTTCCGCTTCGGGCTGATGGGCGACCACCTCATCCCCAAGACCATCGCGGGCCTGGACCTCAAGGGCCAATACCGGGCCGGCCTCCAGGTGGAGCTGGGACCCAGCGCCCGGCTGGCCCTGGAAGGCGACCTGAACGAAGCCACCCGCATGCCCATCACCCTTCCCCAGAAGGCCCTGAGCGCCTCCCTGCGCCTGGCCTTCGGCCCCACCGTGGGCCTCACCGTCGGAGCCGAGCGCCGCACCCTGGCGGGATCGGCCACCACCACCGTGGGTGCCACCCTGTACTGGAAGCTGCCAAACCTTTCCATGGGGTTCGGCTTCCGCTTCGCGGACGATACCCCCCTCAAGGGCCTGCTGGTGCGCGTGAATTCATGATCAGACCCCTGCTTCTGCTGCTTTCCGCCCTCGCCCTGGCCGCCCAGCAACCCGCGGCTCCGCCCCCCCTGCAGGAGGTCGTGGAGCGCTTCGATGCCGCCCAGGCCAAGGTGAACACGCTGCAGGCGCCGTTCACCCTCACCATCCGCCGGGCCATGCTCAAGACTCCGACGGTGACGAAGGGGACTCTCTACCTCCAGGGCTCGGACTTCGCCCACTTCGCCTTCGCCCCCCCCGAGGACCTGATCCTGCACCTTACCCCCAAGGCCCTGCTGAGCTTCAACCCGGGCACCCGGGAGGGCGAGCTGCTCAAGATCGGCGCCATCAAGAACCACAACCGGAAGTTCCTGGGTCTGGGTCAGAAGCTGGCCTTCCTGGCGGACTACTTCCAGATCGGCCTCGGGGAGTCCAAGGAGATGGGTGGCACCTGGTTCATCACCCTGATGCCCCGCAGCCTGGCGGTGAAGAAGCGCATGCAGGCCATTTACATATGGGTGGACCGGGACTCCTACCTGCCCCGGCAGCTCCAGTGGATCGAGCGGAGCGGGGACTCCTGGCTCCTCGAGCTGGGTGCCATGCAGACCAACCAGCCCCTGCCGGCCGCCATTCTCGGCTTCAAGGTGCCGGAGGGCGTGACCCTCAAGTCCGAATTCAGCTTCTTCGCCACGCGGAAGAAGTGATTCTCACCGCCGGGCTCCATTTCACGGATACCGCATTACACTGGGAATCCGAATCCTGAACCGGAGCCTTCGATGATCGTCGTTTGCCCCTCTTGTGCCGCCCGCTTCCAGTACGACGAAGCGCGGTTCGAGGGCGTCCGCGCCAAGCGGTTCCGCTGCCCGAAGTGCTCCTACGTGTTCGAGGTCATGAACCCCCTGGTGCAAAGCGAGGTCCAGCGGGAACGCACGACCCGCATGGACCCCAGCCAGATCCCCACCCGCGATCCCGACGTCCAGATCATCGTGTCGGGCCAGATCCCGGGGCGCCCCGGGGACATCAAGATGTCCCAGAGCCTCGTGCCGGTCCGGGAAAGCCAGCCCCTGGAATCCATGTCGCAAGCCCCCTCCCATCCCAATCGGGATGACGGCGAGACCACCGCCAAGCGGGACCGCCAGGCCATGCTCGCCGAGGCCGGCCTCGGCAAGATGCCCCCGGGCATGCGCTTCAGCCTCGCCTTCCTCAGCGGCCCCCACGCCTCCACGGTGAAGGTCCTGGACAAGCCCAAGATCATCATCGGCCGGGAGGGCGCCGACATCTCCACCATGGACCCCGAGACCTCCCGGCTGCATTCCAGCCTGGAGATCCACAACGATGGCGTGGTGTACCTGACGGACCTGGACAGCACCAACGGCACCTTCGTGGACGGCATTCCCATCACCGGGCCCGTCCAGATCGGGGACCGCCAGGAGTTCTCCTGCGGCAAGAGCACCTTCATGCTCCTGGTCCGCAAGGACGATCTGTACGGCATGGAGTGAGGCCGATGGCCCACCCCGATCCCTACGCCAGCTATCTCAGCCAGGCCCGTGCGTTTTTCGAAGGCGGGGAGGTGCTGAAGGCCGGCCAGATCTGGCAAGCCATCCTGAAGAAGGACCCCGCCCACGCCGAAGCCAAGGCCGGGCTCTACCAGGTGCGCATGTGGCTGGAGGCCCAGCAGCAGGCTCCACCGCCGCCTCCCAGGCCCACGCCGCCACCGGTCCCTTCGCCTCCCGCCGCCTCGGATCCCTTCGCCGCCCTCGCGGCGCTTCCCGAACCGCCATCCGCGCCGTCGCCGGCACCCCGATCCGATCCCTTCGCGGCCCTACCGCCCCTTGCCCACGCAACTCCGGCGCCCGCTGAGGTGCCCGCGATGGCCCCCGCGATGATGCCCAAGGTGGCGCCCGACGGGGACCTGCCCCAGCTCCATTCCATCAATCTCGAGTCCCACGTCCCGTCGGCGGTGCCCAAGGCCATCAAGCGCACGCAGCGCTCGGTGGGGGCCATGCCCCTGGAGCCGGGCCAGCCGGAACCGCTGGAGGAGGCGGCGGAAACCGAGGCGGCCGCACCGGCCCTGCCCCTCCCCGACGAGGACGAGGTCGAACGCTACATCCGTGAAGGCTGCACCCTCTACGACATGGGCGAGGTCCGTGGCGCCATCCAGAAATGGGAGGCGGTGCTGGCCCGCCAACCCAGCCACGCCAACGCCCTGGCCTACCTGAACGAAGCCCGACGGGACCTGGGGCTCGCCCCCCTCCAGGGCCCCGAATCGGCGCCGCCCTCGTGGAGCAGTCAGGCCCCCGCCGTCCGCGAAGACGCCGACCAGCTGCTGCGGGAGGCCGTCCAGCTTGAAGAGATGGGCCTACCGGAAGAGGCCATCGCCAAGCTGCGCCGCGTCCTGGAGATCGACCCGGACCACCGGGACGCCAAGGCCTACCTGGAGATGAACGCCCGGACCCAGGGGGCCGTGCCCATGGTGGCCCCACCACCGCCGCCCGTCCCGGCCCCCGCACCGCCGCCCAAGCCGGAAGCTCCAGAGAACTTCCAGGACTTCACGCCCTCCACCCTGCCGCCCTTGCCGGTTCAGGAGCCGGAGCCCCCGCCCGTCCCCTCGCTCCCGACTCCGACGGCGCCTGCGGCCCCCGTGCGCAGGATGGACCCCGCCGTGGCGGAGCAGAAGCTGCGCCAGGGCGAGCGCCTGCTCCAGATCAAGCACTACGAGGAGGCCCTCTTCGCCTTCCAGATGGTGCTCATGCAGGACCCGGACAATGCCCGGGCCAAGGGCGGCCTGGAGCAGGCCCAGGCCGCCCTCGCGCCCGCCGCCCCCCAGGCGCCCCCAACCCGGTCCGCAGGCGTGGCCGAGGCGGTTTCCGCATCGTCCGCACCGCGCCCCCTGACCGCCGTCCAGCCTCCCACCGCCGTGACCTCCGCGGCCCCCGCCCTGCGGAACGGTCCCGAAGTCGCCACCATGCTCAAGGACCGCGCCTGGTGGAACCGCAATCCGCTCATCCTCGGCGCCGCCGCGGGCTTCCTCCTCGGGAGCCTCCTCGCCTGGTGGCAGGTCCGCCAGAAGGACGCGCGGCTCCAGGACGCCATCCAGGCGGCCCGGACGGCGGCCATGACCCCACGGAACCAGTCCGGCCGGCCTGTGGACCTGAAGGAGACCTCCGCCTCGGTGCGCTCGGAGACCGAATCGATCCTGCGGGAGGATCCGGTCCGCGCCTACCATCGGGCGCTCTTCCTGTTGAAGCTGGATCCCGCCGATGCGGCCGGGGCCCAGTACCTGGAGCGGGCCAAGGCCGCCATGGCGACCCCCCCGCCGGCCACCGCGGCGGAACTGCAGAGCCAGCTCCAGACCGGGGACCTCGAAGCCGCGGTCCAGACCGTGAACAAGCTCCTGCAGGCCAATCCGGAAGAGCCCGCCCTCATGGCCCGGGCGGCCCGCCTCAACGCGGCCCTGGCCCAATCCCACGCCTCCCGGGAGAACTGGACCGAAGCCAGGGAGGCGCTCCGCCGCTGCCGCGCGCTTTTCCCGCAGGACCACGCCTGGCAGGCAAAGCTCAAGCTCCTGGACACCCTGCAGACCCTGCCGAAGGGCGATCGGGCGGCCTGGATCTCCATGCTGGGTTGAGGCCAGGCCCTCCCGTGAACCGCCGCCTCTGTCCCAGTTGCCAGGCCCGCCTTTCGCCCTATGCGGCGGAATGCCCGGAATGCGGCCTGGGCTTCGAACGCAAGCAATTGCCCCGCCCCCTCCTGTTCCAGGTCTCCGCAGCGGAGCGGGAGCCCGGCCGGCCCTCTCCCCAGGCCCTCCGGGCCCCGGCCCTGGGCCGCGTGGCGCCGGTGGCCCTGGACCCCGCCACCGCCACCCCGGAAGCCGCCGAGGCCCTCCCCCTCCCGACGCCGACGCCCGAAGCGGAGGAGGCGGACGCAGGCTCCAGCTTCTGGCCCCTGGTCCGCCTCGAATCCCTGGAAGCCGTCCTGCTGGTGGCCCTGAACGGCCTCTTCGCCGTCCTGGCGGCCCGGCAGCTCGGGCTGGGCCTCGCTGCCGCCTACGAGAACCTCTGGCCCTTCCTGGCGCCCCTGCACCTCGGGCTGTCCTGGTGCCTGATGCTGGTGCCCCTGGTGCTGAGCGGGCAAAGCCCCCTCATGGCGCGCTTCGGGTTCCAGCTCGGCAGCGAACAGGCCGAACGGCGCCTCGCCTTCAGCCTCTTCCACCTGCTCTCCGTCGGCCTGTTCCCGCTTTCCTTCCTATGCATGGTGCTGACGCCGAACCACCGCACCTTGGCGGAGCTCATGACGGGCCAGGAGATCATCTTCAGGCCGTGGAGCCGGATGCGCTGATGGAACGGCCAGGACTTTAGTCCAGCACCGGATCCAGGTGGTAGGGCACGGAGACCACGATGACCTTGGGCCGAAGGAGAAGGGAGCCCTTAATCCGGAAGGCGGTCTGGTTGTGCAGGGCGTTCTCCCACCAGCTTGAAGTTACGAATTCGGGGATGATCACCGTGAAGATGTATTCGGGCTCGGCGCGGCGCATGCGGTCGATCTCGTCCAGGATGGGCTCGACGATCTTCCGGTAGGGGCTGCGGATCACCCTCAGGGGGACGCCTTCGCAGTAGGCGGGCCAGTCGCTTCGGAGCTTCTCCACCGCGGCGCTCTCCCGGCCGAAATCATCGGGAAAATCCACCGTCACGGCCTCGATCTCGCCGCGCTCCGCGATGGCCTTGGCGTAGGAGAGGGCGTGGACGACGCCGTGGTGGATCCCGGAAATCAGCACCAGCACCCGGTTCTTGTGGGGATACACCATGTCGGTCCGGCTCGCGGCCAGGATCGCCTTCACGCGGATGTAGTGGCGGTGGATGTTGTAGAAGAGCACCACCATGAAGCCCACCAGGATCACCACGATGCCGGCGCCCCGGTACTTGGTGATGAGGATGTCGATGAGCACGATGCCCGTGGCGACCGTGCCCAGGCCGTTGATGAAGGCCTTGCCCTGCCAATGGCGGCCCTTCACCTTGATCCAGTGCCGGACCATGCCCGCCTGGCTGAGGGTGAAGCCGATGAACACGCCCGCGGCGTAGAGGGGCAGCAGGACGTCCGTATTGGCGTGGAAGCCCCAGACCAGCACACACGCCACACCCGTGAGGATCAGGATCCCGTTGGAAAAGACGAGGCGGTCGCCCTGGCTCGCGAACTGCCGGGGCAGGTAGCCGTCCTTGGCCATGAGGGCCGCCAGCAGCGGAAACCCCGTGAAGGCGGTGTTGGCGGCCACGACGAGGATCGCGAAGGTGAACCCCTGCACCGTGTAGTAGAAGGCCTTCGCCCCGCCCGTCACGACTCCGGAATCCCCGAGGATCTGCCTCGCGAGCTGGGAGAGCAGGGTCTCCTGGACCACGGTCGGATCCGGGTTGTGCTGGTAGACGACGCCGTAGTGGTTGGCCAGAAAGGTGATGCCCAGGAACATCGTGAGCAGCAGCCCGACCATCCAGGTCATCGTCTTGGCCGCGTTCTGGGCCGCGGGCTCCCGGAAGGCCGTCACGCCGTTCGAGATCGCCTCGACCCCGGTCAGGGCGGTGCAGCCCGCGGAAAAGGCCCGCATGAAGACCCAGAGCAGGGCGATGCCCGCCATGTTCGTGCCCTGGTGGGCCGAGGCCTGCACGTCCGCCGCGGTCACCTGCCCCCCGGCGGCCCAGCGGAACAGGCCGATGGCGAGGAGCGGCAGGATGCAGGCGATGAAGCCGTAGGTCGGAATCGCGAACAGGGCGCCGCTTTCCTTGATCCCGCGCAGGTTCATGACGGCGATGAAGATGATGGCCAGCACCGTGAGGGCGACATTGTGGCCGGCGAGGACCGGAAAGGCGGCGGTGATGGCGGCGATGCCCGACGACACTGAGACCGCCACCGTGAGGATGTAGTCCACCAGCAGGGAGGAGCCCGCGGTGAGGGCGGGGATCTCCCCCAGGTGCTCCTTGGCGACGATGTAGGCGCCACCGCCCCCGGGATAGGCGTGGATGGTCTGGCGGTAGCTGATGGCGAGGATGATCAGCAGGCCCACGATCCCCAGGGACACAGGGATCGAGAGGCCGAAGATGCCGTGTCCCACGAGGCCCACGGCCACCGCCGCCCCCGCCCCGTGATGCAGCGCCAGGGACAGGGAGGCCATGATCTCCTGGGTCGCATAGGCGACCGAGGAGAGCGCGTCGGAACTGAAGACCGCCAAGGCGATCGGATTGCTGATCCGGGAATGGTGGGATTCGTCACTCGCGAGCCGGCGGCCCAGAAGGAGTCGTCTGAAGTTCGGCATGGCTGCCTATCTTAGAGCCGATTCCAGGTTCGCGCGGGCGGGGACCGGTCAATCCTCTGCCGGATCGAGGTGGTAGGGCACGGAGATCACGATGGTCTTCGGCTTCACCAGGAGGGACGCCTTGAGGCGCAGGGCCGTCTGGTTGTGCAGCAGGTTTTCCCACCAGCTCGAGGTGACGAATTCCGGGACGATCAGGATCTGCATCACCTCAGGCTCATTACGGCGGATCCGGTCCACTTCATCCAGGATCGGCTCCACGATCTTCCGGTAGGGGCTTCGCAGGGCCCGGAGCGGCACGCCTTCGCAGTAGGTGGGCCAGTCGCTCCTCAGCTTGTCCAGGGCCGCGCTCTCCCGGCCCGAATCATCCGGGAAATCGACGGTGATGGCCTCCACGTCCCCGTGGGCCGCGATGGACTTGCCGAAGGAGAGGGCGTGCACCACGCCGTGGTGGATCCCCGAGATCAGGACCATGACCCTGGTCTTGTGGGGATAGACCTGCTCAGTGCGGCTGGCCGCCAGCTTCGCCTTCACGCGGATGTAGTGGCGGTGGATGTTGTAGAACAGCGTCACCAGGATGGCCACGAGGAGCACCACGATGCCGGCGCCGCGGTACTTGGTGATGAGAATGTCCACCAGCACGATCCCCGTGGCGAGCGCGCCCAGGCCGTTGACGAAGGCCTTCCCCTGCCAGCGGAGCCCCTTTTTCCTGATCCAGTGGCGCACCATGCCGGCCTGGCTGAGGGTGAAGCCGATGAACACGCCCGCGGCGTAGAGGGGCAGCAGGACGTCCGTGTTGGCGTGGAAGCCCCACACCAGGAGACCGGCCATGCCCGTGAGGATGAGGATGCCGTTGGAGAAGACCAGGCGGTCGCCCTGGCTGGAGAACTGGCGGGGCAGGAAGCCGTCCTTCGCCATCAAGGCCGCAAGGCGGGGGAAGTCCGCGTACGCGGTGTTGGCGGCCACGACAAGGATGGCGAAGGTGAAGCCCTGCACGGTGTAGTAGAAGACCTTGCCCAGGCCCGCCACCTGCCCGCCGGTTCCCAGGATCTGGCGCGCGAGCTGCGACAGCAGGGTCTCCTGCACCACCGAGGGGTCCGCGTTGTGCTGGTAGACCACGCCGTAGTGGTTCGCGAGCAGGGTGATGCCCAGGAACATGGTGAGCAGCAGGCCCACCATCCAGAGCATGGTCCGCGAGGCGTTCTCGGCGGCGGGCTCCTTGAAGGCCGGGACGCCGTTGGAGATCGCCTCGACCCCGGTCAGGGCGGTGCACCCGGCGGAAAAGGCCCGCATGAAGACCCACACGAGGGCCAGCCCCGCGACGCCGGTGCCCTGGTGGGCGGCGGCCTGGACGTCCTGAGCGGTGACCGGCGCCCCGGACAGGGATCGCGCGGTCCCCAGCACCAGCAGCGCGAGCATGCAGAGGATGAAGCCGTAGGTGGGGACCGCGAAGAGGGCGCCGCTTTCCTTGACCCCCCGCAGGTTCATGATGGCGATGAAGGCGATGGCGATCAGGGTGAGGGACACGTTATGCCCCGCCAGCACCGGGAACGCCGCCGTGATCGCCGCGATGCCCGAGGAGACCGACACCGCCACGGTGAGGACATAGTCCACCAGCAGGGAAGAGCCGGCGGTGAGGGCCGGCAGCTCGCCCAGGTTGTCCTTGGCGACGATGTAGGCGCCGCCGCCGCCGGGGTAGGCCCGGATGGTCTGGCGGTAGCTGCTGGCCAGGATGATGAGCAGCCCCACGATGCCCAGGGCGACGGGAATCGAAAGGCCAAAAAGGGCGTGGCCCGCGACGCCCGCCGCGACGACCGCCACACCCGCCGTGTGGTGCAGGGCCATGGACAGGGAGGCCATGATCTCCTGGGTGGCGTAGGCCACGGAGGAGAGGGCGTCCGAACTGAACACCGCCAGGGCGACGGGATTGTTGAGCCTAGTGTGATGGGACTCATCGCTGGCAAGTCGTCGGCCCAGGAGGAGTCTTCTGAAATTCGGCATGGCCGACCATGGTAGGGCCCAAGAGGCTTGGGATCAAACGTGAAGGGGATCACAGCCCTTTGGAGCCCGTCCGGAATCCGGTCTCCCCCACCCAACGGCTTCCATCACCTTCGGATAAAATTGTAAGAATTGAAATAAAAGTTATTTAAATATAGCGCGAGAAAATTCACCCCACAAATCTTGCAGCAAACGAGTGATGGTCGTCACATTGATGGCCTGCTCAGCATTCAAAGAGCATTCCGGTCCTCTCCCTTATCTCGGACAGAACCTGTCAACCCGGTTCCGGACATCCCGGACCTTTGCGGAATCCCCGCAGGAGCCACCATGAACCGCAAGCTCACCACCCTGGCCACCCTTTTCGCCGCCGGCGCCTTCGCCGCCACCGCCATGACGCCGAAGATGGACGCCTCCGCCGTCAAGAACACCGCCGACAAGTCCCTGGTCGAGACCGGCTGCGGCGCCGACAAGAAGGACGGCAAGGACGCCTCCTGCGGCAAGGACAAGAAGGATATGAAGGACCACAAGTGCGGCAAGGACATGAAGGACGGCAAGTGCGGCAAGGAGCACAAGTGCGGCAAGGACATGAAGGATGGCAAGTGCGGCAAGGAGAAGAAGGCCGGCAAGGACAAGAAGGAGAAGTCCTGCGGCGCCGGCTCCTGCGGCTCCAAGAAGAACTGAGCCATCGGGTCTAATCTCAAGGGGGAGGTTCGCCTCCCCCTTTTTCCTTCTCCGGCGGAGCGCATGACGAAGGATCCATTCCAGGGCGTGGGTGTCGGTCTGCGGCGTCCCCACCTCGCCGAGGTGGCGGCGCTGGACCAGTCGCCGGTCCCCTTTTGGGAGATCGCCCCGGAGAACGTGGTGGGCCAGGGCGGGCGCCGCCATCGACAGGCCATGGCCATCCTGGAACGGGACCCGGTGCTCACCCATGGCCTCTCCATGTCGCTGGGGGGCTTCGACGCCTGGGAGGCCGAGGCCCTGGACAACCTCCGGGCCTTTCTCAAGACCACCCGCAGCCCCTGGCACAGCGAGCACCTCTGCTGGACCTCCTACGGCGGCGCCAACACCATGGAGCTGCTGCCCATGCCCTTCACCCGGGAGGCCGTGGACCACACGGTGGAGCGGGCCAAGCGGCTCAAGGGCGAGCTGCCGGTGCCCTTCCTGTTCGAGAACGTCAGCTACTACGCCGAGCTGGGCCACGCCGAGATGAGCGAAAAGGCGTTCCTCGCGGAAGTGCTCGAAGGCGCGGACTGCGGCTGGCTGCTCGACATCAACAATGTCTATGTGAACAGCCGCAACCATGGCTTTGATCCCAAGGAATGGATGGAGGGCCTGCCCCTGCACCGGGTCCGGCAGATGCACATCGCCGGCCATTGGTGGGACGAGGCCGAGGGCCTGGTCATCGACACCCACGGCGCCGAGGTGGTCGATCCGGTGATCGAGCTCTTCGAGTGGGTCCTGCCGCGCATCGGCCGGCCGCTGCCGGTGCTCCTGGAGCGGGACAACAACATCCCCTCCCTGGCGGAACTGCTGGCGGAGCGGGAGAAGCTACAGGCGGTGTATGACCGGGCCCTGGCGCCGATTCTCACAGGGGACGGTCGTGGCTGAGCGACTCCTGGCCCTGCAGCGGACCCTGGCGGATCTCCTTCTGGATGCGGAGGGGCGGCAAGCCTTTTCCGAGGCCCCGGAAGCCTTCGCCGCCGCCCGGGGCCTTGACGCCGCAGACCAGCAAGCCTTCGTCCGCTACCGCCGCCGGCTGCTGGTCTACCGGGAGCTGGTGCAGGGCGCCCTCGAGGACCCGCTGCCGGACTGCTTCCCTTTCACCCACCAGATCCTCGACGAGGCGGGTGCCTGGACGGACTGCGTCCAGGCCTTCATCGCCGCCCGCGCGGTGCAGAGCCCCTACTTCCGGGACATCAATCCGACCTTCGTCGCCTGGCTGGCGGAAGGCGGCTGGGGCAAGGAGCGCTGGCCCTTCCTGCTCCAGCTCGCCCACTACGAGTACATCGAGCTGGATGTGCTGCGCTGGCCGGAGGCTCCGTCGCGGGAGGGCCTGGGCGATACTCCCGGGGCGGACCTTCGGGTCGCCTTCGATGGGGCGTTCCGGAACCTGGCCTACCAGTGGCGGGTGCATGAAAGCACCGAGGAGGCGCCGGTGCCTCTGGAAGGCCCGGCCCACCTCGTCTGCTATCGAGACCGGGACCTCGGCTTCGAGACCCTGGAAGTGGATCCGCATACGTCCGCCTTCCTGGCCCGGTGCCTGGAGGGTCAAGCCCTCGGCGAGGCCGCGTCCGGCATCGGTCTGGACCTGCCCGCGGCGCAGGGCCTGCTGGGACGCCTGCGCGAGAACGGAGCGGTTCTGGGCTTTTCCTGAGAAACTGGCCGGATGCCACGTTTCTCGAAGCGCGCCGGGCGCGAAGTCCTCGGCCAGCACCCGCGCCTGCCGGACTGGATCACCCGGGAACGGGTAAACCTCCGGGACCTGCACGAGATGAAGGTGGGCCTCCGGGATAGTGCCCTGCACACGGTCTGCGAAGAGGCCCGCTGCCCCAACCGCGCCCATTGCTTCAGCCATGGCACGGCGACCTTCCTGCTCATGGGCGATACCTGCACCCGGGCCTGCGGCTTTTGCGCCATCCAGAGCGGCAAGCCGATGGCCCTGGATCCGCACGAGCCCGAGGAGACCGCCAGCCGGGTGGAGGCCCTGGGCCTGAAATACGCGGTGCTCACCTCCGTCAACCGGGACGATCTGCCGGACGGCGGCGCCGCCCACTTCGCCGCCACGGTCTCCGCCATCCGCCGCCGCTGCCCAGCCACCGGTGTGGAGGTCCTCACGCCGGACTTCCTCGGGGACCTGGACGCCGTCAGCCGGGTGGTGGCTTCGGGGCCCCTGGTCTTCAACCACAATACGGAAACGGTGCCCAGCCTTTACGAAACCGTCCGCCCTGCGGGCCGCTTCCCCCGCACCCTGGCGGTGCTGCGCCACGCCAAGCAGTTCGGGACCAGCCTGTTCGGGGAGGCCTTCCGCACCAAGTCCGGGCTCATGCTGGGCCTGGGCGAAACGGAAGCCGAACTGCTGGAGGTCTTCGCGGGCCTCGCCGGCGCCGGCGTCGACATCCTCACCCTCGGGCAGTACCTGCGCCCCACCCGCCACCAGCTCCCCGTGCGGCGCTATGTGCCCCCGGAGGAGTTCGAAGCGCTGGGCCGGAAGGCCAAGGCCCTGGGCTTCCAGACCGTCTACGCCGGCCCCCTGGTGCGCAGCAGCTTCAACGCCTTCGAGGTGGCCGGGATGGAAGGCATCGCCATCGCCTAATTGGGTCCCGTGGAATGAAAAGACCTAGTGCCTCCCCAAGCGGCAAGGGTCTCCAGATCCGTGTGCCAAGGGTCGGAGCCCCATCCACCTTTCCCGGTGGATTGTCCCCGGGAAGGACTGCGACTGAAATGGCTCAGGCCACCACGCCCAGGTTCTCGATGGCCCGCATGAACTCCGCGGAGGGGTGGGTGAACTCGGCGCCGAACATGACATACCCTTCCCGGGCGCTCTGGTTCCGGAGGGCGCAGAAGACCACGGCCCCATCTTCGGGCGGGGCCGGAAGGCCCGGATCGTCCCAGACGAAGCGGTGGATCCGGTTTCCCGGCGCCAGCAGGTCCGCGTAATGCTCTTCCACCCAGGCGCCGAAGCCACCGGCGCCGAGGGACACGATCTCGACCCCCTGGATCCACTCTCCATGCACCTGGAACCGGGAGAGCAGCGGCCTCGTGGGGCGCATGCGCCTGAAACGCCGAACATCCTGCAGGTCCGTCATGGGTTTTCCTGGGTTTTCGCGCTCAGCATACTCCGAGGCCGCGAATGGCCAAAGCGGCGATTCCTGGGCCAAACTGCAGGTTCCGATGGGAGGCTTCATGCGGTGGATGGTCCTGCTTCCGGGGTTCCTGGGCTTGGCGGCGGTGCTGCAGGGCGGCCTGAACCGCCAGATCGCCGGCCAATGGGGCCTCGCCGCCACCGCCCTTCTCAACATCCTGGTGCTCCTGGTGGCGGTGGGCGCGCTCCTCGCCCTGGTCCGCCTGCGGCCCGCAGCCCTGCCGGACCTCTTCACGCTCAAGGGCGGGCTGGCCCAATTCCGCTGGTGGTGGATCTTCCCGGGCCTTTTCGGCTTCGCCCTGGTGACGGGCATCCCCTACGCCATCTCGCGGCTCGGCGCCTTTCCCGTCTTCCTGGGCATCCTGGTGGGCCAGATGGTCACCAGCCTCGCCTGGGACGCGCTTCTGGAAGGACGGCCGCTGACCGCGACGAAGGTCTGCGGGGCCGCCCTGGCGGTGGTGGCCGCGGTGCTCGTTGGGCGGAAGTGATCAGGACAGAGCCAACAACTGGGCCGCGATGCTGATGGCCACCTCCGCAGGCGCCTTGCGGGGGCCGAGGTCCAGGCCGAGGGGGCACTGAAGCCGCCCGATGAGGATCGAGGGAAGACCGTCCTCGGCGAGGCCCGCCCGCATGCGCGCCGCCTTCGCCTTGGACCCGAGGAGCCCGACGAAGCCCGGGGCGAGGGGCAGCAAGGCCCGGAGGATGGCCCGGTCCAGGTCGCCGCTGTGGGTCATCACGACGACGCGGGTGCGGGGGTTCCAGCGCACCATGGGCAGGAAGGCCTCCCAGCCCTCGGGATGCCTGATCACCCCCGGAGGGATCCCGGGCTGGTGGAGCCATTCCGGCCGGGGATCGACGAGGTGCACCGTGTATCCCGTGCCCTCCAGCACCCGGCAGAGGGCGTGGCCGACGTGGCCCGCGCCGAAGAGCAGCAGGTGGGGCCCGGCGTTCAGCACCTCGATGAGCACTTCCGCGGACCCGCCGCAACTTTCCGTCTCCCCGCACAGGCCATAGCTCGCGACCCGGCAGGCGCCTTCCTCCAGGGCGGCTTTCGCGTCCTCGATGGCGGCGTGCTCCAGGGGCCCGCCGCCGATGCTGCCCCAGGCCCAGCCCTCGGCGGTCACCAGCAGCTTGGCGCCCGCTTCCCGGGGCGTGCTGCCCTTCACCCGCAGCACCGTCAGCAGGGCCGCCGGCCGGCCTTCGGCGTTGAGCCGCGCGAGGGCTTCAACCCAGGTGGGCAAAGAAATCCTTCAGCATCGAAGCGAAGAGTCGCTCCGAAACGAAACGCCGGTATTTCGCGCTGGAGCGGATGTCGTCGATGGGAGTGATGTCCTCGGCCAGGGCCGCCCGCACCGCGTCCGGGTCCACCTCGGCGGCGCTGCGGCCCAGCACCAGGGCCTCCGCCGCCAGGGCCCGCTTCGGCACCGGGGCCACGGCGCCGAAGGCCGCGCGGAATTCGGCCACACGGCCGTTTTCTGCGCGCCCGTAGCCCGCGAGGCAGACCTTGGCAATGGCCTGTGCCTTTCGCGTGCCTACCTTCCGGTAGAAGTGGAAGGCGCCGGGGACGGGCCTCTTCACCCGGATGCGCGTGAGCAGCTCCCCGGAAGCCAGGGCCGTCTGCTTGTAGCCCAGGTGGAAGGCGTCGTAGTCCACCCAGCGCGAGCCCGCTGTCGAGCGCAGCTCCACCTCGGCGCCATAGGCCAGGAGGCTGGGCGGCGTGTCGGCGGCGGGACTGGCGTTGACGAGGTTGCCGCCGATCGTCCCCCGGTTCTGGATGGCGGCGGCGCCGGTGACCCAGGCGCTCTGCACGAGGTTCGGAAAGGCCGCGCGGATGCCTTCGTGCCAGCGGATCTCCGAGTAGGTCGTCAGGGCGCCCAGGGTGAGGTGCTCGTTGGTCAGCTCGATGCCCCGCAGCTCGTGGAGGGGATCAAGGTTGAGGAAGTTGAAGTCCGGCAGTCGGCCGGCGGCGAAAGGGACCATGAGGTCCGTCCCGCCGGCCAGGGGCCGCCAGTCCGGATGCGCGGCCAGGAAGGCCAGGGCCTCACCCAGGGTGGCCGGCGTGTGGACGGCGCAGGCCGGGGCGTCGCCCTTCATTTCGCCACCGCCTTCGCGCCATCCGGCGAAGCCGATTTCGCGGCGGCCAGCACGCTGTCGATGATCTTCACGTAGCCGGTGCAGCGGCAGAGATTGCCTGACAGCCCATCCCGCACCTGCTCCTCATCCGGGTCAGGGCAGCGCTTCAGCAGGTCCACGGCGGCCAGCACCATCCCCGGCGTGCAGATGCCGCACTGGGCCCCGCCGCAGCGCAGGAAGGCCTCCTGCACGGGATGGAGCTGGGCTCCATCCGTCGAGGTGGGCGACACGCCCTCGATGGTCTCGAGCTTCGCGCCGTTGCACTGCACCGCGGGCACGAGGCAGCTGTTCACCAGCTTGCCGTTGAGGAAGACGGAACAGGCGCCGCACTCCCCTTCCCCGCAGCCCTCCTTGGTGCCGGTGAGCCCGAGGTCCTCGCGGATCACGTCCAGGAGCCGGGCCATGGGCCAGGCCTGCACCGTGCGCTCCGCGCCGTTCACCTGGAGCTTCAGCGCCATTTTTTCAGACATGGCGGGCCTCCAGGCAGTCCATCAACAGCTCCGGGGTCAGGGGGATCTCGCGGGGCGCGTCGGTGCCCAGGGCGTCCTGGATCGCGTTCAGGATCGCCGGGCCAGGGCCGTCCATGGGCAGCTCGCCGATGCCCTTGGCGCCGCTGGGGCCCATGGGGTTCGGGTTCTCTTCGAAGTACACCCGCAGCCGCGGCAGGTCGGCGCTGGTGGCCATGATGTAGTTGGTCATCTGGGCATTGGCCATGCGCCCGTTCCGCCACTCGACCTTCTCCCACAGGGCGTAGCCAATGCCTTGGGCCACGCCGCCTTCGATCTGGCCTTCGGCCAGGGTGGGATTGATGACGCGGCCCACTTCCTGAAGGGCCACGAAGTCCGTGACCGCCACTTCGCAGGTGCGGGTGTCCACGGCCACGTCGGCGGCGTAGCAGGCCCAGGCGTAGGTGCCGTAGGCGTCCCCCTGGTAGGTTTCGTCGCTCCAGACGATGTGGGGCGGCGTGCTGTACTGGCTGTAGGCCTTGAGGCTGCCGAAGGCGGCGACGTAGGCGGCCACGGCGGCCTGGAACTCGTCCGCCGTGTAGGGCTCCCGCAGCAGGCCCGCCTGGATGATGATCTGCTTCAGGCCCACGGCGGCATCCTGCACCAGCTTGCCCACCACCATGCAGGTGCGCGAGGCCACCGTGGGACCGCTGTTGGGCACCAGCTTCGTGTCGGGCTGCTGCACCTCCACGAGGTCCATGGGCACGCGGAGCACCTCCGCCACCACCTGGCTGAACATGGTGTTGGTGCCCTGGCCGATCTCCGTGGACGCCGCGAGGACGCGCACCTTCCCGTCCGCGGTGCCTTCCACGCCGGCCACGCTGGCCAGGTAGGCCTCACCGCCGCCGGTGAAGCCGCAGCCGTGCATGAAGACCGCGAAGCCCACGCCCCGCTTGATGGGATCAGTGCCGGCGTTGGACCCGGCGTAGCGCGCCTTCCGGCCGTGGTAGTCGAGCTTTTCCAGCGCCCGGTCCATGATGCCGGGGAGGTCCACGGCCTCCTTCACCACCTGCCCAGTGGCCATGACATCGCCGATGCGCAGCAGGTTCTTTCGGCGCAGCTCCACCGGATCCATGCCTATGCGCGCCGCCGCCACGTCCAGGTGGCGCTCGATGGCGAAGAGGCTTTGCGGTGCGCCGAAGCCGCGGAAGGCGCCGTGGGGCGGGCAGTTGGTGGCCAGGGCCTTGGCTTCGATGGCCACGGCGGGCCAGTAGTACGGACCGGCGGCATGGATGGCGCCCCGGCTGAGCACGACGGGGGAAAGGGTCACGTAGGCGCCGCCATCGAGGAGGAACTCCATCTCCAGGCCGAGCATCTTCCCGTCGGCGTCAAAGGCCGTCTTCACGCGGGTCTTCGAGGGGTGGCGCTTGGTGGTGGCCACCATGTCCTCTTCCCGGTCGTAGAGGATCTTCACGGGGCGCCCGCCGGCCTTCATGGACAGCAGGGCCGCGTGGCCGCTGATGAGGCTCGGGTAGTCCTCCTTGCCCCCGAAGCCGCCGCCGGTCTCCATCTGGATGACGCGGATCCGATCGTCGGGCTCGTTGAAGAGGTGCTTGAGGGCCTTGTGTACGTAGTAGGGGCACTGGAGGGAGCCCCAGACGGTGACGCCCTCCTCCGCCGTGACCTTGGCGATCACCGCGTGGGGCTCGATGTAGAGCTGCTCTTGAGCCCCGGTTCCATAGGTGCCCTCCACAACGTGGGTGGCGGAAGCCCAGGCCGCGTCCACCTCGCCCTTGCGGATGGAGACCTTCTTGAAGACGTTGTCCTCGCCCCAGACCACCGTTGCCGCGGCCAGGGACGCCTCGATCGTGAAGACCGCCGGCTCCTCCTCGATCTCCACGGTCACCGCCGCCCGGGCCTTCTCCAGCAGCACCCGGTCCGCGTGGGCCAGCAGCAGGATGGCCTCCTCGGGATGGTTCACCCGCGTGTCCGCCAGGAAGGGCTGGTCCAGCACGATCATGGCGACCCGGTTCTCGCCGGGGACGTCCTTCGCCGACACGATGACGAAGTCCTCCCAGGGGATGCCCTCGCCGAAATGAATGCCCTTGATGCGGCCCCGGGCGACCTGGCTGCGGACCGTGGCCCCATGGAGCAGGCCCGGCATGGTGGCGTCATCGGTGTAGATCGCCGCGCCGGTCACCTTCGCCCGGCCCTCCTTGCGGAGACGGGAATGCCCGACCTGTTCCAGCTTCGCCATGAATCTTCCGATAAGGGTGCAAACGTAGCACCGGCGCGGCTATCCGCGCAATGAATGGTTCTCAGGCCTTGTCCACGACGATCGCCGGTTCGGGGGTGGGGCAGCCGAAGACGCACAGGCCACAGCCCGTGCAGACGTCCGCGATCACTTCGGGATGGGGAATGGCGCCGTCCTCCGCGTCCCCGATGCGGATGGCGAGGCCGGGATAGGGGCAGCGGTCCACGCAGGTCCGGCAGGCCTGGGCGGGCTGGGCCTCGGTCCCGTAGGTCATGCAGAGCTCGGTCTTCACCCGCGCGGTCCCGATCTTCACCGCGCGGGGGCCTTCCACCGCCTCGCCGCCCTTCAGGGTCCGCCTGGGCCACACGAGGGCACCGTCGGGGCAGGCGGTGATGCAGGGCAGCTCAGTGCAGAGATAGCAAGGCACGTCCCGGGGCTCGAGGTAGGGCGTGTTGAGCCCCAGCCCCGCGCTGGGCCCCGCCTTCAGCAGGCTGTCCTGGGGACAGGCCTCGATGCACTTGTCGCAGCGGGTGCAGGCGGTCAGGAAGGCGAACTCGTCCAGGGCCCCCGGCGGCCTCAGCAGCTTGGGGCTGATCTTGGTGACCGCCTCCTCCAGCTGCTCCGCCACGAAGCCGCCAAAGAGGGCGCCCAAGGACTTGAAGAAGTCCCCGCGGTCCTGGTGGTCGTCGAGCTTCTTCGGCATCCCCTCAGAGCCCCAGCAGCCTCAGGGTCGGCCGCAGCACGCCCCACAGGATGGGGTCGTAGCCCAGGGTCAGGAGCGCGCTCTTGGCGCCTTCGGCGAGGCTGATGTGGGCCTGCAGGTTGCTGTTTACCGCGACGTCCCGGGAGCTGGGGGGCGTGTCGGTCCAGGCCACGCTGCCCGGGGCCTCCTTGAGGGCCAGGATCTGCCCTTCGGCGGCCTGGAGGCTGAGGATGAGCAGGTCGCCGTGGAAGGTGGGCGTGCGAACTTCGATGAGGTTCCCCCGGGGCGCCTGGGGCACCACTTCAAAGGCCGCGCGGTAGCCCAGGGCGGCGGTGTCCGGATCCTCGCCGCTCATCACTTCCCGGGTCTGCTTCAACAACCCCTCGACACCCTTGTCCCCGAGCCAGGCCACGGAACGCAGGTGGGTGCCGGAGATGGCGCCGATGCCTGAAATCAGGGTGGGGAGCATGGCGAGCACCTGCTCCAGGGCCGGGCGGCCCCGGAAGCGCAGCACCGTGGGCGGCCAGAGCCCGGCGAGGGGCATGGGATCCCCGGCGGTCTTGGGGTCTGCCTCCTCCCGCAGATCCAGGATGCGGCCCGGGAAGGTGGCCAGCAGGTCGGGGTCCTGGGGCGTGTCCACGAGGATCACCGCGTCCAGGCCCTCGAGCAGGGAAGGGATGGGCGCGAACATCACCAGGTCGCCCTCCTCTTCTTCCCGGGTCAGGGTCCCCGTCGCCAAGGGCAGCACGGAGCAGTCCTGGGGCTCGAGACCCCCGATGAGTTCGCGTCCCAGGAGGGCCTGGGCGCCGATGACGGCAAGTTTCAACATCGCATTCCTTCCAATCCGTTCGAATGAAACTTCAAACCCGCACGCCTTCGGCCTCGGCGGCGGCGTGTCCCGCCAGGGCCGCCGCGACATCCTTCGCCAGGAAGGCTCGCACCTGGTCCCCGGCCCGGCCCGTGAAGCGCTTTGAATCCAGCAGGGCCGTCAGCTCGGCTTCGGTCATGGCCCAGGCGGGATCCTCCGCGAGCAGCGCGAGCAGCTCGTTGGGTCGGCCCTCCTGCTTGATGCGGCGGCCGGCTTCGAGGGAGGCGACGCGGAAGCGCTCGTGGAGGTCCTGGCGGTCGCCGCCCCGCTTCACGGCCTCCATGAGGAGCACCTCGGCGGCCATGAAGGGCAGCTCCTGCTGCAGCCGCGCCTCGATCATCCGCGGATAGACCACCAGGCCCGACGCCACGTTCTGGTAGAGCACCAGGATGGCGTCCACCGCCAGGAGGCCCTGGGAGATGGTCAGGCGCCGGTGGGCGCTGTCGTCCAGGGTGCGCTCCATCCACTGGGTGGCGCTGGTCTGGTAGCTGCTGGGCATGAGGCCTAGGACGAAGCGGGCCAGGCTGTTGATGCGCTCGGACCGCATGGGATTGCGCTTGTAAGGCATGGCGCTGGAACCGATCTGCTGCTTCTCGAAGGGCTCCTCGACCTCCTTCAGGTGCTGGAGCAGACGCAGGTCGCAGGCGAACTTGGAGGCGCTGGCGGCGAGGCCGCAAAGCACGGCGCCGATGCGGTCCTCCAGTTTCCGCGTGGCGGTCTGCCCGCTCACGGGAATGGCCGGCAGGCCCACCTTCTCGCAGAAGCGGGCCTCCAGGGCGTCCACCTTGGCGCCGTCCCCTTCGAAGAGCTCGAGGAAGGAGGCCTGGGTGCCCGTGGTGCCCTTCACGCCGCGGGTGGGCGTCGTGGCCAGCACATGATCCAGGTCCGTCAGGTCCAGGAGCAGGTCCTGGATCCAGAGGGTGGCGCGCTTGCCCACGGTGGTGGGCTGGGCGGGCTGGAAGTGGGTGAAGCCCAGGCAGGGCTGGTCCTGCCACTGGCCGGCGAAGGAGGCCAGGGAAGCGATGACGCCCTGCAGGCGGCGGCGGAGGAGCTTCAGGGCCTCGTGGCAGATCAGCAGGTCGCCGTTATCGGTGACGAAGCAGCTGGTGGCGCCGAGGTGGATGATGGGCCGGGCGGCCGGGGCCTGATCGCCCCAGGCGTGGATGGCCGCCATGACGTCGTGGCGCAGCCGCCCTTCGTGGGCGAGGATCGCCTCCAGGTCGACGGCGTCCTCGGTGGCCCGCATCTCGGCGAGCTGGGTTTCGGTGATGGGCAGGCCCTGCTCCCGCTCGCTCTCCGCCAGGGCGATCCAGAGCCGCCGCCAGACCCGCTGGCGGTAGAGGGGCGAAAGCAGGCGCACCATGGCCTTGGAGGCGTAGCGGCTGGCCAGGGGATGCTCGAAGCGCTCCAGTTCGGCGGCGTCTGAGGGAGGTAGGAAGGCGTCGGACATGCCTACATTCTAGCGGCCGTTGTGGAGCGGCCCGTGCTGT
This sequence comes from Holophagaceae bacterium, assembly GCA_016710635.1. Classification (GTDB taxonomy): domain Bacteria; phylum Acidobacteriota; class Holophagae; order Holophagales; family Holophagaceae; genus JADJVL01. Next base: position 203,585 of record JADJVL010000002.1, on the reverse strand, counting down.
CCGGGACGATCCACTAGGGCCGCTTGTGCCGGAACGGCCTGGCAGGTCCGACTTCAGCCCTCCGGGGAGGGATTGGGCCGTGTGTTGGCGTCCGGCGTGGGCAGGCCCTGCTTTCCCGTGCTGGAGGCCTGGCCCAGGGAAGTGGGATCCGTGGACAACCGCGCGCCGTCCCTGCCCGTCAGCAGATCCGGCCAGCCCGCCCGGTCCCCTTCGATCCTCGCCAGGGTATCGGTGAAGGCGCCGACCCAGGCCTCCACGTCCATCGGCCGCCCCTCCCGGTCCGTGGCCAGGGCCACCTTGAAGGCCAGGTCCACCAGGTCCGGCAGGCCGGGCACGTACTGGGACGGCGGCGGGAAGTCGCCCTGGGTGATGGCCACGAAGACGTCCGCCAGGGCCGTGGGCTGGACGAGGCGATGCCCGGTGAGGGCCTCGAAGGCCACGGTGGCGAAGGCGTAGAGGTCGCTGCGGGCGTCCAGGGTCATGCCCTTGAGCTGGTCGGGACTCATGTAGTTGGGTGTGCCCACCACCATGCCCGTGCGGGTGAGGCCGTCCTCGGCGCCAAAGGTCTTGGCCAGGCCGAAATCCAGGAGCTTGGTCTGGAAACCCTCCTCGCCGGGGATGAGGAAGAAGTTCTCCGGCTTGATGTCCCGGTGCAGGAGGCCCGCCCGGTGGGCCGAGCCCAGGGCCGCGGCGCCCTGGCGCAGGAGGCGGGCCACCTGGCGGGGCGTGCCGGCCCCGTAGCGGCGCATGAGGTCCCCGAGGTTCTGGCCCCGCAGCAGCTCCATCACCAGGAAGGCCGAACCGTCCTCCAGCTCGCCGGAGTCGTAGATGGCGATGACGCCAGGGTGGTGGATGCGGGCCAGGGCCAGGGCCTCCTGCTGGAAGCGGCCCCGGATCTCCGGCATGTTGTAGAGTTCGGGCTTGATGAGCTTGAGGGCCACCTCCCGGTCCAGGCGCAGGTCCTGGGCTTCGAAGACGAGGCCCATGCCGCCTTCCCCCAGCACCCGCCGCAGCTCGTAGCGGTCCTGGATCAGCCGGGGAATGAGGCGCGGCGCCCCCAGTTCGGCCCCGTCCTGGGGGCAGACCGTTTCTGCGGCGCCATAGCAGCGGCCGCACGTGGGGCACAGCTGCAGGGGCTCGACGCCCTTCGCCAGCATGGCCTCCCGGGTCTTGGCCTGGAGGTCCCGGGCCTGGTGCAGGGCCTTCCGCGCCTGCTGCAACTCCAGCATGGAGCCCAGCTGGGAGGCGAAACTGCCCACCAGCTTGCGCTCGGCGTCCCCCCAGCCGAAGTGGCCCCGGACCACCAGCCCGCCCAGGATCTCCCCCGCCGAGCCCCGCACGGGGATGACCTGTTCCAGCCGCCGGTCCGTCGCAACGTTCTGGCGCTCCCGCCGCCGCTCCCGCTGGGGCTCGGTAAAGAAGGACTTCTGGAGCTGCTCCAGGGAGGGGATCGCGAAGGAGCTGTCCCCCAGGGGCCGGACCAGGTCGCCCGCCACGGTCACCAGGCCGATGTGCTGGGCCTGGAGGCTCTGGCACAGGTCCATGGCCATCTCCTGGGCCCAGCTGGCCAGGTCCCGCTGGGCCCGGGGCGCGCTTTGCATGAGGGCGGCAATCTGGTTGCGCTGGGCTTCCACTTCCCGGGTGCGCTCCCGGACCTTGCCCTCCAGCTCCGCGTTCACCTTCTCCAGGTGCTTGAGGCGGGCGCGGACCACAAGCCAGGCCCCGCCCCCAAGGATGAGCGCGTAGAGGCCGTAGGCCCACGGGGTCCGCCAGGGCGCCGGCAGGACTTCGAAGCGCCAGCGGGCGGGGGCCACCACGCGCCCGTAGCCATCCACGGCCTCCACCCTCAGGGCGTAGGCGCCGGCATGCAGGCCCGGGAACTCCCGCCGGGGCTCCAGGCTCCAGGGGCCCGCTTTCTCCTCCAGGCCCTCCAGCTGGGTCCGGAAGCGGAGCGCTGCGCCCTGGGGCAGGGCCGGCAGGGCGAAGGTGAAGGCGAGGTTGCGTTCCCGGTAGGTAAAGCGGGACGCGGGTTCGGGCGGGCGGGCCGCACCGTTCACCGTGAAGGCCTCAAGGCTGATCCGGGCCGGCGGCGGCGGGGCCACCTCCTCCTTCGGGTCGAAGACCACGGCGCCCCCCACGCTCCCACCCCAGATGCGGCCCTGGGCGTCCTGCATGGAGGCGCCGCCGTTGAATTCCAGGCTTGGCAGGCCCGCTTCGGCGCCAAAGGTCTCCACGGCGAAGGCCAAGCGGTCCGCCTGGACTTGGGGGGTCAGCCGGGCGACGCCACGGTTCGTGAAGGCATAGATCCGGCCTTGGGCGTCCCCTTGCAGTTGGTAGACCGTGTTGTTCGGCAGTCCGCCTTCCGCGTCTTCGCCAAGGACCTGCCAGCGCGGTGGATCCACCGAAGGGTCCGCGTAGACGAGCCCGGCGCCTTCCGTACCGGCCAGCAGCCACTCCCGGTCGCCGATCTTAAGGGGAAGCAGGGACATCACCGTGTTATTGGGGAAGCCGCTGGCGGTGGAAAAGGTCTGGACCTGCCCCTTCCGCATCCGGACGAGGCCCCCGTTCTCTGTCCCGATCCAGGTCTCCCGGCCGCCGGTGGTCCAGGCGAGGGCGTGGCAGTGCTCGGTGGGCAGGCCTTCCTTCACGCCGAGGTGCGTCCACCGCCCCCCCTCCAGGCACCAGACGCCGGAGTCGCCGCTGATGGCCCAGAGCCTGGGCGCACCCTGGGCATCCGCATCGCGCTTCAACACTCGGACGCCGTTCTTCGCCAGCCCCTCGGGCGCAGGAAAGGCGCTCCAGCGCCGGCCGTCGTAGCGCCAGATCCCGTGCCCTTGGGTTCCCGCCAGCAGCACGCGACGACCGCCCGCCTCCGGCCACTCCAGAAGGGCAAAGACCGTGGGCGTCGGCAGACCCTCCCGGGTGCCGTGCTGCTTCCAGCGACCCCCCTGGAATTCCGCGACGCCGCCGCTGCGGGTGCTCACCCACAAGGTGCGGGGCAGGCCTGGGCCCTCCGTAAGGCAAAGCCCGTACACGGACGGGTCCGCCAGCCCCGACGCCCTGCCGAAGCTGCGCCAGAGGCCGAACTCCAGCGTGGCGAGACCGCCGTCGGTGCCCACCAGCAGCGCGCGGGTGCCGTCGGCCCCTTCCACCGGGAGCAGGGACCACACGGTGCCGCTGGGCAGGCCCTGGGCTGGGCCGAAGCTGCGCCACTGCCCTTCTTCGAAGCTCGCCAGCCCCGCGTTGTCGAAGCCCACCCACAGGACCTCCCGGCCTTCCCGGGTCCGGGTGCGGACGGCCGCGTTGATCCGCTGGGCCCTCAACTCCGCGGGCAGGGGGACCTCCTTCCAGCCTTCCGCGGTGCGGCGGAAAAGTCCCCGGGCGGTGCCCGCCAGGTCGCCCCACAGGCAGCCCACGGCCACCGCCGGCAGGCCCTCGTCCCGGCGCCAGCGGCCTGCTTCGAAGACGGCGAGCCCTCCGCCGGTTCCCGCCAGGATGCGGCCGGTCCCATCCCGCGCCAGGCAGAGGACGCGATCCGAAGGCAGGCCGTCGGCCACCCGGACATTCCGCCAGGCCCCGCCGTCGAAATGCCGCAGGCCCGCGTCCGGGGTCGCCGCGAAGACTTCCCGGCCCTGGGCCAGCACGTCGTTCATCCGGCCTTCGCCCGCCTCGGGGACCCGTTCCCAGGCGCCGTTCCGGAAGCGCGCCAGACCGCCGTCCTGGCGCGCGGCCCAAGGGTCGCCCGCGCCGTCCACGGTCACCCGGCGCAGGAAGTTCGAACGGCTCCGGTCGGGCATGTTGTGGATGCGCCAACGCTGGCCGTTGAAGACCGCGGCACCGTCCTGGGTGCCGGTCCAGATGCGCCCCGCCGGATCCCGGTCGAGGGACATGATGGAATTCTGGGGCAGGCCCTCCTGGCTCGTGGTGATGCGGAAGGCCGGGAGGGCGTGCCGGACGGGATCGGCGGCCTGGGCCCGCAGGACCCCCGCGCCCAGGAGCAGGGCGGGAAGGGGCGACACGATGCGCGGGTTCCACATGGAACGAAAGGGCCTCTGCGCATGACTCTAACGCGAAGGCGGGAGCCCCGCGGCGTGGCACAATTCCCTGCAGAGGTGCCCATGTACGAGGCTTTGCAGAACGCCGACGCGCCGGTCTTCCACGCGCTGCAGCAGGAGATCGGAAGGCAGCGCCACCACCTGGAGCTGATCGCCTCCGAGAACTACGCCTCGCTGGCGGTGATGCAGGCCATGGGCTCCCATTTCACGAACAAGTACGCCGAAGGCTATCCCGGCCGCCGCTACTACGGCGGCTGCATCAACGCGGACACCGTCGAGAACCTGGCCCGGGACCGGGCGAAGGAACTGTTCGGCGCCGAACACGCGAATGTCCAGCCCCACAGCGGCGCCCAGGCCAACATGGCGGTCTACTTCGCCATGCTGAAGCCCGGCGACACGGTGCTGGGCCTGGACCTGGCCCACGGCGGCCACCTCACCCACGGCCACCCCCTGAACAGCAGCGGCATCCTCTACCACTTCAAGGGCTACCACGTGCGCCGCGAGGACGAGCGGGTGGACATGGACGAGGTCCGCGCCCTGGCCCGGGAGCACAAGCCTCGCATGATCGTCGCCGGGGCCTCGGCCTATCCGCGCACCTTCGACTTCCCCCTCTTCCGGGAGATCGCCGACGAGGTGGGCGCCCTCCTCATGGTGGACATGGCCCACTTCGCCGGACTCGTGGCCACGGGCCACCATCCGAGCCCCGTGCCCTACGCCGACTTCACCACCACCACCACCCACAAGACCCTGCGGGGTCCCCGGGGCGGCCTCATCCTCTGCAAGGAGAAGTTCGCCAAGGACCTCGACCGGGCGGTCTTCCCGGGCGTGCAGGGCGGTCCCCTGATGCACGTCATCGCCGCCAAAGCCGTGGCCTTCGGCGAGGCCCTGCAACCCGGCTTCAAGGCCTACAGCGGCCAGGTCGTGGCCAATGCCCAGGCCCTGGCGGCGGCCCTCGCCGAGCACGGCTGGCGCATCGTGAGCGGCGGCACGGACAACCACCTCATGCTCGTGGACGTCTTCCAGAAGGGCATCCTGGGCAGCGAGGCCGAGAAGGCCCTGGACAAGGCCGGCATCACCACCAACAAGAACGGCATCCCCTTCGACCCGAATCCTCCTCTCAAGCCCAGCGGCATCCGCCTGGGCACGCCGGCCCTGACCTCCCGGGGGATGAAGGAGGCCGAGATGGCCACGGTCGCCGCCTGGATCCACCAGGCCCTGGAAGCCCGGGAGGACGAAGCCCGGCTCGCGACGATCCAGGCCGAGGTCTTCCAACTGGCCTCGAAGTTCCCCATCCCGGAGTGAGGCCGCCCGGCGCAGGCGAGGAAGGCCCTGGCGGTTCCCCGGCCACGGCCCGAAGCTGGATGGCATGACCCGGATCCACAGGTTGCTCTTGCCCCTCGCCGCCCTGCTCGCCCTTACGGCCTGCGGCGGGTCCTCTCCTTCGACGACCGCCACGCCCTCCAGCCAGCCTTCCACTAATTTCGGCACGACCCTGCTGGCTCAGGTGACCCGGGACGGCGTCGGCGGCTGTTGGGGCTACACCGCCCCCGACGGCGCCCGCTACGCCCTCATGGGGACCGCCAAGGGCGTGCTCGTGGTGGACCTGCGGGATCCCGCGGCGCCCCGGGTCGTGGAGGAGCTGGACGGGCCCACCAACACGCCGCAGCCCGGGATCTACTGGCGGGAGATGCGGGTCCACGGCCACTACGCCTATGTGTCCGCGGAACAGACGAACGTCCGTGGCGGCGTCATGGTCATCGATCTCGGCGGCCTGCCCGCCGCTGTCCGCTTTGTCCGCAGCTTCACGCCCCGGGATGGCCAGCTGAACGCCCACACCCTGGACATCGATCCGGCCACGGGCCTGCTCTACCTCCAGCGCTACTCGAACCTGCCGGCGCCCGGCGGCCGCCCCCTGCCCCACGACGAGGAGCCCTTCGGGTCCGCCGGCAGCGGCTCCATCGAGATCTGGGACCTCAAAGGGGATCCCGAGAATCCGGCCTACGTCACCACCTTCAACCAGAACCACTTCGTCCACGACATGACCGCCCGCAACGGCCGCTGCTACGTGGCCGAAGGCTACGACAGCGCCTACTCGATCTGGAGCGTGGCGGATCCCCGCCAGCCCGCGCTGCTGCTGCGCTGGAGCACCACGCCGGGCCATTTCGCCCACAACATCTGGCCCAGCGGTGACGGCTCCTTCGTGGCGACCACCGAGGAAGTCCCGAAGGGTGTTCCCGCCAGGCTCTGGAGCCTCAATGGCAGCAACCCGCCCACCCCGCGTGGGAGCATTCGACTAGGCAACGGCACCCCCCACAATGTCCAGATCGAGGGCAACCGCGCCTACCTCAGCCACTACGCCATGGGCCTCGTGGTGGCGGACATCAGCAACCTCGACCAGCCCGTCATCCTCGCCAACCGCGACACCAGCCCCTTCACCGGACCGGATTACGAGGGCTGCTGGGGGGTCTACAAGTTCCCCGGACAGCCGCTGATGCTCGGGAGCGACATTCAGCGGGGGCTCTTTGTCGTGAGCCTGGCGGTGCCCTGATGGAACCCGACGGCCTCTTCGTCTACGGCAGTCTGCGCGAAGGCGGTTCCCGCCACGGGTGGCTGCAGCGCACCAACCCCCAGGGCCTGACCCGGGCCTTCGCGCCGGGGCGCCTCTTCCACCTTCCGGAGGCGGGCTTTCCGGCGCTGGTGGCCGGCGCCATACCCGCAGCCCTGCCGCCGGGTCCGGGCTGGGTGCTGGGCGAATTCATCGGGTATGAGGATCCCGGGGAACTGGCCTGGGCCCTCGAAAACCTGGACCCCCTGGAGGGCGTCGCCGAGGAGCTCTTCGCCCGGCGCTTGGTGCCGGTCCTGCTCGACAGCGGCCACACCTACGCCGCCTGGGCCTATGTGTTTCCCGAAGAGCGCCTCCTGCGCCTCGAGCGGGAGGCCGTGGAGCTTCCGGACGGGGACTGGACTCCGTACCTCTAAGGCAAGGGCCGCTTTCGCGGCCCTTGTCGTCAGATGTCCAGCTTGGCCTGCTCGCCGCTCTCGTCGGGGCCCGGGGTCGCGAGTTCCGCGTCCATCACAAGGTCGTCCTCCTCGTCCAGGGCCATGGCGGCGCCGTCGATCTTGGCGATGCCGACGACCTTGTCCTGGTCGGAGCCGAGGTTGAGGAGCTTCACCCCCTGGGCGGCGCGGCCGGTCTTCCGGACCTCGTCGATGAGGAACTTGATGACCATGCCCTCCTGGCTGATGAGGAGGCAGCCCTCGCCGGGCTTGACGAGCTTGAAGCCCACCACCGGCCCGTTGCGTACGCCGGCCCGGATGTTGATGACGCCGGTGCCACCCCGGCCCTGGAGCCGGTAGTCCTGGAGGAGGCTGCGCTTGCCGTAGCCCTTCTCGGTGACCGTGAGGAGCATGCCGTGGTCGGCGGTGCTCTCGTCGGGCACGACGCCTTCCGGCAGGTCCGGCAGGGGGTCGGCCACTTCCATGTCCACGATGTGGTCGCCGCCGCTGAGGCGCATGCCCCGCACGCCGGTGGTGGCGCGGCCCGTGGCGCGGATGTCCTCCTCGTTGAAACGGATGGCCTTGCCCTGGGCCGTGGCGAGGATGATCTGCTGGTTGCCCGTGGAGCGGCGCACCGCCACCAGGGCGTTGCCGTCGTCGATGTTGAGGGCGATGAGCCCGTTCGAACGGATGTTGGTGTAGGCCGCCAGGCTGGTGCGCTTCACCGTGCCATCCGTGGTGCTGAAGACCAGGTTCTCGCCCTCCGGGAACTCCCGGATGGCCATGAGGGTGACGACGTTTTCGCCGTCCTTGAGGCTGATGAGGTTCTTGACGTGCTTGCCCCGGGTGTTGGCTGCCGCCTCGGGCAAGTCGTATACTTTCAACGCATAGACATAGCCACGATCCGTGAAGGCCATGAGGGTGTCGTGGGCCTTGGTCATGAAGAGCTGCTCGACGAAATCGTCGTCCTTGGTCTTCATGCCCAGCTTGCCCCGGCCACCGCGGCGCTGCTTGCGGTAGGCCTGGAGGTCCGTGCGCTTGATGTAGCCGGTCTTGGACATGGTGACCACCATCGGGTCGTCGGGGACCACGTCCTCCATGCGAATCTGGCCCGAGTAGCCGGTGATCTCCGTGCGGCGGTCGTCGCCGAACAGGACGCTCATTTCCGTGAGCTCGTCCTTGATGATCCTGAGGAGCAGGGTCTCGTCGGCGAGGATGGCCTTGAGGCGCTTGATAGTCTTTTCGATCTCGGCCACTTCCTCCAGGATCTTGTCCCGCTCCAGGCCCGTCAGGCGCTGGAGGCGCATGTCCAGGATGGCCTGGGCCTGCAGGGCGCTGAGCTTCAGGCTGGGGTCCTTCTTCAGCTCGGCGGCGGTCGCGAAGCGGCCCTCCATGAGCCCGGCCTTGGCTTCGTCGGGGGTCTTGGCGGCGCGGATGAGCTTGATGACCGCATCCAGGTGGTCCAGGGCGATCTTCAGGCCCATCAGGATGTGGTGGCGCTCCTCCGCCTTCCGGAGCTGGAACATGGTCCGGCGGGTGACCACCTCCCGGCGGAACCCGATGAACTCCTGGAGGACCTCCTTGAGGGTGCAGATGCGCGGCTGGCCATTGACGATGGTCAGCATGGTGATGGGGAAGGAGTTCTGGACCTGGGTCTGCTGGTAGAGCTGGTTCAGCACGATGTCGCTGGCTTCGCCCTTCTTCAGCTCCACCACGAGGCGGATGCCTTCCCGGTCGCTCTCGTCCCGCAGGTCGCTGATGCCGTCGATCTTCTTCTCGCGCACGAGCTCGGCGATCTTTTCCGTGAGGGTGGCCTTGTTCACCTGGTAGGGCAGCTCCGTGAAGACCAGTTGCTCCCGGTCCCCGGCCCGCTTGATCTGCTCCACGTGCACCTTGGCCCGCACCACGCAACGGCCGCGGCCCGTCCGGTAGGCCTCGAGGACACCCTCGGTGCCCAGCATGATGCCGCCCCCGGGGAAGTCCGGCGCCTGGATGTGCGCCATCAGGGCTTCCAGGTTCATGGAGGGGTCGTCGATGAGGGCTACGAGCGCGGCGCAGCACTCCCGCAGATTGTGGGGCGGGATGCTGGTGGCCATGCCCACGGCGATGCCCTGGGAGCCGTTGATGAGGAGGTTCGGGACCTTCGTGGGCAGGACGAGGGGTTCCTCTTCCGAGCCGTCGTAGTTGGGCCCGAAATCCACGGTCTCCTGGTCGAGGTCCGACATCATCTCGGAGCCCAGCCTGGAGAGGCGGGCTTCGGTGTAGCGCATGGCGGCGGGGCGGTCGCCATCGATGGACCCGAAGTTGCCCTGCCCGTCCACCAGCATGTGGCGCATGGAGAAGGGCTGCGCCATGCGCACCATGGTGTCGTAGACCGCCACGTCGCCGTGGGGATGGTATTTGCCGATCACGTCGCCGACGGTGCGGGCGGACTTCTTGTAGGCCCGGTTCCACTCGTTGCTGGCCTGCTTCATGGCGAAGAGGACGCGGCGGTGCACGGGCTTCAGGCCATCGCGGACGTCGGGCAGGGCCCGGCCGACGATGACGCTCATGGCGTAGTCCAGGTAGGACTTGCGCATTTCTTTTTCGATTTCGATGGGTTCGATGCGGGTCATGCGTCTTCCGATGTTCTACGTGGAACGTTCCGCGCGCTGGTTGGGTGGTGGAACGCTATGTATCAATATTTTCAGCAAGAAGAGCGTTGGCCTCGATGAATCGGCGGCGGGGTTCCACCGCATCGCCCATGAGGATGGTGAACATCTCGTCGGCCTCGACCGCGTCGTCCACCCGCACCTGCAGGAAGGTCCGCCGCTCGGGGTCCATGGTGGTCTCCCAGAGCTGCTCGGGGTTCATCTCGCCCAGACCCTTGTAGCGCTGGATCTGAAGCCCCCGCTGGCCGTCCGCCAGCACCATCTCGAGAAGGGCTTCCGGCGTCTGGAAGGTCATGTCCTTGCTGAGCCGCACGCTTTCCGCGGCGTCTTCTTCCTCGTCCTTCGGGCCCTTCGCCTCCTTGACCTCCTTGAGGCGACGCAGCTTCAGGTCGCCCCCCTGGAACTGGGCCAGATCCTCATGGAGGGCCCGCAGGCGGCGGAATTCTCCCCAGTGGGAGACCTGGGTGTCGATCCACAGGGTGATGGGGCGGTTCAGGTGCATGCGGGTGAGGCGCAGGCGATGGGTGGCGGGCAGCACCTCGCCTTCGAGCTCGAAGGCCTCGGTGGTCTCGACCTCCGTGGTGCCCAGCTTGGCCTTGGCGAGGGTGGCGCCGAGAGCGCCCAGTTGCTCCGCGCTCTCAAAGCGGTCCGCGTCCAGCAGCCCTTCAGCGATCAGGGCGTCCACGAGGGGGCGCGCGTAGCCGCGGCGGTCCAGCTTGGCGTAGAGCTGCTGGACCTCGCCCCACTTCTTGAGTTCGCGGACCAGGGCCGCACCCTTGATCTCGGTGCCGCTGGGGAGGGTCAGGCTCCAGCCGTCGAGGGCCTTCTGGAACAGGAACTCTTCCAGGGCCCGCTCGTCCTTGATGTACTTCTCGGTCTTGCCCTTCTTCACCTTGTAGAGCGGGGGCTGGGCGATGTAGAGGTGGCCGCGCTCCACGATCTCGGGCATCTGCCGGTAGAAGAAGGTCAGGAGCAGGGTGCGGATGTGGGAGCCGTCCACATCGGCGTCCGTCATGAGCACGATCTTGTGGTACCGCAGGTTGGCCACCTTGAACTCGTCGGGCCCGATGCCGGTGCCAAGGGCCTGGATCAGCATCCGCAGCTCGCTGTGGCCCAGGATCTTGTCGAAGCGGGCCTTCTCGACGTTCAGCACCTTGCCCTTCAGGGGCAGGATGGCCTGATTGGCGCGGTTCCGTCCCTGCTTGGCGCTGCCGCCGGCGCTGTCGCCCTCGACCAGGTAGATCTCCGAAAGGGCAGGGTCCTTTTCCTGGCAGTCCGCCAGCTTCCCCGGCAGGCCGCCCCCGTCGAGGGCGCCCTTGCGCCGGGTCAGGTCGCGGGCCTTGCGGGCGGCTTCCCGGGCCCGGGCGGCGTCGATGGCCTTTTCCAGGATGGCCCGCGCCTCCCGGGGGTTCTCCTCGAAGAAGCTCGTGAGCCGCTCGTAGACGATGGTCTGGACGATGCCCTTGACCTCGCTGGAGACCAGCTTGTCCTTGGTCTGGCTGCTGAACTTGGGGTCCGGCACCTTGGCGCTGAGAACCGCCGTCAGGCCTTCGCGAACGTCCTCGCCGGTGAGGGAGACCTTGGCGCTCTTGAGGAGGTTGTTGGCCTCGGCGTAGGTGTTGATGACCCGCGTCATGGCCGCCCGGAAGCCTTCCAGGTGGGCGCCGCCGTCCCGGTTGCGGATGTTGTTGGTGAAGCAGTAGAGGGTCTCCTGGTAGGAATCGTTCCACTGGAGGCTGACCTCGACGGTGGTGTCGTTCTTGGTGTCCTCGATGTGGATCGGGGGCTTGTGGAGCACGACCTTGTTGCGGTTCAGGTGTTCCACGAAGGCGTCGATGCCGCCGGCGTTCATGAAATCGTGGGTGTCGCCGCTGCGCTCGTCCGTGATGCGGATGTGCACGCCCTTGTTGAGGTAGCTCAGCTCGCGCAGGCGCTGGCTGAGGGTCTCGAAGCTGAAGTCCAGGACATTGTTGAAGACTTCCGTGTCGGGCATGAAGCGGACCTTCGTGCCGCGCCGCGTCGTCTTGCCGACCGGGGCGAGGGGCTTGTCCGCCTTGCCCTGGCTGAAGGTCATGGCGTACTCGGTGCCGTCCTTCCAGACCGTGAGCCAGAGCTTGCTGGACAGGGCGTTCACGCAGGAGACGCCCACGCCATGCAGGCCGCCGGAGACCTTGTAGGCGTTCTTCCCTTCCGTCGAGGTGTTATCGAATTTTCCGCCGGCGTGGAGCACCGTCATGATCACTTCGGCGGCGCTGCGGCCCTCCTCCTTGTGGATGTCCACGGGGATGCCGCGGCCGTTGTCCTCCACGGAGCAGGAGCCGTCGGCGTGGAGGATCACGTCGATGCGGCTGCAGTAGCCCGCCAGGGCCTCGTCGATGGAGTTGTCCACGACCTCGTAGACCATGTGGTGCAGGCCGCTGCCGTCGTCGGTGTCGCCGATGTACATTCCCGGGCGCTTGCGGACCGCTTCGAGGTCGCGCAGGACGGTGATGTTTTCTGCGGTGTAGTCGGACTTGGCTTCTTGGACGCGGGGTGCGAGGGCTTCTTCAGTCATCAATACACACAACTTTCAAGCAACAGGAATGGACGCCGGAACGGGCGGCCGGGCACAGGAACAGCCGCCGGATCGTGGATCAGACCGCGGCGGGACTCGCAAATCGGACGGGCATCAGGATGTAGCGGAAGGTGGCGTCCTCGAGGCTCGGGCTCATGAAGATGCCCTGCCCCACTTCATCCTTGAACTGGTATTCGACCTCGTCGCCGGGCAGCCGCTCCAGCAGTTCGGTGAGGTAGTCGATGTTGAAGGCAAGCTCGAAGGGCGATTCCTCGCCGGTGAAGCTCAGGGTGCCCTGGTTCACGCCCTCGTCAGGGTGCTGGAAGACGACTTTCAGGTTCGGGAACTCGAAGAAGAGGCGGACGTTCTTGTTGTAGTCGTCCTTCTTGAGCCCGACGATGCGCAGGGTGCGGAGGAAGTCCTCCCGGTCCAGGACCACCCGCTTGGGCAGCTCGCTGGGCAGCACCTTCTCGTAGGCGGGGTAGTTCCCGGTGACGAGGCGGGCGGAGAACTTCAGGCCAGGGTGTTCCACGTAGAGCGTGGTGGCGTCCCAGGAGAGCTGGACCTCGCCATCCTCGGACACGGCGGCGGGGATCAGGTCCAGCGCCCGGCGGGGAACGATGAGGCGCACGTCCTCGGTGAGCCCGGTTTCGACGGGCAGCTCCACAACCGCCAGGCGGAAGCCGTCCGTGGACACCAGGCGCAGGAAGCGCTTGCTGAGGTGGAGCAGGACGGCGGAAAGGGTCGGTTTCGTCGCATCGCGGCTGGCGGCCAGGGCGCCGAGCTGGATGGCCTTGCGGATCAGGGCGACGGAGAGCTTTACCTTGGGAAGGCTGGGCGAAGGCGAAGGCAATTCTGGAAAGCCCTCGCCGGGCTGGAGGTTGTGCTCGGTGTTGAAGCCCTTCGCGCGCAGCCAGAGCCGGTTGCTGTTCTCCGGCCACTCCATGGTCAGGATGCCATCGGGGTACGCCTTCACCGTTTCGATGAACTTCTTCCCGGGAATCGCGACAGTGCGGTGTCCCTGGCCCTCGACGGGCAGGGTCGCCTCGAAGGCGAGCTCCATGTCCGTGGCCTTGAGGATCATCTCCTTGCCGTCGGCTTCCAGCAGCACGTGCTGGAGGATCGGAAGCGTGACCCGCCGGTCGAGGGCGTGCTTGAGGATCCCCAGGCTGCGGTCAAGCCGTTCTTTGGAGACCTGAATTTGAAAATTCATGACTCACCCTGATGATGCTGATGGGGGTTCCTGTCGGTGGAAATCGGACTTAATCCTTGATGGTACCGCGTCACAGCCCCGTTGGGCAGGGTGTGGAAAGCCTCCGGGAGGGTGAGGAGGCCGCGTCGGGGACCGTGCTTCATCTGGGCCGGGAACGGCGGTGTGGACTGGCCTGTTGCGGAAAGTGTGGAGCGCGCGCTTAAGCCGTGATCCATCACTGGATGCTGTTGAGCAGGGCGTGCACCGTCTTGTGGAAATCCGGATCCCGGCCCATGCGCGTCTTGATGCTGTCGATGGCGTTCATCACAGTGCTGTGGTGCATGTTTCCGAAGGACTTGCCGATCTCCCCGAAAGAGGCGGCGGTGAGCTCCCGGGCGAGGAACATGGCGACCTGGCGGGGGAGGAGGATGCCTTGCTGGCGGGAGCGCTTCTTCATCAGGTCGGCGTAGGAGAGGTTGAAGGTCTCCGCGGTGACCCGGTAGATGCGGTCCAGGGGTATCGCCGCCTGGGCCTCCTGGCCGCTGGAGCCCTGGAAGGCGCTCTGGGCCACTTCGAGGCTCGGGGGTATGCCCAGGAAGCTCGCCTGGAACACGACACGCGTGAGCAGGCCTTCCAGGTCCCGGACGCTGCCCTTGGCGCGGTGGGCGACGAACTGCAGCACGTCCTCCGGCACCGTCGGCATGTCGCGGTAGGCCTCGTCCTCCAACTTCTTTTTGAGAATGGCGATGCGCGTCTCGTAGTCCGGGGGCTGGATGTCGGCGGTGAGCCCCCACTTGCAGCGGGTGATGAGGCGCTCGTGCAGGCCCTCGAGCCGCTGCGGCGGGTTGTCGGAGGTGATGACGATCTGCTTACCGTGCTGAAGGAGGTGTTCGAGGATGTAGAAGATCTCCTCCTGGGTGCGTTCCATGCTGCGCAGCGTCTGCACGTCGTCGAGGAGCAGCATGTCGTAGGCCTGGTACTTCCGGCGCAGGGGCTCGGTGTTCCGCGCCTTGATGGCCGTGGTGAGCTCGTGGAAGAAGGAGTCGACCTTCAGGTAGCAGATGGCCAGCTCGGGATGCCGGGTCTGGAGGGCCTTGCCGATGCCGATCATGAGGTGGGTCTTGCCGAGGCCCGCGCCACCGTAAATGAACAAGGGGTTCATGTTGAAGCTGGCGTTCCGTTGCCCGTGGTTGTCGACCACGGCCCGCGCGGCGGCAAAGGCGAGCTGGGATCCGGGCCCTACCACGAAACGGTCGAGGGTGAAGCGGTGGAACAAGGGCGGGAAGGCGGAAGGAGGTACCCCGTCGCGCTTGGGCGCGGGGCTCCCGGCCCGGTCCGGCGCCTTCGCGGGCTTGGGGCCATCAGCCACGGTGAAAGCCAGGCGCAGGGCGCCCAGCCCGGTGTGCTGCAGGGCGTCGTTGAACTCCTCCGCCAACTGCTGTTCCACCCAGACCTTGGCCGACAGGCTTGGCACCTGGATCCAGAGCGTCCCGTCCTCCTGCTTCTGGGCCTCGCAGGGTTCGATCCACTCCTTGAAGCTGGGCTCAGACAGGCGCTCGGCCAGGCAGGCGCGGAGGGTGTCCCAGAGGGAGGCTGCGTCTTCGGAAAGCGTGTTCATGGGGATGGCGTCGCATGCGTTGGGTGTCAAGGGAACGACCGCCTGGCCTCGTTCGCGTCTGTAGGGCGAAGGGGTTCCGGTAACCGGGCGGGGCGGGGAAGGATCAGGCTAGCACCCCGCCGATGTCCGCCGTGGCCAATGCTCCATTTCTCTTGAGAAAGCCCCTAACCGCTGGTAGATTCGAAGGTTCGCCCGCGCCCCCGCCAACCCGGAGTCGCGGCCCAAGAGGTGGACCATGAAGCGCACTTTCCAGCCCAACAACCGCCGCCGCGCGAAGACCCACGGCTTCCTCAGCCGCATGAAGACGAAGAATGGCCGCCTCGTGCTCAAGCGTCGCCGCGCCAAGGGCCGCCACGTCCTCGCGCTCTGAGCGCGGCCCGGACCGCGGCATGCAGATTGGCGGCCGGTTCCGAACCGTGCGCCAGTCCGACCACGCTGTCACGGGACGCCCTCCCCGACCTCTCCCGGCGGGCGGCACGGGGCTCGACGTGAGGATCTGGCGCCACCCCGGCGCGGATCAACCCCTGCTTCTGGCGACGACCCCGCGCAAGACCGGTTCCGCTACCGAACGGAACAGGTTTCGGCGACAGGCCCGGATGGCGTGGCTTGCGGCCCTGAAGGCCCAGGCGACCGTCGCCGCCGCGCAACCGGAGGGCTTCCCCCTTGTTTGGATCAGGCCCGCTAAAGGTGCCCGCGTGCGCGACATCTCCTACGCCGAAATCGAAGGCCAGCTGAAGCTGGCCTTTTCTTGTTTCCTGGCCTGACACATGAACAACCGCAACCTCCTCATCTTCGTCATCCTCAGCGCGGCGCTCCTTGGCGGGAACGCGCTGCTCATGAACAAGCTCTACCCCCCGAAACCGGCCCCGGCGCCGGCCACAGCGCCAGCATCGGCATCGGCGAAGGCGGAGGGTCCGGCGACTTCCAGTGCCGTCAAGGCCCCGGAAGCAGCCCACACTCCCGCCCGGGAGTCCACGCCTTCGGCGCCTGCCACCGCCGTGCCGCCCCCGTCCCAACTGGCACCCGTCATCCTTGCGAACCGCGAGCTGAAGCTCACCTTCAAGCCCCAGGACGGCACCCTGCTCCAGGCCGAATGGGTAACGGACGGGACCCGTTTCTTCAATGAGACCGTTCGGGACGACAAGGCCAAGGAAGACACCTCCAGGCCCTTTCCTGGCATCGGCGGCGTCGCCGGGGCGGTCTTTGACGGGGCCGAAATCCTCGAAGCGGGGGAACGCCCCGTCGTGCGCTTCCAGAACGCGGCGGGAGACCGGCTCGAATATCGACTCGACGGCCACAATGTTCTTGTTCAACTAGAATCAAAACAGCCTATAGCCCTGCGCCTCCTCCCCTTCCCCAAGGACGAGAAGGAGGTCAACCACATGGGCCGGGTCTTCAGCCTCGACGATCAGGGCATCAAGGCTGTGGTGTGGATGGACATGATCAAGGACCCGTTCTTCAGTTTCGTCGGGGCCAAGCGCAAGGAGCTGCCCCCGGCGAACGTGAAGGTGGGCATGGACGCGGGCCTGGAAAAGGCCGCCTCCAGCCAGCGGGCCCACTATTTCGCGGCCCTCTGGGACCTGCCCCGGGCCGCGGAGCGCAGCGGAGAGGGTTTCCTGCTCAGGACCGAACAAGGGAAGGCCTCCGCCCGCCTCTACCTCGGTCCCAAGCAGCCCGAATTCCTTTCAGCCTTCGGCCCCGCCTTCACCCGGGTCCAGGATTTCGGCTTCTTCGGCTCCGTGGCCAAATTCCTGTTCTGGGTCCTCCGCGCCATTCACCGGGCGGTCGGGAACTGGGGCTGGGCGATCCTGATCTTCACCGTGGTGCTGCGGCTGGCCCTCTGGCCCCTGAACACCAAGATGGTGGTCAGCCAGCTCCGCATGAAGGACCTCGAACCCCACCAGAAGGCCCTGCAGGCCAAGTACGAGAAGTTCGGCAACGACATGGCCAAGAAGGCCGAGATGCAGAAGGAGTTGATGGCCTTCTACAAGAAGAATGGCCACAACCCCATGGGCGGCTGCCTGCCCATGCTGCTGCAGATGCCGGTCTTCCTCGCCCTCTGGTCCATGCTGACGAACGTCTTCGAGTTGCGGCAGGCCCCCTTCGCCCTCTGGATCCACGATCTGAGCGCCAAGGACCCGTTCTACGTCCTCCCCGTGCTCCTGGGGGCCAGCATGGTGGCCCAGAGCGCCCTGGCACCGCCCATGGGCGACCCCCAGCAGCGGAAGATGATGATGGTGCTCATGCCGGCGATGATGGTCTTCTTCTTCGCCCAGAGCCCCGCCGGCCTGGCCCTGTACTATCTGATGTTCAACCTCATTGGCCTTCTCCAGACCTGGTGGGTCCGCCGGAACCACCAGCCTCTTCCCGTGGTGGTGTGACCATGGCCCGACGCGCCGTCCCCCTTGAACAGCTCCCCGCCCTGGCCCAGGAGTGGTGCGCCCGGCTCGGTCTTGCCGTCGAGACCCGCTTCGAAGCCTCTGGCGACGAGGAGCTCTTTCCCAACCGTCTGGTCGTGGAGGGCGCCGACGCCTCTTGGCTGGCCGCGAACAAGGGACAGGCCCTCGATGCCCTGCAGTTCCTCCTGCACGAAGTTCAGGGGGAGCGTGACGAGGACAAGGCGGTCTACCTGGACGCCAGCGGCGTCCGCCTTTTCCGCATGAAGGAACTGAAGGCCATGGCGGGGTTCGCCGCCCAGGGCGCCCGGGAGCGGGGCAGCTATGTCTTTGGCCCCATGAGCCCGCGAGAACGCCGCTGGATCCACCTTCTCATCGCCCGGGAGCCCGGCCTCGCCTCCGAAAGCGAAGGCGTCGGCCACTTCAAGGCCGTGAAGGTGAGCCGTCAGGACTGAGGCCGGGAGGGTGGCGATGGCCGGCGATCCGATCTGCGCACCGGCCACGCCCCTGCTGCCCAGCGCCATCGCGATCGTCCGGGTCTCTGGCGAACGCCTTTCCCGGCGGCTCGCGCCGCTCCTTGAACTGCCCGCACCGCGCCGGGCGGAATTGCGTCGCCTCGGCTGGTCCGGGTACCGGGAGCGGGCCCTGGTGCTCCACTTCCCGGCCCCCGACAGCTATACCGGCGAGGACCTGGTGGAGTTCCAGCTCCACGGCAACCCGCTCCTGGTCCAGCGGTTCCTGGAGCACCTCGGCACCCTGGGGGTCCGGTTGGCCGAACCCGGAGAATTCACCCGGCGGGCCCTGCTGAACGGCAAACAAAACCTGCTGGAGGCCGAAGCGCTCCGGGATCTGGTGTCCGCGGGCACCGACACCCAACTGCGCGAGGCCCAGGCCCGGGCCGGCGGGCTTCCGGCCTGGATCCGGGATGTCCGCGCCCGCATCGCCCCCTGGCTGGCCCGCGCGGAGGCCGTCGTGGACTATGGCGAAGAAGAACACCTGGACCTGGATCTCCTTGAAATGAAAGGAGATCTCCAGAGTCTTCAGGCACTGTTCCACATGGAACAACGGCGGAGCGCCGCGGCCCACTGGTTGAGGGACGGCATCCGGATCGCCCTGGTCGGGCGGCCCAACGCGGGCAAGAGCACCCTGTTCAACGCCCTGGCCGGAGAAGACCGGGCCATCGTGACGGACGTGCCGGGTACCACTCGGGACGTCCTGGAGGTGCGTGTGGAATGGGCGGGGCTGCCCCTGCTGCTCTTCGACACCGCCGGCCTGAGGCACACCGAGGATCCCGTCGAGCGGTTGGGCGTGGCCCGGGTCGAAGCGGTCCTGGAACGGGCCGATCTGATCCTGCACCTCGTGCCGGCCACCGATGCCGGTCCCGAGCCCGGGATCCAGGAGCGGCTGGCCCCCTTCGCCGCCAAGGTGCAGGAGATCCGCACCTTTTCAGACCAGGCCCCCGGTTGCGGCCTCCGTATTTCCGCGACCCTGGGAGATCTCGCGGGCCTCGCGACCCACCTGCGGACCCGGTTCCTGGGTGGCCTGGCCCCGGAGGCCTGCCTGGGCGCCCTGGCCACGGCCCGGCAGCGCCGGCTCCTGGACGACCTCGGCGGCTCGCTTCAGGCCCTCCTGGACCTGGGGCCCGGCTGTCCACCCGAGTTGCCGGCCTCCACCCTCCAGGGCATGTGGGGACTGTTGGCTCGGCTCACAGGTGAGGACCGCGCCGAGAGCAGCCTGGACGAGGTCTTCAGCGGCTTCTGCCTGGGCAAGTAGACTGGACGCGGAGCCTCTGCATGAAGCCTGGATTTGAAGCGGTCATCGGCCTGGAGGTTCACGTCCAGCTGCTGACCTGCAGCAAGATGTTCTGCGGCTGCGCCAATGTCTTCGGCGCGCCGCCCAACACCCTGACCTGCCCGGTCTGCCTGGGACTGCCCGGTGCCCTGCCCGTCCTGAATGGGGCGGCGGTTCGGATGGCGATCCAGCTGGGCCTGGCCCTCGGAGCAGAGATCCGGGAGGAGAGCCGGTTCTACCGCAAGCAGTATTTCTACCCGGACCTCCCGAAGGGCTACCAGATCACCCAGGGGCCGGTCGCCCTCGTGGAAGGCGGCCACCTCGAAATCCCCAGTGATTCCGCCGTCCGCGGCCGGGAAGGGCCGATCCCTATCCGCATCGAACGCGCCCACCTGGAGGAGGACGCCGGCAAGAGCCACCACGACCGGTCCGATGCGCACAGCCTCGTGGACCTGAACCGGGCCGGCGTGCCGCTGCTGGAAGTCGTGGGGGCCCCGGACCTGCGCTCCCCCCAGGAGGCGTCGGACTACCTCAAGGCCCTGCATCGCCTCGTGACCTTTTTGGGCATCTGCGACGGGAACATGGAGGAAGGCTCCTTCCGCTGCGATGCCAACGTGTCCGTGCGGCCGGCGGGGACCATGACCCTTGGCAGCCGGGTGGAGGTGAAGAACCTGAACTCCTTCCGCCACGTGCGCCAGGCCCTGGACCATGAGATCGGCCGCCACATCCAGATTCTGGAGTCGGGGGGCGCCATCCTCCAGGAGACGCGTGGCTGGGATGCGGAGAAGGCCCAGACCTGGTCCCAGCGGACCAAGGAAGCCGCCATGGACTACCGGTTCTTCCCCGAGCCGGACCTGCCCCTGTTGACGCTGGCCCCCGGGGACCGAGCCGAGGCCCTGGCGGCCATGCCCGAGCTGCCCTGGGACCGGCAGCGCCGCCTCGCCGCCCAGCATGGCTTGACGGACTACGAGGCCGGGATGCTGTTGCAGAATCCCGCCTTCGCGGACTTCTTCGAGGCCCTGGCGCTGGGTTGCGGGAACGGCAAGCAGGCCGCGAACTGGCTGCTGGGCGAGGTCAGCCGCGCTCTGAACGAGCGCGGAACAACGCTGTCGGGCCTGGGCCTGGGGGTCCCTGCGCTGGCGGAGCTCATCCGCCTGGTGGAGGTCGGGACACTCAACCTCAGTACGGCCAAGGAGGTGGTCTTCCCCGCCCTACTCGCCGGGACCGAATCCCCGGCCCGCTTCGTGGAGGAGCAGGGCCTGGCCCAGGTTTCGGACCTCGGCGCCATCGAGAGGCTGGTCCGGGAGGTCTTCGCGGTCCATCCTGAACCCCTGGCCCAGTGGAAGGCCGGAAACCCAAAGCTTCGGGGTTTCCTGGTCGGCCAGGTGATGAAGGCCGGACAGGGCAGGATGAACCCGCAACGCGTGAACGAGGTGATCGATGCCATCGCAGCCGAATGAACCCGCGCCGGAGGAACCCGAAGGTCTCGAGGCACGGCCCCCTTCTCGGGACTCTTTCCGCCAGATCTATTTCGGGCAGATCAGCGAACCCCTCGTCCCCGAGCCAGACCTGCCGAGCCTCACCCCTGAAGATGAGCTCACCCGGGCCGCCCTGGAGGATCCGGATGCCCTCAAGGGGGAGACCATCGACCCCGGGCCCACGACCTGGCGCTGGGTCTTCCTGCTGCTCCTGACGGTGGGAGCCCTTGGAATCGTCTTCTGGAAGCGTTGATTTCCTGGACCCTTTGCCCACGGGAGCGGGGGGCTGGGCTATCCTGGCCCGCGGGAGCCTGACATGACCGGACCAGCCTGGGGACCGACGACCACAGCCATTCACGGGGGGAAACGGCACAATCCCACCCGGGCCGTCACCACCCCGATCTTCCAGACGGCGGTCTTCGAGCTGAAGGAAAACGCCGAGGGCGCCGAGTTCGCCGCCAGCATCGAACCCCCGAACTTCTACACCCGCTGGGGCAATCCCAACTTCTCCGAGGTGGAGGAAGTGGTTGCACGGCTTGAAGGCGGAGACCGCGCCCTGGTGACCAGTTCGGGCATGTCAGCCTTTGCCACGCTCCTGGAAGCCCATCTTCCCACCAGTGCCCACGTGGTGGCCCCGGCGGCGATCTATCTCGGGACCGAGCAGCTTTTCCGTCGCTGGGAGGCTTCCCGAGGGCTCTCGGTCAGCTGGATCCGGGACACCCTGGACCTGGGTGAATGGGAGGCGGCCCTGCGTCCCGGAACAGCCATGCTGTGGGTGGAGACACCCTCGAATCCCACCCTGGCAATCACGGACCTTGCGGCCATCGCTGCTATGGGTAAAAGCCGTGGAATCAAGACGGTTGCAGACAACACTTTTGCCAGTCCCGTCTTCACCAGGCCCCTGGAGCTCGGTTTCGATTTCAGCGTCTCCAGCGCGACGAAGTACCTGGGTGGCCATTCAGACCTGACCGCCGGCATCATCGTCGGGAGCGATGCGCATGTGAGCGCCTGTTGGCAGGTGGCCAAGGTGCTGGGCCCCACCGCGGACCCCATGGCGGCCTGGCTACTGCACCGAGGCCTGAAGACCCTGCCCCTCCGCATGCGGAGAGCCGCGGACAATGCCCAGAGCCTCGCCCAGTGGCTGACCTGGCAGGGGTCCGTGAGCCGGGTGGACTACCCCGGGCTGCCGACCCATCCGGGACACGAGGTCGCCGCAGCCCAGATGCAGGACGGGTTTGGGGCCATGCTGAGCTTTGAGCTTCAAGGCGGACTTGAGGCTGGACGGCGCTTCTGCGAGGCCCTGCAGATCATCACCCGGGGCGTGTCCTTGGGGGGGGTCGAGAGCCTCATCCAGCATCCCGCTTCCATGAGCCACCTGCGGACGGCCCCGGAGGTCAAGCAGCGCCTGGGCATCACGGACGGGCTGCTGCGGCTCTCCGTCGGCATCGAGGACGAACCGGACCTGCTTGCGGACCTTGAGCGGGGCTTCGAAGCTGCGGCACCCCGAGGCTGAGGGTCCATGCGGCTTTGGATCAACGGCGAAGGGCGGGAAGCGCCTGAATTGGCGACGGTGGCTGAGCTCAGCCTCTGGCTCGGTCTGCCGGCCTTCGGCAGCGCCGTGGAACTGAATGGCGTGGTGGTGCGCCGGAGCGAGCAGGCGGTCACGGCCCTGAAGGACGGTGACCGCCTGGAGGTGGTACGGCTGGTGGGTGGCGGCTGACCTACTGGACCATCAGGGAATAGCTGGCGTTGGTGGTGGCGCTGGTGTTGCCGGCCCGGACCCGGACGGCATAGACCCCTGGAGCCAAACTGTTCACCGTGAAGGTTCGGGTGGCCGGAGTCCCGGCGGTGCTGCTCCCCCAGACGCCGCCGGGGCCGATCAGTTCCACCCAGAGATCCTGGCCGCCGGTGGGGTTCACCGTGATCGTCCGGTTCCCGGTGCTGATCTGGTTGAAACGCCAGGCCTGGGACTGGTTGCGGTCGTAGTAGCGGTTCTGGCTTGCGGCATAGGTCTGGACGGAGCCATTGACCGTGAATGGGAGTTGGGGCTGGGTCTGCCAGAGGGCCGTTCCGGCGAAATAGGCGGGGGTCGGTTCGGAGATGTTCTCCTTGCCCAGCTCAAGGGTCACGCCGGGCCAAGCACTGATATTACGAGACTTAACGCCGGTTAGATAGCTTGGGTAGCAGCCAAGCGTCGCGCCGTTGTACTCCCCGGTCCCGTCCGCCAGGGCCGCATTGGAGCGGGCGGCGGACCACAGGGTCGACAGCCCCGTCGAGCCTCCCCCCAGGGCGTTCTTCCAGATCCCCCACAGGGTGATGGCCACGGAGCCTCGGTTGAACTCAGAACGCTCCCCGCTGGAGATCTGGTCGTGGCGGGTCAGATCGAAGGCATCCACCTGCAGGTCGCCGTTGCCGTCCCGGTAGCTGTCAAGGAGCAGGGCGTTCCCCTGGACGGCACCGGCCAGGAAGTCGGCAAAGCCCGTCTGGAAGGCCAGGGTGCTCTCGCTCTGCCGGAACCGGGAGGCGAAGACATCGTCATTGTCCCGGCGCAGGAGGCTGAGGAGGCTGCTGCCGTCCTCCTTCAGGGAGGCGTCCGCGAAGAGGAGGTGGCTGAAGGATTCCAGGAGGGCGCCGTCGTCCCACTCGTCGGATTCGGTGAAGGCCCCGCCACCTTCGAGGCCGAAGGCCGCGGTGGTGAAGATGGCCCGGTTCGTGGAGGAGAGCTTGGCCACGCTGCCGTTGCTGAAGGTCAGAACCCGCGGATAGCTGCGGTCCTGGTCGCCAGGGTTCGAACTGGTGGTCCAGTAGCAGTGGAGGTTCGGCAAGCGGAGCGCGGGCTCGAGGTCCCGCACCTTGAGGCCCAGGGCCAGCATCTGTTCGGAGATGTTGAAGGCGCCAGCGATGCGGTTGGAGGCATTCGCGGTGACGGTGAGGGTGCCACTGCTGTTTACCGTGATCGCGTCGCTGCTCACGGCCCAGTCCTGGGAACCGGAGTAGTAGCTGACCTGCTGGTCGCCGGTGAGGTTGGACGCGGGCGGGTGGGCGTTGATCACGCTGCCCCGCTGAAAGAACCCGCCTCCGGCAGTGTTCGGGACCTGGAAGGAGGCCACGGCCCGGGCGTAGATCCGGCTGCCGTTGGTGACGTCCACGATCACCCGGCCCTGACTGTCGGCGAAATCGCTCCAGAGCAGACTGTCGTTGCTGGCTTGGCGGATCTCGATGAACTGGTAGCGCGCCGGCCGGAGGGAGGTTCCCTGGAAGCCGGCGGTGGTCAGGAGGCGCTTTTCGTACTGGGCCTGGATGGTGACCCGGCTGTAGCCCGCCTGGGGATCTCCGCCGCTCGGGCCCACAGTGACGGTGCCGCCACCCACGCAGCCCACCAGCAAAGCGGCCGCAGCCGCCACAAACCATCCCCGCAACTGGGCCATCAAGGGCACGGACATTGGAAACCTTTCACTGAAGTCAATGTGTTCCGTTTTCAATAGACGTGCCAAAAGGCTCCCGCCAGATCCGCCACGCGCCCCCAGGCCAGGTGCCCTGGGTGAGCATCTTCCAGGATTTAGGGGGCAGCAGCGCCACCGGCGGGCCTCCGGCGGGCCGATCCGAACGGAACTCGTGGAATTCGTCCACGAGACGCTGGTGCATGAAGGCCTGGGCGAGCCTGGGACCGCCCTCCACCAGCACCCGATCCACGCCACGGCTGGCCAGCTCGTGCAACAGGTGTCGCAGGCTGCATCCCTGGCCCTGTTCAGCGGGGGGCAGATGAAGGTCTTCCACGCCGGGCAGCGCCGGAGGATCGCCAAGCACCGCTCTGAGGACGGGTTGGCCTTCCACGGGCGCCCACACGCGCCGATCCGGGGCCAGCTCCGCGCGGCTGTCCAGGACCACGCGCAGGAAGCGCCGATGGGGGGGCGCGGGCAGCGGCCAGCGATCGCTGAGTTCCGGGTCATCCGTTGCCACCGTGCCGTGCCCCACCACGATGGCCTGGCTGGCCCGGCGCAGGGCATGGGCCAGGGACTGAATGGCGGGGGGCGTGACTTCCATGCGGCCGCCGGGTTCCCCGAGGGACCCATCCGCCCCCAAGGCCAGCTTCAGGGACACCCAGGGCATGCCGGTACGGATGGTCTTGAAGAAGGGCGCATGAAAGCGCGCGCACTCCCCCCAAAGGACATTTTCAACCACCTCGATGCCATGGGCCGCCAGGATGGCCACGCCGCCTCCGTCCACCCGGGGATTCGGGTCCCTGACGCCCACCACGACCCGACGCACCTTCGCCTTGATGAGGGCGTCCGTGCAGGGCGGCGTCTTCCCGTGATAGCAGCAGGGCTCCAGGGTCACGTAGGCGGTCGAGCCTTCGGGGTCCTCGCCCCGGCTCGCGGCGTCCCTCAGGGCCATGATCTCGCCGTGCGCCTCCCCTGCCTGGGTGTGGACACCCTTTCCAAGCACCCGCCCAGCCTTTACCAGCACACAGCCCACTGGGGGGTTCGGATTGGAAAGGCCCACGCCCTTCAACGCCTCCTGGAGCGCCAGCGCCATGAAGGCCTGGTCGCCCTGGAGGGCGTCCGGTTTCGGCCAAGGCCCTCCGGTGGCGAGTTCCCAGGCCAGGGCGGCATCGAGTTCAGGCATCGAGCAGCCCTTCCACGAAGGCCTCGGCATTGAAGGGGATCAAGTCATCAAGCCCTTCGCCGACCCCCACGAAGGCGATGGGCAACCGGAGCTTCTCCAGGATGGGCACCACGACGCCGCCCTTGGCGCTGCCATCGAGCTTCGTGAGGACCAGGTCGGTCACCCCCGCGACCTGGCTGAAGATCTCGGCCTGCTTCAGGCCGTTCTGGCCCGTGGTGGCGTCGAGGACCAGGAGGACGCGGTGGGGAGCCTCGGGGATCACCTTCTGAAGGGCGCGCCGGATCTTGTCCAGCTCTTTCATGAGGTGGTCCTTGGTGTGCAGGCGGCCGGCGGTATCGATGAGCACCCACGGGATTTCCCGGGCCCGGGCGCGGGAGGCGCCGTCGAAGGCGATGGCGGCGGGGTCGCCGCCCATCTGGTTGCGCACGACCTCAACGCCGGCGCGCACCCCCCACTGCTCCAACTGATCGATGGCGGCGGCTCGGAAGGTGTCGCCGGCGACGATGAGCACGTCGCCACCCTGACCCTTTAGCCTAGAAGCCAACTTCCCGAGCGTCGTGGTCTTGCCAACGCCGTTCACGCCCACCAGCAGGAGCACCTGGGTGCCCGAAGGCGTGAAGGGGCGGGCCTCGTGGCCCTGGACCAGCTTCAGAAGCTCTTCCCGGAGGATGGCTTTGGGGTCCACCTCGCCGGACCGCTTCAGTTCGTGGCGGAGGCGCGCCATGAGGCGGTCCACGGCGTGGACCCCGAGGTCCGCCTGCAGAAGCAGATCCTCCATCTCCTGGAGTTGCCCTTCGTCCAACCGCTTCAGATGCAGGAGGTGGCCCAGGGGCCGCAGCACCACGTCCTGGGTGCGCTTCAACCCCTGCCTGAACTTGTCGAGAAGGCCGCCCAGGAGCGCCATCGAACCTCGCTGTCGAAAGAACCTGAACCCTCATTTTCCCACAGTGGGCCTGGATTCCGTCCATTGAAAGTGGGAAGTCCCCTGGCCGTTGTTCCACGTGGAACCCGGCGCCACGCGCCCCTTGGCCGCGAGGTTTAAGCCAAACCATATCAACGCGTCTGCGAAAGGACCAACCCAATGCCGTCGTGTCTCGATGTGGATCTCGAAGCGGGATGTCCCAAGCTTTGGCGGCGGCACTTCGGCCCTGATGGGGTTTGGGCCCAGGTGGGAGCAGGCAAGTCCTCCCAGGGCCGATACGCCGGGGCCAGAAGGAAGCGGATTTCCGGTGGCGGCTGGGCCTGGGGGGTCATGGCTTCTTCTTGGAGGCGGCCTTTCTCTTACGCTTCTCGGGGCGCACCCAGCCTTCGAGGGCCAGTTCGAAGACCTCCTCCACATGCTTCACGGGGTGGAACTTCAGCTTCTTGCGGACCTCGGGCTCGATCTCGTGCAGATCCTTGAGGTTGGCGTGGGGAATGATGATGTCGAAGACGCCCACGCGCAGGGCGGCCAGGCTCTTTTCCTTGAGGCCGCCGATGGCGAGGGCGTCGCCTCGCAGGTCGATCTCGCCGGTCATCGCGAAGGTATGCCGCACCTTGACGCCCTTGAGGACGGACAGCAGGGCCGTGGCCATGGCGAGGCCGGCGCTCGGGCCGTCTTTCGGGATGGCACCTTCGGGGAAGTGGATGTGCAGGTCCCGCTTCTGGAAGGCCTCCGCCTCGATCTCGAAAGCCTCGCTGCGGCTGCGGATGTAGCTGAGGGCGGCCTGGGCGCTCTCCTTCATCACATCGCCCAACTGACCGGTGAGGATGAGCCCGCCCTTCCCAGGCATGGACAGGGCTTCCACGAACAGCACGTCCCCGCCGGTGCTGGTCCAGGCGAGGCCTGTGACGACGCCCACCCGGGCGGCCTTGAGGCGTTCGTCCAGGAGGATCTTCACGGGCCCCAGGAGATCCGGCACGTTCTTCTCCGTGAGGGTGACTTTGCCCTTCGCCTCGCCCTCCGCGACCTTCCGGGCGACTTTGCGGCAGACGGCGCCGATTTCCCGCTCGAGCTGGCGCAGGCCCGCCTCCCGGGTGTAGCCGGTGACCAGAGCCTTCAATCCGCCAGGGGTGAAGACCAGTTGCTTGGTGGTGATGCCGTGCTTCTCGAGCTGGCGAGGGATCAGATGGTGTTCGGCGATGCCGAGCTTCTCTTCGAGGGTGTAGCTCGACAGGTAGATGACCTCCATGCGGTCCCGGAAGGCGGGATGGATGGGATCCAGCTCGTTGGCGTTGGCGACAAAGAGGACCTGGCTCAAATCGAGGGGCACGTTCAGGTAGTGGTCCCGGAAGGTGTTGTTCTGCTCCGGATCCAGCACTTCCAGGAGGGCCGCGCTCGGGTCGCCGCGCATGTCCCGGCCGATCTTGTCCACCTCGTCCAGCATGATCACGGGATTCATGGTCTTGGCCTGGTGGATGGCCTGGACGATGCGGCCCGGCATGGCGCCCACGTAGGTGCGGCGGTGGCCGCGAACCTCGCTTTCGTCGTGCACGCCGCCCAGGGAGATGCGGGCGTACTTGCGCCCCAAGGCCCGGGCGATGCTCTTGCCCAGCGAGGTCTTGCCGACGCCGGGTGGGCCCACGAAGCAGAGGATGGTGCCCTTCTGCTCGGGCCGCAGCTTGCGGACGGCCAGGAACTCGAGGAGGCGGTCCTTGATCTTGGGCAGGCCATCGTGGTCGTCGTCCAGGACCTTCTTCGCCGCGGCGATGTCCAGGTTGTCCTCGGTGGTCTGGCCCCAGGGCAGGTCGGTCATCCACTCGAGGTAGGTGCGGGTGACGGCGGTCTCGCTGGAGTCCGGGTGCATGCGCTCGAGCTTCTTCAGCTGCCGCTCGATCTCCACCATGACGTCCTCGGGCACTTTCAGCTTGGCGAGCTTCTCCCGGAAGGCCTGGATCTCCTCCGCCAGTTCGGAACCCTCCCCCAGCTCCTGCTGGATGGCCTTGAGCTGCTGCCGGAGGTAGTACTCCCGCTGGCTTTTGTCCATCTCGCCACGGGCCTCCATGGTGATCTTCTGCTGGACCTCCAGCAGGTCGATCTCCTGGAGCAGCAGTTCGTGGATGCGCTTGAGCCGGGCGGTGGGATCCGCCATCTCGAGCACCATCTGAAGCTGGCCGGGCTTCAGTTCCAGGTGGGAGGCCACGAGATCCGCGAGACGGCCCGGGCTCTCCAGATTGGACGCGATGACCAGCGCCTCCTGGGGCAGGCTCTTCCCGAGGGAAACCGCCTTTTCAAGGGTCTGCCGGACCGTACGCAGGAGGGCATCCACTTCCACGCTCTTTTCGGCGCCTTCGGGCTCCGCCAGGGGTTCGACCTTGGCCTTGAACATGGCTTCGGTCTCGGTGAAGTACTCCACACGCACGCGCTGGATGCCCTGCACCAGGGCGCGGATGCGGCCATCGGGCAGCTTGAGCACCCGCATGATGAGGGCGGCGGTGCCGACCCGCTGCAGGTCGTTCGCGTCGGGATTTTCCGTCTCCTGCTGCTTCTGGCTCAGGAGCAGGATCATCCGGTTCTCCACCAGAGCCTGATCCACGGCCCGGATGGACTTCTCACGGCTGATGCTCAGGGGGAGGATGACGTAGGGAAAAACCACCACGTCCCGCAGGGGCAGGACCGGCAGGACCTCTGGGATTCTGGGGGATTCGTCCACCAGGGGCGATTGGACGGAGGACTCTTCGGCCACGGGGTACCTCGAGGGACCAGTGTAACGGCCTCAAGGGCCGGCCAACGCCTAGCGCCGCTTCCGGGAAGGCAGGGGCACCACGCTTTCGGCGGGGAACAGCGGGGGCGCCGAGGGAACCGCCACGGACTTGGGGGAGGGCGCCACGCGCAGCGCCTGCGGGGGCGTGAACCCCGCCGGGGGGAGCGCGGCTTCGCCCTCCCGCTGGTCCTTCTTCATGAGGGCCTCGAGGGCTTCGACGAATTCAGGAAGATCCTTGAAGTCGCGGTAGACGGAGGCGAAGCGGACGTAGGCGACGGAGTCCAGGCCCTTGAGGCTCCGCATCACCAGCTCGCCGACCTCGAGGCTGGGGATCTCCCGGTCGGGATGCTCCATGAGGCGCGCCTGGATGTCCGTCACGACTTCATCCAGCCGCTGCTGCGGCACGGGCCGTTTCTGGCAGGCCAGCAGCAGGCTCCTCTTCAGTTTGGCGGGGTCGAAGGGCTCCCGCCGGCCGTCCTTCTTCAACACCAGGACGGGGACTTCCTCCAGCCGCTCGTAGCTGGTGAATCGGCGCCCGCAGCGGAGGCATTCCCGGCGACGACGGATGGCGTCGCCCTCGCGGCTTTCGCGGGAGTCGACGACCTTGTCCTCGGGATGGCCACAGAAGGGGCAGCGCATGTCCCCAGGGTATCCCTTCGCGCTGGGATGCCATCAGGTGCTTAAGGTCCAGGCGCCCGCGGTATTCCGGATCCAGGCTCGTCGCAGCGGTCCGAAGCCAAGGTGCGGTTCCGCCCCAGGCCCTTGGCGGCATAGAGGGCCTGGTCCGCGGCATCCACTAGGGACGGGACATCGTCGAATTGGGGAAAGGCCGCGACGCCGCAACTCAGGGTCAGGCGCACGGACTTCCGCCCCAGCTCCTGGGGCAGCTGGGCGAAGCGCTCGCGGATGTCCTCCATCACCTTGACGGCCACGGGGAGCGGTGTGTCGGGCAGCACCACGGCGAATTCCTCCCCGCCCCAGCGGCCGATGACATCCGTCTTGCGGAGCCGCTGCTGCAGGAGCCGGGAAAGGTTCTTGAGCACCCGGTCTCCGGCGGCATGGCCATAGGTGTCGTTGACGAGCTTGAAGCGGTCGAGGTCCAGCATGGCGAAGCTGAGGGGGCCCTCCACCCGCGCCGCGCGGGCGGTTTCGAGGCGCAGCTTGTCCTTCAAGTGGACGTGGTTGAGCAGTCCGGTGAGGCTGTCGCGCACCAGCAGGTTCCGCAATTGCCGTCCCCGCGTGGCGCGGGTGGTGACGATGGAGAGGAGGTGCCGTGGCGAGACGGGTTTCGTCAGGAAGTCCTCCGCGCCCAGGCTGAGGGCCTCCAGTTGCCGCTCCAACTGCTGTTCTCCGGACAGGAAAATGATGGGGAGGCCCACATAGGCCTCCTGTTGCCGGATGACGGCAGCCAGTTCCAGGCCAGAGCAGTCCGGCATGTAGAGATCCATGAGCAGGGCGTCCGGCCGGTGCTCCACCAGGGGCTGCATGATCGCCAGCGGGTCCCGGACGACCGCCACGCGCATCCCGCCGCCTTCCAGGATCCGGGTGCAGAAGGCCGCGGTGAGTGGGTCGTCTTCGACGACGAGGACCCGGATGGGTTCGTGCAACTGGGGCTGGTCAAGCCTGTCCACCGCGTCCAGGAGGGCCTGGAGGTCCATGGGTTTTGCGAAGAACGCGACCCCGGATGCCCGGACGCCCGTCAGGCGGGCCTCCAGGTCGGTGTAAAGGGAAAGATAGGAAACCGGGAGGCACCGCCCCTGCCCTTCCTGAAGCCGGGCCAGGAAGACGGGGAGATCCTCGGGTCCAAAGGGCGCATCGAGGTCCAGCACCACCAGATCCGGTGGCTCCTCCCGGACGGAATGGAGCAGGTCGTCCGGTTCGCTGAACAGCTCGATCTGGTAGCCGGCCAGGAAGGCCTGGCCCAGCTGGATGTCGACGCCGCCGATGGGGGCAAGGATGGTGATCCTGGGCATGGGCGCGATGGGGGGCGCCTTGGGACCCAGGTCCGCCGCGATGCGCAGCCTGACGATGGCGTCCACGATCTCGAGCTGCATCTCCGTGCTCAGCTCCCGAGCGGATTCGTGCAGCCCCTGCAGCCAATGGTGCAGATCCCGCGCCGCCAGGGCCAGAGCCGGATTCTGTCCCTCCGCGGCGAGGGCCGCCCCTTCCACGTCCAGCATCAGGTCGAGGAGACGGTCCTGCGGAGGGCGGGTCAGATCAGGCCATGAGAGATCCATGCGCCGGAGCAGTGCATCGACGCGGAGGCGGGACGCGAAGGCCTGGGAAGCCGTGTAGGCGTCGGTCGTGGGGGTCGGTGTGGTGCCAGGGTCGGCCATGGGGTTCGCCTGGGACCCGTTCCCTGCGCCGGTTGGCGGCGGGCCTGGGCTCCATGACGCAAGGATGGGAACGGGAGGAGGTCTCGCCACAATATCGCGGTGGCAGGCGGGCCCACCACCGGCATTCCCGTCTCCTGCCACCCGGGTCAGCGCCCGGGAGCCGGCCAGTGATGGGTGGCTTGCAGCGTCTTCTCGAGGGCGAGGGCGAAGGCCTCGGCTTCAGCGCGGAGCCGCGATGCCGGACCGCGTTCCCCATGCATCAGCCTGGGATGGGCCAGGATCAGGGCCTTCGGGTCGAGGATCTGGCCGGCGCCTGGGGAGCGGGCACCGGGGACCAGGAGCGTGAAGGAGGCGTCCGGGACGCGAATGGGGTAGCCCAGGCTGTCCAGCTTGTCCCGGGTCCGCTGATCCAGGCTCCCGAGGCTCAAGGCCAGCAGGACGGGGCTGCGCGTGGCTGCCGCCAGGGCGATGCGCTCCACCGGGAACTCCTCCGCGGCCGCCTCTCGCATCCCGGTCACCACCACCACGAGGCGCGGCGTATCCGGGCCAGCAGCCACAAGGTGGGGTTTGAGCCGCTCCTGGAGGGCTTCCCGGTATGCAGCCTCTCCTTCGGGGCCCAGCCCTCCGGGTTTCGGGCTCTGGTCCACCAGTTCGAGGGCGATCCGGGCACCGGGCCTGGCGAGATAGGTGGCCTCGGGGCTCTGGCAGCCCACGAGGACCGCCACGACTGCGGCCAGCGCGGCCTTCATCACGCCTCCACCACGAGCGGGGCCATGACGACCCTGGACTTGATGCTGTTGGCGACGAAGCAGTACTTGTGGGCCTTCTGGAAGAGCTCCTCCACCTTGGCCTTGCTGGTGCCCCGGGCCACGCGGATGGTGGGCTTGAGGTGGATCTCCGCCACCCAGGTCACCTTATCCATGGTGTCGAGGATGGACTCGGCGTGGTCCTCGTAGCGGGTGACTTCCACCCGCGCCTTGGCGCACAGGGCCAGGAAGGTGAGCATGTGGCAGTTGGCGAGGGCTGCCCCCAGAAGGTCCTCGGGGTTCCAGCGGTGGGCCGTGCCCGCGTACTCGGCGGCACTGCTCACAGGGATCGCCACCTTGCCCGAGGCGGTGGCCTCGGCGTCGCGGGAATAGCCCTCCTGCAGGGTGTTCCCGGTCCAGGTCAGCATGAAGGGGTAGGCGTGAGGCATCTCGGACTCCGAAACGCCCATTGTCGCCGATACTTGACCCGTCCTCACCCGTGGAGTTCCCGTGCGAGCCGCCCTCCTGGCCCTGATCACCATGAGCAGTCCGCTCATGGCGCAGTTCTGGTCCCGCCTGGCCAACCCCACCGTGGACGTGCCCCTCCAGCATCCCCCCGAGCTCGGCGTGAGACTGGAGCGGGTGGCCTTCGCCCCGGCGCGGGAAGCCCGCTCCCAGGAACTCGTCGACGCCCTCCTGTCGGCGCTCTCCCGGACCGGTCGGGTGCAGGTGGTGGACCGCGGCGCCGGGGAGGCGCTCCTCATGGTGGAAGTGCATCGGGACGAGGCCTTGCACGAGGAGGGCGTGAAGGAGGACAAGGACCGGGATGGCCGGATCAA
The DNA here is from genome assembly GCA_016710635.1 of Holophagaceae bacterium. GTDB lineage: Bacteria > Acidobacteriota > Holophagae > Holophagales > Holophagaceae > JADJVL01. Next base: position 170,623 of record JADJVL010000002.1, on the reverse strand, counting down.
GAGCACCACCCGCACCGCCACGACCCGGCTGGAATACGGGGCCAGGGTGCAACTGGTGGAACCGGCCACGGGGAAGGTCCTGGAGGTCCTGCGGATGGACGAGCGGCCCAAGGCTTCCGTGAGTTCCGACAAGGGCAGGCCCGCCTTTCCCGATGCCGCCCCCATGCGGCGCCAGCTCCGGGAAGAGGCGGTGGCCAGCACGCTGAAGCAGCTCCTGCCCTGGACCGAAGTCCTCAAGGTCACCTATTTCGATGACAAGCAGTACGGCATGGAGGAGGCCTTCAAGCGCCTCGATTCCGGGGATCGGAAGGGTGCCTGGGAGCTCGCGCGGCGCGGCGCGGCGTCGGCCCGGGCCGATTCCAAGGGAGAAGCCAAGTACCGGGGCCGGGTTCTGCACAACCTGGGCGTCCTGTCCTTCCAGGAGGGCCGGCACGAGGAGGCCCTCGCCCTTTTCCGCGAAGCCCGGGAGCTCCTCCCGGATGCCAGCATCTTCAAGGATGCCGTGAAGGACGCGGAACGGGCCGCCGCCCTGGCCGGGGCCATGGAGAAGTTCAAAGCGCCCGCGGGAGCCAGCGCTCCGGCCAATGCCAGCGAGCCCAGAAGCCTGGAAGCGCGGCTCGAAGCCCTGGACCGCATGCGGCGGAAAGGGCTGATCACCGAGGCCGAGTACCAGACCAAGAAGGCCGAGCTGTTGCGGGACCTCTAGGTGTCCCGAGGCAGGAGCTCCCCGCCACTCCCGGCCGGGGGCCCCGGCTGGCAGCGCTTTCTCCTCAGCTTCTCCAGCCAGCACGGCATGGCCCTGCGGGAGGGCAATGAGGTCGCCCTGCTGCGCGGCGGTGGCGACATCCTGGATGCCACCCGGGCGCTGATCCGGGGCGCGCGGAAGTCCCTGCGTTTCGAAATGTACATCTGGAAGCCGGATGCGGTGGGGCGGGAGATCGCCAGTCTGCTGAAGGAGGCCAGCGGCCGCGGGGTGGCCGTCCACGGGGTCGTGGACCACCTGGGCAGCCTCGACGCGGGGTCCTTGATCGACCAGGTGCGGCAGGCCGGGGGCGAGATCCGCCTCTTCCACCCCGTGGGCCTGTGGCGGCCGTTAAGCGTCTGGAACCGCCGCAACCACCGCAAGCTCGTGGTGGCGGACGGGGTCGAGGCCGTGGTGGGCAGCGCCAACTGGGGCGAGGAGTACGACTTGCGCCTGACCGAAGCCGCCTACCTGGACATGGGCGTAGCCCTGCGGGGGCCCTCTGTACGCGATCTGGATGACGACTTCCAAAAGGTATGGCGGCGGACGGGGCCGGGCCCCGGACAAGCCTTCGAGGAGATGCCAGGCCAACCTTTCTGGCCCGGGGCGTGGTTCCACGAGGCCCGTGTCCAGGTGGTGACGAGCCTCCAGCGCTTCGGCACCGGGGCCATCCGCCGGCACATCGAACTGCTGGTGCGGGAAGCGCGGGGTCGCCTCTGGATCGCCAACGCCTACTTCATCCCCACCTTGCGATTGCGGGGCCTGCTGGGCCGGGCGGCGCGGCGGGGCGTGGACCTGCGCCTCCTCCTGCCGGGGGTGAGCGACAACCGATTGACCCTCGCCGCCAGCCGGGCCGGCTACGGGACCCTCCTGCGCGCCGGCGCCAAGATCCTGGAACGGGGCGGCCGCTTCCTCCACGCGAAGGCCGCGCTGCTGGGCCACGACTTGTCCCTGATCGGGAGCGCCAACCTCGATTCCCGCAGCTTCCGCCACAACCTGGAGCTGAACCTGCTGATCCAGCATGAAGGGCTGGCCCAGCAACTGGAGCAGGCCCTCCTCGAGCAGGTGCCCGAAAGCAGGGTGGTCACCTTGGCCCAGTGGCGGTCGCGGCCCTGGTGGGTCCGGCTCGGGCAGCAGGCCGCCTATGCCCTGCGTTGGTGGCTGTAGCGAAGGGCGGGAAGCCTTACCAGCCTTTCTGGCGCCCCTTGTTCTGCGCCTGGAGCCACACCAGGAGCGGCTGGAAGTAGTCCGCCATGGCGCGGGTGCTCAGGTCCTCGCCGGTGGCGTCCTTCAGGACCTTCCGCCAATCCTCCGTGGCGCCCTTGGCGAGCACGCCCTTCAGGAAGGCGCCCACCTCCTTGTGCCCCGCGTAGTTCGTGTTGCGGGGATCCTGATGCAGGATCTTCCGGGCGATGTGGTCGTGCATCTGGAACTTGAAGACCGTGGCCAGGCCGTAGCTGTAGTAGTAGGCGGGATTGTCGTTGATGTGGGTCTTGGTGGCGGGATCGCACCAGGCCTCGCTGCGGGGGCTCGGGGGCTCCACGCCCTGGAGGTCGGCCACGACCTTCCACCAGCGGGCGTTCATCTCGTCCTTCGGCATTTCCTTGGCGTAGAAGTCCGCCTCCCACTCGGGCATGGTGCCGCAGGCCCAGAACATGAAGGGGATGGCCACTTCCAGGGCGTCGTTGAGGAGCACCTTGGTCTCGTCGAGCTTCGCGTCCTTGGGCAGCACGCCGGCGTGTTTCAGGTAGGGCACCTGGCGGGTGGCCAGGGCGATGAGCTCCCCCACGCCTTCGTGGAAGAAGGGCGCAGCGCCGTCGCGCAACAGGGGCGGCACGCCGGGATTGGTATAACTGATGAAGTAGTAGCCGTGGCCCAGCTCGTGGTGGGTGGTGGAGAACCACTCCATGTTGTTCTCCACGCTCATCAGGGACCGGATGTCGCTGTCCAGGTCCAGGTGCCAGCAGCTGGCGTGGGCGTTCTTCTTCCGGGGATCACCCTTGGCCAACGGGTAGAGGTCGCTGCGTTCCCAGAAGGTGGCGGGCAGCTTGGGGAAGCCCAGGGAGACGTAGAAGTCCTCGGCGGTGGTGACGATCTGCGCGGGCTTCCAGTCCTTGAAGTAGGGATCGAAGTCCACGCCGTCCACGAAGCCTGTCCAGTTCTGGCTCCAGCGATTGTTGATCCAGTGGGCGGGAATGCGCTTGGGGACGGGCTGGCCGTACTTCTTGGCCAGTTCGTACTTCACCCACGTGTGCAGCTCCAGGTAGAGGGGCATCAGTTCCCGGCGGATGTCCCGGCAGAGCCTGAGCATCTCGTCGGTGGTCATGCCGTACTTGGCCAGCTGGAGGGCGAAATAATCCGGGTATCCAAGCTCCTTCGCGACGCCGTTCCGGAGATCCCGGAGGTTGGCGAGGCCATCCTTAAGGGGCACGCCGATCTCCTTGCTGGCCTCCCACCACTTCCGGCGTTCCGCCAGATCCACGCTCTTGACCAGGAGGGTGTCGATGTCGTTGGCGGTGACGGGCTTCCCGTCCACCTTGAACTGGAAGCCGTTCATGATCGAAGCCTGCTTCGTTTCGGCCTCGATGCGGGCGCCCACCAGCTTCGGGTTGGTCATGGGGCCTTCGGCGGCGTTCATGAGGACCCGTTCCAGCTGCCGGACCGTGATCTCGTTCAGGTCCTTCCGGTGTTCCAGGAGCTCCCGGGCCTCGCTGATGAGCGCGGGATTGCCATTGAAGGCCGCCCGGGCCTTGCCGGCGGTTTCAGCACCCGCATCGTGGATCGGCGACACATCGGTGCTGGCGTCCCACTGGGCGCGGCTTTCCACGTTATAGAGAGCCTGGTAGCCGGCGTTCACCAGCTTCAGGAACCGGTCGGCCCGGATCTGGACCTCGGAGGCCCCCTGGGCGGCGAGGACGGTCACCGCAAAAGGCAGAAGGAGACGGAAGCGGCGCATGGAAGCTCCGGAAGAAGTGGCATCGGGACGGTCAGCCGCCGAGGTGGCGGAGGGGTGTCGGCAGGTGCGGGCTGCGGAGCAGCTGCTGCTGCTCGCTTTCCGAAAGCAGGCCCCAGATGCGGATGGCGGCCTCCCGGGGCGTCTTCGGGTTCAGCAGCAGCTCCTGCATGATGGCCGGGTGGGCCATGAGGATCGGGTGGGCCGCGATCTGGCCCAGCACGTTCCGGGGCGTCTGCTTGTTGCGGGCCAGGCGGAGCAGGATGCTGGGATCCAGCTGCCGGTCGCTGATCATGGCGCTGAGGGTCTCTTCGTCCTGAAGCACTTCGGCCTGGAGGTGCCGGATCAGCTCCCCACCGGTGTTGCGCAGCACCAGGATGCGCTCGTGGACGCTCATGCCCTGGTAGAGGGCCCGCAGTGTGTCCAGGGCGCGGCGCTTGAGCTCCAGGTGCGGGATCCGGGGATCCCGCAGGAGGTCCAGGAGGGCCCGGGGCACGATCAGGTTGGGCAGCAGGCGAAGGGCCGTGTATTCGGTGAGGTGCGGATTGTGGAGCAGGGCCTCCTGCACCGCCGGCTCCTCCCCCCAGGAATTGTGGGCGGCCAGCCGCTCCGCGCGGTGCTGGTCCAGGCTTGGGATGGCCGCCAGGAGCTCCCTTGGCGTGAGCCCCGGGTTCTCCAGAACCACCGTGAACACCTTGGGATCCGGGTCCATGAGCGAAGCGATGAGCTGCTCCGGCGCCGTCGCCTGGTTGGCGGTGAAGACCCGTTCCTCCAGGGACGCCCACTTCCCTTCGGGCTGGGCGGACAGGCCCGAGGCCTGGCTCAGGCGGCGGCGCTGCAGGCGGTCGTAGAACCACTTGATTACCCTGAGCAGCGAAGGCGTGGCCCGCTTGGCCCAGAAGGTGATGAACTGGTATTCGGTCTCGTCCAGCTGGGTGAAGAGGCTCACCGTGCGGCGGAGGTTGCGGTGGTCCTTCTCGTTCCGCTGGAGCTGGGCGAGCAGTTCCCCCCCGATGTAGAGCTTCCGGGAAAGGGCCGCCGGACAGTTCGGGGATTCGCGCATGGCGGCGCGCAGGGGGCTCGCGGAAGTACCAGCGGGCCTCGGCGTAGACTTCCTCAAAGAATTCGGGAATCAGGGAATCCTGCAGGGACAGCAGCAGGATCTCCTCGTTGATGAGGGGGTTTCTCAGGGCGCTCTGCCGCAGCTCCAGGTCCGCCTCGCCCAGGAAGGCGCGCAGCTCCTCGACCTGGTGGGTGGTCAGGGCCCGGGCCAACAGTTCCTCCCGGGGCAGCCTGGCCTGGGGAACCGGAACGCCGGCGTGGTCGGGCGGGGCGGGGGGAAGGGTCAAGGCCTCCCAGTCCGGATCCTCCACCGGCAGGGGCGGGAATTCGGCGGTGTACCCGGTGCCGCCGACGTTCTTGGCCATGGCCTTGGCCTGGGCCTTCACGATGGGCTTGAGATCCGGCCGCACCTGGGCGTAGACGGCCTTGATGGTCTCGCTGCGCTCCTCCTTCTCGTGGGCCGGGGCCCGGTCCAGCTCCCGCATCTGGTCGAAGAGGGAAACCGCCAGCTCGAGGTCCCGGCGGATGGCCTCGGGGGTCTGGTCGTTCTCGGCGAGCGCCTGCAGGACGGGTCCGTGGGCCAGCCAGTGCGGCGTGCGGGAGATCAGGGTGAGCAGGCGGGGCGAAGCCAGGTTCCGCGCCAGTCCTTCGATCAGCTGAAGCTGGGCTTCCGAGGGGATCTGGGGTCGGATCAGCGCCAGGTTCCGGAAATGGAGCCTTTCCTGCTCGGAGAGCTCGATGAGGAAGGAGGCGTCCGGCATGGCCACCCTGGGCTCAGGCGCAAGGGGACGCGTGGCCCCTGAAGAAGGCGTGCTCCTGCTCGTAGAGGAGTGCGTCCACCAGGACGCCCTGCAGGCCCGGAATGCCCTGGGCGCTTTCGAGGTGCGCGGGGGTGCGGATGCTTCCTCCCATCAGGACCGGCATGCGCGTCGCCTCCGCGAGGCGCCTGGCGGTGCCGAAATCCGGGGCGGGGTGGGTGTCGGCAAGGCCCGGAAGGGTTTCTCCGGGCAGGTCCACGAAGAGCAGCCTGCGGAAGCCGTAGCCCTGGACGCGCTTGGCGAGGGCTTCGGCGCTCAGGCCCACCGGCGAGGTCCAGCCCGAACTGTGCACTTCCCCGCCCCGCGCGTCGATGGCGGCGGTGAGGTGCTTCTGGAAGCGCGCCAGCAACTGCTCCACCACGATCGGAGACTTGTGGAGGATGGTGCCGACCACCAGCCAGGCGGCGCCGTTGTCCACGAAGAATTGGGCCTGGTCCGAGGCCCGGATGCCCCCGGCCACCTGCACGCAGACGGGGTGGTCGCTATGGCGGCAGAGCTTGAGGATCTGTCCGATCAGTGGCCGGTTATGCCCGGCGCCGTGGGCGGCGTCCACGTCCACGACGCCCAGGTGGCTCACACCCCTGGCCAGCAGCCGGTGGACCAGATCGAGCGCCGGTTGCGAAGCGGGGCCGCCGCTACCTTCCTCCCCAAGCGCGGGCACCGCGAAACCCTGGCGGATGTTGAGGGTGGGGAAAACCTTCACACGGCTCCTTCGCGGCTGTCGCCGTTTGGAATCTTAGCCTGAGTCGACGGATCCGTAACAAACAGGCTGGCCGCGCCTACTCGCCGATGCGTGCCATCAGGGCCCCGGCCGCCTCCACTTCGGCAGCCTTCCGCGAGGTGCCGAGACCCGAAGCACGAAGGTCGCCCACCGTGGCCTCCACCCGAAACCGGGGGGCATGATCAGGCCCGGAGCGTTCGACCAGGGCGTAGTGGGGCGCGGGGAATCCCAGGACCGCCGCCCGTTCCTGCAGGGCGGTCTTGGCGTCCTGCCGCTTCCAGTCCCCGGGGCGAGCGCCTTGAATGGTGGCCAGGAACCGGGCTTCGCAGATGTCCAACACCGCCTGGAAGCCCCCTGGGCCGGAATCCTCGTAGACAGCCGCCAGCAGGGCTTCCATGGCATCGGCCATGGTCTTGGGGCTGGCGGCGAGCTTCGGACTGCGGGGGCCCGGCACAAGTCCCAGTCCGATATCTTTCGCCCAAGCCTCCAGGGCGCGCGTGCACACCAGCATCCCGCGCAGCTTGGACATGTCCCCCTCGTCCCACGCGGGCTTCTCCCGGTGGATGAGCAGGGCCGCGGCAGCGTTGAGCAGGGCGTCGCCAAGGAATTCCAGGCGCTGGTTGTCCCGGGGCAGTCCGCTGGAGGGGGGCGTCAGGGCTTGTGCCAGTAGGGCGTGGTCCTTGAACCGGTACCCGAGGCGGGCAGCCAGGTCCGTCGCGGGAGATCCCATCCGGGGATCAGTCCTCGTTCACGCCGCGCAGCCCACCGGGCAAGCGACGGTTGAGGCGCTCATCCTGGATGACGCTCCGGAAGCGCGCGTTGGACATCATGCGCTGGAAACTGATGCCGTTGCGACGGGCCATGTCCGCGGTGGACTGGAACTCGGCGAAGCGCTCCTGGCGGTAGAGGGCCACCAGCAGCCATGCATAGGCGCGCTCGTTGTCGGGGTTCGCGGCGATGGCCCGGCGAAGCATCTCGATGGCCCGGGTGGGGTTCGAATCAGCCAGGGAGGTGGCTTCGCTCATGGTCTGATTGCTGAGGGCCAACCGCTCGGGCGCACTGAGCTTCCGCAGGTTTTCCTGGGCGAAGGGGTCGTTGGAAGGAGTGGGGGCCGGCGCCGTTTCGGCGCCATGGGTTGCGGCGGGTTCCTGGCTGGACCGGGTGGTCGAGCGGGTCTCGGCGGGACGGGGCTCCACGGCGCGGGCGCCCGAAGGCGCCGCAGGCAGGTGGGTTGCGGGAGCCGCGCCGGTGGCGGGGGGCTCGGCAGGGGCTGTAGGGCTGGGCGCCGGCTCTGTCGGGGCCGCAGGAGTCTCCGCGGGCGCCGCCCCCGCCGCGGGTGCCACATCGGAATTGAAGAAGGGCAGCTTGTCCCGCATTAGCCAGAGGCCGAGGCCACCGCCGCCGATGAGCAGCATGGCCGCGGCGGCCAACCCGAGGAAAAGCCCTGCACCCGAACCGGACTTCGCGGGTTGGGGACGGGCGGGCGGCGCGGGTGCCACGAGGGCGGGAGCGGTCGCCGGAACGGCCGGTGCCGCGGGCCGGGTGCCGTGGGCGCCGGCGGGGATGGCGGTGGTGGCGGGGGCCCCGACCAGGCCCGTCCAGGTCGGGTCCTTGGCGGACCGGAGCGCCCGGGCCAGATCCTCTGCGGATTGGTAGCGCTGGTCGGGATCCTTGCAAAGCGCATTGTCCAGGACCTGCCGGATCGAGGGGCTGATGTCGACCAACCCGGCGGTGTCCAGGGGCTCCGGGGGCTCGTTGACGATCTTGTAGAGGATCGTGGGCGTGGTGTCCCCACTGAAGGGTTTGCGGCCCGAGAGCGCTTCGTAAAGCATCACGCCTACGGCGAACAGGTCGCTCCGGGGGTCGGGCCGGCCGGTGCGGATGTATTCCGGGGCCATGTAGCTCACGGTGCCCATGACCATGCCGGTGGCGGTCATGTCGGAATTCCCCACACGCGCCACGCCAAAATCCATCACTTTTGCGTGGAGGCGCTTGCCATCCCGCTGGACCCGCACATTGGAGGGCTTGATGTCGCGGTGGACGATATGGTTCGTATGGGCGTACTGCAGCCCGTCACAGACCTGGGCCAGAATCTCCAGGGCCTCGCTCCGCGTGAGGGACTGCTCCCGGAGCAGTTCCTCGAAGTCGTGGCCCTTCACCAGCTCCATGGCGATGTAGAGAACCCCCTGGTCTTCGCCGAATTCATAGATCGTGACGAGGTTTGGGTGGTTCAGGACCCCGGCGGCCTTGGCTTCCCGGGCGAAGCGTTCCTTGGCGTCGCCTCCGGCCTGCACGGTGGGAAGGATTGTCTTGATCGCGACCTCACGGCCGATGGACGGATCGATGCCGAGCAGCACTTCGCCCATGGCACCCTGTCCCAGGACGCGTTGGATTTGGAATTTTCCTAGTCGTTGAAACATGGGGCTCTCCCGCCATGACGTGTGTTTGAGCGGTTTCAAAGCATAGGCCGTTCCAACTCACCGGGCCAACGGATTTCCCGCCCGCTCCTCCCCTGGACTTGCTAGATTCATGGCCACACCCAAGAGGAGTCGCACCCGCGTGATCTCGACGCAACCGCCCGCATTCCTGCCGGCCCACCTGGGCGCGCTCTACCAGTGGTCCGCCCACGGGGAGCTGGTATTGGAGCAGAACGACGGGGGCCGGCGCCTCTTCTGGAGCTATGGAAAGCTGGTCTTCCTCCAGAGCGATGTCGCGGGGGAGCAGTTCGGCAACTACCTGCTCAGGCAAGGCGTCCTGGATCTCGCCGCTCTGAAGGAGCTCCTGTCCGATGCCCGGGACGAGCGCCTCGGCGACAAGGTTGTCCAGTGGGGCCTGCTTTCCTCGGAGCAGCGCAACCAGCACCTCGCCGACCTCTATGACCTCATCCTGCTGAACGCCCTTGAGCACCCTGTGGTGCGGTACGAGTGGAAGGACGGGGCAACCGCCGCCAATGTCGCCGGTGGTGTGCCCATTGCCCTGGACCACCGGAAACTGGTGTGGCAGGCCCTGACCAACCTGAGTAACGCCGACTCCATCCCTTCATGGATCAGCGCCCAGAAGGGCTGGAAATGGCAAGCCCCCGCTGGATTGCTCTCCACCCTGTCGGACCTTCCCATCGACCCCCAGCAGGCCTATGCCCTTTCCTTCCTGGGAGGGGAGCCCCTCGGGTTCGACACGCTGCTGGGCGCCTCGAGTCTGGAGCCCGTACCGGCTTCCCGGCTTGTCCTCGCCCTCTGGGCCATCGGCGGCCTCACCCTGGCCGAGGGGGAGGTCCCGACGCTCATTCCGCGCAAGCCGGATCCCGTCCCCGTGGAACCGACTTCGAAACCGGGCGCGGAGGTGCAGCGGGCGACCACCGGCAAGGTCCCCAGCCTCAAACCGGAAAGCGTTGAGCCCTTGAAGCCGGTGCCGAACGCGGATTCCAGCCCCGCGCCCCAGGCGGGCACCCCTGGGTTGCCACCCGTGGAGGACATGCACATCGAGATCGTCGAAGAGGAGGAGCCGGGTGTTGGCCGGGGGCCCATTGCCTTCGTCCCCGATCCGGGCGCCATCAAGATCGAAATGGAATCCCCAAAACCCCTCCAGACCCCCACGGAGCCCTTCCGGCCGATCTCTTCCGGTGCCCGGAACCTCAGCGGGCAGGCCCCGGGTGCCGCCGGCGAGGAAGGCGTGCCTGATGCGGACGAAGGGGATCTGTTGGCGAAGGCCCGCAAGCTCCTGCGCGTGGCCAAGAACCTCCAGCTCCAGGATCGGACGGGTGAGGCCATCCAGGTCCTCGAGCAGGCCGTGCGCCTCGACCCGGACTCCGACGATGCCTACGGCGTATGGCTCCTGCTGGGCAAGCTGCGCACCACCAATCCCGCCTGGTCCACCCGGGCGGTGGAGGCGCTTCAGAGTGCCTCGCGCCTGCACCCGAGGGCCGCGGAACCGTGGGCGATCATGGGCGAGATCTACCACCGCAAGGGCTTCCGCGCGAACGCGAAGGGCTGCTTCAAGAAGGCCATCGAGCTGGACCCCTCCGTGCCCATCCCCCAGGACTTCTCCATGGAGGACAAGGTGGCCGAGGTCGAGGAGAAGCCCGGAAACGGCATGTTCGGGAAGCTCAAGGGCCTGATGAAGCGTTGACCCGAACGGCCACCCCTACCGGGTTCCGAAGATGCGGTCGCCGGCATCGCCCAGGCCCGGGAGGATGTAGCCCTTCTCGTTCAACTCGCGGTCGAGGCCCGCGGCGACGATGCGGATGCCCGGGTGCGCCTCCTGGAGGAAGCGGATCCCTTCCGGGGCCGCGATCACGCAGGCCAGCGTGAGGTTGGTCGAGCCCGCCTCCTTGACCTGCCGGACCGCCTCCGCGGCGCTGCCTCCCGTGGCGAGCATCGGATCGAGGATGATCGCCGGGCGGGAGGCCATGTCCGGCGGGAAGTTGCGGTAGTAGGCCCGCGGCAACAGCGTCGCGTGGTCCCGGGCCAGGCCGATGTGGCCGACCTTCGCCGTCGGAAGGAGGTGGAGGAAGGGGGGAACGAGCCCGAGTCCGGCGCGCAGGACCGGCACGAGGACGGGGTCGGCGCCACTCAGCCGCCAGCCGTCGCAGGTCTCGAGCGGAGTCTCCACGGAGGTCGTCTCGACCCTGAGATGTGCCGTCGCCTCGATGGCGAGGATGAGTCCGATCTCTTCGACGAGCGCCCGGAAGAGGGCCGTCGAGGTGCTTTTCGAGCGCAACATCGTGAGTTTGTGATGCACCAGCGGATGGGCCAAAACAGTAGTGTTCATGCGGGTCTCCATGTCATCACAGTAAACCTCCCAGAAAAAAAAATCGCCGATGGCTATGGCGCACAAGGAGATTCCGCTTAAAGATTCTTATGAACAATTTTGTTGACCCGATCAGATGCGCCCGTTTTGATGGAGTTCCAGGAAGACAACTCGGAACGTCATTCGCACCCCAATCATGTGCCAGTGGAGAGGTTTAATTTGGAGCTGAGAGGATGCTGAAAAAGATCGCAATTTTTAAGGCCCTGGATATCGAAATCAAGAAGCAACGGGGCCCCGCAGCGGTCAAGGAAGCGTACCGAGGTCATCACTCGCTCAAGGAAGAACTCTCCCAACCGGGCATGACGGTCATCGCCGAAGTGGCGGGCGGCAACCCTGAACACGGGCAGGTCCGGGAAGGCTACCGGGCCGGAACCCATGCGAAGAGCCTGGTGGAGAACGGCGCCCGCGCCCTCTCCATTGCGACCGACCGCTTCCTCTATTTCGGGGAGGACAAGCACCTCTCTGAGGCTCGGGCCGCGGTGAAGATCCCCCTCCTGCGCCGGGACTTCATCTTCGAGGAGTACCAGGTCGAGGAGAGCAAGATCCTCGGCGCCGACGCCATCTTCCTGATGGCCGCCCTGCTGCCGGTCGAGCGCATCCAGGCCCTCCAGAAGCTGGCTGCCGCCAAGGGGCTGGACGTGGTCGTGGAGGTCTCCAGCGAGGCGGACCTGAAGCGGGCCCTCGAGGCTGGCGCCGACACCATCTGTGTCGCCGGGCGGGACCTCGACACCTGGAAGGCGGACTTCGACGCCGCCATCGCCCTTTTGAAGAAGGTCCCGGTCAAGAAGTGCCTCCGCATGGTCGAGGCCGGCATCCAGTCCCTTTCCCAGCTCAAGCAGCTTGAGGCCATGGGCGTCCATGGCGCCATCATCGGCGACGCGCTGCTGCACGAGTTCTACCCCGGCAAACGGCTCGCCCAGCTCCTCGCGGGCATCGAACCCACCCGCAAGCCGGCGAAGAAGACATCACCAGCACCTCCTCGCGTTCCCTCGGGAGCCGCGGAAACGAAAGGCGATTCGGGCGCGCGGCCAACTGCGCCGGCTGCGGGCGCCACGAAATCGGCCAAAACCAGTGCAACATCCACACCCCCTAACCCCGCCCGAAAGGGCCACAAGGAGCCATCAATGGTTCAAGACGCCATGCAGTCCAACGGAATGACGCCCGCCGCCTCGGCGCCCGCGCCGAAGAAGGCCGCCGCCAAGAAGAAGGCTGCTCCGAAGAAGGCCGCCGCCAAGAAGCCGGCCGCCAAGAAGGCCGCCCCGAAGAAGGCTGCTGCCAAGAAGGCCGCCCCGAAGAAGGCCGCCGCCAAGAAGCCGGCCGCCAAGAAGGCCGCCCCGAAGAAGGCCGCCGCCAAGAAGGCCGCCCCGAAGAAGGCCGCCGCCAAGAAGGCCGCCCCGAAGAAGGCCGCTGCCAAGAAGGCCGCCCCGAAGAAGGCCGCCGCCAAGAAGGCCGCCCCGAAGAAGAAGGCCGCCCCGAAGAAGGCCGCCGCCAAGAAGCCGGCCGCCAAGAAGGCCGCGCCGAAGAAGGCCGCCGCCAAGAAGCCGGCTGCGAAGAAGGCCGCCCCGAAGAAGGCCGCTGCCAAGAAGCCGGCCGCCAAGAAGGCCGCCAAGAAGAAGTAAGGGTTTTCAGGAACAAGGTTTCGTCAGCCAACTCCCATGCAGCTCATTGATCGCGTTTCCGCTCTCGAAGTCCTGGACAGCCGTGGCAACCCCACGGTCCTGGCCCGGGTGCAGCTGACCGACGGCACGGCAGGGCAGGCACTGGTGCCTTCCGGAGCCTCCACTGGCAGCCGCGAAGCCCTCGAGAAGCGGGACGGCGACAAGGGGCGCTATCTGGGGAAGGGCGTGCTCGGCGCGGTGCACGCCATCAACACCGAGATCCAGGAAGCCCTTCGGGGCATGGATCCCTTCCAGCAGGCGGAACTCGACGAACTCCTTTGTGATCTCGACGGCACGGAAAACAAGGAAGAACTTGGCGCGAACGCGATCCTGGGCGTTTCCATGGCCCTCGCCGACGCCGCCTCGAAGGCATGCCACCAGCCCCTGTATCGCTACTTGGGCGGGGCCTCTGCCCGCGTTCTTCCCGTTCCGATGATGAACATCCTCAACGGCGGCGCGCACGCCGACAACAACGTCGACATCCAGGAGTTCATGGCGCTTCCCATCGGCGCCTCCACATTCTCGGAAGCCTTGAGATGGGGCGTGGAGATCTACCACGCCCTCAAGGCCGTCCTGAAGGCGCGCAAGCTCTCCACCGGCGTGGGTGACGAGGGAGGCTTCGCGCCCAACCTGGGCAGCAACGAAGAGGCCCTGGACCTCATCCAGGAAGCGGTGAAGAAGGCTGGCTACAAGGCCGGCAAGGACATCTTCCTCGGTCTCGATTGCGCCGCCAGCGAGTTCAAGAAGGGCGCAGCCTACGAACTCGACGGCGCCAAGAAGACCCCCTCCCAGCTCGTCGACTACTACGCCGGGCTGTGCGAGCGGCACCCCATCCTCACCATCGAGGACGGGTGCGCCGAGGACGACTGGAAGACCTGGAAGGCCCTCACGGACAAGCTCGGATCGAAGATCCAGCTCGTGGGGGACGACCTCTTCGTCACCAATCCCGCGATCCTCCAGCGCGGGATCTCCGAAGGCGTGGCCAACGCCATCCTGATCAAGCTGAACCAGATCGGCACCGTCACCGAGACCCTGAAGGCCGTGGATATGGCCCACAAGGCCGGCTACCGCGCCATCATCAGCCACCGCAGCGGCGAAACCGAGGACTCGTTCATCGCGGACCTCGCCGTCGCCACCGGTGCGGGCCAGATCAAGACCGGCGCCCCGGCGCGAACCGACCGGGTCGTCAAATACAATCGACTGCTCCAGATCGAGTGGGAACTGGGGGCCGCGGCCCGCTATGCGGGGCGCGACGCCTTCGGCGCCCATCTCGCCACCAAATCGCGCTGATGAACACGCCCTGGCTCCTGAAATCCAGGACCGTCTGGGGGGCCCTGCTCTGCTCGGGCGTCCTGTCGACGGCCACCCTCTGGCTGCTTCCCGGCGGACTACCCGCCGTCCACAAGCAGCAGGCGGAGCTGCAGCGTCAGCGCGAAGTCCTGCTGACCCTCAATCGCCGGAACCGGGAGCTCTTCGACGAGGTGCAGCGCCTCGCCATGCGGGATCCCGAACTGATGGAGGCCCTGGCCCGTCGCCAGGGTTTCGCCCGGCCGGGCGAAACCATCTACACCTTCCGGGATCGGGGCGAACGGAAGTAGCAGCGGCAGCCGCATACTGGGTCAATGCAATGGACCCTTGCCTCGGCTTCCGGGAATGTCTTCGCGTATGCGTGGACCCGGGAGCTCCCGCCCGCCTTTGATGGGGCGACGGCGGCCCGGAGGCTGTGTCCCCGGGGCACTGGCCTTGGCCTGGATGGGATCTTCCTGCTCGACGAGCCCGGCGGGGATGGGAGCTGGACCATGGACCACTGGGACAGCGACGGGTCCCACTCCTTCTGCTCCAACGGCACCCGGGCGGCCCTGGCCGTGGCGGGCGCGCCACCGGGGGACGCCCTGCAGGTCCGGTCGAGCGGAGCGCAGGTACAGCTCCGCAGGGAGAGAGGCGGCATTGGACTGCGCATGCCGGAAGGGCCGGCCTGCCGGCTGTCGGATGTTCCCATCGAGTTGCTGGAGCCCGCCGCCTGCGGTTGGATCGGCAATCCCCAGTTGGTCCTGGAAGTGCCCGCCGTGGACCGGGTGGACCTCCCCGTCCTGGCACCACCCCTTCGCTTTGATCCGGCCTTCCCCGAGGGCACCAATGTGAACGTGGTGGAGGTGCTGAAGGAGGGGGAGGCCCGCATCCGTTCCTGGGAACGCGGTGTCGAGGGCGAGACCCTCTGCTGCGGAACAGGCTGCGCCGTAGCCGGCGCCTGGCTGGCGGAGCGCAGCGGGTGCCACGAGTGGCTCCTGCACACGGCCAGCCCCGACCCCGTGCGGATCACCGTGGGCCGGATCCATCTCGGGGCCTGGGAGGACCTGTGGCTCTGGGGCCCCGTGCGGCGCCTGGGGATCGTGACCGTGGACCCGTCCCTGGGCCTCGAATAAGCCGTCGTTGGATGGAAACCCTGGCATTTCAAGCGCAAGAAAGGCGCAGGAGAAAGGCCTGGGCGGCATAAGGAGCCGTAACGGAAGGACCAGGACGGCTCTGTTCATTCCCTAACGGTTCCTAAGGACCGTGGAACGGTTAGACTGGTCGATGTTCCACACACAGGCCCGACCGTGACGATCCCAGCGCCAGCCCCGTCTTTCCCAGCCTCTCCGACCCGGGAGGCTTGAGTGACCGCGAAGATCCTGGCCCTGGCCAACCAGAAGGGCGGCGTCGGCAAGACCACGACCGCCATCAACCTCGCCGCGAGCCTCGCCATGCTCGAGAAGCTGGTGCTCCTGGTGGACTTCGATCCCCAGGGCCACAGCACCACGGGCCTCGGCTTCCCCAAGCCCGACCACCGGGCCGGGGCCTTCGCCCTCATGAAGGGCGCGCCGGTCCATGCCCTGATGCTGCAGACGGAAGTGCCCAACCTGCAGGTGATCCCCGCGGGCAAGGATCTGGCCCAGCTGGAGTTCGAGCTCTATGAACTGCCCCAGCTCCAGGTGTTGCGGGACTCCCTGCGGCCGGTGATGGATTATTACGAATACATCATCATCGACCCGCCGCCCTCCCTGGGGATGATCACCCTGAACGCGCTGACCGCCGCCGACGAGGTCATCGTGCCCATGCCCTGCGAGTTCTTCGCCCTGGATGGCCTGGCGGAGCTGATGGAAACCCTGCACCGGATCCAGGGCGGACCCAATCCCCGGCTCCAGCTCGGGGGCATTCTCCTCACCATGGCTGAGGAACGGACGAACCTGGGGGCCGCGGTGGCTCAGGAAGTCCGCCAGGCCTTCCCCGGCAAGGTCTTCCAGACCATGATCCCCCGCAACATCCGGCTGGCCGAGGCCCCCAGCCACGGCAAGCCCGTCGCCTTCTACGACCTGAAGTCCAAGGGCGCCCAGTCCTACCTCAGCTTCGCCCGCGAATGGATCGAAAGGGACAAACATCAAGAGGGGCAACCCGAGGGGATGCGCGCATGACCACGGTGAAACGACCGGCCCTGGGGCGGGGGCTCACCTCCCTGATGAGCCAGATGACCCCCGCGGACGCCCCGACCCGGGAGCTGCCGGTGGGCAGCCTGGTGCCCAACCGCCAGCAGCCCCGCACCCACTTCGACGAAGCCTCCATGAACGACCTGGCGGCGAGCCTGCGGCAGCACGGCATCGTCCAGCCCATCGTGGTGCGCCGGGTCGGGGAACGCTTCGAGATCATCGCCGGCGAGCGCCGCTGGCGGGCGGCCAAGCTGGCGGGCCTGGCCATGGTCCCGGTGGTGGTGAAGGAGATTCCCGACGACCGGCTCCTCGAGTTGGCTCTGGTGGAGAACATCCAGCGCCAGGAACTGAATCCCATCGAAGAGGCCAAGGCCTACTGGCGCCTGGGGGAGCACCTGCGCCTGACCCAGGAGCAGGTGGCGGATCGGGTGGGCAAGTCCCGGCCCCAGGTGGCCAACACCCTTCGGCTCCTTCGCTTGCCCGCGCCGTTGCAGGAGCAGATCGCCACCGGCAAGCTCGGCGTCGGCCACGGCAAGGTGCTGCTGGGGGTCGAGGACGTCCACCTTCAGGAGCAGCTGGCCCACGCGGTGGTCCAGGACCAGCTCAGCGTTCGGGCCCTGGAGGCCAAGCTCCAGCACCTGCAGAAGGCGCACAAGCCGAAGTCCCGGAAGAAGCATCCCCACGCGGTCTTCATCAAGGCCGCCGCGGAGGAGCTGACCACCGCCTGGAACACGCGGGTGGAGATCAAGTCCAAGGGCAAGGCCGGGGTCGTGGTCCTGCATTTCGGCTCCGAGGGTGAACTGGACCGTCTTTTCGAAGCCCTGAAGCACGGCCCGAAGCTCGGCGTGCGGAGGTAGTCCCATGAGCTGGTTCATCAAGAAGCGCCAACAAAAAATCGCCGTGGAGGCGAAGACCGTCCGTGTCCCCGAAGGCCTCTGGGTCAAATGCGAGGCCTGCCGGGAGCTGATCTACCGCGCCGAGTTGGCCAACACCCACAATGTCTGTCCGAAATGCGGCTACCACTTCCGCATCGGCGTGGATGAACGCCTCGAAAACCTCATGGACGATGGCTACGAGACGCTCTTCTCCGAGCTGCAGAGCGCGGATCCGCTGAACTTCGTCGCGTCGAAGGCCTACAAGGACCAGCTCAAGCGCCTGAAGGACGAAGGCCAGGACCAGGACGCCGTGGTGATCGTCGAAGGCACGCTGAGCGGCCACCCGGTGGTCATGGGCGTCATGAACTTCGACTTCCTCGCCGCCTCCATGGGCAGCGTGGTGGGCGAGAAGCTCAAGCTCGGCGCCGAGCGGGCCCTGGCCAAGAAGTGCGCCTACATCATCGTCAGCTGCTCCGGGGGCGCCCGCATGCAGGAAGGGACCCTGTCGCTGATGCAGATGGCCAAGGTCAGCGCCGCCCTGGCCAAGCTGGACATGGCGGGCCTGCCCTACTTCAGCATCCTCACCGATCCCACCACGGGGGGCGTGAGCGCCAGCTACGCCATGCTGGGGGACCTGAACATCGCCGAGCCCAAGGCCCTGATCGGCTTCGCGGGCCCCCGGGTCATCGAGCAGACCATCAAGCAGAGCCTCCCGGAAGGCTTCCAGCGCAGCGAATTCCTTCAGGCCCACGGCATGGTGGACCGGGTGGTGCCCCGGGACAAGCTCAAGGACTGGGTCGCCGCCTGCCTCGCCTGGATGCTGCCGGTCCGGGAAGCCTGAAAGCCGTGGATCCCGCGCTGGGTCCGCCTCCGAACCCCACCTCCAGCCTCGCCCGCCTCGCCGCCCGGGGTCATTGGGGCATCAAGCGGGGCCTGGACAACATCCGCGCCCTCCTGGCGGAACTGGACCATCCCGAGGACGCCTTTCCCGTGGTCCTGCTGGGCGGCACCAATGGGAAGGGGAGCACCGGCGCCTTCCTCGCCCATGCCCTGAAGGCCGGGGGCTATCGCGTGGGTTGGACCACGTCGCCCCATCTCGTGCACCCGCGGGAACGGGTCTGGCTCGCGGGAAGCTGCCTGGGGGCGTCGGACCTGGAAGCGGCCCTCGGCCGCGTCTTCGAAGCCGAGGGCAGGGCGGGCCTTCAGGCCACCTATTTCGAATTGATGATCGCAGCGGCCCTCTGCGCCTTTCGAGAGCGCGAGGTGGAGATCGCCGTGGTGGAGGTGGGTCTGGGGGGCCGCTGGGACGCCACGAACGCCTGCGATCCGATCCTCAGCATCCTCACGTCCGTGGGCCTCGACCACACGGCGATGCTGGGGGAGACCCGGGAAGCCATCGCCCGGGAAAAGCTCTGCATCGCCCGGGACGGCCGCCCTCTCGTGCTGGGACCCGATCTGGATCCCGCCTGGATCCTGCCGCTCCTGGAATGCTCGCCACGCCTGTGCCCCGCCCCGGCCGTGGTCGCGGACGAAGTGGCCTGGGACCGGACGCTCGTGGCCGGGCAGCCCCTTGGCCTTCCGGGCGGGCACCAGGTCCAGAACCTCGCAACGGCCCTGGAAGGACTGCGAAGGCTGGCTGGGCTGGGGTTCCCCGTCCTGCCGGCGCAGGCGGCCCAGGGCTTCGCGGAGGCCCGCATCCCCGGGCGGCTGTGGAAGGTGCCGGGCCTGGGCGGAGTCTGGATGGACGGCGCCCACAATCCCCACGGGGCCGAGGCCCTGGCGCGCCACGCCCTGGCCTGCGGCCTGCGGCCCCACCTGTTCGTCGGATCCATGGGGGACAAGGATCTGCGGGGCGTGGCCGAGGCGCTGATGCGAATGCGGCCACTCAGCCTGACCTTCGTGCGGGGCGACGACCCGCGCTACGCCAGCCTGGACGCCCTGCGCGAAGCCTGGGGCGCGCCCGTGGCGCCGGGCCTGGACCTGGCCAGGGCCGTTGCGGCCCTCCGGACTTTCCATGCCGAACCCGTGCTTATCACCGGATCCCTCTACCTGCTGGGGGATCTCCTCGCGGCGCTGGGCGTGGACCCGGCGGCGGGCCCTCAAGGATACTGATCCCATGTCCGCCAACTCCTCCAAGGCCATCCTGCTCGCCCTGCTCGCGAACGGCGGCATCGCCGTCTCCAAGTTCGTGGTCTACGGGATCACGCACTCCAGCTCGCTGCTCACGGAGGGCATCCACTCCACCGCGGACTGCATCAACCAGGTGCTGCTCTTCGTCGGCATGAAGCAGGGCCAGAAGCCCGCGGATCCGAAGCACCCGCTGGGCAAGGGGCAGGCGGCCTTCATCGCCAGCTTCATGGTGGCCCTCATGCTGTTCAGCGTCGGCGGCATCTACTCGGTGGTGGAGGGGCTCCACAAGATCCGCCATCCGGAGGCGCCCCACGACCTGGGCTGGGCGGTGGGCCTGCTGATCTTCGCCATCGGCCTGGAGGGCTGGTCCATGCGCGGCGCGCTCCAGGCAGCCAAGGCGGAGCGGGGCAATTTGCCCCTCCTGCGCTACATGCGGCGCTCGAGCAGCACTGAGCTGGTGGTGGTCCTGGCGGAGGATTTCGCGGCCCTGGTGGGTCTCGTGCTGGCCCTGGTGGCGGTGCTGCTGGTGATGGTGACGGGCAATCCGGTGTGGGATGGCATCGGCAGCGTGTGCATCGGCCTCCTCCTCATCGCCGTGGCCTGGTTCGTGGGCGTGGAGGTGACCAGCCTCCTCATGAACGAGGCACCGCCCCTCGCCCTGCGCGCCCGGATCCGCGAAGCGGTCGAGGAAGATCCTGAAGTGGAGACCTGCCTGAACCTCATCGCTGTGGTCGTGGGCAGCGAGCGCCTGATGGTGGCCCTGCAGGTGAAGTTCAAGGAGCAGGCCACCGGCCACGCCCTCGTGGACGCCATCAACCTCCTGGAGGTGCGGCTGAAGGATCGCTTCCCCCAGATCCAGCACCTCTTCGTGGAACCGGACCACGAGGCCTGATCAGTCTCCTTCCTGAATCCAGCGGAAGGCCTTCCCGTTCCAGACGATCCGCGCGCTCGCTTTTTCCGACCAGATCCAGACCATGGCGTCGGCCTTCTTTGGGCCCTTCGCCTTCCGCACTTCCCATTGGTCGAAGTCGTGATCGCGGAAGTGGTTGAAGTCGGAGGCGGCTCCCAGGAGCACCGGTGGCCGGCTGCTGCCCCAGACCACGAGCACGCCGCGATCCTTGCCCTTGGCGAGCTTCACGGCCACGGCGCGGTCGGGCTTGCCGTCGCCGTCGAAGTCGCCGGTGAGGTCCGCCAGGGCGTGATCCGTGCGGCGGACGACCTTCTTCGCGGCGAGGGCCGGGTCGAGGGAGGGCTCTGCGGCCTGAAGGAGGGCGAGGGCTAGGAAGGCGGGAAGCATGAAAAGTCTCCAAGTCGAGGTTCAAGCGCACATCATGAGGGGCTTTTCTATCCCAAGGGCTGGACGACCCGGGCTAGCGGGCCCGGTTGGCGATCAGCCACAGGAGGAAGCACAGGGCCGCGAGGCTGGCGCCGCACCCTTTGGCCACCTGCGGCCAGCGTAGCGGGATCCGCCGGCTGACGAAGGCGGTGCGGCTCTCGCCGTCGTCCACCTCCTCTTCGAACTGGATGACCCGGAAGGAACCCCGCGGGAAGACCGGCAGCAGGAGGAAGACCCGCCACAGGGTGCGGATGGAGGATCCGCACTCGTCGCAGGTTGCGGCCCGCCCCCAGAACATGCTGCCGATGCCCTGGTTGGTGGACACGCTCGGTGCGCCCGGAGCGGTGGAGCCTGCGGTGCAGCGGGCGCAGAAGGGCGGAGCGGCGGCAGGGGTCATGTCGGCATCGGGGCGGAAGGCGTCCAGGACACGGTAGCGCGGGTGGTTCCGCGGCGCCTCCCCCTTCAGAGCGCAGCGAGGATGGTCAGCCCGAGGTCTGTAAGGCTGGGGTCCCGGGCGCCCATGACGAGGATCAGGTCCCCGGGGCGGGCCTGGGCAGCCAGGTCCTCCACCAGGGCTTCCCGGGTTTCCGCGAAGCCCGCATGGCAGTTCCGGGCCAGAAGATCCGTGACGAGGTCCCGACTGCTGATGTCCCGGATAGCGGTGCCCCCGGCGTAGTGGGCTTCCAGCAGCCAGAGGCGGTCCTCGGCCCGCAGCTCGGCGGCGAACATCTCCGCCAGGTCGGTCCGCAGGAAGCGCAGGGGGCCGAAGCCGTGGGGCTGGAACACAGCGAGGATCCGCGCCGCCCGCAGCCGGGCCGTACGCAGGGAGGCCGCGATCTTGGCGGGGTTGTGGCCGAAGTCGTCCACCACGGTGATGCCATTGCGCGCCCCCAGAACCTGGAAGCGCCGGCCCACGCCTTGGAAGTTTTTCAGCGGGGCCACCAGGCCTTCCAGGGCGATCCCCAGGGACCGGCAGGCCGCCAGGGCCGCCAGGGCGTTCTCCACGTTGTGAAGGCCAGGGACCTGGAGTTCGAAGGGGACGCCGTCCACCGTGAAGCGGGAGGCGCCGGCCTCCAGGACCACGCCCTCGCCCCGCAGGGTGGCTCCCGGCCGGAAGCCGAAGGTCGTGGCGCTCGTGCGAAGGTCTGCGAGGTTGTCGGCTTCGCCAGTCACGAAGGCTTCGCGGGTGTGGTCCTTGAAGGTCCTGAACATCTCCGCGACGACGGCCTCCTCCTTGTGGTCCTTCTGCAGGTTCAGCACCACGCCCACCGCCGGGCGGTAGCGCACGACGCTGCCGTCGCTCTCATCCGCTTCAATGACCAAAAGGTCCGAGGTCCCGGCCCAGGCGTTGCCCCAGAGGCCCTCGGTCTGCAGGGCACGGAGATCCCCGCCGGTGATGACGGAAGGATCGCGGCCCGCGCCCCGCAGCAGTTCGAAGATCATGGCGGTGGTGGTGCTCTTGCCGCTGGTGCCGGTGACGGCGATGGTGCGATGCCTGGCCACGAGGTGGGCCAGCAGCTCCGAGCGGTGCAGGATGGGCACGCCGAGGCGCTTCGCCGCCGCCACATCCGGCACCGTCTCCTCGACCGCGGTGGAGACCACGAGGGCGGAGCAGTCTCCTTCCAGGCCACTGCCGTCCTGGGGGTGGAGGCCGATGCCGAGACGCTCCAGCAGCGCCCGGGCCTCGGCCTGCTGGCCCCGGTCGAAGGCCCGGTCGCTGCCGCTGGCGGCGCCGCCCTTCATGGCCACGAACTGGGCCAGGGCGCTCATCCCGCTCCCCGCCACGCCGGCGAAGTGGAGGCGCCCCAGACCCAGGCCCGGCAGGTCCGTGGCGGCGATCAGCACGGCGTCGCCCTCCCGGCTGAAGTCAAAGAGCGCCGTGATGTCGGCGTTGGAAAGCCGGATGCAGCCGTGGGAGACGGCTTCGCCCAGCCGCGCCTCCTGGTTGGTGCCGTGAAGGTAGATGTAGCGCTCCAGGCTGTCCACGCCGGGACCTTGGTTCACGCCGGGTTCGGCGCCGTTCAAGGTGAGGACACGGGTGAGGATGAGGTCCTCGTCGCTGGCCTCGCCCCGCCACACTTCTCCGGTGGCCACGCGGCTGCGGAAGACGGTGCCGGGCTCCGCACCCTCACCGATCCGTTGGGCAATGCGATGCCAGCCCACGGGCGTCTTGTAGGAATTCTCCTCACAGCCCAGGCCGTTGGCGGCGGTGGAGACGGGCAAGACGACCTTCAACGCGCCGTCCTCCAGCCAGCCGAGGCATTGGCGGAAGGGATCCACCACCGCCAGGCGAGACGGGAGCGCCCTGAAGGGCGAGCCCTCCCGTTTCAGGGCCGCCAGCACCAGGGCCCGGAACCGGGCGGCGAGGACGGGGTCGAAGGCTTCGGTCATTCGCCGATGATCTTGATGAGCACCCGCTTGTCCCGCCGCCCGTCGAACTCGCCGTAGAAAATGGCCTCCCACGGACCCAGATCCAGCCTGCCGCCGGTGATGGCCACCACCACCTCCCGGCCCATGATCTGGCGCTTGTGGTGGGCGTCGCCGTTGTCCTCGCCGCTGCGGTTGTGCAGGTAGCCGCCGCGGGTGGGCTCGTCGCCGGAATTGAAGGGCGCCAGCTTTTCCAGCCAGCGCAGGTAGTCCTGGTGGAGGCCGGGCTCGTCGTCATTGATGAAGACCGACGAGGTGATGTGCATGGAGTTCACCAGGCACAGACCTTCCTGCACCCCGCTTTCCGTCACCGCGTCCTGGACCTCGCCGGTCAGCAGGACGAAGCCGGTGCGCTCCGGGAGGTGGATGGTGAGGGTCTTCCGGTGGGATTTCATCCCTCCAAGCTACCGTGTCCCTTCCATACTTTCCGCCATGCTCCAGGACTTTCCAACCATCGCACCCGCCTCCGCGCCGCCCCCGGCGCCTTCCGGTCCGGATCCTCTGACTCCGGGCCTGCGGAGGCTCTGGTGGCTGACGCCCCTGGCCCTGGTGGGCTACGACCTCCTGCTGACGGTCTGGCACCAGCTCCTGCGCTTCGGGCTGTCCAGTGGCTTCAACCGGGTGGCGGTCTGGCTGCCCTGGCTGCTCAACACGGGCCTGGTGCTGGGGGCGGTCGCCTGGCTCTGGTCTCGCCGGTCCTGGCCAACCGCGATCCAGGCGGGCCTGCTGGCCGCCGCGGCCCTTCCCCTCGTCCGCCTCGGAACCGGCCAGATGCTGGCGATGGGAGGTTTCTACCGGGTCGGCGGGTTGGGTTTTCTGGTTCAAGGCATCCTTGGCCCCGTGCTGAGCCTGGGCCTCGCCATTTACGCGGTTTCCCTGCGCCGGGGCCAGGGGGCCGAGGACAGGGTCCTGGCGGCGCCGGGGGTGCTCGCGGTGGCGGTGGCGGCGGCGCTCTCCGGGGGCTGGATCGCCTGGGGCCTGCTGCCGCTGCTGAGCCGTTTCGCCGGGGATGGCCTCGCCGAGGAGCTGGCGGATCCGGCCACGCCTGTGGGCGCGCCGACCCCGATCTCCTTGAAGGCCGCCGGGTGGGCGGGCTTCGCCTGCGCCTTCGCCTGCTGGCTGGTGCCCCTTGTCGGCCTGCTCAGGTTCCGCGTCACCTACGGCGCGATCTACCTGGTGGAAGGGATCGCCCTCCTCGCCGGTTGCCTGACCTGGACCGTGCTCGGCGCCCGCTGGTCCAAGGGACGGACTGAAGGCCGGGTCCTGCGGGTGCTGACCTGGCTGGCCCTGGGGCTGCCTCTGCTGCTGGGGTTGTTGGCGCTGGTGATCCTGTTGGTCTTCTGGAGGCCGCGGCTGTTCTGAGCGGGGCAGCGCAACCCGGGATACTCGAGTTTGGCGATCCCCTGGGCATCACTGAGCTGGCAACAACCTGACGAAGCGTCGATGGGTCGACCCCTGCAGAAGGTCCAGGGTGCCCGTTGTCCATTGATAAAATCGACAATTATTTCAAGAAGCCGGGCTTTGAATTCGGGAA
The DNA here is from genome assembly GCA_016710635.1 of Holophagaceae bacterium. Classification (GTDB taxonomy): domain Bacteria; phylum Acidobacteriota; class Holophagae; order Holophagales; family Holophagaceae; genus JADJVL01. The sequence continues at coordinate 146,100 of JADJVL010000002.1, read as the reverse complement.
TCGTCCAAGAACCCACCCCGGAGACACCCATGTGAAACGCCCGTGCGCTCGGCGCGCTCTCTCTTCTTATAGCTTCAGGAGCCTTCGCCGCGGCTCCGGCCAGCTCGCTTCCCCAGGGCGCGCCCTGGCGGCTCACCGACGATGTCACCTTTACCCGCCAGATGGTGGAGGCCCAGCCCTGGCGTGGGCAGAGCCTGCGCAGGGTCATCAAGCTCTTTCAGCACGGAGAACGCTTCTCGCCCGAAGAGCTGGTCCTCATCGACGCCTACATGGCCGGTCTGCCCCTGGCCTCCATCGAAGCGGAAACCCTGGCTTCGCCCGGCTGATCCTGAAGGAGGAGGAGGAGAAGGTCCGGCGGCCTTTCGAGCTCTCGCGCATCCTATCCCTGGAGCTGCTTGCGGCCTTCGCCGTGTCGCCCCTCTCGAACACCATCGTAAACAACACGGCAGCGGACACCACCGCCCAGGACACCCAGAGCGAGACCTCCATCATGCTGGGCACCGGCGGTGTGGTCCTGTCCTCCTTCAATGATTCCGGGTCCTATACCGGGTCGAACAACCATTTCACGGGAACCAGCCGCTCGACGGATAACGGCGGCTCCTGGACCGATCAAGGGACGTTGCTCAATTCCGCCAACGGCGACGCCGGGGATCCGGTCTTCGCCCGCAGCGCCGCCACGGGAACCGTGATCCTCGCGACCCTCGGCTTCTCGAACGCCGATTCACTGCCCATCTTCCGGTCCACGGATAACGGCGCCACCTGGCTGGCGCCGGTGAATGCGGCCGCGTCGCCCACGGGCGGAAGCCACGACAAGGAATGGGTGGCCGCGGACAATTTCGGAGGCGCCGGGAACGGCAACTTCTACATGTTCTGGCGGTACTTCGGCAGCTTCGCCGGCTTCTGAGCGAGCGCGCTACCACGCGGCGGGCCACCCTCGGGTGGCCCGTCAGCTTTTAGGGCGGGCGTCGGCGGGAAGGGACGGCATCGTGCGCTTCCGCCGGGGTGATACCTATCAGGAACATGACAAAATTTATTTTCGTGCTTCCGCGCGAATCAAGGGTCCAGCGGGCTCGCATGTTGTCCTGAAAATGTGGCACCTGTCATGGATGGATCTTGATATGGTCGCAGAACCCCATCAGGAGCACTCCATGAGAACCACGCGCGCCCTGGGCGCACTCTCTCTCCTTCTCGCCTCCGGCGCCCACGCCGCCATTCCCGCGGTGCGCCCGGCGACCCTCACAGCCCCCACCAAAGCATTCGTCCAGGAAGGTCCGTGGCGGAGCGACGACCTCGCGACCTTCACCCGCGCGCGCATGGATCTGCAGCCCTGGGCGGACCAGGGCATGAGGGACATGCTCAAGCTGGCCATCACAGGCGAACGCTTCTCCCCGGAGGAGCGGGCGATCCTGGATGCCTTCAATGCGGGCCTGCCCATCACGAACCTGGAGGCCGAAGTCCTGACCTCGCGCCTGCTCTACCGGAAGCACATTGCCGGGGAGGAGGTCACTCCGGAGCAGTCCAGCCTGCTGGAGCGCTACCGCACGTTTGCCCTGACGAACCGCGCCCTGATCGGCGAGCGCAACGCGATCCTCAACGGGGCCATGGGACGGAAGGTGCTGCCCCCCGAGGACGGCCGGCTCTGGGAGCTCTATGCGGATCCCGAACTGTTCAATCAGCTCGACGGCGGCCAGCGCGTCCTCGAGGCCCGATTCGGCAAGAAGGGCGGGACCACGCGGCTCTACCTGAGGACCCCCGACGGCGTTGAGGGCATGTTCGACCCGATCATGCCCCTGGTGATCGAGAAGCCGTCCGCCGCCCTGGCGGCCCTGGTGACCCCGCTGGTGAACAACCGGACCGCCGACGCCACCGACCAGGACACCCAGAGCGAGACCAGCCTTGTTCTCGGCGCGGGCAGCAAGCTCCTTGCCTCCTTCAATGACTCAGGCTCCTACATCGGTGGTGCCCAGAAGTTCACGGGCTACTCCCGGTCCACGGATTCCGGCGGGACCTGGACGGACCAGGGCGTCCTGCCGAATTCCACCGGCGGTGACGCGGGCGACCCGGTCTTCGCCCGCAGCAACTCGACGGGCACCGTGGTGCTCGCGACCCTCGAATTCAATGCCCTCAACTCCCTGCGCATCTTCCGCATGGACGACGACGGCGTGGCCCTGGGGAGCAATCCCCAGGCGGACGGCGCGGCCGGGAGCGGGGAGCACGACAAGGAATGGGTGACCTGCGACAACTTCGCCGGATCGGGCCAAGGCAACTTCTACATGTTCTGGCGCAACTTCTCCTCCACCAACCCCGGCATGACCTTCACCCGGTCCACCGATGACGGCGTCACCTGGACCAACCGGCAGGTGCTCCACACCTCGGGCCAGGGCGGCTGGGTCACCGTCGGGGCCGATCACGCGGTCTATGTCTTCTACTTCAGGACCACCACGCCGAGGAGCATCGCGGTCCGCAAATCCACGGACCAGGGCGTCACCTTCGCGCCCCTGGTGACGACCACCCTGCTGACCACCACGGGCTCGAACGGGGACCTCGGCCTCGCCGGGGGCTTCCGCACCAACGCCTTCCCGCAGGTCGTGGCCCACCCCACGGACGCGACCCAGCTCTACATGGTCTACAACGACAAGAGCGCCGGGGACAACGGGAACATCTACTTCATCAAGACCGCCGACGGCGGGGCCACCTGGAGCGCGCCCATCAAGGTGAACAACGATGCGGGCACCAACGACCAGTGGCAGCCGGTCCTCGCCATCACCCCCGACGGCACCGGGCTCTTCGTGAGCTGGTATGACCGGCGTCTGGACGCGGGCAACCAGCAGTTCGAGGTCTTCGCCCGCCACGCCACCATCTCTGGCTCGACGGTCACCTGGGGCAACGACTATCGGGTGAGCGACGGGCCGTCCCCGGTGGTGATCGACCAGGATCCGGTGATCAACAACACCTACATGGGCGACTACGACCAGGCGGTGGCGGACAACAGCTTCTACTACCGTACCTGGAGCGACAACCGCCTCTCCCTGCTCACTCACACGAACCAGCCCGACGTGAAGTTCGTCAAGGTGGCCAAGGCCGGCCCCGGCGCCGTCGTCGTCCCGGGAACCATCGCCCTGGTGACGGAGAGCTGCCTGCCCGCCAGCGGCGCGGTGGATCCCAACGAAACGGTGACCATGTCCTTCCCCTTCACCAACGGAGGCACCGGGGCGACCACCAACCTGGTGGGCACCCTGCTGGCGACAGGTGGCGTCACGAGCCCCAGCGGTCCCCAGACCTACGGCGCCGTGGCCGTGAATGCCACGGCCAGCCAGAACTTCACCTTCAAGGCCGACAGCCTGGCCTGCGGCGCCACCCTCATGGCATCGGTTCAGATGCAGGATGGCGCCACGGACCTGGGGACCTTCACCTTCCCCATCACCCTTGGCGCCCTCGGCGCGCCGACCACGGCCACCTATTCCAGCAACGGCATCGCCGTCAACCTCCCGGACAACACGACGGTGGACAGCACGCTCTCCGTCCCGGACGCCGGCGAGATCACGGATGTGAACGTCCGGGTGCGGCTCAACCACACCTTCGACGCCGACCTCCAGCTGACCCTGATCGCGCCGGACGGAACCCAGGTTCCTCTGGCCACCAACCGCGGCGGCGCCGGCGACAACTTCGGCAGCGGCAGCACGGACTGCGCGGGCACCTTCACGGTCTTCGACGACAGCGCCGCCACGGCCATCAGCGCGGGCGCGGCGCCCTTCGCGGCGAGCTTCCGGCCCGAGACCCCCTTCAGCGCCCTCAACGCCAAGGCCTCCAATGGCACCTGGACCCTCCGGATCAGAGACACGGCCACCATCGATACGGGCACCCTGTACTGCTGGCAGCTTGAATTGACCCGCGCGAGCCGCGTCTGCAACCCCTGCATCACCGCGGACATGTCCCTCACCAACACGCCCTCCAGCGCGACGGTGATCAGCGGCGGCACCGTCACCTACACCTACGTCGCCACCAACAATGGCCCCGACGCGGTGACCAACGTGGCCATCAGCACCACGACGCCGGCGGGGACCACCTTCGTGTCCGCCACGAGCTCCAGCGGCGGCGTCATCACCGCCCCGGCGGTGGGGGGCACCGGCGCCGTTTCGGCCGCGTTCGCCGCCAGCACGGCGGTGGCCGGGACGGACACCCTGACGATGACGGTGGCCCCGGACTGCGCCGCCACGGTGGGAACGGTGATCGCCAACTCGGCCACCGTCGCCGCCGATGGGACGGACACCAACCCGGGCAACAACGCCGCCAACGCAGCCTCGGTCACCGTGGTGGGGGGCATTCCCGCCCTGGGCATCATTCCGGACGTGACGGCGAATTCCGGCGACACCGTCACCTTCACGGCCGCCGGTGGCGGCACATGCGCCACCCTCTACCAGTGGTACCGCGTGGGCTACGGGCCGATTCCGGGGGCGACCTCGCCGGTCCTGACCCTCACCGCCTACCCCTGGCTGGATGGCGCCCAGTACGTGTGCTACCTGACCAACATGTACGGGACGACCTCCACGAACCACCCGACCCTGACGGTGCTTCCCGCGGGCTTCTCGCTCACGGGCTTCTCCCCGGCCTTCGGGCCCGTCGGGGCCACGGTCACCCTGTATGGCACCAACTTCTCGGGGGTGAGCGCCGTGGCCTTCAATGGCACCGCCGCGGCCTTCACGCCGGTCTCCTCCACGGTCATGACGGCAACGGTTCCCGCCGGCGCCACCACGGGCTACATCAGCGTCACCAGCCCCCTGGGCACGGCCTTCACGTCTTCGGCCTTCACGGTGGGCCTGCCCACGCCGGCGATCACCTCCTTCTCGCCGATGTTCGGCTTCCGGGGCGGCACGGTCACCCTCACCGGGACCAACTTCACCGGCGCGACGGCGGTGTCCTTCAATGGCGTCGCCGCTGCGAGCTTCACGGTGGTTTCCGATACCAAGATCACCGCCCGCATTCCTTCGGGCGCCGGCGTCGGTCTCATTTCCGTCACCAACCCGGCGGGCACGGGCTACTCGACCTCCCCCTTCGCCGCCTTCTGATCGGTGCACGCACGCAGAACGGGCCTCCCCAGGGAGGCCCGTTCTCATGCTGGAGGTGTGCGTTCAGGGGATCCAGACTTCCGGGGGCTGGGGGTGGCTGAGGAAGAAGGTCATGCCTTCGCTCAGCCCGTAGGCCCCGACCATGCCGAAGGCCAGCAGATCCCCCGGCGCGAGGCCGGTGGGCAGGTCCACGTCGCCGAGGCGGTCGAGGCTGGTGCAGAGGGGGCCCGCCAAGGTGAAGCGGGCGGTGCGGCCGCCGCGGTGCACCGCCTTCACCGGAAAGGGCTCGCCGGTGAGCAGGGGGCGCAGGAGGTGGTTGATGCCGCCCTCGAGGATCGCGAAGCGGATGCCGCGGCTTTCCTTGATGCGGACCACCCGCGCGAGGTAGATGCCGCAGGGGGCGGCGAGGAAGCGTCCGGGCTCCAGGACGAGCTCGCCGCGGAACCAGTCATGGGTCCGGAGGAGCCCGGCGAGCCCGTCACCGAGGGCGCGGAGGTCCAGGGGAGTCTGCCCGGAGGCGTAGGGCACGCCCAGGCCTCCACCCAGATCGATTTGTTCGAAGGCGAGGCCGAAGTCCTTCTGGAGCCGCGCCGCCAGATCCAGGACCATGGCATGGGTCGCGAGGAGTCTGGCCGCGTCCCGCTGGTTGCTCGCGGCGAAGACATGGAGGCCCCGGATCCGCACATGGCGAAGCCGGGCGGCCCGGGCCAGGAGGTCCGGCACCTGTTCCTCGTCCACCCCGAAGGCGGAAGGGCCCACGCCGCCGATGATGCGGTTGCCCTCCTCCGCGCCCGACGCCGGGTGGACCCGAAGGTTCACGCTGACCTCCCCGGCCTTCGCGTCAGCCGCGAGGCGGTCCAGCCTTTCCAGGTCCTCGAAGCCCTCCGCCTGCACCCGCACGCCCAGGGACAGGGCCAGGGCCAGTTCCTCTTCCCGCTTCCCCGGTCCCGCGAAGAACGCGCGATCTGGCGGCAGGCCGAGCCCCTCCACCCGCTTCAGCTCGCCGATGGAGGCGCAATCGAAGCTGGCCCCGAGGGCGGCAAAGCGCTTGAGCAGTTCGGGGTGGGGATTGGCCTTCACCGCATAGGCGAGGCGGACGCGGTCCGGCAGCACGGCCCGCAAGGCGCGGAACTGGGCTTCGGCGGTGCCGCCGTCATAGATGAAGCTGGGAGTGCCGTGGCGCGCGCCCAGGGTCGCGCAGGCATCGTCGTCCAGGGCGAAGAGGCTCACGCCGGGGATCCGTGGGGAACGGTCCAGTGGGGAGCGAGGCGGCGGACCCCCTCCCGGATCTGCTCGGGGGAGGCGGCGAAGCTCAGCCGGGCATGGGCGCGACCGCCGGGGCCGAAGACCTGGCCGGGCACCAGCACAACCTTGGCTTCGTCCCGCAGACGGACGCAGAAGCCCCAGGGATCGGCGAGGGCCGCCTCGGGCAGCGCCATGAAGTGATAGAAGGTGCCGTCGGGAGCTTCGATCCGCTGGCCCAGCTCGGCGGCCAGAGCCTCCCGGAGGGCTTCGAAGCGGATTCGGATCTCCTCCCGGGCCGCCGGCAGCACGGTGCCGGAGGCCTCGATCAACGCGAGGGCGGCCTTCTGGGCGGGCTGGGCGGCGGCGGTGACGGCGTAGCCATGGACGATGCGGAGCTGGGCGAGGACCTTGGGATCCCCCACGGCCCAGCCAACGCGAAGGCCAGGGGCGCCCCAGCCCTTGCTGACGCTGGTGACGACGATGCCGTTGGAGGTGACGTCCCGCAGGGTGGGCGGGCGGACGCCGAAGTGCAGGTCCCGGTAGACCTCGTCGGAGATGAGGAGCACGCCCCGGGCTTCACAGGCTCGCGCGATGCGGGCCAGGTCCTCGAGCCGCGCGCCGCCGCCGGTGGGATTGGAGGGCGCGTTCACCAGAGCGAGCCTCGCCCTGGGAGAGGCCTCGAGGACGGCCTCGAAGGCCGTGGCATCGAGGCGGAAGCGGTCCGCGGCGTTGAGGGCGAAGGGACGCGCCTCGGCGCCGCACATGAGGGCGAGAGCCTCATAGACGGGGAAGGCCGGGTCCGGGATCAGCACCTGGTCGCCGGGCTCCAGGTAGGCCTGGAAGAGGCTGAACAGGGCCCCGGAGGACCCGCTGGTGATGATGACCTCGTCGGCCTGCACGCCGTGCCAGGCAGCGACAGCGCGGCGCAGCTCGGGAAGGCCCATGTTGGGCCCATAGGCGCAGATGCCCGAAGTGTCCGCCAGGGCGCGCCGCGCCGGTTCCGGCAGGGCCCAGGTCGGCTCCCCCAGGCCCAGGGGAATGGCGTCGGGGGGCGCGCCTTCACTCAGGATGCGGATGGGGGAAGGCTTCAGGGCCGAGATGCGGGAGGCGGGGGAGGGCATCAGCATGGTGGCTTCATTCTGACGCGGCCCCGGGCGCGGACGAAACGCGGATCCGCGCCTGGACAGTTCGTCAGGGCTGGCCTCAGCGCAGGGCGCCTTCCAGGGCGGTGGAGGCGTTCGTCCGCGCATCCCGGTACTTCACGATGACCGGGGCGGCAAGGTGCAGGCCATGGGCGGCGGCAAACTCCCCTTTGGCGGGCCTTGATCCCGGCACCACCACGGCGTCCTCGGGCACCTCCCGCACCCACTCCTTCCCGTGCACGAGGTCGTAGATCACCGTGGAGCCGGTGATGACCACGCCGCTGGCGAGGACGGCGCGCTTCCGGACCAGGATCCCTTCGAAGAGGCCCACGAGACCGCCCACGAAGGCATCATCCTCGATGATCACGGGCCGGGCGCCCGCCGGTTCCAGCACCCCGCCGACCTGGGCTGCGGCGCTGAGGTGCACGCGCTTGCCCACCTGGGCGCAGGAACCCACCAGGGCGTGGCTGTCCACCATGGTGCCCTCATCCACGAAGGCGCCCACATTGATGTAGGCCGGGGGCATGATGACGACGCCCTTGGCCACGAAGGCGCCCCGGCGCACCGAACTGCCGCCGGGCACGAGGCGCACGCCGCTCTCCAGGTTGAAGCTGCGGGCCGGGTAGGCGGACTTGTCGAAGAAGGGCCAGCCCGGGCCGTCCATGGCTTCGATGCGGGTGGCCCGGAAGCCCGTGAGGATGGCCTGCTTCACCCAGACATTGACGGTCCAGCGGCCCTGGCCGCCCGCGGTTTCTGAAGGATCGGGCTCCGCGGCGCGGAGGGCGCCGGATTCCAGGGCGGCGAGCAGGGCGTGGTGGGCCCGGGACAGGTCCGGATCGGCCTGGATCGCCTCGGGGGCACGGTCGTAGAAGGCCTTCAGATCGACGGGGTTCATGACTTTTCTCCGGGCAGGGAGCCCTCCGCCGCGAGGCAGAGGGCCTCAGCGACCTTGGTGCGGGTGGCGGCCTCCGGCGCGGTCAGCGGCAGGCGCAGGTTGGCCTCCCCGAGACCCAGCAGCTTCAGCCCGGCCTTCAGGGGAATGGGATTGCTCTCGATGAAGAGGGCATCGATGAGGGGCAACAGCTGGTCATTGAGCCGCCGGGCCTCGGCCATCCGGCCCTGCCGGGCGGCCTCCACCAGGGACTTCATCTCGAAGGGCAGCAGGTTGCCCAGGACGGAGATCAGGCCCACGCCGCCCACGGCAATGGAGGCCAGGGCCAGGCCGTCGTCCCCGGACAGGAGCTGCTTGCCCTTGGGAAGGGTCCTGGCGATCTCGCCGATCTGCACCAGATTGCCGCTGCTCTCCTTCACCGCCACCACCGCCTCGTTCTCCCACAGCTTGGCGAGCACCGCGGGGGTGACATTGGTGCCCGTACGCCCGGGCACGTTGTAGAGGATGAGAGGCAGTCCGGGCGCCGCGTCGGCCACGGCCCGGTAGTGGGCCTGCAGGCCCGCAGGCATCGGCTTGTTGTAGTAGGGCGTGACCACCAGGGCGCCCTGGGCGCCGAGGGCCTGCGCCTGGCGGGTCCAGGCGCAGGCCTGCCGGGTGGCATTGGAGCCCGTCCCCACCACGACCTTCTTGCCGGAGGCCTCCTCCAGGCAGGCGGCGATGAGGGCATCCCGTTCCGGCTCCTCCAGGGTCGCGGCCTCACCGGTGGAGCCGAGGACCACCAGGACGTCGGCGCCGCCCCGGGCGACGTGCTTCACCAGCCGGCGGAAGGCCTTCAGGTCCACCTCGCCGGAGTCCAGGAAGGGCGTGGCGAGGGCGACGCCGAGCCCGGAGAAGTCCGCATTCATGGCTGCGCTCCTTCAAAGAGCGGATCGAGGACGGCCTTGGCCACCTGGTCCATGGTGAAGAGGCCCTTGCGACCGCGGAGCCAGCGGGCGGCCACCAGGGCGCCTTCGGCGTAGGGCCGGGGCGAACGGGCCGCGTGGTGCAGCTCCAGCACCTCGCCGGGGGCATCAATCCCGACGATGTGGCTGCTGTAGGTGTGTCCTGCGCGGATGCTGCTGACATTGAGCTGGTGGGCCTTGAGGTCGCCCCCCGCCGCCGGGATGGCCCATTCGGTCTTGCGGGGACAGCCCTCCATGAGGACGGCCGCCAGCAGCTTGGCGGTGCCGCTGGGCGCGTCGTGTTTGCGGGCGTGGTGGTGTTCCACCAGGTAGGGATCCTTGAGTTCGTCCGTGGCGGCGAAGCGGGCCAGGATGAGGCTGAGTCGCGCGTAGAGGGCGACGGTGAGGGAGAAGTTGGGCGCCGTGATGACGCCGATGCGATCGCCGATTCGGGTCTCCAGGTCCGGAAGCGTCCAACCGGTCGTCCCGATGAGGAAGTCCGCCCCATGGTCCAGGGCCCAGAGCAGGTGGGCCTCCACGGCGGAGCCCGAGGAGGCGTCGAAGGCCACGTCCACGGATTGCCGGGGGGACTCGTCCCGGCCCACGGTCCAGACCAGTTCGGCGTCGGGCGTTTCCCCGACGACGTCGGCGATGGCCGCGCCCAGGCGCCCACGGCCAAAGATGCCCACCCTCATGGCTGGCCTCCCTTCAGGTGGTCCGTTTCGATGAGCGCCGCGTGGAGCCGGCGCAGGGCCTCGTGCTCGTCGGATCGGCGCACCACGAGGCTCAGATTGATCTCGTTGGCGCCCATGCTGATCATTTCGATATTGATGTCGTTCAGCGCCCCGAAGAGACGGCCGCCGAGGCCCGCCGTCTTCTTGAGACGCTCGCCCACAACGGCCACGATGGCCCGGTCTTCGTGGATGTTCACGGAGGCGAAGGAGGAGAGCTGCTCCTGGAGCGCCTGGAGGGGCGCATCGGCATCCACGGTGAGGCTGACGCTCACTTCCGCGGTGGCGATGAGGTCCACGCTTACCTTCAGGCGCCCGAAGACTTCGAAGAGCCGGGCGAGGAAGCCGCTCTGGGCCAGCATCCGCGAGCTGGCCACCGTGAGGACGGTGACGGGACCCCGGCTCGCGAGGGCGGTGACGGAGCGCCCGGACGAGACGTGGCTGGTGATGGTGGTGAAGCGGCCGCCGGGGCGCTGCGTGTGGCGGACGGTGACGGGGATGTCGGCCTCCACCGCGGGTTGGATGGTGGCGGGATGCAGGACCTTGGCGCCGAAGGCCGCCAGTTCAGCGGCCTCGTCGAAGGCCAGCTCCGGAATGGGCAGGGCGTTGGGCACGATGCGGGGATCGCAGGTGAGGACGCCTTCGACATCCGTCCAGATCTGCACCTCGGAGGCGCGGAGCGCTGCGCCGAAGAGGGCGGCGGAATAGTCGCTGCCGCCGCGGCCGAGGGTGGTGGTGAGGCCATCCTCCGTGGCGCCGATGTAGCCCTGGGTCACCGCCACGCGCCCGGGGCCGAGGCTGGGGAGGAGCTTTTCCAGGGCAAGCGCCTTGATGCGGCCGGTCTGGGGCTGGCCTTCCCCGAAGGTGGCGTCCGTGCGCAGCACCTGCCGCGCGTCCACCCAGGTGGCGTCCAGTCCTTCCGACCTTAGGAAGGCGGCGAAGATGCGGGTGCTCAGGAGCTCGCCGTGGGCGGCGATGGCGTCCTGGGTGCGGGGGCTCAGCTCGTGGAGGAGGGCCACGCCGCGCAGGAAGAGTTCCAGCTGGCCGAAGGCCTCCGTGAGGAAACGGTCCAGGTCCTCGGGGAGGCCGGTGGCGAAAAGTCCTTCGGCGGAGCTCCGGTGGGCCCGGATGAGGGCCTTCACGCCCTCCAGGGCGGCGGGCAGGTCGCCGGCTTCCGCGGCCTTGGCGGCGGCGAAGAGTGCGTTGGTGGTCTTGCCCATGGCGGAGAGCACCACCAGGGGCGCGGCGGGCAAGGCTTCGCGGACGAGGGTGGCAACCTGCCGCATGCAGGCCGCATCAGCGACGCTGCTTCCGCCGAATTTCATGACCCTCGGATTCACCGCACCTCCCCGATGACTGCCGAACAACACCGCGCGCAAATCAACTCCCCTCGCCGGGGGCCCGTTCGCAAGGCCGCTCTGCGGCCTTCCTCACGACCCGGCGGGGAAGTTGCCTGCTTCATGCACTCAGCGTCGGCCACACTGCTACCGCCGAATTTCATGACCCTCGGCTTCATCCCAGCAATCCCTTCGCGTGGGCCAGTTCGGCGTTGAGGATGGAGCCCCCGGCGGCGCCGCGCTCCGTGTTGTGGCCCAGCAGGCTGAACTTGATCCCGAAGAGGGGGCAGGCCCGCACGCGGCCCACGTGGACGCTCATGCCGCCGTCCACCTCCACGTCCCGGCGCACCTGGGGCCGGTCCTCGGTCAGGTGCAGGTGGATCGGCACCGCAGGGGCGGAGGGCAGGTTGAGGGCCTGGGGCTCGGGGCGCCAGCTGCGCATGGCCTCCCGCACCTGGTCCGGCGTAGGGCTGCCCTTCAACTTTACGCTGACGGCTTCGGTGTGGCCTTCCAGCACCGGCACGCGGTGGCAGAGGGCGGAGACGCCCAGCTTCGCCAGTTCGATGCCTTCCGGCCCGAGGAGGCCCAGGAGCTTGGGGATCTCCTCCTCGACCTTTTCCTCCTCGTTGCGGATGAAGGGCACCACGTTGCCCAGGATGTCGAGGCTGGCCACGCCGGGGTAGCCGGCGCCGCTCACGGCCTGCATGGAGGTCATCATCACCGCCTCGATGCCGAAAGTCTTTTCCAGGGGCGCCAGGGCCATGGCCAGCACCGTGGCGGTGCAGTTGGGATTGCAGAGGATGGCGCCCTTCCAGCCGTGGTGGCGGCGCTGCAGCTCGATGAGGCCGAGGTGTTCGGGATTCACTTCGGGGATGAGGAGCGGCACCTCCCGGGCCATGCGGAAGGCCGAGGCGTTCGAGAAGACCAGGGCCCCGGCCTTGGCGAACTGGGGTTCCAGCTCGGACGCGGGCCCGCTATCCAGGGCGCTGAAAACGACGGGCGAGAAGGCCTGGTCCGGTTCCCCGGGCACCATGACCCGGGGCCCGAAGCCACCGTAGGGTTCCCCTTCGAGACGCCAGGCGCAGGCTTCGAAGTAGCGCTTCCCGGACGATCGCTCCGAGGCGGCGAGGTACTGGATCTTGAAAAGCGGGTGGCTGGCGAGCCGGCGGACGAAGCGCTGGCCGACGACGCCGGTCGCGCCCAGGACGGTCACGGGGATTTTCGAGTTCATGGATCAGTCCTTGTGAAGGAAGTGAAGGGCCAGACGCCGGTTGAGCTCCACGCCCTTCGAGAGCTCCAGGAAGGCCAGGTGTTCGTCCAGGGCGTGGGCCACCTTGATGGAACCCGGCCCCGCGAGCACCACGGTGCCATCCGGGACGAGGGCCCGCAGGCGCGGCGCGTCGCTGCCGAAGGGCATGGGCGCATGGTCAAAGCCCGGCAGCCGCGGGTAGCGGTCCGGCGGCTCGGATAGCCGGACTTCGACCTCCGATTCGGGAGGCTGGAGAGCCTTCACCCGGTTGTAGAACGTGGAATCCGGCAGGGTGCGCACGAAGAGGTGGGCCTCCGCCTCCGCGGGCACCGTGTTGAGGGATTCGCCGGCGGCCAGGAGCCCCAGGTTCCAGACTTCCGGCCCCAGCTCCTCGTCCACGGGAGAGACCTCGGCCCGGAGGGCCTGCAGCCAGTCCATCAAGGGGAAGATGGCGGAACGGCCCAGTTCGGGAGACCCGCTGTGGGCGGCCTGCCCATGGCAATGGAGGCAGAGGTGCAGGATGCCCCGCTGTCCGGTGGCCAGCCTGCAGCCTGTGGGCTCCCCGTCCACGAGGCCTTTGAGGTCCTGCAGCCGGTCGGCGAAGGCGAGGGCCTGGATGGCGCCAGCGCTGTCGGTCTCCTCGCCGACCACGCCCAACCAGGCGAGGCCCTGGATGCCCTCCTTCAGGAGTGTGCGGATGGCTTCCAGCTGGGCCATGATCTGGCCCTTGGCGTCGCAGGTCCCCCGGCCCCAGATGGCATCGGATTCGAGGCGCGGCGGCAGGTAGGGCGGCACCGTATCGAGGTGGGTGGTGAAGAGCACTTTCGGCCGTCCCCAGGTCGCGAGCACATTGGTGCGGCCCGGAGCCACGACCTGCTCCTCCACCGTCCCGCCCAGCTCCCCGGCCAGCAGCTCCCGCAGGAGGGGCAGCATGGCGTCCTCGCGGCCGGAGGTGCTGTCCACTTCGCACAGGCGCAGCAGCCATTGGCGCATCCACAGGGGATCCCCCGAAGGATTCCGGTTGGCTTTGGATCGGGCGGGGTGGCGGGACATGGGAGGGCTCCACCGAATGGTGGCCCAGAAACGTCCCGGGGATCAGTCCGGAGCGGAGGAAATTTCCTCCACCGTTCCCGTGGCACTCCGCGCCGGGTTTGGGGCGCGACAGCCGCCGGGATTTAGCCCGTGCGTCCAGGGAAGGCCATGCTGCGGGGCGCTCCCTTCGGCGATCCACCCCTTTCCCGCGGCATCAACGGATGCAAGCTCCTCCGCCGGGTACTGATGGGGACCGCTCCTCCAATCGGAAGGTCCAGCTTCTCAAGGCGGCCCGGCGGGATCAAGTCCCAAGGAGCAGAGGGTGCTGCCGGAGGGCTCAGTCCGCCCGGACGGCGAAGGGCTTGAAGCCCGCGCCCCGCATCTTTTCGGCCGCGGCATCCGCGGCCTCCTTGGGGGCGGCCTTGACCAGGCGGACCTTCCAGGTCTTGCCATCCTTCATCACCCGGGCCGGGAAGCCGGACGCCTTGGCCTTGGCGGCCACGCGGTCCGCCTCCGCCTTCTCTCCGGTGGACACCAGTTGCAGGGTCCACTGCTCGCCGGTCCCACCCTTTGGGGCGGGGGCAGCCTCGGTTTTGACAGCGGCCTTGGCCTCTGTCTTCGCTTCGGGCTTGGTTTCGGTTTTCGGCTCTGGTTTCGAGGCTTCCTTAGGAGCAGCCGCGGGGCCGGGCGGAGTTCCAGCCGCGAGCGCCGCGGGAGCCTTCGCGTCCTCGGGCCTTTCCGTGGGCTGGAAGAGCTTGAGCTGGTCCAGCAGGGGCTCGGGCAATTCCTTCAACTGCTGGTCGGTGCTCTTGGCGTCGGGCCTGCGTAGGCTCGCGCTGCCCTTCCCCACCTGCACGCCCAGGATGTAGCTCATGGCGATCAGCCCCACCCCCACCGCCGTCACCAGCAGCACGGACTGGCGGCTCAGGGCGAGGGGCTGGGGATCTCGGAAGGCCATGCCGTGAGCGTATCGGGTCTTCAGGGAATTGGCAGGGTCTCGACCAGGGCGGCGAACTGGGAGCCGAAGCTGGCGGGAGCGCTGATGAGCACGAGGCCGGGGGCTTCCAGGAGGGCCGCTCCCAGGAGCTGACCGCCGGAACCTCCGGGTTCGCCCCAGAGGGCCTTGGGATGGGCCGGTGCGGGGAGTCCCGGGAAGGCTTCGCACAGGCCCGCTTCCGTGGCGTCGAGGCGCGGGTGGCCGTTGGCCCCGGCGATCCAGGCACTCGGCGTGCTCGAGCCCAAGGCCGATCGGACCGCGAAGGCGAGGGCGGCACGGCGGTGTTCGGCGTCATCGGAGCCTTCGCTCGCCGAAGCCAGGGCGAGGATGCGGGCGCGGACCCTGGCCCCGCGGGCGGCGGCGCGGTCCGCCCGTTCCACCACGAAGGCCTGGGCGCCTTCGCCGGGCAGGAGCCCCGTGGCCTGGTGGGGCAGGGGATTCCCGTGGCGGGCCGCGAGCCTGGCGCGCTGCATCAATTCCACCAGCAGGGGGAACAGACCGTCGGTGCCGATCACGAGGACGGCGTCCGCCATGTCCGCAGCGAGCCACCAGCGGGCCTGGTCGAGGGCTGCAAAGAAGGCGTTCTCACGGTCCAGCTGGCTGCTGCTGGGTCCCTTGATGCCGAAGGCCAGGGCCACGTGTCCCGAAGGTGCATTGGCCACGCAGTTCGGGAAGACCATGGGCGAGGCGCCTTCCGGCCCCTTGGTGAAGTAGGGCCGCATGAAGGTCTCGGAGGCCTCGCTGCCGGCGGTGAGGGTGCCGACCGCCATGCCAATGCGATCCCCGAGGGCCCGCGCGTCGAGGTCCGCGTCCCGCAGGGCGTGGTGCACGGCGCCCCAGGCGAAGCGGGAGGGCCGGTCCAGGCGGCGCAATTGCATCGGAGGAATGATGCCGGCCGGATCGAAGGCGGTGCAGGCGGCGCCGCGGCCTTCGCCGGCGTTCGGAGGCAGGTCGCGGAAGGCGGGCGTTCGCGCCGACCAGGCCGCCCGCGCGGTGTCCAGCCCATCCCCGCAGGGCAGCACCAGGCCGGCGCCGGTGATGACGAGTTCAAGATCCGGGGCGCCGTTCACAGGCCCTCCCAGCGCCGCAGGGCCAGGCTGACGTTGTTGCCGCCGAAGGCAAAGGCGTTGACCAGCGCCGCGCGGACCCGCCGCGGCTTGGCCTGGAGGGGCGTGCAGTCCAGATCGCAGACCGGATCCGGATCAACCAGGCGCAGGGTGGGGCTCACCACCTGATCCCGGAGGGCGAGCACGGCGACCCCGGCCCCCACGGCCCCGGCGGCGCCCAGGGTGTGGCCGAACTGGCTCTTGCTGGAGGTGACGGAAAGGAGGTCCGCCGCCTCCCCGAAGGCTCGCCGGATGGCCAGGGTTTCGGCGCCGTCATTGGCCGGGGTGGCGGTGCCGTGGGCGCTCACGAGGTCCACACCGGAAGGCTCCAGGCGCGCCATGCGCAGCGCCATTCCCATGGCCCGGGCGGCGCCAAGGCCTTCGGGATGCGGCGCGGTGGGATGGTGGGCGTCCATGGAGGCGCCGTAGCCGAGGACTTCGGCGAAGATCACCGCGCCCCGGGCGCGCGCCTGCTCCAAAGGCTCGAGGACGAACTGCACGGCAGCCTCCCCCAGGTTCAAGCCGCCCCGGTCCCGGGAAAAAGGCCGGTTGAAGGCGGGATCCATGGCCTTGAGGCTGGCGAAGCCCGCGTAGGTCGTGCGGCAGAGGCCTTCCGCCGCCCCGGCGACGGCCAGATCCAGGGCGCCGCCGGCGATGCGTTCGAAGGCCTGGCCGATGGCGAGGAGGGAGGAGGAGCAGGCGTTCATGACGGTGCTCCGGGCACCCCAG
Organism: Holophagaceae bacterium; assembly: GCA_016710635.1. Lineage (GTDB taxonomy): Bacteria > Acidobacteriota > Holophagae > Holophagales > Holophagaceae > JADJVL01. The sequence goes on along the minus strand of JADJVL010000002.1, from coordinate 129,633 downwards.
GCGCCCAGTTCCGCGGCGAGGACATCGGTGACGACGGCGGGCGTCTGGTAGATGGCTTCGGTGGCTCCGGGCCAGCGCCCCGCCATTCGGTTCTGCAGGTAGGTTTCGGCCACGGGCATGCCGGAGGTGCCCGCGCCCTGGAAGACGCCGACGCGGCGGGGATCCAGTCCTTCCGTGCCCTTCGAAGTCCGCAGGGCCTCCGCCAGGGCGACGCGGGCCATGCGCTCGCAGAAGGTGGCCCGGGGCCCGGCCCCGGCGCCGTCGGGAAGATCTACCTCCGCCGCCGTCTGTGCGGGCTCGAGGGGCAGGTCGAGCTTCGTCTGCCGCCGCAGGCCGTGATGGCCTTCCAGCATGCGGGACCAGGTGCCCTCCCGGTCCAGGGCCAGGCTGGAGACGAAACCGAAACCGGTGATGACGACGCGGCGCTGCATGCCTACATCTTCTTCAAGAGGAGCTTCGCCGTGCAAAGGGCGCGGCCTTCGCAGCTGACCGTGCCTTCGATCCGGAGCAGCCCCCCGAAACTCGCTTCGGGCTTCACTTCCAGCCGCAGCCGGTCGCCGGGGAAGGCCGGCCCCTTGAAACGGGCGTCGAGGATTTGCGCCAGGAAGATGGCCTTTCCATGGAGGGGCTCCGCCTCCAGGAAGCCGCCGGCCTGGGCCAGCATCTCGATCATGAGGACGCCGGGGAGGATGGGCCGGTCCTCGAAATGGCCAAGGAAGTAGGGCTCGCCCGCCGTCAGGAGCTTTTCCGCCACCACCCGCACGCCGATCTCCCGCTCCACCACCCGGTCCACGAGCAGGAAGGGAAAGCGGTGGGGGAGCTGGCCCAGGACATCGGTCATCAGGCGGGCTGATGCTCCGCGATGAAGGCGGTCAGGGAGTCCACGTTCTTGAAGGCCTTCATGCCGGCGGCCTCGTCCTCGATCTTGACCCCGAAGGTCTGCTCGATGCCCAGCACCAGCTCCAGGGCGTCGATGGAATCCAGGCCCAGGCCTTCGCCGAAGAGGGGCGCCACGTCGTCGATCTGGTCGGGGGTCATGCCTTCGAGCTTGAGGCGCTCGATGATCATGGTCTTCACGCGGAGCTTCAGGTCGGACATGCGGGCCTCGGGAACCCTCCATTCTAGCCTGGATGGGCGGAAGGGCCCAGGCCGGCTAGAAGCTCGCCCGGAAGCTGAACTGCACCACGCGGGGCTGCTGGTAGTTCCCTGCGGTGAAGGCGGGGGCGATGTTGTTGATGAGGCTGAGGGGCTGATCGTTGGTGAGGTTGAAGACCTCGAGGGCCGCCCGCAAGGTCAAGGCGTCCAGCTTCCAGGCCCGGGCGAGACTCAGGTCGAGGGTGCGGGACCAGGGCAGCTGCTCGGAGCCGCGGGTGGCGCCGGGCTCCAGCACGTTGTCGCCGGAGGCTTTCACGAGGCGGCTGTAGCGCAGGCCCGAGCGGACCTGGAGGAAGGCGGACAGCTCCAGTTCCCAGGGCAGGCGCGCCGAGCCCCAGGCTTTGACGAAGTGGGTGATGTTCTCGTTGAGGGGACCGTCATAGGCCCCCAGGCGGTAGTCCTGGCGCAGGCTGGGCACCTGCGCGAAGCCCGTGTTCGTGGCGGAGGCCGCCGCCACGCCGCCGACTTCCGAATTGCCGCGCAGGTCCCCATGGGTGTAGCTGACCTGGATGCGGTGTCCGCCTTCGAAGCTGCGGTGCGCGATCAGGTCGAAGCCCTTATAGGTGCGGCTCAGGCCGGGGAGGTTGGCGATGACGCGGGTGCCGCCGGCGGGAAAGGCGGAAAGGCCGACATCGGAGGGCTGGAGGTAGCCCCAGGCCGGGTTGTAGGTATCCAGCAGGTCCGACATCTTCTTGTAGGTCAGCACACCTTCCAGCACCCAAGTCCCGAGCCCGGGAATCGCCTGCAGCTTCTCCCCGCCAAACTGGATCAGGTCCGTCTTCGGGGCCTTGAGGGAGCCCCCGAGGGCCAGGGTCTTGGGGACCACGACGCCGGCGCTGGCAAAAGTCTTCCATTCGCCAAGGGAGGGGATCCAGACCTGGCGCACGGTGGAGGGCCCGTCGGTGGTGGCGCCCGCGGGCCTCAGGTTGCCCGGGGCCGGAGGGCTGAAGATGCGGCCGAAATAGGCGAAGACCCGGGCGCCGCCCTTCCCATCGGGATCCCAGGAAAGGCCGAGGCGGGGGCTGGTGAGGGTTTCGGAATAGAGTTCACGGCCGTCCTCGCCGTCCACGGAGACCTTGTCGGCCCGGAGGCCCAGGTGGGCGGTCCAGCGGGGGGCGAAGGCCCAGTCGTCCTGGGCGAAGACACCGAGGTTCTTGGATTTGAGGGCGTTCCCGTAGGCATCGAGATCGGAGAGGGTGCGCTGGTAGAGGTAGCTCAGCCGGCCGCCCACCAGTTGCCCTGAGACGGGACTGGCGGTGGCCAGGCTGTCCCCGTTGGCGTAGTTGTAGGTGCTGCCGCCGTTGAGGGCGGCCAGCCCGGCGCGGATGGTGGTGAGATCGCCGGCGCTGGGACCGGAGCCGCCCGCCGCCCGGTCCGTGTAGGCCAGGCCGCCGCTGGGGCGGAGGTAGGCGCGGGTGAAGTCCGACCACAGGGCCTGGAGGCCGGTCTTGACCTGGTGACCCGTGGCATAGAAGGAGACCTCGCTCTTGAAGGTCAGGTTCCTGATCTTTTCGAGGCGCTCCTCCGGGTACTGGCCGAAGGTTTCGCTGAAGGGCGCGTCCAGCTGCTTCCGGGAGGGCCCGGCGCCCGGGGTGGCGGGGGACCAGTTGAAGTCGGTGCGGTGCAGGCCCAGGGTGTTCTCCCAGGTCAGCGCGCCTCCCAGCATTCCCACGTGCTTGAGGAGGAAGCTGTTGCCGCCGCGGGTCCGGTCCGGGAGCTGGAAGTCCTTGAGGGCGGGGTTGCCGGCGGAGTCGAAGTTCTTCTGGGTGACCGGATCCCCGAACCAGCTCAGCTCCAGGCGATGGTCGGCGCTGGCCATCCAGGTCAGCTTGACGAAGCGGTACTCGCGGTCCTCCGCCTGGGTCCGGCGTTCCGGGGCCGCGGCCCCGATGGGCTGCACGTTTTCGAAATCCAGGTCGAGGCGCTGCTTGTTCCAGGACACGAAGTAGAAGAGTTTGTCCTTCAGGAGGGGACCGCCCACGGAAAAGCCGAACTCCCTGGAATTCGTGGGGCGTTCTTCGGGGAAGTTGGTCTTGCCGGCCCCGGGCTTCGCGTTCAGTCCGCGGCTGATGAGGCTCCCGAAGACCGAACCCTGGAACAGGTTGGTTCCGCTCTTGGTGACCAGGTTGAACACCGCCCCGCTGGCAAAGCCGACCTCGGCCTTATGCCCGCCCGTGGTCATGACCTGGCTGTCGACGATCTCGGTGGAGAGGTTCATGCCGAAGCGGCCGGTGGAGCTGAGGTTTGTGCTCATGCCGTCCACCTGGAAGGCGTTGGCATCCAGCATGGAGCCCAGCACCACGGGTTCGGGCTTGCCGCTGGGGGTGATGCCCGGCACGAGGTAGCTGTTCTCCACATAGCGGTGGGGGCCGAGGGGAAGCCGGTCGAGCACCGCCGCATCGAGGCGCGTCTGCAGGCCTACGGAGCTGGTCTCCGCTTTGAAAGGAGCCGCCTCCACCGCGACGGTGGCGGAAGCCTCCGTGCCGGTGAGGTTCACCTGGGCCAGTTCGTCCGCCCGGAGCTGGACCTCCTGGTGCTGGACCCGGTAGCGGCCCGGAACCAGACCCGAAGCGGTGGCGATGCCCGCGGCATCGGACACCAGCTGCCGCTGGCCCCCGCGCTCCACCGATTCCAGCACCACCCGGTAGCCGGCGAGGGGGCGGCCCTGGCCATCCCGGACGTGGACCCGGATTGCGGCGGTGCTCTGGGCGTGGAGAAATCCGCCTGCGGCCATGGCCAGAATCAGGGCGCAACGCGAGGAGAGGGATCTGGGCATGGGGGGTCCGTTGTGAAGACGGGAAGTATGACAACTAAATGACAAAACCCGAAACCAGAGTGTCGGAGGGCTCCGACCCACGGAAGGCCGCAGCAGGCGGGGAGGAATGGCTCCACCACCCTTGAGCGGCTCGAAGGGCCGATGGAAGTCGGGATCCGCCTACCGGAGATCACAAGCTCCCCGACTTCCCGGCCGTGAACCTGACGGAGCCGCCGGGCCTGGGTAGGATGAAGGGTTCCGGAACCCGCCCATGACCAGCCCAATCTCCCCATTCCTCGGCGTCCTCGTCCTGCTCCTCGTCGCGATCGCGCTGGGGGCGATCATCCTGGTGGCCTCGGGGGTGCTGCTCCCGAAGATCAAGCCCAACAACCCCCAGGCGGAAAAGCTGGCCCCCTTCGAATGCGGCGCGCCCCTCCAGCAGCCCAATGCCCGGCACCGCTACAGCGTCAAGTTCTACCTGACGGCCATGCTGTTCATCCTGTTCGACGTGGAAGCGGCCTTCCTGCTGCCCTGGGCGGTCCAGTACAAGCAGAACCTGGGCTCGTTCTGGATCATGCTGGCCTTCTTCGCCACCCTGCTCGTGGGCTTCATCTACGCCTGGGGCAAGGGCGCCTTCGAGTGGGAGAAGTGACGATGTTGGACAGCAGCGTCAACGACGCCGTGGTGACCACCCGGCTGGACACGGTGGTGAACTGGGCCCGCAAGAACAGCCTGTGGCCCATGCCCTTCGGCACCGCCTGCTGCGCCATCGAGTTCATGAGCGTGATGGCCTCCAAGTACGATCTGGCGCGCTTCGGCGCCGAGGCCATGCGCTTCAGCCCCCGCCAGAGCGACATGATGCTGGTGCTCGGCACGGTGACCAACAAGATGGCGCCGGTGATCCGCACGATCTATGCCCAGATGGCCGAGCCCAAGTGGGTCATCAGCGTGGGCGTCTGTGCCTCCACCGGGGGCATGTACCGGACCTACGCCACGCTGCAGGGCATCGACCGGGTCATCCCCGTGGACGTCTACGTGCCCGGCTGCCCGCCCCGGCCCGAGAGCATGATCTGCGGCGTCATGAAGCTGCAGGAGAAGATCGAGAAGGAAAGCCTCTCCATGCGCAAGGACCATATCGCGCGGTTCTACGAAAGCCTGGACCGCCAGCGGGCCCTGGAGGCGGAGAAGGGCCTCACGGGCCACCAGGCGGTGCATGAAATGCTGCTGTCCGCCGCCGACAACGGCGTCGCCACGATCTTCTAGCGACGGAAAGGACGGCCCCGTGGTCATCGAGCATCTTGAAGAACAGCTTCCCGGCGCCATCACCGAGCGCCACGACTTCCGCGGCGACGCCACCATCGTGGTGGAGAAGGCCCGCTTCCTCGCGGTGGTGGACCTGCTCTTCGCCGAGGGCTTCCAGTTCCTGGTGGATGTGACGGCGGTGGACTTCCTGGATCGGACCGGGGCGCCCCGCTTTGACGTGGTCTACCACTGGCTGAACCTCGCCAGCCAGGAGCGCCTGCGCCTGAAGGTGCGGGTGGAGGACGGGGAAGCCGTCCCCAGCCTGGCCCTGAAGTTCCGCACCGCCGACTGGTTCGAGCGGGAAGTGTTCGACCTCTTCGGCATCCCCTTCGAAGGCCACCCGGACCTGCGGCGCCTCCTCATGTGGCCGGACTTCGTGGGGCATCCCCTGCGCAAGGACTTCCCACTGGATGGCGGCGACATCTTCTGCACCAGCGACACCGGCACGTCCTACGCGGGACATGCGAAGTCTCTCCAAGGCTGATCCATGGACACCGGCATCTCCTCCATCGCCCAATCCATCGAGGCCCGCGACGGCGAGCGCATGATCGTCAACATGGGGCCCACCCACCCGGTCACCCACGGCACCCTGCGCATCGTGCTGGAGCTGGAGGGGGAGATCATCGAGAAGGCCACCCCGGAGATCGGCTACCTGCACCGGGGCGTGGAGAAGCTGGGGGAGAACCTCAGCTACAACCAGTTCGTGCCCCTCACGGACCGGCTGAACTACTGCTCTTCGCTCATGAACAACGTCGGCTACGCCCACGCCGTCGAAAAGCTGCTGGACGTGAAGATCCCCAAGCGCGCCGAACAACTCCGGGTGCTGCTGAGCGAACTGGCGCGCATCGCGGACCACATCATCTGCCTGGGCATCAACGCCGTGGACATCGGGGCCTTCACCGCCTTCCTCTACATATTCAAGGAGCGGGAGACGGTCTACGACCTCTTCGAGATGGCGGCGGGCCAGCGCCTGCACACCAGCTTCACCCGCATCGGCGGCCTCTTCCGGGACATCCCCGACGAGTTCCTGCCCTTGCTGGCCCAGTTCCAGGAGTCCATGCCCCGGTCCATCGACGAGATGGAGCGGCTCCTGACCCGCAATCCCATCTGGCATGACCGCACCAAGGGCGTGGGCGCCATGTCCCCGGCGGACGCGGTGAACTGGGGCTACACCGGCCCCTGCCTACGGGCCACGGGCCTCGCCCAGGACCTGCGGGTCGCCCAGCCCTACATGGGCTACCAGGACTACGACTTCGACATCCCCGTGGGCACCACCGGCGACGTCTTCGACCGCTACCTGGTGCGCCTCGAGGAGATGCGCCAGAGCCTGCGCATCATCGAGCAGCTGGTGCCGCGCCTGGAGCCGGGTCCCGTGATCGTGGACGACTACAAGATCGCCCTGCCGCCCAAGGAGAAGGTCTACACCCGCATGGAGAGCCTCATCCACCACTTCAAGCTGGTGATGCACGGCATCGAGATGCCCGTGGGCGAGGTCTACAGCGCCACGGAATCCGCCAACGGCGAGCTGGGCTTCTACATCGTGAGCGACGGCGGGAAGAGCCCCTACCGCATCCGGGTCCGTCCGCCCTGCCTGCCCATCTTCAGCAGCTTCCACGACAAGGTGAAGGGCCGTCTCCTCGCCGACGCCGTTGCCGAACTCGGCGCGATGAACATCATCGCCGGCGAGCTGGACCGCTAGGGCTTTGGACCCGGGCTTCGCGGAACGCCTGCAGGCGGCCGCGGCCGCCCAGCAGGGGGGCCGGCTGGGGGAGGCGCGGACCATTCTCGAGGCCCTGGTCAAGGTCAGCCCCGGGCTGGCCCCGGCCCTGCACGGGCTGGGTGTTCTCGCAGCCCTGGAAGCCCGGTGGACGGATTCGGCGGAGCTGCTGGCGCAGGCCCGGGCGGCCGCGCCCCAGGACCCTGCCGTCGCGCTGAACCTGGGCATCGCCCTGTCCCGCTCTGGTACGGGCAAGGCCGCCCTGGAGCACCTCGACTTCGCCCAGCGGGCCCTGCCCCACAACCGGACCGCGGCGGGAGAATTCCAGGACGCGCTGTGGGATGCCGGGTTGCACCGCCAGGCCCTGGATCACCTGGAAGGGATGGCGCGCCGCTTCCCGGCGGATCCGGACGTTCGCACCCACCTTGGCCTCAAGCGGCTGGCCCTCGGGGACTGGGAGCGGGGCTGGAGGGATTACGAGGCTCGGCTCGATACCTTGACCGTGGGAAAGGATCTGCCGCCGGAGCTTCCGCCTCGTTGGCGCGGAGAATCGCTGGCGGGACGCACCCTGGTGCTCCACGGCGAGCAGGGCTATGGGGATGTGCTGCAGTTCGCGCGCTTCGTGCCTGTGCTCGTGCAGAAGGCCCTGGACGCTGGCGCCCTCCGCGTCCAGATCGAAGTGCAGGAGGCCCTGGTGCCTTTGTTCCAGGCCCAGGCTTGGGCCGCGGAGGTCGTGGCCCACGGCGCCGGGGCCCGGCAGGAGGCCCGCACGTTCCCCCTGCTGAGCGCTCCGTTCCTTTTCGCGCTGGAAGAGGCTGATCTGCCGGGTCCGATGCCCTACCTGCGACCCCCGGAATCGTCCGTCGCCCGGTGCGGAACCTGGTTGGCGTCCCTGCCACGGCCGAGGGTTGGGCTCGTCTGGGCGGGGGGAGACGCGCATCGGCAGGACCGGGTGCGCTCCCTGACGGCAGGGGATCTCGCCCCCTTCGCAGGCATCGCCGGGGTGAGCTGGGTGAGCCTCCAGAAGGGTCCCGGGGAAGCGGGCGTGGAAACGGCCCAGGCTGCCCTCGGGCCGCAACCGCTGCTGCACCTGGGGTCACGGCTGGAGGATTTCGCGGACACCGCCGCTGTCCTGGCGGGCCTGGACCTGCTGATCACCGTGGACACCGCCATCGGTCACCTGGCGGGCGCCCTGGGCCTGCCGTGCTGGGTGCTGCTGCGGAACACGCTGGAATGGCGCTGGCCCCTGCATCGCACGACCACGCCCTGGTATCCGCGCCACCGCCTGTTCCGGGGCGATTCCCCGCAGGTCCTCCGGCAGCTGGTCGAAGCCCTGGAAGGCTGGCGGGCCAGCCAGTGAGGATTCAGGCCTTGCGCTTGGTCCGCGGCTTGCGAGCGGGGGCCGGGCGCAAGGTCCCCGCCAGACGGGACCGGTAGTCGTCCCGCAGCTTTTCCAAGGTGGCGAGGAGCGCGGCCTGCTCCGGTCCCGTGAGGCACTGGTCGAGGTGCCGGCACAGGGCGGCGTGCTTGTCCCGCAATTCCACTTCCAGGGCCAAACCTTGCGCCGTGATCCGGATCCGGGAGCCCCGGCGGTCCTTGGGGCAGGGCCGCTTCTCCACCAGGCCCAGCTTCAGGAGCCGGTCCACCAGGCGGGGGACGTCAGCGAAGCGGTAGATCATCCGGCAGCGGAGCTCCTTGATGAGGTAGCCCTCCTCCGGGCCGCCCTTGAGGATCCGCAGCAGGTTGTACTGCTGGTCCGTCAGGCCCGAGGGCTTGAAGACCTCCACCTCGAACAGACGGCCCACGTACTCCCGGGTAAGCAGGATGGAGAGGGCCACCTCATGCCCGCTGTCCAGGGCCTTGGTGATGTGCAGTTCCTTGCGCAAGTCCATGAGTGTCCAGACATCTTAGCGGTCCCAAGCATTTCCGCTTGTGGTTCGAGGACGCCGCTCTAGAATATAGATGTTGTAACATCTAATTTCCAGGAGCCCCCCATGCATCGCCGTTTCCTCAGCCTTTCCTTCTTCCTCGCCGCCGCCCTCCCGGCCCTCGCCGGGGACACCTACAAGATCGACGCCACCCATTCGGAGATCGGCTTCAAGGTGCGCCACTTCCTGTCCAAGACCCCGGGCCGCTTCGCCAAGTTCCAGGGCACGATCCAGATCGACGACAAGGACATGGCCAAGTCCTCGGTGGAGGTGAGCATCGACGTAGCCAGCATCAGCACCGACAACGAGAACCGGGACAAGCACCTGAAGAGCCCGGACTTCTTTGACGCGGAGAAGTTCCCCGTCATCACCTTCAAGAGCACCTCGGTGAAGGAGGTGGCCAAGGGCCAGCTCGAAGTGACCGGTGACTTCACCATGCGCGGCGTGACCCGGAAGATCACCTTCCCCATCACGAACCTCGGCACCCAGGCCTCGCCCATGGGCGTCCGGGCGGGTTTCGTGGACGGCACCCTCCGGATCAACCGCAAGGATTTCGGTGTGATCTGGAACAAGGTCCTGGACAACGGCGGCACGATGCTCAGCGACGACGTGGACATCACCTTGAACGTCGAAGCCGTGAAGATCGTGCCCAAGACCGAGTCCGCGCCGGCGAAGTAGGGTTTCCACGGAAGGCGGAGGCGGCCCCGCGGGGCCGCCTCCGCCTTCCGGTTGGTGACGGACGAGGCCGGAAGAACTGGGTAGACTCAGGGGTTTCCGTGAGATCGCCATGAACCATCCCCAGCCGCCCGAGACCTCCGACAAGCCCCTGGCCACAGGGGAAAGGCTCCCGAAGACCGAATTGAAGGACTTCGGTCCCGAAGCGGTGAAGGAGATCCTGGCGATCGCCGCGAAGTACCCGGACAAGCTCGCCGCCACCCTGCCCGCCCTCCACATCGCCCAGCGGGACTTCGGCTTCGTGGGCCTGGACGCCATGAAGGCCGTGGCGAAGGCCTTGTCCATCCCCGAGGGCCATGTCTTCGGCGTGGCGAGCTTCTACTCCATGTACCAGAAGCATCCCGTCGGCCGGCACCACATCCAGGTCTGCACCAACATCAGCTGTGCCCTGCGCGGCGCGGCCAAGCTGCTGGAAAAGGTCTCCGAGCGCACCGGCGTCGAGCCGGGCGCCGGCCCCAGCGCCGATGGCGAGTGGAGCGTGGAGGAAGTGGAATGCCTGGCCAGCTGCGGCAGCGGGCCCTGCCTCCAGGTGAACCACGACATCTATGACGAGGACGTGGACGAGGCGAAGCTCGAGTCCATCCTCGAGGGCTGCAAGCGCGGCGAGTACCGCGCCTGGGCGAAGTGAGGAGATGACCATGGCCATCCGCACCAAGCCCGACCACCAGCGCTACACCTTCGAAGGCTTCGGCTCCGCCAAGTACCCGAACCTCATGCTCCGGGGCGCCGGGGACTTGAACAACTGGCCCCTGGCGGTCTACGAGTCGAAGCACGAAGGCTACGCCGGCATGAGAAAGGCGCTGCAGATGGAGCCGGGCGCCGTCATCGAGGACGTGAAGACCTCCGGCATCCGCGGCCGCGGCGGCGCGGGCTTCCCCGCCGGTCTGAAGTGGTCCTTCATGCCCAAGGACACGGCGGAACGGAAGTTCACCCGCTACCTGGTCATCAACGCCGACGAGGGCGAGCCCGGGACCTTCAAGGACCGCGCGATCCTGGAGTACAACCCCCACCAGCTCATCGAGGGCTGCATCATCGCCGCCTACGCCATGCAGGCCAACACCTGCTATGTCTACATCCGCGGCGAGTTCCTCTGGCTCATCGAGAAGCTGGAGGCCGCCATCGAAGAGGCCAAGGCCAAGGGCTACCTGGGCAAGGACATTCTGGGCTCGGGCTTCGATCTGGAGATCCTGGTGCACCGGGGCGCCGGCGCCTACATCTGCGGCGAGGAGACGGCCCTGCTCAACAGCCTCGAAGGCCGCCGCGGCGAGCCCCGGGTGAAGCCCCCCTTCCCGGCCGCGAAAGGCGTCTTCGGCGCGCCGACCACCATCAACAACGTGGAGACCATCGCCGCCGTCGCCCCCATCCTCCGCATGGGCGGGGCCGAGTACGCGAAGCTGGGCACGCCGAAGAACACCGGCACCCGGGTCTTCTGCCTCAGCGGCCACATCAAGCGGCCGGGCCTCTACGAGCTGCCCCTTGGGGTGCCCTTGGACTTCATCCTGAACGATCTGGCCGGGGGCTCCAGCACCGGCAAGAAGATCAAGGCCGTGATCCCCGGCGGCGCCTCGGCGCCGGTCTTTTCCGAAAAGGAATTCTCCACCCCCATGGACTTCGACGCGGTGCGCAACGCGGGCTCCATGGCGGGCTCCGGGGGCGTGATCGTCCTGGACGAGGACACCTGCATGGTGCAGGCCTGCCTGCGCCTCATCCGCTTCTATGCCCACGAGAGCTGCGGCCAGTGCACGCCGTGCCGGGAAGGCTGCAACTGGATGGAGATGATCCTCCACCGCATCGAGCATGGCCAGGGCCGCACGGAGGACCTGGACCTGCTGGCCTCCATGACCCCCAACATCGCCGGCAAGACCCTCTGCGCCCTCGGGGACGCCGCCTGCGGGCCCATGGATTCCATCCTGCAGAAGTTCCGCCACGAGTTCGTGCATCACATCGAGCACAAGACCTGCATGGTGAGCGGCCACCGGCTGCTGGCCCACGTCGGGGCGCACTGAGCGCGGCCAAAACCTTCAATAAAGCAAGGCGCCCCGAAGGGCGCCTTGCTTTGTGAAGAACTCGGCTCAGTTCTTCAGGCGCCAGATGTCCATGGCGAAGACCAGCACCATCAGGGCGGCGAGGAAGATCGCGCCGCCGGTGAGGATGCGCTCCTTCACGGCGATGCTGAGGTCCCGTCCACGCGCCTTCTCGAAGAGCAGCATCGCCATGTGCCCGCCATCCAGGAAGGGGATGGGCAGGGCGTTGAGCACGGCGAGGTTGATGGAGATCAGAGCGGTGATGAAGAAGTAGGCGACCCAGCCCGCCTGGGCCGCGTCCTTGCCGACCCGGATGATGGTGAGGGGTCCGCCGAGTTCCTTGACGTTGGTCTGGAAGGTGAACAGGCGGATGTAGCTGCGGGAGATCTCGAGTCCCTTCTCCCAGGTCTGGAAGAGGCCATAGCGCAGGCCGTCCCGGTAGTCGGTCAACGTCAGGGCCTGGCCTGAGGACACTGGATCGCCTGGATTTGAAATGAAGCCCAGCTTACCTCGGCCGCCCTCCAGCCTGGGCACCAACTCGAGGCGAACCTCGGCGCCCTCCCGGCGGACCAGGAAGGGGATGGGCTGGCCAACACGGTTTTGGATGTGGCTGACCACTTCGTTCCAGGGGGTGTCCGGAAGAGGGAAGTCGGCGATGCGCTTGACGTCGTCCCCGAGCCGCAGGCCGCCGGCCTCGGCGGCGCTGCCCTTCACCAGCTCGACCACATTCATGCTGGTGGGTTTCTGGGTGCGCAGGTGGACGCCAATGACCGTGAGCAGGACGAAGGCCGTGGCGAGGTTGGCGAGGATGCCGCCGCTGAAGAAGAGGAGGCGCTTCCAGGCGGGCTGCTGGAGGAATCCGTGGGGGTCCTCGGCCTCGGGGTCTTCAGGGTTGAAGCCGGCCAGCTTCACGTAGCCACCCAAGGGCAGGGCGGCGAGGCGGACATCGGTCTCCCGCCATTTGAAGCCGATGAGCCGGGGCCCGAAGCCCAGGGAGAAGACCTCGACGGGCATGCCCATCCACTTCGCCACGGTGAAGTGGCCAAGCTCGTGGAAGAAGATCAGGGCGCCGATCATCACGGCGGCGAGGAACCAGCCCTGGAGGCTGGAACCGGCGAGGAGGAGGGCTGCGGGCAGGGAGAACAGGAGGATGGCGAAAGACTTCATGGGACTCCGGAAGGGCCGCGGGAGGCGAGCCATCCTCTAGCTTGATCCCTTCCGCGCCGATCCGCATCCCACAGGTCCTCGAGGCAGCCTGCGGTTCGGGCCGGAACCTGCTGAAGCGCCTCGGTGTTGCATGCCTGGATGTCCCAGAATCCAATGCGGCCCTCCAGGAAGGCGGCGACGGCCTCCTCGTTGGCGGCGTTGAGGATGGCGGGGGCGGTGCCGCCCGCCCGGAGGGCCTCGAAGGCGAGGCCAAGGCAGGGGAAGCGCGCGAGGTCCGGCGCCTCGAAGGTCCAGGTCCGGGCCTGGTCCCAGTCGTAGGGCGCCACGGGACCGGGGCATTTGTCCGGATAGAGCAGGGCGTACTGGATGGGCAGCTTCATGTCGTTGGCGCAGACCTGCAGCTGGTAGGTGCCGTCGTGGAAGCCCGCCATGGCGTGGACCTGGCTCTGGGGATGGACGGTGACCCGGATCTGATCGGGGGAGAGCCCGAAGAGGACGGCGGCCTCGATGACCTCCAGGCCCTTGTTCATGAGGGTGGCGCTATCGATGGTGATCTTGGGGCCCATCTTCCAGGTGGGATGGTTCAGGGCCTCCTCCCGGGTGGCGCGCTGGATGCGCTCCAGGGGCCAGTCCCGGAAGGGTCCGCCGCTGGCGGTGATCCGCACTTCCCGGAGGGACGCAGGGTCCCGGCCGGCCAAGAGCTGGTGCAGGGCGGCGTGTTCGCTGTCCACCGGCAGCAGCTCGCCGCCCCCGGCGGCTTCCGCGGCCTTCATGAGGGCCCCGCCCACCACGAGGGACTCCTTGTTGGCGACGCAGACCCGGCGCCCGGCCCTGAGGGCCGCTTCCGTGGACTCCAGCCCCGCGGCGCCCACCACGGCGGCCATCACCGTGTCCGCCTCCGGGTGCAGGGCGCAGGCCCGCAGCCCTGAGGCGCCGTGCTGGATCTCCGGGTGGTAGCTCAATTCCGCCGCAAGCCACGCGGCGTCGGCGGCCCCAGCCACCGACACGAGTCGGGGCCTGAAGTGCTCGCACTGGGACTTCAGGGCCTCGCGGTTGCGCCCCGCCGCCAAGGCCACGACCTCGAGGCGGTCCGGGTGGGCCAGGACCACATCCAGGGTGGCGGTGCCGATGGAGCCGGTGGAGCCCAGGACCGCGAGGCGGCGGACACCCGGGGCTTCGGCCCTAGCGGACATAGATGAGGTAGGCATACATCAGGGGGGCCGCGAAGACCAGGCTGTCCACCCGGTCCAGGATGCCGCCGTGCCCCGGAATGGAGACGCCCACGTTGCTGTCCTTCACGCCGGCGCTGCGCTTCCAGGTGCTTTCCACCAGATCTCCCAGTTGCCCGGCGATGCCCAGCACCAGCCCGAGGCCCAGGGCGTAGAGCAGACTCCACTCGGGACAGACCGTGGCCTGCATGAGCCAGGCGCCGCCCAGGTTGCCCGCCAGGTTGCCTGCGGCGCCTTCCCAGGACTTCTTGGGGCTCACCCGGGGAGCCAGCTTGTGGCGGCCGAAGGTGCTGCCGATGAGGTAGGCGGCGGTGTCCCCGAACCACACGATGATGTAGAGGGCCAGGATGAGGCGGCTGCCGGTCTTGGGCAGGGTCCCTTCGAACTGGAAGAGCTTCTGCTGGAACCCCAGCCCGAGGCCCATGTACAGGGCCGCCAGCCAGGTGATGGCCTGGCTGGGCAGGGCCTTGTCCAGCTCCTTGTCGTTGAAGAGGGCGCCGAAGTGGATCACCAGGCCCCCGAGGACCAGGGCGACCCACAGGGGCAGGCCCGCATCCGCAGCCCCCGGGCGGTCAGTGGCGAAGTGCAGCAGGAGCAGCTCGGCGGTGATCAGGGCCGACATCAGGGACGGATTGAAGGCCATCTTCCGGCCGATGAGGGTGAACTCGCGCACGCCGAGGAAGATGCTGCCGGCCATGAGGGCCAGGTAGGCATAGCGGCCCCAGGCCGTATCGCCACCGAAGTAGAGGAGGGACAGGAAGAAGACCGCGAAGACGAGGGCGGTGCCCACGCGGATTCCGAAATTCCTGCGGTCCAGGTGGGGCCTGCCCGCCGCCGGCGCGGGCTCGGGCCTGGGGGTGTTCGTGGTCTTGGGCTTCATCTTCACCATGCTGCCTCACAATCCGCCGAAACGGCGTTCCCTCTGGGCGTAGGCCTCCAGGGCCTCCCGCAAACCACCGGCACGGAAGTCGGGCCAAAGGGTTTCGGTTACGTAGAACTCGGCATAGGCCGCCTGCCACAGCAGGAAATTGGAAATCCTTAGTTCGCCGGAGGTGCGGATCAGCAGGTCCACATCGGGCGCAGCCCCGGTCCAGAGCCGTTGCTGGAAGGCGGCTTCGTCCAGGTCGGCGGCCGCGAGGCCCTCGGCCAGGCACTTCCGTGCGGCGTGCAGGATCTCCAGCCTCGAACCATAGTTCACCGCCAGGTGGAAGGTCATGCGGTCCAGGTGGGCGGTCCGGGCTTCGAGGGTGGCGATGTCGGCGGCGACGCCCGCGGGCAGGCCCTCCTTGTCGCCGATGTGGTGGAAGCGGATGCCATTGGCCATGAGCTTGGGCATGAAGGCCCGCAGGTACATGCGGAGCATGGCCATCAAGGCCGAGACCTCCGCCGCGGGGCGCTTCCAGTTCTCCGTGCTGAAGGCGTAGAGGCTGAGGTGCCGGATGCCGACCCGCGCCGCCTCCTCCAGGACCTCGTCCACCGCCTGGACCCCCATCTTGTGCCCTTTGATGCGCGTCCACCCGCGCTGCGCCGCCCAGCGCCCGTTGCCGTCCATAATGATCGCGACGTGATGAGGGATGCTCACTGGGCCGACCGGCAGAGATCACGCTTTGAAAGGACTGGTGTTGAAGTCTCGCGTATGGCCGAAGGCCATACCGAGAAAATGATCGCGACGTGATTAGGGATGCTCACTGGGCCGACCGGCAGAGATCACGCGTTGAAGGGACGGGTGTTGAAGTCTCGCGTATGGCCGAAGGCCATACCGAGAAAATGATGGCGACGTGATGAGGGATGCTCACAAAGCCGGCCCGTCGGAGTCGTGCAGCAGTAGGCCCAAAGGCGATTTCCCGTCTCGAGCCCCCGGCCGGGCCGGACGGAGGAAGGCGATGGGTTCTGGAAGTCGCATGGACGACAGTATCCACGAGGAGGGGGGTGACCGCCGAGGCATCGCGGCGGCCGGCGCCGGGATTCAGGCCGTCCCGAAATGGCCGCAACCATTTGTGAAAAAGATAGATAAATCAATGGTCGCCCCATTGAATAGGCTGGAGATTCACACCGCCCCCATCTAGCATGGGTCTCTCCCTGCCCCTGGAACATTCCCCGAAAAAGCCGGCATCTCCCGCCCAAATCCAACCCCATCCACCACCCGATCCACCGTCCGCCATGGTCCAGTTCAACACCCGAGCCAATGAGATCCTGCTGAAGCTGGTCTATTACGGGCCGGGTCTTTCGGGCAAGACGACGAACCTGCAGCTGATGCATGCCATGTGCGCCGAGTCGAACAAGGGCGAGATGTTCAGCGTGAACACCCAGGAGGACCGCACCCTCTTCTTCGACCTGCTGCCCATCAACCTGGGCTACATCTACGGCAACGCCATCCATCTGCAGATCTACACCGTGCCCGGGCAGGTCCAGTACGACGCGAGCCGGAGGGTCGTCCTGGGGGGCGCCGACGGCGTGGTCTTCGTGGCGGATTCCAGCGAAGCCAAGATGCAGGACAACGTGGACTCGCTGTCAAACCTCTATCACAACCTCAATGCCAACCGGCTGAACATCAAGCAGATCCCGTTCGTGCTCCAGTACAACAAGCGGGACCTGCCCGACGCCATGGCGGTCGGCGTCATGAACCGGCGGCTGAATTTCCGCAATGTGCCCTATTTCGAGGCGGTGGCCAACAAGGGCGTGGGCGTGCTGGACACCTTCCTCGCCATCACCCGCGAGACCGTCGGGACCACGTTCAAGAAGTACCACCTGGACAAGAAGATCAAGGACTTCGACGAGATGCTCAACCTCATCGAATCCAATGTCCGCGGCAGCATGCGCGAGCCCTCCCAGGCGCTGGAGGCGACCAGCCAGACCGAAAGCACCGTGCTCCGCCACAGCAACGTCTCCGTGGAGGACCTGCAGCCGGGCAAAGTGGCCGACGCCTCGGAGCTCCTCGAGGACGCCCTCAAGGCGAACATGGAGACGGCCCGGCTCTACTCGGAGCTGAAGGCTTCCAAGGACGCCCTGGACCGCAAGAGCGCGGAGATGGCCCAGCTCTACACCCAGCTTGAGCGGGCGAACGCCGACAACCAGAAGACCCGCCGCTACCTCGAAAGCCTGATCCAGAGCGTCGGCGAGGCCATCATCTCCTTCGGCCCCGACGGCAAGATCCTCACCTGGAACAGCGCCGCCGAGCGGATTTTCGGCTATGGCCGGGCGGAAGTGGCGGGACAGAACCTCTCCCTCATCGTTCCCGAATCCAGGTCCGGCGAGACCGAACAGGCGATGGCCATCGTGGGCCAGGGCCAGACGCTGCAGGGCGTGCAGTCCGTCCGCCTGCGCAAGGACGGGCGGGAGTTCCCCGCCGCCATCACCTACGCTCCGGTGAAGGGTGCCGACGAGCGGATCCTCGCCTTTTCCGCCGTCATCCGGGATCTGGACGAGCAGAAGAACCTGGAGCGCAAACTCAGCGAATCCGAGGCCCATGGCAGCCTGGGCCGGGTCCTGGAGCCGGTCTTCAACGATCTGGTGGGACGGTTGACGCCGCTTCAGATCCAGGCGCGGGCCGTCCAGGAAAGCGCGGTGGACACCGCCCACACCGGCCAGCTCACCCGGCTGGTCCAGGGCCTCGACAACCTCTCGGCCCGCATGCGGCCTCTGATGATGATCCTCAACCCGCCCAGCCCCAAGCGCGAACCCGCTTCCTTGAACGCACTGGCCCAGGAGGCGGCGAAACGCGTCGAGATGGAGGCCGCCGCCGCGGGGGTGAGCATGGAGACGGCCCTCGATCCCAATGTCGGCGAGACCGCCCTGGACGCAGACCAGGTCCGGGAGGCCCTCGCGGGCCTGTTGCGCAACGCGATCCAGAGCGCCGCGAAGGCGCCGGTCCGTCGCATCCGCCTGGCCACCCGGTCCGCCAACAACGCCTTCCACGTGGTGGTCCAGGACACGGGACCCACCATCCCCGCCGCCGAACAGGCCCACTACTTCGATCTCGCCGGCGTCGAAGGACCCGAAAGCCTCGGCCGGGTGGTCGCGGCCACGGTGCTGCGCCAGCATGGCGGCCGCATCGCCCTGCGCAGCCAGGAGGGCTCGGGCAACGCGGTGCTCGGCGAGCTCCCCCTCGCCTGATCCCGGCCAACTCCTGGTGCTGGCCGCGGCGGGCTTCAGTCCAGGGCCGCCGCGTAGGCTTCCGCGAAGCGTTCGGCCTCTTCGGTCCTGAGGCCGCAGATGCCGACGCGAAGGCCCTCCTTCATGGGGACCACGAAGACGCCGTGCGCCTTGAGCCGTTCGGCGGCGAGGAAAGGGTCCCGGGCCGGCAGGGTGACGAAGAAGCCCCCCTGCCAGGCGACGCCGGCGAGCTTCCGGCTCCGGAGAGCATCGGAAAGGGCACGGGCCCGCGTTTCAAGAACCTGGGACCAGTGGCGATGCTCGTCGTTGAGGCGGACCTGCGCCTTCCCGTCCCGGGCCAGCTGCATCAGCAGGGACTGGGGCGCACGGGGCGCGTTGGAAAAGGCGCCCCGGCAGGACATGGACAAGGCGGCCTGGAGGGCGGGGTCCCGGGTCCAGGGAAAGACCAGCGCCCCAGCCCGGGCGCCATACAAGGTGAGGGCCTTCGAAATGGACAGGATCGCGCCGACGAGGATGTTGCCGTCCAGGGAGTCCGCCTCGGCGAAGGCGGCATAGTCCCGCAGCGCATGGTCGACTTCCGCGGGATCCGCGGCGTATTCGAGGTAGGCCAGGTCCAGGAGCAGCGTCACCGGTCCATGCTTGGCGGCCTCCCGCAGCGCCCCGAGCAGCCGGGTCCGGCCGATGGGGCTGGAGCAGCGGCCGCTGGGGTTGTGACAGGGATCGTTGAACCAGAGCAGCATGCGTCCCTGGCGGTGCATGAGATCCAGGAACAGGGCCTCCAGATCGGCCTGGTCGAAGGTGTGCCCGGCTTCCGGCAGGGGGAAGGTCTCCAGCCGGACGCCCTGTTCCGCGCAGATCGTGGCGTAGGGTCCCCAGAACGGCGCCAGCGTAAGCACGGCCTCCCCGGGATCCAGGAAATTGCGGATGGACAGCGCCAGCGCGCCGGTTCCCCCCGGGGTCGCGCACCCCACGCCGGGCCCCGCGAGATCCGGCCAGTAGCGCTGGACCAGCGCGCGCAGAAAGGCGGGATCCCCGGAAATGGGAGCGTAGGGGGCGATCTCGGCGGGCTTGAGCCGCCGGTACAGGTCCATCACCGTCTCCAGGACCACGAGCTGGCCCTGATCATCCAGCAGGGCCCCCACGGTGGCGTTGATCACGCTTTCACCGGCGCTGCGACGGGCATTCGCCTCGGCGTTGAGGGCGAAAATGGGATCGTCCCCCGGGAACTCGCGGCGGGAGGGAAGCAGCTGGGGAAGCATCGGGATAGCTTAGTGGGCCGCGGAAAAAAGGGGGACCGAAGGGGGCCGGCCGGGGAAATCCATTACCCTCCCGTGGAGGAGGCCCCATGATCCGACCCTTCCAAGGCATGGTCCCGAAGCTCGGAGCCCGGGTCTTCGTGGCGGACAACGCCCTCGTCCTGGGGGACGTGGAGCTCGGCGACGACAGCTCCGTCTGGTTCAACTGCGTCGTGCGCGGCGACGTGAACTGGATCCGCATCGGCGCGCGCACCAACATCCAGGACATGTGCTGCATCCATGTCACCAACGGTCGCTGGCCGACGGTGATCGGCGACGAGGTGAGCCTGGCCCACAACGTGATGCTCCACGGGTGCACCCTCGAGCGGGGCGTCCTGGTGGGGATGAGCAGCACGATCATGGACGGCGCCGTGGTGGGTGAGGGCTGCCTCGTGGCGGCGGGAAGCCTCCTGCGGGAGGGCTTCCAGGCGCCGCCCCACACCCTGGTGGCCGGATGGCCCGCCGAGGTGAAGAAGGACCTGGGGGAGGCCCAGAAGGCCCTGGTCGCGGGCATCTGGAGCCGCTACGTCCGTTACAAGGAGGCCTACTTCGCCGACGGCTGGCCCCTGGCGGAGGCCCCGACGGTCCCCGAGCCCCGCCCCGGCTTCCGGGAAGGCCATCCTTTTCCGTGATTGGAAGGCTTGCGGTGGATCCGGATTCCCCGGCTAGACTGTTGGCCCAACCCCCACAGCCAACCTCAACCGATCATGCAGCCCCACCTCATCCTTCGAGTCCATGCCGATGCGCGCCTGGGGTTGGGTCATGTGGCAAGGGCCATGGCGTTGCACGAGGCCTGGCGGGTCCTGGCGGCCGCCCACGGAGGCGGGGCGGCCTGCACCCTGGCCATTTCCGGCGATCACCGGGCGCGTCGGGTCGGTTCGGGCCGGCATCCCTTCCTCGACCAGGCCTTCCCCTTTCCGGTGGTGGACCTTGGCGAGGAGCTGCAGGCGCCCCTGCCCGCGAACCTCCTGCCTTCCGTCGTCCTGCTGGACCAGTGGGACGCGACCCCGGACCTGATCCAGTCCCTGCGCCCCGCCAAGGTCGCGGTGATGGAAGACGACGGGGATGCCCACGAGGCCGCGGATCTGCTCTTTCAGCCGTACCTTGAAGGCGTCACCTGGCCGGACCACCCGGTGAAGACCATCCAGGGCCGGAAGGTCCGCCCCTTTGAGACCCAGCATGGCGCCTGCCGCGTGCTGCGGGGCGCGGGCTACATCGTGGTCTCCCCGGAGGCCATGGAGCTCCGTCCCCGCCGGCACCCGCTGCAGCCCCTGGCCTCCCACCGCCTGCTCATCACCTTTGGCGGCAGCGACGGTCCGGGACTGGCCCGCCGCGCCTACGAGGTCCTCGACACCCTTCAGGCCCAGGACCGCTGGCGGGGCACCTGCACCATCCTGGCCCCTTCGGGACTGGACCTGCGGCCCTTCCCGGGCTGCACCATCCATGAAGCCCTTCCCAACCTGACCCGGCGCATCCCCGAGTACGACGCCCTCTGGTGCAGCGCGGGCATCACCCTCGTGGAAGCGCTGTGCATGGGGGTTCCCGCGGCCGCGTGGGGCCAGAACGAGCGCCAGCACCAGGTGATCGCCGACCTGGCCCTCGCTGCCGGCTGCTTTGACCTCGGCGTCGGCCCGGACGCGGACCTCCGGGCCACCGAGGAAGCCATGGAGCGCTGGCTCGGACCTGAAGGCCAGGAGACCCGCCAGGAGCAGAGCCGGGACGGCATGGCCCTGGTGGATGGCCTGGGAGCTGCGAGAATAGCCCAGGAGCTCTGGGCCTTGGCCATGGGCTAGCAACAAGGCCACGGCCGCCCAGAAGGGGATCCGCCCCCCGCCCCGGCTGGCGTCTAACCCCGCCCAGGAGAAAAACTTCCTTGACCCGCATGGGTCCGAGCGATAGGATTTTCGTTCTGCGCCTCCGCCGTAGGTGGTCTGCGCATGAATGCTTTTTCGCACCACGCATACCTTCATGCATACCTTCATGTCGGGTTTTGGAGTCTGGCCATGAGCACCTACTTCCCCAAGGGCCAAGAGATTCAGCGCAAGTGGTTCCTCGTGGACGCCACCGGGATTCCCGTCGGCCGCCTGAGCAGCGCGGTCGCCGAAGTCCTTTCGGGCAAGCGCAAGCCCACCTGGACGCCCTTCCTGGACACCGGCGATCACGTTGTGGTCATCAACGCCGCCAAGGCCGTCTTCACCGGCAAGAAGATGGATCAGAAGGTCTACCACCGCGTGCCCAACACCCAGCCCGGCTCCATCAAGTCCGTGCGCGCCAAGGTCATGCACCAGACCTTCCCGGCCCGCATCATCGAGTCCGCCGTCAAGGGCATGCTCCCGAAGGGTCCCCTGGGCCGCCAGATGTACCGCAAGCTCAAGGTCTACGAGGGCGCCAACCACCAGCAGACCGCCCAGCAGCCCGAAACCCTGAAGATCGACGCCTAATTCAAGCAACTGCAGAGGTCACGATGGCGATGAATCAGAACTACGGAACCGGCCGCCGCAAGAGCGCGTCCTCCCGCGTCTTCCTCCGTCCCGGCACGGGCAAGGTCACGGTCAATGGCCGCGCCCTGGAGCACTACTTCCCCAATGCCGTGCTCCGCATGATGGTGAACCAGCCCCTGGTGCTCTCCGAGCTCTTCGGCAAGTTCGACCTCGCGGTCACCGTCACCGGCGGCGGCCCCGCCGGCCAGGCCGCGGCCATCCGCCTGGGCGTCTCCCGCGCCCTGCTCCAGTACAACGACCAGCTCAAGTCCATGCTCCGCGCCGCCGGTCTCCTGACCCGCGACCCCCGCATGAAGGAGCGCAAGAAGCCCGGCCAGAAGGCCGCCCGTCGCCGCTTCCAGTACAGCAAGCGCTGATCCTCAGCACAGCTCTTTGACGCGATGGGGAGCCTGGTCTCCCCATCGGTGTGTAGGACGGACCGGGAAATCCGGTCGAATCGGGTCCACAGGACCCTCATCCCCAAGCGCGGACCGCCCGTCCGCATCCATTGAGGAGGCCATCATGGCTGCCATCCAAATGAAGGAACTGCTCGAAGCCGGTGCCCATTTCGGTCACCAGACCAAGCGCTGGAATCCGAAGATGAAGAAGTACATCTTCGGTGCCCGCAACAGCATCTACATCATCGACCTGCAGAAGACCCTGCGCCTCTGGAACTCCGCGGCCCAGTTCGCCACGAAGGCCGCCGCCGAGGGCAAGAGCTTCCTGTTCGTGGCCACCAAGCCCCAGGCCCAGGACCTCATCAAGGAGCAGGCGGAGCGCTGCGGCGCCTACTACGTGAACAACCGCTGGCTCGGCGGCATGCTGACGAACTTCAGCACCATCAAGAAGAGCCTCGAGAAGTTCCGCGAGATCGAGGCCACCCTGAATGATCCCGCCCGCACCGCCCTTCTCTCGAAGAAGGACATCCTGATGCTGAACCGCACCCGCGAGAAGCTCGACGCCTCCTTCGCCGGCATCCGCGACATGCGCAGCCTGCCCGAAATCATCTTCGTGATCGATCCGCACCGGGAGGAGATCGCCGTCACCGAGGCCGCCAAGCTCGGCCTGCGCATCATCGGCATCGTGGACACGAACTGCGACCCCGACAAGATCGACTACGTCATCCCCGCCAATGACGACGCCATCCGCTCCATCCTGCTGTTCTCCGAGCGCCTGGCGGACTCCATCCTCGAAGGCCGCCAGTCCTTCAAGGACAAGGGCGACACCACCGAGATGAAGAAGATGATGGAAGAGAAGGCCAACGAAGGCGCGGAAGCCTGAGTCCCTTCGCACACCTTTGAATTCGAATGACGGGCCACTGGCCCGCTTGGATGGGAGAACACCATGGCTTTCACCGCGCAGGACGTGAAGGAACTCCGCGAGAAGACCGGCATCGGCATGATGGACTGCAAGAAGGCCCTGGAAGAGACCAATGGCGATATGGAAGGCGCCATCGACTACCTCCGGAAGAAGGGTCTCGCGGCCGCCGAGAAGAAGGCGGACCGCATCGCCACTGAAGGCATCGTCGAGGCCTACATCCACCCCGGCGGTCGTGTGGGCGTGCTCATCGAGATCAACTGCGAGACCGATTTCGTCGCCAAGACCGAGGGCTTCCAGCGCTTCGTGAAGGAGATCGCCATGCATGTGGCGGCCGCCGACCCCGCGCCCCACTTCGTGAACCCCGAAGAGGTGACCCCCGAGTTCCTGGCCAAGGAGAAGGAGATCGCCCTGGCGCAGGCCCTGGCCACGGGCAAGCCCGCCAACGTCGTCGAGAAGATCGTCGAGGGCAAGATGGGCAAGATCATTTCCGAGATCTGCCTCCTCGAGCAGCCCTTTATCATGAATCCGGACCTCACCGTGCGGCAGTACGTCAGCACCAAGACCGCCGAGATTGGCGAGAAGCTCTCGGTCCGCCGCTTCCAGAAGTTCGTGCTTGGCGAGGGCCTCGAAAAGCGGAAGGACAATTTCGCCGAGGAAGTCGCCGCCCAGATGGCCGCGAAGTAAGCCGTTCTTCCCTGATCCCGAAGGGCGGCCTCCGAGCCGCCCTTTTTATGCCTCGGATTCCTGCCGTAGGCTGGAAGCCAGGATCCCAGGACCCACCATTCCGGAGCCGGTCATGAAGTACAAGCGCATCCTCCTGAAGCTGAGCGGCGAAGCCCTCATGGGCGAACGACCGGGCGGCATCGATCCCGCTGTCGTGTCCATGATCGCGGACCAGATCAAGGAGATCCGGGCCATGGGCGTGGAGGTCGGCCTCGTCATCGGCGGGGGCAACATCTTCCGGGGCGTGGCGGGCGCGACCACCGGCATGGACCGCACCACGGCGGACCACATGGGCATGCTGGCCACGATGATCAACGCCTTGGCCCTCCAGGACGCACTGGAGCACAAGGGCGTCCATACCCGCACCTTGTCGGGTCTCGAGATGCCGAAGGTCGCGGAAAGCTACATCCGGCGCCGCGCCACCCGCCACCTGGAAAAGGGTCGCGTCGTGATCTTCGGCGCGGGCACCGGCAACCCCTTCTTCAGCACCGATACCGCGGCGGCCCTGAGGGCCAACGAAGTGGCCGCGGAGGTGGTCATGAAGGCGACGAACGTGGACGGCATCTACACCGCGGATCCCAAGCAGGATCCCACCGCCACGCGCTACGACCGGATCAGCTTCCAGGAGGTCCTGGAGAAGGGCCTGAAGGTCATGGACGCCGCCGCCATCGCCCTCTGCATGGAGAACAAGCTGCCGATCATCGTGTTCGACATGCTGGTCCCCGGCCACCTGGTGGCGGCGGTGAAGGGCGAGCACATCGGCACCCTCGTCCAGTAAGCACCGTCCAGTGAGCGGTGCTCACTCCCCCAGCGCGTCCCGCATGCGGCCCAGAAGGTCCGCGGCGGCGTAAGGCTTCTGGAGGAACAGGGTGCCGGGCTCCAGGAGCAGCTGCTGCACGCGCTCCTCGCCATCGAAACCGCTGGTGAGGATGACGGGCAGGCTGGGCCGGATGCGCCGGAGGGCGGGCAGGGCCTCGCCGCCCGTCATGATCGGCATGGAGATGTCGAGGAGGACGGCGCGGATCTGCGGCGCGTGGACGCGCAGGGTCTCGACCCCATCCAGGCCGTTGGCGGCTTCCAACACCTCGAAGCCGGCGCGCCGCAGGACCAGCGAGGCCATCTCCCGGAGGGGCGCCTCGTCGTCCACGACGAGCAGGACGCCGTGCCCCTTCCAGTCGGCGTCCGCGGGCTGGGCCTCCCGGATCTCATGGGGCGGCGCTTCGAGGGCGGGGAACACGATGCGGAAGGTGGTGCCCTGCCCGGGCTCGCTGATCAGCCGGATGCCGCCCCGGTGCCCGCGGACGATGCCCTGCATGGCCGCCAGCCCGAGGCCGCGCCCGGCGGGCTTGGTGGTAAAGAAAGGGTCGAAGATGCGCCGCTGGGTCTCTTCGTCCATGCCCATCCCCGAATCGGTGACCTCAAGGAACAGATGGGGCCCGGGCTCCAGGTTCTGTTCGGGATAGAGGCCGGCCAACTCGTCGGGGCCGAGGGTCTGGAGGCCCGTGCTCACCCGGACGGTGCCCGGCGAGGCGCCGATGGCCTCCACGGCGTTGGTCAGCAGGTTGAGGATGACCTGCTGGAGCTGGGTGGAATCCGCGTCCAGGGCCGGCAGGCCCTCCGCAAGGTCATAGGCGACGGCGACGTGCCTGGGAATGGAGGTCTCCACCAGCCCCGTGAGGGAGCGGACGGTGCTGTTGAGGTTGAGCGGCTCCCGGCGGAACTTGCCGCGGCCCGAGTAGGCGAGCATCTGCCGCGTGAGGTCTGAGGCGCGCAGCGCGGTCTCGACGATGCTGTGGAGGCTCGTGTGGACGAGGCTCCCGGGCTCGGACTCGTCCTGGGCGAGGCTGGCGTTGCCGAGAATGATGGTGAGGAGGTTGTTGAAGTCGTGGGCCACGCCGCCGGCCATCAGGCCCAGGCTTTCAAGCCGCTGGGACTCGAACATCCGACGCTCCAGGGACAGGCGGGACTCCACCGCGGCCACCCGGTCCGTGATGTCGAAGGCCGTGCCGAGGCCCAGCGTCTGCCCGCCGTGCTGGATCGCGCCGGCGGTGAAGTCCACCCAGCGCACGGAACCGTCCGGCCGCAGGACGCGGAATTCGTAGCGGCCGGGCACGGCCTCGCCCCGCTGCCGCGCCAGGCCCCGCTGCCGGACCTGCTCCCGGTCGTCGGGATGGACCACTTCCCAGAAGGCGGTCCGCAGCAATTCCTCCCGCGTCCGCCCCAGGAGCTGGCAGGCGAAACCGCTCACATAATTGAAGGTCGTCCCATAGGTGAAGATCGCGCAGGAAGCGGTGTCGGCGATGGTCCGGAAGCGTTCCTCGCTTTCCTGGAGGGCCTCCTGGACGCGCCGGGTCTCACCGATGTCGCGGATGAGGCAGATGAGCCCGGCTCCGGGAAGCAGCCGGCCGTCGAGGTGGACCCAGCGGGTGCCCTCCGACGCCTGAAGGCGGACTTCCATGCTGCACCTGGAAGCCCGGCCCTCGGCCAGATCCAGGCAATGGCTGGCGCAGGCGGCGCGGTCCTCCCCGTGGACCAGGTCCGCCAGGGGAAGCCCGTGCAGATCTCCGGCGGGAATCGCCAGAAGCTCCGCGAGGGCGGTGGGCACCTTCCGGAACCGTCCCTGGTCATCCAGTTCCGCCACCATGATCCCGGCCAGGGCTTCCAGATCCTGCAATGGCGCCGGGCTGGAGGCAGCCGGGCGCCGCAGACCCAGCCACAGGCCCAGACCGGTGCCCGCCGCCAAGCAGCCGAGGGCGCCAAGTGGGACGGAGAAGGCTGGATCCATGGACTGCCGGACCGCGTGAGGGCGTTCAGGGTGAAGCACCATCCCGGCCGTGCACCGGGAAGAACAGGGTGACCCGGGTTCCCTTGCCTGGCCAGCATTCCACGCGGATGCCCCCGAGATGGCTGCGCATGATCCCGTGCACGGAAGCTAGGCCGAGGCCCCGGCCGGCGAACTTCGTGCTGAAGAAGGGATCGAACATGTGGCGCTGGACCTCGGCCTCCATGCCGGGCCCCGAATCGGCGATGGAGAGCCAGATGCAGGCGCCCACCGTTGTGTCGGGGTTGAAGAAGTCGAAGTCGAGGGTGGCGAGGTCCACGGGCTGGAGGCCCGTCGCGACCTTCACCTTGCCTCCCCTGGGCATAGCCTCCAGGGCGTTTTCCACCAGCTCCCGGAGGGCGTGGGCCAGCTGGTCTGGATCGCCCTCCAGGGACGGCAGCCCTTCCGCGAGGGACACTTCGATGTCCTGCTCCGGCGGCAGATCGCTGAGGGCATGGACGACCACGTCCTGCACGAGGGCATTGAGTTCCAGGCGCTGCCATCGGAAATGGGCGTCCCCGGCATAGGCCAGCATGGCCTTGGTGAGCTCCGTGGCCCGTAGGCAGGCCCCGCGGATGTGATCCAGGAAGGGCCGTGCGGGCGTGTCGTCCGGGAGTTCCAGCTCGGCGCAGCTGAGGTTGCCCTGGATGGCGGTGATGAGGTTGTTGAAGTCGTGGGACAGGCCGCCGGCGATTAGGCCGAGGGACTGCATGCGCCGGGCTTCGAAGAGCTTCTGTTCGATGTCTCCGCGGGCCTGCTCGGCGGCGATGCGGTCGGTGATGTCGAGGGCGGTGGCGAGCACCAGGCGCTGGCCCTGGAAGAGCACGGTCGTGGCGGTGAGGTCCACCCAGCGGACGCTGCCATCCGGACGCAGGGTGCGGAACTCCCAGCGGCGGGGACGCTCCTCCCCCGCCTTGCGGGCCGCCAGGGTCTCGCCGGCGATGGCACGGTCCTCGGGGTGGATCAGATCGAGGGCGGGCATGCCGATGAGGGCCTCGCGGTCGATGCCGAGGATGCGGGCGGCGCCGGGATTCGCATAGCTGATGGTGTCCCAGTACAGGAGGATGGCGCCATCCGTCGTCTCGGCCACGGCGCGGAACCGGGCTTCGCTTTCGGTGAGCTCCGACAG
Organism: Holophagaceae bacterium; assembly: GCA_016710635.1. GTDB lineage: Bacteria > Acidobacteriota > Holophagae > Holophagales > Holophagaceae > JADJVL01. The sequence continues at coordinate 101,740 of JADJVL010000002.1, read as the reverse complement.
CAGGCGTTCCTCCTGCAGCCGCCGGATCGCCAGGACGCGCGTGAGGCCAGCGAGGAGCAGGGTGAGGAGGAGGCCCGCGGAAAGCACCAGGGGCGGGGCGTGAACGTCACCGTCGACCCCGAAGGTCCGCGGGGCCTCGTAGTGGATGGACCAGATGCGGCCGCCGACCTGGTGGGCCGAATCGAAGTGGAAATAGCGCTCGGCCGGCTGGGGCCGGCTTTCGAAGAGCATCCGCGCGGGGTCGTGGGTGGGGCCGTCCAGGACCATCACCCGGAGCTGCGGGTGCACCCGGAGGGTGTGGAGCAGCAGTTCGTCCGCATGGTAGGAGGTGAAGACGGCGCCCTTCACGGCCCGCCGCCGGGCTTCCGGGTCCTCGATGGGCGCGCCGCGGCGGTACACGGGCGCATAGATCACCACGCCGGGATGCTTCTGGTCGCCGGCGGAGACCGAAGTCAGGTGGAGGGGATCGGTGATGACCGCCTCGCCGCTGTCCACCGCCCTGAGGATGGCGGCGCGGTTGGCGTCGAGGGAGCAGAGGTCGAGGCCCAGGAGGCCCCGGGTCTCCGCCGACCAGGGATGCAGCAGGGTCAGGGGCGCGATGAAGGGCCCCGGGCCGAGGTCGTGGATCCTGAACCTGCCCAGCCTGCGCGCCTGCCCGGCCTCGAAGGCCGCGCGCTGCTCCGGGGGGATCAGCGCGACGAAGCCGATGGACCGCATGCCGTCCTGCCGCTTGCGTACGCCGAAGCGGGTGGCGAAAGCCTCCCATTCCGCCGCCGAGATCTCGTCATCCACATCGAAGAGGGACTGGGCGGCGCGGAGCACTTCCATGTTCTGGTCCAGGCGGCCGGCCAGGGACTCCTCTTCCCGGTCCACCTCGGCCTTGAACAGGACCTGGGCCTTCTGGCGCAGCAGGCGATGGGCCAGGCCCCAGGCCCCGGCGCTCACCAGGACGCCTGCCACCAATACCGCCAGGGCCTGCCGGGGCAGAAGGGGGTTGCCCAGCCTCAAGGGGGTGGACGCTGCCTGGACCACGGGAGGATCATTCATTGGATGTTTCGACACACGATGGACAAAAATAGGAATTTCTCATTCCTGACACAAGAGATTTCGTAGGCATCATGAATTTAGTTCATGTTTTTTCACATCTAACCGAGTGCGAGGTGGTCCTGGATCCGGAGGCCCTGGAGTCCTTCCGCCGGGATGAATCCCATCTGCTCCAGCCGCCGCCCCTCGCGATGGTCCGGCCGCGGTCCCCGGGCGCCCTGTGGTCCCTGGTGGCGCTGGCGCGCAGCGAAGGGTTCGGCCTCGTGCCGCGGGGCGCGGGGACCGGCAAGGCCGGGGGCTGCCTCAGCGCGGGCCCCAGCGTCGTGGTGGACCTGGGCGGCTGGCCCGGGGCCATCCAGGTCTCGCGGCCCGATCTCTGCCTTTCGGCGCCCTGCAGCGCGTGGTTGCGGGACGTGAAGGGCGCGGCGGAGGCGGCAGGCCTGTTCTATCCGCCGGATCCCAACAGCTGGCCCCTCTGCGCCTTCGGCGGAAGCCTCGCCACCAATGCCGGCGGCCCCAACGCCTGCAAGTACGGCATGACGCGCCACTGGGTGCTGTCCGTGGACGCGCTGCTTTCGGACGGCGAAATCCACACCCTGGGCATCGCCTCCGTGAAGGCGAATGCCGGGCCCAACCTCGCCCAGCTGATGGTGGGGAGCGAGGGCATCTTTGGACTGATCGTCGGCGCCACGGTGCGCCTCATCCCCCAGCCCGTCGAGCGGCTCACCCTGCTCCTGCCGGTGGATCGCTTCGAAGACCTCATCGGGCTGCCGGGCGATCTCTGCGCCGCGGGCTTCCTTCCGGCGGCCTTCGAGTTCTTCGACCCGGCGGTGCTCGCGGAACTGCGGGCCCACGGACCCGAAGAGGCCCGGCGCCTGCCCGGCGAGGCCTTGGCCCTGCTGGAATTCGACGACCGGGGTTGCACCGAGGAGCCCTTCATGGCCGGGCTGCTGGATGTCCTGGGGCCCCTGGCGGCCCATCTGCGGATGGCGTCGGACGCGCGGCAGCGGGAGGACCTCTGGGCGGTGCGCCGGATGACGTCGGCCTTCCTGAAGGAGCGCCATCCCCGGAAGGTCAGCGAAGACATCGTCGTCCCCCGATCCCGGCTGAAGGAATTCTTCGCGGGTCTGGAAGCCCTGAAGATCGCCGCCGTCACCTACGGTCACCTCGGCGATGGCAACCTCCACGTGAACCTCCTGGCGGCGGGTGAGACGGAACCCGCGGAGCTGGAGGCCCAGCTCATGGCGCTCTTCCGCCTGGCGGTCTCCCTGGGCGGGACGCTGAGCGGCGAGCACGGCATCGGCCTGGCCAAGCGCAGCGCCTTCCTGGAGCTCGCCGACCCCGGCCAGCTCGCCCTGCTGCGCAGCCTGAAGGCGGCCTTGGATCCCGACGGGATCTTCAATCCCGGCAAAGTGATCTGAGCGTCTTCTTCAAGGATTCCCCCTCGTTGGCCTGGGGTTTCGAGAGGACGGCCGCGTGTTCCAGGTCCGCCAGGGCAGGCGGCAGGGCCGGTTCGCGGCCCGTGGCCCGCGCCACGACGTCGGGGAACTTGGCCGCGTGGGCCGTGGCGAGGAAAACGCCGGTCTCTCCCGGCCGAAGGCGCCGCTTCAACACGCCCCAGGCCACGGCGCTGTGGGGGCAGGCCTCGAAGCCGAGGGCCGCGAGTTCGCGCATGGCCGCCAAGGTCTGATCATCGTTGAAGCGGTCCGAGCGCAGGGTGCGGCGGAGGCTGGTGGGGTCTCCGGCGAAGGCGGCGATGCGCTCCCAGTTGCTGGGGGCGCCCACGTCCATGGCGTTGGAGAGGGTGGGCACGGAGGGCCGCGGCGTGTAGGCCCCGCCATCGAGAAACGCGGGCACCGTGTCGTTGGCGTTGGTGGCGGCGACGAAGGCCTTCACCGGCAGGCCCAGGGCCTGGGCCATGAGGCCGGCGCAGAGGTTGCCGAAGTTGCCGGAAGGCACGGCGAAGACCGGCGGATCGGCGAGGTCGCGGCTCCTCAGCTGGGCCGAGGCTTCCAGGTAGTAGAGCGCCTGGGCCAGCAGGCGGGCGATGTTGATGGAATTGGCGGAGGTGAGGCCCAGCTCCGCGCTCAGGCCGGCATCGGCGAAGCAGGCCTTGGCGAGGGCCTGGCAGTCGTCGAAGGAGCCTTCCACCGCGAGGGCGTGGATGTTCGCCCCCAGGCAGGCGAACTGGCGCTCCTGGCGGGGCGACACGCGACCCGCCGGATAGAGGATCACCGCGCGGAAGCCGGCGCGCTTCCAGAAGGCGTGGGCCACGGCGGCGCCGGTGTCCCCGGACGTCGCCGTGAGAATCGTGCGGGGTTCGGTGACGCTCCGGGCCAACACGGCCGCCAGGAAGCGGGCACCCACGTCCTTGAAGGCCAGGGTCGGGCCGTGGAACAGCTCCAGGGCGAAGACGCCCGGCTCGACCTCCGCCAGGGGGATCGGGAAGTCGAGGGCCTCGGCGACGATGGCGTCGAGTTCATGGCGGGAAAACTCATCCCCAAGGAGGCGGTGGAGGACTTCTGCGTTCCGCGCCGGCCAGGGCAGGACAAGGAGGGCGTCCATGTCCTCGAAGCGGGGCAGGCTCGCGGGGATCCAGAGTCCGCCATCGGGGGGCTGGGCCCCTGCGGCGGCGGCGCGGAAAGTAGACGAGTGCCGGGTATCGCGGGTGCTGACGAGCTTCACAGGATTCGCGCCCCCTGCGTGTCGAGGCCGCATAGGATGGCGTCGGCCTCGACGCCGGCGTTGCGGAAGGCCGCGACCATGGCTTCGGCGACGGCGCGGGCTTCGTCGCCTTCCTCCGCCACGGCGAAGACCGCGGGACCACTGCCGCTCAGGCTGCAGCCGAGGGCGCCGGCCTCCAGAGCGGCCTTCTGCACCTCGCGGAATCCCTTCACCAGCCCCGCGCGGTGGGGCTCGGCGAGGAGGTCCTGGAAGCTGGCGCCGAGCAGCGCGCTGTCCTGGGTGTGGAGGGCCTGGACGAAGGCCGCGAGGTTCGCTCCGAAGGCCACCGCATCCGCCAGGGGCACTTGGGCGGGCAGGGCCGCGCGGGCGTCCTTGGTGGCCACTTCGAGGGCGGGCCGCAGCACCACGAAGGCGAGATCCGAGGGGAAGGGCAGGGCCCGGGCCTTGCCGCCGGGCACCACGAGGCGCAGGCCGCCCAGCAGGCTGGGCGCCACGTTGTCGTAGTGGACCGAGCCCGACGCAGAGGCCTCCGCCTTCCCCGCGAAAGCCAGCAGCTCGCTGGGGCCGTAGGGTTCCCCCACGTACGCGTTGAAGGCGACGAGGGCCGCCACGATGGAGGCGGCGCTGCTGCCCAGGCCGCTGTTCACGGGCAGTGCCTTCTCCAGGTGGATCTCGAAGGCGGGCAGGTGGCCGAAGGTTTCCTCGAAGAGGGCCTTGGCCTTCAGCACCAGGTTCTGGGCCGGATCCGCCGGCAGGCGGTGGGCAAAGGCGCCGCTGGTCCGGAAGGCCGGCGCGGCGGCTTCGGTGAGGGTGACCCGGTCGCCCAGCAGGCTCCCGTCCAGGGGCGCCAGGGCGGCGCCGAGGACATCGAAGCCGGCGGCCACATTACCGATGCTGGCGGGGGCATAGGCGGTGAGTCGCTTCATGGCAGGCTCCAGGTGGCGAGCTTGAGAATGTCCGAGAGTACCCCGGCGGCGGTGACGTCGGCCCCGGCGCCGTAGCCGCGGATCACCAGGGGGCGCGGGCTGTAGTGGTCCGTCAGGAAGGCCAGTGCGTTCTCGCCGCCCCGCACGGAAGCCAGCGGGTGGTCGGCATCGAGGGCGACCATCCCGGCACTGCAGCGGGGGACGCTTCCCTCCGTATCGATCGTGCCTATGAACCGCAGGACCTGGCCCTTCACCTTCAGGTCCGCCATGCGCGCCGCGAAGGGCTCGTCCAGCTCGGGCAGGCGGGCGAGGAAGTCGGCCACGGTGCCTTCGTGGAATTCCTTCGGCAGGAGACTCTCCACCTGGACGCCTTCGGGCTCCAGTTCCAGGCCGATCTCCCGGGCGAGGATGAGGGCCTTGCGGCCCACGTCCTGTCCGCCCAGGTCGTCCCGGGGATCGGGCTCGGTGAAGCCCTTGTCCATGGCCTCCCGTACGGCGACTGAAAAGGCGATGCCCTCCTCGAGCCGGCCCAGCAGGAAGGAGAGGGATCCCGACAGGATGCCTTCGAAGCGCCGCACCCGGTCGCCGCAGGCCAGCAGGGACTGGAGCGTGGAGATCACCGGGAGGCCTGCCCCCACGTTGGTCTCGTAGAGGAAGCGGCGCTGGCCGGCCCGGGCCTTCTCCCGCAGCTCCTGCCAGTAGGCGTAGGAGCCGGCGTTGGCCTTCTTGTTGGCGGTGACCACGTGGAGGCCCGCCGCCAGCAGCTCGCCGTAGCGGGACGCGAGGGACGCGTCGGAGGTGCAGTCCACGAAGACCGGGCAGATGGGTTTCCGGGACGCCACGAAGTCCGCCACGCGGAGGGGATCCGGCGCGGTGGAGCCCGCCATTCCGTTGCGGGCTTCCGAAGCGTCCACGCCGTTCTCCGACAGCACCAGGCCTTTGGAACGGGCCAGGCCGCAGAGGCGCAGCTCGATGCCGCGGGCCTTCAGGCGCGCCTTCTGGGCTTCGAGGTGCTCCACCAGCCGGCCGCCCACGGTGCCTGTCCCGAAGAGGTAGAGCTCGATGACCTCCGCGGTGCCGAAGAAGCCGCGGTGGGCATGGCGCAGGCCCCGGGGGCCGTCCTCGCGGCGCACCACGGTGCTGATGCTGCGTTCACTGCTCCCCTGGGCGATGGCGACGATGTTGACGCCCACGTCCGACAGGGCCCGGAAAAAGGTGCTGGCCACGCCCATGCGGGCCCGCATGCCCTCGCCCACCACGCTGAGGATGGAGAGGCCGGGCTTGAGTTCGACATCGTCGAGGCGGCCCGCGGCGAGGTCCAGCTCGAAGGCGGCCCGAAGGGCCTTCTGGGCCTTCGTCCCGTCCGGCCCGGCCACGCAGAGGGTGATGGCGCACTCGCTGGAGGCCTGGGTGATGAGCAGGACGTTGATGCCTTCCCGGGCCAGGGCCTGGAAGGTGCGCGCCGCCACGCCGGGCACACCCTTCATGCCGGCGCCGGTGACATTGAGCAGGGCCACGTTCTCCAGCAAGGTCAGGCCCCGGGCCGCGTGCTCCGGGGGCGGCGCCGAGGCGGTGATGAGGGTGCCGGGATGCTCGGGGCGGAAGCTGTTGCGGACCTTTACGGCGATGCCGGCGCTCCGCGCGGGCTGGATGGTTTTCGGGTGCAGCACTTTGGCGCCGAAGTGGCTCAGTTCCATGGCCTCCTCGAAGCTGATGGCCGGCAGGGCGAAGGCTTCGGGCACCTGGCGCGGATCGGCGCTGTAGATGCCGTCGACGTCGGTCCAGATCTCCAGCAGCTCCGCGTGCAGGGCCGCGGCGGCCAGCGCCGCGCTGTAGTCCGAGCCCCCGCGCCCCAGCAGCACCGTGCGACCCTCCGCGTCCCCGGCGAAGAAGCCCGGCAGGACCAGGAGCCTGGCCTGCCCTTCCCGGTACGGCGCGAAGGCCGCCGCTGTCGTCTCCAGCTCCGGTTCCGCCTGGAGGGGTTCGCCGGTGGCGCGGATGCAGGTCCGGGGATCGAGGGCCTGGGGCTCGAAGCCCCGGCCCTTCAGCAGCTCCACCAGAAGCAGGCAGGTGGCGCGCTCCCCCAGGGAGGAGAGATGGGCCCGCACGGAAGGCGGGCATTCCAGCAGCAGGCCGACGCCGGCGGCGAGCTTGGCGAACTCGTCCCCCAGGGCCCGGAGGCCCGCCTCCGCGGCGGCCACGCCGTCGGGAGGCAGTTCGGCGGCCAGGTCCGCCAGGACGGCCCGGTGCCGGTCCCGGAACGCCGCGACTTCGCTGCTGGCATCCCCGCCGGTCTCGGCGGTGCGCGCGGCGCGGAGCAGGAGGTCCGTGACGCCGGAGGCCGCGGAGACGACCAGGCAGACGCGACCCGCTGTGAGGGCCGCGGCGCCGAGGTCCGCCACGCCCCGCAGGCGGGCGGCATCGGCCACGGAAGTGCCGCCGAATTTCATGACGCGCCAGGCTTGGGAGGGCATGGAGGCTCCAGAAACAGGAAGGCCCCGCGTCGCGGGGCCGGTTCTAGAAGTGAAAGGAATCTAGACCGGCCCGGAACGGGAAGTGGTCGTGGTGGTGGTCATGTCAATGGAGGCCGCGCCCGGGAGGGCGGCGGCGAGGGATCCAGGGACGGGACGCATCCGACTACCTTGGCCCAAGGAGCGCAAGGCCGTCAACCATCCGCGCTATCCTCGCCCTCTCCCCGGAGACTGTCATGCCCCTCATCCTCGGCCACCGCGGCCTCTCCTCGCAGCACCTGGAGAATTCCCTGGAAGCCTTCCGCGCGGCGCTGGCGGCGGGGCTGGACGGCTTCGAGCTGGACGCCCAGCCCACCCGGGATGGGGTAAGCATGGTGCTCCACGACGATGACTTGGCCCGCACCGCGGAAGGTCCCGGCCTGCTGCGCCAGATGAAGTCGTCCGAACTGCCCAAGCTGAAGAATGGCGAGCCCGTGCCGCGCCTGTCGGACGTGCTGGACCTGCCGGCGAAACTCATCAACGTGGAACTGAAGGGCGAACCCGGCTGGCAGCAGGCCCTGGCCACGGTCGAAGCGGCAGAGGCCCTCGACCGGGTGCTCTTCAGCAGCTTCGAGCACAGCGAGGTGCTGCAGCTCTGGGCCGCCTGCCACGAAGCCCGCTGCGGGTTCCTGTGGAACAGCGAGGAGGCCGCGGACCTTGGCCCCGAGGAGCTCGCGGACCTGCCCCCGGAACTCATGCTGCATCCGCCCCTGGACGCGGTGCTGGCGAGGCCCGAGATCTGGCGGCCCTACGCCTCCCGCCTGGCCCTCTGGGGCATGAAGACGCCCGCCGAAGCGAAGGCCCTGCCCTTCGAAGCGGCGATCCTGATCGTGGACGGGCTCTAGGGGTTTCCGGCGGGCTTGATCCGGTCCCGCAGTCTGCCGAGCCACACGGCGGTGGCGAGCCACCCCGCGGAGACGGCGATGCCCACCGCGCCCACGGGCACGGCGATGAGTGCCAGCAGGGTGGGCGTCCACACCCCCAGCACGTCGCCGCCGCGATACACGAAGGTGTCGATGAAGGGCTTCGACTTGTACTTCTCGCCCTGGCCCAGGGGGATGTAGAGGATCTCCCGCGCGGGGCGATCCACCGCGTAGTGGAGGCCCCGCCTGGAGACCTGCACCAGGGCGAGCATGGCGAAGGTGGGCAGGGCCCAGAGGCCGCCGAGGCTCACGAGGGTGAGGAGGGGCAGGAGGCAGAGGGTCGTCCGCAGGCCAAGGCCCGAGAGGATGCGCCCGGAGAGCAGCACCTGGATGACGAGGGTGAGGGCGTTGGTCCAGAGGTCCAGGCTGGCGAAGGCGGCGGTGCGGGCGGCCTGGCCCTGGAAGGTCTGCTCCACGATGCGGCCCTGGATCAGGTAGAGGAAGGTGGACGTGACGGTGAAGAGCAGGATGTAGAGGCAGATGGCCTGGAGGTAGCGCGATGTCGCCACCAGGCGCAGGCCTTCGAAGATGCCGGGACCGGGCTCTGGGGTGGCGGGCTTGAGATCCACCTTGGAAGCCCGGGCCGCGAGGCCTTTCATGGAGAAGACCGCGGCTTCCAGGAAGAGGATGGCGATGAGCAGCAGGGACGAGGGCGCCACCTGGAGGTGGAGCGTCCCGAGGCTGAAGCCCTGGCTCAGCTTCGCGGTGAGGCTGGCCCCAGCGATGGCGCCCAGGGTGCCGCCCACCGCGATGAGGCCAAAGAGACGCTTGCCCATGTCCTCGGTGAGGAGGTCGTCCAGCAGGCTCCAGAAGACCGAGACCACGAACAGGTTGAAGACGCTCAGCCATACATAGAAGGCGTAGCCGACCCAGACGCCGCCATGGGTGGGAAGGAAGCGGAAGGCCAGCCAGAAGAGGGCCATGTTCGCAGCGAAGAAGCGGTAGGTCAGGGGGATGAAGCGCCGCCGCGGGATCCGGGACACCAGGGCCGCATAGAGGGGATTGGCCAGCAGCATGGTGGCCATGGTCGCCGTCATGAGCCACGGCAGCTTGTCGGCGCCGCGGGCGATGCCGAAGGCCTCCCGCATGGGCCGCAGGAGGTAGAAGCTCATGAGCAGAAAGAAGAAGTAGGCGGCGGCCCAGGCGAGGATGCGGGTCTCGCCCTTCCGCACCAGGGCGAGACGCCGGATCAGGCTGGGTTCGGGCTCGGGCTCGGACATGGGGCCTTCGGGTGGGTTGCGGAGGGACTTGCGGAATCGGGATCGCCCTGTATATTGCCTTACGAGGTATTTCCCGTCATCCCAAATTCCGGAGGCTTCCATGGGCCAGTCCCGCCGCACCTTCCTCCAGTCCTCCGCGGCCGCCGCCGCGGCCCTGGCCCTGAATCCCGCCCTTTCCGCCAGCGAGGCCGCCCAGCCCAAGGGCAAGGGCAAGTCCCTGCGCATCCTCATCCTCGGGGGCACGGGCTTCCTGGGACCCGCCACCGTGGACGCCGCCCTGGCCCGGGGCCACGAGGTGACCATCTTCCACCGCGGCAAGACCCGGCCCGGCATGTTCAAGGGCAAGGTCACCGAAGTGAACGGCGATCGGGACCCCAAGAAGGATCCCGGCCTGAAGGCCCTGGAGAGCGGCACCTGGGACGCGGTCATCGACAACAGCGGCTACTACCCGCGCATCGTGAAGGCCTCGGCGGAGCTGCTGGCCTCCCGCACCGGCCAGTACGTCTACATCTCCAGCATCAGCTGCTACAAGGAGCCGAGCCCCATGAACGGGGACGAGACCTCGCCCCTGGCCACCCTCGCCGACCCCACGGTGGAGACCATGGGCAAGCAGTTCGAGAACTACGGCGGCCTCAAGGCCCTCTGCGAGCAGGCGGTGGAGGCGGCCATGCCCGGCCGGGCCACCATCGTCCGCCCCGGCTACATCGTCGGCCCCGACGATCCCACCGGGCGTTACACCTTCTGGCCGGTGCGCGCCGACAAGGGCGGCGAAATGGCGATCCCCGGCGCCCCTTCGGATCCCATCCAGATCATCGATGTCCGCGACCTTGGGGAATGGCTCGTGCGCCTGTGCGAACTCAAAGCCTTCGGCGCCTACAACGCCTGCGGACCCGCCAAGAAGCTCTCCATGGGCGAGCTGGTGGCCTCCTGCGTGAAGGCCGCGGCGAAGAAGCCCACCCTCACCTGGATCCCCGCGGCCTTCATCGTGAAGCAGGAAGGGGTGGAGTTCCCGATCTGGGCCCCCTTCGAAGGCGACACCAAGGGCTTCCACACCTGGAAGAACGACCGGGCCATCAAGACCGGCCTGCGCTTCCGGCCCGTGGAGCAGACCGCAAAGGACACCCTCGCCTGGTTCAAGACCCAGGAAGGCGTGGAGAAGGGCCGCACCCGCCTGGCGGGGCCGACGGCCGAGGTCGAGGCGAAGCTGCTCGAGGCATGGAAGGCCTCCCAGGCGAAGCCCAAGGCCTGATCACTGTGCGTGAACGCACCGGGGCTCCGTGGTGAAATGGATGTTTCGCCCCGGAGCCCCGTCCATGCTCACCCAGCCCCACTTCCTTTCCATCGCCGACTACTCCGCCCGGGAACTGCGCGTCCTCCTGGACACGGCGGACGACCTGAAGCGCCACCCCAAGGCCTACCGGGACGCCCTCCAGGGCAAGGTGCTGGCGATGATCTTCGAGAAGAGCTCCACCCGCACCCGGGTGAGCTTCGAGACGGGCATCTTCCAGATGGGCGGCATCGGCCAGTTCCTGTCCAGCCGCGACATCCAAATCGGCCGGGGCGAGCCCATCTATGACACGGCGGCGGTGCTGTCGCGCTTCGTGGACGGCATCATGGCCCGCACCTTCGCCCACCAGACGGTGACGGACCTCGCCAAGTACGGCACCGTGCCCGTCATCAACGGGCTCACGGACCTGGAGCACCCCTGCCAGATCATGGCGGACCTCCAGACCATGCGGGAGAACTTCGGGAAGCTGGAAGGCCTCAAGTTCGTCTACATCGGCGACGGCAACAACATGGCCCATTCCTACATGCAGGGCACGGGCAAGACCGGCATGCACTGCACCATCGTCACGCCCAAGGACGCCAAGTACTCCTGCAACGCCGACGTAATCGCCGCCGCTCAGGCCGACCACGCCGCCCAGGGCACGACGCTGACCATCACCGACGATCCCAAGGCCGGCATCGCCGGCGCTCACGTGGTGGCCACGGACACCTGGGTGAGCATGGGCATGGAGGAGGAGAAGGCGGAACGCATCGCTGCCTTCAAGGGCTTCACCGTGGACAAGGCCCTCATGGCCCAGGCCGACAAGGACGCCATCTTCATCCACTGCCTGCCCGCGTACCGCGGCTACGAAGTCACCGCCGATGTCATTGACGGACCCCAGTCCCGCATCTACGACGAAGCCGAGAACCGGCTCCACGCGCAGAAGGCGATCATATACCACCTGATGGGACGCTGAAACCAGAGAACCACGGACCCAAACGCGAGCAAACGGGGCTGATCCGGGGCCGGGTCGGCGCCCCGCCTTGCTTCGCGGATGCGAGTGGCCCCGGGCCGCTACGAACCGATGCTCGGAGGCAGAAGAAGGGAGGGTCCATGCGCTTCTTCGCTTGCCTGCGGCGTGCGCGGAAGGTGCGGCCCTGGCGGCTGGCCTATGAACCGGAACGGGAGTTCGAGCGTCAGCTCTTCCTCCGGGACCTCCGCGCCTTCCCGGCCGGTTCCACCCCGTCCGTGAGGTAGCCCACGATCATGCGCGTCGTCTCCTCGACGAAGCGCTCGTCCTCCAGCAGGCCCGGATGTTCGAGGACCGCGGCATGGGTGAGGGCCTCGACACTCTGCACCAGGAGGAAGGCGCTCAGCTCGAAGTCCTGGATCCGGAGCTCGGCGGCGCGGGCCTGGAAGAAGCCCACCAGCAGGCGGCCGGCCGCCGCCTCCAGGCGCCGGGTCTCCACCTTCGCGCCGACGGCGGGGGTGGCCTGGACCAGGACCCGGTGCAGATCGGGGTCGTGGCGGTGGACGTCCACCATTGCCCGCACGATGGCGCGCACCGCGTCCGGAATGGGGGCTTCGCGCACCTCCTCGAAGCGACGGCTCAGCAGCGCGAGGATCTCCTGGGTGTGGCGGTCGTTGAGGGCCCGCACCAGGGATTCCTTGTTGGGGAAGTACTGGTAGAGGCTGCCGATGCTCACGCCGGCCCGGGCGGCGATGTGGTTCGTGGTGGCCTTCTCCAGGCCCTCCTTGGACAGAATGTGAGCGGTGGCCGCGAGAATGGCGTCCACCGTCTCCAGGGAACGCTTCTGGCGAGGGGCCTTACGGGGCTGCGGCAGGGGCTTGGCGGGCATCGTGGGAACGCGAGTGGTGGATGTGAGTAAAAGCTCGCATTTTTATAGCACGCCCGACCGTCGCGGCGGACCGACTTCCTGGAGGAATCCATGCGCCCCATCCGCTTCGCCGCCTTCATCCTCGCCCTACCCGTGCTGGCCCAGGCTCCCGCGGGCCTTCCCGGCCGCTACCAGCTGGTGCGCTGCCCGGACCTCGACGCCGGCATCGACCTGGTCGTGGAAGGCCTCCCCTTCTTTCAGAAGCCCCTGGCCCAGCAGCGTCTCCACGCGGTGAACCCGGCCTACAAGCGGGTGGTCCTGGAGCAGAAGGCCGGTTCCGTGGCCATCCAGTTCGACGGCCGCCGCGCGGTGGAAGTCCCGTTGAAGGGCGGCCTGGCCTGGACCCGTGAGGATGGCGAAGCCTTCTGGGTCACCGCCGAGGCCGATGGCAATCATGTGCTGCAGACCTACAAGGCCAAGGACGGGGAGCGCACCAACGAATTCGTCCTCACCCCCAACGGGGACCTGCTGCTGAAGGTGACGGTCCGCAGCCACAAGCTCACGAATGTCCTGAAGTACCAGATGGTCTACCGCCGCCAGGTCTGATCCGGACCGCACGCGAAGCGGTCCGTCGCCGCCACCAGGGCCTTGGAGATGCCGGGTTCCGAGGCCCCGTGGCCGGCGTCCGGGACGATGAGGAACTCGGCCTCCGGCCAGGCCCGGTGAAGCTCCCAGGCGGACTTCATCGGGCAGACCACGTCGTAGCGGCCCTGGATGATGGTCGCCGGGAGGTGGCGGATCTTCTCGATGCCGGCCAGGAGCTGGCCTTCGCCGAGCCAGGAGCCGTGGGCGAAGTAGTGGGCTTCGAGGCGCGAGAAGGCCAGCGCCAGCGCGTCCTCGCCCAGGTCCGCGACGGCCTCGGCGGAGGTGTAGAGGTTCGACAGGGCGCCTTCCCAAGTGCACCAGGCCTTCACGGCGGGTGTTTGGATTTCCGGATCCTCGCTGATCAACCGCGTGAGGTAGGCCTGGAGAAGGTCGCCCTGCTCTGCTTCCGGGATGGCGGCGAGGAAGGTCTCCCAGACATCGGGATAGAGGGCCGAAGCACCGCCGCGGTAGAACCAGTCCAGTTCCCAGGTGGAGGACAGGAAGATGCCCCGGAGGACCAGTTCGGTGACGCATGCGGGATGGGCCTGGGAATAGGCCAGGGCGAGGGTGCTGCCCCAGGAGCCGCCGAAGACCTGCCAGCGCTCGATGCCGAGGTGCTCCCGCAGGCGCTCCAGGTCCGCCACCAGCTCCCAGGTGGAATTCTCCCGGAGCTCGCCGTAGGGCCGGCTGAGCCCGCACCCGCGCTGGTCGAGGAGGACGATGCGATACCTGCGGGGATCGAAGAAGCGCCGGTGCTTCGGGGAGGTCGCGCCGCCGGGGCCGCCGTGGAGGAAGACCACGGGCTTGCCTTCGGGATTGCCGGAGACTTCGAAGTACACCTCATGGAGGCCGGAGACCCGGAGATGGCCGGTCTGGAAGGGATCCAGCGCGGGGTAGAGCCAGGAGCGGGGATCCTTCATGGGCGCAGTCATTCGAAGCGGCCGCTCTTCACGGATTTCGCGAGCTCCAGCTTCTGGTCGCGCTCCTTGAGGGCATCGCGCTTGTCCTTGCCCTGCTTGCCTTCGGCGAGGGCGATGCGCGTCTTGATGAGGCCCTTGGCGTTCAGGTAGATGGCCAGAGGCACCAGGGTGTAGCCCTTGCGGACCACCGCCTTGAGGATCTTGTCGATCTCGGCGCGCCGGAGCAGCAGCTTGCGGGGCCGCAGGGGCTCGTGGTTGGCATCGGTGCCGAACTCGTAGGGCGAGATGTGGGCCTGCTTCAGCCAGAGCTCGCCGTCCACCACGTCCACGTAGGCGTCCTGGAGCTGCCCGCGGCCGGCGCGGAGGGCCTTCACCTCGGTGCCCAGCAGGGCCAGGCCGGCCTCCCAGGTCTCGAGGACGTGGTAGGCGAAGAAGGCCTTGCGGTTGCGGACGAGATCCTCGGTCATGACCTAAGTGTATTCGGGCATCCTGGGAACCCCACTTCCGCTCACCATGCCCCTGCCTCTCGCGCCCGGACCCAAGCCCCGCCTCCCCTGGACGAACCTGCTGCGCCTGCGCAGCGACGCCCTGGGCTTCCTTTCGGAGCTCCACGGGACCTACGGCGATGTGGCGCGCTACAAGATGGGCCCCCGCCACTTCCACCTGGTGAACCACCCGGACCTGAACCGGGAGGTCCTGGTGGTCCAGGAGAAGAAGGTCCGGAAGGGCATCGGCCTGCAGCGGTCGAAGGTGCTGCTGGGGGAGGGGCTCCTCACCTCCGAGGGGGAAGCCCACCTCCAGCACCGGCGCATGATGCAGCCGGCCTTCCACCACAAGAAGATCGCCACCTATGCGGACCTGATGGTGCGCCACACGGTGGACCTGCGGGACCGGCTCAAGGTCGGTGCGGCCCTTGACCTCAATGCCGAGATGACGGCCCTGACCCTGGCCATCGTGGGAGAGGCCCTCTTCGGTGCGGACCTGCGGACGGAGACCGGAGAGCTGGGGGAGGCCCTAACCACGGTGATCGGTTCCTTCAACGCCCTCACCAATCCGCTCGCCGGGATCATGCTGCGGCTGCCCCTGCCTTCCACCCGCCGCATCCAGGGGGCCATCGCGCGCCTCAACCGCACCATCTTCCAGATCATCGACGCCCGCCGGCAGTCCGGCGAGGAGGCGCCGGACCTGCTGTCCATGCTGCTCCACGCCCAGGATGACGAAGGCGCGAAGGAGAAGTTCACCGACACCCAGGTGCGGGACGAGACCATGACCCTCTTTCTGGCGGGCCACGAGACAACGGCGAACGCCCTGACCTGGACCTGGCACCTGCTCGCCCAGAACCCCGAGGCCGAGGCCCGCTTCCACGCGGAGCTGGACGAGGTGCTTGGCGGCCGTCCACCCACCTTCGAGGACGTCCCGAAACTGAAGGTCACCGAAGCGGTCTTCGCCGAGAGCATGCGCCTGCTGCCGCCGGTATGGGGCTTCGGCCGGGAGGTGCTGGAGGAGCTGGAGCTCGGTGGATACCGGATCGAGAAGGGCGACCTGCTGATCCTCTCCCCCTGGGTCATGCACCGGGATCCTCGCTGGTGGCCGGACCCCCTGCGCTTCGACGTGGACCGTCACCTCGGCGAGGCCAAGGCCCACCGCAACAAGTTCACCTACTTCCCCTTCAGCCATGGGCCCAGGAACTGCATCGGCGAGCCCTTCGCGTGGATGGAGGGCATCCTCATCCTCGCGGGCCTGGGCCAGGCCTGGCGCTTCCGCCCCGTGGCGGGCCGGCCCGTCGTCCTGGATCCCCTCTTCACCCTGAGGCCCAAGCGGGGACTCTGGATGACCCCCGAACCCCGACCCTGAACCTGGAGCCCCCATGCGCCGCAGTGGACTTCCCTTCCTCGCCCTCACCCTCGCCGCCCAGGCCCAGACTGTGGATCCTGCGCTCCTGAACGGGCTGCGCTGGCGCTGCATCGGCCCATTCCGCGGTGGGCGCACGGTGGCGGTGGCCGGGGTGCCGTCGAAGCCCGGCCTCTTCTACATGGCGCCGAACCATGGCGGGGTCTGGAAAAGCACGGACTACGGGCATGTGTGGACCCCCATCTTCGACGGCCAGCCGTCGGGCTCGGTGGGCGCCCTGGCGGTGGCGCCGTCCAATCCCGACGTGCTCTACGTGGGCAGCGGCGAAGGCCTCCAGCGCCCGGACCTTTCCGTGGGGGATGGCGTGTACAAGTCCAC
Source organism: Holophagaceae bacterium (assembly GCA_016710635.1). Taxonomy (GTDB): domain Bacteria; phylum Acidobacteriota; class Holophagae; order Holophagales; family Holophagaceae; genus JADJVL01. The sequence goes on along the minus strand of JADJVL010000002.1, from coordinate 85,533 downwards.
GGACGCCGGACGGACCTGGACGAACGTGGGCCTGCGGGACGCCCAGCAGATCGGCGAAGTGCTCGTCGATCCGAAGAACCCGGACCGGGTTTTCGTGGCGGCCCTGGGCCATCCCTACGGCGCGAACCCCGAGCGGGGCGTGTACCGGAGCCTGGATGGCGGGAAGACCTGGAAGCGGGTGCTCTTCAAGGACGACCGCACCGGCGCCATCGCCCTGGCCTTCCATCCCCAGGATCCGCAGATCCTGTACGCGGCCCTCTGGAGCCAGCAGCACGCGCCCTGGGAGAACGGGATCTTCAAGGGCTCGAACAGCGGGCTCTGGAAGTCCACGGACGGCGGCGAGACCTGGAAGGCGCTGACCCAAGGCCTGCCGACGCCGGAGCAGGGCCTGGGCCGCATCGGCTTCGCCCTCGCGCCTTCCGACCCTTCCCGCATCTATGCCCAGGTGGATGCGGGCAAGCTGGGTGGCACCTACCGGAGCGACGACGCCGGGGAACACTGGGTGCGAGTGAACGACGAGGTCCGCGTCTGGGGCCGGGGCGACGACTTCGCCGAGATCCGCGTGGATCCGAAGGACCGGGAGACGGTCTACGCGGCCAACACCTCGATGTACAAATCCACGGATGGCGGCCACACCTACCACGCCCTCAAGGGCGCCCCCGGCGGGGACGACTACCACCGCATCTGGATCCACCCCGCGGATCCGCGGCAGATGATCCTCGGCGCCGACCAGGGCGCGACGGTGTCCGTGAACGGCGGCGAGACCTGGAGTTCCTGGTACAACCAGCCCACGGCGCAGTTCTATCACGTCAGCACCGACAACCAGTTCCCCTACCGGGTCTACGGCGGCCAGCAGGAGAGCGGCTCCGTGGGCATCCGCAGCCGGGGCGACCACGGTGCCATCTCGTTCCGGGACTGGCAGCCCGTGGGCGTGGAGGAGTACGGCTACGTGGCGCCGGATCCCCTGGATCCCAACCTCGTGTATGGCGGCAAGCTCACCCGCTTCGATGTCCGCACGGGCCAGACCCAGGATGTCTCGCCGGCGCCCCTGCGCGCGCCCTACCGCTTCCTGCGCACGGCGCCGGTGCTCTTCTCGCCGGCGGATCCCAAGACCCTTTTCTACGCAGGCAACGTGGTCTTCAAGACCCGGGACGGGGCCAGGACCTGGGAGGTCATCAGCCCGGACCTCAGCCGTGCAGAGTTGCCGCCGCCACCATCGGTGGGCGCCTATGTGGACACCCCGGCGGCGAAGGTCTCGAGACGAGGGGTGATCTACGCCCTGGCCCCTTCCCACAAGGACGCGAACCGGCTCTGGGCAGGCACGGACGATGGGTTGATCCACCTGACGAAGGATGGCGGGAAGACCTGGTCCAACGTCACACCGCCCCTGCTCAGGCCCTGGATGAAGGTCTCCCAGCTCGAGGCCTCCCACTTCGACGAGGACACCTGCTACGCCGCCCTCAACACCCTGCGCCTCGACGACCTGCGGCCCCACCTCCTGCGCACGAAGGACGCCGGCAGGACCTGGCAGGAAATCAATGAGGGCCTGCCATCGAACGCGCCCACGAACACGATCCGCGAGGACCCCAAGCGCCGTGGCCTCCTCTTCGCGGGCACCGAGCGCACGGTCCACGTCTCCTTCGATGACGGCGACCATTGGCAGCCCCTGACCCGGAACCTGCCCTCCACCTCCATCCGCGATCTGGTCATCCACGGCGATGACGTGGTGGTGGGCACCCACGGCCGCTCCTTCTGGATCCTCGACGGCATCGAGCCCTTGCGGCAGATGGAGGGCACGAGACTTGGGAAGGAGGCGGTCCTCTTCCAGCCGGCCGCAGCCATCCGCGTGCGGCGGAACCTGAACACGGACACGCCCCTGCCGCCGGAGGAGCCGGTGGGGGAGAACCCGCCGGACGGAGCCTTGATCGATTACGCACTGAAGGAGGACGCGAAGGGGCCTCTTGCCCTCGAGTTTCTCGACGCTTCGGGACGCCTCGTCCGGCGCGTCCAGAGCGACGGACCGAGCAAGCCCTTGGACGAGAAGGCGCTGAATGTCCCGCGGCACTGGCTGGGAGCGCCCCGCCGCCTCGCCACTTCCGCCGGAGCGCATCGCTTCGTGTGGGACCTGCGCCACGAAGCCCCGGTGTCCCTGGAAACCGGGCCGCCCATCTCCGCCATCACCGGGGCGACGCCCCTGGAACCGGAAGGGGTGCTGGCCCTGCCCGGCCTCTACACGGTGCGGATGACGGTGGGTGGAACGACCCGCAGCGCCCCGTTCCAGGTGGTCATGGATCCGCGGGTGGGGGCTTCGAGGGCTGACCTCCAGCGCGCCTTCGACCTTGGGCGGACCCTGGCGGAGGCCATGGACCGCAGCGCCCGGGCCGCGAGGGCCGGGGGCGACGGCAAGGCGGAGCTGGAAAAGGTTCACGGCGACCTGGCCCGGCTCTACGCCTTCGTCCAGGACGCGGACGCGGCCCCGACTCTGGCGGTGGAGCAGGCCGCCGCCGGCGCGCTGGCGCGCCTGGACAAGCTGCTTCCCCGCTGAACCGGGTTCGGATCTCGGCCATCATCTAGGCATGCTGCAGAAACTGCTCGCCCCCATCGTGGCCTGGATGACCGCCGTCATGATCGCCACCGGCCCCACCGGCGTCCTGCTCCTCATGGCCATCGAAAGCGCCTGCATCCCGCTGCCCAGCGAAGTGATCATGCCCTTCGCCGGCTACCTGGCCTTCAAGGGGGAGCTGACCTTCTTCGGCCTGGGCGCGGGCAATCCCGTGGCCCAGATCTGGATCGCAGGCATCGCCGGAGCGTTGGGCTGCAACCTGGGTTCCATCCCGCCCTACGAGCTCGGACGTTGGGGCGGCCACGCGGCGGTGCGGCGCTTCGGGAAGTACGTGCTGCTCCATGAAGGCCACCTGGACAAGGCCCACCGCTTCTTTGAGCACTTCGGCGTCTGGGCGGTCTTCATCGGCCGCCTCCTGCCGGTGGTGCGGACCTTCATCGCCCTGCCCGCCGGCGTGGCGGAGATGAACCGGACGAAATTCCACCTCTACACCTTCGCGGGCTCCCTGCCCTGGTGCCTGGGCCTCGCGTGGGTGGGCTACAAGCTCGGCGAGAAGTGGAACACCCTCGGCGCCTGGTTCCACAAGTTCGATCTGGTGATCGGCATCACCATCCTCGCCGGCGTGGCGTGGTTCGTGTGGGACCACTGGAAGCACCGGACCCGCGGCTAGCCTGCCCTGATAAGGTAGGGCCTCTTCCGGAGGCTGACATGGCCGCACTGCGCCGCATCTTGGACCGGGCCGGGGCCTTGCTCTGCGCGGCATTCCTGGCCGCAGCGGCGGCGTGCGGCGGAGGCGGCGGAACCGGCGGCGGGGGCGGGGGTGTCCAGAACCTCGCGCCCACCATCACGGGCCAGCCCCAAAGCCTCAGCGTCACCGCCGGCGGCAGCGCCAGCTTCACCGTGAGCGCCAGCGGGACTCCGGCACCCACCTTCCAGTGGCGGAAGAATGGCGGCGCCATCGCCGGGGCCACCGCCGCGACCTATGCGATCCCGGCTGTCCAGATCACGGATGCCGGAACCTACGACGCCGTGGCCACCAATGTGGCGGGCTCCGCCACCAGCGCCGGAGCCGTGCTCACCGTCACCACGCCCAACCAGGCCCCCAGCAAGCCGCTGATCAGCACGGGCCCGACCACGGCGATCACCAAGCACGAGTACATCTACAACCTGACCTCGACGGATCCGGAAGGCGACGCGATCACCTTCTCGCTGAGCCCGGCGAACGCCGACGCGGCGATCACGGGCAACACGCTGAAGTACCGTCCCTCGGTGGCGACGGCGCAGACGGTGACCCTGTCGGTGCTGGCGACGGACAGCAAGGGCGCGGCGTCGACGCCGGGCACGGTGGCGGTGAATGTGCTCCTGAACCGGGCTCCCGTGTTCAGCAGCCCGGCCGTCTACGGACTCGCCGGCACGACCCTCGCGATCCCCGCGGGCTTCCAGTACCAGGCCACCGCGGTCGATCCGGATGGGGATTCCCTGACCTTCGCCCTCCAGGGCGCGCCCAGCGCCGTGGACAACCTGGGCGCTCCGGTGGCCGGGATCACCGTGGCGGTGGACCCGGTCTCGGGTCTCACCACCTTCGCCGGTGCCGTGCCCGCCGGAAAGACTTCCGTTGCCATCACCTTCACCGTGCGCGCCACGGACTCGGTGGCCGCGGGCTTCATCGGGGACGCGTCCGACCGCGTGGTGACCGCGACCTACACCTATATCCCGCCGGTGCCGCCCACCATCACCGGCCAGCCTCAAAGCTTGACTGTGACCGCGGGCCAGCCCGCGGCCTTCAGCGTCACCGCGACCGGGGACGCGCCCTTCACTTACCAGTGGCGGAAGGGCGGTGGCGCCCTCGCCGGCGCCACGGCGGCGACCTTCAATCTTCCGGCCACCGTCCTGGCGGACGCGGGCAGCTACGACGTGGTGGTGGGGAATGCGGGTGGCACCGCCACCAGCAACCCGGCCACGCTGACGGTGAACCCCGCGGGGACGCCGCCCTCCATCACGACCCATCCCCAGAGCCAGACCGCCGTCACCGGCGTCCCCGTCAGCTTCACTGTCGCAGCCACCGGCACGGCGCCCCTGGCCTACCAGTGGCGGAAGAACGGCACCGCCCTCGGCGGGGCGACGTCGACGACCTACACCATTCCCGCCGTGTCCTTGAGCGACGCCGGGAACTATGACGCGGTGGTGAGCAACGGCGCCGGCAGCGCCACCAGCAATGTCGCCATCCTCCAGGTCCTGGGCGGCGGCGGCGCGGGCATCAACATCCTCCTCAACCCCGGTTTCGAGGAAGGCCGGGTGGTCTGGGGCTCCAATGACCCCGCCAACGTGATCGACAACAACACCAGCCCCGCCAACCACACGGGCGGCTGGAAGGGCTGGCTGGGCGGCTACTCCACCATGAACACGGACACTCTGTTCCAGGACTTCACCATCCCCGCGGCGGCCACCAGCGCCACCCTGACCTTCTGGCTGGCCATCGCCACCCAGGAGCCGGGCCCCGGCATCGCCGACCTGTTGACCCTGGAACTGCGCAACCCCGCCACCAACGCCCTCGTGGCGTCCCTGGCCTCCTATTCCAACCTGGATGCCGGAGGCACCTACCTCCAGCGGACCTTCGACCTCACCAGCTACAAGGGCCAGAACCTGCGGCTGTTCTTCTCGGGGGTGACCAACACGGGCAACGCCACCAGCTGGTACCTCGACGATTTCAGCCTCGCCGTGACCTCCCCGTCCGGGCTGGTGCCGGTGATCAACAGCTTCTCCCCAGGTTCGGGCATGGCGGGGACCTCGGTCACCGTCAACGGCGCCGCCTTCTACAGCCTGACCTCCGTAGCCTTCAACGGCGCCAGCGCCACCTTCAGCGTCCTGAGTCCGACCCAGCTCACCGCCACGGTGCCTGGTGGCGCCACCACGGGCCCCATCACCGCGACGAACGCCGCTGGAACCGGAACGTCCGCAGCGAGCTTCAGCGTTTCCTTCCCCGTTCCCACCATCACCGCCCTCAACCCCGGCGCGGGTCCGGTGGGCACCTCCGTGACCATCTCCGGGACCAACTTCTCGGGTGCCACGGCGGTCAAGTTCAACGGCACCAGCGCCACCTTCACGGTGAACAGCGGGACGCAGATCAGCACCACCGTGCCCGTGGGCGCCACCACCGGCACGGTCTCCGTGCAGACCGCCGGCGGTACGGCGACCTCCCCGGCGCCGTTCACCGTGAACGCCGGAGGCCCGACCCTCGACCTCTCCATCGACAGCCTCTACGTCACCCAGTCCAGCCAGACCTACGCCCGGGGCGTGTCCCTCGTCAGGGGTCGCAACGGCTTCCTCCGGGTCTTCGCGAAGGCCAACCAGGCCAACAGCGCCACACCGAGCGTGAGGGTGCGCATCTACAACGGCCCCACCCTGATCAACACCTACACGATTCCTGCCCCCGGCGGCTCCGTACCTACCGCCGTCAGCGAAGGCAGCCTTTCCTCGAGTTGGAATGTGACCCTTCCCGGTTCCGAGATTCAGTCCGGCTACAGCGTCCTCGCCGACGTGGATCCGGGCAATGGGGTGGCCGAGGCCGACGAGGCCAACAACCAGTACCCCGCCAATGGCACGCCCCTCGCCCTGGGACCCACCATCGTGCAGCCCTTCCGCACGACGATCATCCCGGTGACCCAGAGCAGCCTCACCGGCAACGCGACCGTCGGCAACCTCTCCAGCTGGACGGATCGCCTGCGCCGCATGTACCCGGTGGAGACCGTGGACGCCCAGCTGGGTGCGGGCTACGCCACGAGCGCCGTCCTGCAGAGTGATGGCACGGGTTGGAACACCCTGCTCAACGAGATCGAGAACAAGCGCGTCATGGAAGGCAACCAGAGCTCCCGGTACTACTACGGGGCCGTGGCCACCGGCTACGCCAGCGGCGTGGCGGGCCTCGGCTACATTCCCGGCAGCAGCGGCTCGAGCTCCAACCGCTCGGCCATCGGTTGGGACAAGACGGGCTACACCGACGGCGGCAACTTCCCCGAAGTCTTCGCCCACGAGGTGGGCCACAACTTCGGCCGCTACCATGCCCCCTGCGGCGGGCCGTCCGGCATCGACGGGAGCTATCCCTACGCCCTCGCCGACATCGGGGTCTATGGCTACGACGTCACCAACAACGTGCTGAAGGCCCCGGGCTCCTTCAAGGACATCATGGCCTACTGCTCGCCGAACTGGGTCAGCGACTACACCTACAAGGCGATGATGGCCTGGCGGCAGAGCGATGCGGTGCACGCGCCGCCGCCGGCTCCGGAAGATGGATCCGCTCCGGCGGGACCCGCCCGGGAGGTCCTGCTGGTCTGGGGCCGCCTGGACCACGGGGTCTGGACCCTCGAACCCGCCTTCCCGGCCCTGATCCCGGTGACCGCCCCGGCGTCCGGCCCGGTGTCTGGTGATGGCTTGGCAGAGGGCTTCGACGCGGCGGGAAACCGCCTCTTCGCCCAGGCCTTCGCCCTGGTGCCCGTGGGCTGCGGGAAAAACCTCGCCGACGAGGGCCACTTCAACCTGGCCATTCCCCTGGAGCCCGCCACCCGGGCGAAGGTGGCCCGGATCGTCATCTCCCGCGGCGGGCTCCTCAGAGCGGAGCGGAAGCCGTCGCCCCTGGCGGGCCTGAGCCCTGCCCGGCCCGTGGCGGCGAGGCTCCTGGAGGGTGCCACGGACCTGGTCTGGGACGACGGCGCCTATCCCATGGCGGCGGTGCGGGATCCGGTCACCGGGGAGATCCTGGCCTTCGCCCGGGGCGGCTTCCTGACCCTGCCGAGGCCCCTGAAGGAGCTGGAGATCCTGCTCTCCGACGGCGTCCAGACGAAGGTCCACCGCGTCACCGCGGCGAACTGAAGCGCCCCCGCGGTCCCCCTATACGAAGGTTGACAGAATGCCGTTGCTCAACAGCATGCCCCTCCCGGTGAGGCACCGGCGGGGGCCGCGGCGCACCACCAGGCCGCCGGCTTCGAAGCGGTCCATCGCCGCAGTCCAGGCGTCGAAGAGGGGTCTCAGGTTCGCCGCGTCCGACCGGACCGCCAAGGCCTCCCAGTCCACCCCCGCATGGAGTCGCAACCCGAGGAGCGGAAGTTCCGCCAGGGTCTCCGCCGCCCCAAGTTCCTGGATCTCGGCCTCCCCGCGGCCCTCCAGCCACGCCGGGATCACGCCGCTCTCGGTCCAGCGGAAGGCCCCCAACTGGGACGCGGCGGAGGGCCCCAGTCCGAGGTAGGGCCGCCGCCGCCAGTAGCGCAGGTTGTGGCGGCTCTCTCCGCCGGGCCGGGCGTAATTGCTGATCTCGTAGGGCTCCAGCCCAAGGGCGGGGAGTTCCGCCTGCAAGCCTTCGAAGGCGTCGGCCACCTCGTCCTCGGTGGGGAGGGCCGCCCGCCCCGCGTCGACTTCCGCCTTTAAGGGGCAGGCCTTGTCGAGGTCGAGCAGATAGATGCTCATATGCTCGAGGCCCGTGGAGGCCAGGGTCCGGGCGTCCCCCAGCACCCGGTCGAGGGCCTGTCCCGGAATGCCCACCATGAGGTCGGCGCTGCGCCGGGCGAAGCCGGCCTGCGCGGCGAGGTCCAGGGCTTCCAGGCCCTCCGCGCCGCCGTGGATGCGGCCCAGGCGCGCCAGCAGGGCGTCGTCCAGGGTCTGCACGCCAAAGGAGATGCGGTCCCAGCCCAGGGCCCGGGCGCCTTCGAGCCAGGACAGGTCCACGGTCCCCGGATTCGCTTCCAGCGTGGCCTCTTCCAGGGGGCTCAGGTCGAAGCTCTCCCGAAGCACCCGGGTCAGGTCCGCCAGTTCGCGGGCCTCCAGCAGGGAAGGCGTCCCGCCTCCCAGGTAGAGGGTGTCCACCGCCGGGCGGCCCAGGGCGGCGCCCCACGCCTTCAGGTCTGCCATCAGCTTTTCCACCGTGGCGCTCTGGAGGCCCTGGTCCCGGGTCGTGACGAAGGAGCAGTAGGTGCAGCGGTCCTTGCAGAAGGGGACGTGCAGGTAGAGGCCCAGCGGTTCGGCCGATGCCGCGTTGCGCAGTCCCGCCCCGGAAAGGCCCTGGAGAGGGAGGCCGCTCAAGGGTCCAGCAGGGCCTGGGGCAGGAATTCCCGCAGGGCCTGCAGCTCCTTCGGAAAGTCCCAAGGGGCGGAGAGGGGGGAGGCCTTGGACTCCAGGCTCCGCAGGAAAGTCTTGAGCCGGGCGCGGTTCTCCGACTTCCAGGTCCGGCCCGAGCCGAGGTGCCCTTCCAGGGCCGTGAGCCGGGCCTGCACCCGGGCGAACTGGCTCTGGTACAGGAAGCTGGACAGGGTGAACTGGGCCAGGGCCAGCCCGGCGAGGATCGACGAGCCCATCACCACCGAAGCCGGACCCCGCCGCAGGCCGCCGCCGATCCACCAGCCCAGGAGCACCACCAGGGCGAAGGTGGCCACGGGGAGCAGGGGCAGAGCCTTGGACACACCGCCCCACAAGGCGTCATCCAGCATGGCGTCGGCCTGGTTGGCGGCGGCATCGGCGTTCCGGGCCTTCCGCGCGGCCTCCAGGCGTTCCGAGAAGCCCTGCCAATCCGGTGGCACGGAGGCCTGGGCCGACCGGGATCCGGTGGCTGTCTCGAGGGCGGACGGGGAGGCGGCGGTCCCCGGCGGCGTGGTGGACTGGGGGTTCTGGAGCGGCGGCACGTCCAGCGGCACGGCGCCCGGGGGCGGCGGGCTGTTGGTGACGTGCTGCCGCCCCTTGGCATCTTTCCAGCGGTAGATCTGCTGGGGCTGCAGGCTGCCCGCCTGGGCGACGAGCCCCGCGGTGAGCATCAGGGCCAGCACCCTCGCCCACGCCATGGGAGCGCGCAGGATCATTCGAAGGACTCGTCCAGGGCTTCGCACCAGAAATGGAACACCATTTCATGGACCTCCTGGATGCGCGCGGTGACCGTGCTGGGGACGACCAGGGCATCGTCCACCAGGGCGCCCAGCCGGCCTCCGTCCCGGCCCAGGATGCCGATGGTGCGCACGCCCAGATGCTTGGCGGCCTCCACGGCGGCGATGATGTTCCCACTGTTGCCGGAGGTGGAGATGCCCACCAGGACGTCGCCGGGACGGCCCAGCGCCTCCACCTGCCGCGAGAAGATGCGGTCGTAGCTGTAGTCGTTGCCGATGGCCGTCAGCGCCGAGGTGTCGGTGGTCAGGGCGATGGCGGCGAGGGCCCGCCGCTCCTTGAGGTAGCGCCCCGTGAGCTCCGCGGCGAAGTGCTGGGCGTCCGCCGCCGAGCCGCCATTGCCGCAGACCAAGACCTTGCAGCCCCGCTTCAGGCGCTCGGCGAGATCCTGGGCCTGGGCCAGGACGTGGTCCATCTCCTTCTCGAAGAAGGCGGTCTTCAGGTGGATGGACTCCTGCACGTGATCCAGGAGCCGCCGCTTCAGGAAGTCGGACATGGGCGCCATCATCGCAGCATTTTTACGCGCCACGGTTCAAGGATGGCAAACTTCCCAGATCCTCCCCGTCCGGAGCCCGTCTTGTTCGAATGGATCGCCCTCAAGCACCCTTTCTTCATCCACCTGCCCGTGGCGGCGGGGCTGCTGCTTCCCTTCGCGCTGCTGGCCGCCCAGCGGCCCGGCCGGGGCATCAAACCCTGGTGGACCGCCTGCCGCTACCTGGGCTGGACCGGCCTGCTCGGGTCCCTGCTCGCGGTGGCCTCCGGGTTCCTCTGGGCCCGGCAGCTCGGCATGATCCAGCCGGGGCAGTACCTGGTCCAGGTGCTCCCCGGCAATGAACTGCAGGAGCTGATGCGGCGCCATCAGCTTTTCGCCCTGACGGCCCTGCCCTGGGGCTTGCTCACCCTGCTCTCCCTCCACCGCCGACGGCAGGAGCACCAGGGCCTCGGGATCCTGCCGCTCTTCCTGGGCGTCCTCTGGTGCGTCTCGCTGCTGGGGGCGGGCTACTACGGCGGGCGCATGACCCATCCCGCCCAGCCTCTGCAGGCCCTTTCCGATGAGGCCACCCGGCCGCCGCCGCCCCTCGAACCTGGCATGAAGGGCTCGGGAAAGGCTGCGCCGGATGAGGAGGAAGACGCGCCGCTCCGCGCCCTGGACTACCTCAGCCTGGAGCCGATGCACGCCGACCCGGTCAAGAGCCCCCAGCACGGAGGCCGGTGGATCCGCGTCTGGGCGACTCCCAGCGCTTCCGAAGCCTACCGGGAGGGCCGTCCCATCCCGCCGGGCTCCTACGTGGTCATGAGCAGCCTTGAGGACCGCTTCGGCCGCCCCAGCACCGAGGCGGGGCCCATCTACATGCTCGAGATGCTCGCCGACAAGAAGCCGGGCCTGACCTTCTACTGGCCGCGGGTGCCCGAGGCCAAGCGGGCGGAGGCGAACGGCCAGGCCCGGGCCTACTGGCGGGGCGAGGATCCGAACCTCAAGGGCTGCATTTTCTGCCACGCCAACGGCACCGAGGAGAAGGACCAGCGCAGCACCCTGGTCTGGCGGACGCGACCCTTCCGCGCCGAAGCGCCCGCGTCCCCTCCCGCCCAATAGCCGGTCGAGGCTTTCGTCCTCATGAACCCCAGCCTGCTGGTCCCCTGTCTCCTGCTCGCCGCGGGGGCCCAGTCCGCCCCGGACGCCTGCTGGAAGGCCCAGTCCAGCGGCGTGACGGTGGACCTGCGGGGCGTCGCCGCCGTCGGCCCCGCGGTGGCCTGGGCCACCGGAGCGAAGGGGACGGTGCTTCGGACCGTGGATGGGAGCACCTGGACCCGCTGCGTTGTGCCCCCCGGGGCCGAAGCCCTCGACTTCCGCGACGTCCATGCGGTGGATGCGGAGCAGGCCTGGATCCTTGCCGCGGGGCCGGGAGCTTCCGGGCGGATCTATGCGACCCGGGATGGCGGCGCCACGTGGGTCCTGCAGTTCACCAACCCGGAGGCCGCGGGTTTTCTGGATGCCCTCGCCTTCTGGGACGCCCAGCGCGGCGTCGCGATGGGAGATCCAGTGCGTGGACGCTTCCAGGTCCTGCTCACCCAGGATGGCGGCGCCACCTGGACGCCGGCCCCCGCCACCGGCCTGCCGCCGGCCTTGGAGAACGAGGGCGCCTTCGCGGCCAGCGGGACCTGTCTGGTGACGGGCGCGCGGGGGTGGGCCTGGTTCGTCACCGGCGGGGCGAAGGCCTCACGGGTCTTCTCGACGCGGAATGGCGGCAGGTCCTGGAAGGCGACGGAGACGCCGGTCCCGGCAGGGGAAGCGACGAAGGGCCTCTTTACCGCAGCCTTCACTTCTGGGGGCCGCGGGGTGGTCCTTGGAGGCGACTACAAGCAGCCGGCCCTGGGCACGCTGAATGGGGCCTTCAGCACCAACAGTGGCGCCACCTGGGTCGCAGCGCCGGCCCAACCCGCGGGTCTGCTGTCGGGCACGACCCTGGTGAAGGGAAGGCCAAAGGCGATCCTGGCGGTGGGACTGGCGGGGACCGGGCGGTCGCGGGATGGCGGCCAGACCTGGCAGTCCCTCGACGGCACCCCCCTCCACGCCGTGTCCTCGGCGGGGCCGGACGCCACCTGGGCGGTGGGTCCCAAGGGCCTGCTCCTCAAGCTCGAGCCTTCGGTGTTGAAGCCCTGAGCGGGGGAATTCAACCCTCCTCCACGAGCACTTCCCTAGGCTTCCCGGCGCCCCGGTCCGCACCGATGATGCCCTCCTCCTCCATGCGATCGATGAGGCGGGCGGCGCGGCCGTAGCCACGGGGCCCCCTCCGCGATCGCAAGGCGAAGCCGCAGCGGGAGCGGGAGGACAGGACTAGAGGTCCTGTCCGATCGGGGGTAGTCCGGGAGGCGGAGGCCGGGCCTCCTATTCATCGACGAGCACTTCCCTAGGCTTCCCGGCGCCCCGGTCCGCACCGATGATGCCCTCCTCCTCCATGCGGTCGATGAGGCGGGCGGCGCGGCCGTAGCCGAGGTTGAGCTTGCGTTGCAGGAGGCTGGTGCTGGCCTTGCGCTCCCGGCGCACCACCGCGACCGCTCGGGCGTAGATGTCCTCGTCCGCTCCGCCGGTCGCCTCTTCGCCCTCGGCCTCGGCGGCCTCCTCGTCGGTCTCCATGGCGCTGAGGAGGTGCTGGTTGAACTCGGGCCGGCCGCGCTCCTTGAGCCAGGTCACCAGGCGGATGGTTTCCGCCTCCGTCAGGAAGGGCGCATGGATGCGCCGCGGCCTCGGGTCCGTCGGTCCCTTGTAGAGGGCGTCGCCGCGGCCGAGCAACTGCTCGCCGCCGCTGGTGTCGAGGATGGTGCGGGAATCGATCTTCGTGTTCACCCGGTAGCTGAGGCGGGAGGGCAGATTCGCCTTGATGACCCCGGTGACGATGTCCACGGACGGCCGCTGGGTGGCGAGCACGAGGTGGATGCCCACGGCGCGGGCCTTCTGGGCGATGCGGGCGATGCTGTCCTCGACCTCGGAGCGCGCGACCATCATCAGGTCCGCCAGCTCGTCGATGACCACCACCACGTAGGGCAGGGGCTCCAGGGCCGCGGGCCGGTCCGGCCAGCGGGGGTTCGGCGTGCGGCCGCTGAGGTCCACCACGCCGCCCAGATCCCGGACCTTGGCGTTGAACTGCTCCAGGTTGCGCACCGCCAGGAGGGCCAGGCGCCGGTAGCGGTCCTCCATCTGGGCCACCACCCACTTCAGGACGCGGCCCGCCTCCTTCATGTCGGTGACCACCGGCGCCCAGAGATGGGGGATGTCCTCGTAGATGCCCAGCTCCACCATCTTGGGATCCACCAGGATGAGCTTCACTTCCGTGGGCAGGGCGCGCACGAGCACCGAGCAGATCATCGCGTTCACGCCTACGCTCTTGCCGCTGCCGGTGCTGCCGCCGATGAGGAGGTGGGGCATCTTGGCGAGATCAGCCACCACCGGTACGCCGGCGATGTCCTTGCCCAGAGCCAGGGTGAGGAGGGAGCCGCCGTCCCGGTGCTGGGGATCCCGGAAGGCCGGCGCGTCCAGGATCTCCCGGAAGGTGATGACCTCCCGGTGGGGATTGGGCACTTCGATCCCGACGAGGTTGCGCCCCGGGATGCGGTCGATGCGCACGGCCTCGGCCTGGAGGGCCAGGGCCAGGTCCTCTTCCATCCCCAGCACCTTCGCGAGGGGGATGCCGGGATCGGGCTGGAATTCGTAGACGGTGACGACGGGGCCCGGCTGCATCCCCACCACGGTGCCCTTGACCTTGAATTCCGCGAGCTTCTTCCCGATGTGGTCGCGGGTGGCTTCCAGGATCGCGGGGTCGAGGCGCTCGTGGGGCGAAGGCGGATCGAAGAGGCGCCGCGGCGGCAGCTCGAGGCGCTCCGCCACGGCCTCTTCCGGCACATCGGTCTCGGGCATGGGGACCGAGTCCGGCAGGCGCAGGGAGGGCAGCTCCCGGTTCGGCGTGGGCTCGGTCAAGGGCAGAGGCTGCTGCTCGGCGATGCGGCCATAGCGGTCCGTGGTGACCCGGGGCTTCACCAGGGTCGGCTTGGGGGCCGGCAGGTCCCGCAGCAGGGCGGGCGCGGGCATGTCGGCCTTGGAAAGGTGCTCGCCCTCCGCCAGCTCGGCATCTATGAAATCAGAATTGTGAAGGTCCGTCCCCGCTTCCGGCAGGCGCAGGGAATCGGATAGGCGCATGGAGTGGATCACCGGCAGCGCGAGATCCGTGGGGATATCCTTGTGGGACTTCCGGAAGTCCGCGGTGTCCCGTTCCGCCTTCAGCAGGGCCTGGTGCTGCTCATGCATCTGCCGCTGCTGGTCCGCCAGGGCCTGCAGCTCCCGGGCGTCCTCGGCGTCGAGTTCCGGGACGCCATCGCCGCGGCTGCGCCAGGAGAGGAAGGGATGCCGGGCCATCTGGAGGAAGCTCCGGGCGCCCTTGGCGGGGAGCGGCTTGAGGAAGGGCCAGGCCCGTTCGCCGAAGAACCGGACCAGCAGCCGCCCCAGGCCCCGCAGGAGGGCGGGCGCCAGCACAAGGCCCGACAGCAGGGCCAGCACGGACAAGGCGATGGGCAGGCCCACGGGGCCGAGGGACCGGGAGAGGGGCGGCCAGAGGGTGCTGCCGAGGCCGCCGCCCCAGCGCACCAGGATGGGCGGCATGCCCTCGCCATTGGCAACCTGCCTGGGCGGAAAGGCTCCCAGGGCCGTGATCAATGCGAAGGCCAGCGCCAGCCACGCCAGCCGGCGGTGCCAGCGGGAGCCCTCCATGGGCACCAGCTCCCAGAGCATCCAGGCCGGCAGGAGCCACGCGCCATGCCCGAGGAAGGCCATGAGCAGGCCCGCCAGATGGGCGCCCAAGGTGCCGCACCAGTTGTGGACGCCGGTGGTGACCGCGCCGGTGGCCAACAGGTGCGGATCCAGGGGGGAAAAGCTGAGGAGGGCCACCGCCATCACGAGGGCGAAGGCCCCCGAGACCACCTTCAACAGGATCCTGCCCAACCCTTCCAAACGCGCTCCACTGAATGGGTTGAGTGTAGCGGCAGCGGCGCCCCGGAGGCCCTGCGGGGACCGGCGGCGCGCGGTCCTGCCCCAACTGGTCCAGGCGCGAACCGCAAAACCGGATCTAGAGGGATCCCGCCGGGCCTTTCATCGTCGAAGGTGGCGGCCTCCGTTTCCTGCGGCCGGGCCGCCTGGAAAAGTCCGGGGGGCCAACACCATGCTGAATGAACGAGACGCCGCCCATCTCCGGGAAAGCTGGAACCTTCTCGAGCCCGCGCGCCGGGCCGTTGCGGTCCAGTTCCTGCAGCGCCTCTTCGCGGAGGAGCCCCGCCTGCGGCTGAAGTTCCCCCAGGACATCGAGGAATCCATGCGCCGGATCCTGGCGCTCATGGAGTACATCGTGGTGAACGCGGAGGACCCGGAGGCCCTGGCGCGGACGGTCCGGGGCCTGGGGCGGCGCTACCTGGACGAAAGCATCGGCCGCAAGGAGGTCCATGCGGCGGGACTGGCGTGGATGTGGACCCTGGAGCGCCAGCTCGGCGCCGAGTTCACCCCCGCGCGGCTGATGGCCTGGTCCCAGGTGCTGGCCTTCGTCCTCAGGAACCTGCGGGAGCCGGCCCCCGCGCTTGCGGGCTGAACCGGCCGGGCTTCACCGGGTTTCTCCGCGTGGGCTTCATCGGGGCTGTCCACCGCCCCGGGTGCCGGGGGCGAGGGCCGGTTCCAGCCAGGCCATCCGGGCGGCGGGATCCCAGACGGGCTTGCCCATGTCCCGGAGGTAGTCGCCCACGCTGGCGAAGCGCCAGCCCTCCCGGAGGGCGCGGTCCATGAACGCGCCCAGGCCCTTCGAAGGCCGGTCCACCTCGTCCCGGCCGCTGCCCAGGTGCATGAGGACGATGAGGCCGCCGCCGTCGGGCTTCTGCAGCCTGCCGTGCAGCTTGTCGAGGATGCGCGTCCCGCTGCGGTACAGCTTGCGTTCCGCCGGCGTGGCCCAGTCGAGGCTGTCGCCGCCGTCGCTCCAGCCCACGTGACGGTAGCCAAGCTCCTCGGCCCAGCGCCGGATCTCCGCGGTCTGCTCGCCGTAGGGCGCGCGCCAGTAGGGATCCATGGGCCGGTCCAGGAGGCGCACGAGGCAGGCGTCGGCGTCCAGCAGCTCCGCCTGCACCCGGGCCTTGGTCCACTTCGGGTCCCGGACCATACCGGGCGCCAGGTGGGGATGGGTGGTGGTGTGGTTGCCCAGCTCATGACCCTCGGCGGCCATGCGGCGCACGAGGTCCGGGAAGTTCTGGATGAAGGCCGCGGTGAGGAAGAAGGTGGTGCGCACGTGCCGCGCCCGCAGGGTGTCAAGGATCTCCGTGGCGCTTTCGGCGCCGGAGCCGCCGTCGAAGGTGAGCACCAGGCGCCGGCCAGCGCGGGGCCCGTGCATCAGGTTCAGGGCCTCCCCGGCGCCGGGGAACGGCACGGCGGGGAAAGTCCCCGGGGTGGCGGTCCGACGCACAAGCCCCGCGGGAGTCGCTGGCGGAAGCGGGGCCGCCGCTGGGCGGAGCGGGGCCGGTGGCCGTGTGTCCAGGACCGCGGGAGGGCTGGGTGCCGCCGCCTTCGCCGTCGTCGCGGCGGCGCCCAGCACAAGGCCCGGTCGCCGGGTGGGAAGGCTCAGGTCCGGAGGTGCGACGGCGAGGGCCGGGAAGGCGGGTTCGGCGGGCGCGAAGGGCTGGGCCAAAGGCAGAGGGGCGGTCGGGGCGGACGGTGCGGTGCGGATCCAGGCGCCCTGGCGGCGGACCTTGGGCGCTTCGCCAAAGGTCCAGTCGCCGAGAACCTTGCCGCTGCCGGTCTTGAGGACGGCCCGCTCCCCGGGGGCGGGGCGCTCCAGCTCCCACCGGACCGGGCCCGCGTCGGCATCGGTCTCGAGGTGCATATGGGGACCTTCGAGGACGAGGTGCTCCGGGGCCGCGAGCTCACCCTCGATCACCATGAAGCCGCCCATGGGGCGCCAGGTCCAGGGCACCAGCCTGGCCGCGGCGGCGGCCTTCGCGGGTCCGATCGGGGTGTCGTGTTCGCAGCCGGCCCCCGCGAGCACCAGCAAGGCGAGGGGGAGGACCGCGCGCTTCAAAGCGCGGCCCCGGTGCTCGTTCCGGTCCGCGTCCCGGCGCGGCAGAGGGCCCAGTAGTTCGCCTTTTCCCGGACCTTCACGGCTTCGGGGGCAAGCCCCGCGGTCCCCAGGGCTTCGAAGGCCCATTGGGCAAGCAGTTCGGCGGTGGGGTTGCGTCCCGCCAGCCGGGCCTGGCTGTTCAGCAGCGTGTAGTCCACCGCCGCCATCCAGGCGTCCAGCGCCCGGTCGAAACGGTCGCCGTGGGACTCGTCCGGGGCCAGCACCGTGGCCCGCACCTCCCAGTTGTGGCCGTGCCGGTCTTCCTGGAAACCGGGAAGGTCGTGGAAGTGGTCGGCCACGAAGGTCCGGGAGCGCGTGAGGAGCAGGGGCATGGAACGAGTCTACGCCCAGCAGCCTAGCCCAGCTCGTCCCGCAGGGCGGCCAGGTAGCCCACCATCAGCTCCTGCCGGTCCCGGGCCAGGCGGCGGCCGGTATCGGTCTTCAGGAGCCCCTCCAGCTTCAAGAGCTTGATGGGGAAGTGATCGAGGCTGTAACGCTTGTCATCGAGGGTGCGGCCGCGGCCCCAGGGGTCGGCGGGGTGCCAGAGCCCGGCGCCGAAGCTGGCGCCGGTGGCGAAGACCCGGGCGATGCCGATGGCCCCGAGGGCCTCCAGGCGGTCGGCATCCTGGACGACCTTGGCGTCCAGGCTTTCGGCGTCGCCGCCCCCGGAATAGCTGTGGGTGAGGATGGCCTCCGCCACCGCGTCCGCCTTGGGGGCGAGGGCGGGCAGGGCGGCGCACCAGCGCCGCGCCTGGTCGGCGCTCAATTCCGCCGTGCGCGGCGAGTCCGCATGGTTCTTCGGCACCCAGACCAGATCGTGGAGGAGGGCCGCCGCCACGCAGACCTCCCCGTCGGCGCCCTCCTCCCGGGCGATGCGTCCGGCGAGGCGGGCGACCCTGAGGGCGTGGGAAAGGTCATGGGCCCCGTCCCGTGGCTCCGGCTCCTCCGCGATGTGGGCTTCGAGACGGGCGGCGAGGGCTTGGAACCAGGGGAAGGCGCTGAGTTCGGAGAGATCCATCCTTGAGTGTAGTCAGGGAACGAAGGCTCCCTTGGGGCATCCTAGGGGTATGGGAGTTCCGATGCGCCGCTGGTTCTGGATGCTGTTCTGCCTGGCGGCCCTGTGGCCCCTTTCCGCCCAGGGCTTCGATCCGCAGAAGGACGTGGGCATCGTCGTGGACAAGGGCGCCCTGCGGCTGACGGTCCCCGCCAAGGTCCACCTCAAGGTCGCCTTCATGCAGGTGGCCCTCAAGCCCGGCCAGTCCGGTTCCCTGAAGACCGGACCCCTGCCCGCCGCCACCGCCCAGGACGAGCTGGGGGACGGCATCTGGCGCGGCAGCGTCGTGGTGCCCCTCGTGGCGGAAGGCCTCACCGGCGAGGTGGAATTCGATGTGACCTACCAGCCCTGCACCGAAGGCGAAGGCGGCGTCTGCTTCGCGCCCACCAAGCGGGCCATGAAGGTGGCGGCAGGGGAGTTGGGGGGCGAAAGCACAGGCAAAGCCAAAGGCGCTGCGCCGTCGGAAGGCCTCTGGGGGCTCTTTCTCATCGCTTTCCTCGCGGGTCTCGCCGCGAGCGTCACACCCTGCGTCTACCCCATGATCCCCATCACCATGGCGGTGATCGGCGCCAAGGGAGGCGGCAAGGCCCGCGGCTTCGCCCTCTCCGCCACGCTGGTGCTGGGCATGGCCGTGACCTACACGCTGCTGGGCGTGGTGGCCGCCAAGACCGGGGCGACCTTCGGCGCCTTCGCCCAGAAGCCGGCCTTCCTGATTCCCGTGGCCCTGCTCTTCGGCGCCTTCGCACTCTCCCTGTTCGGCGCCTTCGAGATCGCCCTCCCGGCCTCGCTGCAGGCGAAGCTCCAGGGGGACGGCTCGCGCAAGGGTTTTGCCGGAGCCTTCGTCATGGGCCTCGTCCTCGGCCCGATCTCCGCGCCCTGCGTGGGCCCCGTGATCGGTTCCGTCCTGCTGGGCATCACCCAGCAAGGCCATGCTTTCCTCGGCGGCGCCCAGCTCTTCGTGTTCGCCCTTGGCATGGGCGTCCTCTTCATGGTCGTGGGGACCTTTTCCGCCGGTCTGCCACGGAGCGGCGACTGGCTTGTGCTTTTGAAGCAGACCATGGGCCTCGTCGTCCTCGCCTTCGCCGTCTGGACCTTGCGCTACATCGCCCCGGAATGGCTGAGCCTCGGGATGTGGTCGGTGGTGGGGCTGGCCGGCGGCGCGGTGTTCGGGGCCTTCGGGCCGGCGGATGGACTGCTCGGAAGTTTCCGGAAAGGGCTCGCCCTCCTCGTCCTGGCCACAGGTCTGCTGCTCGGCCTGCGGGCCATCGAGACCTTCACCAAAGTGGACCTCCTGCCCAGGGGCGGATCGGCCGCCAAAGCCGAGACCGAAGCCTGGCGCAAGCAATGGCTGGAACAGGATCTGGAAGGCGCCCTGGCGAAGGCCAAGGCCGAGGGCAAGGTCGTGCTGGTAGATACCTACGCGGACTGGTGCGCCCAGTGCCATGAGCTGGACGAAAAGACCTGGCCCGACGCCGGCGTGCAGGCCTGGATCGCCGCGAACGCCGTGGCGGTGCGCATCGATACGGACAAGGTCCGCCCCGAGCTCGCAGCGAAGCTGGGCATCGCCAGCTACCCGACGGTGCTGGTCCTGGACGGGGACGGCAAGGAACTGCGACGCATCCTCGGCTTCCACAAGCCGGCGGGCATGCTGGCCTTCCTCAGCGGACGCTAGGGTTTCGGCGCCGGCTCCGGCAGCTCCGCCAGGATCGCGTTGGCCCGTTCGATTACCGTGCCCTGACCGTAGCCGCTCCAGAACCAGGCCAGGCGCCCGTCCGCATCCACGAGGAAGGTGGTCGGGAAGGCGTCCACGGTGCCCAGCACGCCCGGTCCCTGCTTGCCGGAAGCCGCGATGTAGGCCTGGAAATCCTTCAAGACCTGCTTGTTCCTCTGGATGAAGGGCGTGGCCTTGCTCCAGCCCTCCTCGTCCATGTTCACGGGCAGCACCACGATGGGCAGCTTGTCCTGCTGGCGCTGGATGGCCGCCAACTCCGGCAGGGACTCCCGGCAGGGCGGACACCAGGTGGTCCAGAAGTCCACGATGACCACCTTGCCTTTGTGCTCCGCCAGGGTGTGGGTCTTCCGGCCATCGCTGAAGGCGAAGGCGGAGACGTCCTTGCGCTGGGCTTTGGGGATGAGGCCGGAATCCTTGCCCGCGTGAAGGGCCAGGGCGGCGGCCAGGAGGAGGAAGGGGGTTTGCAGGCGCATGGGGACTCCCGGGGACCATGATTCCACGGTGTCTCCGGGACGCTGGTCACGCCACGCGAAGGATCCAGGACGCGCGGGTCTCCGCCCAAAGGGAGAAGCTGCGTTTCCGGGATTGACCGGAGTAATCTGGGAACAACGGGAACCCCGGATTGTGGATCCGGGAGCGTTCTCGAAATCTGATGTCAGGTCGTTTGGCGACATCGTCCGCCCCGAGGGCCCGGGACACATGCTGCAAGGAAGTCGCGAACCCCCCTTGCCCCCTGGATTGGAGCCTTCCCCCATCCGGCACGCGGCACCGCGGCTGTCCAGGATCCCGGGTCTGGTCATTTCGGCCGCGCTCTATGCGGGCCTGGGATTCGGCACCGCCATCTGGGTCCGCTCGTCCCGGTTGCCACGACCACCCTCCAGCACCCCGGTGACCCTCACGGTCACCCTCGCCGAACTGGAAGCGCCGCAGGCCCCGCCGGCACCTCCCGTGCCGCTGCGCCGGGAACGCGAGGCGGGCGGCACGGGGACGGTGGATCCACGGGTTCTCCGGCTGGTCCAACGCAGCGCCCGGGACCTGTCGGAGATTCCGGATGCGACCCCCCGCTTCCTGCCGACGGATCTCGAGCCGGGATCCGTGGCGAACCGGTCGCTGCCGGTGGCGCCCGGCGGCGACGGAAAGCCCCGCGCGTCCAGCGATGGCCAGGGGGCGAGCGCCGCCGAAGGGCGCTTCCGGGGTGTTCCCGGTGGCCAGGCCCTCGAGGTGGGTGTGAAGGACCTCCATGTCTACCGGGAGGTCTATCCGGACTACCCGACCCTGGCGAGGACCGCGGGGATCCAGGGAGACGTGGTCGTGCGTTTCCATCTGGACGAGAAGGGCGCGCCCCTCGATCTCAAGATCATCCAGGGTCCACCGGCGCTGCACGCCGCCGTGATGAAGGCGGCCAGGGAATGGCGGTTCGGGGGCATGGTCTTCCGGGGGCAGCCCGTCCAGACTCTGTTTGACTTGACCTTCCGGTTCCGGATCGTGCGCAGGGGCGAGTCCTGAGCCGCGGGTCCCTGGGTGGCGGATGGGCTAGGTTTTCGGGAGCCCGCGCAGCAGCGCCAGCCCCTCCTCCGTCCGGCTGAGGTACCAGGTCATGGCCTGGCCGTCGAGGAGGTGGATGGCGGCTTCGGGAAAGCGCTTCTGCAGCTCGTTCACATGACGCTTGGTGAAGCGGAAGGGCTCGGTGGGCAGGAGGATGACTTCGGGTGCCAGGGCTTTGAGTGCGGCTTCGGACAATTCGGTCCAGCGGGGCGGTCCGATGGGCGAGAAGCCCGCCTGGCGCACGAGATCGCCCAGATAGGTGTCGGGGCCGGCGCTCATCCAGGGCCGCTGCCAGATGAGGGTCAGGGTGCGCGGGCCCTGTTTTTGCTTTTTCTTCAGCTGAGCCCGCAGCGCCGCCGCCCGCGCCTTTGCGACCGGGCCGACACCGAGCCGCCCGCCCAGTTCCTCCCAGGCCGCGGCGCACCCTTCCAGGCTTCGCACTTCCAGGGCGAGCCAGGGGATGCCCAGTTTCGTGAGCGCGTCGGCGGTGGTCTTCTTGTTCTCATCCCGCTCCAGGATCACAAGGTCTGGCTTGAGGTCTTTGATGCGGGCGAGGTTGGGATCCTTGGTGCCGCCCACCTCCGGCACCGTGGCCCGGATCCACTTCGGCGCGATGCAGTACCGCGTGCGGCCCACCAGCCGGGCCGCCAGGTTCCACTGGGCGAGCAGCTCGGTCACCGAGGGAACAAGGCTGATGATGCGCAACGGCGGGGGCGTGGCCGGTTCCGCCTGCGGGGCCTTCCGTCGGGCCGGGAGCTTTTCTTCGGCGCGGGGGCCCGGTGGCGGCGTGGCGGGAGCGGACCGGGATGTCAGGGTCAGCCCCGAGTGCGGATCCGCGGCCTTCCCTCTGCCCACGTCGCAGAGACCCAGCACCGGACACCCGGCGCAGTCGGGTTTGCGGGCATCGCAGCGGCGCCGGCCATGGAAGATGAGCTGGTGGTGCAGCTCGATCCACGCGGATTCGGGGAAGCGGCGGCAGAGATCGGCTTCGACCTTTTCCGGGGTCTTCGCGTCCGAAAGCCCGAGGCGGCGGGCCACCCGGAAGATGTGGGTGTCCACAGCCAGGGCGGGGACGCCGAAGGCGTTGGCGAGCACCACATTGGCGGTCTTCTGGCCCACGCCGGGCAGGGCTTCGAGCTCCGCGGGGTCCGAGGGCACCTTGCCGCCATGCTTCGCCAGCAGGGCCTGGCCCAGGCCAATCAGGTTGCGGGCCTTGTTGTGGTAGAAGCCCGTGCTGTGGATGAGGGCTTCCAGCTCGGGGAGTTTCGCCGAGGCCAGGGCCGCGGCATCGGGGTACTTGGCGAAGAGGGCCGGCGTGGTGAGGTTCACCCGTGCGTCCGTGCACTGGGCGCTGAGGATGGTGGCCACCACGAGCTCGAAGGGATCCCCGTGGTCCAGGGCGCACTTGGCGTCCGGATAGGCTTTCCCCAGGCGGTCCTGGAGGTCCCGGAGCTTGGCCTTCGTCCATCGCATCGGGTGATCGTCGCACACCGTGAGTCGCCATGCCGACGGTCACGGCACTGGTCCACTACAATGGCCCTTGAGGTACGCCATGTCGTCGACGAAGACCGGGAAGCTGGACTGCCAGGAGACCGCCACCCACTACCGGGCCCTGATCAAGGCCAACATCGCCAAGCTCGGCTTCTCTCCGGGTCTCGGCCTCATCCTGGGCTGCGACGACGTGGGCTGCGTCACCTACCACCGCTACATGCTGAAGGACTGCGAGGATCTGGGCATCGACGGCAAGGACATCGATGTCTCAAGCGGCATGGAGCTGGTGAAGACCGTGGCCCGCCTCAACCAGGACGAGCGGACCCACGGCATCTTCATCTTCTATCCCCTGCGCTATCCCGACCTGCGGGACGACGAGGTGATGGACCTGGTGGACCCGGAGAAGGACATCGAGGGCCTGCACTCCACCAACATCGGCTACCTCAACAAGTACCGGAAGCGCATCGACGGCAGCGACCACCGCTGCATGACGCCCTGCACGGCGCGGGCGGTGGTGAAGACCATCAAGCGGGGCTGTGGCGATAACTATCTCGCCGGCAAGACCGTGCTGGTCATCAACGACAGCCTGCGCATCGGCCGGCCGCTGACCGCCATGGTGGCCAACCTGAAGGCCACGCCCATCCTTTGCCACCAGAATACAAACCCGGCCCACCTGGAGGCCTTCATCAAGACCGCCGACGTGATCGTCAGCGCCGTGCCGGCGCCGGGCTATCAGATCAAGACCGAATGGATCAAGGACGGGGCGCTCTGCTTCGACCTCAGCGGCCAGGGCAACTTCGACTACGAGGCGCTCGACGCACGAGGCATCCCCTACACGGACACCCAGAAGAACAGCATCGGCAAG
This sequence comes from Holophagaceae bacterium, assembly GCA_016710635.1. GTDB lineage: Bacteria > Acidobacteriota > Holophagae > Holophagales > Holophagaceae > JADJVL01. The sequence continues at coordinate 61,728 of JADJVL010000002.1, read as the reverse complement.
GTGACCCGGGCCATGGCGTTGCTGAACCTGACTTACGCGGCGGGGATCGAATGATCGGCAGGGGCCCCGGCATCATCGCCATGGCCCTTGGGGCACTCCTCGGGTGCAGCCGCGGCAATGGCGGGGGCGATTCGGGGCCGAGGCTCGTCATTCTGGAGGGGCCGAGGGTCGTCGGCCCTGGCGGTCGAATGACCCTCTCCGCCTACGGATCCGGCACCGGTCCCTTGTCCTGGACCATGGAGCCGGCCGGCCTTGGAGTATTCGTGCCCGAGGCACCGTCGCCGATTCGGGAACCAACCTCGCCTACGGTGACCTACGGCTTCAGGGGAACCTTCACCGCGGGGACGGCCGTGGGAAGCACGGAATTCCAGGTCGCAGCCGGGGAAGGCACCCACCGCCTTCAGACGAGCACGGTGATCAGGGTGATCCAGGGAATCGTGGTGTCACCCTCCAGCCAGGAGGTGCAGGCGACGCCGCATCTCCAATTGCGGCTTGCCGTAGCCGTCACCGCCCCAGGCTTCCCGGGGTCCCTGGTCCCCCAGGATGTTGCCTGGAGCGCAGAGGGGGATTTCGCGGACGGCCAGATCCTGCCCTCGGCACCGGGAAGCCTGACCTTCAATGCCCCCGCCCGGGCCGGGAACTATGTGCTCAAGGGCGTGGCGATGGCGGATCCCGCCGCTTCGGCCCAGGTGCGGGTGGTGGTCCCATGAGGCGCCCGGTTTCGTGCCCCCTCGTGCTGGCCGCGCTGCTGATGCAGCTCTCCTGCATTCCCGGCGTCTACGACCCGACGGCGCAGAAACCCTCGATCGGTCCCGTGGAGGGCCCGCGCACGGTGGCTCCGGGCGGGCAGACGCGCCTGCGGGCCGGCGCGATCTTCACCACGGATCCCATCGAATGGAGGCTGGATCCCCCTTCCGCCGGAACCTTCGTCATGGAGTCCGCGAATGACCCTCCGGCGCCCATTGTCCAGGGCGGGCCGCTGCCAACCTCGCCCGCCCAGACAAGCTCCGCGATCCGCTTCACGGCAGGGTCCACCACGGGCACGGCGACCTTCACGCTCACGGCCCGGAATGGCGAGGGCCCGGTCAGCACCACGGCCGCGGTCCGCATCGTGGACGGCTTGACCCTCCGTCTCCAGTTCTCCCAGGCCACGCTCGGGACCGGGGTGGTGGCTCAGATTCCAGTCCTGGCCTCCGTCTTCTGGGCGGAAACCCCAGGATCACAGGGAAGCACCGCCGGGGTGCCCCAGTGGCTGCGCTTCGAGCCCCTCGGATCCTTCGGAGACGGCGCCATTGAAAACCTCTCCAATGGCGCGGACTGGTCGAGCCCATCCCAGCTCCGCATCAAGGCGCCCTCGTTGCCAGGGCTCTACCGTCTGAAGGTCACGGCTCTGGCGGACCCTGCGGCCTCCGCCACGTTCACTCTCACGGTGCAATGAGGGTCGGGCCCGTGCGAGGCTTGTGACACAGGCGACCTTCCGGCGCATGGCGCACAGCCGCTCGCCACCCAGGGTTGTCCCGTCCCGGAGACCGTCATGGCGGAAGACCCGAAGGATGGCCACGAGCGCTACCGGCGCGAGGGGGACCACATCTGCCTGGACCTCCGCCTGCGGAGTCCGCGGCAGCTGTTCGACTCCCGGGATCCGGCGCCGTTCCGGGACCGGGACCTGGATCCGGAGGCGGAAGCCTATTTCATGGAGGCCTTGGAGGAACTGCCCCGCAAGGCCGCGGTGAAGCTGGTGGTGCACTTCACAGAACCCGAAGAGGCGGGCCTGGGGCCTGCTGAGATCGCCGCCGCCATCCAGGCCCACATGGTCCATGAGGAAGAGGAGGCCGGGCGGCGACTGCGGCGCTTCATGCGGCAGGCCCAGGTGGGCGCCGTGGCGGCCCTCGCGGTGCTGCTGGGCTGTCTCTTCCTGTCGGGGTGGCTGCACCGCCGCATGGCGCCCGGCGACCTGCGGGAGGCCGTGCGGGAAGGCCTGGTCATTCTCGGCTGGGTCGCCCTGTGGCGGCCCCTGGAGTCGTTCCTCTACGACTGGGTGCCCTACCGGGCCCGCCGCCGGGAATTCCGCCGGCTGTCGGAGGCCCCCATCGAAGTGAAGTTTCCCGATCAGCGCTGAAGAGGCTCAGCGGCCTGCGGGATCGGACGTGGCCGCGGCCCGGCCCGCTCGCCAGATGGCGAGGAGCTGATCCAGCAGCTCCCCGAACTGCTCCAGGCGCATGGCATTGGGCCCGTCGCTGAGGGCCTTCTCCGGGCAGTCGTGCACTTCGAAGAAGAAACCGTCCACCGCCGTGGCCGCGGCCCGGGCCAGGGTCGGGATCATCTCCCGCGCCCCGCCGGTGACCTTGCCCAGGGCGCCAGGCTTCTGCACGGAATGGGTGGCGTCGAAGATCACGGGGCAGCCCGTCTTGCGCAGGTGGGGCCAGGTCTGGAAGTCCACCACCAGCTGGCCGTAGCCGAAGGTGGTGCCGCGTTCGGTGACCCAGAGGGGTCCATGACCTTCCACGGTGCGCATCTTGTCCACGGCGTTCTGCAGGTCCCAGGGGGCGAGGAACTGGCCCTTCTTCACGTTCACCGTGCGGCCCGTGGCGGCGGCGGCGAGGAGCAGGTCCGTCTGCCGGCAGAGGAAGGCCGGGATCTGCAGCACGTCCACCGCCTCGCCCACGGGCTTGCACTGCCAGCTTTCGTGGACGTCCGTCAGGACGGGGACACCCAGCCTGGTCCGGATCTCCGCCAGGATGTCCAGGCCCTGGTCCATGTCGGTGCCCCGGTAGCTCGAGATCGCCGTACGGTTGGCCTTGTCGAAGCTGCTCTTGTAGATGAAGGGGATGCCCCGGGAATCGGCGAGATCCCGCAGCTGGGTGGCCATGAAGAGGGCGTGGTCGCGGCTCTCGATGACGCAGGGCCCGGCGATGAGGAAGAAGCTGGCATCCGTATAGGGCTGTGCGAAGTCCATGGCTCCAGTGTGGACCAGCGGAGGAATCCGTTGAATGGAAAGGTCGGGACGGGTCTTGTCGATGTGTAAACGGAGTCCAGCCCTTGGCCGACACGCCTCGTGGCTCGATGGATCAATATGTAAAATTTTTCAATGATCCTCTTTCCAAAGTGAAATCGGACTACCACCCTTCTCCTTTCGGAGGACGGCATGAAGCACCTCATGGACGACGACCTCAACCGCCGCCTCGTCGCGGAGCTCCTGGAGGATGGCCGGGTCACCCACGCCGAACTGGCGGAGCGCATGGGCGTGAGCCGGCCCACCATCATCGACCGGGTGAAGCGCCTGGAAGCGGAGGGCATCCTGGAAGGCTACGCCGCCAAGGTGAGTCCGGCCTCGGTGCTGAAGCCCGTGATCGCCTACGTGGCGGTGCGCTACAAGGCGGAGAACGACGAGGCCCTGGAGCAGGCCTTCTGGCGCGGCCTGGAAAAGGAGCCCGACGTGCTGGAGGCCCACAGCGTGGCCGGCGAGGACTGCCTGCTGCTGAAGATCGTGGCGGAAACGCCCCAGGGCCTGCAGGAGCGCCTGCGGCGCATCCGCATGCTGGGCCCCCACGTCACCACCCGCACCACCGTGGTGCTGCAGACCCACTTCCAGAAGGCGGGCCCTTCGCCCTTCCCCCTGGAGCCGCGGCCGGCGATCCCCCTCAAGAACGTCCCCATGAAGAAGGTGGCGCGGGGATGATGGCAGCCCTCTTCGACCCGCCCTACCTGGCGGTGATCTTCTCGTCCCAACGGACGGAGGAGGACCGGGGCTACGGCCGCGTGAGCGAGCGGATGGTGGAACTGGCGGCGCAGCAGCCTGGCTTCCTGGGAGTCGAAAGCGCCCGGGACGCAGAGGGCTTCGGCATCACCGTGAGCTACTGGAAGGACGAAGCCTCCGTGGCGGCCTGGAAGGCGGACCTGGAGCACGCTGCCGCCCAACGCCTGGGAAAAGACACTTGGTACCGCGCCTTCCGCCTTCGCGTCGCGAAGGTGGAGCGTGTCAACGGGATGGGGTGAAACCGTGCTTGCCTGGATCTGCTACGCCATCTGCGCCGTCGTGTGGGGTTCGACCTACTTCGCCATCGCCGTGGGCATCGAGAGCTTCACGCCCTTCGGCCTGGTGGCGACCCGCTTCACCGTGGGCGGGCTCCTGGCGATCCTCCTGGGCCGCATCCTGAAGGAGCCCCTGCCCCTCAAGCGCGACCTCCCCCACCTCATGCTGGTGGGCGCCCTCCTGCTCAGCGGCTCCAACGCCCTGGTGACCTGGAGCGAAAGCCGCGTCAGCAGCGGCGTGGCCGCCATCGTCTGCGCCCTCGTGCCCGTCGCCCTCGCCCTCTGGAGCCGCGAGACCCTGGGCGCCCGCACCTGGATCGGCCTGGCCCTTGGACTCCTGGGCGTCGGCGTACTGACGGATCCCTTCAACGGCAAGGCCCACGCGGGGGGCGGCTACCTGCTGGGCATCGGCGCCTTGCTGCTGGCCACGACGATCTGGTCCTACGGCACCCTCCATGGCAAGAAGCACATCCAAGGCTCCGGCCTCATCACCCAGGTGGGCGTGCAGATGCTGACGGCCGCGGTGATCGGTCTCGTGCTCGCACCCCTCACCGGCGGCTACACGCACCATCCCCTCACCCTGAAGGCCGGGCTCGCCGCCCTCTACCTGGGGGTCTTCGGCTCGCTGATCGCCTTCAGCGCCTACATCTACCTCGCCAAGGCCTGGAGCCCCGCGAAGATGGGCACCTACGCCTACCTGAACCCGCTGGTGGCGGTGCTGCTGGGCAGTCTCTACCTCGCCGAGCCCTTCAACCTGCGCATGGCCATGGGCATGCTGGTCATCCTGGCGGGCGTGGCCATCGTGCAGATCCGGCCGCGGTCAAGGCTGCTGCCCCTCAAGACGGCTCCCGTGGCGGTGCGGGAGGAGGTCGCATGAAGGATACGGCCCTGCTTCTCATCGACGTGCAGCAGGCCTTTCTGGATCCGTCCTGGGGCCCGCGCAACAACCCCGGCGCCGAAGCCAACCTGCTCCGGCTCCTGGAAGCCTTCCGCGCGACGGGCCGGCCGGTGATCCATGTGAAGCACGACAGCACCGAGCCGGATTCGACCCTGCGCCCGGAACGCCCCGGCAATGCCCTGATGCTGGGGATGGAGCCCATCGGGGACGAACCTCTCTACGGGAAGACCGTCAACAGCGCCTTCATCGGCACGGGCCTGGAGGCGCACCTGCGGGAGCGCGGGATTGAGGCCCTGGTGATCGGCGGCTTCATCACCAACCACTGCGTCAGCACCACCGCGCGCATGGCCGGCAACCTGGGCTTCCGCGCCACCGTGGTGGCAGACGCCTGCGCCACCTTCGATTTCCGGGACGCCGAAGGCGTGATCCCCGCGGCCACCATGCACCGCATCGGCCTCGCCGAGCTGCGGGGGGAGTTCGCGGAGGTGCTCGATACCGGGGAAGTCCTGGGGCGGCTTTAGACCGCCACGGGACGGGTCCGCTTTCCTTGCACCGTGCTGAAGATCTCGTGGAGGGCGGCGAGGTCCGCCTCGTAGTTCCCGGAGGGATGGTAGAGGGGCAGCAGGCGGACCAGCTTCGGGCCGTAGTCGAAGGCCACGGGGAAGATGGGCGCCTTCGCCCCCATGGCGATGGCGTGGAAGCCGCTGCGCCAGCGGCTCGGGCCCTTGCGCGTGCCTTCCGGGGCCAGGGCCAGCATGAGGGCCGGCCGGGCTTCGAAGGCCGCCGTGCTCTCCCCCACCACCCCGTGGGCCGCGGACCGGTTCACGGGAATGCCCCCCAGGCGCTTGAGCAGCCCCCGCACGGGCCACCGGAAGATGGCGTGCTTGCCGAGCCAGGAGACCCGCAGCTCCGTGGCGAACATGATGGCGATGCCCAGGAAGAAGTCCCAGTTGGAGGTGTGGGGCGCCACCACCGCCACGTGCTTGGCTTCAGACGGGAACTCCCCGACGATCCGCCAACCCCCCAGGCGCAGGTAGGCGCGGCCCAGGCTGCGCACCAGCCAGCCGCGGCGGACATGCAGGCCTTCGAGGGGGACGGGATAGGAGGGCGCGGAAGCCGGCATGAAACCCTTGGGTGAGAGGTGTCCGGAAGAAAAGGCTACTCGGAGCTGCCCCCCTTCAGCAGCCTGAAACCGGCGAAGGCCAGCCCGAGCACCACCAGCCCGACGACCCAGGCCAGCCAAGGCCGGGTCCGCTGGCCCGGATCCACGGGGATGGCGAGTCCGTCCGGATCGGGCTCCGGCTCGCCCAGGGCGAGGGGCTCGCGGGTGTAGACGAGGCGGCTGGAAGGCAGCAGCCCCAGGTCCCCCGGCGCGAGTTTCCGCTGCCCACCGGCGTGGAGCACATAGGCCTTGCCCGCCTCCGCGGGGAATAGGAGCACGCTGTGGCGGACCAGCACCTTGACGGATTCCAGCTCGACGCCTTCAGGCAGTTCCACCCGCAGCCTGGAGGCGACCGAAGGGGACAAGGCGACGCGGGTGGCCCGGCTGTCCAGGGCGGGAAGGTTCCACACCACGCTGGAGCCAAGGTATTCGCTCCGCTCCTCCCCAGGAGCGGATTCCGGGGGAAGGGAGCGCACCGTGGCGGACACCGGGGCCGCGGGGGCCGCAAGGAACAGATCCGCCGCCACCACCCGACCGGCCTTCGGCAGAGTGAGGGACCAGGCCGCTCCGGCGAAGCCCTTCCGCGCCGGGAGCCGGGTCAGCGCGGTGGGCTGAAGGGTCTCGTCGGCCTTCAGGGCTTCGGGCCAGGTGCAGGCGGTGATGCGCAGGCCCCGCAGCTTCGGCGCCCTGCCCTGGGTCGGCACCAGCGTCACCCGGTAGCGCTCCGCGTCCCAGGGCAGGGTCAGCTCGGTCATGGCGCGGCCATGGCCCAGGTCGTACACGTGAAAGGGGGGTTCTGTATCGAGGTGGACGAAGTCCCCCTGCTCCATGCGCCGGGACACCTCCACCCGGGCGACCCACGGGGCTTCGCCGCCCAGATCCAGGGCGAGGCGCAGGTGCTCGCGCTCGCGCACCTGCCAGCCTTCGGGGAACTTCAGGGCGAATTCGGCGGTGGGGCGGCCCTGGGCGTCGGAGCCCATCAGCATGCCCACGGTGTCCAGGATTTGCGGCTGCCAGAGGCCCTCCCGTTCCGAAGTGAAGGGCACGGGTCGGCCGCCGGCATCGCTCAGCCATAGGGAATCCGCATGCTGTTCGGCCCAGCCGTCCAGCTTCACGCGGGCCCAGCCCGAGGTGGCGGCGGGCTGGAGGGATTGACGCTTCAGGCTGGAGCGGTCCTCGGGCGCGCAGCCCAGGAGGAGCAGCAGGGAGGGGATCAGGGCCAGGGGCTTCATGCGTCCTCCCCGCGCCGGGCGCGGCTGCCCACCAGGGCCGCCGCCAGGAAGATCAGCCCCACGCCGAGGAAGACCACGGCCTTGAGGGCCAGGTCCGAGCTCGCCAGGTCGATGAGGATGAGCTTGAAGGAGGCGAGGCCCAGCCAGGCGTAGCCCGCGATGGCGAAAGCCAGCCGGGGGCCCTTTTCCTCCATGGACAGGCTGCGCAGCCACTGGCCCGCACCGGCCAGGGCCCAGAGCAGGGTCACCAGGATGCCGGCGCTGCGGTTTTCGAAGCCCAGCCTCACAGCGGCGTAGGCGACCTCGGAGGAAAGGGTCAGCACCCCCAGCACCTGGAGGCCCAGGAAGCCCAGCAGGCCGACGAAGCCGCCGCGCCGGGCCAGCAGGCCCCAGGCCAGGGTCGCCAGGAGACCCAGGGCGAAGAGGCCGTTGAAGAAGGCCATGGGCGCGTTGAAGGCGCCATCGACGCCATTGGCCAGGTAGCGGTGCCGGTCCCAGGCATCGACGGAGACCACCGCCCAGCGCAGGCTGGCGAGGGCCGCCATGCCCACCGCGAGGATGGTGAGGTTCAGCTTCTCCTCCTGCTCCCATTCCGGCAGTTCGTCGGCCTTGCTGGCGGCGAGAGCCAGCAGGAGGGCGAAGGCCCCCCACAGCGGGCCGACCCAGCGCCAGGCCATGGCCACCGGCACCGCGAGGGCGAGGTGTCCCGCCGCCAGCACCAGCAGGCCCAGGTCCGCCTGCCGGGAGCCGAGGCGTTCCCGCATGGGCTTCACCAGCAGCAGATGCAGGGCCGCGAAGCCCACGCAGACGGCGGCGAACCAGGTCTTTTCGTAGCCCAGCTTGTCCCAGTAGGCCGCGGCGAGCCCCGTCGCCATGAAGGAAGTGATGAACCAGAGCAGGGTGGGGGTGGCGGGCTTGGGTTCGGCCTGCCGGGGCAGCCAGATCCACAGGAGGGCGAGGCCGTAGTGGAGCAGCATCAGCCCGAAGAGCAGGGGCCGGTCCTCCGCCAGGGCTCCGAAGAAGATGCCCCACTGGTAGATCCACATCACCGCCACCAGCAGCCAGCGGTTCGCGCCCCAGCGCGCGCCCACGCCGGCCAGGTAGGGCACCGTCAGGGCGGCGGCGCCGATCAGGGCCAGGTACAGGCTGAGGGCGACCTCGTGGTGGCCGCCGGTGCTGAAGAGGGGCGGCGCGAGGAAGGCCGAGACCAGGGAGACCACCAGGGCGGCGGGGCTCTTGCACCGGGCGGCGAGGCCGCCTGCGAAGAGGGTCACCACCGCGATGGCCATGAAGCCCAGCTGGGGCTCGATGAAGTGGTAGCTCGACGCGGCGGCCCAGAAGGTGAACTGAAGGGTGCCGAGCCCCGCGAAGAGGAAGCAGACGCCCAGGGCCCGCCGGGTCCCCAGCAGCAGCATCGCCGCCAGGATGCCCAGGCCCAGGCCCGCGGCAAGGCCCATGAGGATGCGCATCTCGGGTCCGATCCAGCCCCGCTGGAAGGAGAGCCACAGGAAGAAGATGACGCCGAGCAGGAAGATGCCGGCCCCGAAGGCCGCGACGAGGATGCTGGCGTTGAACGGCTGGGACGGCTTGGCGTCCGGGGCGGGACGCGGGGCCGTGGGCCGGGGCGGTCCGAGGGTTCGAGGGGCAGCGGCGGTCTGGGGTGGTGCGACTGTGGCCTGGGCTGGCATCGCCGCTACCTGGGCTGGCGCCGCCGCAACCTGGGCTGGCGCCGCCGCGGCACCCGGAATGTTGCCCCGGGCCTTCTCCTGGGCCACCAGCCACTCGACCCAGGTCTCCAGCCGGGCGATGCGCTTGTCCAGGCTTTCCTGGGGTCGGTCCCGGTCCTCGGGGGAATCAGTCATGGGCGGTCCCTTGGGTTTCGCTGGAATCATACCCGCGTGGCTCCTCAACCCTGCGCTGCCCGGCGGGGTCTGGGGCGAAACGGAGTTCCCATGCCGCGAGTCCAGGCCCTCCTCATTGCCGTGATCGCAGGCTGCCTCCTCGCCTGTGGCGGCGGAAGCGGCACCCCCGGCGGAGGCGGGGGCACGCCGGCGGATCCCTGGGCGCCGGTCACCGCCGCAATCCAGGGAGCCCAGTCCCAGTTTCCCGGGGGGCTGACGGTGGAGGTGATGACGCCGGCTGGGGTGGTCTATTCGAAGACCTTTGGCGCCTTCACCAACGCCACCTACGCCCCCGTCGCCTCCAGCTCGAAGATGGTGAGCGGCACCGTCCTGCTGCAATTGGTGGACAAGGGCTTACTGTCCCTCGACACGAAGGCCTCCGACCTGCTGAAGGACCGCCAGGGCCAGCCCTGGAGCGGCGCGATGGGCCAGATCCGTCTCCGCGACCTCCTCAGCTTCACCAGCGGCATCAGCGGCGATGTGCCGACCTCGGACCCCGCCGACATCACCCTGGACGAGGCGGTGCTGCGCATCTACGAGGACCAGCGCGCCACGGCGGCGAGCCCCGGGAGCCGCTTCTACTACGGCAACACCCACCTGCGCATCGCCGCCCGCATGGCGGAAGTCGCCACGGGGAAGCCCTGGCGGACCATTTTCTTCGAGAACCTGCAGCAGCCCCTCGGCTGGGGCGCCCTCAGCACCTTCGGCAATGGCACCAACCCCAATCCCGCCGGCAGCCTCGCCTGCACCGGGCTGGAGTACACCCGCTTCCTGATGGTGCAGTTGCGCAAGGGGCTGGACGGCAATGCCCGCCTGCTCTCCGAGAACCTCATCACCCAGCAGCGCAGCGATGGCTTCGGCCCCGCCACCACCATCATCTATACGCCTTACGCCCTCACCGGCCGGGTGAACCACTACGGCTTCGGCGGCTGGGTGGAGGCCGCCAACGGCGCCGCGCCCTCCGCCACCAATCCCGTCCAGCGCTTCAGCAGCACCGGCAAGTTCGGCTGGGCGCCCTGGGTGGAGGTCGGCAACGGCCAGTCCTGGGCGGCGGTGATCATGTGCCAGCAGGCGGATGCGGCCTTTTCCTTTCTTCCCTCCGAGAACCTGAAGCTCCAGCTGGCGGGCCTGATTCCCGCGGCTTTGGCCCAGAACCCGCCGGTGGTGCGCGCCGTCCCCTAGGCGCGGAGTTTGGATCCAGGGCGGGGGGCCGCCTACACTGGAACCCGTGATGCCCGCGGCCCTCGAGGCGCCTCTGATCCTGATCCGCGACGCCGCGGTCTTCGCTCCCGAGCCCATGGGCCTGAGCGACCTGCTGGTCGGTGGCGGAAAGGTGCTCTGGATCGGGACCGATGCCGCCTCCCTCGGTTCCTTCCGGGCCCAGGAAGTGAATCTCGAGGGCCGCCGCCTCGTTCCCGGCCTCATCGACTGCCACGCCCACGTGACCGGCGGCGGCGGCGAGGCGGGCGCCCACACCCGGGTCCCCGCGGTGCCCTTGTCCCGCTTCACCCTGGGCGGCGTCACCACGGTGGTGGGCACCCTGGGGACGGACTGCACCACCCGCACCATGCGGGATCTCGTCGCCACGGTGAACGGGCTGCGCAGCCAGGGCCTCGGCGCCTGGGCCTGGACCGGCGGCTACCCGGTGCCGCCCCTCACCCTCACCGGCAGCGTGCGGGACGACATGGCTTTCGTGGACTGCGTGCTGGGCGTGGGCGAACTCGCGATCTCCGACCACCGCTCCAGCCAGCCCACCCTGGACGAATTCCTGCGCATCGCTGCGGACGCCCACGTGGGCGGACTGCTGACGGGCAAGGCGGGCGTGCTCCACCTGCACCTCGGCAACGGCGCCCGGGGCCTCTCCCTCGTCCGCGAAGCCCTGGACCGATCCGAACTGCCGGCCCGGGTCTTCAACCCCACTCATGTCAACCGCCGTCGTGGCCTTTTCGATGAGGCCCTCGAACTGGCCCGCCGGGGCTGCACCGTGGATCTCACGGCCTTTCCCGTGGAGGAAGGCGAGGACGCCTGGTCCGCCGCGGAAGGCCTCAAACGCTACCTCGCCAGCGGCGCGCCGCCGGAACGGGTCACCATCAGCTCCGATGGCGGCGGCTGCCTGCCCCACTTCGACGCCGAGGGCCGGATCACCCGCATGGGCGTGGGCTCGCCCAGCGCGCTCCTGGAATCCCTGCTGGAACTGACCGCCGCCGGGGAGGCCCTGGAACGGGTGCTGCCGGCCTTCACCTCCAATCCGGCGGAGCTCCTCCGCCTGCCGGGGAAGGGCCGGATCCGGGTGGGTGGCGATGCGGACCTGGTGGCCCTCGGGCCTTCCGGCGCCGAGGATGTGATGATGAAGGGCGCCTGGGCCGTGCGTTCAGGGACCGTGCTGGCGCGCGGCATGTTCGAGGAGCCGGGTTCATGAGTCCAAGCAGAGTCCCCGAGGGCGGCGCGCGCGGCTTCATCATTCCCATCGGCGGCGCCGAGGAGAAGGAGCACGATCCGAGGATCCTGAAGCGCTTCGTGGAGCTGTGCGGCGGCCGGGAGGCCGACATCGTGGTCATCCCCACCGCCAGCCGCCTGCCGGACACGGGCAGCCGCTACGAGCGCATCTTCGCGGATCTCGGAGCGCGACGGGTGACCGCCCTGGACTTCGACACCCGGCGGGACTGCTTCGAGAAGGGCCGGCTCGCCCGCCTGGAGGAGGCCGACGGGATCTTCTTCACCGGCGGCAACCAGCTGCGCCTCACCACCATCCTGGGGGGCACGCCGGTGGCCAAGCTGGTGCGCAGCCTCAACGCCCGGGGCGTCCACACCGCGGGCACCTCCGCCGGAGCCAGCTTCCTCAGCGAGCACATGATCGCCTTCGGCCAGGAAGGGGCCGTGCCCACCCTGGGCTGCGTGAGCCTGGCGCCGGGCCTTGGCCTGACGAACCGCTTCATCATCGACCAGCACTTCCGGCAGCGGGACCGGCTGGGACGCCTGCTCTCGGCCCTGGCCTTCAACCCCTTCTCCGTGGGCCTGGGCCTGGACGAGGACACGGCGGCCTTCATCGGCCCCGACAACCTGCTGGAGGTCGAGGGCCGGGGCGGCATCACCGTCGTGGACGCCGCGGGCATCGAGTATTCGGGCGTCGACGACACGGACCCCGGCCAGCCCATCTGCATGCTGGGGCTGACGGTCCACATCCTGGTGGCGGGGGCCTCCTTCCACCTCAGCACCCGGCAGGCCTTCCCGGGCCCCGAGGCCCGGTCCTGGGCCAAGGCCAGCAGCTAGGCCGCAACTGGAGCGCGCGCCCGTCACGGGAGCGGGTTAAGATCCTGGCCACACCATTCCCAGTGAGCCGGATAAGGAAAGCCCCATGCGCATCCTCGACCGATCCGTCTATGTCGGCCCCTCCCTGTACGCCCATTTCCCGGTCATCCGCCTGGAGCTGGACCTCGGCCCCCTGGAAGCCTGGCCGACGGCGCGGCTCGGCAGCCGCTTCATCGAGGGCCTGCTGTGGTCCCTGCCGGGCCTCCAGGAGCACGGCTGCAGCTACAGCGAGCCCGGCGGCTTCGTGCGGCGCATGCGGGAGGACGAAGGCACCTGGCTGGGCCACGTCCTGGAGCACGTGGCCATCGAACTGCAGAATGTCGCCGGTGAGCAGGTCACCTTCGGCAAGACCCGCGGGGCCGGCCGGGAAGGCGTCTACACCGTGGTCTACGAGTACGCCCAGAAGGAGGAGGGCGTGGAGGCCGGGGAGCTGGCCATGCGCTTGCTCTGTTCCCTGCTGCCCGAGGAGATCCGACCTGAGCGCAGCGTGCCCGAGGGCTGGCTCTGGGAGACGGCCCGGGACGAATACATCCGCTTCTCCCAGCGCCGGGCCCTGGGTCCGTCCACGGCCTCCCTGGTGCGCGCCGCGGAAGACCGGGGCATCCCCTGGATGCGCCTCAACGAGCAGTCCCTGGTGCAGCTGGGCCACGGGAAGTACCAGCAGCGCATCCAGGCCACGGTCACCGGCCGCACCTCCCACATCGCCGTGGAGCTGGCCAGCGACAAGGAGGAGACCAACAAGATCCTTTCCAGCCTGGGCCTGCCGGTGCCACGGCAGGAACTGGTGCAGAGCGCGGATGGCGCCGTGCGCTCGGCGCGGCGCATCGGCTACCCGGTGGTGACCAAGCCCTACAACGGCAACCACGGCCGGGGCATCTCCATCCGCCTCACCACCGAGGCGGAGGTCCGCGCGGGCTTCGAGGCCGCCAAGGAGCACAGCCGTTCGGTGATCGTGGAGACCTTCGTGGAGGGCGACGACCATCGGCTCCTGGTGGTGAACGGCGAGCTGGTGGCGGCCACCCGTCGAACCCCGGGCCACGTGGTGGGCGACGGGACGCGCTCCGTGCGCGAGCTCGTGGACCTCGTGAACAAGGATCCCCGCCGCGGCGTGGGCCACGAAAAGGTGCTCACCCGCCTCGTCCTCGACGCCCAGGCGGAGATGATGCTCGGTCGCCAGGGCTTCACCGCGGATTCGGTGCCCCCGGCGGGCCAGATCGTGCCCCTGCGCTCCACGGCGAACCTCAGCACCGGCGGCACCGCCACCGACGTCACCGACGTCATCCACCCGGACAACCGGGACATGGCCACCCGCGCCATCCGCGCCATCGGCCTGGACGTGGGCGGCGTGGACTTTCTCAGCCCCGACATCACCGAGAGCTACCGGGCCGTCGGCGGGGCCATCTGCGAGGTCAACGCCGCCCCGGGCTTCCGCATGCATGTCAGCCCCAGCGAAGGCACGCCCCGGGACGCGGCGGGCCCGGTCCTCGACATGCTCTTCCCCTTGGGCACGCCGTCGCGGGTGCCCGTGGCGGCCCTCACCGGCACCAACGGCAAGACCACCACGGCGCGGATGCTGGCCCACATCACCAAGATGGCGGGCTACACGCCGGGCCTGACGACGACGGACGGGGTCTACATCGACGGCCAGCGCACGGTGGAAGGCGATATGACGGGCCCGGTGGCCACCCGCATGGTGCTTTCGGACCCCCACATCGACATGGCGGTCCTCGAGATCGCCCGGGGCGGCCTGCTGCGGGCGGGCATGGGCGTGCCCTTCGTGAATGTGGGCGCCGTGCTGAACGTGCAGGCGGACCACCTGGGCCTGAAGGGCATCGACACCCTGGAGCAGCTGGCGGAGGTGAAGCGGATCCTTGTGGAGGTCGCGAAGGACTGCGCCGTGCTCAACGCCGACGATCCCCTCGTGGTGAAGATGTCGGCCTACACCGACGCCAAGACCCTCTGCTACGTGACCATGAATCCCCAGCACGCCCTGGTGCGGGAGCACATCCGCGCCGGCGGCCGCGCCTGCGCCCTGGAGGCCGGCGTCAACGGGCAGATGATCACCCTCTACGACCACGGCAGCCACATCCCGCTCCTCTGGACCCACCTCGTGCCGGCCACCATGGAGGGCCGGGCCCTGCACAACGTGCAGAACGCCATGTTCGCCGCGGCCATGGCCTATTCCCTGGGCATCAAGCTGGACGCCATCCGCATGGGCCTGCGCACCTTCGACACCACCTTCTTCCAGGCGCCGGGCCGGATGAACGTCTTCGACGAGCATCCCTTCAAGGTGATCTTCGACTACGGCCACAACGCCCACGCCGTCAGCGTCATGGCGGACCTGGCCTGTGCCCTCGATGTGACGGGCCGGCGCATCATCGTCATGGCCGGGCCCGGCGACCGCAGGGACGAGGATCTCGTGGCCATCGCCGACGCGGTGGCCGGACGCTTCGACCACTACGTCTGCCGGCGGGATGATGGCCTGCGGGGCCGGGATGGCGACGAGGTGCCCCGCATCCTGGCCAAGGCCCTCCAGGCCAAGGGCGTGCCGGAGACCGCCATCAGCATCATCCCGGACGAGCAGCTTGCCATCGACGCGGCGCTCCGCATGGGCCAGGCCGGGGACCTGCTGCTCATCTTCGCCGACGCCCTGACGCGCTCCTGGAAGCAGGTGATCAAGTTCAGGCCCGAAGGCGCGCCCGCCGCGAAAGGCGCCGCCACCCAGGCCACGGCGGTGGACCTGACCCTCGCCGTTCCCGCGGTCCTGCGGGAGGACCCGGCCCAGGATCTGGAAGGCCTCATCCGGGATGAACGGGGGGTGCGCTTCGCCCGGGAGAGTGAAGACTGAGCGGAACCGAGGCAGCCCCCTTCGAGGACAGCCGGCGCCTGACCGGGCCAAACCTCTACTTCGATGCCTGCGGCGCCGTGCTGGAGGCCGCCGTGGCCATGGCGGCCGGAGACCCGCGCCTCGAAGGATGGTGGTCCGCGGTCGAGGGCATGCGACGCCACCTGGGCTGGCCCGCCGGCCCCATCGTGGCGCGGTCCCATGCCAGCGGGACCGCGCTGGCCTTCGCCGCCCCGGAGGACCAGCTCTACGCCGCCACGGAGGTCAACGAGTGGGCCTGGCAGCGGGCCCTGGAGCAGACTTCAGGGGCGTTGTATCCAAGACCCCTGGCGCCGGCCCATCCGGCGGTGTGGGACGAGGCCGCGGCGGCGGCCACGCTCCTGGCCCTGGCGGCGGCGGAGGCGAATCCCGGGCTGATGGTATTGCTGCGGGAGGGACGCCGCCTTGGGCTGCCGGTCCTCCTGGATGACGCCACGCTCACCCTGGGCGCCGGCGTCCGCCACCGGAGCTGGACCATGGCCGCCCTGCCCACCGTCGAGGCGGTGCCCTGGAAGGGACTGCGTGGCATCCCGATCGCGCTCGTGACGGGGTCGAACGGCAAGACCACCTCGGTGCGCCTGCTCGCCGCCATGGCGGCGGCGCAGGGCTGGACCACGGGCCACACCTGCACCGATGGCATCCATGTCGGCGGGGAGCTCCTGGAGGCCGGGGACTACTCGGGGCCCGGCGGAGCCCGGGCGGTGCTGCGGAATGCTCGGGTCGAAGCGGCCATCCTGGAGACGGCCAGGGGCGGCATCCTGCGCCGGGGCCTGGCGGTGGACCGCGCGGCGGTGGCTCTCGTGACCAACGTGACCCCGGACCACTTCGGGGAGTACGGCATCCATTCAGTGGAGGAGCTCGCCGACGCCAAGCTGGTGGTGGCCCGCGCCCTGGGCCCGGAAGGGCTGCTCGTCCTCAACGCCGATGACGCGATGCTCGCCACCCGTGGGACCGGGCTCGCCTGCGGCCTGGGCTGGTTCGCCCTGGACGACGGCCATCCCCGGCTGGCAGCCCACCGGACCTCCGGCGGCGCCACCTGCGGCGCACGCCTGGGCCGCCTACGGCTCCACTGGCAGGGCGTGGACCACGACCTGGGCGCCGTCGCCGCCCTGCCCCTCAGCGCCGGCGGCACGGCGGCCTACAACGTGTCGAACCTGGCCGGCGCCGCGCTTGCCGCCGCGGGCCTGGGCATCGACCCGCTGGTCATCGGCGCCGTCCTCGCCACCTTCGGGTCCCTCCGGTCAGACAATCCCGGCCGCCTGGAGCGGTGGCAGTTCGGGGGCATCACCGTGTTCATGGACTACGCCCACAACCCGGAAGGCCTGGAGGGGCTGCTGAAGGTGGCCACCGCGGGCCGGGGGACCGGCCGCCTCGGCCTGCTCCTGGGCCAGGCCGGCAACCGGGGGGACGCGGCCATCCAGGAACTCGCCGGGTCGGCCGCCCGCTTCCAGCCGGATCTGGTGGTGCTCAAGGACCTCGAAGGCTTCATGCGCGGCCGCGCCCCCGGCGAGGTCCCATCGATCCTGCGGGCCGAACTGCTCCGCCTGGGCCAGCCGGTGGACAGCATGCGCACAGTACTGCCCGAAGCCGAAGGCGCCCGTGAACTCCTTGAGTGGGCCCGCCCCGGCGACACGGTCGTGCTGCCGGTGCACGGGCCGGCGGCCCGGGTCCGTCTGGAGGCCGATCTGGACGCCCGGGCGGAGCGGGTGGCGGAAACCTAGGGCCTCGACAGCCGGATTCCAGTGCGCGCATGGTGGAACACCTGTCCCCCCAACCGAGGTCCTTATGTCCACCGGGCTGAGCCGTGTCTCCCTGCTGGCGGTCGCGCTGGCCCTGCAGCTCGCGTGCGGAGGCGGCGGAGGCGGGGGCGGCGGCACCACAACGCCCCCCAAGCCCCCGACCGGCAGCCTGGGGATCACCCCCGGCAGCGCCGCCGTGGCCTCGGGGACTTCCCTGCGCCTGACGGCCCTCACCAGCAATGTGACCGGGGCCTCCGCCTACACCTGGAGCGTGCAGGAGACGGGTATGGGGCAGCTCCTCGCCACCGGCGACGGAAGGGCCGCGGACTACCTCGCCCCCGCCACCACCGGCACCTACCACGTGCTGGTCAGCACGGTCCCCGCGGGCCTCTCCGCGAGCGCGGAAGTGAAGGTGGCCAGCGCCGACGACAGCTCCTTCTTCAGGCTGCAGATCAGTCCCTACAAGATGAACATGAAGGTCCGGGAGACGGCCCGGTCCGGCGCGAAGGCCCGGGGCAAGAAGGAAGTTCTTCCGCCGCCACCTCTCAAGGTGGACACTGCGGCCGATCTCGTGGACGTGCCGGTGATCTGGAGCATCGCCGAAGGCGCCCTCGGCGGCAGCGTGGTGCCTGCCACCGGCGTCTACACGGCGCCCGCCCAGCCGGGCGTCTACCACCTGGTCGCCACCGCCATCGAGAACCCGCGGGTGCAGGGCTCCATGGAGATCCGGGTCTTCGACGAGCTGCCGCCTTTGGTGGCGGCGGTGGGGGGCAGCGTGGCGACGCGGCCCGGCGTGGCCTACCTCGAGCCCCTCGATCAGACCTTTCTGAGGGCCGTGGCCTCGGGCACGGCCTC
Source organism: Holophagaceae bacterium (assembly GCA_016710635.1). Taxonomy (GTDB): domain Bacteria; phylum Acidobacteriota; class Holophagae; order Holophagales; family Holophagaceae; genus JADJVL01. The sequence goes on along the minus strand of JADJVL010000002.1, from coordinate 43,716 downwards.
GCCCCTGGTGGCCTGGTCGCTGCTCGAAGGAAGCACCGGCGGGACCCTGTCCGCCCCGACCGGAGGCCCCGACAACGAGGTCGCTTACACCGCCGCTCCGCCAGCGGGTCCTTTCACGCCCAGGCCACGGCGGCTTCCGATCCCGCCCTGCAAGCCCAGACCATCCTGCAGGTCGGCCCCCGTGCGGGGCTGGCGGTGGTGCCTTCCCTTGCCCGGATCGCCCCGGGCGAAGCCCTGGACCTGCGGGCCGTGGTGACGGACACCAGCCTGCAGGAGGTGGAGTGGAGCAGCCCGGATCCCTCTGGAGGCGTCCTGGCCCCCAGTGGTCTGACGGCGCGCTACACCGCCCCCGCCACCCCCGGGATCTACTACGTGTCCGTGCGGCCCAAGGCGGATCTGGAAAAGGCCGTCCTGGCCCGCCTCGAGGTCACCGGCGCCGCGACGCCCACGGTGAAGATCCTGCCGGGGCCCACGCGCATCCAGCCCGGCACCCAGCTCCAGCTCGTGGCCCAGGTCCTCGGCACCTCGAACACGGCGGTGACCTGGTCCACGACCGCGGGCTCCATCTCCCCGGAAGGCCTCCTTTCGGCCCCGCCCACCCTCGGGCCCGTGACGGTGACGGCGAAGTCCGTGGCCGACACCGCCCGCCAGGATTCGGTGACCCTCGCGGTGAACAACCTGCCGGTCTTCGTGACCGTGCCTCCGGTGAATGCGAACCCCACGGCGACCTACACCTACCTCCCCGCGGCCAGCCACCCCGACGCCCTGAGCGTCGTGCTCACCCTCGCCTCGGGCCCCTCCGGGGCGACCTTCAGCGGCGGCACCCTCCAGTGGCTGCCCGCCCCCGCCCAGTACGAACTGGAGAACCAGTTCGTGCTGAAGGCCACCGACGGCCAGGGGGGCGTCAGTGTCCAGCGGTGGACCGTGAATTTCCGGGTCTCGGGGCAGTGGCGGACCGTCTTCCATTCCCTGGACGGCGTCATCGCGACGGTGCCCGCCGACCTCAGCGCCCTCACCATGGCCGCCCATGTCCCGAGCGGACCCGGCTTCCAGACCTATGCGGGGACGGGGACCGCCTCCGGCACCTTCTGGATCCCCGGTGTGCCGCCGGGGTACTACTGGCTGCAAAAGGACAAGAGCTATGACTGGGTAGACACCTCCCGGGTGGACTTCCGCTTCGACCGCGTCGGCCGCCCCGACGGTTTCCAGCTCCCCACCCTGCCCACCACGGCGACCTTCAACATCGGCGGCATGACGCCCTGGAATGTCCCCCTCAGTGGTCCCCGCAGCGGCCTGATTCCTCATCAGCTCGTGTGGTACGACCCGAACAACCCTTCCAATTCGGGCTTCGACTACCTGGATGAATACCTCGCGCCGCCCCTGCAGGCGCCTGGGGCCACGGCCATGACGGGCTCCCTGAACCTGCAGGGCATGCTTTCGCCGCCCAACCTGTCCTCCACCGCCCTGGGGGATCGGCCGATCATCTTCCACTACGATGTCATCCCGGCGCCCGGTGGCGATTGGCAGCCAGTGGTTCGCGAAGCCTTCCAGCCGACCACCCTGGCCATGGTCAATGGTTCACCCCTCACCGTGACCGGCACCTTCAGCCGGGCCTATCCCCAGGTGGCGGTGGACCTCAGCATTGACGTCGCCCCGCTGCCGGCGCTGAAGACCGTCGTCGCGCCTGCGGCGGCCACGTTCCACAGATATACCTTCCTGGTGGATGCGGAACGGCCCTCGGGACGGAGCGACCTCGTCTGGCTCCAGGGTGCGGGAACCCCGCCCCTGCACCAGCTCCTTTGGAGCCAATCGGTGCCGGCCACCGGAATCATGGCCACGGGCCCCATCACCGTGCTCAATTTCTTCCCCAATGGCTATGTGCTAAGCGGGCTCTTCAGCGCTGCGTGGCGGATGGCCTACCTGCTTCCCGGCACCAGCACTCCCTTCCGGCAGGCCGGCTACGTGAACGCATCCATTGCAGGAACCTCAGGAATGATCCAGCTGACCCATCGCCCGGCCACGCTGCTCATCAACGGGGCCACGGCCACCTCGGATCTCAGCGGGGTCGGGACCACGCCCCTCCTCCGGGTGGTGGCGGACGCCTTCACCGCGAGCCATTCCCCCGCGCGGACCCTCCAGGTGCGAAGACTGGGGGTCAACGGCGCCGCCACGGTTTCGGAGGCCTCCTACTTCCTCTTCCACTTCCCGGTGAATGAGGATTTCCGACTTCCGCCGGGCATTCTGGAAGCGGGCAAGGTCTACGCCTTCTCGGTGCTCATGAATTCAGCCGGCGAGCCCGGCCAGGGGGGCGCCGGCACGATCTCGGGATTCATCCGGCCTTAGCCGGAAGCCAGGACCACATCTTCATTGCGGTTGGCGGGGGCTATTTCGCCTCATAGCCCCGGACCCGAAGCAGCAGCTTTTCGGCGAGGGCCCGGACCTCCCGGTTTGGGGATCGCGCCTTTTCCCGAAGGGCCGCCAAGGCGGCTCTTTCCGCTCCGTGTTGGCCTTTGAAGCGGGCCTCCAGCAGACGCCGGTGCAGTACGAGCACGGGAACGCAAGGACTGCTCAGGTTTTTGAGTTTCCCCATCCACACATCCTCGGGGGAGAAGTCGAGGGCCTTCTGGGTCTTGTCTTCCCAAAGGGAGGCCAGGAGGCGCTGGTGGTGGGAAACCCACTCGATAGCTGCTGTCTCCTGAGTAGGATCCAGTTCGAACGCGCTGGCAAAGGCGTCCAAAGCGGCCTTCCAGATCATGTCCGACTGTTTCCCTCCTTCTTCCGCAATCCGCGCCCGTTGCACGTGCACGGCTCCGAGCGTGAGATAGAACTGGTCCCGCGGATTGTTCTTGTTGAGGTCCACGAGGATGCGGACGGCCTCGTCGAAGTCTGGCGCGGGGTCCTTGCCCGCCAGGTCGATGGCGCGGCCTCGGGTGAGGTGGCAGACGGCGAGCCAGTAGGCGGTGCGCTCGTGCTCCGGATTCAGTGCGAGGGCGGCCCGGCCGGCCCGGATGCCCGCTTCGGCGGCGGGGACCGGATCCTGCTCGACCTCGAAGCGGTGCTCCGCCAACTGGCCATAGGCCCAGGCCAAGTCCCCCAGGTGGCGGGCGTCAGGAGCGATCGCCACAGCGGCCTGGATGGAGGCCACCGCACGATCGAGGAGCGCCTCCTGGGCCCCTTCCTGAACCTCCACGCCGCTTTCGAACCAGCGCAGCAGGAGGAGTCCCTGCAGGCGATGGGAGGCCGGGTCGGCGGGATCCGCCAGGGCGGCCTGGGTGCACGCCTCGAGGCCCTGCGACAGGGTCGCCCGGGAAGGCTTCTCCTCCAGGATCTGCAGGTTCAGCCGCAGGCGCGCCGCCCGGGCCAGGGAGGCATAGGCCGCCGGCGAACTGGGCGCGACCTTCACCCCTTCCTGGTAGGCCTCGTGAGCTTTGTCGAGCTCGGTGCTGGCCGCCGTGGCGTCGCCCGCATCGTAGCGCTGGCGGGCGGCGCTGAGATGCACATCCCCTTCCAGCAGCCAGCCCTCGTCGTTCCAGGGGGTGAAGCGGCGGGCCTCCCGGGCCTTGCGGATAGCCTCCTCGGTCCGGCCTTCCACCCAGGCGATGAGGCCTTCGCTGAGGGCGGCGGCGACGGGATCGGCGCCGCGGCCGGCGGCGAGGTGGCGGATGGCGGGATCCCGCAAGGTGCTCGCGAGGGCCTTCTCCCTGGCGGCGCGCTGTTTGCCGGTGACCTCCTGCAGCTCCTCCTGGTAGAGGAGGGCCAGGGTCTTGCCCAGGACCCGGCTCAGTTCCGGCGTGTGGAAGCCCTGGTCCCAGGCCGCCTGGAGCTCGGCGCGGGCCTGGGGGAGCTCCCCCAGGGCGAGATGGGCGCGGCCCAGGGCGAAACGGCCTGGACCCTCCGCCCAGGCGCCCCGCTCTGACATCCGCGTCCGCAGCGAAGCCATCTGGTCCCGGACGGATTGCCGCTCGACCACGGTGGAATGCAGGGGCCGCAGGCTGGCGGTGCGCAGGACGGACTCCATGCGCTCCGCCATCTGGCCGAAGACGAGGGCCAGGTTGTTCTGCCGGCGGGTCTGGACCGTGGACCAGACCGCGTAGGTGCCCAGGGCGAGCAACAGCAGGGTGGAGACCAGCGCCGAAGCCGCCAGCGCCCGGTTCTTCCGCACCCAGCGGCCCAGCCGCTCCCCCCGGGTCAGCCGCCGGGCCAGGATGGGCTCTCCGTCCAGGTAGCGCCGGAGGTCGTCGCCCAGGGCCCGCGCCGAGTCGTAGCGCCGGTGGGGCTCCTTCTCCAGGCAGCGCAGGACGATGGTCTCGAGGTCCGGGGGGATGTCCGGGAGCAGGCTGCGGGGCGGCGGCGGGTCCTCGTTGATCACTTTCACCAGCACGTCGATGCCTTGGCCTTCGAAAGGCAGGAAGCCCGTGAGGGCCTGGTAGAGGCTGACGCCGAGGCTGTAGAGGTCGGCGCGGCGGTCCAGGTTGCGGGCGTCGCCCCGGGCCTGCTCCGGGGACATGAAGGCCGGCGTGCCCATGATGAGTCCGGTGCCCGTGAGCTGGGGCTCCAGGGAGTCCCGCACCAGGCCGAAGTCCATGAGGTAGGGCTTCCAGGTGCCGTCCTCCAGCTGCTCGGCCATGACATTGCCGGGCTTGATGTCCCGGTGCACCTGGCCCAGGCGGTGGGCCGCGTGCAGGCCGTCGCAGATGGCCGCGTAGATCCGCACCAGTGCTTCGCGATCGAGACCCGCCGCCAGGGCGTCCAGCGTCTTCCCCGGGATGAACTGCATGACGATGAAGGTCTGGCCCTCCCACTCGCCCGCTTCGAGGATGCGGCAGACATTGGGGTGGTCGATGCGGGCCTGGGAGCGCGCCTCCCGCAGCATCCGCGCGTTCATCTCGGGATCCGAACCCAGCATGAGCTTCAGAGCCACCTCGCGGCCCAGCACCGGATCAAAGGCGAGGAAGACCTGCCCCATGCCGCCGCGACCCAGCAGCCGGCCGAGCTCGTAGTGGCGGATCAGGCCCGCGGGATGGCCTTCGTCCCGGATCCGCCGCACCCAGGCCGGGACGGAACTTTCCGGGGCTTGCGCCGCAGGGCCTTCCACGACGGATGTAGCAGGGCCTTCACCCTGGCCCAGGGCCCGCGTGGCGTTCCAGTCCACGGCTTCGGTGGGCTGCGGCGCCGCGGCGGCGGAGGCTGCCACCCACGCCCGAACCTTCGCGGCATCGAGCCGGCCATTGGCGATGAGCCAGTGCACCCGTGGGCCCAGGTGTCCGGCGGGCACGGTCCCCTCAGGCACGGCGTTGGCGGCCGCCTCCGTCCAGTCGGATTCGAGGATCAGACCGGCTTCCAGCGCGGCATGGACGAAGGCCAGTTCCAACGGATCGGAGGTCGTGGCCATGGGGCTGCCTCAGTGCTTCCGCACCAGGCCCTGGGGCTTGAGCTTCACGAGCCCCGTGGGGTGGGCGGCGCCCTCCTCCGGATCCATGCCCGCGGCGCGCAACCGGGCCCGGTAGGCTTCCACCAGCGTCTCCATCTCCCGCTGCATCTCGTGCATGCGGTCGCGCAGGTTCATCACCACCTCCACGCCAGCGATGTTCACGCCGAGGTCCCGGGTGAGGTTGAGGATGAATTCGAGGCGTTCCAGATCCTCGTCGCTGTAGAGGCGTGTCTTGCCTTCCGTGCGGCTGGGCCGCAGCAGGCCCTCGCGCTCGTACATGCGCAGGGTCTGGGGATGGATCTCGTACCGGGTGGAGACGACGCCGATCATGTAGAGCCCGGCCTTGGGATCGCGCCTCATGGCTGCCCCCACGCCTGGTCGCGGAGGTGCTGGTCGTTGAGCTCCCCGAGCTCCCGCAGCAGCTCTTTGCTCCGCTCGTCCTGCACGGTAGGCGTGACGACCTTCACTTCGGCGAAGAGGTCGCCCCGGTGGGTGGACTTCGGCAAAGGCATGCCCTTCTCCTTGAGCCGGAGCTTGGCTCCGCTTTGGGTGCCCGGAGGGACCTTGATGGTCGAACTGCCTTCCGGCGTCGGCACATCCACCTTCGCACCCAGGGCGGCCTCGGTGTAGCTCACCGGGAGGGTGAGGTATAGGTTCGCGCCCCGCCGCTCGAAGCGCGGATCCTTTTCGACCTCGATCTGCAGGAAGAGGTCACCGGGGCCGCCGCCCCGCCGCCCCGCTTCACCCTTGGCCGCCAGCCGCAGCTTCTGGCCTTCCTCGATGCCCTGGGGAATGTTGACCGTGATGGTGTCCTGTTTGGGATTGCGGCCGCGGCCCTGGCAGGTGGGGCAGGCGGGCCCCTTCTTGCCGGCGCCGCCACAGGCTTCGCAGGGCTCCTTCTGGCGGAAGAAACCGGAACCCCGCTCCACCTGGCCCTTGCCGTTGCAGGCCCGGCAGGTGGTCTTCTCGCCGGGGCCCTCGCCATTGCCGTGGCAGGTGAGGCAGGTCTCCGTGCGGTGCACATTGAAGGACAGCCGGGTGCCTTTGAAGGCGTCCTGGAACGAGATGCGGACGAGGCGCTGGAGGTCTTCTCCCCGCTCGGGGCCGCGTCGGCGGGGGGAACCCTGGCCGCCCATGAAGGAGCCGAAGAGGTCGCCGATGTCGAAGCCCGAGAAGCCCTCGGGCATGGGCTGGGACTGGGGTCCAGCGGGATCGCCGTGCTGATCGTAGTTGCGGCGCTTCTCCGGGTCCGAGAGCACCTCGTTGGCGACGGAGATGTCCTTGAACCGGGATTCCGAAGCCGCATCGCCCTGGTTCAGGTCGGGGTGGTGCTTGCGGGCGAGCTTCTTGTAGGCCTTCTTGATGTCCTCGGGGGAAGCGCTCCGGGGAACCCCCAGGATCTTGTAGTAGTCGGGGTGGGCCATGGTGGAACTCTAACAAACATGCGCGGGAAACACTCACATCTTGCAGGTGCGAAAAAAAGGCCGGGCCAAAGCCCGGCCTTCTGGGTGGTGAGGCTCAGCTCACCACTTCGGCGTCGATGACGTCGTCTTCCTTCTTCTTGGCATCGCCACCCGGGGCGCCAGGGGCCGGAGGCGCCTGGCCGTCGGCGGGCGGCGCCTGCTGATACATCTTTTCCGCCATCTTGTGGGAGGCGGCGTTCAGGGCTTCGAGGGCCTTCTTGATGCGGTCGCCTTCAAGACTGCCCAGGGCCGCCTTGCCTTCGGCGACGGCCTCCTCCATGGCCTTCTTGTCTTCCTCAGTGAGCTTGTCGCCGCTGTCCTTGAGGAGCTTCTCCACCTGGTAGATGGTCTGGTCCAGGTGGTTCTTGTCCTCGAGAAGGGCCTTGCGCGCCTCGTCCTCGGTCTTGTGGCTTTCGGCGTCCTTGATCTTGGCTTCGATGTCGTCCTTGGAGAGGCCGGTGCTGCCGGTCAGCGTGATGCTGGCGTCCTTGCCGGTGCCCTTGTCCTTCGCGGTGACGTGGACGATGCCGTTGGCGTCGATGTCGAAGACGACTTCGATCTGGGGGATGCCGCGGGGGGCGGGCGGGATGTCGCCCAGGTGGAACTTGCCCAGGAGCTTGTTGCCGTCCACGATCTGGCGCTCGCCCTGGAAGACCTCGATGTCCACGCCGGGCTGGTTGTCCACGGCGGTGGTGTAGATCTCGGACTTGCGGGTGGGGATCGTGGTGTTGCGGGGGATGATGACGCTCATCTGGCCGCCATTGGCGTTGATGCCCAAGGAAAGCGGCGTGACGTCGAGGAGCAGCACGCCCTTCACGTCGCCGGAAAGCACGCCGCCCTGGACCGCGGCGCCGATGGCCACCACCTCGTCGGGGTTCACGCTCTTGTTGGGCTCCTTGCCGAAGATGGACTTCACCAGCTCCTGCACCTTGGGGGTGCGGGTCGAGCCGCCTACGAGGACGACCTCGTCGATCTCGTGATGGGACAGTTTCGCGTCCTTCACCGCGTTCTCGCAGGGGATGCGGAGCTTCTGGATGATGGGCTCGATCATGGCCTCGAAGCGGGCCCGGGTCAGGGTCTGGTTGACATGCTTGGGCCCCGAGGCGTCGGCGGTGATGTAGGCCTCGGTGATGTCGGTCTGGGTGGTGCTGGAGAGTTCGATCTTGGCCTTCTCCGCGGCGCTCTTCAGGCGCTGCATGGCGTCCGCCTGCTTGCGCAGGTCGATGCCGTGCTCCTTCTGGAACTCTTCCACCAGCCAGTCGATGATCACCTGGTCCACGTTGTCGCCGCCGAGGTGGGTGTCGCCGTTGGTGGACTTGACCTCCACCACTCCCTCGGAGACTTCGAGGATGGAGATGTCGAAGGTGCCGCCGCCGAAGTCGAAGACGGCGATGGTGCCGTCCTTCTTCTTGTCGAGGCCGTAGGCGAGGGCAGCGGCCGTGGGCTCGTTGATGATGCGCATGACCTCGAGCCCGGCGATGGCGCCGGCGTCCTTGGTGGCCTGGCGCTGGGCATCGTTGAAGTAGGCGGGCACCGTGATGACCGCCTTGTCGACCTTCTCGCCGAGGTAGGCTTCCGCGGCCTCCTTCATGCGACCGAGGATCATGGCGGAAAGCTCCTCGGGGGAGTACTTCTTCCCGATCACGTCCACGACGCAACCGCCCTTGTCGCTGCGCTCGACGGTGTAGGGGACGAGCTTCTGCTCCTTGTCCGAGTCGGCGAAGGGCAGGCCCATGAAACGCTTGATGGAGTAGATGGTGCTCTTGGGCTGTGCCACGGCCTGGCGCTTGGCGGAGGCGCCCACGAGCCGTTCCGTGGTCTTGGGGTTGAAGCCCACGATGCTCGGGGTGGTGTTCGAGCCCTCCGCGTTGGGGATCACTTTCGGGGTGCCGCCTTCCATGACGGAAACGCAGGAATTCGTGGTGCCCAGGTCGATGCCGATGATCTTGCTCATGGTTGTCCTCCGGTTGCGGGTTGAAGCCGGATGGGGATCCGGGCTGAAGCCAGTCTAGGGGCTGGGAAAATCGGGTGCAATCAAATCTTCTTAATTCGACTAATATTTTTTGACTTCGATATTCATCAGTGGTGCCCTTCTAACGATCAAGCTACTTTGCAGCCATGCCTTTGCGTCCTTGCCCAGTCTGCCGGACACCTGTCTCCTGGGAAGGCAACCCCTTCAAGCCCTTCTGTTCGGACCGCTGCCGGACCCGGGACCTGGGGGCCTGGAGTTCCGAGTCCTACCGACTCCCCGCCAAGCCCGACGAGGAGGACGGCGAATCCTGGAGCGATGCTTCCGATTCCGAGTGAGGTCGGTGCGACACTGGCCGATGTGATCACCCGGAACCCCCTCTTCACGGCTCTGGACGAGCTGCTCGACCAGGACGGTTCCGTCAGCCTCGGCGAGCTGCTGGACAAGGCGGGGGAGCAGATCTACGGCCTCGCGGTGCTGCTGCTCGCCCTCGCGACCTTCATCCCCGGGGTGGCCAATTTCATCTCCCTGGGGACCATGCTGGTGGGCTTCCAGATGATGCTGGGCATGCCCCATCCGTGGATTCCGGGGCGCATCCAGTCCTTCGAGATGAAGCGCGGGCGGATCAAGGAGACCCTGGCCCGGGTCGAAGGCTACCTGGCACCCCTCCGCCTGAAGCGCGCCCCCCGGCGGCCGGTGAATCCCCGCCTGCTGGGTTTCATCGTGTTCTGGACCGCCCTCCTCGCGGCGCTGCCCCTCTGGCTGCCCTTCTCCAACATCCTGCCGGCGGCGGCGCTGGTCCTTCTGGGCATGGCCCTGCTGGAGGAGTGGGCCCTGCTCATGTGGCTCGGCCTGATCGGCTCGCTGGTGACCACGCTGTACTTCGCCCTTTCGATCCGGGAGCTCATCCAGATGGCGGCACGGCTGTTCCAATGGATCCTTCACCTCGTGGGGGCCTGATGCGCGTCGATGCCCTGACCCTCCTTCCGGAGTTCTTCGAGGTCGCGCGGCTGGGGGTGACCGGGCGGGCCTTCCGGGAACTGGGCCACGAACTGCACACCCACAGCTACCGGCCCTTCGCGGGCAACGCCTTCGGCCACGTGGACGCGCCGCCCTTCGGGGGCGGGCCCGGCATGGTGCTGCGGCCGGAGGTGCTGCGGGATGCCCTGGCCGCCGTGCCCAAGGTCGAGGACGCGAGGGTCATCCACTTCAGCCCCGCGGCACGGCCCCTGGATCACGCCAAGGTCCGCGAGCTGGCCGGACTCCCCCAGCTCATCCTCGTCTGCACACGCTTCGAGGGGCTGGACCAGCGGGCCGTGGACCTCTATGTGGACGAAGAACTGCGGGTTGGCGAAGCGGTGCTTTCCGGCGGCGAGCTGCCCGCCCTCTGCCTGATCGATGCTGTGGCCCGCTGGCTGCCCGGAGTGCTGGGCAACGAGGGTTCCGCGGAAGCCGACAGCTTCGCGACGGGGCTTCTCGACCACCCCCACTTCACCCGGCCTGCGGAATTCGAAGGGTTCGAGGTCCCGCCGGTCCTGACCTCGGGGAATCACGAGGCGGTCCGCCTCTGGCGACTCCGGGAAGCCATGGTCCGCACCCGCAGGTCGCGGCCGGACCTGTGGGCGGCCTTCCTGCGGGACCGCCTGCCGGGACTCGACCGGGACGCCCAGTGGTGCGCCTTCCAGGTGGAGCACCCGGAGCGCTGGGACGAGCGGCGGCCCAAGGGATGGAAGGGCCAGGCCTGATTTTGCCCTTGGAAAGCAAGGCCATTCCGGTAAACTGGGCAGTCCCGATCCGGGAACTCATCGTGCCATGTCCCCCCCTGGAATGCTCCAGGCTGCGCGTCGGACCGCTGGCCCCAGGAGCCATTCATGAGCCACATCATCGACCAGCTCGAAGCCAGCCTGCTTCGCACCGATCTGCCCCGCATCACCCCCGGCGACACCGTGAAGGTGCACGTGAAGGTGAAGGAAGGCGAGAAGGAGCGCATCCAGATCTTCCAGGGCATCATCATCGGCATCAAGGGCGGCGGCATGCGCACCTCCTTCACCGTCCGCAAGGTCAGCGAGGGCGTGGGCGTCGAGCGCATCTTCCCCCTCAACAGCCCCTCCGTTGACAAGATCGAAGTCATCCGACACGGCAAGGTCCGCCGCGCCAAGCTGTACTTCCTTCGGGAGAAGCTGGGCAAGGCTGGTCGCCTCAAGGAACGCCGCGTCTACGAAGCCGCGAAGTAAGACATCCCGTCCCAGGAAAAGCGCCCCTCGGGGGCGCTTTTTTCATTTCCGGAAAAAGCCGGTTGATGCCGGGATGGATGCCGCCCATATTCCTTGTTCAGACTCTGGAGGATTCATGACCCTGTCCCGCAACCTCCTTGCATTGCTCGTGATCGCCGCGCCGCTGGCCGCCCAGGACGTTCGTTTCGGCGTTCAGGTGCACGCCAACCTGCCTTCGGCGGACCTCAAGGACGCGGCGGACAGCAAGGCCGGCGCCGGCGGAGGGGTCCACATGACCTTTGATCTCGGCGGCGGCAGCGTGCTCCGGCCCCGTATCGACTATGTCGTCTACCCGGAGAACAAGGCCTTCCCGGACTACTCCGTGGCCGCCTCGGCCAGTGGCAAGGCCAAGCTCGACAATCTCTCCGCCGGGGCTGACTACCTCTATTTCTTCGAAGGGAAGGACAGCGGGTTCTACATCACCGGCGGAATCTCCTGGAACCGCTGGAACTTCGACTATGACTACACCTACAAGGTTGGGAACCAGACCCTCAGTGGCTCCTCCTCCCGCACCGCCAACAAGGTGGGCGGCGCCGCGGGCGTGGGCTTCAACCTGAACCGCAATTTCGGCGTGGAAGCCCGCTACACGGCCAGCAAGTTCGAGAATGCCGGCGGCGGCCAGGTGAACGCCGCCGCCGTGCAGCTCGCCGCCAGCTACCGGTTCTGATCCCCGGCGCGCGGTCGCAGGACGGAAAAGGCCCCCGGAACGGGGGCCTTTTCTCTCGTTATTGGCTGTTTCATCCCTACTTGATGATAAGCAAGATGTTAATCAGTAGTCGGCCCTGAGATTGGCCAACACAAGGGCCGGGTCATTTTATGAAGCTACCGAAGACTTCCTTCAGGGAAGCCTGGATCTGCTTCTCCAGCAGTTTCTTGGAGGAGAACTCCTTGCTCTTCAGGGCGAGCACCTGGCCGATGTCGGCCAAGTTCGCACGGGGATCCGAGACGATGGTGCCCAGGTTCGTGGGAAGGACGAATTTCGCGGCCTTCGTGTAGGGCAGGAAGGATTCATCCACGAGACCCACCACGCCGGCCTGGACGCTTTCCACCATGGTGGTGGCGCCCATGGGCAGGAGCGTGAGCAGCACGTCCACCACCACCAGTTCCTCGGGGTCGCCGTAGGTCCAGTACTTCCGCATCTCGAACTCGTAGTCGAGAGGCGTGAAGGCCGGCTCGTTGGAGAGTTTCTTGAGGAAGTCGCCCAGCCCTGATTTGACGCCGCGAAGGGTGCGCGAATGCTGGTAGGCCCAGAAGTAGCCCACGGGCGTGCCCTCGGCGTTCAACTGATCGCCGCCGCGGGCTCCGCCGGCGTTGACCTCCACGAAGAAGTCCGCCCGCATCTGCGGCGCGACGTGCCAGATCTTCTTCTCGTCGAATTCGAAGTAGGTCCCAAGGTCCTTCATGGGGATGAGGTAGCGCAGGAGGATCACGCCGTTGTCCCTGAGCTGCTGCTGGGCCACCTCAAGCGGTCGATCCTGCAGGGTCAAGGCAATGGTCTTGGCCTGGCGCTCCAGCTTGGTCAACCCGTACTGGGCCGGACCCTGGGCCTTGGCGACCTCCTTCAACCTGAAGGTCTCACGTCCCCGGTTGATCTTGATGAGCACCGCCTCCGGCGGCAGGGAGATCGTCGTAGCTTGCGCGAGCGCCGGAAGGCACGCGAAGACGAAGGCAAGCGTTGCAGGTCTGAATTTCATGGTGGGCTCCTTGATTCGGATCGGCCGCAGGGGTTGGAAGTGAGGGTTCGCAGGCGAAGGAGGGCTGACGGAGGCAGTCCGAGTTCAGACTTTCTGGAGGGAGTCCTGATCGACTCCTGGAATTGCAGAACGGCCGGAGTCCTGGACCTCCAGGGTTTGAGGCTCTTCAATCGACAAGGCCGGGATCTCAGCCGCGCCCGGCCACGGTTCCCGAGGGATCACGGTTCCGGTCTTGCCTTCATAGCCTTTGACGTACTCCAGCCAGCCCTGGATCGCAGGGCGGAGCGGCGTCAACACATCGGGATGGGCCGCAATGAACTGCTTGCCCATGGGGCCGGCACAAGGGATGAGGGCCTGTTTGCACACAGGGCACGGGAGGGCCTGCTGGGCGAGTGCCTGCCCTTTGGCGTAGAATCCCGCCCCGGCACCGGCACCGCTGGCCGCGATGGTGGCGCCCGCACCGGCGGCCGTGCCACCGACCAGGCTCATGATCCCGCCCACCAGCATGATCACGACGCCAAGGGCCATGACAACAAGCCCAACCCCGAACAGGAGGATGAGGGGGATGCCAACCACGAAGACCGCCGCGCCCACCAGAAGGATGACGACCCCACCGGCCAGCCCTGCCCCGCCTGCCACGACGCCGGCCGCACCTGCACCCGCCGCGGCGGTGCCGATTCCTACACCGACGTCGTAGGGATTGCCGTTCCTTCCCTCGAATCCCAGCCACCCGCAGCTCGCGCACAACCAGGATCGAAGAACAGGATGTGGCGCCGGTTTTTCCGGGACGGGGTTCTTGGAGCTGCGGCGACCGATGCGGGAAAGGAGGAAAAACAGCAATCCCAGGCCCAGGACCACCGCTACACCGAGCGTGATCAGGAACCGCTTGAACGTCTTCTGGCGAGCCGCCTCTGCCTCAAGGAACTTCAGGGACTCCGGTTTCGGATCCGCGGAGCCTGGTACGTGGTCCAGCACCTCCCCCGATTCGAGGATGGACTTCAAGTCGGATGCGTAAAGGGACACGTTCGATTTCGAGGGCTCCGACCTGAATTCCAGCAGGGGGCCCAGACTGCCCGAGAACTGTCCCTCATCGACGCCGACGAGATCGATCCGGTCCTCAATCCGCTTGGTGGCCGGCATTCCTCGATCAGGCCTGACCATGGGACGGAAGTTGGAGGGGATGCCCGGGTACGCATGGTAGGAGGTTCCGATCCGGCCCTTCCATTCCTTCTGCGCGGCCTTGTCCGGGGCAGCCACCAGGATCGCGGTACCGAAGACCCAAAGGACCAACAGAGCCCATCGCACCCAACGCATGTGCACCTCCGATCGGCGGTAGCTATTTCTGGATCCTGAAATCGAAGCGTTCGCCGGCCTCGAGGCTTGTCGCCACCATGCCGCGCACAAGGATGGAGTGCGGAAAGCAGCGCATGAGGGCCTCCAAGAGGTTTTTAGTCTATGATAGAATAGTCTCATTGGGACTATTCCAATTCGGGTTTTACGGTCTGCTCTGCGGACCCCCGAGATGGAAAAGTCGATCTACTCCCAGCGCTACCAGATCCTTGTGGACCTGCTGGTCGCACTCCGTCTTGAGAAGGGCGTTTCCCAGATCGCGCTGGCCGAAGCTCTTCACATCACCCAATCCTCCGTCAGCAAATGTGAACGCCGTGAGCGGCGACTCGATGTGATCGAGGTTCACGCCTGGTGCGAGGCCTTGGGAACCCCCTTCCTGCAGGTCATGCAGGCGCTGGAGCACAAGATTTCAGCCCCCAGCACCCCTAGGAAGGGACGAGAAATCGGATCCAAAGGGTCTCGTTCCAAGTGATCCGATTGGTGCATCCCAAGATGAACGGAGTCCCCGGCCTGCGTGTCGTCAGGACAACACTCTGTCTACTTCCTCTCGGGTCTTCCGAGAGAGAGTCCTAATCAAGAAGCCAAATGCCCTGTGTGAGTGACGCTGGTCACGACCAAGCGAGGTCTGGACGGGTTCGAGTAATTTTTTATTGATACTGAGTCTCAGCCTCGTACTCTAGAGCCATGAGCCCGTCCCTCTCGATCCTCGCTCCCACGGCCCCCTGGGTCGAAGCTGCGGCGCCGATCGCGCCACAAACATATACCCATAGGTCGGCCGCCCTCGGGGCGCCGCCCAGCCTCGGGCGTGTCGCGCCGGTCTCCCGGGCCAGTGCGCTGTCCGTCTCCCTGGCTCTCTACGGTGGGCTGGCCGTGGTGGGCCTGGGACTGGCCACTTCGGCCCCAGCGATTGTGGCGCCCCGAAGGACGGTTGCCGTGAGCCTGGAGGCTTTCGATGCCCCAGCCACGCCCCTGCCGCCGCCTCCGGCGGGATCCGCCGCGTCCGCCCAGGTACCGGCCGAGTCCCCCGTCGTCCCGACGCCGTCACTCCCCCAGGCTGAGACCCAGGCCATGCAGGTCCCGTCGGCGGTGAGCCCGTACACTGGGGGCGTGGCCGGCGGCGTTCCAGGCGGTACGCCTGGCGGTGTCCTGGGCGGCGTGGTGAACGGGGCTCCCGGAGGTATGGCAGGCGGAATCCCCGGCGGCCAAGGTGCCGCTGTGCAGGCTCCCCGCTTCGACGCAGCCTACCTGCAGAACCCCGAGCCCGAATACCCGGCCCTCTCCCAACGCCTGGGCGAGGAAGGACGCGTCCTTCTGCGAGTCCTGGTCAGCCCTGAAGGCCGCGCTGACCAGGTTGAACTCAAACAGACCAGCGGCTTCGCCCGCCTCGACGCAGCCGCCCAGGCCGCTGTGCGGCGCTGGCGTTTCCAGGCCGCCCGCCGCGGCACAGAATCCGTCGCCGCCTGGGTGATCGTGCCCATCACCTTCCACCTCGACGCCTGAAAGGACTTTCCATGACCGGCCGCCTCACTCCCCTGGCCTTCGGCCTGCTTGCCTTGCCCATCTTCGCCCAGGACGCCCCGAAGCCTGATCCTCGCGAAACCACCCTCCAGGAGGTGAAGGTCAAGAAGACGCGCCGCCGCGAACGCGCCGACGGTCCCGTCAAGGGCTACCGCCCCACACGCTCGGCAACCGCGACCAAGACCGACACGCCCCTGCGGGACGTGCCCCAGTCCGTGCAGGTGGTGCCCGAGGCCCTGGTGAAGGACCAGGGCATGAGGAGCATGGCCGAGGCCCTGCGCTACGTGCCAGGCGCCTCTGTGAACCCCGGGGAGGGGGCCCGTGACCAGCCGGTGCTGCGAGGCATCAGCACTTCGTCGGACTTCTTCGTGGACGGTGTTCGGGACGATGCCCTCTACTTCCGCGACCCCTACAACTCCGAGCGCATCGAGGTGCTGAAAGGGGCCAGCGGCATGACCTTCGGCCGCGGCGGTGCCGGCGGCGTGGTGAACCGCGTGACCAAGCGGCCCCTGGAGGATCAGCTCCTTTCCGGGGAGTTGAAGGGCGGTAGCTATGGCCTGAAGCGGGCCAGCCTCGACGCCAGCGAGCGCTTCGCGGGTTTCGGCCTTCGAGTGAACGCCGTGGGAGAGGATTCCAGGAGCTTCCGGGACGGCTTCACCCTCCAGCGCAGCGGCGTCAATCCCGTCTTCGACTTCGCCCCGGGCAAGGACACCTGGATCCTGGTGGGCTTCGAGCACTTCGAAGACCGCCGCACCGTGGACCGCGGCATTCCCGCCCTCAAGGGTCGGCCCTACGAGACTGATGCCGCCACCTTCTTCGGCAACGCGGCCCAGAGCCCCGGCCGGGCGAAGGTGGACGCGTTCTCGGCGCGCCTCGAGCAGGGCTTGGGGGAAGGCCTCACTCTGCGGAGCACCCTGCGGGCCACGCGCTACGCCACCTTTCGGCAAAACGTGCAGCCGGGCTCGGTGGTGGACCCTGCCACTGGAAAGCTGCGCATCACCGCCTACAACACCGTCAACGACCGGGACAACCTCTTCTTCCAGACGGACCTCGACGCCAAGGTGAAGCTGGGCGGGATGGAGCATCACCTCCTCGGAGGCGGGGAGGTGGGCCGGCAGAGCAGCGAGAGCCTGCGCCAGACGGGCTACTTTGGCAGTTCTGAGTTCACCTTGGTGGACGCCGCGGCGCCCCGGGCCACGGTCACCCGTTGGGCCTCCAAGGCCTCGGACACGAACAACGCGGTGAAGGCGGACATCCTGGCCTTCTACGTCCAGGATCAGGTGACCCTCGCGCCGAAGTGGAAGGCGGTGCTGGGCCTCCGCCAGGACCGCTTCAAGGTCACGCTGGACGACCGCAATTCCGCCAACGTGGACCTGGGCCGCACGGACAGCGTGCTCTCGCCCCGGGCGGGCCTCGTATTCCAGCCCAACGCGGCATCCTCCTACTACTTGAGCTGGAGCTACGCTTTTCTGCCCAGCAGCGAGACCCTTTCCCTCTCGGCCGCCAATGCCGACCTGAAGCCCGAGAAGGGTCTGAACTGGGAGCTGGGAGGCAAGTGGGACCTGGGCGCCGGCTTCGCCGTGTCGGCGGCGGCCTTCCGCCTGGACCGCGCCGACGTGAAGAGCAAGGATCCCAACGACCCGACCAAGCTCGTGCTCTCGGGCCTGCAGCGCACCGAGGGACTGGAACTGGGCATCCAGGGCCAGCTCCTGCCCCGTTGGCAGGTCTACGCGGGCTACGCCAACCTGAACGCCCGGGTCATGAAGGCCACCGGCGGCAGCGCCACCGCCGCGCCGGTGCCCGTCGGCACGAAGGTGCCGCTCGTCCCTCGCAGCGCGGTGTCCTGGTGGAACAAGGTGGACTTGGACCGCGGCTGGTCCCTTGGCTTCGGCCTCGTGCACCAGGGTGAGGTCTTCGCGAGCACCACCAACGCGGTGAGGCTCCCGGGCTTCACCCGCGCAGACCTGGCGGTGTTCTGGCAGGCGCACCCGAAAGCGCGCCTCGCCCTGAACGTGGAGAACCTCACGGACAGGCGCTACCACGCCACCGCGGGCTCGGACTTCAACATCCTTTTCGGAGCCCCTCGCAGTATCTCCCTGACCTGCGCCATGGCCTTCTGAGGGCCGGAGCATGAACGACACGCTGAGGGGACCGGGCCGACGGGCCGCCTTCCTGCGCACGCTGCGCCGCCTCCACGCCTGGACCGGCCTCACGGGGGCGGGCCTAGGACTGCTATTCGGGGTCACGGGCTTCCTCATGAACCACCGGGCCGTGCTGAAGATTGAAGCAGGGGAGATCACCGAACGGCGGGTGACCGTCGAACTGGAGGGACCACCCCCAGCCAGCCCCGAGGCGCTTGGCAAGCGGCTCGCGGCTCACTTCGGCATCCCCGAGGCCCGGGTGCGGACGCGGATCCAGGCCCCGAGGAACGGTATGGTCAGCGGCCAGCCCTTGAAGGCCGCGGAGCAGTGGACCGTCGCCTTCCTGGGCCACCGCCGCTTCGCCCAGGCCACCTACGTGCCGGGGAACCGCAGCGTGGACGTTGATCTCAAGGAAGCCGACCTCCTCCAGACCCTCAAGCGCCTCCACAAGAATGACGGGGGCAGTCTGGCCTGGACCCTCTTGACGGATGCCTTCTCCGGAGCCTTGGTCTTTCTGACTCTCTCAGGTCTGTTCCTCTGGACCAGGCTGGCCGGGAGCAAGCTACTTGCAGCAGGGCTGGTTCTGGCGTCCCTCGCCATCGCCATCCTCATCTCGACTCAGGAATGGTGATGGAAGGTAGTGGGTCAGTTTGAATAATCATCCAGCAAACCAATGATCTCTTCGATGGACCAGGGGTGATCGGCCATGCCTGCTTCCTTGGCCGGAGTTACGCGCAAGGTCTGATGGACGCGGGCGAAGTTGTAGAACATGAAGTGCAGGGCAATCGCGGCCTCGTGGTTCTCGATCTTCTTGGAGAACGCATTGGTAAGCCGGGTGAAGCGCCGCATGGACATTCGTATGGTGAGGTTCTGGCGCTCGACGTGGGAGGTTGAGACCTTTTCAATGTCCAGCTTGCCGGTGATGCGGCGCTTCTCACTACCAGCGAAATGCGTGGGGCTGTACCGCTTCTCAGTCTTGAAGCCCTCGCCGTAAATCTTCACGAGCTGCGCGAAGTCTACGTCGAGGCCGAAGGCACCATAGATGGCATCGAGATAGACGCGCAGTCCATCCGTGGTGAGTTGGACGCGATGGTCTAGGCGGCGGGCAACGCCCTCCATGAACACGTTGGCGGACTCAGCATCACGGTTGCCAACGAGCCAGGACACGATGAGCTTGGAATCGGGGTACAGGTCCGTCCAGGTCCACACATCGCCCACGCCATCATGGCCTGCCATCTCTACCGGGACGTTCTTCGCCTTGGCGTAGCAGAAGGAGCAGATCTCATTGCACTGGATCCGGCGGCACTTCAGGCCCATCAATGCCGTGTGCTGTTAGACCGCGCAGGCGTGGCCCAAGTCGGCCAGCAGCGTCAGGACGGTCCCTTTGGCGGCTCCGGTCATCCGGCACAACGAGCGGATCGAGTTGCCTTCCACAAGGGCGGCAATGATCCGGGTGCGCTGGGTGAGGGGGTGTCTGTTCATACCTATCAGTATGCTTGAGCGGTCTTGTATCGTCAAGTGCAAGGATCCATAACATTTATTTTCGTAATGCTTGCACATAGATTTGAAGTGTCCATATTGGATGCATGGAGGTCAAGTCATGGACCAATCGTCGGGCAAGAAGGGAAAGCCATCAAAACCCAAGGGCAGCAAAGGCGGCGTGGCGCGTGCACAGAAGCTTTCCCCAGAAGAGCGCAGTGCACAGGCGAAGAAGGCGGCAGCCCGAAGGTGGGACGGTGCACAAGGGATCCTCAAGGATATACCCCGTGCAACCCACAGCGGTTCAGTCCAGATCGGGGAGAAGTCCTTTGCTTGTGCAGTGTTGTCGGACGGTACTCGGGTTCTCTCAGAGACACAGTTCATGGCAGGCATGGGGATTTACAGAAGTGGAGCGTTATCAACAAGAAGGCAATCTCAAACCGAAGGTGCACAATTGCCACTTCACATGGCATTTAAGAACCTTATCCCTTTTGTTGACAATAACTTAGTCACGGTGCTCAGTAAGCCATTGATCTACCTCCCAGAGAAGGCGTCGAGGGTAGCCCACGGCATCCCCGCCGATACGATCCCAAAGATCTGCGAGGTATGGCTCCAGGCTCGGGATGCTGGGGTCCTTGGTGCGACACAGTTGCGGATCGCTGCGACTGCTGACGCATTGATCCGTGCACTTGCTCAAGTCGGCATTGTTGCCCTGATTGATGAGGCCACAGGCTTCCAGTCGGAGCGCGATAGAGACGAACTCCAAAAACTGTTATCTGTGTATTTGGCTGACGAAAAGCTCAAATGGGCGAAGATGTTCCCAGATGAGTTTTACAAGCAATTGTTCAGGCTTAGGGGGTGGAACTATATCCCCAACAATACCGCCAGGCCTGGATATGTTGGTAAGTTGACTGACATGCTTGTTTACGAAAAGCTCCCGCCCGGTGTGTTGGAAAAGCTGCGAGAAAAGAACCCGGTCGAACCTGGCATGAAACGGCGTAGGCACCGCCATTTCCAGTTCCTGTCCTCCGATATTGGTCAACCCGATCTTAGGGACCATTTATTGCAACTGATTGCAATTATGCGCGTGTCTCAAGACTGGGAGATGTTCAAAACCTTATTTGACAAGGGTTTCCCCGCCAATAGGATCATGGTTGAAACCTCCAACAAACTCGATGAGCGGCTTGAGGAGGATGAGGTCCCTACCTCTCCTTCTTCCACCGGGCAGCCGCCGCTTTTCTAGCGATAGCAGACCGCTTTTCGGAAGATAACCGTTCAGCTCTCGCCCTGCCGCCCTTCAGCCCCCCAAGTCGTCCCAGGGCTACGGCGGCAGGGTTTTTCTCTGCCGGTGGCGCGGTGGGCGTCTCTGGCTCTGCCGTGGTCTGGTCCAGGATGAACTTGGCAAGCTGGTTCGGGTCAGTAGGCGGGCGCTTCTTCATGCTCCTAGTATACGTGACCGCTCAAGCACTCGCCCTGGTATCAAGGCTGGCGTGAGTTTCAAACTGACCGACTACCCCATCTTCAGGATCAGTGCGGATCCGCACTCCCTACGTCCCCGCCGGATCGCCCACCTGGACGCGTTCTACGCGTCGCTGGGGCTTCTGAGATTGGCCTGCAACCTCACCCATGTTCATTATTTAGTTGGAACCGATCGCAGATCGCGACCGGTTTGCTCTAAGGGTTTGCTGCTCCGCCGACAATTGCGCTTCCGACGGGAATTCGAGCCCCATTCTCTATGCCGCCGGCAGCAAGGATCTCGTTCCCAAGAATTCCCGCGAAGCAGAAACCCATGCCAAGTCCTGCGGCGCAAATCCCCAGCGTAGCCAGCAGGGCCCCAGCGTCTCTGAGGGCGAGGGATTGCCAGTGAACGTACTTCGCATCTAGCTTGGCGTGATCTGCGAGGAGCGTGATGACGCATCCCTCGCTGTTGGGAAATAGGGTCTCGACCTTCCGGTGATACAAGCCGAGCGCGTCATCTTGGATTGGTTCCAGGGTGCGCAAGGCATGGGAAAAGGGATCGTAGAGCAAGAGGCCGGGAACGCCAGGCAGTCTGCTTATGAGTAGGTCCAACGCATGTAGCCCGCCGGCGGCGGGCGCAGGGCGGGATTGGATGGGCCCCGGAGTGCCTTCTGTAGAAGCCCGGACCCTGCAACCAAACCAGAGCAGGTGCCCCACTTCTTTGAGGCTAGGGGGAGCCAACTCTCGCCCAGAGCGCCGACGATCCAGAACCTCGTTCAGAGGTGGGAGCAATACTTGCTCTGGTTGCTCCAGAAAGTGCACCTGCTTGATCGGGTACACGCTTGGTGGCCCTTCTGTTCGGGGCGTTCGGCGTGGACGCGGATCCTGAAAAACCTTAGTACGGCTCAAAGCCAAGGGCCTCTAACGTCTCGTAGTGCTTGCAACATCCCCGGCATTGGCCACACGCGAAGGAATCCGTGTGGCATGAATGCGCATAGGCCAGGAGGTCCCTTGGAATCCCGCTCCTCTGGATCAGTTCCGCAGAGGTCCAGCCAATGGCGGGAGCAGCTACCTGCATGCCGCCCTCCTGCAACGCCAGAAGGTGATTCATGGCATCAATGAAGGCCGGAGTCCCGTCTGCATGCGCACCGTCGCTGAGCACGGTGCCAATCCATAGTTGCCCCACACCCTCCGGCGCCAAACTCATGGCCGCGAGGGTCAGGAGGAGCTGGTTCCGAAAGGGCCACCATTCGGGCATGGGGGCGATGGGCAATGCTGCGCGCCCAATAAGGTCCCCGCTTCCCAAGGGACTGCAATCCACTTGGAGCACCTTATGAGGGATACCCAGGGCTTCGGCCACAGCCTTCGAGGCTCGAACTTCGCCGGCGGCCGGGACCTGCCCATAGTCCATGGTGATCGCGAGGGATGGTTTCATCCAATACGCCAAGGCCACCGAATCCATTCCGCCGGATAGAAGAAGGGCCGACTTCAAGATGGGCCTCCTGACAGCCAAGAGGTCTTGTAGATGGCTGTCACGAAGTCCTTCACGATGAGGCAGTCCGTCCCAGAGAGCATCTTGAGGTCTTCTTCTGGCATGTTCTGACTGAAAGCAACTACCGGAATATTGTTGGCTTTTGCGTATCCCACCTCGAAGATGGTGCCAACGTCTCCCCCATCCACGAGCGCGAGAATCCGGTCGCAATCATCCAATCCTTGTAAATCAGCCTTCGCGACAACCTCTGCAGGACCTGGTCCGATCTCGTGAAGAGGCGAGAAGACCTGCAAGCCCTGAGCAAGCAACTGGGACCTTGCTTCCTCCACAAGCCATCTCTGCGTGAGGTTGAAGAAGGGGCCAGCGAGATAGACCTTCCTCCGACCTACCGGCAGAGGCAGGGGGCGCAGTGGCTCTTCGCGAAGGCGCTCCGCGGAGAGGAGGGGCAGTGACATCGTGTTGCAGTACCGCGCGGCGCTGCGAGAAGCCATGTCTGCCGCCTCGGCAGGGCTCTTGCCCATCTCAGCCCAGAAGTATGTGAAGGCGGCGGCAAACACGTCCCCCGACCCGATGCTCCACACAAATTCAGTTTGATAGGCGGGAACCATCGATTCCTGGTCGGCTTGGAGGACAAGGCATCCACGGCTTGCCATTTTAACGACAACGATTTCGGCGCCAGTTGCCAGGAGTTGCTCGGCCCCTGCCTTTGGGTCGTCCAACCCCGTAAGACATTTCAGTTCGTAGCCATTCACCACGACGGCCAGATGTTTTGCCGTCGAGCCATTCGTATTGAAGTGTTCGGGCGATTCGGCTGCTTGCGGGTCGTAGACCACCCGTTCGCCATGAACGATGACAGTGCTCTCCATCATTCCAAATCGAAGGACGATATCCCCGCTCACCTGCAGTGCAGGTTCTTGACGGATGTGGCGGGGGGTAATGAATGGCGTGGAGAGGCAGTGGGTATACGCAAACCCGATGATCTGATCGGAGGGTTCATTCCGATATTCAAACCCATAGCTTCCGGCCACGGCCTCGAACTGGCGTTCGAGGCTCTTGTGCAAGCGTGTGTGAAGCAGGACGTTCTTGGAGACGCTTCCAAGCGCTGCAGCCGCTCTGCCCGCGGACCCGTACATTTCATTCCAAGTCGGCTCTAAGCACCTCTCAAGGTAGACCCCGCCTGCAACCTGGATCATGGATGCTGATCCGGGCGAATGTAGACCTGACACATGCCACCCGTGACCCGCTTGACTTCGGCCACATAGGTCCAGTGCTGCCCGATGCAATCAATGAGGTCCGCCAGGCGACGGAAGGTGATGGAACCAGCCTGTTGGCCAGTCGAAGTGAGGGCGATAATAGTGCGTCCCCGCTTCTCGAGATTGAGAAGCTCGCCGGGCCGCAACGTACTGATGACAGATGAATCCGGGCTGTTGAGCGCCGTTTCTTCGAAAATCGCGCACTTGTGAGAGCCCCCGGCAACGCCACCACCGGCGCCCATGCCTTCACTCGTGCCTTCCTCTTGTTTGTCCTTGGACTGGCTGCCAGGACGAGCAGGCGCACCGTTCGTACCTCGTAGTTTCCAGTCGTCGCTACCGCCAGAACCCGACATTTGGCCTCCGTGGTTGATGGATCGAGGCTGAGGTCGGGTTGTTAGATGGTCAAGCAGATTCTGTCGCGAGGTACCCAATCTGCCGCATCTGATGCCACATAAAATTGTCCAGCACCGAAGCGCGGCAATTGATGGCGCCTGCAAACGCGAGGAAACTCTCCTCGAGCCGGAAGTAGGTCTTGGCGAGGTCCACCTTCTTCGGGAAAAACCCTGCCGCGGCACCGGCTCGGAGGATGTGGATATCGAGAATGGCCACCTCGTCGCTCTCGAGCCAATTCCGCGTGATCCAGGATGCTGTTTTAGGCCCGATTCCCGGGAGTTCTAATAGGAAGGCCCTCAGGTCACGACCACTTTGCGGGTACTCAGACTGGGCATGAAGCCTCGCGAGGGCGGTCGAAAGGTATACCGCCTTCTGGCGGGCGAAACGGTAGCGGATGGGCCGCCCTTTGACCAACAGGGGGGTGCGTAGAAGGGCCTCTAGGTCTTCATCTGAAGGCGTGGACGCAAGGAGCCCCGAGTCGCGAACGCGTTCGTAGGCCATCAATCCAACCTCGGCGGGAATTCCGTGTCCTCCAAGCAGGCATGCCGCGACTTCTTCGATAAGAGTCGCGCCCAGGCGGTAGTGACAGTAGGTTTGGTCGGCCTCGTTCATCCAGACCTGACTGGCCCAATAGGCCGGCGTTAAGCATTCCTCCGCCCTTCCCCAAGCCACACCAGGGAGTACTTCCTCCTCGGCAGCCGGGAGGTCTAAACGCGCCATGGTTCCACGATGCATCGCGTAGACGGTTTGCACGGTCATCCCTCCCAGGAAGCCCGAAGTCGCATCGAAGGATGGACCCGAGAGATCAAGCGCCAATACGGAAACGAACCAAGTGCCGTTGGCGGCGAATTCGGAAGGTCGGTGCCGGCATCCTGCCAACACCTCATCAAGCCCTCTGCAATCCACCGGCCAAAATGCTTCCGCGATACAGGCGGGCGGCGAAGGTTCTGAAGCCAATCGGAGACCTGGCCCCATGCAGGGTGTCGCCTCGGCCGGCGGACAGCCTGCCGAAGTCTGGCAATTGATGCCTGATGCCACTTCCCCTTCGGGGGGGCAGACCTATTACTTCCCCAGGCCCTGTTGCCTCGCGTGCCAACGGCCTTCATGACCCGCTGCACTGCAGCACGGAAGTCGGCCCCAAATGGCCCATCCAACTCAAGGCGAGTCACCCATTCCCTGAGCTTTTGCACCCAGGTCCAAGCCGTTTGGTACCGATCAAGGCCAAGCCTGTCCATGAAGTGCTGGACCGACATCGGCCCACCCCACTTCGAAACCCGTCTGTCCGTCCCCTCAACTCGGGGGGAGTGGACGAAGATCCAGAGTGCCTTGAACCAAAGCGGAAGCGGCTTTTTGGTATGGGCGAAGACAGTGCCAGCCGTGACTGAGAATTGCCGCCCACAGCCTGTGCAGTACCAAGTACGCCGCGAGGCTAGGTATGCGGCGGAATCTCCTTCGCAACCAGTGCAACGGAATCCCGCAGGCCATCTCCAGGCTGCCAGAGCTTCCTGGCATGCGCGCTCCGTCCCAAAGAGTCTCTGGACATCCTCTTCAGTTTGAATTTTGAGTATGAAGTCAATCATCCGCTGATTTTCCTATTTTGTGCTTTCCGTATAGTAATGCATTTCCAGCTCGACGGCCGGATTCATTCTCCGCTCGTGGTATTTGGAATGAAAATGTTGGATCCCTAAGAGGATTGGCATTCGTGACCCACCTCAGGGCATTCGGATCTTGCGGAAAGCTGCTCAACTACTACACTGATCCGTGAATCATTCAGCCATGACCCAGATTCCGGCCCTCCCCCCTTTCTGCCCCCCCAAGGCTCCCTTAGCGGAGCGGCCCCTCCTGAGCGGCCCCAAAGCCGCGGAGCTTGCGCGGATCTTCGACGTGCTGGCTTCCGACACCCGGTTGCGTCTTCTCCACGCTCTTCTCCGCGAGGGAGACCCCTGTATGAGCGACCTGGCCTCCGCCGTGGGCATGAAGCCCCAAGCGGTCTCCAACCAACTCAGGCGGCTGGTGGACATGGGGATTCTGGACACCCGGCGCCACGGCAACCATGTCCACTACCGCATCGTGGACACCTGTGTCGCGAAGCTCCTGTATCACGGCCTCTGCCTCAACGAGGAAGCCCAGGCCCACACCCACGCGAGCGCGGGATGAGGCGCTGGATCGCGGCCCTGTTCCTGGCACTCACGGTCTTCTACTTAGGCGCTGCGGGTGTGGACCGCTGCGACGACAGCGCCTCCTCCGACTGCGTACAAGTTTGCCACGTCCTCTGCACCGATGGTTGCGCGGTGGCCCCGCTTCCAAAGGCGCCGATACCGCCACCTCCTGATCCGCTGCCGTGTGCTCCTTACGAGAATGAGCGGGTACCAGCCTTGGTCACCCTCGACATCGAACCGGAGAAGGACCCTCCGAAGGCCTGAGTCGCCGCACTCATGCGCGTCGAGCAGGGCCGTGCCCTGCCCGGAATCCGTCCCCATCCTTCGAGGTCCGAATGAAACCCCTTCTCCTGGGGGCCTTGCCCTGCGTCCTTGTGGCGCAGGCGCCGCCGCCCCTCTCCTACGACGACATCCTTCAGCGGGCGCGGACCAGCCCCGAACAGCTCCGGACTGAGGCTCTTCTAGCCGGCCGTGGGCGGCAGCTCCGCGGTTCCAGTGGTCTGCTCCGCGAAGGACCATCCTTCGGCCTTTCCGCGGGACCGCGAACCTCGCCACTGTCTCCCAGTTCCACGGACCGAACGGTGGAGGTGGATCTGCCGCTCTTCCTCTCCCCTGGCACCCAGCGACGGATGGAGGTTGCGCTCGGCAAGGCCGATCCTGCGCTGCGGGAATCCGCCCGCATCGAGGCGCGCTTCCGACTTCGCCAGGCCTACTTGGACGCCTGGCTGTCGGAGCGCCTGCTGGAATTGCGCGACTCCGATCTCGGCACAGTGCAGACCTGGCTCAAAGCTGCGAAGACCCGCCTGGAGGCTGGAGCCGATCCCGCGTTCCAGGTCAGCCTGGTGGAAGGGGAGGCTCTCAAAGCCCAGCTCGACCTCGATGAGGCGCGCCGGACACGCCTGGAAGCCTGGGCTCAACTGCGAAGCCTCGCCTCGGTGCCGGATGTTCCGGTGCCTCTGACGGAGCCAGGTGATGCTGCCCGTCTGACCACTGTGGAACTGCCAAGCCGCTTCGAGCGCAGTTCCCTCCGGCGCGCGATCCAGGCCCGCCTCGACCTGGAGGAACAGAACCTTCGCCAGCAGCAGGCCCTCGCCACTAGCCGGTGGAGCCTGCGTGGGAGCACCAGCAGGGAAGGCGATGAGCGCGTCACGAAGCTCGGCCTCGCCTACCAGTTTCCGAGACCTGGTGAAACGGGAGCGATTCGCCGTGAAACCGAAGCCAACCTCTCGGCCTTAAGGCAGGAACTGGAGCTGGCCAGGGTGGAGCTGGCTGCCCGCTTCCAGACCGCACTGATCCGGCTGCAGAGCCAGTCCGCGCCAACCCCCTTCGCCGCCTTCGACACCGCCCTCCGGGCTGTGGGAATGCGGCTCACCGAAGGGAAGGAACGCCCTTCCGAAGCCCTCCCCATCCGCCGGCAGCTCCTGGAGGCCCAGGTCGCCTCCCTGCGCCGCCTCCACGCCGCCCACCTTCTCACCGCCGAACTGCAGGCCCTCACCGACGGGAACGCCCCATGAACAAACTATTTCAAGTCACGGCCCTGAACTTGGCCCTCCTGGGCTTCATCGCCTGCGACCGAAAGAAGGAGGCCGCGCCGCCACACACTGTACACGGCAGTGAAGGAGCCTCGGCGGAACACCCTGGCGAGAAGCCAGCCGAGGAAGACCACAACCGCTTGCCCTTGAAAGAAGTTCGCGGCCTCCACTTCCTCGCGGTGCCAGAGCCCAAGGCTGAGGGCGCCTGGTACCCCGCGGAAGCCATAGGAGATGAATCCGCCCAGGCCATGCTCTCGGCCCCCGTGAAGGGCATCGTCTCGGCCTTCTCCATCCCACCGGGCCGGCACGTGGGCGCGGGCGCAGCCCTGCTCACCCTTCAGAGCCCTGAGCTGGCACGGCTGAAGGCTGATTGGCTCGGGTCGAAAGCCAAACTTCAACGGGCCGAAGCCGAACTGGCCCGCGAGCAGCGCCTCTTCGAAGCCCAGGCGGGCTCCCGAAGGGAACTGGAATCGGCACGCAGCGAGGCGACCATGGCCCAGGCCGACGAGGAGGCCTCCCGCCTGGCCCTGGAAGCCCGGGGCCTACGCCCCGAATCTGCCGGGGCGGCCTTCACAGTGAAGGCCCCGAGCGCGGGGTCGGTGGTGGCCTACAAGGTCCAGCTCGGCCAGGGCGTCGAGGCAGGCCAGGAACTGGGCGCTTTTCAGTCCGCCGCGGCCTCTCTGGCACGGATTGAGCTGCCCTTACCGGCGCCCCAGGACTGGGCGCCCGGGGCTCTGACTGAGGCCCGGCGGGCCGATGGTCAGCGCTGGAAGGCCCGGCTGGAGGGGACACCGTCCACCCTCTCGGGGGACACGCGGCGCTTGAGCTACCGCCTTCGCTTGTCGGGCGGGCCCTTGCCCATCCCCGGAACGCCCCTGGAAGTGCACGTGCCCCTCATGAAGGCCATCGTGCTGCCCCAGAGCGCGCTGCAGCAAGTGGAAGGCACCTGGGGTGTCTTCGTGAAGGAAGGCGAGGAGGCTGTGTTCCGTCCCGTGCGCCGCGGCGCCGAGCTGGGGGGCGACGTGATGGTGCTGGACGGCGTAAAACCCGGCGAGACCGTGGTGAGCGAGGGTGCCTACCTCCTGAAGTCGCTCCAGATCAAGCGCAAGAGCGGAGGGGAGGACCATGACCACTGAATCCAACCTCCCGCCATCAGGCCCGAATGATGAGGATATCCCCCTTGATCCCCACATGGCCCACGATCCCTACGCGGTCTACACACCTCAGCACCGCGCCCCGATCCGCCGCTGGTTCGACTGGCTGCTGCCCCGCAAGGGCTGGGTCTTCGCGCTGTCCCTGGCCTGGCTGGTGGCGGGCATCGCCACCTTCTTGAACCTGAAACGGGACCTCTTTCCTGATCTCACCCTGCCGTCGTTGAGTCTCCTCATCCAGAGCCCGGGCCGGGCGGCTTCCGAACTGGAACTCACGGTAGCCCAGCCGGTGGAACAGGCCGTGGGCGGACTTCCTGGCGTCAAACGTGTAGTCACCACCGTCCAGGCCGAGGTCGTCCAGGTGGTGGTTGCCTTCGAGGGCGACACAGACCCCTGGCGGGCCCGCCAGCTGGTGGCAGAGCGCCTCTCGGGGATCATCGGCGGCTTTCCCGAAGGCACCCGTGCGCCCTTGATGTCCAGCGCCGCGGGGCGCCTCCAAGAGATCCAGGAGATCGTCCTGGAAGGCCCTTCCATCGATCCCATGCGGCTGCGGGACCTCACGGAAAAGGTCCTGGTGCCGCGCCTCCAGGCCGTGCCCGGCGTGGCCAGGGTGGAGCGCCTGGGTGGCGAAGAGCGCCAGCTCCAGGTAACCCTTGACCCCGAGCGGATGCGCCTCCAGGGCGTGAGCCTGGACCAGGTGGCGGACGCCATGAAGGGCAGCGCCCAGGACACGGCCGCGGGCGTCATGGAGATCCAGGACAAGGGCTGGTTCATGACCGTGGGCAGCCTGGCGGCCACCTCCGAGGAGATCCGCCACCTCCCCTTGAAAACCCACCGCGGCACCGTGCAGCTCGGCGACGTGGCGGACGTGCGGGAAGGGCCGGCCTTCCGCCGCGGCCTGGCCCGCCACCAGGGCCACGAGGATGTGAGCCTGCGCGTCGTGAAGCAACCCACCGCGGACGTGTTGGGCACGGCCGTCGAGGTCCGGAAGGCCCTGGCCGAGCTGCGCAAGGGCCTGCCTGAAGGGATGTCCCTCACCCTCATGTACGACCAGGGCGAACT
This sequence comes from Holophagaceae bacterium, assembly GCA_016710635.1. Lineage (GTDB taxonomy): Bacteria > Acidobacteriota > Holophagae > Holophagales > Holophagaceae > JADJVL01. Next base: position 13,898 of record JADJVL010000002.1, on the reverse strand, counting down.
GGTCACCCACGCCTTGAGCGGCGTCACTATGGCGCTGCTACTGGGCGGGTTCTTCGTGGCCCTGGTCCTCATCCTGCTGCTCGGAAACCTCCGTGGAGCCCTGCTGGTCATCGCCGTCCTGCCCCTCGCCACCTTCGGCGCGGCGATTCCCCTCATGGCCATGGGAATGGGCCTCAATGCCATGACCCTGGGCGGTCTCGCCATCTCCGTGGGCCTCCTGGTGGATGCCGCCGTGATCATGGTGGAGAACCTCGCCCACCGGCTGCATCAACACCAGGAACACATTGAACCCCGTCGCGTGGCCCTGACCCGGGCCGCCGCCGAGGTGGGGGTTCCCATCCTCACGGCGGTGCTCGTGATCCTCGCGGTGTTCATCCCCTTGCTGGCCATCGGCGGCCTGGCGGGTCGCCTCTATGCGCCCCTTGCGGTGGCCGTCGCCTCCTCCATGACGTTGAGCCTAGTCCTCAGCTTCACCCTGGTTCCGGCCTTGGTGGAGAGATTCCTGCCGCCGGGGTCTTCGCTGGAGGAACCGCGCTTCGTCGTGGCCATCAAGAAGCTCTACAAACCCCGTCTGGAATGGGCGATGCGCCACGGCGTCACGGTGCAGGTAATCGCCATGGCCATCACCATCCCGAGCATCGTGATGGCCTTCGGCCTGGGCAGCAACTTCCTACCCAAGCTGGACGAGGGTGCCTTGATGCTCAACTCCCGCCTGCCCGCGGAAACCAGTCTGGCCTCCGTGGACGAGGCGAACATCCAGCTGGAGCAGAAGCTGGCGAAGGTTTCCGGTGTGGCTTCGGTCTATCGCCGCACCGGCCGCGCCGAGCTGACCGAGGACCCCATGCCCCACACCATCAGCGATGTGCTGGTGGTGCTGGACGGCAAGCGTCCTGCGAAGGCCGTGGAGCAGGACGTGGCCGAGACCATCGAGGATCTGCCCTATCCCGTCGAACTGACCACGCCCATGCAGATGCGCATATCGGAAGGCATTGGGGGTACCCCCGCCGACCTCCAGGTGAAGCTCTTCCACCCGGATCTGGACGCCCTACAGGCCAGACTCCCGGAGATCCAGGAGCGGCTCAGCAAGGTCGAAGGGGTGGCCTCTGTGAGCCACGACGGAGGCGGTCCGCTGCCCAAGTGGCGCATCGTCCCCGACGAGGATGCCTTGCGGCGCCTCAGCGTACCCAGGACCCTGGTGGCGCAGACCCTGAAAGCCAGTCTCCAAGGGCTGGAAACGGAAACGCGCTTCGACGGCCCCCAACGCATCGAACGCATCCTTCGCTTTCCCAGCGACGGCCGGGTGAGCCCCGAGAAACTGAAACGCCTCCCCATCGTCCTGGAGGACGGCAGGATCGTGGAGTTGGGCCAGGTCACACGCTTCGACGAAACCACCACACCCAGCCTCATCCGCCGGGAAGCCGCCCAACGCCGCCTCGCCGTGAACATCCGCACCAAGGGTGATCTGGGGGGCACAGCCTCCCGCGTCGAGAAGGCAATGGCGGCGATGGAGCTGCCCAAGGGCACCGTCGTGAAGATCGGCGGCCAGATCGAGGAGGCCCGGGAGACCCAGCGACGGCTGAGCGTTGCCATCGCCGTCGCCCTGGTCCTGGTGGTGGGGCTCCTGTACCTCGCCCTGGGGCGCTGGAGGGAAGTTCTGGCAGTGGTCGCCACGCTGCCCAACGCTTTCGCGGGAGGTCTGATCGCTCTGTGGTTGGCGGGCGAGACCTGGAACATCAGTTCCATCGTCGGCGTGATCGGGCTCTTTGGAGTCGCGGTGCAGAACAGCCTGGTGCTCATCACCCAGGCCAAGGCTCTCGTCGCCGAGGGCATGCCCTTCCTCGAGGCCGTCCAGGAGGCTCCATCGGCCGCGTGCGCCCCAAGCTCATGACCGCCGGTAGCGCCTTCCTCGGCCTCATGCCCATGCTTTTCGGCATAGGCGGCAGCGAGCTGGAGCGCCCCCTCGCCATCGTGATGGTGGGCGGCCTCGTCACCTCCACCCTGTTCACCCTGCTGGCCTTGCCGAGTTTCTACGCCTGGATCGGCAGGCCCAGGTAGACCCACCATGGCTGACCGATCCGTCTGACGTCAATCAACCTGGAATCCACAGTATTTCGGGCCAACCATGGGGGGACGTCGATCATGTGTCTCCGCGCAACAGCTGACCCTGCCTTCGAAGCTCGGATGCGATGAACGGAGCACGGTCCTCGAGGTGCCCAAGGCCGAAGCCTCTAGCGCCCGGCCCGTGTCGATAACAGCGGACATACTCATCTCGCTCCATCACGCAAAGCCTCTGGTTGAGCACCGGAAGCGTTGCGTCGACGCGGGCCCACTCAGCCATTGGCGCGAGCGCACCGCGCTCAACATGGTAGGTATTCAAATTGAGGGCGAACCACTCAGCCCCGACCGTGAACGGATCGACCAGTGTGAGTAGCACGCCCTTCTTCGAGTTGATTATCCCTGCGCAGAGACGGTAATTCGTCCACTCGTAGACTTGGTCCCATGCGTAGGACTTCGGCAATACATGGTCAACAGATGGGTTACCCGTAGCATCGTGGATGTACAACGCCAAGTACGCACAACGGGAGTGATACGCATCTTTCATATCCTGCAGCACACTGCGCCAGATTGGAGGGAAAGCCTCAGGGGGAATGTCTTCCTCCACGTCTGCGACCTTCTTCCTCCTAGGCCCACGGCGAGTTAGCCTCGGGGATCGGCCCACTAACTCATCGATAGCAGAAAGACCGGGCTGACGAACCCTCGCATCGTAATCGCCAGGTGCCTGGGCTTGCTCAACCGGGATCATCAGCGTTCTCCATGACCGTCGGCTTCATTGGCCTGCTGAAGGAAGTAGTCCCAGCGAACCCAGAATGGGTCGATGTCCGGCAGGCCTGCCTCGCGCAATTGCTGGTCGGTTTCGTGGATTGACTTTAGTGTCGGGTCCTTTGCGTTGAGGATGTTCTGAGCAGCACACACGGCGCGCTCGCCTTCGAGCGAACGAGGTTCAGCAAGATCGAACGCCTCGCTTGTAAGCCAATTCCCGACTTCGCCGAGCCGGACGAAAGGCCGCTTACGGAGAACGACCATTCGGTCTTCAAGGTCAATGTCGAACCAGGCGTCCTTATTGAAGTCGAACAGGGGCTCCATTGACGCAAGCACAAGTGGCGAGTGCGTGGCCGCGATGAGTTGCACCGACGCACCGGCATCGTCAGTTAACGCTTGTATGACCTTGAGGAGCGCAGGAACGACTGCGCGTTGCCAACGCGGATGGAGATGTGCCTCGATCTCATCGAACAGCATCACGACGCGTGACGACGGTGCCTGCTCGACCTGCTTCGAAGCGATGAGGTGTTCGCGCCAAGCCCACGAGAGCATATATGAAAGTGCTGTGATTCGGCGAACTCCAAGCGATGCGTATAAAATAGGGACTTCCTGGCTATATCCCATGCGAATAGTAGGTATGTCTCGCGCGTCGTTGACCGATAACCGCGCAAACTTGGCGCCAGGCTTCAGGGTTTCATTGCCGGAAGTTGGAGTGAGCAGTGCAAGCACGGACGCCATTCGCCTCGCATCATCACTATCCTCACGAATCCACGACGCCCAATCAGCGACTAGGCCATTGCTTACAGGAGTCGACTTATCGTCAATAATTACTCGCAGGCCATCCCACACCTCCTTCGCGCTGAACACGTAGGCTGGAACGCGATCCTGGATATCCAAATTGCCCTTCGTCTTCCAATAGTTTCGAGCAGGGTCCCATACGGCAAAGCCTCCATCGGCGAGCGCGTAGATGACGAGCCCTGGGTTCCATGGCCGACCAGACTTTCCCAGCCATGATTGTTCATCGGGCACGTAAGAACTCTCGTAATTGACACGGCCCGTTTTACTTTCCACCTCGAACTTGATCGTGGCCTTCTGGCCGGCCAAGGTGGGACGGGCTGCGTACCCGGAGGTAAGATTTGCGTTGAGATCTTGTGGCCATTTCCGCGTGAGGGCCCACCACGCCACGTCGAGGAGGAAGCTCTTACCCAGGCCGTTATCGCCAGTGATGAGATTTAACCTTGGAGCCAAGTCCATTTTCATCTCTGGCGCCGGTCCCACGTTTTTCAAGTGAAGGGACTCAAGCATTGTCGTTGCCTTTCTTCGATTTATTCGTTATTCCGACGGTGCTGAGAGCTTCAGGCAGTCTCTTGAGCGCAAACTATAATCCTGAACCGACACAATGAATCCAACTGATATCGATGCCCTCGATCCACCACACCGGCGCCTTCGGACAGCGCTAACGAAGACACCATCTCTGAAGGGTCTTCTGACCACAAGGGCTGCTCGCCCGGCCGATTGTTCGTGATTTGCAAGTCGGAGTTTGTGCATCGAACAGGAACCCAGGGTTAGACCACTTGATAGCTTCATCATTCTCAACCACTTCCCAGGTTGAGGACAAGGAGTGTGACCCTCTCACGCATTTCCATCACAGATCCAAGCTATGGAATCTGGCCCTTGAAAGCCTCCCCGGCCAGTTCTTCTGGTCTTTGGGAGCGGAGTTGTGGATATCAGCTTACACCCCCACACAATACACCCCCTTCGTCCTCCCGGCCGACCCTCACCGGTCGAGGACGAAGGGGGTGTGCGGTGACTCACCGCGAAATCCTTGAGCGGTAGGTCGCCAATCAAGCTGTGGGGCCTGCAGTGGTTGAAGCCTAGCGCCTGGTAGCGAGCTTGCTCTGGGCTACGGCCATGCGGCGGTAGAACTCGACTTCGAGGCATTCCATCTGGACCCTGCCATTGAAGGTCTCGATGAACGCGTTCCGTTCTACGTTGGTTTCCTGGGCCAGATGAAGGCTAGCTGGACCTGATGGATGCGGAACACGCATCCATGACCTTGAAGCACGACACCACCACGGTGATCACCACCGAACCGTACGCGGTCATCGCAGACCTACCCCACTACCGGTAATCCGATGAGGGTTCTTCGGGACATACTTCGACCATAGGCCTCCGGCCGCGATATATGGAGAGGGTCCCGAATACGGTGCATCCGAATTCTGTTTCCACGACATCTGCGAACCCTGATTCCCCCATTAGCCGAGGCAGGGTGCCTTCCACGCTGTCTCGAGTGGTTTCAAAACCGTCTAGCAATTGGACGGAAAGAAACGCCAAACGCTGAAGGGTACTCCGGGGCTTCCCCCAATCGGCGATGTGCATCTCTCCGCCGGGTTTCAGCAGTGCGAAAGCACGGGACAGGGCCGTCACTTTGTCTGCTCGTTGGAGATGGTGGAAGAGCAGGCTGGAAAGGATGCGGTCGAAGGAGCCCTTTACGAGGGGTGGATTCTGGGCGTAGCCATGGTGAAATTGAATCTGCACCACGGCTTCCGTAGCCTTGGTTCTGGCCATGGAGAGGGCCTGGGCATCTGCGTCGAGGCCGTGGAGTTCTACCTCCGCGTGGCTCTGAATGATGAGCAAGCTCAGTGTGGCGGTACCGCAGCCCAGGTCGAGGACACGCATTCCAGGTTCCAGGGAAGCCTGGGCAATGAGACGACGCTTGAACGCGTCCTCCTTGAGTGTCCGAGCCAGGAGCGCGTCGTAGAAGCGGGTGAGGCTGTGGAATCGGAGCGCGGGAATGAAGGCGGATCGGCTCATGAGCCCTGCCTCCTGTAGACCAGGGTGTAATTCAGCGGGGTGGTCAGTTTGGGACTCTGTACGGTCACGTGGACTGATAGCAGCAGACGGCTTGGGTCCAGTTGGTAGTCATAGGTCTTGGCGCCGTCGGGTGCTTCGAAACGCTGGATGAACCTGGAGGCCTCCAGTTTTGTGTGCACCATGAATCGTTCGCCGTCTTCTCGGGTCCAAGGGATTGCACGGCCGTCGATGAGGGTGCGGATGGGGGCTCGGGTATCGAACTGGACTTCAAAACTATCGGCATTGAGTTGGAGGCGGATCACCCTCGCTGGTTGGTTTGTGTGCCCCAACCGGCGGCGAGCGAAGGGGCGGATGATGCCATTCAAGCCAGCCACGGCTGAATCAACGGCATTGGGAACGGAATCGCTCAGCGCTGGCTGAAGGATGTAATTCCCATTCAGCCAAGAACCCCCCGTGAGGGGTGGCGCGAAGACCAGGAGGCAGGGGAGTGTCCACTGAGTGCGCCGCATTCAAGCCTCGAAGGGGTAGGCAAGCTGTCCGAGATAGCTTTTGGGGAAATTCGGCTCCTCCTGGATTCCTACGCCATCAGCGCAGACGGGCTCCTCGTGGTGAAACGCCGTGCCGAAGAGGTGATCCCAGATCGCGAAGAGACCCCCGAAGTTCACCTGAGAGTCCTTGTGCGCCTTCCGGTGGTGCCAGCGGTGGTTCTCAGCCACAGCGAAGACAAAACGGAGCAACCCCCGCCCGATAGGCAATATTGCCGTGCTGAAGCAACAGGTGAATGTGGAAGACCGCCAGGAAGCAGGCCATGGCCTCGGATGGCACGCCGAGGAGTCCGGCGGCGATCAACCCTGGCGCCCCTTCGAGGAGAAAGTGAACGGGATGGCGACGCTCACCGTTCAGGGCGTACAAGCGCTCGGCTCCGTGGTGAACCGCGTGGAACCGCCAGAGCCACGTGATCGAATGGCTCATGCGATGCATCACATAGAGGCCAAGGTCCACGATCAGCCCCGCAAGTAGCGCCTGAACGGCCAGGGGCCAATGCCGAGGCCAGAACTCGGGGGAAACCACTATTCGGGGGCCCGCGAATGCATAGAGGGCCATGGAACCCCAGCTCAGGAGCAAGCCCGCGGCACCGTGCAGGAGATCCGCGCCCGTGTCACCCCGTGGGCGGAGCCAATCCCAATGGAATGGCATCCGTCGTTCCAGAAGGAGCGCACCACCTAGCGCCACGAGCAGCAGGGGAATCGACAGGATCCCTGGAGATAGACCCTGGGCGGCTCCCGCCAGGAGGACGGCTCCGCCGCCTAGGACGAAGACCGGATAGATCAGGAAACGGATGAACGTGGAAAGAAAGATAAGGGGCATCGATCCTCCGGAAGCTCAGCATGGAGCTCGGGGGACGACTGCAATTGAACAAACAGGCTATTTCGCGGGTAGGGGGTCAATGATTGTCCCTTCGGGAAGACGAACGAGAGGGGTCGTCGATCTTCTTTTCAACGTCAATCCCGGCTGCTTGCGCCAAGCTGCTCGGCGTGATGCCAAACATTCGTCTAAAAGTCCTGGTGAGGTGTGCCGAGTCGGCGAATCCAGCCTCGTGGGCTGCTTGCGTCAGATTGGAACCTTGGGCCAGGTGCCCGAATGCGCCCTGGAGCCTCAGCCAGAGGGCGAAGGGGCGGAAGGGCACACCGACCTCGGCGGAGAAGAGGTGGCCCAACCGGCTGGCCGAAAGCCCTTGCGCTTGGGCCGCGCCTTCCAGGGATCCGTTCCCGCCGAGGGTTTTCAACCAGCGAATGGTCCGCAATACACGTGGGTCTGATGGAAGGAAAGGAGAGGAGCCAATCGGCGCAAGCGAGTGGAAGAGAGACAGCAGGCGAGCTTCGGTGTCGATTCCCGTATCCAACGCGATGGGTGGAAGGGACGTTCGCAGAACTCGGGCTTGCGCAGCCTCCAAGGTCAGGGTGGGGGTATCGGAGAGAGGCTCAAGCAGGCTGCGGCCGAGAGCTGATTCCGGTTCGAGGAAGAGGAGCGCGAGGAGTTGCCCACCCCCCAGGAGGCGGTGAGGTACGTCGGGAAGCACGAGGATGGCTTCGGCAGACCTCTGCATTCCGTGAGCCAGGCCGAGTTCCACCGGACCCTCGAGGCCCACATTGATCTGGATCGCGTGGTGGGCGTGCAGATCGGTATCTCCAGCTCGCCCGAGGTAGAGCGCCCAATTCGAGCCGAACCGAAGGCATCCAGGCCATGCTCTCCCGGTGGCCACGGCTAGACGATCCTGGCCAGCTTCCGCAGGGCCTCGTGGTTCTGACCGTACCGGCAGAGGGCCTCACAATCCCGCTCCAGATCGGAAAAGGCGATGAGTGCAGGCCGCTGGAGCAGGCCACGGAAGGAGGGGCGGGCGAGTTGGGCTCGCACTTCCCCGTCCCGGGCGTCGGGGGCGACAAGGTAGAGCGCGAGGCCGTCGTATTGGAAGGACAGATCCAAATCGAGCAGCCGCAGGATTCCGGAGTAGATGGACGTGCTCTTCTCGACCTCGAAGGCACAGACGATGCGGGAGCCGTCCACCCACAGCACGTCAATGAACTCGACCGTGGACCGAACGTCCGGGACGAGGTGGGAGATCGGGAGGCTTTCGAGACAACCTTCGCCCAGCGTTCCGCCGTGGCAGTTCAGCGCCGAACGATCGTTTCGCGCAACCCAGACCTGGTAACCGAGGGCGCGCCCGATCTTTAACAGATGGGCCTGCATCCGGGCGTGTTCATTGGCCTCGCGCGCTTCCTGGGCCACTTCCTCATGGCGCTTGGCGAGCGCCTTCTGCACCTTCTGGGATTCGAAGGAGAGGGCCTGGGCCACGTTGCCCTCCACGGCCAGCTTGCCGATTCCGACGTCGAAGAGGAACCCGGCCAGGGCTCCCAGATCCTTGGAGAGCCCGGATTCGTGGTTGATGCCAAGGACCCCTTCCCGCATGTGGAGGTAGTCCTCCCACGAGCCCAGTTTCAATTGTGAGCCCATCACGGCGTTGTAGCCTCGCAGGATGGCCGTGTTGAAGGGGGACACGATGGTCGGGTGCAGGAAGTAGAGGATGTTCGCCACCGCCGGCCCGAGGCCCTTGATCTTTGCCAGGTCCAGGCGGGCGATCACGCTCAGCAACGAACTCTCATCCGTGGCCTTCAACGCTTCATTCAAGGCGCGGCCGAACGCGAGTTGGTTTTCCCGGTTTTCGTAGATGTCAGGAATTCTGAGTTTGGGTTTCCAGTAGAAGGCGTGTGCCGCGCCCTCGAACACCTGCTTCTGTTCGGCCACCGCGGTCATCACGACCTCGAGGCTCGAGCCTCGAAATTCGTTCGGGAAGCGGCCCGCCTGGATGTCCTGCACGACCTCCATCACCCCGCGGCGGATGGTCCGGAAGGCCTTGAGGCGGTCCTCCCCGAGGAACCAGGTGTGAAAGACCGATTCGGGATCCGCGCGATAGCGCTGGAGCAGCCCCGCGAGCTCGGATGGGAGATTCATGGCTTCTCCAGCTTGAGGGGCCGGCTGGACCAGTGAAGGTGCTGGATGACCCAGGAGCCATTGGCGGAGGCCAGCACCAGCGTCTCGGTCGCCTGGCCCCGCGCCGTCTTGCCACTGCGGAAGGTGGCCTCGTAGGTGAAGGCGCAGGTGACATAGGCGAAGTCACCAAGGACATGGACCTGCAGGGCCCTGCCCGAGGTCTTCCACGCGCTCAACTCTTTCAGCTCAGGCAGGAGATGGTGACCCAGGTAAGCGTCGCGGCCACGGTCGATCCCACCAGCCTCGAACACCAGCAAGTCCGGACCGAACAAAGGCCTCAACGCTTCGAGGTCCCGCTGCTCGAAGGCCCGGTGGTAAGCCTCCACAGTGGCGAGGACCCTCGCCTCACTGGGATTCCCGGGAGCTGGGGTCTGGTGGCCTGCCACCGCCAGTAGCAGAAAAGGGAGTGGGCTCATCGGTCACCGAAGGATCCCCCATCGTAGTTCGTGCCAGTGAGGGTTTCACGCTGTAGGTCGAGATCTCTAATCCACTTCTAATGCAAGCCGCGCGGAGGGTCCTTTCATCTTGGACTCGGGTCAGGATGACTGCTTGGACGAGGGCTACCCCCAACGGGGAGCACGCTCGAGTCCAGCGGTGCATGGCGTGCCGAGGATCACATTCAACCAGAGCGGACCCGTGGGGAAGCCCGCCAGCGCTCAACAGCCAAGAGACGCGATGCTTCAAGCATTGGCCGGGATCCCGTGTCCGACCTAGATTCATCAAGCGAGGTGGACCATGTGGCGGTATGCCTGTCTGGTGGTTGGGATCCTTCTGGTAGCGGGATGTGGTGGCAGCGGGTCCACACACTCAGCCTCTCAAGTCGCCCCGATGAATGGCACCTGGGCCACCACGAGTGCGACCCCCGCGACCGGCCCGGTCCCGCCGGGCTTCTCGTTCACGATGATGGAGGGAGGCGGCTCGATGATGAGCCTCTCCGGCATGAAGATGCTGAACACCACCGGGTGCTTCGGCGAGGATTCCCACATGGTCACCAATGCCACCATGTCCGGCGGCATGATGGGGGGCGGGATGATGGGTCCGGGGACTCAAGTCGTGATGGATCTCTGGTCTGACGCGGCCCACACCAGCAACCACCTTCACATGGTGATGACCATGAACGGTTCCATGAATGGGATGACCGGGACCTACACCCTGGAGGGTGTCACGCCGGGGTGCATGAGCGGGTCCGGAACCATGTCCATGGGCCGCCGCTGACGGAGCCCTGTCGAGGCTTCCCTGATGTGAATTGGTAAGTCGCAATGCTCGGCCCGTAGGTTGCGTGAAAGAGCTACCTTCCAGCGGATTTCACTCAGGAGGCGCAGGACTCCCGCTTCGGGGTTCCACGGTATGGATCCTGAGGGCGCCCGAGCGGCCACGCACCTTCACCAGGTCCAGTTCCCGGAACACCGGGGCGTCCAGCCCGGCGACGGCGGCGCGGGTCGCATCCGAGACCAGGATAGACACGCCGTACTCCTTCGTGAGGGCCTGAAGCCTGGAGGCGACGTTCACCGTGTCCCCCATGACCGTGTACTCCATCCGCTCCAGGCAGCCTACGTGGCCAGCCATGAGGGGGCCCGTGTGGATGCCAATGCCGATGCGGATGGGGTTGTCCCCGAAATGCCCTTTGGCATTCAGCACCTCTAGGCGCGCAATCATGGCCAGGGCCGCCCGCACCGCGTGCGCCGCGTGATCAGGGCTTCGGATTGGCACGCCGAAGACGGCCATCACGGCGTCGCCGATGTACTTGTCCAGCAGGCCACGCTCGGCGAAGACGATCGCGACCATCTCCCCGAAGAACCGGTTCAGGAGGTTGAAGACATCGGAGGGGGGCATCCCTTCGCATCGGGAGGTGAATCCGCGCACATCGGCGAAAAGGACGGTGGCTTCCGTCTCCTCGCCTTCGAGGATGGCCCCCCGCGCCATGATCTCCTCCACCACGCTGGGGGAGACGAAGCGAGAGAACAGGTCCATGGCCCGGTCGCGCCGACGCTGCTCCCGGCGAAGGTGGTCCCTGAAGAAACCCGTGACCGCCCCGAACGCGACGAAGAAGGGGGCTTCGATCAGGTGCTCGGTAAAGGTGGCGTCCCAGCCCCCACCGTGGCGGTGCCCCGTGTGGAGGAGCATCACCGAGACCAGGCCAAGGGCCGCCGCCAGGCCTGATGCTGATCCCTGGAACAGGCCGCCCGCCACCGCCGCGAAGGCCACGGGGACCAGGAACAGCCGCGCGGTGAGGGCGCTGATGAGGGGGGTTGCCCAGGTCAACGCGAGGGCGTGGATCACTGTGAGGACCAGGACTCCTGCCATCCACATGGCAGCGGTGCGCCTCGCGGCTTCTCTTAGGCGTCCAGTTGTATCCTGAGGTTGGAGATCGTTCATGGGCCGAGCCCCTTTCTGGGTCGCGGGCAGGCTGATCTCGGGGATCAGGTCCGGGACAGTCCCGGGGTGGGCCACGCCTGGGTCTCGTCCAGCGTCACCAGGCCCTGGTGGTGGGCCACGGTGCAATTCCAGCCGAACCGGGAGACGAGGTGATCCCTCAGGGCTTCGGAGTTTTCCCGCTCCCCATGGTTGACGAAGACATGGCGCGGCGGGCGGTCGAGGCTTTCCAGCCACTGGACCAGGTCCTGGCAATCTGCATGGGCCGACAGCCCGGCCAGGGGGACGACCTCGGCGCGAATCGGGACGTCCTCGCCATGGATCTGGAGCGAGCGCGCGCCGTTCAACAGGGCTTCGCCGCGGGTTCCGGGCGCCTGGTATCCCGCCAGGACGATGGCGTTTCGATCGTCGGGCCCGAAGGCCTTCACGTGATGGAGAATCCGCCCGCCGCTCAGCATTCCGCCCCCGGCGAAGACCACCATTGGGAAGCGGTTCCCGCTCAAAGTCCTGGATTGATCGAGGCGCGAGACGTGGTGGGGGACCCGTCCCATGTTCTGGCAGGCGCTGCGGGAGAGGCGATGGTCATCGGAATGGGCACCGTAAAGATGCGCCACATCCACCACGACCGGGCTGTCGAGGAAGACCGGCACGTCCGGGACCTCGCCACGGTAGCGGAGCCGCGCCAGGAAGTGCAGCAGCATCTGGCTCCGACCGATGGCGGAGGCGGGCACCAGGACTACGCCTCCCCGGCCAACCACCCGCCGGAGGGTTTCGCCGAATTGACGTTCGGGATCCCCCTCTGGATGGGTGTACGCGCCGCAGGTGGATTCAAGGACCAGGATATCGGCCTCGCCAAGAGGCTCTGGAGGCCGCCAGACGGGGTCCGAAAGGCGGCCCACATCCCCGCTGAAGATCAGCCGGGTGCGCGGGGTTTCGAGATGGAGGCAGGCAGATCCGAGGAGGTGACCTGCGCGGGTGAAGCGCAGGGTCAGGCCTGCCTGGATCTCGACAGTTTGCCCGAAAGGAACCGGGCGCAGAAGATCGATCGCGGCCAGGGCCTCCGCCTCGCTGAACAAGGGCAGGGCAGGACGATGCCGACTCTTCTCATGCTCGTTCAGGTACGCGGCGTCTTCGGCCATCAGGCGCGCGCATTCCATGAGGAGGACCTGGCAGAGGTCCCGAGTCCCCGGAGTGCAGTACACCGGTCCGCGAAACCCGCGGCGGACGAGCACCGGCAGGTACCCGCTGTGATCGAGGTGGGCGTGGGTGAGGGCCACCGCGGTGAAGCTGGATGGGTCTACCTCGGGCTCCGCCCAGTTCCGCGACCGCAGGTCCTTGGAGCCCACGAAAAGGCCGCAATCGACCAGGATGCGGACGTCCTTCACCTGTAAAACCGTCTTGGAACCCGTGACCGTGCCGGCTCCTCCGAGAAACTGGATCTTCATAGCACACCTCCTAGCGGCACCGGCAAATGTCGAAGCCGCACTTCGCGCAACGGGGTGGGTGCGGCCCCCCGAGGAGCGTGGCCATGTTCACGGCTTCCAGTCGGACCATCGACTGTTCCAGGGCTACCTGGGCGATCTCGAGGTCCTGTTCCGTTTGGGCCTCTCGAAGCGCCTTCTCGGCCATTTGGCGGCCGGCGTGGATCTCATCGAGGTCCAACGTGTCCACGGTCTCCGATTCCCGAGCCAGGATGGCGACCCTGTCGTCACGGACCTCGACGATGCCTCCGAACAAGGTCATCCAGTGTTCCAGTCCGTGGATCGTGAACTGGAGAAGACCGCTTCCAACCAGGGTGATCAGCGGGGTGTGCCCCGGAAGGATTCCGTACTGCCCACGGTACCGTGTGGAGAATCGGACTTCGGAGACATGGCCGCAGAACACCTTCTTGTCGGGGGTGATCACTTCAAGAAAAAGGGTCTCGGACATTGGAGTCCTCCCTACACCAGGACTGGTGTGGCGCGGCAGCACGCCGGCAGCGCGTTTCCCACGAGCTCCACCACTTGCCGGACCTTTTCCGGGAAGTGTGAAGCGCCTCCCACGACGACCCGGTGAGGGTGCCCCGCCCAGGCCTTTTCGATCCGATGGTCGATGGCGATGGCGGCCTCCGGGTGTTCAAGGCGGCACTGATTCAACGGGATGTATCCCGGTTCCAGACACGGGGTCCGCAGGTGGATCACGAGCGAATATCGCTGGAACAGTTCCTCCCGGCTGGTTCCCATTTCCTCGAAAAATGTCCGGTTCGAGCCTGGCCAGTGGGCCAGGCCGTCCATCGCCCCGCGGTCGCAAAGGAGGATTGCCGCGCGCCCCTCCTCTTGTGCCATCCGTTCCAGTTCGCCCTG
>JADJVL010000001.1 GCA_016710635.1 Holophagaceae bacterium | reverse complement strand
GACAATTCAACGGGGCTCAAGCTGATTACCGAAGCTGCGAACGTAACTGTGGTAGGGGAGCATTCCCTACGCCTGCGAAGGTTGACCGTAAGGACAGCTGGAGGCATGGGAAGAGACTCTGTCGGCATAAGTAGCGTAAAGACAGGCGAGAACCCTGTCCGCCGTAAGACTAAGGTTTCCAACGCAAGGTCAATCCGCGTTGGGTTAGTCGGGCCCTAAGCCGAGGCCGAAAGGCGTAGGCGATGGAAAGCTGGTTAATATTCCAGCACCATGAGTACCTCGTTTGTACGATGCAGGGACGCAGGAAGGTAGTCGCGCAGGTCTATGGAATGTCCTGTGAAAGTTTTCAAGGGTGGCACTTAGGGAAGTCCGGGAGCCACGAGCCCAAGAATCCTGACGAAAGGCGATGATCCTACACTGCCGAGAAAAGCTGCTAAGGAGAGGTATTTGTGTCCGTACCGCAAACCGACACAGGTAGTCGAGGAGAGAATCCTCAGGCGTTTGAGAGAAGTCTGCTGAAGGAACTCGGCAAATTAACCCCGTAACTTCGGGAGAAGGGGTACCACGGTAGGGTTCATAGCCCGAGGTGGTGGCACAAAAATGTCCCAGGCGACTGTTTAACAAAAACACAGGTCTCTGCAAACCCCAAAGAGGAGGTATAGGGCTGACGCCTGCCCGGTGCCGGAAGGTCAAGAGGAGCGGTTAGCGCAAGCGAAGCTGCGAATTTAAGCCCCGGTGAACGGCGGCCGTAACTATAACGGTCCTAAGGTAGCGAAATTCCTTGTCGGGTAAGTTCCGACCTGCACGAATGGCGTAACGATCTGGGAACTGTCTCCAGCAGATGTTCAGCGAACTTGTAGCACCGGTGAAGATGCCGGTTACCCGCACTTAGACGGAAAGACCCCGTGCACCTTTACTACACCTTGACATTGAGGTTGGCATTGTGCTGTGCAGGATAGGTGGGAGGCTTTGAAGCTGGCTCGTTAGGGTCGGTGGAGCCGTCGTTGAGATACCACCCTGCGCAATGCTGATCTCTAACTCACGCCCGTAATCCGGGTGGAAGACAGTGTCAGGCGGGTAGTTTGACTGGGGCGGTCGCCTCCTAAAGAGTAACGGAGGCGCGCGAAGGTTCCCTCAGGCTGTTTGGAAATCAGCCGCAGAGCGCAATGGTATAAGGGAGCTTAACTGCGAGACATACACGTCGAGCAGGTGCAGTTCGGTCCCTATCTAGTGTGGGCGTAGGAGATTTGAGAGGACCTGTCCTTAGTACGAGAGGACCGGGATGGACTGACCTCTGGTGTTCCAGTTGTGCTTCCAAGTGCAATGCTGGGTAGCTATGTCGGGCAGTGAGAAGCGCTGAAAGCATCTAAGCGCGAAACACGCCTCAAGATGAGATCTCCCCATGAGACCCGTCGAAGACTACGACGTTGATAGGCCGCATGTGTAAGGCCAGCAATGGCTTCAGCTGAGCGGTACTAATTGGTCCATCGGCTTGACCTTTCATCAATCAATTACATCCAACGCGCGTCGCACGGACGCGCACCAGACGCACTTACAAGAGTGCCTCGTCGATAAATTCGCCTTCAACCCAAGAAGTTCACCCTTCCAACACCAAGACTTCTCCAAGAAGGTCCCTTCCCATCACAGAAGGACTCCCTTCCCACAAGCTCGTCGCGGCTTTTCCCTGAGGGAAACACCCGTTCCCATCCCGAACACGGCAGTTAAGACTCAGAGGGCCGATGATACTGCGCCACACAGACGTGGAAAAGTAGGTCGCCGCGACGTTAATCTCACACAAAGCCCCCAGCAATGGGGGCTTTGTCGCATCGGAATCCCAATCCGGTCTAGGCCCTGCCCGGGTTAGACTGAATGTTTAACCTCAAGCACAAGAGAAACCCATGCCCATCTCGGTCCGCCTTCCCGACGACTCCCTCCGCCAGCTGCCGGACGGGGCCACTGGAACCGCGCTGGCTGAAAGCATCGGCCCCCGCCTGGCGGAAGCCGCACTGGCCATCCGGATCGAAGGCATCGGCCTGGTCGACCTGTCCGCACCCCTGCCGGACGGAGTCAAGGTCGCCATTGTCACCACCAAGGATGCGGACAGCCTGGAGCTGCTGCGGCACTCCACGGCCCATCTGCTCGCCCAGGCGGTGAAGCACCTCTACCCGGAGGCGCGGGTCGGCATCGGCCCCGTCATCGAGGACGGCTTCTACTACGACTTCCTGGTGGAAAAGCCCTTCACCGTGGAGGACCTCCCCGCCATCGAGGCGGAGATGCGCCGCATCGCCGAATCGGCCCTGCCCGTGCAGCGGGAAGAGCTGGACCGGGATGACGCGGTGGCGCGGTTCCGCGACTTGGGCGAGATGCTGAAGGTGGAGATCGTCTCGGGCATTCCCGCCGGCAGCGTGATCTCGGGCTACCGCCAGGGCGACTTCTACGACCTTTGCCGCGGTCCCCACGTGCCGAACACCTCGAAGCTGAAGGCCTTCAAGCTGCTCAGCACCGCCGGCGCCTACTGGAAGGGCGACGAGAAGAACCCCATGCTGAGCCGCATCTACGGCACGGCCTTCCACACGCAGAAGGAGCTCGACGAGCACCTCCACCGCCTTGAGGAGGCCAAGGCCCGGGACCACCGAAAGCTGGGCAAGGAGCTGGATCTCTACTCCTTCCATCCCCAGGCCCCGGCCTCCCCCTTCTTCCATCCGAAAGGCACCGTCGTCTACAACGAGCTGGTGGCCTACATCCGCAGCCTCTACCACAAGACGGGCTACGACGAGGTCATCACCCCGCAGATCCTCGACGTGAGCCTCTGGAAGACCTCCGGGCACTACGAGAACTACGCCGACAACATGTACTTCACCACGGCGGAAGAGCGCGAGTACGCCGTGAAGCCCATGAACTGCCCGGGCCACTGCGTGATGTTCGGCGCGACGAAGCACAGCTACCGCGACCTCCCCATCCGGTACGCGGACTTCGGCCGGCTCCACCGCTTCGAGCGCAGCGGCGTGACCCACGGCCTCACGCGCGTCCGCACCTTCTGCCAGGACGATGCCCACATCTACTGCACGCCCGAGCAGGTGAAGGCGGAAAGTGCGGCCTTCCTGGCGCTGCTGATGGAGGTCTACGAGACTTTCGGCTTCGAGGAACTGCGCGTGGCCCTCAGCACGCGGCCCGAGAAGCGGCTGGGCTCCGACGAGGTCTGGGATCGCTCCGAGGCGGCCCTGGCGGAGGCGCTCACCGAGGCCGGCGTCGACTTCAAGCTGAATCCCGGCGAAGGCGCCTTCTACGGACCCAAGATCGAGTTCCAGGTGCTCGACGCCCTCAAGCGTCCCTGGCAGCTGGGCACGCTGCAGATGGATTCCATGCTGCCGGAGCGATTCGACCTGAACTACACCCAGGCGGATGGCACCGACGGGCGGCCGGTCATGCTGCACCGGGCGATCCTGGGCAGCCTCGAACGCTTCATGGGCATCCTCGTGGAGCACTGCGCCGGCGCCTTCCCGGCCTGGCTCGCGCCGGTGCAGGTCGCCGTCCTGCCCATCACGGACCGGGTGAACGCCCATGCCGAGGCCGTCAGGGCGCAGCTCCTGGCCCGCGGCGTCCGGGTCCATCTGGACCAGCGCAACGAGAAGGTCAACGCGAAGATCCGCGACGCCCAGCTGCAAAAGGTGCCCTACATGCTGGTCCTCGGGGATCGGGAAGCCGAAGCCGGCACGGTCTCCGTGCGTCACCGCTCCAAGGGCGACCTCGGCGTCCAGCCTCTCGGGGCTTTCATGGATGAGCTTTCTGCCGAGATTTCAACGCGTTCCCGTTAAAATCACTGCTTGGTCCCGGGCAACCCGCCTGATACCCTGAATGTCCTGCTTTTTCACGGAGGGTTGCCATTCGGTCCCAAGAAACGCGCATCAACGACGGCATCCGCGTGCCGGAAGTCCGGGTCATCGACGAGGACGGAACGCAGCTCGGCGTGATGACGCCCCACCAGGCGATTCGCATCGCCGAGGAAAAGGGGTTCGATCTTGTGGAAGTCTCCCCGACCGCCCAGCCGCCCGTGTGCAGGATCATGGATTACGGCAAGTACAAGTTCATGGAAGCCAAGCGCGAACATGCGGCCCGCGCGAAACAGAAGAACATCGTGATCAAGGAAGTGAAGTTCAGGCCGCGCACCGACGATCACGATTTCGATTTCAAGGTCAAGCACATCCTGCGGTTCCTCGAGGAGGGCGACAAGGTCAAGGTGGTGGTGATGTTCCGCGGACGGGAAGTCGTCCACCGCGACATCGGGTTCAGGATCTTCGAGGACGTGTTCGCGCGGATCGGGGACAAGGCGGTGATCGAGAAGCCCGCCGGAATCGATGGCCGCGACATGCACGCCATCCTCGCCCCCAAGCCCGTCGAAGTGAAGGCCGCCGCCCCCAAGAAACCCAAGGCCCCGAAGTCCGAAACACCCAGTCCCGAAACCCAGCAAGCTCCCGTTACACCGTAAAGCACGAGAGGTCTCCGATGCCCAAGCTCAAGACTCACAAGGGTGCGCAGAAGCGCTTCAAGAAGACCGGCACCGGCAAGTTCAAGCGCGGGTGCTCGCACCAGCGCCACATCCTCACCCACAAGTCCAGCAAGCGGAAGCGCCAGCTCGACATGGGCCGGATGGTCAGCAAGGCCGATTCCAAGGCCGTGGCCGGGATGCTGCCCTACGCCTGATTTTCATCTGGGGGTCCCGCGCTGCGCGCATACCCCCAGACCCCCGGCGCTTCGCAAGCCAAGCTTGCTCAGCGCCACCTCTAAACCCGGCGGCTGAGGCCGCCCCCGACGTGGCTTAAAACCGGAAGGTTGCCACCAGGAAAGGAAGAACGATGACTCGTGTAAAACGCGGTTTCAAGCGTGTCCAGCGCCGCAAGCGCATGCTGAAGTTCGCCAAGGGCTTCTACGGCGCCAAGTCCCGGCTCTACCGCTCGGCGAAGGAAGCCGTCGAGAAGGCCCTGGCCTACGCGTACCGTGGCCGCAAGGAGCGCAAGCGCGACTTCCGCCGTCTGTGGATCGTGCGCATCAGCGCCGCCTGCGTCATGAACGGCATGAGCTACTCGAAGTTCATGGGCGGCCTCAAGAAGGCCGGCGTGACCCTCGACCGCAAGGTCCTCGCCGACCTCGCCGTCCGCGATCCCGAGGCGTTTACGAAGCTCGTGGCCACGGCCAAGGGCTGATCGCAGCGTCGATTCCATCGCGCCAGACACTAAGCGAAAGACCCGAAAGGCCGCGCGAGCGGCCTTTCCCTGTTCAGGACCTCGTTTCCAGGCCCCTCTGTTTCCAGGCCCCTCTGTTTCCAGGAATGACCCATGGACGCATCCGATCTGAAGCTTCTCCCTCCTGACATCGCCGAGGCCGCCGCGACTTTCGAGGCGCAGCTGGACGCATGCGGCACGCTGGACGCGCTCATGCGGCTGAAGGGGACCTTCACCGGACGCGAGCACAGCCTGGCCGCCCGCCTCATGGAGGCCCTGAAGGCAGCGCCCAAGGAGCAGAAGCGGGAGCTGGGCGCGCTGGCCAACCAGCTCAAGAACGCCTGGGAGGAAGGCATCAAGGGCCGGCAGGAAGCCCTCGAAGCGGTGAAGCGGGACCACGCCGCCGCCGCGTCCCGGGTGGACCCGGACCTGCCGCCCCCGATGCCATTGCGCGGCGCGTTGCATCCCTTGCAGCGACTCCAGGACCGGCTGGTGGGCATCTTCGCCGCCCTCGGCTTCCACATCGAGGAAGGCCCCGAGATCGAGACGGAAGCCCACAACTTCGACGGCCTGAACATCCCCGGCGACCATCCCGCCCGCGGCAGTTCCGACACCTTCTACCTGGAACAGCACCCGGACCTGCTCCTGCGGACCCACACGAGCCCCGTGCAGGTCCGCGTACTCCGCCGCCTCGCGCCGGAACTGGAGGCGCGCGGAGGCATCCGTTTCGTCGCGCCGGGCCGGGTCTATCGCAAGGACGACATCGATCCCACCCATTCGCCCATGTTCCATCAGGTGGAAGGCATGCTCGTCGGCAAGGGCATCGGCATGCAGCACCTGAAGGGGACCTTGGAGTACGCCATGCGCGCGCTTTTCGGGCCCGCCACCGCGATCCGGCTGCGGCCGAGCTATTTCCCCTTCGTCGAGCCTGGCGCGGAACTGGACGTGAGCTGTCCCCTCTGCGGCGGCAAGGGCTGCCGCGTGTGCAAAGGCAGCGGCTGGGTCGAACTCCTGGGCGCGGGCCTGATCCACCCCAACGTCCTGCACTACGCGGGCATCGATCCCGAGGTCTGGAGCGGCTTCGCCTTCGGCCTGGGGGTCGAGCGCACCGCCATGATGGTGAGCCAGACGCCGGACCTGCGGCTCTTCTTCGAGAACGACCAGCGCTTCATCCGTCAGATGGGAGGGCTCGACTGATGCTCATCGAACGCAAGGCTCTCGAGACCTTCCTGCCGGCCCTGGCGGGCCTCGGCCAGCCGGAACTCTGCGAGCACGCCGCCGCACTGGGCTTTCCCGTGGACGGCCAGGAGGCGGTGGACGGCACCGTGGTCCTGGATATCGACGTCACCGCCAACCGCGGGGACGTGATGAGCCACCAGGGCTTCGCCCGGGATCTGGGCGCGAAGCTGGGCGCCGCCCTGGCGCCGTTCGCCCTCCCAGCCATCGAAGAAGGCCCCGCGCGCGTCGAGGTCCTCCTGGAGGCCGAGGCCTGCCCGCTCTACGCCACCGCGCTGCTGACCCTGGGCGCCGGCGCCACGCCGGAACCGGCACGCACCTTCCTTACCCACATGGGGGCCCCCGCCAAGGGGTTGCCGGCGGTGGACGCGAGCAATGAACTGCTGCACCTCTACGGGCATCCGACCCACGCCTTCGACGCCGACAAGCTGCGGGGCGCGATCCGGATCCGCTATGCCAGGGCCGGAGAGAAGCTCGTCACCCTCGACGGCGTCGAGCGGACCCTCAGCCCCGAGGATCTTCTCATCGCCGACGAGGCGGGCCCCATCGCCCTGGCGGGCGTCATGGGCGGCGACCCGACGAAGGTGACCGAAACCACCCGCCGGGTGCTGTTGGAATCGGCCTACTTCGATCCACGGACCGTGCGGCTCATGGCGCGCCGCCACAACCTGCACAGCGATGCGAGCCACCGCTTCGGCCGCGGCGCGGATCCCCGCATGCCCCGGGTCGCCCGGGACCTGCTCGTGGCACGCCTGCAGGCCTGGGCGGGCGCGACCCTGGAAGGCGCGTGGGCGGCCGGCAGCGAACCCGCGCCAGCCGCCCCCATCGCCGTGGCCAATGATCTCCTCGAGCGGATCGCGGGAGAACCGATCCCGCCCGGGGAGGCCTCCGAAGCGCTGCGGGCCCTGGGCTGCGGCGTCGAGGCATCCGCGGCCGCGCTCCTCGTGACGCCCCCTTCCTGGCGCCACGATCTGGCGATCCCCGAAGACATTGTGGAAGAAGTGCTGCGGCTCCGAGGCTACGCGCGCATCGCCTCCACGCTGCCTCCCCTGGACGCGCCGCCCCGCACCGCCCTCACCGCCTACGGCTTCCGCAGCCGCCTGGCGACGCGCCTCGCCCACGCGGGGTTCCACCAGACGGTGACCTATGGCTTCGTGAGCCCGGAATCCGAGGCCGGCTTCGCCTTGAATGCCGAGGGCCGCACCCTGGCGAACCCTTTGGGCCGGGAGTACTCCGTCCTGCGCGGCGCGCTGCTGCCCTCCCTGCGGGAGGTTGCTGGCGCCAACCAGCGCCGGGGCGCCAAGGAGATCAGGCTTTTCGAGATCGCCACGGTCTTCGAAGCCTCTCCCGATGGGCCCGTGGAATCCATGCGGCTGGCCTTTGTGTGGGGCGGCGTCCGGGGCGGCGAGGATTTCCTGACGCCGGCGCGTCCGATCCAGCCGGCGGACCTCGCCGGCGTGGCAAAGGATCTGGGCTTTCCCCCGGAAGCCATCGAGGTGCGGGCACTGGAGGGCGGCCTGTACGGCGTCGAGGCCCCGCTGGAGGTCCTGGCCTGGCCCAGCGAGCGTTGCATCCCGGCCTTTGCGCCCTTCAGCCGCCACCCGGTGGTGGAACGGGATCTCAGCCTCCTCGTCCCCATGGACCTGGCCTACCGCTCCCTCCGTGAGGCCGTGGTCAAGGCCTTGCCCGGAACGGGCGTGCTCCGCCGCGCCGACTGCGTGGACGTCTTCCGCCACAAGAGCCTGCCGGAGGGCCGCCAGGCCTGGCTGCTCCGTTTCGCGTTCCAGGCGGACCGGACGCTCACCGGCGAGGAGGTTGACGGCTGGATGGAGGCGGCGCTGGCTGCGGCCCGATCCCTGGGCGCCGCGTTGAGAACCTAGCTTCAGGCCGTCCAGGAAGGCTCGGGCCGCTCCCGAAGGGCCGCTAGAATGGTGGGGAACCCGCGAAGGCGACCATGGAACTCCTCCAGCAGCTCGAAACCAGGCTTCAAGCCAAGGTGCAGGTCCTCATGCAGCAGCGCGCCCAGTTGCAGGGCGAGCTGCAGGACCTGAAGGACCGGGTGGCGCCGCTGGAGGCGGAAGTGGCGGGCCTCCGGGCGGAGCGGGAGGAGACCCGGGCCCAGGTCGAAGGCATCCTGAAGCTGCTGGAGGAGTTGGCGTGAGCTTCGGCCCCCACGACCCCACCCGGAAGCTCGGCGGCATCCCCGTCGAGATCCTGGGGCAGGTCCACCGGCTCCACAGCGAAGCGGACCCCGACCTGCTGGCGAAATCAGTTGTGCGCTTGGAGCGGACCTTTCGGGACATGGAGACCGCCTTTGAACTAAAATGGGGACGCACCCCGAAGGGCCTGGATTCGTCCACATGGCTCCTGCTCGGTGCCCTGAACCTGGCGCATCAAGCCGAGCGCCTGGAACTTGAAGCCAATCGCCATACCCAGAACCTGGAACTGACCCTATCTTTGCTGAACGATGACGTTCCAGACGAGTTGCCCGCCCCTTCCGGTCCCCCTCAGGGACTCTTCGGCGGTCCCACCTAATCCCTGCGAGGCCCGTGATAATGGCCAAGCGCTTGTTCCGTATTGCCTTATGGGAAACCTTAGCCCAGCCGTGTGCGCGCCGCGCGTCGGAGTGCCTGACGTTGGGAGCCCCGCAAGGGGTGCCTGGTTACCCCCCTACTTGCTAGGGAACTCGGCAAGCCTCCACGGCTGAGCGGGGATTTTCATTTCTGGGTCATGACGTGCGGCTCCACCCCCTGGAGTCACGCCATGAATGCATTGCAGATCGTCCTGATTGTCCTTGTGGCCCTGTTGGGCGGCGCGGCGGCCTTCCTGGGCCTCTCCCTTTCGAAATCCAGGAAGGAGGTTGAGGCGACCTCTGATGCCCGGGGCAAGGCCGAGGCCGAAGCCAAGGAGATCCGCGACCGTGCCCGCAAGGAGGCGGACGCGGAGGTCGCCAGCGGCAAGGACCGCGCCCGGCGGGAGGCGGAAGCCCTGCTGAAGGAGGCCGAACTCAAGGCAAAGGAACAGTCCCTGGCCGCGCGGCAGGAGGCCGAGAGGGCCCTGAAGGACCGGCTCGCCACCCTCGAGAAGCAGGAACAGCGGCTCCAGTCGAAGGAGGAGAACATCGACCGGAAGACCCAGTCCACGGAGGCCAAGGCCAAGGACGTCGAGAAGCTTGAGGAGAAGCGGAAGGCCCAGATCGAGAAGCTGGAGAGCAAGGAGCAGGAGCTCAAGGCCGCCGTGGAGCAGCAGGCGAAGAAGCTGGAGGAGGTCGCCGGCCTCACCCGGGAGGACGCCCGCAAGGAGCTCACCGAGTCCCTCGAGTACACCGCCAAGATGGACGCCGCCAAGCTGGTGCGGCGCATCGAGGAGGAGGCTTTGGAAGAAGGCATGAAGAAGGCCCGGTGGACCATCGGCGCCGCCATCCAGCGGGTGGCCTCCGACGTGGTCTGCGAGACAGCCGTCAGCTCCGTGCAGCTCCCCAGCGACGACCTGAAGGGCCGCATCATCGGCCGCGAAGGCCGGAACATCCGCGCCATCGAGAAGGCAACGGGCTGCGACCTCATCGTGGACGAGACGCCGGAGGCCATCGTGGTCTCCAGCTTCGATCCCATCCGCCGCGAAGTCGCCCGGCAGGCCATCCTCAAGCTCCTCGCCGACGGCCGCATCCACCCCGCCCGCATCGAGGAGGTGGTGGAGAAGGTGAAGGTGGACATGGACCAGCACCTCAAGGAGGTCGGCGAGGCCGCCGCCATCGAGCTGGGCTTCCCCGACGTGCACCCCAAGCTCCACAAGCTCATCGGCCGTCTCAAGTACCGCCACTCCTACGGCCAGAACGTGCTGGACCACACCAAGGAGGTCGCCCACATCGCCGAGTACATGGCCGGCGAGCTGGGCCTGGATCCCAAGGTCGCCAAGCGCGCCGGCCTCTTCCACGACATCGGCAAGGCCATCGACCGGGAGGTCGAAGGCACCCACATCGAGATCGGCATGGAGCTGCTGAAGCGCTTCGGGGAGAAGGAGGAGGTCATCCACGCCATGAGCTGCCACCACGGCGACTTCGAGCCGCGGACCGTGGAGGCCATGCTCATCACCGCCGCCGACGCCCTCAGCGCCGCGAGGCCCGGGGCCCGGCGCGAGATGATGGAGACCTACGTGAAGCGCCTGGAGCAGCTGGAGGGCATCGCCAACAGCTACAAGGGCGTGCAGAAGAGCTTCGCCATGCAGGCCGGCCGCGAGATCCGCATCATGGTGGACGCCGGCCAGGTGAACGACGACCAGGCCTTCTGGATCGCCAAAGATGTCACCAAGCGCATCGAGAGCGAGATGCAGTACCCTGGGCAGATCAAAGTCACCGTCATGCGCGAGACCCGGGCCGTGGAGTACGCCCGCTAGCCCCTCCGGCCTCGCGGGGCACACCCCTCCGGCCCGCCCTCCGGCCCAGCACACCACACCATGGCCGATCCGAACCACCCGAGCATCGAGGAGATCTACGCGGAGAGCCCGTCCATCAACCTCGTGGTGATGGACGAGGACGGGACCATCGTGTCGGCGAACCGGTGCTTCCACCGCACCGCGGGGCTCGCGAAGGGCGAAGCCCTCGGGCGCTGGTTCCCTGACCTGCTCCACGGCCTGGAGGAGGTCGAGCGCCGGGAATGGCTGGACCGCCGGCTGGGCAACCCCCAGGGACTCACGGCGGAGGACGCCTGGACAAGGATGGATGGCGTGGCCGTCCCCGTCCGGCAGACCTGCATTCCCGTGGACACTGCGGCGGGTCGCCGCCTCTATTGCTGGGGCCGGGACATCAGCGAGGAGCGGCTCATCTCGGCCCGGGCCACGGAGACCTCCTTCCAGAACCGGACCCTGGCCGAGGGGATCCTCGCCCTCAGCCTCTGTCATTCCCAGGAAGAGTTGATGCAGGTGCTCCTCGGCCGGGCCGGGGCCATCCTCGAGTGTCCGCACTGGACCGTCGGAAAGGTGCTGCCCGGCGATCCCCCGAGGGAAGTCGAGCTGCTGGCCTTCACGCCGGCCCTCCATGCCCGGTTCCTGGACGCCATCCAGGGCATGCATCTGCCGATCCTGGACTCCCCCTTCAGCAAGGTGCTCTACCACGACAAGCAGCTCAGCTTCGTCCGGGACAGCCAGGTGGAGACGCAGCACCTGAATCCGCAATTCGTGGAGACCTTCGGGGTCCGCTCCTTCCTGGGCGTGCCCCTGCTGGGGGAGGGCCGGGTCGCCGGGGTCCTCTTCGCCGTGGCCTTCGTGAACGAGCCGGCGCTCGATCCTTCCGATGCCCAGTTCGCCAGCCTCCAGAACCTCGCGCGGGTGGCATCCCTGGCCTGGAACCGGCTGGTGGCCCAGAAGCAGCTCGAGGCCCAGGTGGCCCATGCGGAGCAGCTGAACCTCCAGCTCCTGGACTTCCAGGCCGCCGCCACGGAGGTGGCCCAGGACCAGGACTTCGACCGGCTGCTCAGCGTCCTCATGGGCATGGTGTCCGGCGCCGCCCACATCGACGCCTGCGAGATCTACCGCCTGGACGCGAAGGATGGCGTGCTCCGGCGGCTCGCGCACACCGGGCTGAACCCGGAACTGGTGGCGCTCTTCGAGGAGATCCCCCTCGAGGGGGAGGGCCGGGCCCTCAGCGGTGAGGCCGCCGCCCGGGGCGAGACCGTGGTGGTATCCGATATCCAGGCCTTTCCGAGGGCGGAGGAGGCGAAACGGCGTTTTCTCGAGGCCGGCTTCCATTCCAGCGTTTCCGTACCCCTCAAGAGCCACCGCGGCGTGGTGCTCGGCGCCTTCACCGCGACCCGCCACGCCCTGGGGGAGCCGTCCCCCCACGCGAGGGCGCAGATGGAGTTCTTCGCGAGCCTTGCCGCCATGGCCCTGGAGCGCGCCGACCTGGACGCCCGCCTGCAGGAGGAACTCGCCCAGCGCACCCAGTCGGAAGCCCTCTATCGGACCCTCGTGGAGGAAAGCCTCCAGGGGGTCTACCTGATCCAGGACGGGGTCTTCCGCTACACGAGCCCGGCCCTGGAAGCCCTGATCGGCTACGCGCCGGGCTCTGGCGTGGGCCTGCCGGTCGCTGAGGTGATCCACCCGGAGGACATGCCTTTCGTCGCGGAAAACCTGCGGCGCCGGCTCGAAGGGGAAGTGGCTTCGATCCGGTCCACCTTCCGGGTCCTCCACCGGGACGGGACCGCGGTGCCCGTGGAAGTGCAGGGCTCGAAGGTGGCCTTCGAGGGGCGCCCAGCCATCCTCGGCGTGTTCCAGGACCTGCGCCCCCGCCTGGCGGCCCAGGAGGCCTTGCAGCGGTCAGTGGAGCAGGCCCGCCTCCTCTCCGAGGCCGCCCAGGCCTTCTCCCTGGCCCAGAACGAAGGCGAGCTGCTCCAGGCGCTGTTCCAGGGAGCCCGCAACCTCACGGGCCTGCCCCACTGGTGGCATAACCGCTTCGATGCCGAGACCCGGTCGAGCCTGACCACCGCGTGGTCGCCGGAGCTCCTGGAGCGGTTTTCCGAAGTCCAGATCCGTGCGCCGATTCCTCTGGACGAGTACCCGATGCGGGAGGCGCTCCACCTGAACCGGGCCTCCATCTGGATTGCGGACTGCCGCGACCTCCCCGAGTTTCCCTCCGCCTACCTGCAACGGGTGCCGCACCGCTCCCTCGTGGCGGTGCCGCTGGTGCAGGGGGGCGAAGCCATCGGTGCCCTCTTCGGCGGTACCTTCGGGGAGGAACCCACCTTCGAGCCTTTCCGAGGAGCAGATCAGCGCCCTGCACAGCCTGTCCACCTCCGCGGGCCTCGCCCTCAGCCGGCTCCGTGCCCTCGGCGAAGTCGCGGCGCGGGAGGCCGAGTACCGCCAGCTCTTCGACCAGGCCGCGGAAGCCATCCTGATCGGCGAGCTGGACGGCACCTGGGTACGGGCGAACGACGCGGCCTGCGACCTCTTCGGCTTCACGCGGGAGGAGATCGTTGGAAAGCGCGCGGGCTTCTCGAGCCCCGAGATCCAGCCGGACGGCAGGCTCACCCGGGACGTGCTCCGGGAGCTCACCCGCCTTGGCCGGGAGGGGGCGCAGCGGCGGCTTCGATTTCTCCGCCTACCGGAAGGACGGTTCCCTGATCCACACGGAGCTGAGCGTCGCGCCCTTGTACAAGGATGGGCGGACCCTGATGCAGGTGGTGCTGCGGGACCGCACGGAGGCCCGCCAGGCCAGCCAGGAAAAGGCGGTCCTGGAGCGCCAGCTCTTCGAGGCCCAGAAGATGGAGAGCCTAGGCGTCATGGCCAGCGGCATCGCCCACGACTTCAACAACCTGCTCATGGGGATCCTTGGCAACGCCGGCGTCGTGTTGGACGAGCTGGGCCCTGACCATCCCCTCGCCCTCCACGTCCAGGCGGTGCAGAAAGGCGCGCACCGGGCTTCGGACCTGACCCGGCAGCTGATGGCCTACACGGGCCGCGGACAGTTCCACCAGGATCCCCTGGACCTCAGCATGGAAGTCCGGGAGACCCTTCAGCTCCTCGAAGCGACCCTGCCGAGGAACGTGGCTCTGGAACTCGATCTGGTGCCCGAGTTGCCGGCGGTGGACGGCGACCACGTCCAGATCCAGCAGGTGCTCGCGAACCTGCTGATCAATGCCGCGGAGGCCATCGCCGACCGGCCCGGCTGGGTGCGCATCACCACGACGCCCCTGCACCTCGCCGCGGAGGACCTCGCCAGTCTGCTGCCGGGGCAGTCCCTCGCCCCGGGAGTCTTCGTCCGGCTCGAGGTGCGCGACAACGGACCGGGCATGGACAAGGCCACCCTGGCCCGCGTTTTCGAGCCGTTCTTCTCGACGAAGTTCCAGGGCCGGGGGCTTGGCCTCTCGGCCATTCTCGGCATCGTCAAGGGCCATCGAGGGGGCGTCCGGGCCGAATCCGAACCGGGGCGGGGGAGCTGCTTCTCCGTGTACTTCCCCGCCGCAGCAGCAGCCGCCCCGGGAGCGGACAGCCCGGGCAAGGCCATTTGATGCGCACCTGGGTTCTGAGCCTCCTCTGAGGTCCTCGCCCTCCGGGTGTTCGCGGTGCACTTTCCGGAAAGGTAGGCCCCCATGACGGCGTACGAGGTCGCGGTGGACGTCGAGGCCGGGTTGGCGGACGCCTTCCTGCGCTACATGCTGGACCGGCACATCCCCGAGATCCTGGCCACGGGCTGCTTCCAGGCGATCCGCTTCGAACGGGCCTCCGAAACCCGGTTCCGGACCCGCTATGAAGCCGCCTCGCGGCCGGACCTCGAGCGCTACCTCGAGGATCACGCCTCCGCCCTCCGCGCCGATTTCGCCGCCCACTTCCCGGCGGGCTGCGCGGCGGTCCGGGAAGTTTGGTCCGAAGTGCGCGTGTTCCTGCCGGAGCGCTAGAAGGCGAGGTTCAGCGAAAGCTGTACCGACCGGCCGGGCTGGGGGAGCAGGGAGTTGTAGTAGCTGGCCGAGCCGGACCAGAGCCCCGCGGCATCGAAGCCGCCGGGCCGGGTCCCCGCACCGGCGTCCCGCAATCCGGGGTGGAAGTAGTCCTTGCCGGTGAGGTTCGCGACCCGCAGGGAGAGGCCCAGACCCTTCTTCCAGAGGTCCCGCCCGGCCAGGGCCAGGTCGAAGGTGGCGTAGCCGGGGACCTCCCGGATCGGGTTGCTTTGCACCGTCGGCCGCGGGCCGATGATGCGCCCCGTCAGGCTGAGGCTGAGGCGTGTGCGGAAGGTGAGGGTCGTTCCGACCCAGACCTTGTCGTCCGCCAGATCCCCGCTCCGGGTGCGCTGCTCCGCGCCGGTGTGGCCGGCGATGTCCTCGGCCCGGAAGATCCTCGAATACCAGCCCCAGACCTTCCACTGGTTCACCACGCCCCGGGCGGGCACCAGCCACTGCACGCCGACGTCCATCCCCCGCACGTCCTGGTCGCCGCTGTTCACCACCTCGTCCCCCACTTTCTGGATGCGGCCGTGGTTCGTGACGGCATAGACGGAAAGGGAGAGGCTGAGGGCCGGCTGGGTGTAGGTTCCGCTGATCTCCGCCGTGTTCGAGGTCTCCGGGCGCAGCCCGGTGTTGGAACCGGTGCCGGAGGTGGCGCCGTAGAGGAGCCGCGCCGTGGGCTCCTGGTAGGCCTGGCCGTAGAGGGCCTTCAGGCCCCAGGGGCCGAAGTTCCCCACATACCCGCCGCGCACCGTGTTGGCGGCGCCGTAGACCGAGTTGTGGTCCGAGCGCAGGCCGGCGAAGAAGCGGTTCGAGGGGTTGAGGGTGTAGCGGGCCTGGAGGTAGAGGCCCCGGTCGGACACCGCGAAGTGGTTGGCGTCCCCCAGGGAGCCCGTGGGCTTCGCGCCGCCGGTGGCGGTGGCATAGGACTTCTGCAGTGTCTTCTGCTCGAAACGGAGCCCTGTGTTCAGCGCCAGGCGGTCGTTGACCTTGATCTCGAAATCCTGGGTGAAGGCGAGGCTCGAATTCAGCACTTCGTAGTGGGTGAGCACCGTGGCGGCGCCACTGCCGTAGCCGTAGTAGGACTCCACGTCGAAGGACCCGTCGTCCACGTCGCTGCGCCGGTAGCGGAGCAGCAGGGTGGAGGCGATCCGGTCGCCGAAGGTCAGGCCCTGCTTCAGGTGGAAGGAGAGCTCGGGCCGGATCCACTTCCCGATGGCCTGGGACTGGTCGGCGGCGTAGGCCGTGCCGTAGCCGTTGGAGGTCCACAGCCGCTGGAGGCCGAACTCGGTGGCGCCCCAGGCGACGCGGAGGTCCAGGGCGCCGTGCTGGTGGTCGGATTGGGCGCTCCCCGCGCGGCCGCCGTCGTCCACCACGCTGCCCCAGAGTCCGCGGTCGGCGTAGTAGCGGGATCGGGTGTACTCGTAGCGCTCCGCCGCGTCCTCGTCCAGGCCGCCCTTGTCAGAACGCGCCGCCAGGGAGAAGGTCAGCTCCCCGGACCGGACGAGGGCCTGCAGGTCGGCGACCCGGGCGCCGAAGCTGCCGGTGGTCAAGGTGCCCCGGACGGTGGCGCCGTTGCCGGGCGGGGCTTTGCGGGTGATGAGGTTGATGACCCCCATGAAGGCGTTGGTCCCGTAGACCGCCGAGGCCGGCCCGTACACGACCTCCACCCGTTCGACCGCCGCGATGGGGTAGCTCACCAGGGGCGTGTCGGCGGTGTTGAACCAGAGGTGGTTGAAGGCCACCCCGTCGACCATCACGAGGAAGGGATCGCCGATGTCGTTGCGGTAGCCCCGCCAGTAGTTCTTGAAATAGTTGGCGCCGTAGCTGCGCACGACCTCCATGCCCGGCAGGTCGTCGAGGATCTGGCTGAGTTCCGTATAGCCGCGGCCTTCCAGGTCGGACCGGGACAGCACGATGACCGTGGCCGGCGCGTCGATGAGGCGCTCCGGGGTGCGGGAGGCGGACACCACCGGGGTGTTCATCAGTTCCAGCAGGTCCTTGAGGACCTTGTCCTCCCCGGGCTGGCCCGGGGCGCCCTGCGCCGCCAGGAAGGCCGGTACCAGGCACCACCCTGCGAAGAAGGCTGCGCGCGGCGCTTTCATCCATCCTCCTTGGCGGGCGGCGGCCCGGGCTTCACGACCTGCGTCCGGCGGTCGCCGGCGAGGAGGGCTTCGATGGTCTGGACGAGCCGCGCCACCACCACGGGCTTGGTTTCGAACGCGTCGCAGCCCGAGGCGAGGGCGGCCTCCCGGTCCGTGTCCATGGCGTGGGCGGTGAGGGCGATGATGGGGATCCCGGCGGTGGCGGGCGTGGCGCGGAGCAGCCGGGTGGCCTCGTGGCCATCGATGAGGGGCAGCCCCAGGTCCATGAGGATCAGGTCCGGCCGCTCCTGGAGGGCCAGCTCCACGCCTTCGGCCCCGTCCCGGGCCGGCAGGACCTTGAAGCCCTGCCGCGCCAGAAGCCGGCCGAGGGCGTCGCGGTTGAGGTCGTTGTCCTCGATGAGCAGCAGCCTACGCATGGGGCGCCTTCCCGGCGGCGGTCTGGAGCACCGCCGCCACCGTCGCCAGCAGCGCCTCGAGGGGCTGGGAAGCCGCGTCGACGACCAGCACCACCCCGGCTTCCGCCAGCCGCATCTGTTCCTCCGCGCCCAGGGCCGTCGAAGCCACCACGAGGCAGGGCAGCTCACGCCAGTCGGGCCGGCGCTGGACTTCCCCGAGCAGCCCCCCGTCGGCGGGGGCGGGCGGCGCGACGTCCAGCAGGATCGGATCCGGCCGGTCGCCACGGAAGAAGGCGAGGGTGCCATCGCCGGGGCCGGAGGCCCCCAGGACGAAGCCCGCCTCGTGGAGGCGCTGGGCGATGGCGTCCGGCACCGAGAGATCCTCCACCGCCACCAGGATCCTGCGGATGGCGGTGTCCGGGGAGGCGTGGGCGGGCCGCCGGGGGGCCGCCACCGGCGCGGGGATTTCGATGGCGAAGGTGCTGCCCTTGCCGGGCTCGCTGACCACGGAGATGTCGCCGCCCATGAGCTGGCAGAGCCTGCGGCTCAGGGTGAGCCCCAGCCCCGTGCCGCCGAAGCGCTTGGAGGTGCCCTCTTCGGCCTGGGTGAATTCCTGGAAGATCCGCTCGAGCTGCGGCGGCGTCATGCCGATGCCCGAATCCCTTACTTCGAAGCGGAGCCAGGATGCGCCGGCCCGGACCGACGCCGTCACCGTCAGGTCGACGCGGCCCTTCTCCGTGAACTTGCAGGCGTTCGAAAGCAGGTTGAACAGGGCTTGGCGAAGCTTGGTGGCATCCCCCAGGAAGGCTGGATGGTGCTCGGGGAAGGCCGCGCGGAGGACATTGGCGTTCTTCTCCGCGAGGGGCTGGATGGTCTGCAGGCACTCCTCGACCAGAGGCCCGAGGAGCATGGGCTCGAGGGAAAGGGTCATCTTGCCGGCCTCGACCTTTGAAAGGTCGAGCACGTCGTTGATGAGGGCCAGCAGGTGGAGGCCGGAGGCATTGATCCGCTGCAGGTCGACGAGGTCCGAGTCCCGCCCCTGCGCCTGGGCATCCTCCTGGAGCAGTTCGCTGTAGAGCAGGATCGCGTTCAGGGGCGTCCGCAGCTCGTGGCTCATGTTCGCCAGGAAGGCGCTCTTCGCCCGGCTCACCTCTTCGGCGCGCTGCTTGGCCACCATGAGCTCCCGGTTGCTCTGGAGCAGTTCCTCCGTGCGCAGGGCCACCTGGTCCTCCAGGTGCTCGTGGTAGTCCAGCAGCTGGTCGTCCCGGGCCTGGATCTCCCGCAGCATGTCGTTCACGGCGTCCACCAGGGAGCCGATCTCGTCCTTGCCGCGCCCGGCGGCGCGCACGCTGTAGTCCTTCTCGTCCGAGACCCGCCGGGCGAGCTTGGCGAGGTCCAGGAGGGGCGCGGTGATGAGGCCCTGGAACCGGTTGGAGATCGCGTAGGCGAGCAGCACCAGGCCCGCCAGGATCCCCAGGTTGAAACAGAGGTTCCAGGCCATGGCGCGCCAGAGGTCCTTCAGGTCCGAACGGAGGTACACGGTGCCGAGGAGGCCGGATTCCTGGCGCACCTCATGGAAGACTTCGAGGGCACCTTCGCGGAACGCGAAGCGGTTGCCTCCGGAAGGCGCCGGGGCGGGGGCTGCCGGTGTGGCGGGGAAATCGGCGAAGGCCCGGTTCGAGGCGTCGAAGACGCAGGCGCGCTCGACGCCGGTGATGCCCTTCAAGGACTCGAGGATCAGGGCTTCGGCGTTGGGGTCGTTGAAGGCCAGGGCGGCCCGGCTGTTCTGGCCGATGACCTCGGCGATGGCGGTGAGCTGGCGGACCTTCGAAACCCGGAAGCTGTGGGCCTCGTAGCTCAGGGAGGCGAGGGCGGCGAGGACCAGGGCCACCGCCGCCACCAGGGTCATCCCGAGGGAGAGCTTGCGGCGGATGGAGAAGTCCTGGAAGCGGGCCATCGCTAGTACACCTTTCGGGCGAGGCTGAGGAGCTGGGCGCTGATGCCGAGGCCGGCGTACCGGGCGGTGCCGAGGTTGATGTTGAAGCGCGGAAGGCTGTTCTCCACGGTGAGGTTGATCATCACGCCCTTGCGGTCGAGGCCCTCGGTATCCGCCACGGTGAGCACCGCGCGGGCGCCGAGGTGGGCCAGCACGTCCTTGAGGCGGCCGCCTTCGCTGGCGCAGAGGAAGACCATGTGGCAGTCATCGAGCCTGGCGAGGTCCATCCCGTAGACGACCTTGACCGGGTGGCCCTTCACTTTCCGGCCCGCGGCCACGGTGTCGAGAAAGCCTTCGAAGGGCGAGGCGCCGAGGACGAGGATGACGAAGGGTTTCGCCGGATCCCCCAGGCCCGCCTCCGGCGGCCAGGCGACGAACTCCGGGAACTGCAGCAGGAAGCGGGCCTTGATGGCGTACTCGGGCTGGGCATCCTGCCCGGAGCTGCCGCCGGCCAGGAGCGCGGGCAGCGCGAGGGAGGCCAGGGGCAGCGGCATGGCTCAGGCGTCGCCCGGGCGCAGGGCCGGCATGGGGGCGGAAGGGAGGAACCAGGACACGGCCGGACTCCGGGGGCTTGAGGGAAGGTGTGGCTGATTCAACTCCCGCGAGGCCGCCCTGTCCAGTCTCCAATCATTGGGATTGGATGCGCTTGAGAAGGGCATCGTCCTTGGGGAGCTGGCCGACCTCCGCCAGCCTGGGCACCAGCCGCCGCCAGACGGGCTCGAGGGCGAAGACCCGCTTGAAGATCGGCATGGCGTCCTCGGCCTTGCCAGCGCTGGCGAGGGCCACGGCCTGCCAGAACGGCATCTCCACGACGCCCGGCGCCAGCCGGCGCCTTCGTAGGCGGCCCGGGCCTCCTCCCACTTCTGCGCGGTGACGAACCCGTCGCCCTGGTCCATGAGGATGTAGGCACGGCGCAGCTTCACGAGACGCGACAGCTCCCCGATGGGATCGGCGTGGTCCTCCACCCGCAGGTCGAAGACACGGTCCTCCCAGGGTTTCCCCGAGGACTTGGCCTTCACGATGAGGAGCGCCGCGCTCTGCTGGCCGCGGATGTCGCCGCCTTCGGCCTGGGCGGCGCGAAGGGCCGCCAGTAGACGATCGGCGAGGTCCAGCCGGTCATCTTTCAGAGCCTCCCGGTAGGCCCTGGCCATGGCGGGCCAGACCGTGGCCTTGTCCATGAGGTTGGCTTCGCAGCTGAACTGGTCGCCGGTCTCGTGGCCCGCCGCCTGGATGCAGCGGGCGCCGGTGTGGGCGGCCACCCGGCCCGAGGCGTCCACCATGGCCACCTGCCGCACCTCCCGGTCCGCGTCGGCGGCGAGGAGACCCCGCA
The DNA here is from genome assembly GCA_016710635.1 of Holophagaceae bacterium. Lineage (GTDB taxonomy): Bacteria > Acidobacteriota > Holophagae > Holophagales > Holophagaceae > JADJVL01. Next base: position 242,474 of record JADJVL010000001.1, on the reverse strand, counting down.
ACGCGTCCGGCGCACCGTGGCCCGCCCGCAGCATCTCCAGGCCGAGCGCGCCGTAGCGGGGATCGGAAAAGCTCTGGGTGGCGACGGCGCCGACTCCGGCTTCCGCCCAGGTCACGACGCTCCCCACGCTGAACCAGTGGCTCTGGACGGCGACGCCAAGGTCCCCGGTCCGCGGGTCCCGGGCCACGATGCTGAAGGTGTGGACCGGCCTGCGGGCCGGCGGGGCCTGGGCGGCCAGGGCGGGACCGGCCAGGCAGGCGGCCAGGGCGAGGCTGGTGATGATGCGCATGGAACCTCCGGGCTTGCCGCGGGGCAGGATGGACCACTCTCCAGTGGATGGGGTGCTCCATGATGCGAGTTCTGCCCGCCCTTGTCCTGGTCCTCCCCCCAGGGCCTGCGGTCGCCGGCCCTGGGGCGCCGTTGACCGATCCGATGGGGACAGCGCGGGGGCTTCCGGCCTAGGTTGGAGGTGTTCCTCCAGGAGCTTGCATGCGAGTCCTTGATTTCTCTTCCCCCTGCTCTCCCTGCCCAGTCTGGGTCTGGTGGTTCTCTTGGCTGTCGCCACCGCTCCGGCCCACGGCCAGGAAGCCCCCTTCGTCTCCCTGAAGGACACGGTGAGGACCGAGGTACAGGCGCGCACCTTCACGCTGCCGAAAGCCATGCGGGTGCACGTCTACGCCAAAGGGGGCGGCCGGGACCACCGGTCCTTCTTCGCCTCCGGCTGGATCCTCGACGCCGCCTCCCGGGAGGTGGTCTGGCAGATGGATGGCCGGAACGCCAAGGCGGAGGGCGACTATCAGGTCGCGGACCAGTACCTCGAATTGAAGGCCGGCACCTACGAGGCCTATTTCAGCAATCACGGGTTCGGGTGGACGGGTCCCCTCTCCCACGGCACCCGGGACATCGACCGCCGGCGCCTCCAGGGTGCGGCCGCGGCCAAGGACGACGACAAGTTCGGCTTCCGCGCCATCGCCGAGTCGCTCTCCCCGGGGCGCGTCGCGGACTGGAAGGCCCGGGCCGCCTACTACGGCATGGAGCTCTACGCCCGGAGCGGCGAGGCGGCGGAGGTGCGGACCGCCCAGGCCCCGGTGGCCTGGCGCGGGGAGGTGCTGGCCCTGCTGGCCACCCAGGATGGTGGCGAGGTCCGCGGGACCTTCAAGGTGAGCCGGCCCGTCACGATGCACATCTACTGCCAGGGCGAGCGCGAGTCAGGGGATGCCTTGGCGGACTCGGGCTGGATCATGGACGCCCGCAGCCGGAAGGTGGTCTGGGAGATGAACGGCGCCACCGCGGACTACGCCGGCGGCGCGGAGAAGAACCGGCGCCAGGTGCAGACCCTCACCCTGCCGGCGGGGGAATACATCGCAGGCTACACCACCGACGGCTCCCACTCCCCCGCCCACTGGAACGCCGCGCCGCCCTGCGATCCCCTGCGCTACGGGCTGATCCTTTCGCTGCCGAAGGAGGGCGATGCCAGCGCCTTCGCCCTCAGCCCCGCCCGCGAGCCGGGGAAGGTGCTCGCCGCCCTGGTCAAGGTCGGCAACGACCGGCGGGAGGATGCCGCCTTCACCCTCGCCAGGCCTGCCTCCGTGCGCATTTACGCCCTGGGCGAGGCGGACGACGACGAGATGGCCGACGGGGCCTGGATCACCGATAGCGCTGGGACCAAGGTCTGGACCATGGCGCCCCGGGCCACCGTGCACGCCGGCGGCGCCCGGAAGAACCGGATGCAGGACCAGGTGCTCGCCCTGCCCGCGGGCACCTACACGGTGCACTACCACACCGATGGGAGCCACGCCTACGGCCGCTGGAACAGCGCGCCGCCCCGGGATGCCGAGCACTACGGGATCACGGTCTACGCTGACGAGTGAGATCCGGTGCTCAGCACTGAGACGCGACCAGGAGCACGAGGGCCGCGTCCGCCCAGAGATGGGTGAGCATGGGAAAGCCCAGGCCGCCCCGGCGCCGCGCCGATGCGGCCCAGAAGGTCCCCGCGGTCGCGGTGGCTGCCCAGGCCGGCAGGAACCAGGGCCAGGGCAGGGAGATGGCCGCGGCCACGCCGTGGTGCAGCCCGAAGGCGAGGCCATGGCCCCACGGGGGCCAGCCGTGGCGCCGGAGCACCGTGCCCCGCCAGAAGGCCTCCTCGATGAGGACGTTGAAGAGGAACGAGTAGGCGGCCCAGGCCCAGAGGCCGCCAGGCCAGCCGGCGAGCAGGGCGTTGACCTGGGCCTTCGGGAAGAAGGGCAGGGCGGGCAGCAGGAGCAGCAGGGGCAGGGCGGCGAAGGCGAGGAGCAGGAACAGCCCTTCCCGCCGACCAAGCCGTCCCCAGGTGAAAGGGCCCTTCAATCCCAGCAGGCAGGTCCCGTGATAGGCCAGCACGGCGATGAAGGGCTGCTGCGGCCACAACAGCCGCGCGGCCCCGAGGATCAGGGCCGGCAGCCACCAGGGGACCGGAAGCATCGGGTTAGAGCGCGGCCTTCAGGGCGGCAAAGGCGGCGTCGAGGCCGCCAGGGTTCGTACCGCCGCCCTGGGCCAGGTCCTTTTTCCCGCCGCCGCGGCCGTCCACGTGGGCGGCCATGGCCTTGAGGAGCTGGCCCGCGTCGGGGGCGAGGGTGGGCGCCACGCTGACGAGGATGGACACCTTCCCGTCCGTGATCGACGCCAGCGCGATGACCGCCTCCCGATGGCGGGTGCGCACCTGATCCATGAGCTCGCGGAGGGCGTTGCCTTCGAGGCCTTCGACCTTGGCGGTGACGAGACTGCAGCCGTTCACCTGCTCCACCTGTTCGGCGCTGCCGCCGCCGCTGGCGGCCTTGAGCTTGGCTTCCTTGAGCTCACGTTCCAGCTGCGTGATGCGGGTCTCCTTGGCGGCCAGGACGTCGATGAGTTGCTCCCGGCCCGTGTTGGCGGCGCGGGCGAGGCGGGCCAGCATGGCCTCGTCGGACTGGAGCAGCTCGAGGGTCGCGGCGCCCGCGACCGCTTCGATGCGCCGAACACCGCTGGCCACGGCACCCTCCGAAGTGACCTTCACGAGGCCGATCTCGCCGGTGCTGGCGACGTGGGTGCCGCCGCAAAGCTCCACGCTGAAGCCCGGCACGGACATCACGCGCACGCGATCGCCGTATTTCTCTCCGAAAAGGGCCATGGCGCCGGCCGCCAGGGCCTCGTCGATGGGCATCTCGGCGGTGTGGGTGGGCCGGGCCTGCAGGGCCTGGTCATTCACGAGCCGCTCGATCTCCGCCATCTGCTCGGGCTCGATGGGGGCGAAGTGGGAAAAGTCGAAGCGCAGGCGCGCATCATCCACCACGCTGCCCGCCTGCTTCACGTGGGTGCCGAGCACCTCCCGCAGCGCGGCGTGGAGCAGGTGGGTGGCCGTGTGGTGGGCGCGGATGCGGGCGCGGCGGGCGGCGTCCACCGCGGCGTGGACCTTGGCGCCTTCCTTGAGCTCACCATTCACAAGGACCTTATGAAGGCTGCGCTTGGCCGCCGGCGTGGTGCAATCGAGCACTTCCGCGGCTCCGCCCTCGAACGAGAGTCTTCCCGTGTCGCCCACCTGGCCGCCACCCATGGCGTAGAAGGGCGTGCGGTCCAGCAGCACGGAACCTTCGCCTTTGAGGGAGGCCACGCGCTTGTTGGCCGCATCGAAGAGGGCCACCACCGTGGCGTCGGCCTCGGTGCCCTCGTAGCCCAGGAACTCCGTGGCCGGCAGATCCGCGAGAATGGCGAAATCGCCCTGCAGGCGTTGGTCGTGGGTCTTCATCGCGGCGCGGCCCTTGGCCTTCTGCTCCGCGAGCTCCTTCTGGAAACCTTCGAGATCGCAGGCGAGACCGCGCTCCCGGCACCAGTCCTCCACCAGGTCCGTGGGGAAGCCGAAGGTGTCGTAGAGCTTGAAGATGTCGGATCCAGATAGGGCTCCCGTGGACACATCGCAGGCTTCCAGCTGCTTCAGGCCGGCGTTCAGGGTGACGGAGAACTGCTTCTCCTCCCGATGCAGAACGTCGTAAATGCGCTTCAGTTCGCCCCTCAACTCTGGATAGGCGTCGCCCATGGCGTGCGGCATCGCGTTGACCAGTTCCGCGAAAAAGGTGCCCTCGATGCCCAGCTTCTTGCCGAAGCGCAGGGCGCGGCGGACGATCTTGCGCAGCACGTAGCCACGGCCCTCGTTGCTGGGCACGACGCCGTCGAAGGTCATGAAGGTGGCGGCGCGGATGTGGTCGGCGACCACCTGGCTGGCCGTGCGGTTGGTGTGCTCGGCGCGCTGTTCCAGGCTCAGCTTCGTGTTCGCCCAGATCGCTTCGAAAATCGGTGCGAAGAGGTCGATCTCATAGTTGCTGTCTACGCCCTGAAGAATTGATGCCGTGCGCTCCAGGCCCATGCCCGTATCGATGCTGGGCTTGGGCAGGGGCGTGAGCTTGCCTCCGGCGTCCCGTTCGTACTGCATGAAGACCAGGTTCCAGATCTCCATGACCCGGTCGCCTTCGCCGTTCGGAGTGGCGTCGCCGGCGTACTTCTCGCCGCGGTCGTAGAAGATCTCCGAGCAGGGTCCACAGGGGCCCGTATCGCCCATCTGCCAGAAATTGTCCTTCTTCCCGTAGCGCCGGATGCGGTTCGCGGGGACACCGGCCTGCTTCCACAATTCCTCAGCCTCCACATCCGCCGGCACGCCATCGGCGCCTTCGAAGACCGTGACCCAGAGGCGGGAGGGGTCGATGCCAAGGCAGCCCTGGTCGAGGGGCCCGGTCACCAGCTCCCAGGCGAAGCGGATGGCGTCGGCCTTGAAGTAGTCGCCGAAGCTGAAGTTGCCGAGCATCTCGAAGAAGGTGTGGTGGCGCGCCGTGAAGCCCACCTGGTCCAGGTCGTTGTGCTTGCCGCCGGCGCGGAGGCATTTCTGCGAAGTCGTGGCGCGGGTGTAGTCCCGATTCTCCTTGCCCAGGAAGACGTCCTTGAACTGGATCATCCCCGAGTTGGTCCACATCACCGTAGGGTCGTCGGCGGGCCCCACCACGGAGCTGGACGCCACCCGGCGATGGTTCTGCTTCTCGAAGTATTCGAGGAAGCGCGTGCGGAGTTCGGAGGTTTTCATTGTTGTTCCACGGATTCGAGAAGCGGGTGTGAGAAGGAAGCGAAGAACGGGCTCCGCCCGTTCCGAGCGCGGGGGTGCGGGGGTATGCGCGCAGCGCGGAACCCCCGCCCATCAATGCCGAAAATGCCGCATGCCGGTGAAGAAGAGCCAGACGCCCAGCTTCTGGGCCGCGGCGATCACCTCGTCGTCCCGCAAGGATCCGCCGGGTTCCACGAAGGCGGTGACGCCGGCCTTGGCGGCCAGCTCCAGACCATCGGCGAAGGGGAAGAAGGCGTCACTGCCGAGCACCGCGCCCTTCGCGCGGTCCCCGGCCTTGCGGCAGGCGATCTCCACGCTGTCGACCCGGCTCATCTGCCCCGCGCCGATGCCCACGGAGGCACCCTCCTTCACCAGCACGATGGCGTTGGACTTTACCGCCTTGGCGAGCTTCTGCGCCAGGAGCAGGTCTTCCTTCATGGGCTTGGGGCCCGGGCCGTTGGACTTGAGCTCCCAGGCTTCGAAGGGGGCGAAGGCGTCGTCGGGCCGCTGCACGAGGAAGCCGCCCCCGATGCTCCGGAGATCCAGACCCGAGGAGGCGGAAGGCCAGCGCTTCGGGGTGCGCAGCAGGCGCAGCTGCTTCTTCGACGCGAGGGCCTGCAGGGCGTCGTCGGTGAACTCCGGGGCGAGGATGACTTCCCAGAAGCTGGGGGCCATGGCCTTCGCAAGGTCGATGCCGACGGGCCGGTTGAAGGCCACGATGCCGCCGAAGCTGCTGAGGGGATCGCCGGCCTGGGCCTTGGAGAAGGCTTCGAGGGCGTGGGCGCCCACGGCGGCGCCGCAGGGGTTGTTGTGCTTCACGATGACGCACGCAGGGGCCTCGAACTGCCAGACCAGCCGGGCGGTGGCATCCGCGTCGAGCAGATTGTTGAAGCTCAGCTCCTTGCCCTGCAGCTGCTCGCAGGCGGCGACGCCCTCCACGGCGGCGCCGGGCTGCACGAAGAAGCCCGCGGGCTGGTGCGGGTTCTCGCCGTAGCGGAGTCCCTGCCGGGAGGCCAGGTGCAGGTCCAGGCTGGCGGGCAGTTCACCGCCGGGTGCGGCCCCCTGGCCCTCGAGCCACGCGGCGATGGCGCCGTCGTAGGCCGCGGTGCGGCGGAAGACCTCCAGGGCGCAGGCGCGGCGGTCCGCGGCGTCCCAGGTGCCCGCCTCGAGCCGGCCGAGGAAGCCCGGGTACTGGCCCGGATCCGTCAGGACGGTGACGGACGCGTGGTTCTTGGCGGCGCTGCGCAGCATGCTGGGACCGCCGATGTCGATCTGCTCGATGCATTCCTCGAAGGCCGCTCCAGGCTTCCGGATGGTGGCTTCGAACGGATAGAGGTTCACCACCACCAGATCGATGGGGCCGATGCCCTGGGCCTGCGCGTCCGCCACGTGGGCGGGGAGGTCCCGCCGGAAGAGCAGGCCGCCGTGGATTTTCGGATGCAGGGTCTTCACCCGGCCGTCGAAGCATTCCGCCGCGCCGGTGTAGTCCGCGACCTCGGTCACAGCCAGTCTCGCCTCCCGGAGGGCCTTCAGGGTTCCTCCCGTGGCCAGGAGGGTCCAGCCCAGCCTGGCCAGGCCCCGGCCCAGATCCACTAGGCCGGTTTTGTCATAGACCGAAAGCAGGGCCGTCGACATGGCGCATCTCCGAATCGGTCATTTTCCCATGAGGGCCCCTTCCCGGGAACCGCTGGTTTGCCGGGCGCATGCATCGCGGTATGGCATTCCATCGGAGCTTCCGGGATGCTGGACCATCCCCTTGGAGCCATCCATGACCCGCCACGCCTCCCGATCCGGTCTCCGCCTCGCCCTCCTGCTGGCGGTCCCCATGGCTGTCATCGGTCCCACCGCCCACGCCCAGGAACCCTGGAGCACCGGCTTCCGCCTGGTGGCGGGCTCCTACAGTGGCGCCGTGGACGCAGGCCTTGGCCAGGAGAAGAACTATGGACTCGCCATGTGGGGGGCCTATCCCCTGACGAAATCCGGCAGCGTGGAGTTCGAGGGCGGCTACCGCTATTTCCCCGGGGCCACCTCCGGGAGCAAGACCTACACCTTGCGGAACAAGACGGACGGCTACTACGGCGGGGCCTTCTACCGCCACAAGCTCTGGTTCGAAGGCTTCCACCTCCAGGCGGGCCTGAGGGTCTGGGCCATGAAGGCGACCCAGACTTCGACGGTGACGAATGAAGACGGTACTTCGACCCGCGTCGAGGTGAAGGGGCCCGGCGGCACCTCCATGAAGCCGGTGGTCGGGGCGGGCTTCCGCTTCAATAACCACTATTCCATGAGCCTCAACGCCGCCCAGGCCGAGTTCAAGAACGCCGCCGGCGCCACCAAGAGCGGCACCCTGCTGGAAGCGGCACTGAGCATCCACTTCTAGCGGTGCTCCCAAGGGCCGCGTCCGGGCGGCCCCGCCAATCTGAGACTTCGGTCCGGGCTGGAGCCCTGTCCCTGCGCCCCCCGCTCCATTAAGCTGAAGGGCTGAGGACGCCATGCCCAAGATCCAGATCAACGGCCGTGAATTGGAAGTGCCCGTCGGCACCCTCGTGCTGGACGCCTGCAGGACGGCGGGCGTCGACATTCCGCACTACTGCTACCACCCGGCCCTGTCGCCGGTGGCCACCTGCCGAATGTGCATGGTGGAGATCAAGGGCATGCCCAAACTGGCCACGAGCTGTACAACCTCAGTTCCACCCCCTCCCAAAGACAATCCTGAGGGTGTGGCGATGGAGATCTTCACCAACACCCCGGCCGTAGCGGACGCTAGGGCCGGGGTGATGGAGTTCCTCCTCCTCAACCATCCCCTGGACTGCCCCATCTGCGACCAGGCCGGCGAGTGCAAGCTCCAGGACTACAGCTACGAGTACGGCAGCGGCGACAGCCGCATGGCGGAAGTGAAGCGCCGCTACCGCTACGAGGACCTCGGCGCCAAGATCGTCATCGACAAGAACCGCTGCATCCACTGCACCCGCTGCGTACGCTTCACCCAGGAGATCAGTGGCACCTGGGAGCTCACCGTGGCCCAGCGGGGTTCCCGCCTGGAGGTCACCACCTACAGCGGCAAGAGCATGGACCAGAACGCCTGGGCCGGGAATGTGGTGGACCTGTGCCCGGTGGGCGCCCTCACCTCCAAGGACTTCCGCTTCAACAAGCGGGTCTGGTACCTCAAGAGCATTGCGACGATCAGCCGCCTCAGCGCCTTGGCGGGCCCCATCTGGGCGGACGTGGACCAGAACAAGGTGCACCGCTTCCGGCCCCGGCCCCAGGAAGGCAAGCTGGGCACCCACTTCATCAGCGACGAGGAACGCTACGCCTATCACGCGTTCACCGCGGACCCCGCCAGCCGGCCTGTGAAGCCCCGGCTGCGCGGCGTCGAGTCGACGCTGGAGGCCGTACGCGAGGCGCTGCAGGCCGCCGGCCGCATCGCGGTGGTGGGCCAGGGCGTCTTCGGTTGCGATTCCGCCCAGCGCCTGGGCGAGCTGGCCACTGCGGAAACCCTGAAGTTCGGCAGCGGCGACAAGTTCCTGCAGATCCTGCTCCCCAAGTTCCAGACCTCCGCGGACGGCGTCTTCAACCGGCGGGGCTTCTCCGAGCGCGGCTACCGCTTCTCCAAGCTCGACGAGCTGGAGCAGCTGGTGAAGTCCGGCGAGGTGAAGGCAGTGGTCTTCCTCCACGACGCGGAGTTCAGTTCCCAGAAGGAGACCGACCGGCTGCTGGAGATCGCCAAGGCCGCCCCGTTCAGCCTGGCCCTGGAGGTCAGCCCTTCCGCCCTCGGCGAAGCCTGCACGGCCTGGATCCCGGTGGCCAACTACCTCGAGGAGTCGGATTTCGTCGTCAACCACGATGGCGAACTGCGGCGCTACCAGAAGGCCCTGGAGCCGCCCCGCGGATTGAAGACCATCGCCGCCGTCGCCAGGGTCCTGGCGCCCGCAGCGACCGCCGTTCCCGCCTGATGTGCCCAAGCCGATCCTGATCCTCGCCTATGACGCCGAATGCAGCGTCTGCTGCCGGATGATGGACCGTCTGCGGGCCCGCGACCGGGACGGCCTGCTGGTCTTCTTCCCTCTCCAGAGCCGCGAACTCGTGGCCATCGCGCCGGAACTCGCGGGCCGGGACCTCCACGGCGACATCCACGGGCTGGAAGAGGGCACAAGACGGGTCTGGAAGGGCGCCGGCCTGCTGCCCCACGTGTTGGCGCGCATGCCGAGGTGGAAGCTGGTGGCGCCCCTGCTGCGCGTGCCCGGAGTCAGCCATCTGGTGGCTGGCATTTACGCGTGGCGCACGACCCGGCGCTTCCAGAAATACGGTAAGCAGCCCTTCCAGGACCGGTTCTAGGGCCTCAAACCATTTCGGGCCACCAGACCACCACGTCCAGGCTCCGGGCGAAGAGCATGGAATCCGGGGGGCGGACGAGTTCCAGGCCCAGGGGCGCCGCCATGGTGTTGAGGCTGATGTCGGCCCAGGCGGGCTGGAGTGGCCACGGGACGTGGTGGATCTCCGCGCGCAGGAGGCCTCCCGCCTCGTCGGCGGCGTAGAGGCAGTACCGTTCGGTAAGCCAGTGTTCCAGGCTGCCGGGTGCCGCCTGGAACGTCGGTCCCGTGGGCCCGTAGCGCCCCTGGAATGCCGCCGCTGGTTCTCCACGGTGGATGCGGCGGCTGAGGTAGTGGATGTCCTCGCCCTCCGCCTCGCAGGCCATGGCCGCGTCCATGTAGGGCAGGTGGAAGGCGTGGCGGGCGAAGCGCACGGCCAGGGGCTGGGTGGCGTCCAGGCTGAAGAACCAGACGCCGGGCCGGCCGTCCCGGATGACATAGGTGCGCAGGTTCAGCTCGGGGAAGGCGGAGAGCCAGGGCAGGGGCGGAAGGCCCCGGGGCCGGATCCCGCTCATCCGAAAGGGCACCACCCCGAGCCAGGCGGAGTCCTCTCGGAGATCCAGGTCCAGGCCGGGGGGCAGGTGGACCCGCAGGGCCTCCTCGGGCACGCGCCAGTGGGCGAAGAGCAGGTCGTGCCAGCGCTGCGCCATGACCCAAGGCCCCGCCGGCATCGGCCAGGGGCGGTGGGCGGTTTGCCGCAGGAGGTCCATGGGGTCGTATCCTAGCGGCATGGGCCTCATGGACCGCATGGCTGCGTGGATGGTGGGCTACCTGACCTCGTCGTCGGGGGCCTACCAGCGCCGGGTGCCCAACGACATGGCGAGGCTGAAGGAGATCCTCCAGCCCGGCGACATCGTCCTGGTGGAGGGCGGCACGCGGATCAGCCAGGTGATCATGTACCTCACCCAGAGCTCCTGGAGCCACGCGGCCATCTACGTCGGGGACGCGCTGCTGCGCTGGGGCGGACCCTACGCGGACGAGAGCCTGGAGCGGCTGGGGCAGGACGCGGCGAACCTGCTCATCGAGAGCGACATGAAGATGGGCGTCATCGGCGTGAGCCTGTCGAAGTACCAAGGCAACAATCTCCGCATCTGCCGGCCCCATGGCCTGCGCCCGGAGGACCTGGACCGGGTGCTCGAGGAGGTCTTCCGGCACCTGGGCGTGCGCTACGACAAGCGCAACATCTTCGACCTCGCCCGCTACCTCACGCCTTTCCACCTGCTGCCCGCGCGGTTCCGGCGCAAGCCCCTCTACTTCGGGAGTTCCACCAGCCGGGAGATCATCTGCTCGGCCCTCATCGCCAAGGCCTTCTACAAGGTGAACTACCCCATCCAGCCCATCGTCCACGACACGGGGAAGGGGGGCAGCCACGCCTTCCGGGACCGGGTGACCGTGCGCCATCCGAGCTACATCATGCCGAGGGACTTCGACCTGTCGGCCAACTTCGAGATCGTGAAGCACCACCTCAAGGGCTTCGAAAGCTTCGACTACCGTCAGCTCTCGCTCTTCTGAGCCTCCGCCTGCCTTTTCGGATCGTCCCAGAAGGGGTAGAAGCAGTACCACTGGTCGGGGTGCTCCCGCACCAGCTGCTCCAGGTGGGCCACGTACTCCCGCATGCCGGTCTCGATGGCCCGCATGCGTTCGCCTCGTCCGCCGAGCACATGGATGGGGGCCTCGAAGTGCCCCATGAAACGGTGCTCCGCATTGGTGAAGAAGAAGGCGGGGACGATGGCGGCGCCGGTCATGGCCGCCAGTTCCCAGGGGCCGCGGGGGAAGAAGGCCTCCCGACCGAAGAAGGGGATGGGCAGCCCGTTCAGGCTGAAGTCCCGGTCCCCCTGCATCCCCACGAGACCGCCCTCCCGCAGCACCTTCACCAGCGGCAGGGTCGCAAAGCCCTCGCCCACGGGGATGCCGATGACCCCGGTGTTCTCCCGCATCCGGGTGCGCAGCTTCTCCACCGGCGCGAAGCGGTCGGGCTTGTACACCGCGTGGATGCTCGTGCCCCGGCTCCGCAGCAGCATGCCGCCCACCTCGTAGCTGCCAAGGTGGGCCGTCAGCAGGATCACGCCGCGGCCCTCCGCGAGGCTGGCGTCCAGGTGCTCCCGGCCCTCGATGGCGTCCATGAAGCTCAGGCCGTAGTCCACCGACCGCTGCCCGAACCGGAAGAAGTCCACCCAGGAATAGGCGTGCTGGCGGATGGCCTGGACGGCCACGCGCCGCACCTCCGGGTGCTCTGGCGGAAGACCGAGCACCTGGGCCATGTTGCCGCAGACGGCGTCCAGGTACTTGGGCCGCAGGGCGATGAAGGCTTCCATGACCTGGTCGGCGATCTCGAAGCCACGCTCCCGGTGCTCGAAGGTCCGCGCCGCGAATAGGAACATCGGGAACAGCGTGCCGAAGACCCCGCCGTAGACGAGATCCAGCACCTTGGAATCGCTCTGCATGCGGTCTTGCATCGCCTTCCAACCTAACAGACGGCGCCTTCGGGCTTGGCCCGGAGGCGCCGTGGGGGCGCGGGGGGACGAAGAGCGACCGAAGGGAGCGGGCGGTCCCCCCGCTCGTTACCGGTGCACGTTTTGGTTCGGATTGCGCTCTTCCATTTCGAGCCAGAGGCGCTGGAGGCTCTGCAAGCGTTCCGGGTAGTCCAGGTCGAGGGCGTCCAGAACCTCTTCGTCGTTGGGGTCGAAGTCCATCGGTGCTTCGAGGACGGCGGCCTTGAACTCGGGAAAAACCGCCTGCAGCAGCTCCCGGGAAAGGCCGCGGACGCTGAGGTTGCGGATGCCTGGGGTGTCGATGAGGGTGCCGCCGAAGGGCGTGGGCAGCCAGCGGGCGGTGGTGGTGGTCTGGCGGCCCGTGCCGTAGCGGCTCATGGCCCCGGTGCGCAGCAGTTCGTGGCCCGGGAGCAGCGCATTCACGAGGGTGCTCTTGCCCACGCCGCTGTGGCCCACGAGGACCGCGGTCCGGTCCGCCAGCAGGATCCGCAGGGCGTCGAGCCCCGCGCCGGTCTCCGCGCTGGTCTCCAGGATGGGCACGCCCTGGCCCCGGAGCGGATCGAGTTCGGGCAGGGTGTCCTTCACGCTGGCCCGGTCGCGCTTGGTGACGATGGCGCGGAAGACGAGGCCGGCGGCGAGGGCCAGGACCTGGGCCCGCTCCAGCAGCCCCGGCCGCAGGGGCGGATCCACCACCGCGGCGCAGGCCCACAGCTCGTCGGCGTTCGCGCAGATGAGCTGCCAGGGTTCCCGGTCGTCGATGCCGCCGCGCTTCAGCAGGGTCCGCCGGGGCATGACCGCCACGACCTGCGCCTGGGGCCGGTCGGCGTCGGTGGCCTCCACCGGCACGGGCGAGTAGCGCACCCGGTCCCCCACCACGAGCTTGACGCCCTTCAGCTTGCCCCCGAGGGTGGCCCGCAGTTCCGAGCGGTCCGGCAGTTCCAGATCCACCCATTGGCTGTGCCGGGTGATGAGGGTCGCTTCGGGCAGGTGCAGCCAGGGCGTGGGATCGGGCAACTGGAGCAGGCTGTCCGGATCGTGGGAGCTGAGGCCCGTGGACAGGCGCTCGGCGGACTGCTGGCGCCGCTTGCTGTGGGACTTCCGCTCCGCCGAGTAGGACTCCCGGTGGTCCATGTCCTGGGCTTCCCGGCTCTGGCCGAGGCGGAATTTGCGGCTCATCAGGCCCGGCCCGCGAACTCCCGGGTTTCCGTGCTGACCTTCACCCGTTCGCCTTCCTTGATGAAGAGGGGCACCTTGATCTCGATGCCGGTCTCCAGCTTGGCGGGCTTCATGACGTTGCCCGACGCCGTGTCGCCGCGGGCGCCGGGTTCGGTGTAGGTCACCGCCAGTTCCACCTGCTGGGGGATCACGATGCCGATGGGGTTGCCGTTGAACTTCTGGATCTGGACCAGGACGCCTTCCAGAAGGAAGTCCAGGGCGTCCCCCAGCATGTCGGGACCGATCTCGTGGGTCTCGAAGCTCTCCTGGTCCATGAAGTGGCCGCCCTCGCCATCGGCGTAGAGGAAGCTGGCGGGCACCATGACGAGGTCGGGCTCCTTGAACTTGTCCCCGGCCTTGAAGGTCTTGTCGAAGACGGCGCGGGTCAGCAGGTTTCGCATCTTGAGGCGCACCAGGGTCTGGCCGCCCCGGGCGGTGGGCGTGCTGACTTCGAAGTCCAGGCAGTGGAAGGGCACGCCCTCGTGCTCGAAGAACATCTTCCGCTTGATCTCGATCGCTTCCAGGAGGGCCATGCCAATCCTCGTCAAACGGCCATTCTACCGCGATCCAGGGCCTTTCCAGAGGTATAGTCTTGTACTGCAACCCTGCCATGAACGGAGATCCACGCACCATCGGCCGCTATCACGTCCTGCGCCAGCTCGGCCAGGGCGGCATGGGCGTTGTCTACCTTGCGGAGGATCCGCTGCTGAAGCGGCGGGTCGCCATCAAGGTGGTCAAGGGGGACGGCGAAGTCCGGCAGCAGGCGATGCTGAGGTTCCGCAAGGAGGCCGAGACTTCCGCCCAGCTGAACCACCCGAATGTGGTCACCGTCTTCGACGTGGGCGTCGAGCCCGAGATCGGGCCCTTCCTCGCCATGGAGTACGTGGAAGGCACGGCTCTGAACAAGCACATCAAGGACCTCGACCTGGACCTGGAGACCAAGGCCAAGGTGCTCATCCAGACCAGCCGGGCCCTCCGGGCCGCCCACCGCTGCGCCATCGTCCACCGGGACATCAAGCCCGCCAACATCATGGTCAGCGACGAGGGCCGCGCGAAGCTCATGGATTTCGGGATCGCCCGCACCTTCGCCCAGATCGGTTCCCACGCCGAATCCGGGGCTCTGGAAGCCGGCTGGCACGAGCGGCTCAACCAGGACGTCGCCGAAACCACCGCGCTCCGGATCACCAGCACCGGCGATTTCCTCGGCAGCCCGGCCTACTCCGCGCCGGAGATGCTGCGGGGCTCCCTCGGCACCCCCAGCAGCGACCGCTACTCCTTCGCCGCCACCGCCTTCGAGCTGATGAGCGGCAAGCTGCCCCACCCCGGGAAGGACATCGCCTCGATCATCACCCACACCCTCCGCTTCCCTCCGGAGATCCCCGCGGACATGGCCCCCCGCATGGCGAAGGTGTTCCGCCGCGCCCTGGAGATGGATCCGGACGACCGCTATCCCACCCTGCTGGACTTCATCGAAGAGCTCATCGACAGCCTCGAGGGCCCGACCTCCCTGCGCTCCCGGCTGTTCGCCACCCTGAACCAGGAAGAGGACGTCGGCACCGCGGGCATCGTCACCCAGCGCCGGACCCAGGCCATGCAGCTCTTCGAGGCGGCGACGGCCGCGGCCCGGCCTGCCCAGCCCCCCCGCCGGCCCACGACCGGGAACGAGAAGATCCAGCTCGCCCAGCCCCTGCCGGGGCCGGCCGCCGAATCCGACACCCACCCCAGCGGACGGCACTCCCGGACCTCCCTGAAGCGGAGTGGTGGGACGGCGACGGTCTCTCCCGGCGTGTGGACCGCGGTGAAGTGGACCCTGGGCGTGGTGCTCGCCCTCCAGGTCTTCTCCTGGGTCGGGCCCCGCCTCGGCTGGCGGGACCGTTCCATTTCGGTGGACTCGATCCCGTCCGGGGCCGAAGTCTTCATCGACGGCAAGTTCTTCGGCCGGACCCCCCTCGACCGCATCCGGGTCGATGTCCAGGCCCGGCGGATCAAGGTCCAGAAGGAACAGTACATGGCCAGGGAGGAGGCCATCGGCACCGAGGAGAGCGCCCTGCTCGTGCGTCTCGAGCCCGAGCCCCGGGCCTATCCGGTGGTGTCGGATCCGCGGGGAGCCTCGGTCTTCCTCAACGGCGTGCGGGTGGGCACGACCCCGATGGAATCCCTGCCCATGACCGTGGACGGCCGGGGCGACCTCCGGCTGATGATGCCGGGCTACCGGAGCTGGGTGGGCCGGGTGGAGCCGGGCCAGCCCCTGCCCAATCCGATCCAGCTGCAACACGCGGAGGAAGGCTCCCAATGACGAATCGCCGTATGCTCGTGTCCGAAGGGGCCCCATGAGCGAACTCCGCACCATCGGCCGGTACCAGATCCACAAGCTCCTGGGACAGGGCGGCATGGGCATGGTCTTCCTCGCGGAGGATCCCCTCCTCAAGCGGCGGGTCGCCATCAAGGTGGTGAAGGCCGAGGGCGGGGTCGAAGTCGCCCAGGCCCTGGACCGCTTCAAGCGCGAAGCCGAGATCAGCGCCCAGCTGAACCACCCCAACGTGGTCACCATCCACGACGTGGGCGAAGAGCCCGGGCTGGGGCCCTTCATGGCCATGGAGTACGTCGACGGCAAGACCCTCGACAGCCTCATCGAAGGGAAGGCCCTGGACCTGGAAGGCTGCCTGAACGTGCTCATCCAGGCGATGCGGGCCCTGCGGGCCGCCCATCGCCTGGCCATCGTGCACCGGGACGTGAAGCCCGAGAACATCCTGGTGACCGGCGAGGGCCGCGTGAAGCTGATGGACTTCGGCATCGCGCGGACCATGGCGCCAAGGGCCACAGCGGCGGGGGACTTCTTCGGCTCGCCGCCCTACACGGCCCCTGAACTGCTTCGGGGCCAGGATCCGACCACGAACTCGGACCGCTATGCGTTCGCCGCCACCGCCATGGAACTTCTCACGGGCCAGTTGCCCCATCCCGGCACCACCGTCGCCGAGGTGGTGAACCACATCCTGCACGAGGCGCCGGTCATTCCCCCCGAGCTGCCTCCGGCCTGCGCGGCCCCCTTCCAGAAGGCCCTCAACGCCGATCCGGAGGAACGCTACGACAGCCTGCCGGAATTCATGGCGGACCTGATCCAGGGGATCGGCCTTTCGGAGGCCCACGAGAAGCGGATGCTGGAAGCCCTCACCGGCGAAGGCGGCGCCACGGACATCGGCCTTGTGCGGCGGCTGCAGCACCGGCCTCCCATGGCTTCGACGATGCAGACGGCCGTCCAGACCACGGGCAACTTCGCCGCGTCCCCCTACGGTTCCGGCAGCTTCGCCCCTCTGTCCGGAAGCGGGCCGGGCCCGCTGAAGATCACCCTGGACAACCAGGAGCGGGAACCCGCCGCGGAAGCCGAGTTCGAGGCGGCGGCGCCCGCTCAGCCCCAGGGCGCGGCGTCGAAGGCACCCAGCGGCGCCAAGGCTGCCGCGGGCAAGCCCGGACCCAGGCCGATGGCGGCCGCCGCCGGACTGGACCTGCCCTTCCTGCAACGACTGGGCCTTGGCCTCGCGGCGGGCTTCGCCGCGGCCCAGTTCCTATGGTGGGCCTTCGGAGTCACTCGCTGAACAGGCGCTGATCAGGCCAGCAGCTTCATCAGCAGGAAGACGCTGCCGTTCCAGACGGCGTGCACGGCGATGGGCGCAAGCAGCCCGCCGGTCCGGCGCGCGGCGAGGCCCAGCACCGCGCCCAGGGTGAAGAGGGTCGGCAGGGCCAGCAGCTGTAGGTGGATGGCGGCGAAGGCGAGGGCCGAAACGGGGATCGCCCACGAAGCACCCAGCCGTGACTGGAGCCAGGGCAGCAGGGTGCCGCGGAACAGCAGCTCCTCGAAGCAGGGAGCCAGGATCGCCATGGTGAGGAAGAGCACCAGGGTCGGCAGCAGGCCCCCGGTTCCGCGGATCATCTCCATGAGCTCCCGCTGGGGAGGCTGGCTGGATCTGAGGAAGGGGGACATCGCCAGCCCCACGAGGACCACGAGGGTGACCGCCAGGGCCAGGAAGCCCGCGGCCCAACCCAGCGAGCGAAGGGGCGCCGGTGAGCCGAGCCGCGCCAGCACCTGCCCCAGGGACCGCCCCTCCGCCGCGGCCAGAAGGCTGATGCCCACGATGGCGTGGGCGCCGTAGCCCAGGAGGAGGGCGTAGGGCTTGAGGCCCGGGACGAGCAGAAGGAGGGCGGACACCACACTGCCCGACAGCAGCAGGCCGAGGGCCCAGAGGCCGAACACGGCGGCGAGGGTGCGCCCGTCCAGCGCCACGGGGGGCAGCTCCAGGCGCGGCGGCACCTTCCGGGTCACCACTAGGAAGGCGCCGAAGGCCATGCCGGCCAGGAAGAGGGCGAGCACCACCAGGCCGGCCCCGGCGAGGCCGGCGAACCGCACGCCGGTCCGCTGACGGGTGGCCTCGCGAAGGGCTTTCGCACCGGCGGCATCGCCCTTCCGCTCGAGGAGCCGGGCCTCCAACAGCCGGGCGCCGTAGCCTTCGCCGAGGGCGCGGAACACCGGTCGGGCCATGTTCTCCGGGGGCTGGGGGCCAGCCTCATAGGCCGCCCGGAAGCAGTCGCGGAAGGCGGTTCCCGCGCCCGGGGCTTCGGGGCCTTCGAGGGCGAGGGCGCGTGCGGTGGGCAGGTCCCCGGCCTCCGCCGCCAGGACACCGCCCAGGGCGCGGTCCCAGGGCAGGGAGAGGTTTCCCGCCAGACGCGAGAAGACGGGCGCGCCCGCCGCCGGACGCAGCTCCAGCGCGAAGGCCTGCAGCTCGAGGATGCGGCCCGTCAGGCCGGCGGCCTGGGGCTGGAGCTCCCGGGAGGGCTGGCGCTGCAGGGCCGCGAGGGAGCCCAGCAGGAGCACAAGGATCCAGATGATCCCCAGGAGAGGATCGTGGGCCTTGCCGAAGTGGAAGGCGGGGCGGCGGGGCGTCTCGGATTCCGTCATGCCAAGAGCATCGCTCAGGTAGCCTGGACTCACCATGGACGAAAAAGTTCCCTTTACCCACCCCATCGAAGTCCGTTTCCGGGACCTGGACGCCCTGGCCCACGTGAACAACGCGGTGCTGGTGACCTTCCTGGAGCACGCCCGCTGGCAGTGGTGGCACGGCTACCTCGGCGACCGGCGCTTCGAGACCGAAGGCTTCCTCATCGCCCGCATCGAAGTGGACTACCGCCGCCCCGTCCTCATCGAGGACCACCCGCTGGTGGAGATCCGCGTCACGCGCCTGGGCCGCACGAGCTTCGACCTGGGCTACCGGGTCCTCAGCCGCCGGGATGGCGCCGTGCTGGCGGAGGCGGAGACCGTGCAGGTGATGATGGATTTCGGGACCTATAAGCCCGAGCCGATCCGGCCTGAAACCCGGGCCTGGATGGAGGGGCAGCGGTGATCCTCGGCACCGCGTCCTGGGCGGAAGGCCCTTCGGAGCGCCGGGCCCTGGTGGCCAGGCTCGGAGAGAACCGGGTCGCGGACCTCTCCCGCATCGAGGCCTTCCGCCTGCGCAAGCTCGGTGAAGGCCGGCCCGAGGTCATGGCCGAGGCCCTGGTGCCGTCCAGCCTGCGGCTGCTCCTGGAATCCGGTCCCCGGGCCCTGCAGCGGGCGCGGCAGACTTTCTCCTACGCCGAGAAGTGGGCGAAGCGGGGCGACCTGCCGGAGATCCTGGCCCCGCGCCTGGAGGCGGTGCGCCTGCTGCCCTGCCTGCCGCGCCCCGCGGCCCTGCGGACGGCCTCCGGGGTGCTGCTGGATCGGCTGGCGCTGCGGGGACCCGGGGCGCAACTGTCCGTCCTGCCCTTTCCCACCCTGGCCGCGGTGGGCGCGACGGAAGGTCGCGTGGGCGGCTGGTGCCTGGCCCTGGAAGGCCCCGACTGCACCGTGCTGGGGGCCTGGCTCACGCTGGAACTGCCGGCCTCGGGCCACCTCGAGGTGGCCTGCGGCGGCCACAAGCGCAGCGCCCCTTTCTCCGCGTGGGAGGACCTGGAGCTGCCGTCCCTGCGTCCGGCGGAGGTCTGCCTGCTGCCGCCCCCGCGCCTGAAGGCCCTGCCGGAAGCCCTCGAACCCCGGACCCTCACCGTGCGGACGCCCTGGGACGTCCTGAAGGTGGGGCTCGGCGCGGACCTCACGATCCACTAGCAACCGGAGTATGGTGGGCGCAGCCCAGGCCCGGACTCAGGCCCTGGGCTGGACCGGAGACGGACGATGACCACCCGCCGGCAGTTCATCCACCTCGTCGCCGCCGGCTCGGGGGCCCTCGTGTTCGGGATGCGCGTCGCGCCCGCCGGGGAAGTCCCGAAGCACTTCGCCCCCAACGCCTGGGTGCGACTTGAGCCGGACGGCACCATCGTCGTGCAGGTCGGGAAATCCGAGCTGGGCCAGGGGGTCCGGACCGCCCTGCCGATGATTCTCGCCGAGGAGCTCGACGCGGACTTCGGCCAGATCCGCATCGAGCAGGCCGCGCCCGGGCCGGATTTCCCGCGGCTGGGCACCGGCGGAAGCCAAAGCCTCATGTCCCTCTGGCATCCCCTCCGGCAGGCGGGGGCCGTGGCCCGGACGATGCTGGTGGGCGCCGCGGCGGCGCGGTGGGGTGTAGCCACGGAGGCCTGCACCACGGAAAAGGGACAGGTGCTGCACCGGGCCTCGGGGCGGAAGCTCGCCTACCGGGAGCTTCTGGCCGAGGCCGCCAAGCAGCCCGTGCCTTCGAAGCCCATTCTCAAAAAAGTGTCCGAGTTCAAGCTCCTGGGGAAGGATCAGCGGCGCCTGGACGGGCCCGCCATCGTCGCGGGCCGGGCGGTCTACGGCCTCGACGTCCGCCCCCCGGGATTGCTCCACGCCGTGGTGGCGCGGCCTCCGGTGCTGGGGGCGAAGGCGGCGAAAGTGGATTCAAGCGCCGCGCGGAAGGTCCCCGGCGTGAAGCGGATCGTGGAGATCGCAAGGGGGGTCGCCGTCGTCGCCGATACCACCTGGGCGGCCCTTCAGGGCCGGGACGCCCTGAAGATCCAATGGACGGCGAGCCCCCACGCCGGCTTCCAGGGAGCGGCCTTCATGGAGGCCCTCGCGAAGCTCGCCGACAGCCCCGGCGTCCCCATCCGGAAGGACGGCCCGGGCCGGGCTGGCTTCGGCAAGGCCGGGCGGAAGGTGGCAGGAACCTACCGCTATCCCTGGGAGGCTCACGCCCCCATTGAGCCCATGAACTGCACCGCCCTCGTCACCGGGGACCGCTGCGAAATCTGGTCCCCCAGTCAGGCGCCAAATTCCGTGCAGGACATGGCGGTGGAGACCCTGGGCCTGCCCGCGGCGGCCATCCAGGTCCACGTGGTGCTGGCAGGGGGCGGCTTCGGCCGGCGCCTGGGCATCGATTTCGACACGGAGGCGGTGGAAGTCGCCAAGGCCCTGAAGGGCATGCCGGTGCAGGTGACCTGGACCCGTGAGGACGACCTCCGCCACGGCTACTTCCAGGCTCCCGCGGTGCACCGGCTTGAGGCAGGAATCGATGGGGGCCGGGTGACGGAATGGGAGCACCGGAAGGTGAGCGTGCCCCACAACGCCCGCCGCGGGGCGCCCGCGAAGGCGCAGATGGAGAATCCGGCCGCCGTGATCGGGTGGGCCTGGGGCGTCTATGACACGCCCTACGGCTGGCCTGCCGCGGAGATGGGCTACCGGGGCCTCGACGCGCCGACGCCCATTGGCCCCTGGCGCTCGGTCTTCTCCCCGTCTTCCGTGTTCGCCCGGGAGTGCTTCGTGGACGAGGTCGCGGAGGCCCTGCGGCGGGATCCCGTGGACCTCCGCATCGAATGGCTGGGCAAGGGCCGGCCGGAGGTCGCCGGGAAGCTTGAGATCGGCGGCTCGGTCATCGAGCGCGCACGGATGATCGCCGTCCTCGAACTGGCCCGGTCGAAGGCCGGTGCCGGCCGGAAGGCGGCCAAGGGCCGAGCCTGGGGCTTCGCCGCGAGCTACTTCCACACCGGGACCTACGTCGCCCACGCGGTGGAGGTGTCCCTGCGCAAGGGCGCCAAGGCTGGCGAGCTGCCCTTCAAGGTCCACCGGGTGGTCTGCGCCATCGACTGCGGCGTGGTGATCAATCCCGACGGCGTCCGGGCCCAGGTGGAGGGCGGCTTCCTCTGGGGCCTGTCGAACATGCAGAGCGAGATCACCTTCGAGCAGGGCCACGCGGTGCAGCAGTCCTACTCCGACTTTCCCATCCCGAAGATGGGCGACGCGCCTTCCGTCGTGGAAACCCACTTCATCCACGGAGCCTCCGAACGCCCGAGCGGCGTCGGGGAGCCGGTGGTGGACACAGTCGCGCCCGCCGTTGCGAATGCGCTTTGGAAACTCACCGGGAAGCGGGTGCGGAAGCTGCCGGTGCGGGCGGCGGATCTGGCCTGAAGGACCCGGGCCACACCCTCACCCCCGCAGCATCCCCGCGATGAGGAAGGCCATCTCCAGGCTCTGCTGCCCGTTCAGCCGGGGATCGCAGCCGCTCTCGTAGGCCCGGGGGAGATCCGCCTCGCTGGGGCCGGAACTGCCGCCGATGCACTCGGTAACGGCTTCGCCGGTGAGCTCGAAGTGGACGCCGCCCAGGTGCGACCCGTGCTCCCGGTGGATCTCGAAGGCCTTGCGCAGCTCGCCGAGGATGGCTTCGAAGTGGCGGGTCTTGAGACCGGACTCGGTCTTGATGCCGTTGCCGTGCATGGGGTCGCAGGACCAGAGCACCTGGCGGCCCGCCCGCTTCACGGCCCGGATGAAGGGAGGCAGGGCTTCCTGGATGCCGTCGACGCCGAACCGCGTGATGAGGGTGATGCGGCCCGGGCGCTGGAGGGGATCCAGCAGGTCGAGGATCTTCACGAGCCCGTCCGGCGTGGCGCTGGGGCCCACCTTCACGCCGATGGGATTGGCGATGCCGCGGAGGTATTCCAGGTGGGCGCCTTCCAGCGTCCGGGTGCGTTCGCCCACCCACAGCATGTGGGCGCCCAGGTTGTAGTGGGCGCCGCGGCCCAGCTCCCCGGGACGGCCGCCGCCGGGAACCCAGCGGGTCAAGGCCTCCTCGTAGGCCAGCAGCAGGGCCTCGTGGCTGGTGAAGAAGTCGATGCGCTCCAGGGCGCCCCGCTCGAGGTTGCCCAGGGCGCTGAGGAAGTCCAGGCTCTCCTTCACCTGCTCCAGTACGGCCTGGTAGGCCTTGGTGGAGGGCTGGTGCAGCTCCCAGCGTTCGGGATGGTGCAAGTCCGCGAAGCCGCCTTCGATGAGGGCCCTCAAATGGTTGAGGGTGGCCGACGCGTGGAAGTAGGCTTCCACCATGCGCTGGGGGTCCGCCCGCCGCGCGGCTTCCGTGGCGGCCACGCCATTTACCAGATCGCCGCGGTAGCTTGGCAGGGCCACGCCCCGCACCTTTTCCAGGTCGCTGCTGCGGGGCTTGGCGTACTGTCCCGCGATGCGGCCCACCCGCACCACCGGCCGTCGGCCGCTGTGGGTGAGCACCACGGACATCTGAAGCAATACGCGCAGCTTGTCGGCGATGGCCTCCGCGGTGCAGTCCTTGAACTGCTCGGCGCAGTCCCCGCCCTGCAAGAGGAAGCGCTTGCCGGCGGCGGCCTCCGCCAGCAGGTTCTGGAGCCGGTCCACCTCCTCCGGAACCACCAGAGGCGGCAGTCGGCGCAGCTGGGCGAGGGCCTGCTCCACCTCGGAGGGATTCGGGTAGGCGGGCTGCTGGGACGCCGGAAGGGCTTGCCAGCTGTGAGGGTTCCAGGTCGGGAGCTTCGCCATGCGGCAGGATATCAAAGCGCCGGGAGGGCAAAGCCGGGGGGCCCGGGGAACCCCCGAAAAAATTTTCCGCGGGCCGCCCCCGCCCCCCCCCCCCCCCCCCCCCCCCCGGGGGCCCCCCCCCCCCCCCCCCCAAAAAAAACGGCGACGCGCCCCCCCCCCCCCCCCCGGGGGGGACAACACCCCCGCCGGGGGGGGGGCGGGGGGGCCCCCCCCGCCCCCCGGGCGGGGGGGGGGGGGCGGGGGGGGCCCCCCCGGGCCCCCCCCCGGCCGGGAAACCGCCCTCCTTCATGTAGATGGATCCCAGAATTGGGCCCCGGTCGAGGCCTTAGGTGATGGCGTCCCACTCCACCGGCTCAGTCCAGCGGTAGCCCTCCCGGCCCACGGTGGCGATCCAGGTATGGCCCTCCTCGTCCTCCAGCTTCTTGCGCAGGTTGGCGACGTGGACGTCCACGGTGCGGGGGGAGGGCCGGGCATCCGCCTCCCAGGCCAGCTGCAGCAGTTCGTTCCGGCTGTGGGTGCGGCCCGGGTGGGTCACGAGGATCTCGAGGAGGCGGAATTCCCGGGGCGTGAGGTCCAGCTGCCGGCCCTGGCGGGTGACCTCGAGGGCGGGGATGTTGAAGCGGAACGGTCCAGAACGCATGGTCTGGGGCCGGTCCACGGGCCTTGTGCGCCGCAGGATCGCCTTCACCCGGGCCACGAGCTCCAGCACGGAGAATGGTTTGACCAGGTAGTCGTCGGCGCCGAGGGAGAGGCCCTGCACCCGGTCGCTTTCGGCGCCGCGGGCGGTGAGCATGAGCACGGGCACCTGGTCCTGGCGCTCCCGCAAGGCGTGGAGCACCCGGAACCCGTCCATCTCCGGAAGCATGAGGTCGAGGATGATCAGGTCCGCCGGCCGCGCCTGCTGGGAGGCCAGGGCGGGAATGCCGTCCCCCACGGCGTCCACCGTGTAGCCTTCGAAGGTCAGGTTGTTGGCGAGCAGTTGGCGGAGGCTGGGCTCATCCTCCACCACGAGGATGTGGGTCACGCGGATGCCTCAAGGAACATTGGCTCCAAGGTCCCCAACTTCCTTTGGAATTGCAAGGAGCGTGAGCGGCATCTTCCCAGGCCGGTCCGCGGACCGGCGACGCAGCTCAGGCTTCGCCTTCCTTCACGGTCCTCGCTCGGGAGGTGCGCAGCCGCTGCCACCAGCTCCGGGAATCCCGCCCCGGGACTGGCGCGTTCGGAATTTCCAGGGTGGCGATCAGCCCCTTCCCGTTGCCCGAGGAGAAGACGAGGCCCCAGCCTTCCCGGTCCGCCACCTGGCACATGAGGCTGACGCCCAGGCCCTGGCCTTCCCGCTTGAAGCCTTCCATCCCCTTCTGGCGGAAGCGCATGAAGGGGCGGCCCAGGGCCTCCAGCTGGGAGCCGTCCAGGGGATGGCCCTCGTCGCTCACCCGGATCACGAAGCGCCGCCGGTTCCGCCAGCTTTCCAGGGTCACCTTGCCTTCCCCGTGGAAGAGGGCGTTCTCCATGAGCGTGAAGAGGGCCGAACGCAGGGAGGAGAGGGCCGCCTGTCCCGATTCCTCGGACAGGTTCAGCTCCAGCTGCCGCCCTTCAGCCTCGAAGGCCACCTCTAGGTCGGCGGCCACGTCCTGCAGCCATTCCCGGCCCACGACCCCGCGGGGGCCATCGCTGGCCTCGCCCTTCAGGGCCGTCAGGCCCGTCTCGATGATCACCGTCAGCCGGTCCACCTCTTCGCCCAGCTTGATGAGCTCCTCGTCGGTCTGATCCGGGGACATGCGCCCCAGGCGGAGGGTGTCGCAACGGAACTTCAGCACCGCCAGGGGCGTCTTCAGGCTGTGGGTCAGGCTCGCGAGGCGGTCCATGTCCAGCAGGGCCCGCTGCCGGGCCCGGTGGCGCAGCCAGAGGCCCAGCACCATGAGGAGGGCTACGCCGATGGCGGTGCCCCGGGCAATCCAGATCCGCGTGGAGATCTCCGCGCGGAATTGGGCCTGCTGCGCCTCCCAGGGGACGGCGAAGATGGTCCACTGCTTTCCAAAATAATCGCTGGCCGCAGGCATGTAGACCCACCGGGCGTTTTGGAGGAGATGTCCGGGATCGACCTGGATATTGGGCTCCCCTCCCCAGTCCTCCACCGGAAGGCCCCGCTTGAGCCTGCTCTCGATGATCAGGCCGATCCGGATGGGGGGCTTGGCTCCGTAGGTCTGCCGGAGGGCGGCTTCCACGGCGGTGGTTCCGGGTTCCCACCGCTTGATGACGATCCACTGGTCCCCCAGCAGGACCGTGCTCGCGATGTGGTCGTGGTCGGGATCGTCCGCCGTGGCCGGCAGCCACTGGAAGCGTTGGGCCATCTCGGCCTGGGTGATCCAGGTGCGGTAGGTCTGGGTCTGGGGACTTTCGCTGGCACGGATGAGCCGGTTTCCGTCGCGGACCCATAGGCTACGCGTCTCCAGGCGGTTCAGGACTGCCACCACCAGAGGCTGCTTGCGGAGGAACTCCCGCACCCCGGGCTCGTCCCCGGTCTCGAAGTTCGGCAGCCACGGCAGGGCCTGCCAGTGTTTCTCCACCAGGGCGGTGTCCTCGAAATGCTTGCTGAAGAACTGGTCCATCAGCAGCTGTCGGTGGTTGGCCGCCAGTTGCTTGGGGGCCCAGAAGAGGCCCAGGGCCACGAAGGTGCCCGCGAGCATGAGGAGCGCCATCCCGCCGTACTGCTGCACCTGCTGCCAGACGGTGGGTTTCGCATCGCCGCGGCGGGGCTGGAAGCGCGTGACGCGGCGGCTCAGCATGGCTCAGCCGAGGGCCAGCATGCGCTGCACGGGCTCCAGCGCCCGCAGGCGCACGCCCTCGTCCAGGAGGATCTCCGGCTGCAGGTCGCGCAGGGCGAGGCAGAGCTTCTCGAGGCTGTTGAGCTTCATGTAGGGGCAGAGCGAACAGTTGCAGCCGCTGTCCGCGGGGGCCGCGATCAGCTCGGCATCGGGGCGCGCCTTGCGCATCTGATGGAGGATGCCGGCCTCCGTGGCCACGATGAAGCTCCCGGCGGGGCTCTCCTTCACGTAGCGGAGCAGCGCCGCGGTGCTGCCTACGAAGTCCGCGAGGCGGCTGACGGTGGCGTCGCACTCGGGATGGGCGATGAGCTTGGCGCCGGGGTGCTGGGCCTGCATGGCGGCGACGCGCTTGGCGGTGAACTGCTCGTGCACGATGCAGAAGCCCGGCCACAGCACCATGTCCCGGCCGGTCTGCTGCATCACCCACTTGCCCAGGTGGCGGTCCGGCGCGAAGACGATCTTGCGGTCGGCGGGGATGCTCTCGACGACCCGGACGGCGTTGCTGCTGGTGCAGATCACCGTGCTGAGGGCCTTCACCTCCGCGGAGCAGTTGATGTAGCTGACCACCTCGTGCTCCGGGTACTGCTCCAGCCACTTCCCGAAGGCCGCTCCGGTGCAGCGGTCCGCCAGGCTGCAGCCGGCGTCCATGTCGGGGATCACCACCCGCTTGCCGGGGTTCAGGATCTTGGCGGTCTCCGCCATGAAGTGGACACCGCAGAAGGCGATGACATCCGCGCCGGTGCTGGCGGCCTGCTGGGCGAGCTGCAGGCTGTCCCCCACGAAGTCGGCGAGATCCTGGATCTCCGGCTCCTGGTAGTAGTGGGCCAGGATCACGGCGTTGCGGGACCGCTTGAGGCGAAGGATCTCCGCGCGCAGGTCCAGGGCCGGATCCAGGCTTTCGAGATCGGGGACATAGGGTGCGGCGGTGGTCATGGGGGAAAGTCTAGACCGTTCCGGCGCTGGAGGCCCTCGCCGCGGGGCGGGCCGCCGTTAGTCCCGGCCGCGGAGGAAGGCGGAGACCCGGAGCCTGGGCGTCTTCTCGAGGAAGGCTTCGCAGAACACCGCGCGCTCCCAGGCCAGGGACGCCGGGCGGGGTAGACACGATTGGTGATCCCGCAATTCTGCCAGAAGGTCAAGGGCCCTGGAATCCGCAATTTCGCCTTGTTTTTCAAGGGCTTCAGGGCTACCTTGGAATTGGCGTTTGGCCAAATTTCCAGGGCGGCTCTCCGAGCTCTCAACAAGGGGCTTGGGATCGTTCTTTTTCATTTCATCCACGGGGAGGGTGGCATGGGCAAGGGTATGGATTCGAGCGACATCCGCAGGCTGGATCAGGTCAAGGTGAGCCAGTACTTCGGCTGCAACACCTTTGGCGAGCGGGCCATGAAGGAGCGCCTGCCCAAGGATACCTTCAAGGCCTTCCGCGAGTCCCTCCGGCGGGGCGCCCGGCTGAGTCCTGAAGTGGCCCACGGCGTGGCCCAGGCCATGAAGGACTGGGCCATGGACCACGGGGCGACCCACTTCACCCACTGGTTCCTGCCCATGACAGGCGCCACTGCGGAGAAGCATGACGCCTTCATCACCTGGGAGGAGTCGGGCCAGGTCATCGAACGGTTCAGCGGCTCCCAGCTCACCCAGGGCGAGCCCGACGCCAGTTCCTTCCCCAGCGGCGGCCTGCGGGCCACCTTCGAGGCCCGGGGCTACACCGCCTGGGATCCCACCTCCCCGGCCTTCCTCATGGAAGGGCCCCTGGGCATCACCCTTTGCATTCCCACGGCCTTCGTGGGCTACCACGGCGAGGCCCTGGACCAGAAGGTGCCCCTGCTGCGCTCCATGGACGTGGTGAGCAAGGCGGCGGTGCGGGCCCTGAAGCGCTTCGGCATCGAGGCCGAGCATGTGGTGGCCCAGTGCGGCCCCGAGCAGGAGTACTTCCTGGTGGACATGGAGCTGGCGCGCAAGCGTCCGGACCTCCTCTTCGCCACCCGCACCCTCCAGGGCGCCCGTCCGCCCAAAGGCCAGGAGCTGGAGGACCACTACTTCGGTTCCATCAAGGAGCGGGTCCTGGGCTTCATGCAGGAGGTCGAGCTGGAGTGCTTCAAGCTCGGCATTCCCGCCAAGACCCGCCACAACGAGGTGGCCCCGAACCAGTTCGAGATCGCCCCCATCTACGAGGCGGCGAACCTGGCGTCGGACCACAACCAGCTCCTCATGGAGATCCTCAAGTCCGTCGGCGAGCGCCACGGCCTGATGGTCCTCCTGCACGAGAAGCCCTTCGCCGGGGTGAACGGCAGCGGCAAGCACGTGAACTGGAGCCTCGCCACCGATGGCGGACTGAACCTCCTGGAGCCCGGCCGGACGCCGGAGGAGAACCTCGCGTTCCTCTACTTCCTCGCCGCCACCCTGAAGGCCATCCACCGCCACGGCGGCCTGCTGCGGGCGGTGATCGCCTCCGCCAATAACGACCACCGGCTGGGGGCCAACGAAGCCCCGCCCGCCATCATGAGCGTCTTTCTCGGGCAGCACCTCAGCGGCATCCTCGACGCCATCGAGCGCGGCGAGATCAGCGGCGGCGCCGAGCAGAAGCTCCTGGCGATCGCCAACCTGCCCCACATCGAGAAGGACTTCACGGACCGCAACCGCACCTCGCCCTTCGCCTTCACCGGGAACAAGTTCGAGTTCCGCGCCGTGGGCTCCAGCCAGCCCATCGCCATGCCTCTGACGGTCATCAACGCCTGCGTGGCGGAGGCCCTGAACGAACTGAACCTCGCCCTGGAGGCCGAAGAAGGCCGCGGCACCCCGCACCGGGAAGCCGTCCTGGCCGTGGTCCGAAAGGCCGTGACGGAAACCAAGGCCATCCGCTTCGAGGGGAACGGCTACAGCGAGGAGTGGAAGCAGGAGGCCGAGCGCCGCGGGCTGCCCCACGCCAAGGACACCGTCGCCGCCCTCAAGATCTGGGAAGGGGAGGCCGCCAAGGCCGCCTTCGTGCAGACCGGCGTCCTCACCATCGAGGAACTGGACGCCCGGATCCACATCCGCCACGAGCAGTACCAGAAGGCCCTGAGCATTGAAGCCCAGGTCCTGCGGGAGATGGCGGAGACCCAGATCCTGCCGACGGTGATCGCCGACCTGGGGGCCCGCGCCGGCGCCCTGAACCAGCTCAGCGCCGCCGGAATGGAAGTGCCGGATCCCCTCAAGGCCTCCCTGCAGGCGCAGGCCCACCTCGCCGGGGTGGCCCAGAGCCGCCTCCTCCTGCTGGTCAAGACCCTGGCGGACGCCGAGGCGCTGGAACACCACGACCAGCGCACGGAGGCCTTCGGCCATTCCGTCCGGATCGCCATGGAATCCCTCCGGGACGTGCTCGATACCCTGGAGGAAGGCTGCAACGCCGAGATCTGGCCCCTCCCGAAGTACCGGGACCTGCTCTCCCCCTTGTCCTGAATCCGGAGAAAAATCGGGGAAATGGGGCCGGCGACGGCCCCATTTCCGTTCCGTGGCTTGGCCGTTGGGCCGCTTGCGGCGATGCTGGAGGGATTCGGTTGGAACCCTGGGTCCCACCGCCTCACCCAACGGCAAGTGGACCCCTCAGGGATCGGAGTGACGACGCATGGCGAGATTCAACCTGGCCCAATTCCCTTTCGCCTTGGCCTTCCTGGCCGCGGGGGCTTCCCTCTCCGCCCAGGGGATCCTGGTGGTTCCCGCCTCGGATCCGGCGGGCATCGCCCGCGCGGGCGCGGGGGTGGCGTTCGGGCGGAGCCTCGAGGCCGCGAGCCTGAACCCGGCCCTACTGGTCACGCTGCCTGGCAAGGGCGGCTTCTTCCTCGCCGGCGGCCAGGAATTCCAGAGTGCCCAGGACACCCTGCAGAGCAACCAGCGCATCAACTACAGCACCGACCGGAACCGGGTGCTGCCCGCCTTCGGCATCGGCCTGGTCGCGGGCCGGCGCGTGGCCTTCGGGATCAAGGTGGACAATCCCTTCCTCCGCCATGGAGTCTTCGGCCCCGAAACCACCACCCGCTTCCTCGGGGATGAGCTCAGCCTCGAGGTGCGACGGGCCGAACTCCAGATCGCCTTCGCCCTGCGCGACGATTTCTCGATCGGCTTCGGCGTGGGCACCGCCCGGATCAACTACGCCTCCGGCGCGGCCCTGCGCGTGGCGGTGGCCGCCGACCCGTCGAACCCGCTGGGGGCGGGCAATCCCGCCCTCGGCCTGATGGAGCAGCGCGTCCGCCAGGAAGGCAGTGCCACGGTCCCCAGTGCCTCCTTCGGTCTGCGCTGGGCCATCAGCTCCCGCTGGACCCTGGGCCTCACCTACCAGGGGCCGCTCCAGGGCGACGTGAAGCTCCGGGCCTCCCTCGGGGACCGGCCCGCGTCCTACATCGCCACCGATGGGCTGAGCACGCCGCCCCTCGGCATTTCGACCCAGGGCGCGGTCCTGCGGGGCCTCCTGCAGCCCCTCGCGGGCCGGGAGAGGATCCAGTTGCCGGCGCGGGCCGCCCTCGGCCTCCGCCACCGGAGCAACAACGCCTTCACCTGGGAGGCGGACCTGCGCTACACCGATGGCGCCAAGCTGGAGCTTCCCGGGCAGGTCGGCGTGCAGACGCCATCGGGGACGGTGCTCAGTCCCGCCGGCGAATTCCTGGGGCAGCGCGCCCTCGGCCTGAGCCTGATGGGCGAGCTGGCCCTGGGCAAGAACTGGACGCTGCGCGGCGGCCTCTCCATCGACCAGGGCCTGCGGGAATCCGACAAGGTGGAGCCCCTGCTGGGCGGCGCCCGGAGCGCGGCCTTTTCGACCGGCTTCGCCTACAAGATGGGCCGGGGCGAGCTTTCCCTGGGCTACCAGGTCCGGCAGAGCCAGGACATCGAGTCCCGCACCCTCGACGGCGCGTGGAGCATCTCCGGCTACCGCAGCACCGGCACCGCCACGCGGGTGGAGAACTCGGGGCACCTCTACTCCCTCGGGTACAAGGTCTCCTTCTGATGAAGTTCCTGGGGCCTCACGCATGCGAGGAGGCCCTGGCCCGGGGCGAGCTGCAGGTGCTGCGGGTCGCGCCCACGGCGTGGGAGCGCCAGTCGAAACTGCGGGAGGCCGCGCGGGTCAAGGGTGTGGTGATCCACCGGGAACCGGTGGATGCCCTCGACCGGCGGGCTGAAGGGCAGCGCCACAACGGCGTCCTGGGCGAAGGCGGGGAGATCCGGCTGTCCGAATTGGAAGTCCTCCTGGAGCGGATCCGCGACCGGGGCCCTTTGGCCCTGGTGCTGGCCCTGGACGGGGTGACCGACCCCCACAACTTCGGCGCCATCCTGCGCACCGCCGCGGCGGCGGGCGTGGATGGCGTCGTCTTTCCCGAGCGCCGGAGCGCCCAGGTGAACGATGCGGCCCTGCGGGCTTCCGCCGGCACCGCGGGTCGGGTTCCACTGGTGCGGGTGGTGAACCTCGGGCGGGCGCTGGACGAGCTGAAGGAGGCCGGCGCCTGGATCTACGGCCTGGCCGCGGGCCCGGGCAGCCGATCCCTCTTCGCCGAGCCCTTCGACCGGGCCACGGTGCTGGTGCTGGGCTCCGAAGGGGAAGGCCTCCACGAGAAGATCGCGGAGCGCTGCGACGGTCTCCTGGCCATCCCCATGCCCGGGGG
Source organism: Holophagaceae bacterium (assembly GCA_016710635.1). Lineage (GTDB taxonomy): Bacteria > Acidobacteriota > Holophagae > Holophagales > Holophagaceae > JADJVL01. The sequence goes on along the minus strand of JADJVL010000001.1, from coordinate 211,090 downwards.
CACCGAGAGCCTGAACGTGAGCGCCGCCGCTGCCGTGGCCCTCTACCAGGCGCTGGCCCGGCGAGGCGGTTGAAGGCCACGCCGGGGGATTTTCTTTTCCCTTGAAGGGCCTCCACCCGCGTGATAGCCTTCGTGTTCCGTCTTAGGAAAGCCCTGCCTCGCAGCGCCCCTCTGGCGGTTGCAACAAGACATTGCCGAGATGGCCGAGTGGTTAATGGCAGCAGACTGTAAATCTGCCGCGCTGACGCGCTACGGAGGTTCGAATCCTTCTCTCGGCACCAGTTCTTTCGCGGAAGGCTGGGTTCTCTTTCCAAGGACAAGGCGGGAATAGCTCAGTTGGTAGAGCGTCAGCCTTCCAAGCTGAATGTCGCGGGTTCGAGCCCCGTTTCCCGCTCCAGCCACGCCAGGTCCGGCCTCTCCGGGTCCCGGCCGCCCTTGTCCGCAAGGGGGATCCCTCCCCCGAGTCCAAAGCCCACATAGCTCAGTGGCAGAGCACTTCCTTGGTAAGGAAGAGGTCCCCGGTTCAATCCCGGGTGTGGGCTCCAGATCCGAACGACCCTTCTCAAGCACCTCACATCACCACCCACTTCAACGGAGGCACTCGTGGCCAAGGAAAAATTTGATCGCTCGAAGCCCCACGTGAACATCGGCACGATCGGCCACGTGGACCACGGCAAGACGACCCTCACCGCTGCCATCACCTACGTGCTGGCCAAGAAGTTCGGCGGCGAGACCAAGTCCTACGACCAGATCGACTCGGCTCCCGAGGAGAAGGCCCGCGGGATCACGATCAACACGGCCCACGTCGAGTACCAGACCACCGCGCGCCACTACGCGCACGTGGACTGCCCCGGCCACGCCGACTACGTGAAGAACATGATCACCGGCGCGGCCCAGATGGACGGCGCCATCCTCGTGGTCGCCGCCACCGACGGCCCGATGCCCCAGACCCGCGAGCACATCCTCCTGGCCCGCCAGGTCGGCGTGCCGGCAATGGTGGTGTTCATGAACAAGATCGACATCGCCGACCCCGAGCTCGCCGAGCTCGTCGAGATGGAGATCCGCGACCTGCTCTCCAGCTACAGCTTCCCCGGCGACGAGATTCCCATCGTCAAGGGCTCGGCCCGCGAGGCCCTGGCGGGCATCTCCGAGACCGGCAACCCCGATGATCCCCGCTGCGCCTGCATCCATGAGTTGATGGCCGCGGTGGACAGCTACATCCCGACCCCCAGCCGCGCCATCGACAAGCCCTTCATCATGCCCGTCGAGGACGTGTTCACCATCACGGGCCGCGGCACGGTCGTCACCGGCCGCATCGAGGCTGGCATCGTGAAGGTCGGCGACGAGATCGAGATCGTCGGCATCCGCGACACCCAGAAGAAGATCGTCACGGGCATCGAGATGTTCCGGAAGTCCCTCGACCAGGGCCAGGCCGGCGACAACGCGGGCATCCTGCTCCGCGGCATCGAGCGCAAGGACGTGGAGCGCGGCCAGGTGCTGTGCAAGCCCGGCAGCATCACCCCCCACACCAAGTTCACCGCCCAGGTCTACGTCCTGTCGAAGGAAGAGGGCGGCCGCCACACGCCGTTCTTCAACAAGTACCGTCCCCAGTTCTACTTCCGCACCACCGACGTGACCGGCTCCATCGAGCTGGAGGCGGGCCGCGAGATGGTGATGCCGGGCGACAACGTCACCCTGACGGTGGAGCTGATCCAGCCCATCGCCATGGACAAGGGCCTCAAGTTCGCCATTCGTGAAGGCGGCCGCACCGTGGGCGCCGGCAACGTGGACACGATCCTGGCCTAAGCAACAACCCCATTCCGGGGAATCGTTAGGAGTCTGACATGCGCGAGATCGTGGCCCTCCAGTGCGGCGACTGCAAGCGAAAGAACTACACCACGACCAAGAACAAGCGGACCACCACTGGTAAGCTTGAATTCAAGAAGTTCTGTCGCTTCTGTGGCCACCAGACCGGCCATCGCGAAGCCAAAGCCTGATATTGCCCGGCCGCTCCCAGATCCCGGCGGCCGGGTTTTGATCTCCGAAGGGGAGTAGCTCAGCTGGTAGAGCAGCGGACTCCAAATCCGCAGGTCGCGGGTTCGAACCCTGTCTCCCCTGCCACTTCGGACCTGGCCCCGGCTTTCCAAGACCGGGGCCAGGTTGTTTCAATCTCCTGGTCCCACGGCCCGGCTCCAGCCTGGTCCGGCATCGAAGGAACCCCCATTGATCGCCCCCATCAAACAGCAAGCCAAGGACCTCTTCGCGGAACTCCAGCGCGTCGATTGGCCCAACCGTGAGAAGGTCATCAGCTCCACCGCGACGGTGATCGTCATTTCACTGTTCGTCGGGATCTTCCTGTGGCTGGCTGATCTGGGCCTGACATGGGCCATGCAGTACATCCTTCCCCACCACTGAGGAGGCGCCGTGACCGACCTCACCGACCTGAACGCCCCGGCCGCGACGCCCGTCGCCGCGCCCGAGCGGCTCATGAAATGGTTCATCATCCACACCTACTCCGGCTACGAGGCCAAGGTGATGGAGCACCTCCGCCAGCGCATCAAGATGGAAGAGCGCGAGGCCTTTTTCGGCGACATCCAGGTGCCGGAGGAGACCTACGAGGAGATGAAGGTGGACGCCAAGTCCGGCCGCAAGGAGCGCGTCCTCAAGAAGCGCAAGTCCTTCCCGGGCTACCTCCTGGTCCAGATCGCCGTCACCTCGAAGGGCGGCACCTTCGAGATGGAGGACGCCGACTGGCACCTGGTCCGCAACACCCCGAAGGTGACGAGCTTCGTGGGCGCCAACAAGAAGCGCCCGACGCCCCTCACCGACGACGAGGTGCGGCAGATCATGAACCACCAGGAAGAGACCCAGGAGAAGCCCAAGCCCAAATACCACTTTGAGAAGGGCGAAAAGGTCCGTATCATAGACGGCCCCTTCGCAAATTTCGAAGGGGACGTGGACGAGATCCACGAAGAGCGCTCCACCATCAAGGTGATGGTGACGGTGTTCGGTCGCAGCACCCCCGTGGAGCTCGATTTCATCCAGGTGGAGAAGCGCTGACCGCGCCTCCGCCCTTCAAGGCAGCGGTCGCCGGCATTCGCCGGAATCCCTGCGGGAGATAAGCAATGGCAAAGAAGATCACCGGCTACATCAAGCTGCAGCTGCCCGCGGGCGAGGCCACTCCGGCCCCTCCGGTCGGCCCGGCCCTCGGCCAGCACGGCGTGAACATCATGGAGTTCGTGAAGCAGTTCAACGCGAAGTCCGTCAGTGCCGTGGAGAAGGGCACCATCCTCCCCGTGGTCATCACGGTCTACGCCGACCGCAGCTTCAGCTTCATCCTCAAGACGCCCCCCGCGGCCGTCCTGATCAAGAAGAAGCTCGGCCTGGACAAGGGCAGCGCCACGCCCAACAAGCAGAAGGTCGGCAAGATCACCCGCCAGCAGATCGAGGAGATCGCCAAGGTGAAGATGCCCGACCTGACCGCCGGCAGCCTGGCGGCCGCCATGGCCTGCATCGCCGGCAGCGCCAAGTCCATGGGCGTCGAAATCGTCGACTGAATTTCACAAGAGGCAGTCCCGCGTCGTGCGGGACTCCCGGCCACCGCGGCCGTTTCCGCGGGAGATCATTCGTAAGGAGCCAATATGGCAAAGACCGGAAAGAAGTACCGGGCTGCCGCGGCCAAGATCGAAGATCGCCCCTATGACCTGAGCGAGGGCCTCAAGGCCGTCAAGGACGTGGCGTACGCCAAGTTCGACGAGACCGTGGAAGTCCATCTCAGGCTGGGTGTCGACCCCCGCCACGCGGACCAGATGGTCCGCGGCACCCTTGTCCTGCCTCACGGCACGGGCAAGACCATGCGGGTGGCCGTCATCGCACAGGGCGAAAAGATCAAGGAAGCGGAAGGCGCGGGCGCGGAAGTGGTGGGCGGTGACGATCTCGTTGAGAAGATCGCCGGCGGCTACCTCGAATTCGACGCCCTCGTCGCGACCCCGGACATGATGAAGGGCGTGGGACGCCTGGGCAAGGTGCTGGGCCCCCGCGGCCTCATGCCGAACCCCAAGACCGGCACCGTGACCTTCGAGGTGGCCAAGGCCATCAAGGAGATCAAGGCCGGCAAGGTGGAGTACCGCGTCGACAAGACCGGGATCATCCACGCCCCCGTCGGCAAGCTTTCCTTCGGCCTCGAGAAGCTCACGGAAAATGCCCGGGCGCTCATTGATGCCGTTCTGAAGGCCAAGCCCTCGGCGGCCAAGGGCAAGTATGTGCGGGCGATCCACATCGCCTCCACCATGGGCCCTTCCGTCTCCCTTTCCACCGCAGTTGTGGAAACGAAGTGAGGTAGGCCATGGAAAAGAACGCGAAATTCGCAGAAGTCGCAGAGCTCAAGGAGGCCTTCGCCTCCGCCACCACCGCGGTGGTCATCGAGTTCAAGGGCCTGTCGGTGGAGAAGGACACGGCGTTCCGCAAGAGCGTCCGTGACAGCAAGGGCCAGTACCGCGTGTCCAAGAACACGCTGCTCCGGCTCGCGGTCAAGGAAACGCCTTTCGAGGCCCTTGGCGGCTCCTTCCAGGGCGCCAGCGCCATTGCCACCACCCACGAGGACGTCCTGGCCCTGGCCAAGGCGCTTCATACCTTCCTCAAGGACAATCCCGCCGCCTCCTTCAAGGGTGGCGTCATGGACGGCAAGCAGATCGGCATGGCCGACATCCAGCAGCTGGCGGAACTCCCCAGCCGCGATGTCATTCTCGCCAAGCTGCTCTACCTCATGAAGTACCCGATCTCCGGCTTGGCGGTCGCCCTCGAGGGCATCCGCAAGCAGAAGGCCGGCGAGTAGTCATCCAACCCCGAACCCACACCTTTTCAATTCTAGGAGGCCATCATGGCTCTCACTGCCGACCAGCTCATTGCTGAAATCGAAACCATGACCGTGCTCGACCTGGCGAACCTGGTCAAGGCCCTGGAAGAGCGCTTCGGCGTCTCTGCCGCGGCCATGGCCGCTCCCGCCGGTGGCGCTGGCGCCCCCGCCGCCGCCGTCGAAGAGCAGACCGAGTTCAACGTCGAACTCACCGAAGGCGGCGCCAACAAGCTGAACGTCATCAAGGCGGTCCGCGAGATCGTCTCCGGCCTGGGCCTGAAAGAGGCCAAGGACCTGGTGGACGGCGCTCCCAAGATGGTCAAGGAGGGCGTGTCCAAGGAAGAAGCCGGCAAGATCAAGGAAAAGCTCGAAGCCGCTGGCGCCAAGGTCACCATCAAGTAAGCCTTGGAACTGGGATACTCGCGAGGGTAAGGCGCCCATGGCGTCTTACCCTTTGCGTGTCTCCCTAGATAGCGGTATGATTCTTCCTTTGCCCTGGTCTTCCTCCCAGGGCGTTGCACGACCCCAAGGGCAGCGATTGAACGATCCCTCCTGCGCCATCGAAAGGCGGTTCCGCCGGCTCCCCTAAGACGGGATCCGGCCTTCGGCCTGTCGCGGTGCTGGGTTCCGTCCCGTGTCCGCTTTTGCACTTCTCCCATACCCATTAAGTTCTTTGCCCCGTCCTCCAGGTGGCCCGTCGTTCGGAGCCTGAGCCCTACCAGCCTCCCCGACCGGACACTGATCTCCCGGAGTGAACCATGAGCGTTCAGCAGAATATCTACCGGCAGCGCGTTTCTTTCTCGAAGATCCGCTCCCTGGTGCCCATCCCGAACCTCATCGACATCCAGAAGCGGAGCTACGACGAGTTCCTGCAGATGAACCTGCTCCACACGGAGCGGGAGAACCGCGGACTCAAGTCGGTCTTCGAGTCCATGTTCCCCGTCCACAACGGCAAGAGCCTGGACGGCACGGACGCCACCCTTGAAGTGGAGTTCATGGACTACACCGTTGGCCATTGGGCCTGCAAGTGCCAGAAGTACCTTGGGCTCGACCACCTGCGCACGGTCTGCAAGTCCTGCGGCCACCACATCGTGACGGACCACCCGAAGGATCCCACGGTGGACTGCCCCAAGTGCGGCACCCGCAACAAGAACGCGGCCACCATCTGCGACATCTGCAACGAGCCCGTGAGCCTGCACGCGAAGATGGGCATGGAGGAGTGCGTCGAGCGCGGCGCCACCATGGCCAGCCCCCTCAAGATCCGCGTCCGCCTGAACCAGTTCGACAAGGACGACAAGGGCAACCGGAAGTTCAAGCAGAGCCAGGACTCCGAGGTGTACTTCGGCGACGTGCCGACCATGACCGACCGGGGCACCTTCATCATCAACGGCACCGAGCGCGTGATCGTGAGCCAGCTGCACCGCAGCCCGGGCGTCTTCTTCTCCATCAGCACCGACAAGTCCCTCTACAGCGCCCAGATCATCCCCTACCGCGGCAGCTGGATCGAGTTCGAGCTGGACTCGAAGGGCCTGCTCTACGCCCGCATCGACCGCAAGCGCAAGTTCCTGGGCAGCACCTTCATGCGCGCCCTGGGCCTCTTCGACGAAAGCCTCGCCGACAACCAGGCCATGCTGACGGCCTTCTACACGCCGGGCACCTTCCACCTCAAGGGCGGCAAGATCTTCATGGCCCCCGGTGACCTCATGGTGGGCCAGAAGTCCGCCGAGGACGTGAAGGACCCCAAGAGCAAGGAGCCGATCCTCCACGCCGGCAAGAAGATCAGCAAGCGCGTCGTCGAGCACCTCGTGAAGGCCGGCATCAAGCAGGTGCCGGTGGACCGGGACATCCTCGATGGCGCCGTCCTCATGGAGGACGTGGTCAACCTGGGCACCGGCGAAGTGCTGCTCGAGGCCAACGAGCCCTTCCTGCAGACCCACCTCGAGATGTTCCAGGCCAACAATGTCTCGGAATTCCGCGTCTGCTTCCCGGAGATGGACCCCACCGGCAAGATCTTCTGCGAGACCCTCACCAAGGACCATACGGAGGATCCTGAAGAGGCCGCCAAGGAGCTCTTCAAGAAGATCCGTCCCGGCGAGCCCGCGACCATGGAGAGCAGCAAGAAGCTCCTCTTCAGCATGTTCTTCGATCCGCAGAAGTACGACCTGAGCAAGGTCGGCCGGCACAAGCTGAACGCCAAGCTGGCGCTCAAGACCGGCCTGGACGTCCGGACCCTGGAGTGCGCCGACTTCATCCAGACCGTGCACTACCTCCTGCGCCTGAAGAAGTACGACACCACCCGCCAGGAGATGGGCGAGATCGCGCCGGTCCGGCCCGACGACATCGACCACCTGGGCAACCGCCGCGTCCGCAGCGTCGGCGAGCTGCTGGAGAACTGCTTCCGCGTGGGTCTCGTGCGCGTCCAGCGGGCCATCAAGGAGAAGTTCTCCATGGCCCAGGACCCCAACAGCCCGCTGCAGGCCCACGACCTGATCAACAGCAAGCCGGTCATCGCCGCCATGAAGGAGTTCTTCGGCTCGAGCCAGCTCTCCCAGTTCATGGACCAGACCAATCCGCTGTCGGAGATCACCCACAAGCGCCGCCTCTCGGCCCTCGGACCGGGCGGCCTGAGCCGCGACCGCGCGGGCTTCGAGGTGCGCGACGTGCACACCTCCCACTACGGCCGCATCTGCCCCATCGAGACGCCGGAAGGCCCGAACATCGGCCTGATCTCCTCCCTCTCCTGCTACGCCCGCATCAACGAGTTCGGCTTCATCGAATCGCCCTACCTGAAGGTGAGCGACGGCAAGGTGGAGCAGTTCGCCAAGATCACCTCCGTGGGCGACGTGAAGCTCGAGGACGTCACCATGGTGGACCCCAAGACCGGGGCGCCCCTCAAGGACGCGGACCGCAAGGCCCTGACCTCCCTCTACCAGCAGGTGGTCTCCCTGGATCAGCTGCTCGCGCTCAACAAGAAGCTGGAAAAGGCCGGCAAGCGCGCCGCCAAGTTCGAGATGCACGCCTTCTACCTGTCGGCGTGGGAGGAGGACGAGCACATCATCGCCCAGGCGAACGTGAGCGTGGACGACAAGGGCGCCATCGTGGACGACTTCGTCACGGCCCGTCAGGCCGGTGAGACCAAGATCGTCGAACGCGCGAAGGTCACGCTGATGGACGTCTCCCCGAAGCAGGTGGTCTCCGTGGCCGCCTCGCTCATCCCCTTCCTGGAGAACGACGACGCGAACCGGGCCCTCATGGGCGCCAACATGCAGCGCCAGGCCGTGCCCCTCGTGAAGACCGAAGCGCCCATCGTGGGCACCGGCATGGAGTACGTCGCCGCCAAGGATTCCGGCGCCTGCGTCGTCTGCCGCCGCTCCGGCATCGTCGAGTCCGTGGACGCCAACCGCATCGTCGTGCGCGTCGAGGACGACCCCGAGACCGAGGGCGAAGAGTCCGGCGTGGACATCTACACCCTGGTCAAGTACGCCCGGTCCAACCAGAACACCTGCCTCAACCAGCGTCCGCTGGTGAAGAAGGGCGAGTACGTCTCCGAGAGCCAGATCCTCGCCGACGGCCCCTGCACCGACCACGGCGAGCTGGCCCTGGGCCGCAACCTGGTGGTCGCGTACATGCCCTGGCGCGGCTACAACTTCGAGGACGCCATCCTCATCAGCGAGCGCATCGTCAAGGAAGACCTCTACACCACGATCCACATCGAGGAGTTCGAGGTCCATGCCCGCGACACCAAGCTCGGGCCGGAGGAGATCACCCGCGACATCCCCCAGATCCGCGAGGAGATGCTCAAGAACCTCGACGACAGCGGCATCATCCGCATCGGGGCCACGGTCAAGCACGGCGACATCCTGGTGGGCAAGGTCACGCCCAAGGGCGAGACCATCCTCAGCCCCGAGGAGAAGCTGCTCCGCGCCATCTTCGGCGAGAAGGCCAGCGACGTGAAGGACGCCAGCCTCACGGTGCCCCCGGGCATCGAGGGCACCGTCGTGGACGTCAAGGTCTTCACCCGCAAGGGCCAGGAGAAGGACCTCCGCACCCAGCAGATCGAGGCGGACCAGATCTCCAAGTGGCGCAAGGATCTCGAGGACGAGGAGCGGATCATCCGCGCCGAGGCCAAGAAGAAGATCGTCGCCCTGCTCAAGGGCAAGGAGCTCAGCGAGAACCTCAACGACGACAAGGGCCGCGAACTGCTGCCCAAGGGCAAGAAGCTCACGCAGAACATGCTGGAGGCCGTGCCCTACCACCGCTTCCGCCAGATCAGCGTGGCGGCGGGCAAGGAGCGCCTCGAGGCCCAGGTCCTCGACATCCTCGACAAGACCGAAAGCCAGCTGAAGGTCCTCGGCGACATCCTCGGCGAGCGCGTCGACCGCCTCGTGAAGGGCGACGAGCTGATGCCCGGCGTCCTGAAGACCGTGAAGTGCTACGTGGCCGTGAAACGCAAGCTGCAGGTCGGCGACAAGATGGCCGGCCGCCACGGCAACAAGGGCGTGGTCAGCCGCATCCTCCCCATCGAGGACATGCCCTTCCTGCCGGACGGCAGCCCCGTGGACATCGTGCTGAACCCCCTGGGCGTGCCTTCCCGTATGAACATCGGGCAGATCCTCGAGACCCACCTCGGCTGGGCCGGCAAGGTCCTCGGCGCCCACTTCGCGACCCCGGTCTTCGACGGCGCCAAGGAAGAGGACATCAAGGACTGGCTGCGCCAGGCCCACGAAAAGAATCCCCATGGCCCGGACACCAGCGGCAAGGTCATCCTCTTCGACGGCAAGACCGGCGAGCCCTTTGAACAGCCGGTGGTGGTGGGCTGCAGCTACATGCTCAAGCTGCACCACCTCGTCGACAACAAGATCCATGCCCGGAGCATTGGACCCTACTCGCTCATCACGCAGCAGCCCCTGGGCGGCAAGGCCCAGTTCGGCGGCCAGCGCTTCGGCGAGATGGAAGTCTGGGCGCTGGAAGCCTACGGCGCGGCCCACGTGCTGCAGGAGCTGCTGACCTACAAGTCCGACGACATGCACGGCCGCACCCAGATCTACCAGGCCATCATCAAGGGCGAAACCATCAAGGATCCGGGCCTTCCGGAGAGCTTCAACGTGGTGAAGAAGGAGCTGAACGCCCTCTGCATCGACGTCGAAATGCTCACCCGCGAAGAACTCGAGCCAGGGACGGAAGAGGCCGAAGCCTCCTTCTCCATCGACGCCTGATCCTGACCGACCGCCGCCCGAAACCCCCGATTGACCCAGCCGGACTGAAGAGGCCCTCATGTTCCCCGAAACCACGAACATCAACGCCTACGAGTGCATCCGCGTCACCCTGGCCAGCCCGGACAAGATCCGGTCCTGGTCCAAGGGTGAGGTGACGAAGCCCGAGACCATCAACTACCGCAGCCTGAAGCCCGAGCGCGACGGCCTGTTCTGCGCCCGCATCTTCGGCCCCGTGAACGACTGGGAATGCCTGTGCGGCAAGTACAAGCGCCAGAAGTTCAAGGGCGTGACCTGCGACAAGTGCGGCGTGGAAGTCACCAAGAAGGCTGTGCGCCGCGAGCGCATGGGCCACATCCAGCTCGCCTCCCCGGTGAGCCACGTGTGGTTCTTCAAGGGCGTCCCGAGCCGCATCGGCTACCTCCTGGACATCCCCCTGAAGGATCTGGAGCGGGTGCTCTACTTCGAGGCCTATGCCGTCACCGAGGCCGGCACCACCGGCCTCAAGGAAGGCGAGATCCTCGGCGAGGACAAGTACCGTGACCACAAGGCCAACCACGGCGAAGGCTTCAAGGCCCAGATGGGCGCCGAGGCCATCAAGGAGCTGCTCAAGCAGGTGGACATCGAGGCTCTCGCCGTCGAGCTCCGCCATGCCATGAAGCACGAGACCTCGTCCCAGAAGCGCACCAAGATCGCCAAGCGCCTCAAGGTCGCCGAGGCCTTCAAGCGCAGCGGCAACCATCCCGACTGGATGATCCTGGACGTGGTGCCGGTGCTGCCTCCCGAGCTGCGCCCCCTCGTGCCCCTGGACGGCGGCCGCTTCGCGACCTCCGACCTGAACGACCTCTACCGGCGCGTCATCAACCGGAACAACCGCCTCAAGAAGCTCCTGGAACTGCGCGCGCCGGACGTCATCGTCCGCAACGAGAAGCGCATGCTGCAGGAGGCCGTGGACGCCCTCTTCGAGAACGGCAAGCGCGGCCGCCTCCTGCGCGGCGTGTCGAACCGGCCCCTCAAGTCCCTCAGCGACGCGCTGAAGGGCAAGCAGGGCCGCTTCCGGCAGAACCTGCTGGGCAAGCGCGTGGACTACTCGGGCCGTTCGGTCATCGTGGTGGGTCCCGAGCTGAAGCTGCACCAGTGCGGCCTGCCCAAGAAGATGGCCCTCGAGCTCTTCAAGCCCTTCATCTTCAACCGGCTTGAGCACAAGGGCTACGCCGCCACCATCCGCCAGGCCAAGGAGATGGTCGAGCAGGGCGTGCCGGAAGTCTGGGACGTGCTGGAAGAGTGCATCAAGGACCATCCGGTCCTCCTCAACCGCGCCCCGACCCTGCACCGCCTGGGTATCCAGGCCTTCCAGCCCGTGCTGGTGGAAGGCAAGGCCATCAAGCTGCATCCCCTCGTCTGCACCGCCTTCAACGCGGACTTCGACGGCGACCAGATGGCCGTGCACGTGCCCCTCAGCCCCATGGCCCAGATCGAAGCCAAGGTGCTGATGATGTCCACCCAGAACATCCTCAACCCCGCCAACGGCAAGCCCAACGTGGTGCCTTCCCAGGACATCGTGCTCGGCGGCTACTACCTCACCAAGAAGCGGGTCGGCCGCCGTGGCGAAGGCATGATCTTCGCCAACATCGACGACGTCATCTCCGCCCACGAGGCCCAGGTGGTGGAGACCCACGCCATCATCCAGCTGCGCTACAAGGGCGACGTGGTGGACACGGAAGCCTGGCACGCCGCGGATCCCAAGAAGCACTCCGAGCAGGAAGTCTTCGAGTGCCCGGCGAAGTTCGTGGACCACGACCTCATCACCACCACGGTTGGCCGCGTGATCTTCAACCGCGCGCTGCCGGAGGGCGTGCCCTTTATCAACGGCCTGCTCAAGAAGGACGGCCTGCTGTCCCTCGTGAACCGCGCCTACAAGCTGAACGGCCCCGAGACCACCATCCAGATGCTGGACGCCATGAAGGACGTGGGCTTCCAGTGGGCCATGAAGGCCGGCGTGTCCGTGGGCATCGACGACCTGGTCGTTCCCGCCAGCAAGGCGAAGCTCATCAAGGCCGCCACCGATGAGGTCCGCGCCATCGAGAAGGAAGCCTTCGAGGGCCGCCTCGACGCGCCGACGCGCTACAACCGCATCCTGGAAGTCTGGTCCAAGACCGCCGAACAGGTGGCCGTGGACATGATGAAGGAACTCGAGAAGCGCAACGACAACGACAAGTACCTGAACTCGATCTACATCATGGCGGACTCGGGCGCCCGCGGTTCCAAGACCCAGATCCGTCAGGTGGCCGGCATGCGCGGCCTCATGGCCAAGCCCTCCGGCGACATCATCGAGACGCCCATCACCGCGAACTTCAAAGAAGGCCTCACGGTCCTCCAGTACTTCATCTCGACCCACGGTGCCCGCAAGGGTCTCGCGGACACCGCGCTGAAGACCGCCGACTCCGGCTACCTCACCCGCAAGCTGGTGGACGTGGCCCAGGACGTGATCATCAACGAGATGGACTGCAACACCATGGGCGGCATCGAGGTGGCGGCCATCGTGAACACCGACGGCACCATCCGCGCCCGTCTCCGCGACCGCATCATGGGCCGCGTGGGCCTCGAAGACATCGTCGATCCCTACTCCAAGGAGACCATCGCGAAGGCCGGAACCCTCATCAGCGAGGAACTGGCGTTCAAGATCGAGACCTCCGGCATCGCCTCGGTGAAGATCCGCTCGGTGCTCACCTGCGAAGCCAAGCGCGGCGCCTGCGCCTACTGCTATGGCCTGAACCTCAGCTCCGGCAAGCTCGTGGACCTCGGCGAGGCCGTCGGCGTCATCGCCGCCCAGTCCATCGGCGAGCCCGGCACCCAGCTCACCATGCGTACCTTCCACGTGGGCGGCGCCGCCTCCCGCGCCTCCGAGAAGAGCACCCACGAGGCCCAGATCAAGGGCCGCGTGAAGCTCGATGGCATCAAGTCCGTCATCAACCGGAAGAAGGAGATGGTCGCCCTCAGCCGCTCCGGCAACATCCTCGTGGTGGATTCGGACGGCAACGAGCGCGAGCGCTACAAGGTCGCCCCCGGCGCCATCATCCGCGTCAAGGATGGCGAGGAAGTCGAGCCCAAGACCGTGCTGGCGGAGTGGGATCCCTACAACGACTACGTCATTACCGAGAAGACCGGCATCGTCGACTTCAAGGAGTTCGAGCCCAACGTCTCATACGTTGAAGAGCGCGATCCCATCGCGGGCCGCTTCCGCCGGAAGGTCATCGACCCCACGGACGACAAGCTGCACCCCCACATCAACGTCAAGGGCGAGAACCACAAGGTCCTGGTCCGCTACAACATCCCCACCAACGCCTACATCGAGGTGGAGGAAGGCCAGGAGCTGATGCCCGGCGACGTGCTGGCCAAGACGCCCCGGCAGCAGGCCAAGACTTCCGACATCACCGGCGGTCTGCCCCGCGTGACTGAGCTCTTCGAGGGCCGCAAGCCCAAGGAGCCCGCCATCATCAGCGAGCTCACCGGCATCGTGAAGTACGGCAACCGCGTCCGCGGCAACCAGAAGGTGATCGTGGAGAACCAGGAGACCGCCGACAAGGCGGAGTACCTGATCCCCCGCGGCAAGCACATCCAGGTGCAGGACGGCGACGAGATTCAGGCCGGCGAGAAGCTCACCGAGGGCGCCGTCAGCCCCCACGACCTGCTGAAGGTCCAGGGCGAGAAGGCGCTCCAGGCCTTCCTGGTGAACGAGGTGCAAGAGGTCTACCGCGCCCAGGGCGTGACCATCAACGACAAGCACATCGAGATCATCATCCGCCAGATGATGCGCTGGGTCCTGGTCACCGACGTGGGCGACACTCCGCTCATCGTAGAGGAGAAGATCGACAAGAACCGGTTCAAGGACATCAACGAGCAGGCCGCGAAGGATGGCCAGGCCCCGGCGACCTGCGAGCCGCTGCTCCTGGGCATCACCAAGGCTGCGCTCACGTCCGAGTCCTTCATCTCCGCCGCCTCCTTCCAGGAGACCACCCGCGTCCTTACCGAGGCCGCGCTGGAAGGCCGCGTGGACTACCTGCGCGGGCTCAAGGAAAACGTCATCCTGGGCCGCCTGATCCCTGCCGGCACCGGCATGGCGATCTACCGCAACATCGAAATCGAGGAAGGCCAGTACCCCGAGGTGACCTACACGGACACCCTGGGTGGCGACTTCGAGGACGACGAGTACAGCCGGATGGCGGCCCACGTCGAAGAGCTCCAGGGCTTCCAGGAGCTGGACGGCGAGGACATCTAGCGCTCCCGCGCGGCAGCAGGACGAGAAGCCCCGGCCCCGCCGGGGCTTCTTCGCGTTAGAGGAACCCCTTTTCCGCTGCTATTCTGGAAGTTGCCAGAAAAATCAACCGCCTCCCTCCGAGGCAACGACCTCTGCAAGAAGCCCACCTCCCCCAATCCTTGTGGCCGGAGGGTTTCATGGAGGGATCGTCGGAGGCAGGCCCTTTGGTCCGCATCGGGCGGCCAGGAGTCTCCATGAACACACTGACCTTCAGTCCCACCACCGTATCTCTCGATCTCGGCGAATCGCCGATCACCATCGAGACCGGGCGCATCGCCAAGCAGGCCCACGGCGCCGTGGTCGTCCGCCAGGGCGACACCATGGTCCTCGTGGCGGTCTGCCACGCGGCCCCCCGGGAAGGCATCGACTTCTTCCCCCTGACCGTGGACTACCGCGAGCCCGTCTTCTCCGCCGGCAAGATCCCCGGCGGCTTCTTCAAGCGGGAAGGCCGCCCCACCACGAAGGAAACCCTCACCAGCCGCCTCATCGACCGCCCCATCCGCCCCCTCTTCGAGGAAGGCTATAACGGCGACACCATGATCACGGCGCAGGTCATCAGCTTCGACGGCGAGAACCAGCCCGACACCCTCGCCATGGTCGGCGCCTCCGCCGCCCTCATCATCTCCGAGATCCCCTTCAGCAACCCCATCGGCGGCGTGCGCGTGGGGCGCATCGGCGGCCGGCTCGTGGTCAATCCCACCGTCAGCCAGCGCGTCGATTCGGATCTGGACCTGCTCGTGGCCGGTACCGAGGACGCCCTCGTCATGGTGGAGTGCGGCGCCAAGGAGGTCCTCGAGGCCGACATGGTCAAGGCCCTCAACTTCGGACATGAGCAGATCAAGGCCCTCGTGAAGCTCCAGAAGGAGCTGCAGGCCAAGACCGGCAAGACCAAGTTGGTGCCCGTGAAGGCGGACATGGACCAGGCGCTCTACGGCCAGATCGCCGGCAAGTACGCCGAGAAGCTCATGGCCGCTCTCACCATGAAGGTGAAGATCGAAAGCTACAAGGCCATCGATGCCATGAAAAAGGAGGTCGTGGCCGAATTCGCCGCCGAGGCCCCGGAGAAGAAGAAGGATGTCGTCGCCGCCTTCGACCTGCTCAAGGAAACCCTCTTCCGGAATGCGATCCTCAAGCAGGGTGTGCGCCTCGACGGCCGCGCCTTCGACCAGATCCGTCCCCTCAACATCGAGGTGGGCGTGCTGCCCGCCGCCCACGGCAGCTGCCTCTTCACCCGCGGCGAGACCCAGGCGATGGTCACCGCGACGCTCGGCACCATGGACGACGTCCAGTACATCGACGGCCTCGAGGAGGAGTACGAGAAGAAGTTCTACCTCCACTACAACTTCCCGGGCTACTCCGTGGGCGAGTGCAAGCCCAACCGCGGCCCCGGACGCCGCGAGATCGGCCACGGCGCCCTCGCCGAGCGCTCCATCATGGCGATGCTGCCCAGCCAGGAGGAGAACCCCTATACGGTGCGCGTTGTCTCCGACATCACCGAGAGCAACGGCTCCTCCAGCATGGCCACCATCTGCGGCGGCACCATGGCACTCATGGACGCTGGCATCAAGCTGAAGGCCCCCGTGGCCGGCGTGGCGATGGGCCTGGTGAGCGACGGCGACAAGTTCGTGGTGCTCTCCGACATCGCGGGCCAGGAAGACCACTACGGCGACATGGACTTCAAGGTCGCCGGCACCGCCAAGGGCATCACCGCCCTCCAGATGGACATCAAGATCGGCGGCATCACCACCGAGATCCTCACCAAGGCTCTCGACCAGGCCAAGACCGGCCGCCTGCACCTCCTGGACGCCATGGGCGCCATCCTCGCCGCCCCCCGCGCGGAGTTCGCCAAGAACGCCCCCCAGATGCACAGCATCCAGCTCCCCAAGGAGAAGATCCGCGACGTCATCGGCAAGGGCGGCGCCACCATCCGCAACATCATCGACGTCTCCGGCTGCTCGGTGAACATCGACGACAACGGCCTCTGCCAGGTCGCCGGCCCCACCCAGGAGAAGCTGAACATCGCCCTCAAGATGATCGCCGACCTGATCCAGACCGCCGAAGTGGGCAAGACCTACCTGGGCAAGGTCGCCAAGGTCGTCGAGTTCGGCGCCTTCGTGACCATCCTGCCGGGCCTGGACGGCCTCTTGCATGTCTCCGAGATGGCCCCCCACCGGGTCAAGAATCCCGCCGACGAGGTCAGCGAGGGGCAGGAGATCATGGTCAAGGTCATCGGCGTGGACGAGAAGAGCGGCAAGATCAAGCTCAGCCGCAAGGCGCTGCTCGCCGAGGCGGCCGCCGAGTAGGCTTCCAGCCCCCACCCAAAGGAAAGGCCCCCGATCGGGGGCCTTTCCTTTGGGTGGGGGAAAGCTGCTGGCCGCGGACAAGAGAAAGGGCCCCTTGCGGGGCCCTTTCCGATCCGAGGGATCTTGGGACTAGAAACGGACGATGAACACGCCGGACAGGACATCGGCGTAGGCCATGGGGAAACGGGTGGCGAAGGGCGCCTTGCCCATGTCGAAGCTGTGGGCTCCGCCGGGAGCGCCAGCGCCTTCCGAACCTTCCATCCAGACGTTCCGCACCTTGATGACATAAGGAGCGCGGAGGCCGGGGAGGGAGCCTTCCATGAGGCCGGGCTGCAGGAACTGCTCCATCACCGAGAAGGGCGGGAGGTTCAGGACCTGGCGGGCGCCGATGCCGCCGGTGTGGCCCACGCGGACTTCACGGAGCGGCACGCCAAAGATGGGCGTTGCAGCGTTGTAGATGGTGACGATGTACCCGCTCGGCTGGCGCAGGTCATTGACGGCGGGCTGCCAGGAGAGCTGGACGCTGGAGTAGCCGTTGATGGTGAAGTCGCCGGAACCGGTGAAGTTGCCATCCGCCACCTTGTAGGAGGGCGCGGTCAGGGCGGGAGCGCCCGAGATGCCGTTCACGGCATTGCCGTTGAAGATGTCCAGCATGGTGCCGATGTTGCCGGCGGGATTGCCGTCGGCGTAGTTGGTGACCAGGTCATTGATGTAGAGCTGGCGGACCGGCGTGACCACGGGCTTCAGGCTGCCGCCCGTGGAGCCAGTCAGCAGATCGTGGCCCTTGGGGGCGATGAGGCCGATCTGCATGAGGCGCTTCAGGACGGGCGTGGTCGGGGTGCTGAAGGGGGTCTCGACCTTGGCGACGAAGTTGTGGTTCACGTGGACGACTTCCACGTACTCGGAGGGCAGCCATTCGGTGGCGTAGGCCTTCATCACGTTCGGGAAGGCGCTGACGGCGACGTCACCATTGCCCGTGTTCCACCACTGGGCCAGGACGGGGGCGCCGGGCTCGATGCCCGTCTCACCCAGCTGGCTGGAGTAGGTCGCGCCGTTCTGGACGGTCTTGGTGCCGCGGTCCTTGATGCCGTAGACCACGAGGCTGTTCTGCATGTAGCCGTCGATGGTGTTCACGGTGGTGTCGTCGAAGGTGGACACCGTGGTCGGGGGGGCGGTCACATCCGTGGCCGGATCCAGCAGCTTTACCCGGGCGGCCAGGCCGAACTGGGCCGGAGCCCCGACGATGTTCCGAAGCAGTTCGAACTCGCTGCGGCGCCAGTTGAGGATGGAGGTGCTGCTGTTCAGGGGCTGGTTCGGCGCCCCGAGCTGTTCGTTGAGCTTGGCGAAGGAGATCTGGGCGTTGGTGATGGTCAGGCCCGCGTTCCGCATGTTGAAGGCGGGGGCGGTGGTGCGGCCACCGCGGGCATCCACGACACTGCCGGCGGTGAGGACGGAACCGCCCCAGGTGGCGTAAGCGTTGGGGGCGGTGGCGAAGACGGCATCCTTCTTCATCCAGACGAAGAAGACGCGGTCCCCGGAGGCGGTGCTGATGTTGCCCGGGTTCGCGTTCGCGTCATTGGACATCGCAGTCGGCGTGAAGGGCCAGCCGGAGCCGACCGCGTTGCCGACCAGGAGGGAGTTGTAGTCGCCGGAATCGTTGTCCAGGGACTGCTCGGTGCCGAACTGGTTGAAGAAGGCGTAGCGGAAGGAGAGCTGGGCGTAACCGCGGATGCCGCTGAAAGGCACTTCCGTGTTGTTGCCGCCACCCGCGGGGGTGGAGTAGGCGTTGGGGAAGTTCAGGTGCAGGTCCGCGTTGTTGGGCACCCAGAGGGAATCGGTCACCACGTGGATGGGCTGGTGGACGGGACTCGCGGGGGTGGTGACGGTGACGCCACTGCCGGTGAACGTCACGCCGGTGCTGACGGGGTAGCCCATCTTGCCGAAGTAGTTGAGGGGATCATTCTCGGCCAAGGGCAGGGGACCGCCGCCGGCGGCGGGGTAGTTGCCCGTGAAGAAGAAGCGGGCATTGCCACTCATGTTGGGCGTGGCCACCTGCATCACGTCCTGCTCGTTGAACAGGTTCGCAGTGGAAACGGAGGGATAGCCCGCGGCGGACGAGGTGACGATGGTCGGCCAGGTGTAGCTGTACCGGAGGCGGGAGTCCGTGGTGGCACCCATGCCCACGGCGAAGCCGTCGAAGTTCTGGAAGCCACTGGCGGACTCGCTGCCGGAGTAGTAGATCGCCCGGCCGGGAACCTGCTGGTGGTAGTCGATCTCGCTCTGCACCTTGCCGGCGTACCAGCGGCTCTTCGGGAACTGGTGCACGAACTGCCGGAAGGCGATGTCCTCCAGGAAATGCTGGGCGGGGAAGCCGGGGTAGCGTGAAGCGCTGAACCCGTCATTGGCCACGGTGGGGGAGAGGCCCGTGGTGTGCGCGAAGAGGTAGGGCGAATTGCTGGGGATGACCTTCGCGTCGGCTTCGTTGTTGGAGTAGGGGCCGCTAGGATTCACGGGCACCTGCTGCACGTTCGGCCGGGCCAGATTGGCTTCGGGGGTGCCGCCGCGGAACTGGACGAAGCCAGAACCGGTGTAGCCGGTGGGGGTGCCCACCACGCCCGCCGCGCGAGGCGCGGGGTTCAGCTCTTCGTTGAGGGGGTTCGGCGAGTAGAGGGCAGAGGAGCCGTCATCCAGGCCATCGGGCGTGTGCCAGCTGCCGGCGGTGTAGAGGCCGAGGGGCAGGGTGTAGAGCGGAAGCGCCTTGCCCGACTTCTCCGTCGAACTGCCAGCCGCGCTGGGCAGGGAGGCCGGCGGAAGGGCGACGCCGCCGAAGGAGACGATCTTGGCATTGAAGGCCGCGATCTTCTGCTTGAGCTCGGTGGGCACCGGCATGACGTAGGCGCCGCCCGTGGTGGGAAGCGCGGCGCCCATGGCGCGGGAGGCGCCCAGGCCCTTGGGGCCGGCCGCCAGGAGGCGGGCCGACGCCTGATTGATGTTGTTCCCGAAGTTGTAGGTGATCTGGGTACCGGCGGAGGGACCGCCGTTGCCAGCCACGGGGATGTTGCTGATCCCGAGCTTCCGGGAGCCTTCCTTGCCGTCACCAACCTTGATGGCGCCGGGGCCGCCGGCATTCGCGTTGCCGAAGAGGTCGGAGCCGTAGGTGACCGTGGTGTTGATGTCCACGTATTCACGCCGGAAGATGTCGTTGCTCACGCCGTAGGGGATGTAGCTGAAGACGTAGCGCTCGATGCCGTATGCACCGCTGTACGACGTCTCGGTGTTGCCGGAGGTGGTGTACTCGCCACGGATGGAATCGGACAGATCCCCGCCGGTGGAGTCGCCGCGGAAGCGGAAGCGGCTGTTGAAGAACTTGACCGTGCCGAAGACGGGGAAGATGTTGCGCTGGGCGGAGTTCGCGCGGCCGTACTGGTCCTCGGCGGCGATGCCGAAGCCGTAGGAGCCCAGGCCGATGTAGCGGCTCAGGGTGTACTGGATGCGCACCGGCGCCCAGGTCACCACGAAGTTGCCGAGACCGGTCCCGATCCAGGGGTTGTAGAAGCCGTTCGGCGTGCTGTTGGCGGCGTCGAAGGCCGGGAAGTTCGTCGTCGGATCCGCCGCCGGGTAGGTCGGGTTCGTGTCCAGGTTGCCCGACACGAGGTAGTCGATGCCCGCCACGTCCGAAATCAGCGTGCGCGTGCCGAAGTTCACCTGGATCGCGTCCTGGTGGCCGTCGATCGAGGACTTGTTGGGGTCGTAGATGGAGTAGTCGTTCTGGGTGCTGGTGAGGGGCAGGCTGCCGGGATCCTGCATGGCCCAGATCCAGGCCGAGGCGGTGCCGGGGGTGGAGGTGTCCGAAGCCACCGGTTCCTGGATGGCGGGACGGCCGATGCCGGCGACCGCGCTGCCGCCGCCCACGTACACGCCGTAGGAGAGGGACGCGCCCTGGATCACGTCCAGCGCGCCGACCCAGGGACGGTCATTGGGCTGCACCTTGATCACCAGGGTGTTCGTGTTGAACTGGCCCGGGGTCTCCTGGCCGCCGATCAGCTGCTGCGCGCGGATCGTGAACGACCAGTTGGACGCGTCCAGCCGGTTGCGCACCGAATCGCCGAATTCGTACTCGCTGTAGTCGTGGAACAGGAAGTTGTTGGTGATCGACTGGTCGCCCGCGGCGTTCGCGCCGTCGTTGTAGCGCTGGCGGTTCGCGGTCCAGAGGATCTCGCCGGTGTTGGGGTCCACGCCGGGGAAGTTCACGTCCGACGTGTTGGTGTGCGCCGTGCCGTGGCGGAACACCGAGTTCGCTTCCAGCGAGTAGCGGATCGCGTCGTTCTCGGAGTCGCTCGCCAGCACGTTCGCGCGCCAGCCCTTCTGCTGCTGCGTCACGTCGGAGAAGAACTCGCTGTCCGTCGCGTCGTTGTCGAGGAGCGTGAAGCGCAGACGGCTCGTCACTTCGCTGGCGCACCCGGCTCCGGATCGAAGAACTGCGCCGCCCACGGTTTCCGTGTACGT
The DNA here is from genome assembly GCA_016710635.1 of Holophagaceae bacterium. Taxonomy (GTDB): domain Bacteria; phylum Acidobacteriota; class Holophagae; order Holophagales; family Holophagaceae; genus JADJVL01. The sequence continues at coordinate 189,895 of JADJVL010000001.1, read as the reverse complement.
CTGCGTCACGAAGTTCGGCTTGGGTCCTGGATCACGTTGATCGTGAACGTCCGCGTGTCCGAAAGACCGCCGCTGTCCGTCACGCGCACCGTCACCTGCCGCGCGCCGAAGTCCGCGCCCGACGCGAAGTTCGTCGTCCACGTCAGCTTGCCCGCCGCCGTCAGCGCGAAGCCCGTCGGCAGGCCCGAAGGCGCCGACCAGACCTGCGTGTCGCCGGGGTTCGCGTCCGTCGCGATGAACTGGAAGCCCGGAGCCGGGATCCCGTGGTTCTGCGGCACCGCGGGGATCGACGAAGCCGCGATCACCGGCGCGAGGTTGCCCGAGAAGTACGTCGCCGTCACCACGCGGTCCGAGAAGTCGCCGGTGAAGCCCGAGGCCACCGTGTCCGTCGCGCGCACCGTGAAGGTGATCGTCACCGAAGTCCTGCCCGCAGGCACCGCGCCTGTGAAGGTCGTGATGCCCGTCGTCGCGTTCACCGTCGCCGTGATGCCCGCCACCGCGCCGCCGGCGTTGTCCACCGCCGTCGCCGTGCCCTGCTGGGAGTAGGTCACCGTGTCGCCGTCAGGATCCACCGCGGAAGCCGCGTAGTTGAAGGCCGGCGGAATCGCCGCGCCGCTGCCCGTCAGGCTGAAGGAGGTCGGGCTGCTGAACACGGGAGCCCGGTTCAGGAGCACGTTCACCGCCACCGTGCCCGGCGTCGACGCCGCGCCCTTGCTGTCCGTCGCGAGCACCGACAGGGTCACCGTCTGCGCCGTCGGAACATTCGGACGGTACTTCAGCGTGTTCCCCGTGATCGTCGCTTCCGTGTTCGCCGGGCTCAGCGAGAAGGTGATCGCATCACCCTCGGGATCCGTCGAGGTCAGGTTGTAGATGTACTCGTGCTTGGTGATCGCCGTGGTCGGGCCCGTGCTGATCAGCGGCTTGCTGGGGGCCTGGTTGGCGGGCTGCTGCGGCGCGGACGAACTGCTGCCGCCGCAAGCGACCATCACCAGCGCGAGCGCCGAGATGGAGCCGATACCGGCTGTGGTGCGAAGGGTCTGACGGTTCATGGGTGTGCCTCCTGGCAAGCCGATTTCCGGGGTGCTCCCCCGAGAGGTGGAAAAGTGATTAAGGTCGATCTTCTCGAAAAGTTCCCGAGTTGCCAAACAAATACCGGGGTGAGCATGGGATTTAGCAATACTTAGGCCAATATGTTTATGATAATGAAGTACCTTTGATTTTATATTAATACGGTTTTTGGATTAATTTTAAGAAACAGGTTAAACCACTATGACGAAGATTTTCCAATGGTCAGCGATCCTGGCCAAGGACTCCGATGCCCGAACGGATGCGGTCCACGATCCTGGAGGTGCTGTGTCCGGCCAGGAATGGGATCAAGACCAGCCGGCCTCCTGCCAATTCCACGACATCCCTCCCGACCACGTTCTCGGGAAGATAGTCGCCGCCCTTGACCAGCACCTCGGGGCGGAGGGCGGAGATGAGTTGAAGCGGCGTGTCCTCCTCGAAGAGCACGACCGCGTCTACGCTGCGCAGGCCCAGGAGGATCCTTGCCCGGGCCCACTGGTCCTGGACCGGGCGGCTGGGTCCCTTCAGGCGGGCCACGGACGCATCGCTGTTCAGGCCGACCACCAGGAAGGCTCCGAGGGCCCGGGCATCTTCGAGGTATTGCACATGGCCGGGGTGGATCAGATCGAAGCAGCCATTGGTGAAGCACAGGGGGCTGGGGCGGCGGGGCAAGGCCTGGAGCAGTTCCTGGGCGCTGGAATGGAAGTTGGCGAGGGTCGTGGATGGGTCCATGGCTTAAGATGTTAAACCCGCGGGCCCCGCGGGAGTTTTGAGGAACCCATGCCGATTTACGAGTATTCCTGCGCGGATTGCGGTTCCCAGGAGGAACGCATCCAGCCGGTGGGCGCCCCCGAGGCGCACGACTGCCCCACATGCGCAGCGCCCGGCGGCATGAAGCGGCTGATCTCCAGAACCGCCTTCGTGCTCGCCGGGCAGGGCTGGTACGCCGGCGGGTATGGAGAGGGACCCGCCAAGGCGTCCGCAGGCGAGGCCGCACAGGGGCCCGCCGCGGATGCGGCGAAGACCGAGGCGTCCGCCAGCCCCGCTCCCGCAGCCCCGCCAGTTGCCGCGAAGGAGCCCGGCCCGGGAGCGCCTGGTCCGGGGAATACCTGATTGACTCAAGGCGGCTCCCTGGTAGCCTTGAAGATTCCGGCCCTGTCCAGGGCTGGTCTGTTCATCCACTCGACGTCGAGGGACATGCTCCCGACGACCTCTCGGGTCCAGGCCGATAACCCCGTTCCGGGGTCCAATTCCGGGCGGCCTCTCTAGGAGGATGGTGTGCCAACCATCAATCAGCTCATCCGCCACGGGCGGAAGACCTTCATCAACAAGACCAAGAGCCCCGCGCTCGACTCGTGCCCCCAGAAGCGCGGCGTGTGCACGCGCGTCTTCACCACCACCCCGAAGAAGCCGAACTCGGCCCTTCGCAAGGTGGCCCGCGTGCGGCTCACCAACGGCATCGAGTGCACGACCTACATCCCCGGCGTGGGCCACAACCTGCAGGAGCACAGCATCGTGCTCATCCGCGGCGGCCGCGTGAAGGATCTGCCCGGCGTGCGCTACCACGTGGTCCGCGGAACCCTGGACGCCACCGGCGTCGCGGGCCGCAACCAGTCCCGTTCCAAGTACGGCGCGAAGCGGCCTAAGGCCGGCGCGGCGAAGAAGTAAGGAGAAGGTGAACCATGTCCCGCCGTTCCACTCCTCCCAAGCGTGAGATCCTCCCGGATCCCGTCTACAACAGCCTGCTCGTCTCCAAGTTCGTGAACATCCTCATGGAGCGCGGCAAGAAGGCCACCGCCGAGCGCATCGTCTACGGCGCCCTCGAGATCGTCGCCAAGAAGAGCGGCGAAGAAGCCCTCGAAGCCTTCACCAAGGCCCTGACGAACATCAAGCCCTCCGTCGAGGTCAAGTCCCGCCGCGTCGGCGGCGCCACCTACCAGGTGCCCGTGGAGGTTCCCCAGAACCGCCGCGTCTCGCTGGCCATGCGCTGGCTGAAGACCTACTCCGCCTCCCGCGGCGAGCGCACCATGCGCGACAAGCTGGCCGGCGAGATCCTCGACGCCATGAACTTCCGCGGCGCCGCCATCAAGAAGAAGGACGACGTCCACAAGATGGCCGAAGCCAACAAGGCGTTCGCCCACTTCCGCTGGTAATCCCCCACCGGATCAAAGAGGGGCCGCAGGCGCGGCCCCTCTTTGCGGTATCCGGGCCCGCGTCACGATTGCCGATCTTTCCGAACCGAACCCTGCACTGAACCATCAGGAGGCCGCCGTGGCCCGCACGACTCCCCTCGATCGCTACCGCAACATCGGCATCATGGCCCACATCGACGCGGGCAAGACGACGACCACGGAGCGCATCCTCTACTACACCGGCAAGATCCACAAGATCGGCGAGGTGCACGAAGGCGCCGCGACCACCGACTGGATGGTGCAGGAGCAGGAACGCGGCATCACCATCACCTCCGCGGCGATCACGGCCGTCTGGACCCCTCAGACGGGCCAGCAGAAGGACATCGAGCACCGCATCAACATCATCGACACCCCCGGCCACGTGGACTTCACCGCCGAGGTCGAGCGCTCCCTGCGCGTGCTGGACGGCGCATGCGCCGTGTTCTGCGCGGTGGGCGGCGTGCAGCCCCAGTCCGAGACCGTGTGGCGCCAGGCCGACAAGTACGGCGTGCCCCGCATGGCCTTCGTGAACAAGATGGACCGCACCGGCGCGGACTTCTACCGCGTGATCGAGATGATGAAGACCCGCCTGAAGGCGAAGCCCTGCCCGATCCAGATCCCCATCGGCGCCGAGGAGCACTTCAAGGGTGTGGTGGACCTCGTCCTCATGAAGGGCCTGACCTTCGACGAAGGCGACAAGGGCTTCAAGGTGGTGTACGGCGAGATCCCCGCGGACCTCGTGGAGACCGCCCACGAGTGGCGCGAGAAGATGATCGAGATGGTGGCCGAGACCGACGAGACCCTCATGGAGAAGTACCTCGGCGGCGAGGACCTCACCGAGGCCGAGATCCGCGAGGGCATCCGCAAGGGCTGCATCTCGCTCCAGTTCACGCCCATGACCTGCGGCTCCGCCTTCAAGAACAAGGGCGTGCAGCCCATGCTCGACGCGGTGGTCTCCTACATGCCGTCGCCCCTGGACATCCCGGCCATCAAGGGCGTGGACATGGACGGCAACGAGGTCGAGCGCCGCGCCGACGACACCGAGCCCTTCAGCGCCCTGATCTTCAAGATCATGGCGGATCCCTTCGTGGGCTCCCTGGCCTTCATTCGCGCCTATTCGGGCGTCCTCGAGGCCGGCTCCGGCGTCTACAACGCCTCCAAGGGCCGCAAGGAGCGCATCGGCCGCCTCCTGCAGATGCACGCCAACAAGCGCGAGGACATCACCGAAGTCCGCACCGGCGACATCGGCGCGGCGGTGGGCCTCAAGGACGTGCTCACGGGCCAGACGATCTGCGACGAGAACCACCCCGTCATCCTCGAGTCCATGGACTTCCCGGACCCCGTGATCACGGTGGCCATCGAGCCGAAGACCAAGGTCGACCAGGAGAAGATGGGCATCGCCCTGGGCCGCCTGGCCCAGGAGGACCCCACCTTCAAGGTCAACACCGATCCCGAGACCAACCAGACCATCATCGCCGGCATGGGCGAGCTGCACCTCGAGATCATCGTCGACCGCATGATGCGCGAGTTCAAGGTCGAGGCCAACGTGGGCAAGCCCCAGGTCGCCTACCGCGAGACCATCCGCAAGCGGGTCGAGTCCGAGGGCAAGTTCGTCCGCCAGTCCGGCGGCCGCGGCCAGTACGGCCACGTCAAGCTCATCGTCGAGCCCAACGAGCCCGGCAAGGGCTACGAGTTCATCGACAAGATCAAGGGCGGCACCGTGCCCAAGGAATACATCAAGCCCACGGACCAGGGCATCCAGGAGGCCCTGGAGAGCGGCGTCCTGGCGGGCTACCCGGTGGTGGACGTCAAGGTCACCATCTACGACGGCAGTTACCACGACGTGGACTCCAACGAAATGGCCTTCAAGATCGCCGGCTCCATGGGCTTCAAGTCAGGCTGCGAAAAGGCCGGTCCCGTGATCCTCGAGCCGATCATGGCGGTGGAAGTCGAGACCCCCGAGGACTACATGGGCGACGTCATCGGCAACCTGAACAGCCGCCGTGGCCGCATCGAGAACATGGAAGACCGCAGCGGCTCCAAGATCGTCACCGCCAAGGTGCCCCTCGCGGAGATGTTCGCCTACTCCACGACCCTGCGGTCCATGACCCAGGGCCGGGCCTCCTACACCATGCAGTTCTCGCACTACGAGGAAGCCCCCCGCAACGTGGCCGAGGAGATCATCGCCAAGGCCAAGGGCGCGAAGTAACCCGCTTTCACAGCCCCTTCGGGGGTGAGGCATCCGCCTCTTGATGAAGTCCGCCGCGCCTCCCGGGGCGCGGTTCCCCCCAGGCCGCCGGGCTTGAAAAAACCATTTGAGTTTCCGGCGGTCTTTGATATGCTGGTCAGTCCCTGTCCCCTCTGGGGATGGCCCTGTCCTCGCGAGAGGACGAGGTTCCTGCCCTCAAGCGAGGGTGCCAATCAGGTTGGGCGGCCAGCGCCCCACGTCTATGGACGGTCTTCCGTCCCAATGGAGTGAGCATGAAAGACAACATCCGTATCCGCCTCCGGGCCTTCGACCACCGTCTGCTGGACCAGTCCACCCGCGAAATCGTGGACACCGCCAAGCGCACGGGGGCCCAGGTGGCTGGTCCCATTCCCCTGCCCACGCGCATCAGCAAGTACACGGTGAACCGCTCGCCGCACGTGGACAAGAAGAGCCGGGACCAGTTCGAGATCCGCACCCACAAGCGGCTGCTCGACATCCTCAACCCCACCCAGAACACGGTGGACACCCTGATGCGCCTCGACCTCCCCGCGGGCGTCGACGTCGAGATCAAGGTGTTCAGCCGTCAGGGCAACAGGTAAGGGAAGGGGGAGAAAACAATGTCCAAAGGAATCATCGGCAAGAAGCTGGGCATGACCCAGATCTTCAACGAGCAGGGACAGGTCGTCCCCGTGACGGTCATCCAGGCCGGGCCTTGCGTGGTCATCCAGCGCAAGACCTCCGCCAAGGAGGGCTACGACGCCATTCAGATCGGCTTCGTGGATCCCGTCGGCGGCAAGCGCGCCTCCAAGCCCGAGAAGGGCCACACCGAGAAGCACGGCGTCGCGCCGCTGCGGGTCATGCGCGAGTTCCGCGTGGACGCGGGCGATGAGCGCAAGGCCGGCGACAGTGTCACCGCCGCCGAGTTCGACGCCAAGGCCAAGGTGAACGTCATCGGCGTGAGCAAGGGCAAGGGCTTCGCCGGCGTCATGAAGCGCCACCATTTCAAGGGCGGCCGCGCGACCCACGGCTCCATGTTCCACCGCGCCCCGGGCTCCATCGGCGGATCCTCGAATCCCAGCCGTGTCTTCCCCGGCATGCGGATGGGCGGGCACATGGGCAACGAACAGGTCACCGTCAGGAACCTGGAGATCGCCAAGGTGGATCTCGAGAACAACCTGCTGCTCATCAAGGGTGCCGTCCCCGGCCCCAAGGGTGGCTACGTCGTGATCAAGCAGGAGGCCTAAGATGGCGACCTTCCCGCATCCCGTACTCAACCTCGACGGCAAGCAGGCCGGCACGGTCGATCTGCTGCCCGAGGTCTTCAAGCTCGAAGAGATCAACACCCACCTCATCTGGGAGGCGGTCCGCCACTTCCTCGCGAAGCGCCGCGCCGGCACCGCCAAGACCAAGGACAAGTCCGAAGTCTCCGGCTCCGGCAAGAAGCTCTGGAAGCAGAAGGGCACCGGCCGGGCCCGCGTCGGCTCCGTGCGCAGCCCGCTCTGGCGCCACGGCGGCATCGTCCACGGACCCAATCCCCGCTCCTACGACTACGCCTTCCCCAAGAAGGCCCGCCGTTCGGCGCTCCGGAACGCCCTCTCCTCCAAGCTCGCCTCTGGCCAGCTGATGGTGGTGGACAACTGGGACATCGACACCCACAAGACCAAGGCCTTCGCCGGCACCCTCAGCAAGCTGGGCGTGAATGGCTCGGCCCTGCTCGTCGGCGCCGAAGGCTCCCGCAACATGGAGTTGGCGGCCGGGAACAACCCCAAGGTCATGGCCATCGCCAGCCTCGGTGTGAACGTGTACGACCTGCTGAAGCATGACCAGGTGGTCTTCTCGAAGGACGCCATCCTGGCCCTCCAGGAAGTGGTGAAGCCATGACCAAGATCTTTGAAGTGATCCGCCGGCCCCTCCTCACGGAAAAGGGCCAGATCCTGCGCGAGACGCAGAACATCCAGGTGTTCGAGGTGGCCCCCTGGGCCTCCAAGCACCAGATCAAGGAGGCCGCGGAGCTCCTGCTCCAGGCCAAGGTGAAGTCCGTCCGCACCGTCAAGGTGAAGGCCAAGGCCAAGCGCCTGGGCCGCTGGATGGGCACGACCACGGCGTCGAAGAAGGCCTACATCGAGCTCGGCGAAAGCCAGCTCGCGGCCCTTCCCGGCACCGAGAACGCCTAACCGGACGGGCAGGAGTCCGGCATCGGCCGGACTGACCACCCTTCCACCACATACGCGGGCGGACAAGCCCAAGCGATTGGGAATGCCCCTATCGTCCGCGTCAACATGAGGCAAGAGGAACCCAGATGAGCATCAAGCTGCTCAAGCCGACCACACCCGGTCAGCGCGGGATGTCCAAGCAGGGCTTCGAGGAGATCACCTCCGACAAGCCCCAGCGCTCCCTGCTGGCCAAGAAGAACCGCACCGGCGGCCGCTCCAACACCGGCCGCATCACGACCCGCCACATCGGCGGCGGGCACAAGCAGCAGTACCGCATCATCGACTTCAAGCGCGACAAGGCCGGCATCCCCGCCACCGTCGCCACCATCGAGTACGATCCCAACCGCACCGCCCGCATCGCCCTCCTCGTCTACGCTGACGGCGAGAAGCGCTACATCCTGGCCGCCGACGGCCTGGCCGTGGGCCGCAAGGTGGTGAGCGGGAAGGACGCCGACATCCTGGTCGGCAATGCGCTGCCCCTTCGCAACATCCCGGTGGGCAACGAGATCCACAACCTGGAGCTGAAGCCCGGCAAGGGCGGCCAGCTCTGCCGCGCCGCCGGCGCCTTCGCCCAGCTCGTGGCCAAGGACGGCGACTACGCCCAGGTACGCATGAAGTCCGGCGAGATCCGGAAGATCCATCTCGACTGCATGGGCACCATCGGCAAGGTGGGCAATCTGCAGCACGAGAACGTGAAGCTGGGCAAGGCTGGCCGCAAGATCTGGATGGGCATCCGCCCGACGGTCCGCGGCGTCGTCATGAACCCGGTCGACCATCCCCACGGCGGCGGCGAAGGCCGCACGTCCGGCGGCCGTCACCCCGTGACGCCCTGGGGCCAGCCGACCCGCGGCTACAAGACGCGCAAGAACCAGCGCACCGACAAGTTCATCGTCAAGCGCATCAACTAAGGAGACCCAAAAATGGCGCGTTCGCTTAAAAAAGGACCGTTCATCGATGGCCACCTCCTCAAGAAGGTGGAAACGGCACAGCAGAACAACGACAAGCGCGTGATCAAGACCTGGTCCCGCCGCTCGACCGTCGTGCCGCAGATGATCGGACTCACCCTCGCCGTCCACAACGGCAACAAGTTCATTCCCGTCTACGTCACCGACAACATGGTGGGCCACAAGCTGGGCGAATTCAGCCTGACCCGCACCTTCAAGGGCCACGCCGGCAAGTCCGACGCCAAGGCCAAGGGGAAGTGACCATGGCTGAAATCGTTTCCAGCGCAACCATCCGACACCTCCGCGGTAGCGCCCAGAAGGCGCGCCTCGTGGTCGACCTGATCCGCGGCAAGAAGATCGCCGATGCCCAGTGGATCCTGGCCTCCACCAAGAAGTACGCCGCCGAGCCCATCCGCAAGCTCCTGGATTCCGCCGTGGCCAACGCCATGGACAAGAATCCGTCCGTCGATCCCGATGGCCTGGTGGTCCGCACCGCCTTCGTGGACGAGGGATTCCGCATGAAGCGCGTCCGCCCCGCACCCATGGGCCGCGCCTACCGGACCCAGAAGCGCACCTGCCACATCACCCTGCAGCTGGCCGACGCCCCCAGTGTCGACGGCGCCGCTGGCGGGGAGGAGTAACCATGGGCCAGAAAGTTCATCCCTACGGATTCCGCGTCGTCTACACGAAGGCCTGGAAGAGCAAGTGGTTCAGCAAGCGCGAGTACGCGACCCTGCTCCATGAGGACCTGAAGCTCCGCAAGGAGCTCAAGGCCCAGCTCCACGCCCTGAACGCGATGATCAGCAAGATCGACATCGAGCGCGCGGCCGACAAGGTCACCATCCGCATCTTCACCGCCCGCCCGGGCATCGTGATCGGCCGCAAGGGCGCCGAGATCGACAAGCTGCGCGAGGACCTCCAGAAGAAGCTCAAGCGCCCCGTGGCCGTCGACATCCAGGAGATCAAGAAGCCTGAGATCGACGCCCAGCTCGTCGCCGAAGGCGTCGCCCAGCAGCTCGAGCGCCGCATCGCCTTCCGCCGCGCCATGCGCAAGGCGGAGGAAGCCGCGATCCGCTTCGGCGCCAAGGGCTTCAAGATCAAGGTTTCCGGCCGCCTGAACGGCGCCGAGATCGCCCGCACGGAAGACTACCTCAGCGGCCAGATGCCGCTGCAGACCATCCGCGCCAACGTGGACTACGGATTTGCCGAAGCCAAAACCACCTACGGAATCATCGGGGTCAAGGTTTGGGTGAACCTCGGCGAGGCCGTCATTGAAACCACGAAGCGGTGAGGTGACCCCATGTTGATGCCAAAGAAGGTCAAGAACCGCAAAGTCCAGAAGGGCCGCACCAAGGGCGTCGCCACCCGTGGCCACGAGCTCGCCTTCGGCGACTTCGGGCTCAAGGCGATGGAGCACTGCTGGCTGACCAACCGCCAGATCGAGGCCGCCCGTATCGCGATGACCCGCCACATCAAGCGCGGCGGCAAGATCTGGATCCGCATCTTCCCCGACCGCCCCACCACGTCGAAGCCCGCGGAAACCCGCATGGGCAGCGGCAAGGGCGCGCCGGACGGCTGGGTGGCGGTGATCCGCCCCGGCCGCATCCTCTTCGAGATGGAAGGCGTGGACGAGACAACCGCCCGTGAAGCCCTGCGCCTGGCGCAGATGAAGCTTTCCGTGGCTTCCGAATTCATCACCCGCACGCCGCCTGAGGAATGAGGGAGACGACGATGAGCAAAAAGAACCCTTTCAGCACCCTCACCACCAAAGGCGTGGATGAGCTGGCCCAGCTCGAAGCCGAGTTGGCCGCGAAGCGCTTCACCCTTCGCTTCCAGCACGCCGTGGGCCAGGTGGAAAACACCGCCGAAATCCGCAAGACGCGCCGCGAACTGGCCCGGGTGAAGTCCGCCCTGAGCCAGAAGCTGGCCGGGAAGTGAGGAGCCGCCCATGAGCCTAGATAAGAAGATGGTCCGCAGCGGCATCGTGGTGTCCAGCGCCGCCGACAAGACGGTGGTCGTGAAGGTGGAGCGCAAGTTCCAGCACCCGCTCTATAGCCGCACCGTGAAGCAGTCGAAGAAGTTCATGGCCCACGACGAAACCAACGCCTGCTCCGTGGGCGATGTGGTGAAAATCGTTGAGGCCCGTCCGATGTCCAAGCGCAAGCGCTGGGCGGTCCTTGAGATCGTCCAGAAAGCTGGCGAGTAAGGAGCCGACATGATCCAGATGGGTTCCATGCTCACGGTCGCCGATAATTCCGGCGCCAAGAAGATCTGCTGCATCCTGCCCCTGGGCGGCGGTGTCGGCAAGACCGCCCAGTTGGGCGACGTCATCACCGCCTCCGTCAAGGAAGCCATCCCCGGCGGCACGGTGAAGAAGAAGGCTGTGGTGCAGGCGGTGATCGTGCGCCAGCGCAAGGCCTTCCGTCGCAAGGACGGGTCCTACATCCGCTTCGACGAGAACGCCGCCGTCATCATCAAGAAGGACGGCGAACCCGTGGGCACCCGCGTCTTCGGACCCGTGGCCCGCGAACTCCGCGAGCGCAAGTACATGAAGATCGTCTCGCTCGCCCCTGAGGTGATTTGATGGAAACGACGACCACCAAGATGAAGTTCAAGAAGGGCGATGAAGTCATCGTCATCGCCGGCAAGGACAAGGGCAAGGTTGGGACCATCGCCAAGGTGAGCCCCACCACCAACCGGGTCCTCGTGACCGGGGTCAACCTCGTCAAGCGCGCGGTCAAGCCGAATCCCCAGACCGGGGAAGAGGGCGGGATCATCGCCAAGGAAGCCCCGATCCACGCCTCCAATGTGGCCTTCAATGCGGGCGGCAAGCCCTCCCGCAAGCGTTCGGCCTGATCTTTCCGCTTTCAAGAGGCCATTCTCCGTGGGAGAATGGCCTTTCCGCCGGCTCCCACCTGGGATCGCCGTGCGGGCTTTCTGACAACCAGAGGCCGAGGGGAAACGGGACCGCCCAAGCCCCCTCCGCACTCCCGAACCCCTAGGGCTTCCCGGCCCACGCGCCGGAAGCGCTGATGTCCACCTCCCCCTTCCAGGGTCACGGTGGGCGCTCGCTGCCCCCTACGGAAATGGAGGAACCATGAACGAGCCTCGTTTCAAGGCTCACTACACCACCAAGGTGGTGCCCGCCCTCAAGCAGGACTTCGGCTACACATCTGCGATGCAGGTGCCCCGGCTTGAGAAGATCGTCATCAACATGGGCGTCGGCGACGCCATCCAGAACATCAAGATCCTGGACACCGCCGTCGAGGAGCTCACCGCCATCACGGGCCAGAAGGCCATCGTGCGCAAGGCGAAGAAGAGCGTCGCCCAGTTCAAGTTGCGCGAGGGGATGCCCATCGCCTGCATGGTGACCCTGCGGGGCACCCGCATGTGGGAGTTCTTCGACCGCCTGGTGACCCTGAGCCTGCCGCGAGTCCGCGACTTCCGCGGCGTGCCGACCCGGTCCTTCGACGGTCGCGGCAACTACACGCTGGGCCTCAAGGACCAGGTGATCTTCCAGGAAATCGACTACTCGAAGGTGGACAAGCTCAAGGGCATGAACGTCACTTTCGTCACGTCCGCCCCCACTGATGCCGAAGCGAAGGCCCTGCTGGGCCACCTCGGCATGCCCTTCCGCAAGTAGCTCGGAGGAACCATGGCTCGCAACGCGAAGATGTACAAAGACAGTCAGAAGCCGAAGTTCAGCACCCAGCACCGGAACCGCTGCAAGTCCTGCGGGCGTCCCCGCGGCTTCATGCGCAAATTCGAACTCTGCCGACTCTGCTTCCGCAAGCACGCCCTCCAGGGCGAGCTTCCGGGCGTCCAGAAGTCCAGCTGGTAAGGAGGAATCGACATGAACACCGATCCGATCGCCGATTACCTCACGCGCATCCGCAACGGCATCATGGCCGGGCACGATGCAGTCGTCATTCCCGCCAGCAAGCTGAAGGAGCGCCTCTCCTCCATCCTGCAGCAGGAGGGCTACATCCACTCCTTCAAGGCCGTGGAGCACGAGGACCGCAACTACATCATCATCAACCTCAAGTACGTCAAGGGCGGCGGCAACGTGATCCACGGCCTGCGCCGTGTCTCCCGCCCCGGCCTGCGCACCTACGTCGGCGTCCGGGACATCCCGGAGGTCCACGGCGGCCTGGGCATCGCGATCCTCACCACCCCCAAGGGCCTGCTCACCGGCAAGGATGCCAAGAAGCAGAACCTGGGCGGCGAGGTTCTCGCCCACGTCTGGTAGCCGAACCCCACTTCTCCTGGTAGGACGCCGGAAACCCCATCCACACTCGGGCCGCGCGTTATTCCAAACCTCCAAACCAAGGATTCCAAAATGTCTCGAATTGGAAAAAAGCCCGTGACGCTGCCGAAGGGCGTGAAAGTCAGCGTCAACGGAGCTGAGGCCGTCGTCGAAGGCGCCAAGGGCAAGCTCAGCTGCCCGATCCCGACCGTGATCACCCTCGACATCCAGGCCGACTCCGTCATCCTCGCCCGCGCGAACGAAGAGGCCCAGAGCCGTGCCTACCACGGCCTGACCCGCGCCCTGATCCAGAACGCCGTCACCGGCGTGACGGATGGCTGGAAGAAGGAACTGGACATGGTCGGCGTGGGCTACAAGGCGGCCATGGATGGCGCCAAGCTCCGCCTCGACCTCGGCTACAGCCACCCGATCATGTACGAAGCCCCCGCCGGCATCAGCATCGCGGTGGAGAAGCAGACCCACATCGTCGTGACCGGCTCGGACCGCCAGCTGGTGGGCCAGGTCGCCGCCGACATCCGCAAGTTCCGCAAGCCCGAGCCTTACAAGGGCAAGGGCGTCATGTACACCGGCGAAGTCATCCGGCGCAAGGCCGGCAAGACCGGCAAGTAAGGGGGACACATGGCTACGTCGATCGAACTCAAGAAGAAGACCGAGCGCCGCGACAAGACCAAGGCCCGCATCCGCGGCCGGGTCGACGGCACCGCCGAGCGTCCGCGCCTCACGGTGTTCAAGTCGCTCAAGCGCATCTATGTGCAGGCCGTTGACGACGCGAAGGGCATCACCCTCGCCTCCGCCAGCAGCCTCGAGAAGGAACTCCGGGAACAGGTCAAGAGCGGCGCCAACATCGAGGCCGCCAAGGCCGTGGGCGCCCGCATCGCCGCCCGCCTCAAGGAGCAGGGCATCACCGCTGTGGTCTTCGACCGCAACGGGTACGTCTATCACGGCCGCGTGAAAGCGCTCGCCGACAGCGCCCGCGAAGCCGGGCTGCAGTTCTGAGGAGCGAACCAATGGCGATCGCAGAAAAGACTCACAACCAGGGCCAGGCCGGTCACGGCGACGGGCAGGGCGAATTCAAGGACCAGGTCATCTATGTCGGCCGCGTCACCAAGGTGGTGAAGGGAGGCAAGAACTTCTCCTTCTCCGCCCTCGTGGTGGTCGGCGACGGCCGCGGCAAGGTCGGCTTCGGCCTCGGCAAGGCGCTGGAAGTCCCCTCGGCCATCAAGAAGGGCATCGAGAGCGCCAAGCGCAACATGATCAAGGTCCCCGTGACCCCCAACGCCTCCATCCCGCACCCGATCACCGGCAACTTCGGTTCCGGCTCGGTGCTCATGAAGCCCGCTCCCGAAGGCACCGGCATCATCGCCGGAGCCGCCGTGCGCGCCATCATGGAGGCCGTCGGCATCAACAACGTCCTCACGAAGTCCCTCGGCTCCTCCAATCCCCACAACGTGGTCCGCGCCACGTTCCAGGGCCTCGAGAGCCTCATGGACCCCTACACGGTCTCGGTCAACCGCGGCCTGGACCAGGCGGAGGCCTAAGATGGCTAAGCAGATCTACATCCCGGTGGCTCAGCACCTCGGCAAGCAGGTGGTGATCACCCTCAAGCGCAGCATCATCTGCACCGTGCCCAAGCAGCGGGCCTACTGCCAGACCCTGAAGCTCAAGAAGGTCGGCGACACCCGCGAGTGCGAATACACCCCCCAGATCCACGGAATGGTGAAGCTCATGCCGCACCTCGTGGACGTGAAGGTGAAGGGATAAGCCATGAAACTCAACGAACTCAAGCCCGCTGAGGGCGCCGTCAAGAGCCGCAAGCGCGTGGGCCGGGGCAAGGGCTCCGGCATGGGCAAGACCTCGACCCGCGGCGAGAAGGGCCAGAAGAGCCGCCGCGGCTACAGCGGCCGGGTCGGCTTCGAGGGCGGCCAGATGCCCCTCGTCCGCCGTCTCCCCAAGCGCGGCTTCACCAACCACTTCGCGCCCCTCACGGAAGAGATCTCCCTCTCCCTGATCTCCATCCACTTCGCGGACGGCGACAAGGTGACCCTGGCCGCGCTCCGCGAGAAGAAGCTGATCAGCTCCAAGATCGAGCGCGTGGTCGTCCTCGCCAGCGGCGAACTGACCCGCAAGGTGACCGTGGCGGTCGACCGTGTCACCAAGGGCGCCCGCGAAGCCATCGTGGCCAAGGGCGGCGTTGTCGAGGATCCCAAGGCCTAAACCTCAAAGATCTGAATCGAAAGATTTTAAGGTTAGCCTCGGGGACTCCATCGGATGAACAAAATCAAGCAGCTGTTCAGCAACCCTGAACTCCGCAAGCGTCTTCTCGTCACCCTCGCCCTGTTGATCGTCTACAGGCTGGGGGTGCACGTGTCTGTGCCCGGCGTCAACGCCGACGCGCTGGCGAAGAACCTCGGAAAGGCCGGTGACCTCCTGGGAGTCGTCGACCTCTTCTCGGGCGGCGCCTTCAAGAAGTTCTCGGTCTTCGCCCTGGGCATCACGCCCTACATCACCGCCAGCATCGTCCTGCAGCTGTTGGGCGCGGTCATCCCGCAGCTCGAGCAGCTCCAGAAGAAGGAAGGCGAGGCCGGGCGGGAGAAGATCAACCAGTGGACCCGCTACCTGACCGTGTTCCTGGCCATGATCCAGGGCTTCGGCATCGCCTCCCTCGCCCAGAGCCTTGGGGAGAACGTGGTGGCCAACCCGGGCATGGCCTTCAAGGTTCAGGCGGCCTTCACCCTGGCCACCGGCACCATCTTCGTGATGTGGATCGGCGAGCAGATCACCAACAAGGGCATCGGCAACGGCATCTCCCTGCTGATCTTCGCGGGCATCGTGGCGGGCCTGCCCAAGGCCGCCACCACCCTCTTCACGCTTTTCAAGGATTCCCTGGCCGGCACGAACCCCATGCCGCCGGGCATCTACCTGCTGCTCTTCGCCGCCATGGCGGCGGTGCTGCTGACGGTGGTGCTGGTGGAGAACGCCTTCCGGCGGATCCCCATCCACTACGCGCGGCGGGCCGACAGCGCCGGGATGTCCAGCCAGCGCAGTTCCTACATGCCCCTCAAGGTGAACACCGCCGGCGTCATGCCCGTGATCTTCGCCGGTTCGGTCATCGCCTTCCCCGCCACCATCGCCCAGTTCAGCCACTGGGAGTGGATGGCCAAGGCGGCGGGCTGGCTGAACCCCCAGGCCAACTTCTGGATCTACACCCCCGTGTTCGTCGCGGTGACGGTGTTCTTCTCGTTCTTCTACACCAGCATCATCTTCAATCCCGACGAGACCGCCGAGAACATGAAGAAGTCCGGCGGCTACATCCCGGGGATCCGGCCCGGCAAGGAGACCAGCGTCTACATGGACGGGGTCCTCAGCAAGCTGACCTTCGCCGGGGCCGTCTACCTGGCGGTGATCTCCATCGTCCCCCTCCTGCTCCTCAACAACATGCCCGGCCTGGCCTTCTACTACGGGGGCACCTCGCTGCTCATCGTGGTGGGCGTGGCCATGGACACCTCGGCCCAGCTTGAGAGCTACCAGGTGATGCGGAGCTACGACGGGTTCCTGGAGCGCGGCCGCGTCCGCCGTCCCGGCGGTCGGCCCGGGCCGCCCCGTTCGGGGGGCACCGCGGCATGAAGGTTCACATCCTCTTGGGCCCCCCGGGGTCCGGCAAGGGCACCCAGGCCAAGCGCCTGGTGCAACAATTCTCTTTGATCCACCTGTCCACGGGTGATATTCTGAGAGACGCCGTTTCGAAAGAGACGGAGATTGGCCTTCGGGCCAAGGCCATCATGGCCAGTGGAAAATTGGTGGACGATCAGACCGTCAATGGACTCGTTTTCGCGCGGCTGCAGAACGAGACCCAGGACGTCCTGTTCGACGGGTATCCCCGGACCCTCCAACAAGCTGAAGCCCTTGAGGATTTCCTCTCCGCCAAGGGATTCGTTTTGGGTCTGGTGATGAACGTCGAGGTCCCCGATGGGGTCTTGGAAGCCCGTGTGGTGGGGCGGCGCGTGTGCAGCAACAACGCCTGCGGCGCCATCTACCACGTGGAGACCAAGCCCCCCAAGCAGGACGGCGTGTGTGATCTGTGCGGCAGTCCCCTGAAGCACAGGTCCGACGACACCGCTGAAGCCTTCCGGAGCCGGATGGACGAATTCGATTCGACCTTCCAGCCCCTTCTCGGCTTCTACCGCGGCAGGGACACCTACCGCGCGGTGGACGGCAACCGGGCGCCGGACATGGTTTTCGAAACCTTGTCCCGGACCTTCAAGGAGCATGCTTGAGCAAAGAAGAAGCCATTGAGCTCGAAGCCACAGTGGTGGAATCCCTGCCCAACGCCGTGTTCCGCGTCGAACTGGAAAACAAGCACCAGGTGCTTGCCCACATCAGCGGGAAGATGCGCAAGAACTTCATCCGCATCCTCCCCGGCGACCGGGTGCTCGTGGAGGTCACTCCCTACGATCTCACCCGCGGGCGCATCATCTACCGATTCAAGTAGGCATTTCAACCACGGACCCGTTTTGGGAACACCTTGGGGTACCCCATGAAAGTTCGGCCCTCCATCAAGAAGCTCTGTGAGCACTGCAAGATCGTGCGGCGCGAAGGCATCGTCCGCGTGATCTGCAAGAAGAACCCCAAGCATAAGCAGCGTCAGGGTTAAGGAGCAGGAATGGCACGCATCGCAGGAATCGATCTTCCGGTCGGCAAGCGCATCGAGATCGCGCTGACCTACATCTACGGCATCGGCCGGGCCAAGGCCCACAGCATTCTCGACCGCGCCAAGGTGGGACACGGGACCAAGGTCCGGGACCTCACCGAGGACGAAGTCGGCCGCATCCGCCGCATCATCACCTCCGACGAGACCGTTGAAGGCGATCTCCGCAAGAACATCGCCCTCGACATCAAGCGCCTCATGGACATCGGCAGCTACCGCGGGCTTCGGCACCGCAAGGGCCTGCCCGTCCGTGGCCAGCGCACTCACACCAACGCGCGCACCCGCAAGGGCAAGCGCAAGACCGTTGCCGGCAAGAAGAAGTAAGGCGAAGGGACTAGACGATGGCTAAAGCACAGACTCGGACCACAGGCAAGAAGGTGGTCAAGAAGAAGGAAAAGAAGAGCGTTCCCCACGGGATCGCTCATATCCAGGCTTCGTTCAACAACACGATCATCTCGATCTCGGATCCCATGGGGAACATGCTTTCCTGGGCCTCCAGCGGCAACCAGAGCTTCCGCGGCACGCGCAAGGGCACGCCCTTCGCCGCCCAGGTCGCTTCGGGCGTCGCCGCAGAGGCGGCCAAGGAGCACGGCGTCCGCAGCGTGGATGTCCGAGTGAAGGGCCCCGGCGCCGGCCGCGAGAGCGCCATCCGCGCCCTCAATGCCGCCGGCATCTCGGTGACGAGCATCCGCGACGTCACGCCCATCCCCCACAACGGCTGCCGCCCCCCCAAGCGCCGCCGCGTCTAACCGAGGAGACAGAACATGGCTCGTTACAAAGACGCCGTTTGCCGCCTCTGCCGCCGCGAAGGCATGAAGCTCTACCTGAAGGGCGAACGCTGCTTCAAGGAGAAGTGCTCCTTCGAGACCCGCAAGGGCAAGATCCCCGGCCAGCACGGCGCGGGCAAGATGAAGAAGCCCACCGGCTACGCCATGCAGCTGCGCGAGAAGCAGAAGGTCAAGCGCATCTACGGCGTGCTGGAGAAGCAGTTCCGCATGTACTTCCACAAGGCCGACTCCAAGAAGGGCGTCACGGGCCACAACCTGCTCGGCTTCCTCGAAAGCCGGCTGGACAACGTGATCTACCGCCTGGGGTTCGCCCCCAGCCGCTCCGCCGCCCGCCAGATGGTCATGCATGGCCACGTCAAGGTGAACGGCAAGCGGGTGGACATCCCGTCCTTCCAGACCAAGACCGGCCAGAGCATCGAGCTTGGCGAGCGCGCCAAGATCAACGAGGCCGTCAAGGGCTCCGTCGAGACCGCCGCTGGCCGCGGCATCCCCAATTGGCTCACCCTGGACGCCGGCGCCTTCAAGGGCCAGGTCATCTCCGCTCCCACCCGTGAAGACATCACGCTCGACATCAACGAGCAGCTGATTGTCGAACTCTACAGCAAGTAAGGGAGACGAATGCTGAACCTCAGCGATTTCCAGCGCCCGCGCTTCGCCGAAGCCAATGCCGGTTCTCTCACGGCCAGCTATGGCGAGTTCGTGGCCTATCCCTTCGAACGCGGCTTCGCCACCACGGCGGGCCATGCCCTGCGCCGGGTGCTGCTCAGCAGCATCCAGGGCGCCGCCGTGACCAACGTCCGCATCAAGGGCGTGCAGCACGAGTTCACGACCCTGCCCGGCGTGTGGGAGGACATCACCCACATCCTCCTGAACCTCAAGGAGATCCCCTTCAGGCTCCACTCCTCCCAGCCCCAGGTGGTCACCCTGTCCGCCAAGGGCGAGGGCGTCGTCACGTCCGCGGCCATCAAGACCAACCAGAACGTGGAAGTGATGAACCCCGGCGTGCACATCGCGACGCTGGGCGAGGACGGCGAGCTGGAGATGGAAATCGTCGTCGGCATGGGGCGCGGCTTCATCACCGCCGACCGCAACCATGACGAGAACCTCGGCCTGGGCTACGTGCCCATGGACTCGAACCACAGCCCCATCACCCGGGTGAACTACATCGTCGAGCCGGCCCGCGTGGGCCAGAGCACGGACTACGAGAAGCTCACCCTCCAGGTGTGGACCAACGGCACGATCTCCCCCAAGGAAGCCGTGTCCGACGCCGCCCTCATCCTGCGTGAGCACTTCCTCGTGTTCGCCCGCCAGGACGAAGACTACGTCGACGAGGACTCCTCCGTTCCCGCCCTGTCCGGCGAAAGCGTCAACGCCTGGCTCGGCAAGTCGGTCGAGGAGCTCGAACTCTCCGTCCGCGCCAACAACTGCCTCCGCAACGCCAACATCACCACCATCGGTGAACTGGTGCAGCGCACGGAGGCCGAGCTGATGAAGACCAAGAACTTCGGCAAGAAGTCCCTCCAGGAGATCAAGGACGAGCTCGCGCGCATCGGCCTCTCCCTGGGCATGCGGCTCGAGCAGGAAGTCTAAGGAGCCAACATGCGCCACAATCTCGCCGGCCGCCGCCTGAGCCGCAGCACCAATCAGCGCAAGGCCCTGATGAAGAACCTCGCGATCTCGCTCATCGAGCACGAGCGGATCGAGACCACCCTTCCCAAGGCCAAGGAGCTCCGCATCTATGTGGAGCCCTTCATCACCCTGTCCAAGACCGACAGCGTGCCCAACCGCCGTCTGGCGATGAGCCGCCTCGGGTCCAAGGACGCCGTCCAGAAGCTCTTCAGCGCCGACTTCCGCAAGCGCTTCGAGAGCCGCCCCGGCGGCTACACCCGCATCCTGAAGATGGCGAGCCGCCTCGGCGACGGCGCCGACATGGCCCTCATCGAGCTCGTGGATTATGCCCTTCCCGAGATCGAGGAAGCCGCCGAGTAGTCTGGTCCGTCTTCTCCAGCACAACGAAAAGCGCCCTTCTCAGGGCGCTTTTTCGTGTCGCGGAAAGACCGGAAGCGTCAGTGCTCGTAGGTCGAGATGTCCCGGTCCTTCGTCTCCTTCAGGAACAGGCCGCCGACGACGACGGTGACGAGGGCCACGACCACCGGGTACCAGAGCCCGTAGTAGATGTTGCCCTTGAGGGCGACCATGGCGGTGGCGGTGAGGGGCAGCATGCCGCCGAACCAGCCGTTGCCGATGTGATAGGGCAGCGACATGGAGGTGTAGCGGATCCGGGTCGGGAACAGCTCGACCAGGAAGGCGGCGATGGGACCGTAGACCATGCAGACGTAGATCAGGAAGATGAACAGGATGAGCAGGGTCATCGGGTAGTTCACCTGGGCAGGGTCAGCGCCCTTGATGGGATAGCCCTGGTCCGTCAACGCCTTGGTCATGGCCGCCGCGTCCAACCCCTCGATGCGCGTCGTGCCGATGGTGGTGACCACCTTCTTGCCGGGCTCGGGGGCGACTTTCTGGAAGCTGAGGCCCTGCTTGGCGAAGAAGTCGTTGACCCGGTCCACCTCGGAGAACTTGGTGCTGGGCAGGACGAACAGGGTGAAGGATTCGTCCTTGGGATCGGCCGCCACGGTGATCACGGTCCGGGACTGGAAGGACTCCAGGGCGGGGTTCACGTAGTGGGTCAGGGCCTTGAACATCGGGAAGAAGGTGAGGGCCGCGATGAGGCAACCGCCAAGGATGATCTTCAGGCGGCCGATCCGGTCGGACAGCCAGCCGAAGAAGATGAAGAAGGGCGTGCCGAGGAGGAGGGAGGCGCCGATCAGCATGTAGGTCGTCTGGTAGTCGAGCTTCAGGGTGATCTGCAGGAAGAACAGCGCGTAGAACTGGCCGGTGTACCAGACCACGCCCTGGCCGGCGGTGGCCCCCAGGAGGGCGAGGAGGGCGTACTTGTTGTTGGGGTACTTGAGGAAGCTGTCCGACAGGGGCGCCTTGGAGGTCTTGCCCTCTTCCTTCATCTTCTTGAAGACGGGGGATTCGTTCAGCTTGAGGCGGATCCAGACGGAGACGCCCAGGAGCCCGATGGAGAGCCAGAAGGGGATTCTCCAACCCCACTGTGAGAAGGCCTCCTTGGTCATCCAGTGGCGGCAGGCGAGGATGACCGCGAGGGCCAGGAAGAAGCCGACGGTTGCGGTGGTCTGGATCCAGCTGGTGTTGAAGCCGCGCTTGTCGTGGGGGGAGTGCTCGGCGACATAGGTCGCCGCGCCGCCGTACTCGCCGCCCAGGGCGAGGCCCTGAGCCGCGCGCAGGGTCACCAGGATGATGGGCGCCCACCAGCCGATGACGGAGAAGGTGGGCAGCAGGCCGACGGCGAAGGTCGAAAGGCCCATGATCACGATGGTGACGAGGAAGGTGTACTTGCGGCCGATCAGGTCGCCGATGCGCCCGAAGACCAGGGCGCCGAAGGGTCGCACGAGGAAGCCCACCGCATAGGTGGCGAAGGCCGAGAGCAGGGCCGCCGTGTCGTTGCCCTTCGGGAAGAAGAGGGCCGCGAAGAACGGCGCGAGGGTGGCGTAGAGGTAGAAGTCGTACCACTCGAAGACGGTGCCCACCGACGAGGCGGTGATGACCATCTTCTGTTCCTGGGTGATGGCGCCTTTGATCTCGACCTGCTCGGTTGCAATGGCCATGGGTGACGCCTCCTCAGCGTGCTACTGGCGTTGATCCGACCTTCTCAAGGGGTGTTCCGCGCGCGCTCGAATGTTGGCGGTGGATGCGCCGCGGTCCTTCCTGCTGTGATCCCGCGGGAGGTCCGGCTGTCTGCGTCGATGAACTGGGTGTGATCAAGGATGGCGATCTTGCCTGTGACCGAGGGCACTCCTTCTCCCGTGGCAGACCGGCCGCGGAGCGCGGCCCGGGAGGCCGCCACCGTGCGACGAGACCCCGTCCATAGGCCTTGCCGCTTTGGATCGTGAGGGTGCTGGGTGGGCATGGGCGGCTCGAAAGGGCGCTGAGACGGATCTTCCGGAATGTATCCCTCGGGGATCGATGGTCAAGAAACCCGGTTCCCGCGGGCTTCCGGAGTTCCTTCCACGCCCCGCGGTCCGGGAGCGCGGAGGCAACCTCCGGCTGGCCAGGGCTAGGCATTAAGAGGCAGGGTGACGGGTATCACATCGGTGTCGCAGGCCGCGAGTCTTCTGCCCGTGCACGCCAGGAAGGAGGTGGCGGCGGGACCGAAGGGATCCGCGGGGATTCCCGACTCCCCTAAGATGGCCTGCGGCGCTTTCGCCAGAGCTGAGGTTCGGAAACATTCGATGCGCATTGCCCTGATGGCGGACATCCATGGGAACCGGGAGGCCTTCGAGGCCTGCCTCCGGGACGCGCGCAAGCGGGGCTGCGACCAAGTCGTCCTGCTCGGCGACTATGTGGGCTATGGGGCGGATCCGGCCTGGACCATGGACAGGGTGATGGAACTTGTGGAGGGCGGAGCCCGGGCCGTCCTCGGCAACCACGACCGGGCCGTCGCGGACCTGCGGGAGGAACTCGCCTCGGATGCGGAGGTCGTCATGTCCTGGACCCGGGGCCAGCTTGGGCCTGCCGCCCGCCGCTTCCTTCAGGGCCTGCCCATGGGCGTGGAGGAGGAGGAGCGCCTGTACGTCCACGCGAACGTCGCGGCGGGACGGCGATGGGCCTATCTGGACGGCCCCGAAGCGGCGGGGCGCGCCCTCCGTGATTGCGGCGCCCAGGCGGTCTTCTGCGGACACGTCCATGTGCCGGCCCTGTACGGGATCACCGCGACCGGCCAGACGGTGACGTTCAAGCCGGTGACCGGCTCGCCGATCCCCCTGTTGCGCCACCGCCGCTGGCTGGCGGTCCTGGGCGCGGTGGGCCAGCCCCGGGACGGCGAATCCGCAGCTTCCTATGCGCTGCTGGACGCGGGCCTGGGCGAGCTCACCTACTTCCGCGTGCCCTATGATGTGCAGGCCGCCGCCGCCAAGATCCGCGCGGCGGGGCTGCCGGAAGCCCTCGCGGTGCGGCTGGGACGGGGACGATGAACGGGCGGAAGCAGCCCCGGATCGGTCCCGGCGCCTCCGTGGACGGTTTCCGGATCGGGAAGCTGATCCACGGCGGCGGGATGGCGAACCTCTGGGAAGCCACCCGCCCGGACATCGGTTTTCCCATCCTGATGAAGGTGCCCGTGCTCGTGGAGGGCGCGGATCCCGCGGCCATCGTCAGCTTCGAGATGGAGCGGATGATCCTGCCGAGGCTCTCGGGTCCGCACGTGCCGAAGTTCGTCTGCGCCGGGGATTTCGCGGTGCAGCCCAGCCTCGTGATGGAGCGCGTCCCGGGGCCGTCCCTCCTGGCCCGCCTCCCGCACCTG
The DNA here is from genome assembly GCA_016710635.1 of Holophagaceae bacterium. Classification (GTDB taxonomy): domain Bacteria; phylum Acidobacteriota; class Holophagae; order Holophagales; family Holophagaceae; genus JADJVL01. The sequence continues at coordinate 166,150 of JADJVL010000001.1, read as the reverse complement.
CCCCTGCCCGCTGGTGAAGTGGCCGGGATCGGGGCTCGCGTCGCCCTTGCCCTCGACGATCTGCATCGCCAGCACGTGGTGCACCTGGACGTGAAGCCTTCGAACATCCTGACCCGGCCCACCGGGGAAGCGGTGCTCATCGATTTCGGCCTCTCCCGCCACGACGAGCTGCCGGACCTGATGGCGGAGCAGTTCCGCCTGCCCTACGGGACCGCCCCGTACATGGCTCCGGAACAGGTTCTCGGGCAGCGGCGGGATCCGCGCAGCGACCAGTTTGCCCTCGGGGTCCTGATGTACTTTTTCGTCACGGGGGTCCGGCCCTTCGGGGATCCGCAGCGGATCTCGGGCCTGAAGCGCCGGCTCTGGCGCGACCCCACGCCGCCCCGGAAGCTGCGGCCGGACTGCCCGCCCTGGCTCCAGGAGATCATCCTCCGGTGCCTGGAAGTGAATCCCGCCTGGCGCTATCCCACCGCCGCCCAGCTCGCCTTCGAACTCCGGCATCCGGACCAGGTCCGGTTGACGGCGCGGTCGGAGCGCCTGCGCCGGGATTCCTTCACCACCGTGCTCAAGCGCCGGTTCCGGGAGGACTATGCCCGCCCGGCGGAAGGCGGGGCCGTGGCCAGCCATGGGGCGGACGCGCCCATCGTGGCGGTCGCCCTCGACCTCGGGGAGACGGACGCGGGCCTGGCGGAAGCCCTTCGGCTGAACGTGGCCAGGATCCTGGGGGCGTTGCCCGGCGGCAGGGTCGCCTGCCTGAACGTGCTCAAGCAGGGCGTGATCACCCTCGACACGACCCTGGACGAGGAAGGGCGGAACAAGGTCCTGCAGCGGCTGGTGGAACTGCGCCATTGGGCTGAACCCCTTCGGCTCGAGGAAGGGCGCGTGAGCTTTCACGTCCTCGAGGAGCCCAACACCGCCGGGGCCATCCTCCGCTACGTGCGGGCCAACCGGGTCGATCACATCGTGCTGGGGGCCCGCGCCGGCTCCACCCGGCGGACCCTGCTCGGCAGCGTCTCCGGCGAGGTGGCCACCCACGCGCCCTGCACGGTGACGGTGGTCCGGGCCCGCCGACTCGGCCGGACCGAGGAAGCCGAAGGGCCTGATGAACAGGGCGGCGGGACCTGGACGGTGGGCTGACCTTTCCAAGGAACCGGCTCCAGAAGGGTTTCCCCGCGGGCACGCGCTTACTGGAAGGGCGGGAGTGTTAGCTTTGGACCATGAACGGGCTGATGCGGCGCAAATCCTGGGCTGGACGGCATGGGTGACGGACTGTGCCCCGCGCCTGGATCGTGAAGGTGCTGCTACTGGGCAGCGGTCCGCTGGCGGCCCTCGTATTCTGGTCCGCCGGGTTCTGGCCTGGCGTTGTGGAGCGACTCTACGCGGAGGCGTTCTACCCGGCCCTGGGCCGCGTCCTCGCGGGGTTCGGAGCGCTGATCCCGCTGGCCTGGGGCGAGCTCCTCCTCCTGGCCGTGCTGGCCGGCGGCCTGGCGGGCCTTGGGCTGGCCGGGCTGCGGATGGCCCGGTCCCGGCGCGAGGGCCTGCGCAGCTGCTGGCGCGGCGCCCAGTGGGCGGCGGCGGGTGTATCGGGACTCTACGCCGCCTTCGTCCTGGCTTGGGGGCTCAACTACCGCCGTCCGCCCCTGGCGGAACTGCTCCGATGGCCGGTGGCAGCGCCGCGGGTGGAGGAACTGCGGGGGCTGTGCGCGGAGCTCGTGCCTCAGGTCAACGCAGGGCGGGACCAGGCGGTCCTCGATGCCGACCTGCCGAGGGTGGCCGCGCAGGCCGCGGAGGGGTATCGCCGTCTGGGGGCGGGCCTTGCGCCCGCGGTCCGGGACGTGGCCACGACGCCGGTGAAGCCGGCCCTGCTGAGCGCTCCCATGTCCTGGTCGCTGACCTACGGCATGGTCATTCCGTGGACCCACGAAGGCCTCATCAACCGGGACACGCCCGCGCCGGCGGTCCCCTTCACCCTTTGCCACGAGATGGCCCACCAGCGGGGCATCGCCCGGGAGGACGAGGCCAATTTCGTGGGGTATGCCGCTGCCCGCATCCATCCCGACGCCAGCTTCCGCTACTCGGCCCTCCGCTTCGCCCTGGCGGAATCCCTCGCGCAGCTGGCCCGGGTGGATCCCGAGAGCGCGGCCGCGCTGGTCCAGGGGCTGGACCCGGTGGTCCGGGAGGACTACCGGGCGGAGTCCGCGTGGGCCCACCGCCGCAGATCCGGGTTCAGCCGGGTCCAGGCCCGGGTCTACGATGGCTACCTGAAATCCCAGGGACAAAAAGAGGGACTGAAGAGCTACGGCCGGGTCGTGGATCTGCTCATCGCGGAGCGCCGGCTGCGCCTGGCAGGCTCCCTGCCGGCGGCGCTGCGCTAGAAGACGAAGGCGTCGGCGAAGAACCAGACCAGCAGGAAGAGGCCCAGCAGGCCCTTGCCGATGGTCCCGGCGAGAAAGCCCACCGCGGCGCCGAGGCCGGCTTTCAAGGCTTCGGCGACCGGACGGCGCGCGAAGGCGAGTTCAGCCACCACGGCGCCGAGGAAGGGTCCGAAGAGGATGCCGGGCAGGCCGAAGAACAGGCCGAGGAAGCCACCCACCAGCGCACCGGCGATGCCTTTGCGGGAGGCGCCCGCGAGCCGGCTGGTGAAGGCCGTGGCCAGCGCGTCCAGGCCCAGGGCGACCAGGGCGGTCACGGCGAAGACGGCGATGGTCCACCAGGAGAGGGCACCGGGCACCAGCAGCTTCACCGCCAGAGCGCCGAGCACCATGACCGGAAGCCCCGGCAGCACCGGGAGCCAGGCACCCAGGAATCCGATCAGCAGCAGCAGGCCGCCGAGGATCCACCCGAGCGAGACGGTCCAGGGCACCGTGGACGCCTCAGGCCTTCAGGTCCCGGACGAAGCGGCGCACCAGGGCTTCGAAGTCCTTGGCCGCCGCGGCGCCGGCCTCCAGCACTTCCTCGTGGGTGAGGGGCTGCGGCAGCATGCCCGCGCCCATGTTGCAGAGGCAGGAGATGCCCGCGGCCTTCAGCCCTTCCTGGCGCGCGACGATCACCTCCGGCACGGTGCTCATGCCCACGGCGTCGGCGCCCAGAGCGCGGAAGGCGCGGATTTCGGCAGGCGTCTCATAGCAGGGGCCGGACACGGCGACGTACACGCCCTCCTGGAGCCGCTGGCCGCAGGCCGCCGCCGCGGCGTGGAGCTGCTCGCGCAGGTCCTTGTCGTAGGCCTGGGTCATGTCGCTGAACCGGGGCCCCGGGGGCACGTTGGGGCCGATGAGGGGGTTCGCCCCGGTGAAGTTGAGGTGGTCGGCGATGACCATCAGCTCGCCCACCTTGAACCGGTAGTTGATCGCTCCGGCGGCGTTCGTGTGGAGCACCGCCTGGGCGCCGAGCCGCTTGAAAAGCCGCATGGAGGCCGTCACCACGGACAGGGAATGCCCTTCGTAGAAGTGGAAACGGCCCGCCTGCAGGACCAGACGCCGACCTTCCATCTCGCAGAAGATCAGCTTGCCGGAATGTCCCGCCACGCCCTGCGCCGGAAAGCCGGGCAGGTCCGTGAACGGGATCTGGACGCCGACGCGGGCTTCGGGGCCTTCAGCCAATGCGCCCAGGCCGGAGCCCAGGACGATGGCGAGTTCCGGGGCGAACGGTGCGCGTCCCTTCAGGGCCGACAGGGCGGATTCCAGATTCATGCACGCTCCGGACTAGTTGGCGAGGTCCAGCGAAACGGTGGCGGTGATGTCCGGCGCCAGGGTGTCCGGGCTCTGAAGGCCGACCCGGACGAGGTAGTTCAGGGCCGTGTCCTTGTTCCCTCTGAGCACGATCCGCGAACTCGGGGTCGCCGTGCCCGTGAATTCCCAAGTGCCGCTGGGAGAATAGAAATGGACTTCAAGCTTGGTCCCGGCGGGCAGGACCGCTGGCGTAGTGGTGACATGCAGATCGTAGGCCGTGTCCTTGCTCAGAGAAAGTTTTGCGTAGAAAGCCTCGCCGGAACTCGAGTTCGGGTAGCTCCCATCCACCGCGACCGCCTTTGACATCGAAAGGACCTTCGCAGGAAGAGGCGTCGCCAGGGAGTTCGGATCCTTGCCCCAATCGGTGATGGCGGTCGCGTCAATGCCGGTGGTGGGCCGGGGCCACGTGATGTTGTAGGGCGCCGCCATTGCGGTGATCACGGAATCCGTGAAGATGGCGGCGAGGTCCACAGGCTCCGTGGCGCTTTTGGCCTCCTTCAACCGGGCGATCTGGACGAAGACATTCGGGCGGTCGGCAAGATCCGCTGGAATGGTGGTAAGGAAGAATCTTGTCGTGGCTGCCGGATTGATCTTGGCCCAATCCGTGGCAACTCCCGGGTTGGGCAGGGCGTTGGCCTTCAGAATCATGTCCCAGGCGAAACCCACGATGGCGGGGGCAGCGCGCGGGCCGCTGAGGACCGAGCCAAGCGTCCGGATATCCGTATTGTGGGAACCCCCGGCGTAGGTGTCTGCAAGGTAGGGCGATTTCAGCAGGTTGGCGGCCTGGGCGAAGGGAAGGGCTTCCACCAAGGCGTTGTCGGGCATGAGGTCAGGAAGGGCCTTGGCGGTGATGCGCTGCGAGGCAAAACCAAGGGACCAGAGCCCGTTCCGGATGAGCATGGGGAACAGCACGCCCTCGTCGTAGGCATCATCATCGGCGGTCCCCCCTTTGATCGTCCCAAAGTAGTGGAAGCTTTGTGAGGCACTATCGAAGGCCCCAGGGTAGCGGGTGCGGTCGTACTCAATGAAGGAGCCACGGGGGTGTGAGACGCCCATACGATAATGGAGGTCGAGCAGCGCTCCAGGGCTTGCACCGAACCCGCCGCTCGAATTGAGTGTGTAAATTGAATCGAGGATGGCCAGGATCCGGCTGCCGGAGCCATTCACTTCCTGCACTGCATTCGCGATCTGGTTGAAGCTGGTGAGGGTCAGCCACCACTTGTCCTCGGTCCCGACGTTGAACGTGACCGTGGTGTTCACGGCGGATTTGGCTCCAGGAACCGGGTTGCCGGCCGGAGAGGCGCCGTCCAGACCCTTCCGCAGGGCATAAAGCGGGCGCTCCCCGATGGGAAGGGAACTGTCGATGCCAGCGGGATCCCCGACGATCCTGATGTCCCCAGTGCCGACGACTGGGAAGTAGCTGAGTACTTCGACGAAGGCATCCGTGTCCTTGGAAGCCCCGCTGAACTCGATGCTGCCGGTGGAATCGGTGCTGCCGCTCTGCGTATTGATCCAGACGCGGGTCTTGGAGCCATCGGGATTCACTTCGTCCCGGCCTTCCCAGAGCCGCACGCGGACGCCCCGGGAAGGCAGACTCTTGAAGTTGGCGGCGTTGGTCTCAAGGCCGGTGGGGACCCCGTTGGCGTCGGTCAGAAGGGGGATCCGGGTGTAGTTCACCTTCACGGTCACCGTGATGGTTCCCGGAGTGGTAGACCCCCCGCCATCCGAATTGCTGCCACCGCATCCGGCGAGAGCGAGCAGGGCGACAGCCGAGGCAAGGGCGGCGGCAATGCGCCTCAGAGGGGTGATCCACGCCATTCAGAACCTCGAAAACACAAGAATTGTCAGGCTACCACGGGCACGCCCCGCATCCTCGCTGGATTGGCGAAGCCCAGCCTCCGGTGCGTCCGGAAGCCAAGAGGTTCGATTCGGGCTTGAGAGCCCCGAAACCTACTTGTGGGACTCGCCCACCAGCGCGTTCTGGGCCACGAGCTCGGCCGGGATCTCCTCGGCGTCATTGAGGAAGGGCAGCGGGTTCTGGTGTTCGCCGGACAGCCGGAGCTCGAAATGCAGGTGCGGGCCGGTGGCGTTGCCCGTGCGCCCGACCTCGGCGATCTTCTGTCCCCGGCGGACGATGTCGCCGTTCTGGACGAAATTGGCCTTGTGATGGGCGTAGAGGGTGATCACGCCGTTGCCGTGGTCCACGGTGACGAAGTTGCCGTACTGGCGATGCCGGCCGACGGCAACCACCTGGCCGTCGAGGGCCGCATACACATCCGTGCCGATGGGCGCCGTGAGGTCCAGACCGCGATGCCGGCCCCGGTAGCGCACGCGGCGCTTGCTGCTCTTCTTGGCCTTGGCCTTCACGCGGACGACCTTCGTGCGCATCCGGGGGCCCCAGGCGGAGCTGATGCTTCGGGTCTCGACGGGCCACAGCAGGTCGAGATGGGAGGGATCCGCCGGCTCAAAGGCGGCCGGCTTGGGTGCGTCCGCGCCTTCGGCCAGGACGGGCTGGGTAAGGCCGGCCATGGCGGCCGGGGAGGCCTTCAGGGCCTGGTCCAGTCGGGACTGGGGCCCGAGGGTCTGGGGAATAGACTGGTTGGGGAGTTCCGGAAGCAGGTCGAAGTTCTGGAAGACCGCAAGGCTTGGCGTTTCCGGCAAGGCGGCGAGGACCTCCGTGGTTTTCGCGTGGCCGACGACCAGGGATTGGCCCAGGGAGAGCCTGGCCAGATTCACCCCGGGGTTCAGGTCCATCAACTCGCCCAGGCCCAGGCCGTGGCGCCGGGCGATGGCCGCGGCGGTGTCGCCCTTCTGGACCTGATAGGCAGTGGCCGGCTGGGCGGCCTTCCGGGCGGGCTTCGCCGAGCGATGGGGGGATGCCTTCGGGTGCTGGCGATGACGAGGTTTGGCGCCCAGGGCCGAGGTCCCCAATGCGGCAATCATGAAGGTCAGGACGGCATGTCGCATGGAACTCCCGGGGCGGACGGACCTGGTTGGCCAGGTGTCGGGGCCTGGTTTCCCAGGACCACGGGTTGGCGCGAACAGCACTCGTGAACGCGAAGGAATCTCAATTCTAACGCGGGGGCAAGGATTGGTAAATGAAGGTTATTTCCACTTAGGGTGCAAGGAACTCAGGGGGCAGATCGTCCCACGGGAGGGAGACGGTTCCCCGACGCCCTCCTTCCTTGAGCAGAAGGCGTACCGGACCAAGGGTCATGCCGTGGCCGAGCGCCTTCAACATGTCGTAGAGGGTGAGCAGACCGCCGGTGACCGCGGCCATCGCCTCCATCTCCACGCCGGTCCGGCCGGTGACCCGCACCTCCGCCCGGATCCAGGCCCGGCAGCGGGACCCGTCCCAGGCATGGTCCACGGAAACGGCCTCGAGGAGCAGCGGATGGGCCAGGGGGATGATGTCGGCAGCCCGCTTGGCGCCGTTCACGGCGCCGATGCGGGCCACGGACCAGGGATCGCCCTTCCGGGTGGGCTGCCCCGCAGCTTCGAGGGCCCAGGCCATGTCCCGTGGGACTTCCAGGTAGCCCGCGGCCACGGCCCGGCGCTGCGTCGGGGCTTTTCCGGAGATGTCCACCATGCGGGGGCGGCCTTCCGGGTCGAGGTGGGTCAGCTCAGGCATGGGAGCCCTCCGGCTGGAGATAGGCCAGCAGGATGTCGCGCAGGGCCGCGGTATCCGGCGCGTAGGCGCGGGGGCCACAGGCGGCGAGGGCCTCGGCGGAATAGAAGCCGTGCCCCACCGCCACGGAAGCCACGCCTGCCGCGGTGGCCATGTCCAGATCAAAGGGAGTGTCCCCGACCATCAGGAGATCGGCGGGGGCCAGTCCCGTCAGCTCGAGGATGCGCTCCAGGCTTTCGGGATGGGGCTTCCCATTGGCCACGTCGTCGGGGGTGATGATGGGGGAGAAGGCTCCGGTCCAGCCGATGGCGGCGAGCTGGCGGTCCAGGGGGGTCCGGCGCTTGGACGTGGCGATGGCCAGGGCCTGGCCCCGGTCGAGGAGCTCGTGGATGAGGCTGGGCATGCCTTCAAAAGGGCGGAGCAGATGCTCGTGGTCTGCGTGGCCGAAGCTCCGGTAGGCCACCAGGACGTCGTCCACCCCCAGGCCCCGGGATCCGAAGGTGCGGCGGACGCCTTCCTCAACGGGCAGACCCACATATTTCAGCCATTCTTCCATCACGCTCCGCTCGAGCCCGAGCCGGTCCAGGGCGTGGGTCATCCCGGCCTCGATGAGGGGACGGCTGTCCACCAGGGTTCCGTCGAAATCGAACACGATGAGCTTCACGGCGCCTCCAGGGCCCATCATCGCACCGGCGCCTTCCCCGCAGGCGAGGTGCGGGCCTCGACGCGGGTCGGCAAGTCCCCCAGCGGGGCGGGATTCCGGCTGCTCTCGAAACCGGTCCAGCCACGGCCTCCATCGGGCAGCGGTTCCAGGAGCCCCGCCAGCGTTTCGGCCCACACGCCCGCCGCGGCGGGGCGGTCCTCCGGCCGCTTGGCCAGGGCCTCGGCGAAGGCCCGGTCGACGCCCGGGGGCAGGTCGGGAAGGAGGGACGAGGGGGCTGGCGAGGCCTCCTGGAGGACCCGCATCATGACGCTGCCCGCATCCCCGGTCGGCATCAGGCGCTGGCCCGTGAGGGCTTCGAAGGCCACGGCGGCGAGGGCGTAGAGGTCGGTCCTGGGCCCCGCATCGCTCCCCTGCACCTGCTCCGGCGCCATGTAGCTTGGCGTGCCGACCACGGTCCCGGCGCGGGTGAGCCCCGCATCGGCGCCGGAGGGCTTGGCGACGCCGAAGTCCAGAAGCTTTGCCGCGAAGCCGTCCGGGGCGGGGGACAGGACAAGGTTCTGGGGCTTGATGTCCCGGTGGATCACGCCGGCGGCATGGGCCGCGTCGAGGGCGGCCCCCACCTGCCGGAGCAGCTGGGCCACCTGGGCCGGGCTGCCGGGCCCCTGGAGGCGGAGCTGCTCCGCCAGATCCTGGCCGGCGAGGAGTTCCATCACCAGGAAGCAGGTGCCGTCCTCCAGTTCGCCCCGGTCGAAGAGCTGTATGACGCCGGGGTGATTGATGCGGGCGAGGGCCCGCGCCTCGCGGTCGAAACGCAACCGGGCCCCCACATGGTTGAAGAGATCTGGGTTCAGCAGCTTGATGGCCACCCGCCGGTCCAGCTCCTCGTCCCGGGCGGCATAGACCGACCCCATCCCTCCCGAGCCGAGGAGGCTTTCGAAGCGGTAGCGGTCCCGGATGCGATAGGGCAGGAGGCCTTGGGGCTGCGGGGCGGCGGCGTCCACCGGGCAGGCCTTCACCGTGTGGTCGAAGCAGCGGCCGCAGACAGGACAAAGCTGCAGGGTCGCCACGCCCCTCGCATGGAGCTCCTCCCGGTCGGCGGTCCGCCGGGATTCGGCTTCCGCCAGCTGCCGGCGCACCTCCTGCATCTCGAGGGCGCTCCCCAGCTGCCGGGCGAAGCCCGCCAGAAGCTGGCGGGCGGGACCCGGCAGCTCCGCCTCGGTGACGCCCGGCAGCACGAGGGCGCCCCGGACTTCGCCCGTCAGACCTTGGATCCCCAACAGCAGGTTGCCGCGGGCGGCGACCCACGCCTCGGGATCGGCGGGCAGATCCTCGAGCAGGGGCATGAGGTCGTCGGGAAGGGCGAGGCCGGCATGGAGGGGCGAGAGGGTCGCCTGAGCCAGGGTCGCGGGTCCGGTCCGCCGCTCGTAGACCGCGACCTCCCGCAGGCCCAGGGTGCGGGCGATCTCCACCGCCATGGATTTCGCCCAGGCGGAGAGGTCCTCCAGGGCGTGGGAACTGGAGGCCATCAGCTCGCTGATGCGGTCCTGGGCCTCTTGCAGGCGGGCGTGGCTGAGGGCGAGCTCGTGGGTGCGGGTCTCCACCGCGCGCTCCAGCTCTGCCGCCCGGGCCCGGAACCGCCGGGTCCGGGCCCGGAAGAGCGATCCCGTGGCCAGGCCGAGCAGGCCGGCATAGCCCAGGAAGGCCCAAAGCGAGCGCCATGGGGCGGGGCGGATGCTGAAGGCCACCGACACGGGGCCGGTGACCTGCCCGGCGGCATCCCGGGCCCAAAGCCGGAACCCGTAACTGCCGGCCTCCAACGCCGGATAGTCGCGATGGGCATCCGCGCTCCAGGGCGTGGGAGCCGCCTCGGCGCCGACCAGCTGGGTCCGGAAGGCCACATCCTCTTCCCTGTGAAAGGTGGGCAGCAGGAAGGAGAAGCGGATCTGGTTCTCCCGGTGCGCCAGGGGCCGCGTGCCGAGGTCGCCGCAGGGCGCGCCGTTCACTGCGATCCCCGTCAAGACGGGCGACAGCGGGGCGGGCTCACCCTGCTCCCGGGCGGGGTCCAGGATCGCCAGGCCAGCCGCGGTGCCCGCCCAGACCCTTCCGCGGGAATCGATCATGGACCCGCCCAGGCTGCAGGCCGTTGACGGCAGGCCATCCCCGGTGGTGTAGGTCGTCACGGCAAAGTCCCGTGGGCCCGAGGCCAGCCGGAAGACGCCCTTGGCGGTGAAGCCGTAGAGGTCGCCGGAGGGGTGGGCTTCGATCCTCAGCACCATGTCGCTGGGCAGGGCCGGCGTGGAGACGCTGGTGAGGAATTCCCACCGGCTGCCGGGGAGGTCCAGGTCCAGCCAACCCAGGCCGCCGCCGGCGGTGCCCGCCCAGAGCCGGAAGCCGCCGTCCGGGCGGCGGGTCCAGGCGAGGCTGTTCACGGTGGCGTTCGCCAGGGGGCCGCCCTCTTTCAAGGGTTGCCAGCGCCCCGCGACCAGTTCGGAGACGCCTTGCCCCCGGCTGCCGAGGAGGATGCGGTCGCCCCCCAGGCGGGGAATGGACACCAGGCTCGACGCCTCCAGGGGCAGGCCGTTCTCGGGCCCGTGGAAGCGCCATGTCCCCTGATCGAGCTCCTGGAGGGCGGTGGCGCCGATGACCCAGAGCCGCGAGGCGCCGCCGGCCCCCGCCGAAGTGAGGATGCGGTAGACGCTCATGGGAGGGCTTCCGGGCCGGGGCCTGACCGCCACCCAGCCACTGGGATCCCGGCGGTACAACCCCGTGAGGGTGCCCGCCCAGAGGGTGAGGTCGCCGGCGGGGGACGGGCCCGACTGAAGGGTGTTGATCATCCCGGCGGGGCCTTCGGGTTTCCAGCCCGACGGGGTGAAGCGCGCGAGGCCCCGGGTGGTGCCCGCCCAATATTCAGGGCCCGACGGGCCCGGGACTTCCGCCAGGGTGTTCACGGCCTCGGCGGGCAGCCCGTCGGCGGCCAGGAAGCGGACCCAGCCCCGCTCCGGTTCCAGCCTCGCCACCCCGGCGCCCCGCATCCCCACCCAAAGCGCGGGGCGGCGAGCGCTGCCACTACCCGCAAGGGCGTACACGCCCGCGGCGGGGAGACCACGGCTTTCGTCGAGGGTGCGCCAGCCCTGGCCGTCGAAGGCCGCCAACCCGGTATCCATGAAGCCGGCCCAGATCAGGGGATCGGCGCCGGGGCGCGGCGTCGCAGCCAGGCTGGTGGGGAAACGGCTGGGCACCCCTTCCCTGGGACCGAAGCGGGTCCAGGTCCCTTCCCGCCGGCGGGCCAGCCCACCACCCCACAGGCCAATCCAGAGGTCCTGGCCTCCTGCGGCCCGGTCCACCATCAGCAACTCGTTCACCTGCTCGGCCGGGTCTCCCGGGGGCAGGGGCACCGCCACCCAGCGCGCGCCTTCCCGGCGGGCGAGGCCCCGGCGCGTCGCGGCCCAAAGCGTGCGGACGCCGAAGGGGTCGCGGCTTTCCATCAGCCGCCAGACCCAGGGATCCGGCAGGCCCTCCCCCGCGCCTTCAGTGGTCCAGGTCCCCTCGCTCAGATGAGCGAGGCCCCCGGTGGTGGCGACCCACAGCTCGGAATGGCCGGAGGCGCCCTGAACCTTGAGAAGGTGGTTCACCCGGCGGGCGGGCAGGCCGGATCCGAGGGTGTGCTGGACCCAGCGCCCGCCCTGCCAGCCCACCAATCCCGCATCCTGGGTTCCCAGCCAGCAGCTGCCATCCGCGTCCATGACCAGGGTGCGGATCAGGGTGCTGCGCACCCAGGAAGGCAGGGCCAGGGGGAACCAGCGACGGCCATCGTAGCCCATGACGCCCACGTTGGTACCGGCCCAGACCCGGCCCAGTCCGTCAAAGGCGAGGGAATGGACGGTGGGGCGTCCGAGTCCTTCCGCCTCGCCGAAAGTGCGGATGGCTGGGCGGCCGAGCGCCACAGGGTCCAGGCCGCGCCTTGGGACCTCAGCGGGAGCTGGCCGCTCCTGGCCTGGGGCGGCGGGGGACGCGGCCATCAGGATGGCGGCGAGGAGACAACCCAGGGGAGGCATGTGTCTTCCGAGTCTGAAGGATTCCCGAGGTCCCCGCCATCGCGGATGGCTTCCGGTTCAGGGGGCGGTCGGGGTTCCTTGCGGGCTGGCCGCCGCCGCGGCCATCTCGTCGGGAAGGTCCTCCCGTTCAGTCCCGAAGACGCCCTCCCACTTGGCGATCACCACCGAAGCCAGGCCGTTGCCGATGACGTTGATCATGGTGCGGGCCATGTCCATGATCTCGTCCACCGCCAGGAGCATGGCGATGCCCGCCTCGCCGGGCAGCCCGAAGCTCGCGCAGGTGCCGGCGATGATCACCAGGGTCGCCCGGGGCACGCCCGCCACGCCCTTGCTCGTGAGCATGAAGGTGAAGACCATGGCGATCTGGCTGACGAAGCTCATGTGGATGCCCGCCGCCTGGGCGATGGTGAGGCTGGCCAGCACGAGGTACAGCGTCGATCCGTCCAGGTTGAAGCTATAGCCCGTGGGGATCACGAAGCTGGCCACCCGGCGGGGCACGCCAAAGCGCACGGTCTCCTCCAGCAGCTTGGGCAGGGCGGCCTCGCTGCTGGCGGTGCTGAAGGCCGTGAGGGCCGGATCCTTGATGGCCCGCAAGAACCCGAGGATCGGGATGCGGAACATGAGCATCACGGGCACGAAGACCAGGGTGAAGAGGCAGATCAGGGCGAAGTAGAGGCTGCCCACCAGCTGGGCGTACTGGCCCACCAGGTGGAGCACCGCGGGCCAGCCCTTGAGCAGGACGCCGTTGATCTCCTGCCCGGCGGCCATGTGGCTCACGTTGTAGGCCATGGCGCCAAACACGCCGATGGGCGTGAGAGTCATGACCATGTCCGTGTACTTGAACATCACCTGGGAGAGGCCGTGGAAGAAGTCCAGCACGGGCTTGCCCTTCTCCGGGATCTTCGTGAGGGCGATGCCGAAGAGGGTGGCGAAAACGACGACGGGGAGGATGTCGCCTTCGGCGGCGTGCTTGAAGAAGTTGCTGGGGAAGGTGTGGAGGGCGATCTCCCAGGCGGTCTTGGGGGCCGCCAGGGCGGTATGGGCATCAACCTTCAGGTGCAGGCCCTCGCCGGGGCGGATCCAGTTGGCGATGCCCAGGCCGATGAAGAGGGCGAGGGTGGTGACGATCTCGAAGTAGAGGAGGGCCTTGCCGCCCATGCGGCCCACGGCCCGGATATCGCCGGTCTGGGCGATGCCCGTGATGATGGTGGCCACCAATATCGGGACGATGATGCTCTTGATGAGGCTGATGAAGGCCTTGGAGAGGAACTGGAAGAAGGCGAAGGCGCCGGGGTGGGCGTCCTGGGGCAGGAAGCCGCCCAGCACCACGCCGAGGATCAAGCCTATGAAGATCCAGAGCGTGCTGGACCGGTACCAGGGACCTTTGGAAACGCTCACGCAAGCCTCGACAGGAAACCCCGAGTGTCCCACGGAGCTCCTGGCCTTGGACATACTCGAGGCATGCACTGTCCCGCCTGTGATTCCCTGATCCCCGCGGAAGCCCGCTTCTGTCCCGTCTGCGGCCGTGGGACCGTGCCGGTGGCCGGTGGAACGCCCGCGACGGTGGAGTCGGCGCGGCCCGGGGCCTGGGCCTGGCTGCTGGTGCTGCTGCTGGTGGTGGAGCGGGGCGCCGCCTGGATGGCCCTCCCGCCCTTCAGCGAGACCCGGGCCGTCGCCGGCTGGGAACTTCCGTTCTGGTGGAGCTGGGGTCTCGGGCTCGGCGCAATGGGCGTGGCGCTGCTCGCCTTCCGTCAGCGCCCTGGAGGCTGGCTGGCCTTCCTGTCCGGGGCCGCCCTGGTCCTGCGCAGCTGCATCCCGATGCTGGCGGAGAAGCCCGCGGACGGGGCGGTCTGGACCCTCATGGTGGCCAGCGCCACGCTCACCTTCGCCTTCCTGTATGAACAGAGCTTCTGGGGGCGGCCGGGGGATGGAGAGGTTCAGCCCTGATCAGCGCCTCCTGAACGCGCTTTGCCTACCACGCCGAAGACCTGGACCGGTCTGCTTCCGGGGGAATTCCAAGGCGCTAGCTGGCGCAGCAATGGGAAAAGGCGGCTTCATATCCCGAGTGCCTCCGGAGGCAGGAAGGGATTCTGGAAGGCCCTGCCTGCCCCTTGAAAGTGAACAGGCCTAAATGACCTGACCGCCGGTAACCTGAAGGGGTCCCGAAGCTCGATTCGGGCCTTCCCCGGAGCCCTTGTGCAGCCTCGCTGGCATCCACTGAACACCAGCTTTCTGACCGGCACCCTCCTGCTTGCGGTGGTCGCCCTGCCCTTGAAGCTGGTCTACCAGGGCCTGAACTGGAGCGAAGTGCTGGTCTGCCTGACCATGGTCTTCGCCATCGGCACGGCCATTAGCGCGGGCTATCACCGGCTCTTCGCCCACAAGGCCTACAAGGCAAGCCTGCCGGTGCGGTTCATCCTCCTCTGCCTGGGCGCCGCCAGCTTCGAGAACTCCGCCCTGAAATGGGCTTCCGACCACCGCCTTCACCACCGGCACGTGGACACGGACCTGGATCCCTATCCCATCAACAAGGGCTTCTGGCATGCCCACTGGATCTGGGTGATGGAAGGCAAGGACATCCCCCTCCAGGGCGTGGCGGATCTGGAGAAGGACCCCTTGGTCATGTGGCAGCACCGGAACCATTTCAAGATCGGCGCGGTGGTGGCCCTGATTCCCGTGGCCATTGGCCTCGCGACGGGGAATTTCTGGGGCCATCTGGTCCTCGGCCTCATCGTCCGCATCGTGCTCACCCACCACACGACCTTCCTCATCAACAGCGCTGCACACGCCTTCGGCTCCCGGCCCTACACCGACGCCAACAGCGCCCGGGACAACTGGCTCCTGGCGCCCCTCACCTACGGCGAGGGGTATCACAACTTCCACCACATGTGGCAGTGGGACTACCGCAACGGCGCCCAGTGGTACCAGTGGGACAGCACCAAATGGATCCTCAACGCCCTGGCCTGGACTGGCCTCGTCTCCCATTTCCGCCGGGTGCCCGGCGCCGCGATCCGGCGCGCGCGGCTGGCCATGGAGGAAAAGCAGCTGAAGGAGCGGCTCTCCCTCTCCAGTCCTGGCGTGGCCCTTCCCGTCGCCGCCAGGCTGGCTTCCGCCCGTGCCCGTCTGGACCAGGCCCTGGCCTCCTTCCAGGAGCGGCGGGATGCCTGGGATGCCAAAAAGGCGGAATGGAAGACCCAGCGCTCGGCCCGCGCCGACCAGTGGCGGGCCACCCGTGCGGAGTGGAAGGGCGCCTTGGCCGCCCACCGCGAAGAGGTCAAGGCCGCCTGGCGGGACTGGCGCGCCGCGCGCCTCGAAGCCCGGCAGGTGCTGGCCTACGCCTGACTTTGAGATGATGGGGGTTTGCGGACCCGAACTAGGAGCAGTGGCATGGCTTCGTTTGACCTGATCGTGATCGGCTCGGGCCCCGGCGGCTACATCGCGGCCATCCGCGCCGCCCAGTTGGGCCTTGCGACGGCCCTGGTGGAGAAGGATCCCGCGGGCCTGGGCGGCACCTGCCTGCGCCGCGGCTGCATCCCCGCGAAGACCTGGCTGGAGACCGCCCACCGCTTCGAACACATGCATGACCTGGCGGACTACGGCATCGCCGGCGTGGACGTTTCCAACCTCCGGGCGGACCTGCAAGCCATCGTCAAGCGCAAGAACCGCATCGTCCTGAAGAATGGCAAGGGCATCGAGTTCCTCATGAAGAAGAACAAGGTGCAGGTGCTGAAGGGCTTCGGGAAGCTCCTCGGAGGCGGCCGGGTCGAGGTGAAGGGCGAGGCCGGCGCCGAAGTCCACGAGGCGAAGAAGATCATCCTGGCGACGGGCTCCGTGCCCCGGGAGCTGCCGGGCCTGGAGACCGACGGCGTCCGCGTCCTGAACAGCGACCACATCCTGGACATCACCGAACTGCCGAGCCACCTCGTCATCCTCGGCGCCGGCGCCATCGGCGTGGAGTTCGCCAGCACCTTTGCGCGGCTGGGCTCCAAGGTGACGCTGGTGGAGCTGCTGGACCAGCTGGTGCCCGTGGAGGACACGGACATCGGCCTGGAACTGGCGAAGATCTTCACCAAGAGCTACAAGATGGACGTCCGCGTGAAGACGAAGATCACCCGCCTTGAGCGGCACGCCGACAAGGTGGTGTGCCACCTCGAAGGCGAGAAGGCCGGCACGGTGGAGGCGAGCCACGTGCTCATCGCCGTGGGCCGCGCGCCGGTGACCGGTGGCGTGGGCCTCGAAGCCACGAAGGCCAAGGTCGACCGCGGCTACGTGGACGTGGACGCCATGCTGCAGAGCGCCGAACCGGGGCTCTACGCCATTGGCGACGTGGTGAAGACGCCCTGGCTGGCCCACGTGGCCAGTGACGAGGGCGTCGTCGCCGCCGAGCACGCCGCGAACTCCCTCGGCAAGGACGCCCATCCCCACCCCATCAACTACGATCGCGTGCCCGGCTGCACCTACTGCGACCCCGAGATCGGCAGCGTGGGGCTCACGGAGCGCAAGGCCCGGGAACTGGGCCACGACGTGAAGGTGGGCAGCTTCCCCTTCATGCCCATGGCCAAGGCCAACATCGTCGGCGAGCCCCACGGCTTCATCAAGATTGTCGCGGATGGGAAGTACGGCGAGATCCTCGGCATCCACATCATCGGCCCCAAGGCTACCGAGCTCGTCGCCAGCAGCCTTGCGCTGCTCGCCGGGGAGATGACCGTGGACGAGCTCATCGGCACGATGTACCCCCATCCCACCCTCAACGAAGTCTTTCCCGAAGCCGCCCGCGCCGTCCAAGGCCGCGCGCTGAACCTGTGAGGCCCGCGCCATGCTGCCCTTGAGCAAACCCGGCTACGTCACGGAAGGCGCCTTCAAGGGCTGGTGGGTCCAGATCCAGGAATCCGAAGGCGTCGGCTTCATCATCATCAAAGCCCTTGATTCCGGAATGAACGATACCAAGCTGTTCCAGGGTCCTTTCCCGGACATGTCGGGGGTGGAGGGCTACTTCAGGAAGCACCAGCTCGTGGTGACCTGGCAGGACTGACGGGAAGGAGCCTCGATGCGGTGGCAGGGCGTCAATCCTGTGGAGGACGCGCTCCGGGGGCGGCTGGACGAGGCCCTGGCCGAGCTTCCCTATGCCCGCCGTACCCTCTTCGGCGGCCCCTGCTTCTTTGCCGGCGCGACCCTGTTCGCCTTCATCTGGGAGGAGGAGCGCCTGGGCCTCGTCTTCCAGGATGCCGGCGATGCGGAGGCCTTGCGGACCCTGCCGGGGGTCGAGCCCTGGTTCCCAGACCGGTCTCGCGGAGCCCTCCCCCACGCCGTCCTGGTGCCGATGGCGCTGCTGGAGGACAGGGAGGTCCTGGCCCATTGGATCCAGAGGGCCCACGCCCAGGCCATCACCGCCCCTTCGAAGTCCCCGCGGCGATGAGTCCCGGATGAGGGCGCGCGCCCTCTGCACGGCCCTGGCCTGCCTCGCCCTGGCGGCCCAGGGGACCGAAGGCAGGCTGACTTACGAGGCCAGTGGCCGCCGCGTGGACTTCACCGTGGTGGGCGCCGGGCACCGCGCCCTGGTGACCCTGGCGCCAGGGCCAGGGCCAGGGGATGGGAAGGAGGCCAGGGCCCGTCTCTTCGTGCTCACCCACACGGGCCCCGAGCGGCTCGTCGTGCCCGGCGCCGAGGTGCTGAAGGAAAAGGCGCCCGCGGCCTGGACCGTAAGCCATCGCGCCGACCGCCGGCTCCTTCGCACGCCGGAAGCCACCTTCTGGTGCTACACGCCGGGGCTGGTGTTGCCGGTGCGGTTCAGGATTGACGGCGAGCCCTGGAGACTTGTCTCCGCGGAGTTGCCGCCGAAGATGTTCGTATCCACGCCGGAGTGAAGGGGGCGCCATGCTCGGAGCGAGAAGCGAAGCCATGCGCGGCTGGTTCAAGGCCTACGCCTCGGACCACCGCCATCCGATGACCCACCGCACGCATGCCCTGTGCATCCCGCTCATCGTGATGACCACCCTCGGCTTCCTGAACCTGATCCCCGGCCACCGCGAACTCTTCGGCGTGCGCCTGGGCTGGGGCGAGGCCGGGCTCGCCCTGGTCCTCGCCTTCTACGCCGCGCATGACGCCCGGCTCGCCTTCGTGGCGGCCCCCGTGGGCGCCCTGCTGGCCGCCAGCACGCACTTCCTGCCGTGGTGGGTCCTGCTCGCCATCGCCCTGCCCGCCTGGGTGCTCCAGCTCGCGGGCCACGCCCTCTGGGAGAAGAACAAGCCCAGCTTCGCCACGAACCTGGTCCAGCTCCTGATCGGCCCGGCCTATTTCCTGAAGGACTGGGTGGCCGACCCGGCTACTCCAGGAAATCCGGCAGCCAGCGCTCCGACCACGCCTGGGCGCAGCTCCGAAGGATGAGGCCCGCCAGGCCTCCGAAGGCCAGCGCGAGACAGCCGCAGCCCACGCCCAGCCAGATCCAGGCGGCAGGGTCCGCCAGGGTGAGATCCGCGTAGGGCCGGGGATGGCCTTCCAGGGCCAGCAGCCGGCCGCCCAGGAGCACGCCCAGGCCCGCGCTGGCCAGGCCCAGCAGGGTCACCTTAGCGACGGCGAGACCCCAGCGGAGCCAGGTTCCGGCTCCCTGGAAGGCCACGTAGGGACCGCCCTGGAGGCCGACCGGGAACAGGGCCGCCAGGGCGCAGGCGGCGTGGACCGTGAGGAAGCGCGTGTCCGCCGCCGCGACCCGGGCGGTCCACGCGGTGGCGAGAAGCACCACCACTGAAACCGCGGCAATTCCGACGCGCCGGCCGGTGCGGCGCAGTTCGAAGACGGGATCTGGGCGCAGGAGGGGCGCCTGCGGCGGCGCGTAAGGATGCATGGCGGACTCCGCCCTTCAGTGGCGCCACCGCCGGCGGAGGTTCCGGGGGGCCTTCAGCACCGCGCGCAGAAGTGCGGCGGGGCAGGCAGGGCCGCGAGCTTTTCGAAGGCGAGGCGCCAGGCGCTTTCCGGGCCCCGGAAGGCGGCGGCATGGGGGCTGAGGATCCGCAACGCGTGGAGGCGGGAGGGATCGCCGGGCATGGGCAGGAGCGGGATCGCCTGCCCCGTGGCGGAACGCAGGGCCGAACGCAGCTCGTCCACCACCGGCGTGGCGGTGGGCAGGATCAAGGGCCGGACGCGGAGTTCGGCGCCCGGCGGCGCTTCGACCCCGGGCCACAGGTCCACTTCAAAGCCGTCTCCGGTGGCCACCCACTCCGGCCGCCGGAAGGCGGACCGCCTTCGGGCCTTGTCCCATGCCGGCAGAAAGGCCTTCAGCTCCGCCTTCTCAAGGGGCGACCAGGGCGCCTTGGCCAACTCCAGCGGCTTGGCGGACCAGAGCCGACCCGGCAAGCGCTTGGCCAGCATGGGACAGCCCTCGAGCCAGGGCAGCCCGGCATCCAGGGCGCAGAGAAGGGCGCCCAGGCGCCGCCGGTGGCATTGGAAGGCCGCCTCCAGATCGGTCCCCGGCAGCGGCAGGACTGCCACGAGGTTCACCGCGATGCCGCGCTCCTGCACCACTGCGATCGCCGCGAGGGGTTCCAGCAGATCGCCCGCATGGCCCGCGGCGACGAGGATCTGGGGCAGGCCGTGGGCCTGGATGCGCTCGATGGCCAGCAATTCCAGGCCGGGGGCGGGGCCGGACAGCAGCGTCCCGCCCAGCTCGGCGGCCAGCCTGAGGGCCAGGGGATTCACGAAGCGCGCACCATGGACTCGAGCGTAGCCAGGATTCCCTGTGCCTTCCGCTACCTGGAAGGAATGACCGAACTCCCGACCCGCTGCTTCCTCCTCGCCCGCCAGGGCCCCGACGATGCGGAGCGCGACGTCGAGATCCACCTGAAGGAGCTGGCCGAGCTCGCCAGGGCCGCGGGCCTGGAGCCCGTGGGGCAGAAGAAGCTCAAGCGCGCGGCCACGGAGGCCCGCAGCTTCTACGGCAAAGGGCAGCTGGAGATGGCGTCCGAGGAAGCCAAGGCCGCCGGGGCCACGCTGCTCATCTGCGACGACGACCTGAGCGGCAGCCAGACCCGCAACATCGAGAAGGCCACGGGCCTGGGCTGCCTGGAGCGCACCGGACTGATCCTGTCCATCTTCGAGCAGCGGGCCCAGACCCGGGAGGCCCGGGCCCAGGTGGAGCTCGCGCGCTACGAGTACGAGCTGCCGCGCCTCAAGGGCGCCTGGACCCATCTGGAGCGCCAGGGCGGCGGTGTGGGGCTGCGGGGCGGCCCCGGCGAGACCCAGATCGAAGTGGACCGCCGCATGACCCGGCAGCGCATCTCCCAGCTGAAGAAGGAGCTGGTGCACCTGGAGCAGGTGCGGGAGACCCAGCGCCAGGGCCGGGTGGAGGGCATGCCCCGCATCGCCCTGGTGGGCTACACCAACGCCGGCAAGACCTCCCTCCTGCGGGCGCTGACCGGCGCGGGGGAACCCAAGGACATGCTCTTCGCCACCCTGGACACCACCACGCGGAAGGCCTGGCTCGGTGCCGATGACGAAACCGGCAAGCCCAAGCAGGCTCTCATCAGCGACACGGTGGGCTTCATCCGCAAGCTGCCCCATCAGCTCGTCGCGGCCTTCCGTTCGACCCTGGGCGAGGTTCGGACCGCCGAAGCGCTGCTGGTGGTGGCGGACGCGGCGAGCATCGAGCTGGACGCCCACCTGAAGGTCGTGGGCTCGACCCTCCGGGAGATAGGCTGCGGCGACCATCCGCGCCTGCTGGTCCTGAACCAGGCGGACCGCCTCACCCGGCCTCGGCGCATCGACCTGAAGAAGAAGCACCCCCACGCGGCCTTCACCAATGCCCTGGAGAAGGATGGCATCGAGGAGGTCCGGGAGTGGCTCCGGGAACTCATCCCCGGCCCGGCGAAGCCCCGGGAGTCCGAATGGTGGGAACTGGCGGAGTCTGATCAGGAGCCGGAAGCCTCAGCTTTCTGATTCTTCCTTCGCGGCCTTCTCCCCGGGGAGCTTCGCGATGCCCGCGGCCAGGCCAAGGGCCAGCAGCATGCGGAGCACGAGGAACTGGGCCGAAATGCCATGGGCCTTGCCATGGGCGCGGCGCTCGGGGTGGTCCTTGGGGAAGGATTCGATGGGACCGTTCATCCGGTTGCGGATCTCGAGGACCTTGGGGGTCACGACGAAGGCGCTGGCGAAGGTCAGGAGCAGGGCGACCATGGCCGTGAAGCTCCAGAGCCGCAAGGGGCCGATGGGATGGGCGTCGCCGATCTCCTGGAGCCAGCGCCCGCCGTAGGAAAGGGCCAGGGCCACCCCGAAGGCTCCGAAGGCCGCATAGTCCAGGCGCGGGAGGATGGCCGAGACCACCTGGCCGGAGAGGTCGCGGCTGGGGAGCACCTTGAAGAGGGCCGGGGCGGCGAGGCCCGCGAAGTCGAGGGCCATGCCGGTCCAGAGGAGCAGCAGGGCGAGGGCGATGGCGTCGAGGGTGCGGAGCTTCATCCCGCCAGAATCTCATGACCGGCCGCCCGCAGCACGGCGACGGCGGCTTCCAGGCGGTCGGCCTTCACCAGGACGTAGTCCGTATCGAAGGTGGACACGGCGAAAATGCTGATGCCCGCCTCAGCGAGGGGCGCGAGCAGGGCCGACAGGATGCCCGTGAGGGCGAAGTCCAGGGGTCCCGCCACCTCGAAGGCGCGGAAGGGACCTTCCCGGCGCTGGCCTTCGGGCACCCGCTCGAACTCGCAGACCAGGGACAGCTCGTTCCCGGTCCGCGTGGCGCTGGCAAAGGCACCGTGGCGGGCCCAGTCCGGTATCTCGTCGGTCTGGGCGAGCCGCACCACCGCCAGCTCCGCGGCCAGGATGCTCACCTTCACGGACGGCGGCCGTAACGGGGCGTCAGCGGCGGCCATCCCCGAGGCTCACTGCCATTCGTTGTAGGGGATCCCGTTGGTACCGATGTCGGTGGACGCGCTGCGCACCTTGTAGATGCCCGCATCCCCATCGGGCTGGTCGGGGTCGGGAGCTTCCAGTTCCGTCAGCCAGGTGTCCCGGGAGCCGGTCATGGGGTCGATGGGCACTTCCCGGATGTAGCCCAGTTCCCGAAGCCGGGAAAGGGCAGCGGGATACTTGCCCCGGTCGGCCCGGTGCTGCTCCAGGGCATGGGTGATCTGGAAAAGGTTCTCCTTGAGCACCGACTCCTTGGCCACCTTCGTGTGGTGGCGGACGCCCACCACGCCCACCGAGGCCAGGAGGGCCAGGATGGTCATCACCACGAGCAGTTCCAGGAGCGTGAAGCCCTGGGCGCGCGAATGGGAGGAGCGCTTCAGCATGTGTTCACCTTAACATCCGGGTGGCCGGAAGCCCCAGGAGGTGCCCGCATGGAGGCTGTGGAAGTCCTGATCGAGACCCTGGAGCGGGCCTACCGGAAGAAGTCCTGGCACGGGACGAACCTCCGGGGCACCCTGCGAGCCCTCCCCCCGGAGACCCGGCTGTGGCGCCCGGGCCCTGAGCGCCCCAATCCCTGGGAACTGGCCACCCACGCCGCCTACTGGAAGTACATCGCCCTCAAGGCCCTGGAGCCCGAAGCCGGCCACGCCTTCGGCGAGCGGGGCAGCAATTTCTTTCTGCGCGAAGGCCCCCTGGGCGAAGCCGACTGGAAGGCGGACCTGCTGCGCCTGGACGCCTTCCACACCCAACTGATCGCCGCGGCGGGAAGGCTCCGTCCCCAGGACTTGACCCTGCCGACCCCGGGACGCCGGGATACGGCCTTCACCCTGCTCGCCGGCGTGGCCGCCCACGACCTGCACCACGCCGGGCAGATCCAGCTGATCCGGCGGCTGAAGGGGTAGCGGTCAGATCACGCCGCGGCGCTTCTGGTCGAGTTCGATGGAGTCGTAAAGGGCTTGGAAGTTCCCTTCGCCAAAGCCCATATTGCCCCGCCGCTGAATGACCTCGAAAAACAGGGGACCGATCTGGTCCTCGGTGAAGATCTGCAGCAGGTAGCCGGTCTCGTCGCCGTCGATCTGGACGCCCACTTCCTTCACGGTATCGAGGCTCTCCCGCACCGTGTAGCCGCCCTTCTCGATGCGGCCGGGCAGCAGCTCGTAGTAGGTGTCGGGGACGCGGAGGAACTTGAAGCCCTGGCCCTGGAGGGTGCGTAGCGTCTTCTCGATGTCGTTGGTGGACATGGCGATGTGCTGCACGCCGGGGCCCTTGTGGCGCTGGATGTACTCCTGGATCTGGCTGCGCTCGTCCGTAGGCTGGTTGATGGGGATGATCACCCGGTTGTTGGCGCTCTGGACGACCTTTGAATCCAACCCGGTCCCAAGGGCGCCGCGGATGTGGAACTCGCGGGTGACCACGAAGCCGTAGATGCGGCCGTAGAACTCCACCCACCGCTCCATCTCGCCGGGGCCCACGTTGTTGGTGAGGTGGTCCACCCGCACCAGGCCTGGCTCGCACATGGCGGGAGCCGGATCGGGTTCGAGCCCGGGCCAGAAGATCTCCTGGGTGCCCCGGCGCTCGATCAGGTAGTTCCACACGTCCCCGAAGCCCTGGATGGCGGCGATCTTCAGATGGCCGTCGTCGAAGGTGTGGGTCTCGGGCTGCATCCGGACTTCGGCGCCCCGGGCCACGGCCGCCGCCAGGGCCGCCTCCAGGTTCTCGACCTCGAAGTTGAGGGCGCAAACGCCCTCGCCGTGGGCCTGGAAGTAGCGGCCCGCCGGATGGTTGCCATCGGCATCGAAGATCAGGATGTCCATCCGGTTCTGGTGCAAATGGGTCGCCCGGCCCCAGGGCGCCTTTCCGGTGGCCACCCGGGCGAAGCCGACCCGGCGGTAGAGGTTCTCCAGGCGCTCCAGGGAGCCGGTCATCTGGAAATGGTCGATGCGGATCAGCCCGAGAGGGTTCGTGGCTTCCTGGCGCTCGACGGCGGATAGGGCAAAGCTGGGAGCGGACATGGGTCCTCCAAGGCGAACCCTAAGGATCCGATTGCCGGCTCGTGACGGGGATCACAGCGGACCCTCGGTAGGCACCTAGAGAAAAGGCCGTTCCGAGGACTGGAACGGCCTTTTTTGGGGGCTTGCAGTCCTTAGCTGAGGCTGGTGGCGATGACCTTTTCCATGGTGAAGAACTCGAGAATGTCGCCTTCCTTCAGGTCGTTCCAACCCTCGATGCCGATGCCGCAGTCGAGGCCGTTCTTGACCTCGCTGACGTCCTCCTTGAACCGTTTGAGGCTGTGGAGGGCGCCGGTGAAGAGGAGGTCCTCCCCGCGCTTCACCCGCACCTTGTAGGCGCGCTGGATCTTGCCTTCGGTGACGAAGCAGCCGGCGATGGCGGTGCGGCCGATCTTGAAGATCTGCCGGATCTCCGCCTGGCCCTGGATGGTCTCCTTCTCGGTGGCGTCGAGCAGGCCGACCATGGCGGCTTCGATCTCCTCGGTGACCTTGTAGATGATGTCGTGGAAGCGGATGTCCACGCCCTCCTCCTGGGCCATCTCCTCGGTCTTGCGCTCGGCCTTGGTGTGGAAGGCGATGATGATGGCCTTCGAGGCCTCGGCGAGGAGCACATCGTTCTCGGTGACGGTGCCCACGGCGGAGTGGATGATGCGGGTCCGCACCTTGTCCGTGCTGAGCTTCTCCAGCTGGCCCACCAGGGATTCGACGGAGCCCTGGGTGTCGCCCTTGATGATGAGGGGCAGCTCCTTGATCAGGCCTTCCTTCATGGTGCTGAAGATGTTCTCCAGGGTGACGCGCTGCTTGGCCAAGGCCGCGGCCTTGTTCTTCTCCTGGCGGAAGCCGACGATGATGCGCGCCTTGGCTTCGTTTTCGACGATCTGGAAGTTGTCGCCCGAGACGGGGACCTCCTCGAAGCCGAGGATCTGCACCGCCATGGAGGCCGTGGCCTCCTCGATGCGCTCGCCGCGGTCGTCGAACATGGCGCGGACGCGGCCCATGGTGGCGCCGGCGACGAAGATCTCGCCCTGGCGCAGGGTGCCGCGCTGCACGAGCACGGTGGCCACAGCGCCGCGGCCCTTGTCCAGGCGGCCCTCGATGATGCTGCCGGCCGCCGGGCAGTCGTAGACCGCCGTCAGCTCCTTCATGTCGGCCATCAGCAGGATGGTCTCCAGCAGCTCATCCAGGCCCACCTTGGTCTTGGCGGACACGTTCACGGCGGGCACGTTGCCGCCGTAGGCCTCGGTCTGCACGTTGTGCTGCAGCAGCATCTGCTGGACCTTGTCCGGGTTGGCCCCGGGCTTGTCCACCTTGTTCACCGCCACCAGGAGCGGCACGTCCGCGGCCTTGGCGTGGTTGATGGATTCCACGGTCTGGGGCATGACGCCGTCGTCCGCCGCCACCACGAGGATGGCGATGTCGGTGACCTTGGCGCCCCGGGCGCGCATCTTGGTGAAGGCCTCGTGGCCCGGCGTGTCGAGGAAGACGATCTGGCGCATGGCGCCGGTGTTCTTGTCCTTCACGTCCACGTGGTAGGCGCCGATGTGCTGGGTGATGCCGCCGGCCTCGCCCGCCGCCACCTTGGTGGTGCGGATGGCGTCCAGCAGGGAGGTCTTGCCGTGGTCCACGTGGCCCATGATGGTGACCACCGGCGGGCGGGGCAGCTTCTCGCCCTGCACGTCGCCGCTCTCGTCGGAACTGATCTGGACGTCCTCCTCGAAGGTCACGATGTCGGCGAGGAAGCCGAACTCGCGGGCGATCTCCTTGGCGAGCTCCGTGTCGAGGGGCTGGTTGATGGTGGCGAAGATGCCGCGGTGCAAGAGCTTGGCCATCACGTCCTTCGCGGCGCGGTTGCACTTCTCGGCGAGTTCCTTGATCGTCACGCCTTCGGAAAGCATCACGATGCCGATCTCGTCCTCGACGAACTCCGTGGCGATCATCTGGGCGCGGGAGCGGGGCTGGCGCAGCTTGAGATCCATCTCCTGCTGCTCTTTGGTGTAGCCGCCCTTCTTCTTCTTGCCGCCCGCATGGGCGCCGCGGCCGGGACCCTTCTGACTGTTGGGATCGATGGGGCCTGCGGGGGCCATGCCGGGACGGCCGCCTCCGAAGCCGGGGCGGCCGCCGGGGCCACCAGGACGGGAGCCAGGGCCGCCGGGACGCGAACCCGGACCACCGGGGCGGGCGCCGGGACCGCCGGGACGGCTGCCGGGACCGCCGGGGCGCGAAGGTCCGCCAGGACCGCCGGGCCGGGAGGGACCGCTGCCCGCGGGCCGGGCCTGGGGCAGCTGGATGTAGCGGGCCGGCGACTGGGCCCGCGGCGCCGGGGGCGGCGTGTCGGACATCTTCAGTCGGCTGAAGCCTTGGTCGGGTTGGAGCTGGGACATGCTGGGCAGGGCGGAGAGGCGCCGCGCCGTCGGAGAGGGCTCGTGGCGCACTTCACCCTTGCCGGTGTTGGCCGCCATGGGCAGGACCTTGCGCTCCTGGGCCGGCATGCCGGACCGTTGGATCTGCGCGGGGCGGGGCAGCACGGTGGAGCTCTTGGCGCCGGGGGCGGCCGCGGCCGCGCCGGTTGCGGCGGGCGCACCCGGGACCGCAGGGGCCGCGGTGGCGGGCTGGGGCGCCGCGGGGAGCGCGGCGCGTTGGATGACCGTCTTCGCGCCGGGTTCGGGACGCAGGCCGGGCTGCTTGGCCTGAGGCAGCTGGATGTAGCGCGCGGGCTCCTGGGACTTGGCGGGGGCCGCGGCGGGCGTCTGGGAAACCCGCAGCTTGGAGAAGCCGGGGTCCTGGGCGGGCGGCGGCGCCACCGTGGCGGCCTTCGCCGCGGGGGCGGGCTCCGCCGGCGCGGCGGACTCGGCCACAGGCGTGGGCTCTGGCCTCGGCTCCGGCGCAGGCGCTGGGGGAGCGGCCTCCGCCTTCTTCACGAGCACAGGCGGGGGCTTGGGCTCAGCGCGCGGCGGCTCCGGGGCGGGAGCTTCCGGGGCCGCCTTCACGATCTTCACGCCGCCGGTGGGCCGGTGCAGGGCGAGGGGGGCTTCCTCGCCGCCTTTGTTCTTGGGATCCAGGGCCCGGCGCAGCTGAGAGGCCTGGTCCTCGCTCAGGTTCGAGCTGTGGCTCTTGCCGGGGATGCCGAGGCGCTTTTCCAGGGCCTCGATGACCGTCTGGTTGGAAACGCCTAGCTCTTTGGCGAATTGATTGATGCGAAGCATGAACGCGGGATCCTCGAATGGTAGGGCGGAACGGGGGAACGGCTTGAAGGGACGGGCTTGAAGGCTACTCGCCGAACTTGGCGTGGACGGCGTCCAGGATGCGGATGGCGAGCTCCTGGTCCACGCCCTCCACCGCCATCAGGGCGTCGGCGGTGGCGTTGTAGAGGGACTTGGCGTCGGGGTAGCCCGCGGCGGCCAGGCTGGCGGCCACGGCTTCGTCCAGGCCTTCCACCGGCAGTTCGGCGGGAAGCGCGGAGGCGGCTGCGCCTTCCGGTTCGGCGGCGGGCGCCAGGTCGGGCAGGTCGAGGCCCATGGCGGCCTCGGCCTCGCGGCGCTTCTCCTGCTCGCTGCGGACGTCGATGTTCCAGCCCGTGAGCTTGGCGGCGAGGCGCACGTTCTGGCCGCGCTTGCCGATGGCGATGCTGAGCTGCTCATCGTCCACCACCACCTCGACGCGGCGGTTCTCCAGGTCCGTGATGAGGACGCGGATGGCCTTGGCGGGGTTCAGGGCGTTGGCGATGAAGTGGGAAGCGTCGTCGTCGTAGCGGACGATGTCGATCTTCTCGTTCTTCAGCTCGCGGATGATGGCCTGTACGCGGGAGCCCTTGAGGCCCACGCAGGCGCCCACGGGATCCACATCCGGGTCGATGCTCTGGACCGCCACCTTGGCGCGGTCGCCGGCTTCGCGGACGCAGGAGCGGATCACCACGGTGCCGTCATGGATCTCGGGGACCTCGCTCTCGAAGAGCTTCACCAGCAGTCTCGGATCGGTGCGGCTCACCTGGACCTGGGGGTCCTTGGCGCTCTTGTCCACGGAGCTGATGACCACCTTGATGCGCTGCCCCTTGTCGAAGCGGTCCCCGCGCAGCGCCTCGGAGCGGCGCAGCATGGACTCGACGCGGTCGATCTCCAGGATGATGGCGCTCTTCTCGAAGCGCTTCACCTCGGCCACCACCACTTCGCCGATGCGGTTGACGAATTCGTTGTAGATCCGCTCTCGCTCGGCCTCGCGGACCTTCTGCACGAGGACCTGCTTGGCGGCCTGGGCGGCGATGCGGCCGAGCTGGGTGGTGTCCTGGGGCAGCCAGAGGGTGTCGCCCTCGGCGGCGTCGGGGTTCAGCTCCTGGGCCTCCTTGAGGCTGATCTCCAGGTCCTCCTCCTCGACCTCGGGCACCACGACCTTCAGGGCGTAGACGTGGAACTCGCCGGTCTCCCGGTCCATCTGGGCCTGGAAGTTGCCGTAGAAGTCCATGCCCTGGAAGTACTTCTCGGCGGCCTTGACAAGGGCCTCCTCCACGGCGCGGTACACCTCCTCTTCGGGGATGCCCTTCTCCGCGGCGATCATCTTCACGCTGTCGAAAAAGCTGGTTGCTACGGTTGCCATTGCGCTATTCCTCCACGGCGGGGCTTGTCTCTACCCCGGCCTCATCGATTGAACTGTCCATGTCGGGAAGGCCCGTGAGCACGGCTTTGACGTGCTTGGCGGGCGGGGTCTTCCCCTCGTCGAAGGGCGCCAGGCGCGCCTTCTGGATTTCTACGAGGGGAATGGTCTTCAGGGCGCCGTCTTCTTCGATCGTCACGGCTTCGGGCGTGCAGTCCCCGATCCAGCCCTTGAAGCGCTTCTGGCCGTTCAGGGGAAGCTTGGTCTGGATCCGGCAGAGGCGCCCGGCGAAGCGGCGGAAGTGAGCCTGGCGCACCAGGGGCCGTTCCATGCCGGGGCTGCTGATCTCGAGGGCGACCTCCTCCCGCAGATCGGGGAACTCCACGTCCATCCAGGCGACCAGGCCATCGTTGGCGGCTACGCAGTCGTCGAGGGTGACCTTCCGCCGGGAGGTCTCGCCGTCCAGGTGGTCGATGTAGAGCCGCAGGACCGTATCCCGGCCCTCCTTCGCGCTTTCCGCCAGGACGAGTTCGAAGCCCAGCAGCGCGAGCTGCCTTTCGAGGGTCGGCTGGATCTTGGGGAGGTTGAGCGGCATGTGGCGGGAGGAATCCTGAATGGGGAGAAAGCAAAAAAGGCGGGTCGAACCCACCCGTCGAGGCTGCTCCACCGTGAACCGCGCTGGTCGGAACTGCCTTGGCCGTCTTCAACCTTCAAGGCTATCCCGCGGATCCTTGAAATTCAAGGCTTGGGAGCCGATCGCCCCCGTCCCCCCTTTTCCCGGGCGGGCTCCCGCGGTGCCTGAGGCCGCGCCCGGCCTTTCTATAAGGATGATGGGGCCCTTGGGATCCCGGTCACGAATTCCCGGCGGCCCGCAGGCCTTGCGGCGGGGATGGTCCAATGGTGGAAAGGAGATTCCCATGGCCCAGGTGCTCGACGGCAAGGCCACCGCGGACCGGCTGCTGGAGGAAGTACGCCAGGGCGTGGAGGGCCGCAAGGCGAGGGGGTTGCGGGCCCCGTGCCTGGCGGTGGTGCTGGTGGGGGAGGATCCCGCCAGCCAGGTCTACGTCCGGGGCAAGGTGCGGGCCTGCGCCCAGACCGGGGTGCTCTCCCAGGAGCACCTGCCCTCCGCGGACATCGCCCAGGCCGATCTGGAAGCCCTCATCGACCGGCTCAACGCCGATGAAGGCGTGGACGGCATCCTCGTGCAGTTGCCCCTGCCCAGGCACCTGGACCCGAAGGCGGCCCTGCACCGCATCAGCCCCGCGAAGGATGTGGACGGCTTCCATCCCCTCAACCAGGGCCTGCTCTTCGAAGGCCTGCCGGGCCTGCGGCCCTGCACTCCCAGCGCGGTGATGCGCATGCTGGAGATCTATGGCATCGAGTTGAAGGGCGCCCGGGCGGTGGTGCTGGGCCGTAGCGAAATCGTGGGCAAGCCCATGGCCCTCATGCTGCTGGAGAAGCACGCCACCGTGACCATCGCCCACAGCCGGACCCGGGACCTGCCCGCGGTCTGTCGGGAGGCCGACCTGCTGGTGGCCGCCATCGGCAAGCCCGGCATGGTGGAAGGCTCTTGGCTCAAGCCCGGCGCCACGGTGGTGGACGTGGGCATCAACCGGGTGGAGGATCCGGCCCTGGCGGCCCGCATTTTTGCCGGGGAGCCGAAGAAGCTCGAGCAGCTCCAGGCCAAGGGTTCCGTGCTCTGCGGCGATGTGCGCTACGGCGAGGCCACGGCGGTGGCTGGGGCCGTCACCCCCGTGCCGGGGGGCGTCGGGCCGCTGACCATTGCGGGGCTGCTGCTGAACACGCTGCAGGCCTGCGAAGCCCGGCGGGGCTGACTGGTCCTCTGGAGCCCAGGACCGTCGCAGGCGCGCCGCCCCATCACTCTGGACGAAAGGCATGCCGATGGATGAAGACAGGATCGAGGCTCTTCGGGACGGCTGGAACCGCTGGGGCTGTTTCGCCACCCTCGGGCTGGCGCTGTTTACCGTCCTGGCGGGTTTCTGGATCGTCCGCCGGGACAACACCCCGCGGTTGGGCTCCGACGTTCGCGTGGTGGCCTTCCTCGACGAGGACGGCAAGCGCCACACCCTGGCGGAATACGCGGGCAAGACGGTGGTGGTGGACGTGTGGGCCACCTGGTGTCCGCCCTGCAAGGCCAGCCTGCCGGAGCTCGCCGCCCTCCAGACCGCCGCCGACGGCCGCTATGCGGTGCTGCCCATCTCCGTGGACGATGGCGGCTTCGCGGACGTGCGGGCCTATCTCCTGAAACAGCCGCCAGCCGTGGCCTCCCTGCGTGCCGTGATTCCAGATGGCAGCAGGGCGCTGGAGCCTTTCGGACCCATCAACGGCATTCCCACCACGATCATCGTGGGCGCGGACGGCCGGTTGCGGGCCCGCTGGTCGGGCTTCTACCCCGGGCGCGCGGAGGCGGAACTGAAGACTGCCCTCGGGCGCTGAAGGGCGGATCACGGGTATTGCTCCGGGCGCGGACCTGCAGGAGCCTGCTGGGAGCCTTCGCGTCCAGGAAGCCCCGCGCCGATGATCCTCCTGATAACCACCTTCGACCCCGCCCGCATCCCCCGGCTGCCCCAGGTGGTGGGCCACTACCGCGCCCTAGGCGTACAACGCTTCCTCCTGTCCCTGCAGACCGAGCCCGGCCTGCCCGGCGCGGAGGCGCGGCGGCATCGGGCCCGCTTCGAGGCGGCGCTGTCGGAGGCTGGCCTCTCCGAGGCCTTCTTCCTCGAGGCGGGTTTCACCGGCATGGCGGTGCGGCGGCACCATGACGCCCTGCAGCGGGACCATGCGGGGCCGGAAGACTGGATCGTCTGGTGCGACAGCGACGAACTGCAGGTCTATCCGGAATCCCTGGTGCGGATGGCGGAGCTGGCCAAGGCGGATGGCGTGGACTTCCTTCGGGGGGCGCTCATCGATCGCCTCGCCGCGGACGGCGGGCTGCCCCCCTTCGATCCGCGGACGCCCCTCTGGGAGACCTTCCCGAGGACGGTCTTCCTCTCGCCGGCCATCGGCGGAGGGGAGCGGCACAAGGTGGCCTTCGCCCGAAGCGATGTCAGGATCTCCGGCGGGAACCACTTTGCGATAGACGCCGCGTCCCTGAGAACCTGGACGACCTGGGTGCAGGTGCACCACTTCAAGTGGGACGCCGAGGTCCTGGCGCGGCTCCGGTTCCGCCTCGCCCCGGCGTTCCGGGAGCAGTGTCCCTGGTGGGTGGAGTCCCAGCGCATGCTCGACTACTTCGAATCCCATGGCCTCAGGTTTGATCCCGCCGACCTGCAGGAACTGCACCTTCAGACGGCGGAGCTGCTGACGATCGAAGGGTTCTGAACCGGGCCCGGAGGCGGAATCCGTTCGGGCTAGCGGTTTCGCCTCAGGGCCTTGACCTTGTCGAGCACGATCCCGGCCACCCGCTCAAAGGTCGGAATGCACTTGAATTCCCCTTCGTTTTCCGGAAGCGGGCACTTCATGGATTCGGTGCAGTAGAGCAGGCAGTTGCCTTTGACGTAGGTGGCCTTGTAGTGCGGGTCCTCGTTGCGGTAGATGGCCCGCTTGCTCCACTCGATGGACATGTCGAGTACCACGACCTCGGTGTCCGTGGCTCCCGCCAGCACGGAGAGGCCGTTCTGGCAGGTGACGAAGAGCCCGCATTTGCGGATGGTGAAATAGGTCTGGTCGAGGCTGAGCTGGTTCACGAGGTTTCTGCAGCCTTCCAGTGGAGGAGAAAGCTTCCGCACCCGGTCGATGGCACTGTGCACATCCTTGCCGACGACCGCGACCGAGAGCCCCTCTTCCAACAATCGGTCGGCGAGGCGCTGCCAGTTCGCGAGGGACCAGCTGCGGCTGGGCCAGGTGACGGAAGTGTTCAGGACCACGTCGAAGGTCTCGGCCCTGTCTTCCTCCACGGGGAAGTAGGCCAACTGCTTCTCCCTGAAGCTCAACTGGCCGATCCGGAGCGGGAGGCTGATGAGATCGTATGTATCCATGGACCAGTGCTCGAACTTGTCGAGTTCGAACAGCTTGAGCGTGCTGAACGGATAGGCCCGCAGCAGGGTCTCGTCGGTGATCGGGTAGACCTGGTCGATGAAAGGGCACGCCTGGAACAGGCCGGGATGATGGGTGAAGACGTCGAAGGTGTTTCTGTTCTTGAAACGCTCGTGCATCTTCCGGATCACGGCCATGCCGTACAGGCAGTCGCCCAGGCCTTCGCAGGCCAGGAGCAGGCCGACCTTCTTGCGAGGACTGTCGAGGGGCGGTGTTTCTGGCATTGGGGACCGGACGGCTCGGGGTAGGGGAGGCTGGGAAGATGCAGAAAAGAGCGAGGCCCTCAGCCCAGTGCGCTCGTGCAGTGCCGGCACTTCTTCGCGGCCGCGGGGACCTGCTCCAGGCACTGGGGGCATTCCTTCATCGCCGGTGCGGTGGCGGGAGCCTCGACCTTCTTGAAGCGGGCCATGCCCTTCACGAAGACGAGGAAGACCACCAGGGCGATGCACCCGAAGTCCACCACCGAACCCAACACCGAACCCACCTTGAAGGCGTGCAGGATTTCACCGGTGGCGGACTTGCCAACCTCCGGGCCGATGGAAAGGGCCCGCCAGTCCCCGCCGGGCACGGCCATCCCCACCAGGGGCATGATGATCCCTTCCACCAGGGCGGTGACGATCTTGCCGAAGGCCCCGCCGATCACCACCGCCACCGCCAGGTCCACCACATTGCCCTTGGCGATGAAATCCTTGAACTCACTGGTCATGGACATGGTCCGCTCCTGGTTGAAGGTGGCTGCTGGAGCCCATGATGGCGGCCCGCCCAGCGTCCGTCCAGGCGGGCCGCGCCAGCATCCTTCCGCTCAGCGGAAGAAGCCGTAGAGCGCCCGGGCCCGCTCCTGGCGCGAGGCCGCGAGCTGGGGCGTGGGGGCCCGGTCCACCCGGCGCCCGCCGGTGGTCTTATTGAGGTCCAGGGGCACCACGGCACCGTCGTGCACCACGTAGTCGAACTTGCCGTAGTCGAAGTGGAGCCGCCGCCGCAGCTCCTCGATCTCCGGATGCACCCGGGCCGGTCCCTTGGCGACCATGTTCTCGGCGCTCACCACCGGGTGCTCCGAGGCCATGCGGGTGCAGAGGCTCCACTCGCCGAGGAACTGGTAGGTGCGCACGTGGAAGCGGTCGTCCTCCATTTCGGGCATGAAGCGCTGGACCACGTAGTCCGGGCTCGCGAAGAATTCCGCCGGGACCTCGCGAAGGTTCGAGAAGATCCGGTAGGCGTTCTGGGTCCGGAAAGCGGGTTCGATGCCCCTCCCGTCGAGGCGGGCGATGCCGTGCACCGCTTCGGGCAGGCCGCCGTGGTTGCGGTCCGACTTCACCATCACGGGGCCGGGCCAGGGGTCTTCCGGGCCCAGCAGGTGCGGGCTGAAGGTGGACTTCCGGATGTCCTTGACGGCCCCGTTGACGGAGGTGGGGTAGCGGGCGGCGAACGCCAGGTATTCGTCGGGCACCACGGACAGGTCCACATGTACGAACACCAGGTCCGCCGGCACTTGCTCCCTTACGCCGAAGAGGGGGAACACCTCGTGGCCATCGGCTTGCCAAGTGGGCACCAGCCTGGAGACCGCGTAGCGGCTCAAATCTTCAGGCGGGGTGTCCTCGTGGACCAGGATGGCGATGCGGCGTCCCATGGTCGGCCTCAAGTCGGAAGGTCTGCCAGGAGGCCCGCGCACTGCCCGGCAAGGTCGTGGCGGGAGAGGTGCTCGCGGAGCGCGCCGCTCACGGTCAGGTGGCCCCCGGTGCCCCGGGCCCCTTGGGGGATGCAGGCGCCATCGGAGGTGATCATGAAGGCGGGGGCATCCGTGGGCAGATCCCGGTGCCGCTCGGCGTGGATGGCGGCCACGTCCCGGTGGTACTGGTCGAGGAGGGCGCGGCCCAGGGGCGTGAGCCTCGCGAAGCGGTCCAGCACGGCGAGGGCCAGGTCGAGCTGGACCGGGATGCGGAGGAGGCGGTCCAGGATGTAGGCGCGCTCCGGCGCCTCGGCGGGACCCCCAGCGGTACCTTCGTCCAGCCGCGCGAAGGCGCCCCGCCAGTAGCGGTGGACGCCGAGCCAGACGAAAACGCCGTGGAAGATTCCGTAGAGACCGCGCAACTCGTCCCGCCAGGGGGAGTAGCAGCGTGGCTCCTCGCCGCCCCGGCCCTCGAAGAGGGGCCCGCGCTCCTCGATCATCTGCAGGCGATTGTGCTGGAGTTCGTGGACGAAGTGGTCGCCCAACTCGAGGGGATGGGGGACCGCGCTGGCCCAGAGGGAGCCCGGCAGGTCCGCATGGGAGTAGTCGTCGTAGCCGCCCCAATCCCGGGGCTTGAGCCCGGCGAGCTGGATCACGTCCCGGAAGGCCGCGAAGGCCGGAGGGGCGAAGCGGTGGAGGTTGGCGAGGGTGGCCTCCACGAGGGGCACCTGCCGCCGCTGGTAGGCCAGGCCCGCCCGCACCACCGGCTCAGCCATGGCGAGGTCCGGAATGGCGAAGGCGTGGGGGTGGAGCGGCAGTTCGAAGCCGGCGTGCCGGGCCACCGGACAGGCATTGAGGGCGAGACCTCCAGCTTGGATCCGGCCGGCGCCCAAGGCGTGTGCGATGGAGAACTCCTGGACCACGCCGCCCTGTTCCTCCACCCGCAGGCGGCCCTTGGCGACGCCATGGAGGGTGAAGGTCCCAGCGGTGCCGAGGGTCTCGATGGACAAGCGCGTCCCCGGGATCGCGAAGGGCGAGGCCACGGCCACGGGGCGGTCCACCATCAGGTCCCGACCGCCGCGGATGGCGAGCCCCAGGGGGGAAGGCCTGGAAGCGGTCGAAGTGGGCGACGAGGCACTGCCGGGGGCCGGACGGATCGCCGCCCCTTGGCTCCGGGGACCGGAAGGCCTCCAGCAGCCGCCGCGCGCGCAAGGTCCAGGCATAGCCGAGGGGACCTTCCCAGACCCCTTCGCGAAGGTCCGGGTCCGCCTCGGCGATCCGGGCACGGGCCCGGAGGAAGTCGCACGCACGCCCGTCAAGAGAGGCCTCGTCCTCAAGGTCCTGGCCGAGCGCCTCCAGATTCCGGGTAGCGGTGCGCCAGGGGGCGCGGAACGCGTCCCGGTCCTCCCAGAGCAGGTGGGCGGCGTCCAGGCTCATGGCGGGCTCCCTGGGGCGGCGAGCAGCGGCGAGGGAAGGCCCCAGTCGCCTTCGAACAGGACCTCCTCCAGCACGCGGCGGGTGCGGCTCCCACGCTCCTTGAGCTGCAGCTCCTCCGGCAGCGCGTCCGCGGGTCCGGCGTAGCCGATCGCCAGGATGAGGCCCGGCTCGAAGAGGTCCGGCACGCGGAACGCGGCCCGGGCCAGGTCGGGCTCGAAGCCGGCGATGGGATGGCAGTGCAGGCCCATGGACTGGGCCTGCACGATGGCGGACATCACGGCGAGGCCAAGGTCGTGCATGGCGTGGGGGTAGGGCACCATGGCGCCGGTCACCTGGCTGAGGCGCTCCCGCATGACCGACGCCAGGACCAGCACCGGCGCCCCCGGGGCCCAGACCTGGTTGGCTTCGCTGAGGCAGGCGCTGAGGCGCGCATGCCCGTCGCCGACGCCTTTGCGGGCGACGAGAAAGCGGCTTGGCTGGGTGTTGTGGGCGGAGGGCGCGAGGCGCGCAGCCTCGAAGATGCTGCAGAGCTGGCGCGGGTCTGGGGCGCGGTCGAGAAAGCTGCGGGGGCTCCAGCGGTCCGCGAGTTCCCGCAGGACGGGGAAGCGTGTCGGAACCCGCTTGTCCATGGGAGCTTCCCCAGGCCGGCTCATCCCCGGAACGCCTCCCGCGGATAGAAGGCGGGATCCTCCACCTCGGCGGCGTCCTCGAACACCGAACCGCCGGGTCCGCCGCCCCGGGCCGCGGCGTCCCAGGCCTTGAGGGTCCATGTCACGCAGCCCTCCATGGCCTCCTCCAGCCGGGCCGGCGTCAGGCCCACGGCGGCGAGGGCCTCGTCGTCCATGCCGGATTTCAGAAGCGTGACCTGACGGCCACTGACATTGGAGATCCACTGGTCCCGGTCGAGGTGGAAGCCGCCAGGCTCGAAGGGGGCTGGCGAGAGGCGCATGGAGATGGGAAAGGCTTCGGCCTTGCCGGGTTCGAAGAGCACCGCGATGCGGAGGTCCCAGAGGTGTCCGCCGCCGGCCAGGGGATAGCCCGTCGACCGCACGAACTCGAAGCCCCGGATGGGCAGGGCCGTGGCGTCGGCGTTCGTCCCGTACTTCGTCACGCAGTCTTTCAGCACGGCGTCGATGCGGGCGGCGATGTCCCCGTCTGTCATCCCGGCCACCACCGCGTGCACCCCGGCGCCCCCACTGGCGGCGTTGGGCTTCAGCACCACCGGCCCCCGGGCGAGCAGTTCGCGGGTCAGCCGCAGGGCCTCTTCGCGGGTGTCGGCTTCAAAATACTTCAAGGGCCGCATCCCCGTCCCCAGGAGCAGGTCCTGCTGAACGCCCTTGTCCCGGACCGTGTCCAGAAGGCGCCAGGCGTGGAAGACGCGACGCGCGGCGACGGGCAGGCCGCCGGTGCGCATGGGCAGCCGGCCGGCGCGGGCGAGCTCTGTCGCGAGGTTCGGATTGCCGATGAAAGCCACCGGACGGCCCCGGTAGGTGAAGCACCCCGCGGCCTCGTCGAGGTGCAGGTGCGCGGCCACCTGGGGCACGTCGCCGAAGACCACCGACAATGTTTCATCGCCCAGGGCTTCGTGGGCCCCCCGCAGCTCCGGAGCGGAACCTGGAATCAGCGTTTCAAGCGCTTCCTGGTACGCCGCCACCCGGGGGAAGAATTCCCCGCCGGTGCGGAAGGCCTTCCAGTGCTGATGGGCGTGCAGGGTGACGACCGGTTCCCCGGCCAGGCTTCCGTCGGGGGCGAGCAGTCCCATCTCCCGGAGGCGCTGGAGCGTCTGGCGCGCTTCGTTGCGGGACCGTCCACGGCTCTCTCCGGTCAGCGCATCGGAACCGACGGCGTTGGGCCCGTTGACTTCATGGCAGACGAGGTCGCCGGTGCCTTCCTCCACCACGAGGTCCAGGAAGACGATGCCCCAGTCGTCGATCAGGCCCGCCGGGTAGGCGCGGGGAAAGCCCTTGGCCGCCGCGAGGGCGGGGTCGCCGAGGCGCCACTCTTCGATGTCCCCGGCGCCCGCCAGGGCGAGGCGGAGGAGCTGGTGAGGGTCGCGGCTCATGGGCGGGACTCCGGATCCGCGCCGTAGGGACCCAGGTGCACGAGAAGGGCGGGGAACGCCACGTCCACCCGGCCGTCGAGCCGGTCCGCGACCTCGGGGAAGGGCAGCGGCCCCGCGGCGGTGTGCAGCCGGTCCGTCGCCGCCAGCTCCCGCCAGCCGAGGCGGCGTGCGGCGAGGGCCACCACCGCGAGGCCGGTCAGGGGCGCGGAGGGGTGTTCGCGTTCGCCGCAGGTGAAGAAGCGGGCCCGGGGTGGTCCGGGCGCAGCGCTTTGGAGGACGGCCACCCGGGAGCGCAGGGGCTCGGCGGTGAGCCCGAAGCGGTCGGCGAGGGCCATGGCGTCCGGCACGGTGAAGGCGGCAGGATCCTCGCCCGGGGGCAGGTCCGCCACCAGGTAGTCGTTCAGGGGGCCGGCGCAGAGGGCGTAGCGGCGGCCATCGCCGAGATCGGCGGCGCGCACCGTGAGAGGGATGCCGATCCAGTTCTGCAGGACCCGGGCACCCTGGTCGTCGCCGGCATCGCCGTCCACCACGGCGCTCACCTGGATGCCGATGCCCCCGGGAAGGGAGACCTGGAGGGCGATCTCCCGCCGGCCGGTGAGTTCGGCGCAGCGCGCGGCGGCGGCGGCGGTCCCATTGGTGCAGCCCACCAGCAGGGCGTGGTGCCGGGCATCGCCGAACTGGTAGCAGGCGGCCTTCCAGCCCTCTGCATCGAAGGCGAAGGTGGAGATCTTGCCGCGGGCGCAACCCGCCGGGGCTTCGTGGTGGGCGTAGTCCATGGGATCGACGTTTGCCCGTCCCGTGGTCTCCACGACGGCGCCGAAGGTCCTGACGAAGTCCAGGGGATCCATGGGCTGCCGGGTCCAGAAGGTCCGGATGGAAGCCTCGCCCGGGCCTTCGGGGCGGCCTGGCTCTGGAACGACGGTGCGCATCGGGAGTGGGTGGCTCAGGGGAAGATCCGGCGGACGCTCAGCGGTGGTCAGGCCCTGGAGCGGTGAATGCGGTCGTGGGCGGGTGTTGAAGGAGGATACACCAGGCCGCCCGCCGGACCGGCCCGGGAGAGGGGCCTGCGACCGCAGGGCCTAGGGGCAGAGCCCGCCGTCCACGTTGATCACCTGGCCGCTCATGTAGCTGGCCCAGTCGCTGCTCAGAAAGGCCACCACCCGCGCCACCTCTTCGGGCTCGCCGACGCGCTGGAGGATCGTCGGCGCCAGCAGCTGCCGCACCCGCTCGGCGTCCAGGTCGGAGGTCAGTTCCGTGTGGATGATGCCGGGATTCACGGCGTTCACCAGCACGCCGAAAGGGGCGATCTCCCGTGCGAGGCTCTTGGTGAGGGCGATGACAGCGCCCTTGGAGGCGGCGTAGTTGGTCTGGCCCGCCATGCCGATGATGCCGGAGGGGCTCACGATGTTGACGACGCGGCCCCATCTGGCCGCCATCATGCCGCGGACGAAGGCCCGGGTGGTGTACACGGTGCCGCGGAGGTTCACGTTCA
The DNA here is from genome assembly GCA_016710635.1 of Holophagaceae bacterium. GTDB lineage: Bacteria > Acidobacteriota > Holophagae > Holophagales > Holophagaceae > JADJVL01. The sequence continues at coordinate 126,878 of JADJVL010000001.1, read as the reverse complement.
TGACCTCCTCCCACTTGTCATCGCCCATGAGGATGAAGGGGCCATCCTGCCTTGTGCCCACGTTGTTCACCAGGATGTCCACCACCCCCAGCTCGGCCTTCACCCGGTCGGCGGCGGCGTTCATGGCGGCCCGGTCCCGCACGTCCGCCAGGACGGTGATGGCGCGCCGCCCGGCGGTCCGGATCTCCGCGGCGACGGCCTCGGCGGCTTCCGCCGATTTCATGCCATGGACCGCCACATCGGCGCCCCAGGCGGCGAGTTCAAGAGCGATGGCCCGGCCGATGCCCCGGGTGGAGCCGGAGACGAAGGCGATGCGGCCTTGGAGCGGAGGATTCGCGAAGGGCATGGGCGGGTCTCGTCAGCCGCGGGGCTTGCGGGGTTTGGCCGCAGCGCCGAAGGCGCGCTTCGGGCCGGCTCCTGGTTTCGCGGAACGAGGCGGGCCTCCGGGCCGGTCCTCCCGGCGCGGTGCCCTGGACTCGGGACGGGCTCCCCGGGATTCGGTGCGGGGTCCTTTCGATTCGAGACGCGGGCCGCGGGATTCAGCGCGAGGCCCCTTCGATTCGGGGCGGGGTCCGCGGGATTCCGCACGCGGCCCTCGGGACTCGGGACGGGCTCCACGGGTTTCGGTGCGGGGTCCCTTTGATTCAGGACGAGGACCGCGGGTTTCGGTTCGAGGCCCTCGGGACTCCGGACGGGCACCGCGGGTTTCGGTTCGAGGACCCTTCGATTCGGTGCGCGGTCCGCGGGCTTCGGTGCGGGGCCTCCGTTCCGGGGCACCGTCGCGGAAGCTGTCCCGCCTGGGCCGGTCGCCGTCCGCCCTGGGGGCGGTCTTGGTGTGGATGCGGGCCCGGCTGACGCGCTCGGCCTTGTGCTCCTTGGTGATCTTGGGTTTGAAGATGCCCTCTTCGCCCTGCACGCCTTCCTCGGCGCGCACGACCCGGCGGGTGTTGCGAAGAACCTTGAGAGCCGCCTCGAAATCCGCGGGCAGCTTGGCGCTGACGGTGACCTGGGCTTCGGTGATGGGGTGCCGCAGGCCCAGCAGCTCGGCGTGGAGGGCCTGCCGGTCGATGAGCTCGCTGGTCTCGCCGTAGACCTGGTCGCCGAGGAGGGGGAAGCCCTTGTCGGCGAACTGGACGCGGATCTGGTTGCGCCGCCCGGTCTCCAGCTTCACTTCCACGACCGTGTGCCCGGGGAGACGCTCCAGAACGCGGTAGTGGGTGATGGCGTGCTTGGCGCCCTTCTGGCCCTTGGTGACCTTCACCTTCAGGGTCTTCTGGTGCTCGATGAGCTTGCTGAAAAGACTGCCGCTGTTCTCCGGCAGTTCCCCCACCAGGATGGCGTGGTAGACCCGCTGCAGCTTGTGCGCCTCGAAGAGGTCCTTCAGGCCGCGCAGGGCTTCGGGGGTCTTGGCGAAGATGAGCACGCCGCTGGTCCAGCGGTCCAGGCGGTGGACGATGAAGATCTGGGCGCGCTTGAAGCCGCGGCGCCGGTAGTGGTCCACCAGGGCGTCCGCCAGGCTGGGCTCGTTGCCCTTCTCGGCGGGGACGGTGAGCAGGCCCGCGGGCTTGTCCACGAAGACCAAGTCGGCATCTTCCCAGAGCACCTTGAAGGGCTCGCCCTCCAGCACCCGGGCCGGGGGCAGGGTCTGGTAGCGGGTCCCGGGATCGAAGCCCACGGCGATCTCGTCGCCGAGGACCAGCCGCTGGCCGTGGCCGGAGGGATCCTTGCCGTTGATCTTCACGCAACCCGAATCAATGAGCCCCTTGGCTTGCCGGTGGCTGATCTCCAGGATGCGATGGAGCTCCCCGGCCAGGGCCGCGCCACCGTCTTCAACCTTCCAGGTCTTGTTCAAGCGGGCCATGGCATTTCCTCCGTTGGCCCGGCGTCCTGCAAACGCTGAGCGGCCCACCAGAAGAGCATCAAATCCCTTTGGTCCCAAGCTAAAAAGGCCGGACGGACCCGGGGCGCGCGGGTCCCCGGACTCCCGCAACCCGGACGCGACCTGGGCGGATCCGGCTGGTAACATCAAGGGTTCGGCCCAGACCGGCAGGAGACGCGATGGCTTCAGAATCCACGACCCCCACCGAGCTCCACGAGGAAGCGCTGCGCCTGCACCGCGCCGGCCGGTCCGCCGAGGCGGAAGCGGCCTACCGCAAGGTTCTGGAGCAGGAGCCCGATCGGGCCGACGTCCATGGCCAGCTCGCGGTCCTCGCCATCGAGAAGGGCGCCTTCGACGCCGCGGAGGCCTTCGCCCGGAAGGCCACGGAGCTGGATCCCGCGGATGCGGGTTGCTGGAACAACCTCGGCACCGTTAAGGCCTGCCAGGGCGACCTGCCGGCGGCGGCGGAGATGTGGCGCAAGGCCCTCGCCATCGAGCCCGATGGCGCGGACCTCCACGGCAACCTCGGCAAGGCCCTGCGCGGGCTGGGCATGGACGCGGAAGCCCGGATCCATCTCGCCCGGTCCCTGGAGCTGGCCCCCGGCCGTGGCTCCGCCGCCCTGGATCTGGCGGGTCTCCTCATGGCGGAAGGCAAGCCCGAAGAAGCCGCCGAGCTGCTCGCCAAACACGCCGGCGCCGAGCCCGAAGCCTGGATCGCCCTGGGGGGACTGCAGCTCCGCCGCGGCCTTCTGCCGGAAGCTGAAGCGGCCTACCGGCTGGCCCTGCGGCTCGCGCCCCAGAACGCCCGCGCCCACCTCGCCCTCGCCGAGCTGTTCCTGGCGGCGGGCGCCCCGGCGGAGGCCTTCGATGCCGCCGAGCGCGTGCTCTACGCCCACCCGGAGCATCCCGGCGCCTACGCGGCGCTGGGACGCGCCCTCCAGGCCCTGGGCCGGGTCGAGGAGGCGGTGGATGCGAACGCCTCCGCCGCCAATCTGGACATCAACAACGCCAACCTCCACCACCGGCTGCTGGCCCTGCTGCGGCGGGATCCCCGGCAGTCCGAAGCCAGCCTGGCGGAAGCCCATGTGCGCTGGGGCCGGCTCGCCGGCGCCTCCGCGGTGGGCCTCTCGGAGCCGGCCAAGCCGACCGACCGCAGTCCGGACCGGCGGCTGAAGGTGGGCTACCTGTCCAGCGACTTCGGCCGTACGCCGGGGAGCCGGGTGCTCGCCGCCCTCCTGGGCGCCCATGACCGCGCGCAGGTGGAAGTCTTCGGCTACAGCGACCTCGCCCGTCCCGACGACACCACGGAAGCCCTGGCCTCCCAGTGCGACACCTTCCGGAACCTCACGGGGCTTTCCAACCCCCAGGCCGCTGCGGCCATCCGGCAGGACGGCATCGATGTGCTGGTGGACATGGCGGGCCACCTCCCCGGCGGGCGGGTCGCCGCCCTCGCCCTCGCCCCCGCCCCGGTGCAGGTGGCGGCCCCCGGCTACGGCTGCACCCACGGCCTGACCGCCATCACCCACCGGCTGACGGATGAAGCCGCGGATCCCCTGGGCGCCGAGTCCTATGGGCCCGAATCCATCCTGCGCCTCGACCGTCCCGCCTTCGCCTACAAGCCCTTTGAGGAAGCTCCCGAGCCCGGCCCCCTGCCGGCACTGGCCAACCGTTTCCTCACTTTCGGTTACTTCGGGCCCCTGGACCGCCTGCACGATGGCGTCCTGGAAGCCTGGGCGCTGCTGCTGGCCAAGGTGTCCGGCTCCCGGCTGAGCCTGCCCGCCCTGCCGGCGGACCCCCGCACGAAGTCCATGTGGCTGGCCCGCCTGGAGTCCGCCGGCCTGGATCCGGACCGCCTCGGCTACCGTCCGGCGCCGGAATCCCTGGCCCAGCACCTGGCCGCCTACACCCGGGTGGACGTGGCCCTCGCGGAGTTCCCGCACCCCACCGCCGCTTCCATCTGCGAGGCTCTCTGGATGGGGCTTCCGGTCCTGGGCCTGGAGCGGCGCACCCAGGCTTTCCGTCCCGGCCTGGGCGTCCTCGCCCCCCTGGGCTTCGCGGACTGGATGCCGGACAACGCCGGCGCCATGGCGGCCCAGGGCGTGATCCTGGCCACGGATGCCGCGGCCCTGTCCCGCCTCCGGGCGGACCTGCGGGGCCGCCTGCAAGCCTCGCCGCTCCTGGACGGCCCCGGCTTCGCCCGGGCCCTGGAGTCGGCCTACCGCACCCTCTGGGTTTCCGCCCTGAGCTGAACCAGGCGTTCCGCCAGGCGGGCCTGCCAGTCCGCCTGCAGGTCCACGAGCCGGAGGCCTTTGCCGCGGTTCGGCGCCGCCTGCAGCAGGCCCTGGGCGGAGGGATGGGGCAGCACCTCCATGGCGCAGCCGTGGTCCAGCTGCGCCAGGATCCAGCCCGCCCGGCGGCCCAGGGCCAGCAGGGTGAGCCGTCCCGGGGCCCGGATCTGGGCCTGGCGGATCTCTGCCCGCAGCCGGGCCTGGTTCGCCGGGTCGCGCAGCTCCGCATCGCTGGGGGCGCGGAAATGCTGCCCATCGGAGGTCGGGCAGACCGCCAGGGCGTTTCCCAGCGCCACCCCCGACAGGCTGGGGGCCAGCCCGAGGTCCCGGAAGCGCTGGCCGTCCCAAGCCTCATAGGCCTGCGGCGGCACCCGGGCCATGCCCGCGGCCTCCAGGGCGAGGTAGAGGGGCAGGCCGGCCCGGTCCCCCCAGAAGGGCAGGCCGGAACGGTCGGCCCCCCTGGGACCCGGCGCCTCGCCGATGAGGAAAGCGTGGATGGGCCCATCGCTAGGAAAAAAAGGAGGGACTTGGCGTTGCAGGATTCTGGTCATGGCAATCCAGTCTAGGTTGCCTATGTTTTTCCATCACCCTGACACCCAAGGGAGGCTGAAATGACCTGGAACGGCGTCCAAAGGCGCAGCGAAGTGCTTGCGGTGGCTGGAGATGGCCAAGGCGCCGAGCGGACACCGATCTTTCTGCGCGGGGCCTTCATGGAGGAGGAGGGTGAACTGCCCCCCCGCCTGACCCCCCTGGATCTTTCCCATCCCGAGTTCTTCCACCAGCGCCTCGCGGCTTGGCTGATGAAGCAGCACTGAGCCCCCTGGGATCCCTGGAAACGGCCCTGCGGGGCCGTTTCCATTCCCTCCGGAACTAAAGGGTCAGGCTGGGGGTCCGTTCCGCGGCCCCGATCCAGAGATGGTGGAGCCGGGGCACCAGGTCCGGGAGGCGCTCCTCAGGCACCAGGAAGGACACGGAGATCGGGGAACTCCCCGCCAGTAGTCCGCCGACGGTCTCCAGCTGGAATGGCGCCAGCAGGCGCAGGGCCGACCCCGGCGTTGCCCGCAGGCCTTCCCCCACCAGGGCCACCAGGGCCCAGCCCCCGGACAGTTCGGCACCGGCATCGGTGAAGGCCGCCAGCCGGGCGACGGCTTCGGCTCCTTCGGCCCGCAGCACCAGGAGCATGCCCTCCGGGCCAGCGATGGCCCCGTAGCGCCGGGCTCCGGCCGCCCGCAGCTCCGCGTCCGCCGCGGCCAGGCCGTCCAGGGAAGCCGCCGGCGGGAGCCGAAGGAGGTGCAGCCCCTCCTTGTAGGCCACGGAGGTCACGGAACCGGGCTGGCGCTCGGGCCGCGCTCCGGAAATCAGGGTGCGGCGTTCCGGGGCATGGAGGTTGGCGAGGACGAGTTCCAGGCCGGCCCCCGCGGCGATGGTCAGCACCTCGGGATGGAGGGCCCGGGCCCCGAACCCGGACAGGGCCTGGGCCTCGGCGTAGCTCAGGCGCGGCAGGGCCTGGGCACCGGGCACCAGGCTGGGATCCGCGCTCTGGATGCCGTCATCCCCGGTCCAGATAAGTACGCCGGGGGTGCCCCACCCCGCCGCCAGGGCGACGGCGCTGAGGTCCGGACCGCCCGGACCGTAGGCCAGGACAGCGCCGTCCTCCCCAAGGCCGAAGCCCCCGGGCAGCACCAAGACCTCCCGTCCGGCGGGACGGTCCGCCCAGGGAATCTCCGCCCGGGGCCGGGCCCGCCCGTGGCCGCCCCGGGCGCTGGGCAGGGCCGCCGCCACGCGGGCCGGCAGGCCCCGGGAGGCCAGGAGGGCGGCGAACAGGGAGGCCGAGAGGGCCCCGAGCAGGCCGAGGACCGCATCCCGGGTGCGGGGGGAGGCGTGGCCGACGAGGCAGGCGCCCTGGAAGAGGTCGGACAGCCGCTTCAGCAGCGGGGCGGAGGCCGGTCCGGCCGCGGCTTCCAGACCCAGATCCCGGGCCTGGCGTTCATGGTCCTCTGCGAGGCGGCGGGCGCAGGCGAGGGCCGCGGCTCCGTCACCGTTGCCAGCGGCGGCCAGGGCCTCAAGGGCGGCGCTGCGCCAGGCGCCGGGGGTCGCGACCACCACCACGCCGCCTTGAGGAAGACTCTCCACCGCGGCGGCGGCGGCGGCCCGCCAGCCGCTGCCCTCTTGGAGCAGGGCGGCGCCGAATTTCAGGATCGCGGGCGCGCTCATGGCCGTCCTCCCGGAACGGCGCGCACCAGCCCCGCCGCGACGGTGTCGTGGCTGGCCTCGTCCACCAGGACGAAGGCTCCGGTGGCGCGGTCCGCTCGGTATGGATCCACGAAGACCGGCGCCTGCAGCCGCAGGCGGACCTCGGCGATGTCGTTCGCCTTCAGGCCGGCGGCGGGTTCCAGGGCGAGGCTACGGAGGTCCAGACGCCCGGCGAGATCGGTGATGCGGGCCTTCACCTCCCGGGTGGTATGGCGCAGGCGCAAGGGGCGGGCAGGATCGAAGGGGCGCTCCGACAGCCAGCAGAGGGTGGCTTCCAGGTCCAGGGCCCGCGCCGGGGGCGCCACCACCGAGGCGAGGAGGTCCCCGCGGGAAATGTCCAGTTCATCCTCGAGGAGGAGGGTGACGGATTGGCCCGCCACCGCATGGCTCAGCTTCGCGTCCAGAAGGCGCAGGCCCGCCACCCGCGTCGTGTGGCCTGCAGGCAGGACCCGCACCGGATCGCCCACGGCCACCGCGCCGGAGGTGATGCGGCCCTGATAACCCCGGAACTCCGCCTGGCCCGCGGTGCGGGGGCGGCACACCAGCTGCACGGGGAAGCGGAAGGGGCGTCCGGCCTGGCTCCGGTCCGCCTGGGCGGCCTCCAGCAGCTCGAGCAGGGTCGGGCCCTGGTACCAGTCCAGATGGCTGCCGCGGGACACCACCATGTAGCCGACGAGGGCGGAAATGGGGACGAAGGCGGGGCGCGCGACGCCGAGGGAGCGGCTGAAAGCCTCGAGTTCCCCTTGCAGGGCCTCGAAGACGCGCGGGTCGTAGCCCACCAGGTCCAGCTTGTTCACCACGAAGACCAGGTTCCGGATGCCCAGCAGGTGGGCGAGGGCCGCGTGGCGCCGGGTCTGCTCCTGCACGCCCTTCCGCGCGTCCACGAGGATGAGGGCCAGGTCCGCGGTGGAGGCCGCCGTCACCATGTTCCGCGTGTACTGGGCGTGGCCCGGCGCGTCGGCGATGATGAACTTCCGCGTACCCGTGGAGAAGTAGCGGTAGGCCACGTCGATGGTGATGCCCTGCTCCCGCTCCGCCGACAGGCCGTCGGTGAGGAGGCTGAGGTCGATGCCCGCGAGGCCCCGCTTGCGGGAGCTGGCTTCCAGGGCGTGCAGGGCGTCTGCGAGGATGGCCCGGCTGTCGTAGAGGAGGCGCCCGATGAGGGTGCTCTTGCCGTCGTCCACGCTGCCGCAGGTGAGAAAGCGCAGGACGCCGCGGTCCACGGCGGGGAGACCCGACACCGGGAGGTTCGCATTCAGGGCTTGAAGGCCGCTCATCAGAAATATCCTTCCTTCTTGCGCTGCTCCATGGAGGCTTCGGAGGTCTGGTCATCGAGGCGCGTGGCGCCGCGCTCGGTGAGGGAGGTGGTGGCGGTCTCGGCGATGATCTCCGCCACGGTGGCGGCCCGGCTGGCCACTGGCGCCGTGCAGGGGATGTCGCCCACGGTGCGGAAGCGGACGGATATTCGTTCAACCTGTTCCCCGGGTCTGGATGGGGTGAGCGCAGTCACGGGCACCAGGGCGCCGCCGCGGCGCACCACCTCCCGCTCGTGGGCGAAGTAGATCTCCGGGAGCTCGAGGCCTTCCCGTTCGATGTACTGCCACACGTCCAGCTCGGTCCAGTTGCTGATGGGGAAGGCGCGGATGTGCTCGCCGGGGTGGATGCGGGCGTTGTAGAGATCCCAGAGCTCGGGCCGCTGGGACTTGGGATCCCACGCGCCAAAAGCGTCCCGGAACGAGAAGACGCGCTCCTTGGCCCGGGCCTTCTCCTCGTCCCGGCGCGCGCCGCCGATGAGGGCGTCGAAGCCGAACTCCGCCACGGCCTCCAGCAGGGTGATGCTCTGGAAGGCGTTGCGGCCCTGGTCCGGCCGCTGCAGCACGATGGTGCCCCGGGCGAGGGAGTCGTCCAGGGTCCGCACGAGGAGCCGCTCCCCCAGCTCCGCGGCGCGGCGGTCCCGCAGCTCCAGCACCTCACCGTAGTTGTGGCCCGTATCGATGTGCAGAAGCGGAAAGGGGAAGGACGCGGGTCGGAAGGCCTTTTCCGCCAGACGCAGGAGGACCAGGGAATCCTTCCCGCCGGAGAAGAGGAGGGCCGGATGGGCGCACTGGCCCGCGACCTCCCGGAGGATGTGGATGGCCTCCGCCTCGAGCCAGTCGAGGTGGGTGAGGGTGATGGGTTCAAGCTGCGTCGTGGTCATCGAAAGGCTCCTCCGGTGGCCGTCGCGACCGGTCGTTTTACATGCAGTCCGCACTCCTTGTGCTCGGGCTGCTCCCACCACCAGCGCCCGGCGCGCAGGTCCTCGCCGGGCTGGACGGGCCGGGTGCAGGGGGCGCAGCCGATGCTGGGGAAGCCCTGGTCGTGGAGGGCGTTGACGGGCACGCCATGGTGGCGGACGTAGGCGAGGGTCCTGGGGTGCTCCCAATCCAGCAGCGGATTGATCTTGAGGAGGCCGCCATGGACCGCGTCCAGCTCGAAGGTCCGGAGGTCGCGCCGGGTGGGCGCCTGGTCCCGGCGCAGGCCGGTGATCCAGGCGTCGGCGCCCCGCAGGGCCCGCCGCAGGGGCTCCACCTTGCGCACGGCGCAGCAGGCCCGGCGCTGGTCGAGGCCCTCGTAGAAGCCGTTGGGCCCGTCCCGGCGCACCAGCGCTTCCACCGCCTCCGCCGCGGGGCAGTAGACCTCGATGGCCACGCCGTAATGCCGGCGCAACTGCTGGAGCACGTCGTAGGTCTCCTGGTGCAGGCGCCCCGTATCGAGAAAGAAGATGCGCGGCACCTTGGAAGCCGGGACAGCATCTCCACGAGGGCGACGTCCTCCAGCCCCAGGCTGCAGGCCAGGGCGAGGCGGTCGGCGGGGAAGGCGTGGGCGGCCCAGGTGAGGACGGTTTCGGCGGAGGCGCCGCGGAACTCCTCGTTGAGGGCGGCGACCCGGGCGGGCGTGAAGGCCTGAAGCTCGAGGGTGGGCATGGCGGCTCCGGATCAGAGGTGGGGGTCGTAGGCCGGTCCGGCCTTGGGGTCGAGGGCCGCGGCGCCGCGAGGGAAGAGGCCGAAGCCCCGGGTCTGGACGGCGAGGCCCGTTGCGAGGGGCAGGACCCAGAGGATGTGGATGCGGACGGGATCCGCGCCGAGGACCGGGCTCAGGACCCGTGCCAGGCCGAAGCTGACGGCGAGGACGTTGAACCAGACACAGAAGCGCCGGAAGCCCTGCTCCTCGATCCGCCGGGCCGCATAGAGGCCGACGGCGAGGCCCGCGAGGGTGCCGGGCAGCAGCGGCGCGGCGAGGGCGAAGGAGTCCCGGGTGATGATGCCCAGGCCCAGGTAGGCCAGGGCGGTGAGGGCGGCCTCCACCACCCGCAGGAAGCTGATGGCGGCGCGGTACTCGTCCTTGGCGTAGGCCTGGTTGTGGAAGTAGAGGGACAGGATGGGCCCGCTGATGGTGGTCGTGGCGTAGAGCAGGCCCGTGGCGAGGCCGAAGGGCAGGGCGGCGGCCCGTTCGGAGCGGAAGGCCCGGTGCAGGCCCAGGCCCTGGAGCACGACGATGGGGAAGAGCAGCAGGTAGGTCAGGAGCTTCATGGGCCCCGGCGCGGTGATGGAAAGGATCCACGCCCCCAGGGCGATGCCCGGGACGAGGCCGCCCACCATGGGCACGACCCGCGGGGCGACCTTGGGGAAGTGGCGGAGGTTGGCGAGGAAGGCGCCCAGGTTGAGGGCCAGCTCCAGGAGCACGAGCACGGGGTTCAGCAGGCGGTTGGCGAGCAGGAGCAGCGCCACGGGCACGGTGACCGTGGAGAAGCCGTGGCCGAGCACGCCGTTCACGCCTCCCGCGAGGCCGGTGAGGACCACCAGGACGGCGAGCTGCAGGGGATCCAGGGACACGGCGCTCACACCAGGCTCGGCGCGGGCCGGAGGCGGGAAGCCAGGGCGGCGGCACCCGTGCGGGCGGCGAAATCGCCAAAGCCCTCGTCGCCGCGCCGCCCCTGCTTCCAGAGTCCGAAGAGGCGGTCGAGGACTGTGGACAATTCCGCGGTGGGCACCTTCTCGGCGACGGAAAAGGCCAGCCGCGTGCCCTCCGCATCTCCACCGGCGAAGACCGCGTGGCGGTCCACGGCCTGGCCCACCACCGCCAGCTCCGCGGCGTAGGGCCGGGCGCAGCCGTTGGCGCAGCCCGTGAGCCGGAAGACCGGCGCCCGGTCGGCGAGGCCGTGCTTTTCCAGGAGGGATTGGATCGTGGCGAGGAGGTCCGGGGCCACCCGCTCGGCTTCCGTGATGGCCACGGCGCAGAGGGGCAGGGCCACGCAGGCGAGGGCCCGGTCGTGGAGCTTCGTGGGACTCTCGGCGCGCAGACCGCGGGCGGCCAGGAAGGCTTCGACGGCGGCGCGGGCCTCCCGGGGAATGCCCAGGAGGATGAGGTCCTGGTCCGGCGTGAGCTGGAGATCCAGGCCATGGCGGGCCACCAGCTCCGCCAGGGCGGCTTTCAGCGGCCCGGCGATGCGCCCCGACAGGGTGTGGAAGCCCAGGGCCCAGGAACCATCGGCGCGCTCCGTCCAGCCGAGTGCGGACGGCGTGCGCCAGGGGGGCAGCGCCCGGTCCGCGAAGGTCACGCCGGCGCGGGCCTCCACTTCGGCGCGGAACCAGGCCACACCGCGATCGTGGAGCAGGTACTTGAGGCGGGAGCGCTTGCGGTTCAGGCGGTCGCCGTGGTCCCGCTGGGTGGTGACGACGGCCTCGGCCACGGGCAGCAGCGCCGCGGCGGGGATCCAGCCCAGGAGGTCGGCGAGGCGCGGGAAGGTGGCGGCGTCGTGGTGGGTCGCCCATGCCGCCCCCCCGCCAGGACGAACCAGCCGTCGATGAGGTTGTTCGAGTCCAGGGTCCCCGCGAAGGCCAGGTCCTGGGTATAGGCGTCCACGCTGTTGTTCCCCGCGAGGGTCACGGCGATCTTGAACTTCCGGGGCAGGTAGGTCTTGCCGTAGAGCGGCTCCGATTCGGGACCCTCGACCTTTTCCCCGTCGAGCCACACTTCGGCGTAGGCGTTGGACTTCGCCTGGAAGTGGTCGGAAAGCAACTGCGCCACGGGCCCGAGCTGGGCGAGGTCGGCGCGCCCGGCGGGGTTCGGCGCCTCCATCACATTGCGCACCACGTCGCCGCAGGCACCCTTGGTGGTGAGGAGCGCGCGGTGCAGTTCCTGCAGCGTGGCCTTGATGTCCTGCTTCAGCACGCCGTGCAGCTCCACGCTCTGGCGGGTGGTGAGGCGCAGGGTGCCGTCGCCGAACTCGTCGGCGATACGATTCCAGGCTGCCCACTGATCGGGGCCGAGACGGCCGCCGGGGATGCGGCCACGGACCATGAGCACGTGGGGTTTCGGTTCCGGCGCCTTGTCGCGATCCTTCTGCTGGTAGAGGCCGTGGAACTTGATGAGGTGGGCCGCGTCGGCGCTGAGCTTCGGCTCCGGTGAGGCGAGCTCCGCCGCGAGCCCGCCCCGCAGGAAGTCCGAGCCTTCCTTGAGGTCCTCGATGGCGTTCATGACAGCACCCCTTCGGGCTCCAGGCGCTCCCGCAGGGCCTGGAAGTAGTCGCGCTCGAGGGTCTCCACGGCGCGGCGCAGGATGCGGCCCCGGGCTTCCAGATCGGGGAGGTCGGCGCGGATGCGGCGGCGCAGGTCGGCGAGGCGCTCCAGGTCGTCCAGGTGCTCCTTTGGGAGCAGGGCGTCGAGGGCGCCTCGCAAGGCCCGCACGAGGCCAGGGAAGGCGCCCCGGCTGCCCACGGCGATTTCCACGGGCCCCCGGCGCAGGCTGCCGGCCATGTAGAAGGCGCAACTGTCGGCCTCGTCCACGGCGTTGAACCAGATGCCCAGCCGCTTCGCGGCCAAGGCCAGCACCCCGTTGAGCCAGGGATCGTTGGTGGCGCTCACCACGAGGCGCTGACCCACCAGGTCGGCGACTTCCACCGGGCGCCGAAGGACGCGCACCTGGCCGGGATGGCCCGCGGCGAGGCCCGCCACGGCGCCGGATACGGAAAGGGCCACCACGGTGATGGCGGCCCCGGCCTCGATGAGCGGGCGCAGCTTAGCCTGCGCGACGCTCCCGGCGCCGACGAGGAGGACGGGCTGGCCTTGCAGTTTGAGGAAGATGGGCAGGAGGGAGGTCATGGGCTTCACGGAAGGAAAGGGGCGTGGCGAGGAGGGGCTGGAGGGCGACGACGGGGCCGAGATAGACGATTCCGGGACCTTCGCTACCCATGGGCATTCGACAGGCCGCGGCGTCGGCGAGGGTGGCCAGTGGATCCGCTGCTGCGCGGTGCAGCCGTTCTCCACGAGGGCGATGGGCAGGGCGGGATCCGCGCCGTGGGAAAGCAGCTTGCGCGCGATGGCAGGGAGCTGGCCCGTGGCCATGAAGAGCACCGTCGTGCCCCGGAAGCGGGCCTGCTCGTCCCAGTCGCGGGCTTCGTGCAACAGGCCGTGGCCTTCGAGGATGCGGACCTCCCGGGACAGCCCGCGGTGGGTGAGGGGAATCCCCGCGGCGCCGGCGACGCCGTTCAGGGCGCTCACGCCTGGCACGACCTCGAAGGGGATGTTCGCGTCCCGCAGGGCCAGGGCCTCCTCGCCGCCGCGGCCAAAGAGGAAGGGATCGCCGCCCTTGAGGCGGACGACCTTCTTCCCCGCCCGGGCTTCGGCGATGAGCAGGGCGGATATCTCGTCCTGGGTGAGGGAATGGTCCCCGGCCCGCTTGCCCACAAAGACCGCTTCGGCCTCCGCCGGGAAGAGCTCGAAGAAGGCCTCGTCCAGCAATGCGTCGTAGAGGATCACTTCGGCGGCCTGGAGGGCCCGCAGGCCCCGGAGGGTGAGGAAGTCCGGGTGGCCGGGGCCGGCGCCGACCAGATGGACGAAGCCACGCTGGAGAGGTTGGACACTCATGCGGCCGCCCTGATGAGAATGTGCGTCCGCAACCACGCATCCACTTGATCCCACTCGATCAGGAAGGCGTCGTGCCCATGGGGACTCCGCAGCCAGTGGAGGCTGGTGTGCACGCCGGCGGCGCGGCCGGCTTCGGCCAACTCCCGCAGGAGAGGCGGGGTGAAGAGGGCGTCGCTGTGGATGCCGAGGACGTGCAGCGAAGCCCGCAGGCCCCTGAGCGCGGCGACGACGCCACCGCGATCGCGGCCGATATCGTGGGCATCCATGGCCTGGAGGAGGGCGATGTAGCTCTCCCGGGTGAAGCGATCCGCCAGGGCCTGGCCGTGGTGGTCCAGCCAGGCCTGGACGGCGGCGGTATCGGGAAAGCGGGCGTCCAGGCTTTCCGGGGCGCGGAAGGTGAGCATGGCCTGCTGGCGGGCGAGGGCGATGGCGTCCCGGTCCGGGAGCGGACTGTTGAGTACGGCGAGCTGGGCGGCGTTGGCCCCGCGGATCCAGGCGTCCGCCCGGGCTCCGGCGCCGATGACGCCCACCCGATGGAAGCGGTCCGGTTCCAGCAGGGCCAGTTCGAGGGCGACCATGCCCCCCAGGGAGCCGCCGATGAGGGCGTCGAAGCGCAGACCTTCGGTGCGGATCCAGGCCGCCAGGGCCGCCGCCTGGTCCCGCGGCGTCAGCGCCGGGAAGGGCGTCCCGGGTTCGGGGCCGGTGGACCCGTAGCAGGAACCGATGAGGTTCGGCGTCCAGACGGTGGTGCGCGTCGGATCGAAGGGCGCCCCGGCGGCGAAGAGGGGCGACCACCAGCCCTTCACCACGCCCTCGTTCGTCGGCCGGTCCGCGGCGTCGGGGCCGCCCGTCAGCGCGTGGAGCAGCAGCACCCGCAGGGGGCCGAAGCCCACCCGGCGGTAGGCCACGTGAACCGGCAAGGTTTCACCGGACTCCAGGACGACGGGCTCCAGGCCCGCCACGAGATCCGTACTCACGGGGCCACCGCCGCGAGGGCCGCGTCCAGGTCGGCGATGAGGTCGTCGATGTGCTCGAGACCCACGCTGAGGCGGATGAGGTCCTCGGTGACGCCGGTGGCTTCCCGCTCGGCGGGGCTGAGCTGCTGGTGGGTGGTGCTGGCGGGGTGGATGATGAGGCTCTTGGCGTCGCCCACGTTGGCCAGGCGCGAGAAGAGCTGGACGGCGTTGATGACGGCCTTGCCCGCCGCCAGTCCGCCCTTGACGCCGAAGGTGAGGATGCCGCCGAAGCCGGCGCCCTTGCGGAAGTAGCGGGACGCGGCGCCGTGGGTGTCGTGGTCGGGAAGGCCGGGGTAGTTCACCCAGGCGACTTTCGGGTGCCGCTGCAGCCACTGGGCGAGGGCCAGCGCGTTCCGGCCATGGCATTCCAGGCGCAGGGGCAAAGTCTCCAGGCCCTGGATGAGGAGAAAGGCGTTGAAGGGCGAGATGGCGGGGCCCGTGTCCCGCAGGCCCTCGATGCGCGCCTTGGTGATGAAGGCGGCGGGGCCGGCGAGCTCCGAGAGGACGGCGCCGTGGTAGGCGGCGAAGGGTTCGGTGAATTCGGGGAACTTGCCGTTGGCCCAGTTGAAGCGGCCGCCGTCCACGATGACGCCGCCGATGGAGGTCCCATGGCCGCCGATGAATTTTGTCGCGCTGTGGACGACGATGTGGGCGCCGTGCTGGATGGGCTGGACCAGGTAGGGCGTGGGCAGGGTGTTGTCCACGATCAGCGGGATGCCGGCGTCCTCGGCGATCTTGCCGAGCACCTCGAAGTCCGGCACGTCCAGCTTGGGATTCCCGAGAGCTTCGATGTAGATGGCCTTGGTGGCCGGGGTGATGGCCGCGCGGAAGGCTTCGGGGTCCCGGCTGTTGACGAAGGTGGTGGTGATGCCGTTCCGGGGCAGGGTGTGGTGCAGCAGGTTGTAGGTGCCGCCGTAGAGGTTGTCGCCGGCGACGAGGTGGTCGCCGGTCTTGAGGAGGGTGTTCAGGGTGAGGGTGATGGCGGCCTGGCCCGAGGCCACGGCGAGGGCGGCGATGCCGCCTTCCAGGGCCGCGAGGCGCTGCTCCAGCACGGCGGTGGTGGGGTTCATGATGCGGGTGTAGATGTTGCCGGGTACTTCCAGGTTGAAGAGCTGGGCGCCGTGCTCGGCGCTGTCGAAGACATAGCTCGTGGTCTGGTAGATGGGCACGGCCCGGGACTTCGTGTCGCCGTCGGGGCTGTGGCCCCCGTGGAGGGCGATGGTTTCGAAGCGGTGGGTGGTGGTGGCGGTTTCGCTCAAGGTGGACTCCGGGCTTTGCGGGGCTGGTGGCCCGCAGTCCCTGACCTTTCTGCATCGAGAGATGGAGAAAGCCTCTGGACGCTGCGAGGGAGTGCCTCGTCAGTCCGTCGCGATCGTTGCTTCAGAGCACCGTGTCAGTTCACACAAGCTCGTCATCTGTCCGGGGAAGCGGAACGCTTCATCCGGCGGGAATTGGCACCAATGCTGGGTTGCAGCAGGTTGCCAAGGTTTCACAGGGCCCGTCCCTCCACCTTTCTGGATATCGCGCTATGGAACTGACAAAGATCTCGTACAGGTCTGAGCTTCAGCTACCGGGAGTCAGGGAACAACGGATTGCGGGAAGTTTGATGGGGGTATCACGGGGGCGTGATGAGTGGGGTTCCTCAGCGCGCGGACGCCAAGCGCGCGCCCAGATAGGCCGCCGGGATGAACACGACCAGGCTGGCGAACCAGAACCAGAGGGGCGGTGGAAGCATGAGGTTGTTGGCGAGGCCCGCAAGGGTCAGTAGCACGCCGACCACGAGGCCCGGCCGGATCGACGACCGTCCCGCCACCCGCACCGCGACCCAGCCCCCATAGATGCTGCCGAGGATCCAGCCGATTATCACGACGAGCAGCGCCGTCACTGGCGCCGATGCCATCAGCGCCCGCATCGACTCTCGGTCCTTGATCCCCTCTGCCGCCTTCGCCAGGTTGGGATGAAGGACGCGGCCGTTGATGGATTCCACGATCATCATGACGATGCTCGCGACGATGAAGCCGAGGATGACGGAGGCGATGGTGCGGAGGACGGAACGCATACTGGCTCCAAGCGCTGGTCGGCATTTAGGAATCGGTGGCAGAACGATACCCGAAGCTGAAACGGCCAAGAAAGTTGTCGAAGTGGCCTAAGTGCGACCTACCGAATGAAGTCACCGAATCGGATGCACCTGGGTATTCATCGAATGTTGTCGCTTTTCGAAAGGTTGTGGCGGGCACAAAGGATTTGCACATTGATGGCAGTAAGTGAAGTTCCCCCAAGTGCGAATGGTAGGACGTGATCAAAGTGGAGCTCGTCTTTAGCACCACACTCAACGCATTGGCCTTTGTCGCGCTTCCAAACTACCAGTTTGATCTCCGTAGGAATGATTCTCCTGCGCTCGATATTGTCAGAGGCTGGAAGAGAGAAATCTTCATCACCCTCGACAGCCAGAAGCCTGAACTTAAATACTGTTCGAGCCTCCTCTTGCTGAGTCCAGGCATCCACAAGGTGGAAGACACCGTTGTAGGACCAGATGCCGGCTTTTAACTTTTCGTAGACCCGAACTCGCTCAGGTGAGCGGATTGATTTTTTGTAATCGTTTGCTGCTTTTGAGAACTTCCCATTTTCGGTCGGTCTTCCGGATGGGAGGTGACCGAGTTGATCCAAAAGCTTTGTGGTTGCGAGGCCTGATGTCTTTGGCTGATCGTGCCCCTCATAGATCAGGACCGTCCCTTCCTCTTCGAGACGATCTTGGTATGGGGCATTGGGTCTGAATTTGACGCAAGGATCACCGAGTGATTACCACCCATCCCAAAGTTCATTCCCCGCTGAAGGCTAGCGCCTTCGCGCTGACACATTTCGATGTATGAAAGGATGTTGTCGCTCAATGAACCGACCTCTGAAGGATATTTCCATATTGCACTCAGTGCCGTATCGACTCACGACTCTGGCACCACCGTAATCACAACCTTCCCCTTGTGCTGCCCTGTTCCATAGAACCGGAACGCCGCCACCGTCTCCTCCAGCCCAAAACACCGGTCGACCACTGGCGCCAGCTTTCCCGCCTCGAACAGTTCATTGAGGCTTTCCAACCCCTCGTTCGCCTTCAAGGCCAGGAGCCGGATCTTCTTTCGCTGCACGAGGGCGATCCAGGGCCAGAGGAGCAGGGCCTGGAAGAGGCGGGCCATGGAACCGCCGACGGTGACATAGGTGCCGCCTGGCTTGAGGGCGCGGGTGCAGGCGAGGACGGAGCGGAGGGTCTTCACGTCGAGGATGAAGTCGTAGCGCTGGCCTCCCTGGGTGAAGTCCTCCCTTGCGTAGTCATGGACCTGGGTGGCGCCCAGCTCGCGGAGCAGCTCCAGCTTTGCGGCGCTGTCCACGGCGCTGACCACCACGCCAAGGGGCTTCAGGAGCTGGAGCGCGAAGGTGCCTACGCCGCCGCCGGCGCCGTTGATGAGGAGCGACTGCCCCGGACGCATCGGACCCATCATGCGGAGGGCCTGGAAGGCCAGCAGGCCCGCTTGGGGAATCGCCGCGGCCTGTTCGAAGGTCATGCCTGGGGGCTTTGTCGCTAGGGCGGATTCTGGCGCGCACACGAACTCCGCGAAGCCGCCCCAGCGGCCGCTGAGATCGCCATAGACCGCGTCCCCGGGCTTGAAGCGCGTCACGCCATGGCCCACCGCTTCCACCACCCCCGCGATGTCGGAGCCCAGGATCTGCCGGTTCCACTTCGGCGCGAAGAGGCCGAAGATCAGCCGGTTCACCACGTCCTCGCCGCGCAGCGCGCCGTCGTCCCATTCGTTCAGGGAGGTGGCGTGGATCCGCACGAGTACTTCGCGCTCCAGGGGCGAGGGCTTCGCGATCTCCTTGAACTCAAGGACGTCCGGGGAACCGTAGCGCGAGAAGACGACGGCGTTCATGGCACCTCACATCTGCCGGAAGTGGTGTAAAAACGTCCGGCTCACCGGCAGCACTTCGCTGCGGTGCTTCAGGTGGACCGCCGCAGTTTCGTGCTCGCCCCGCACGACGTGGCTGACGGCCTTCAGGTTCACGACCACCGCGCGGTGCACCTGGATGAACTGCTCCGGATCGAGCTGGGCCGCCAGCTCCTTCAGGGGCGTGCGGACCAGGCCCTCGCTGGCTTCGCCGCCGCTCTGCCAGGCCACCTGCGTGTACTTCTCGTCAGATTTCAGGAAGACGATGTCTTCCACCGCCACCATCCGCACGGACTTCCCGGCGGATACGCGAAGCCAGCGCAGGGTGGGCGTGGGCTCGGCCTGCGCGAGGCGTTCCGCGATCCGGGCCAGCAGGGTTTCCGTATCCGGGAAGGGCGCCGCGGCCCGCAGCCGCTCCTGCAGCCGCGCCACCGTATCCGCCAGGCGCGCGGGTTCCACGGGCTTCACCAGGTAGTCGATGGCGCCCTCCTCGAAGGCCTGGACCGCGTACTTGTGGTAGGCGGTGACGAAGACGAGATGCGCCCGCCGGCCGATGAGCCGCGCGGCCTCCAGGCCCGACATCCCGGGCATGTGCACATCCAGGAAGCAGATGTCCGGACCCTGGGCTTCGAAGGCCGCCACCGCCTCCCGGCCGCTGCGGGCCTGGGCCACCACTTCCAGTTCGGGCCAGGCCTCCTTCAGCAGGCGCGCCAGGGCCTCCCGCAACAGGGGCTCGTCCTCCGCGATCAGCGCCGTGGGACGCTCCGCCGTCATGGGCCGCTCCGCCGGGCCGGAAAGACCAGCAAGGCCCGCAGGCCGTGGGGCTCGAGGGCCTGCAGCTCCAGCCTCGCCTCCGGGCCGAAGGCCAGGCGCAGCCGCTCCCGCAGGTTCGCCAGGCCCGTGCCCCCGCTGCCGCCGGTCTCCCCGAGGCCCACGCCCGTATCGACGACCTCGGCGTGGCAGCGGCCTTCCAGCACCGTCACGCGGACCTCGATGCGGCCGCCCTGCTCGCTGGGATCGATGCCGTGGCGCACCGCGTTCTCCACCAGGGTGAGGAGGGTCATCGGCGGGCAGGACAGAGGCAGGGCCTCGTCGTCCGCTTCAAGCTCGAACTGGAGGCGGTCGGGCATGCGCATGTGCATGACCTCCAGGTAGGCCCGCGCCAGCTCGAGTTCCTGGGCCAGGGTGGACGCCGGCGCGTGGAGGCGGGGCACGGCGGCGCGCAGGTAGGCGATGAGGCTGCCCAGCACCGCCGAGGCCCGGGGCGAACCGGTGTCCACCAGCTCGCGCACGTTCGCCAGGGTGTTGAACAGGAAGTGGGGCTCCACCTGGGCCTGCAGCAGCCGCAGCCGCGCGTCCAGGGCCTGGCGCTCGAACTCGCTGCGTTCCAGGTCGAAGGCCAGGGCCTGATGACGGGCCAGGGCGTCCTTCTGCCGCACCAGGGCCGCGAGCGCCACCCAGGGCGCCAGCAGCAGGCCTACGGCGCTTAAGGAGACAAAACCCGTCAAGCGGTCCTGCACCTGCCAGAAGGGCGGCGCGCCGGCGCCGGTGGACAGCATGTAGATCAGGTAGGTGCCCAAGGGCATCACCAGCGCCACTCCCAGCACCTGCAGGGCCCAGCGCGCGAGCCAGGGGGGCAGGCGCCGGGGCCATTGCTCGAGGAGCCCGAACACCAGCAGGGCCAGCAGCCCCAGGGTCACCGTGCGCAGCAGGATGGAGGTAAGCCCCGACTTCCAGCCCAGACTGATGAGGAGGCCCAGCAGGATGGCCAGGCCCAGGGTGAACCGCAGGCGCCCCCAGCCCAGGATCCGCGCCAGGCCTGGAGTGGGGGGTGAGGGGACTCCTGAAGTCATGGCCCGACCATAGCACCGGGATTCCGAGGATGAGGCGCCTCCAAGGCCCTGGCCATGGCCCTTCTCCGTGCCCCGTTCGCCCCCGTCGTCCCTCATCCCATCGAGTGCGTGCTTCATCGCAGAAGCGCCCGCGTGGGCCTCCAGCCTCGCCAGAGTGGAACCTGCCCCCGCCGTCGGCGGGTCCTTCCGGAGCCCCCCATGCGCACCCTCGTCGCCCTGCTCGCCACCTCCCTTGCCTTGGCCCAGGCCCCGGCGCCGACCCCGACCGCCGCGCCGACCGCCGCCTCGGCGGCGTCCGGCCTGGAAGCCTCCTCGCCCCAGCAGATCTTCGCCATCGCCGTGGCTGGGGCGGAAGGGATGGTCGTCGGCGCCGCGGAGGCCATGCCTGAGGACAGGTTCGGCTTCGTGCCAGCCGGCGGGGACTTCAAGGGAGTGCGGACCTTTGCCGAGCTGGTGAAGCACGTTGCCTCGGCCAACTACATGGCGGCGGAGAGGATCTCTGGCCTGAAGCCGCCCCTCGACGTGGCCCAGACCCTCCCGACCCTGAAGTCGAAGGCGGAGCTCGTGCAGCTGCTGAAGGATTCCTTCGCTTTCGCCCGGAAGGCGGTGGCGGGCGTGAAGGACGAGGGGCTCTACGAGCAGGTCCCGAGCCCCTTCGGGCCCGGTACGGTCCCCCGCATGCTGCTCTTCTTCATCCCCGTGGCTCACAGCGTGGACCACTACGGTCAGATGGTGATCTACCTGCGGCACAACGGCATCGTGCCCCCTGCGAGCCGGAAGTGAGGGCGGGCTCTGCGATGCCTGAAGTCTCCACCTTCCGTCTCTACCTGTTGCGGGCGCTCTACGCGCTGATGTTCATCGGCCAGGGCGTCCTCCAGTGGCCCGCCATCCTCCAGCGCACCACCCCGTGGACCCTGTGGCATGGCGTGGGCTCCAGCATGCTGGCGGCGCTGTCCCTTTCGGCCGCCCTGGGCATCCGGTATCCGCTCCAGATGCTGCCGCTGCTGCTCTTCGAAATGCTCTGGAAGGCGATCTGGCTGCTCTGCTTCGCCTCGCCGCCGTGGCGGGACCATCAGATGGACGCGGCCACGGCGGAGGCGACCCGGGCGACGCTCATGGGGGTCATCGTGCCCCTGGTGATCCCCTGGCCGTATGTCTTCGCCCACTACTTCCGCAAACCAGGAGATCGCTGGACGGCGGGCGGGCCTCGGAACGATGCGTAGCCCGCGGCCACCAAAAAACCTCAGCCAACAACCGTAACGGGGAGCCGCTTCCATGGATCCGAATCCGAATGCCCTCACCCGGACCGCGAGGTACGCCGGGATCCTCTACCTCGTCTGGATCGTCACGGGGTTCTACAGCCTGCTCTACCTGCCGTCACAGATTCCGATGCGGGGGGAGCCGGACGTCATCGCGCAGAACCTCCTGGCCCACGAGTTCGTGTTCAGGACCAGCATCATCAACGGGATCCTGAGCGGTGTGCTGTGGGTGGTGATGGTGCTGGTCTTCTACCGGCTGTTCAAGGCCGTCAACGAGCGCCAGGCAAGGCTGCTCGTGGCGCTGGTGCTCATCCAGATCCCCGTGATCCTCATCCTGGAAACCCTGAAGATCACGGCGCTCGTGCTCCTGAAGGGCGAGCTGCTGAAGTCCTTCGCAATGATGCAACGACAGGACGTGGCGCTGCTCCTCCTGAAGGTGGAAGCCCACGGGGCCTGGGTGCTGGAGCTGTTCTGGGGGCTTTGGCTCTTTCCCCTGGCCTTCCTGGTGTACCGGTCCCGCTTCCTGCCGCGCTTCCTGGGCGTGTGGCTGGGGGTGTGCGGAATGGTCTACGTGGGGCTGTTCCTGATCGATCTGCTGGCGCTGCCGCACCGGGCTGCCTATTTCAAATATGCGTTCCCCGCCATGCTGGGGGAGATCGCCTTCATGCTGTGGCTGGTGATCAGGGGC
Organism: Holophagaceae bacterium; assembly: GCA_016710635.1. GTDB lineage: Bacteria > Acidobacteriota > Holophagae > Holophagales > Holophagaceae > JADJVL01. Next base: position 104,802 of record JADJVL010000001.1, on the reverse strand, counting down.
GCGAAGGCGATTCCGGCCGAGCCTTCCGCTCCGCCTGGAGGCGCACCTGCCTCGGCGTGACCCCGGGCTGCTCCGTCCTCCTCGCCGGGTGAGGTTCAGTCCTCAGGCTCCACCTCGACCTCCGGGGACACCTCCTCCTGAAGGATCCGCAGCGCTTCGTCCAACTCCTCCCCCCGCAGCCGTGCAGCTTCAGGCGCCACGTCCGCCTCCCGCCACGGCTTTGTCTTGCCCCAGCCGTACTCGCCGAACACCACCACGGGCGTGCCTTCGCTGAGGATGGTCCGTTCGTCCTGGCTGAGCTTCCAGGACGCGCACCAGCGGTAGAGCCACTCGGCATCGTCCGGGGCCAGGCGCACGCAGGCGTGGCTGTCGGGGTAGCCGGGGAGCTCGTACTGGTGGAAGGAGATGCCGGCGCTGTTGTGGAGATTCACGTACCACTTCAATTCCCACTCGTCGTTGAAGGTGCTGGTACGCGCCTTCTGGCACCAGTTGGTGTGGTAGAGGCCGATGGGGGTCGGGCTCTTCTTCTTGCCGGTGGAAGCCGGACCCCAGCGCAGGAGATGGCCCTGCTCATAGGCCGCCCAGGCCTGGAGGCGGAGGGAGACGACCAGGAACTTCGGCTGGTCCGCCGTCTCCGCCCAGGTCGCCGGGAAGGGCGAGAGGTCCAGCCACGCCACGCCGGCGGCGGGCACCAGCAGGGTGCTGCCTTTGCGGGCGTGGGCGAGATCCACCCGGTTGAGCTTCAGGACTTCCTCCATCCGCTCGGGCCCCATGTTTTCCTGCAGGTCCAGCAGATCCTTCGGCGATTTGAGCTCCACACGGAAGTAGCTCGGAGTCGTGGGCCCGGGCTTGCGGGCGGGCGCCCCAGGGATTGCGGGCCTGGGGACTGTCGGGGGCTGCTTCGGGTGCTTGCGCTCGCAGGCGGTCAGCAGGACGAGAAGCAGCGCCGTGGCAAGCCTCGCCGGAAGCCATCGCGAAGGGGCCAGGTTGGGCTCAGCGGACATCGTGGAATGCAGGGCCCAAGGGGCGTTCCCTCCAAGGCCGGATCGGCGCGGGATGGGTGGAAGCCTAGCGGGCCGCCGGGGGAATGACGGTCACGATGGCGCTTTTCCGCCCTTCAACGGCAGATTCGCCCGGACCACCTCCAGGAAGGCCTGGGCGGCCCGGCTCAGCAGCACGTCGCCCCGGTACACCAGCCGGATGGTGCGTCCGATCTTCAGGCCTGGCACCGGAACCCGTTTCAGGGTTCCCTCCGCGACTTCCCGGGCCACGGTGAGTTCCGGCAGGAAGGCCACCGCCAGGCCTTCGGCGGCGTAGGCCTTCAAGGCCTCGAAGACCGGCAGGTCGAAGGCCACCCGCGGCTCAACCCCCGCGTGGCGGAAGTGGGCTTCCAGCTTCACCCGGGAGGGCGTGCGGGGGCTGTGGAGGGCCAGGGGAAAGCCCGCCACGGCCTTGATGTCCTTGGGGGGGAGCTTCGTGAGTGGATGGTCCTTCGCAACCACGGCGACGAGGGCGTCCTTCCGCAGGTCCAGGGACTGGAGGCCCGCCAGCACCGGTTCGGCGGCGATGAAGCCGAAGTCGTACTCATGGCGCAGCACCTCGCCGGGAATGCGCTCGGAAAAACCGCGATGGAGCTGGATGGCGATTTTCGGGTGGGCCTGGTGGTAGGCCCGCAGCAGGTCCGGCAGCAGGCAGTCCACCACACTGTCGGGACCCACGAGCGTCAGCGTGCCCTGGCCCAGGCCCCGCAGGCCCTTCAGCGTTTCGAAGGCCTCGGCCCGGAGCTTCAGCATGCTTTCGGCGTAGTCCAGGAGGCTGCGGCCGGCGTGGGTGAGCGCCAGGCCGCGTCCGGAGCGCACCAGGAGCGGCTCGCCGAGGGATTCCTCCAGGCGCTTGAGGGCCATGCTCACCGCCGGCTGGGTCTTGTGGAGGCGGGCGCCGGCCCGGGAGACGGAACCCTCCCTTGCGACGGTTACAAAGACTTCCAGCTGGCTCATCTCCATGGCGTCACACCGCGAAATATCGGGCTTGTGGATGCCAGGCCACCAATGCGCTGGTGGTGTACTCCGGGGTCATCTGGAAGCTTTCCGTCAGCTCTACGCCGATGCTCGGACCGCCCCAGCAGCTCCAGGATGGGTGCGTTGCCTTCCAGGTCCGGGCAGGCGGGATAGCCGAAGCTGTAGCGGGAACCCTGGTAGCCCTGGCTGAAGAGCTGGCGCAGGTTGGCGGCATCCCGGCCGTGGATGCCCAGCTCCCGCCGGATGCGGGCGTGGAGCAGCTCGGCGAAGGCCTCCGTCAGTTCCGTGGCGAGGCCATGGAAGGCGAAGTAGTCGGCGAAGCGGTGCTCGGCGTAGAGGCGGGTGGCGAAGTCCGCGGCCTCGTGGCCCAGGGTCACCACCTGCAGGGGCAGCACGTCCAGGCGCCCGGCGGATTCGGGCTCGAAGAAGTCGGCGATGCACAGCCGCCGTCCCGAGGCCTGGCGCGGGAAGGGGATGCGCCGGATCTCCTCCCGGCCCTCGAAGGCGTAGATCTTCAACCCGTCGCCATCGGCGCAGGCGGGGAAGTAGCCGTAGAGGGAACGGGGCTGGAGGATGGGTTCCGCGAGCAGGCGGGCCTTCCACGCGGCGAGCTGGGGCTCGGCCTTGTCCCGCAGCACGGACCCGAAGGCCTCGTCGCTCTGGGTGCCCTGGGTGAAGCCCCAGCGGTTGCGGATGACCACGAAGGTGTCGAGGTACTCGAACAGCTCCGCGATGGAGGGCCGGAATTCCCGCACGCCCCAGAACGGTGGCGTGGGGAGCTCGGGGCTGCGGCGCACCCAGGCGCTCTGGCCAGCGTCCGTGAGGGCTACTGCGCTGGTGCCCCGCTTGACGATGGTGATGCCCGAGGGCGCGCTGGCCTCGGCAGTCGCTGGCTCGGGGCAGCTCGGCGCAGGAACGGGCGCCCCGCCTTCGCCGAGGGTCTTCATGTGACGCAGGCCTTCGAAGGCGTCCTCGGCGTAGTAGACCGGGCCGCCGTAGATGGCCCGGCAGTCGCCCTCCACGTAGTCCCGGGTGAGGGCGGCGCCGCCGAGGATGACGGGGATCTTGAGGCCCCGCTCGGCCATGAGCTGGAGGTTCTCCCGCATGATCACCGTGCTCTTCACCAGCAGGCCCGACAGCCCGATGGCGTCCGCGGGCCAGGCTGCCAGCTCATCCAGGATCTTCTCGATGGGCTGCTTGATGCCCAGGTTCTTCACTTCGAAGCCGTTGTTGCTGAGGATGATGTCCACCAGGTTCTTGCCGATGTCGTGGACGTCGCCCTTCACCGTGGCGATGAGGATGCGCCCTTTCGTCGTGGCGGCGTCCTTGGGCAGGTGGGGCTCGATGCGGGCGATGGCGGCCTTCATGGCCTCGGCGCTCTCAAGCACGAAGGGGAGCTGCATCTCCCCGGCGCCGAAGCGTTCGCCGACGACCTTCATGGCCCCCAGCAGGGTCTCGTTGATGAGCTTGAGGGGATCACAGGTCCTTCAGGGCCTCGTCCACGTCCACGACGATGCGCTGCTTCTCGCCGTCCAGGATGTCGATGTGGAGGCGTTCCTCGATGGTGAGGTTGGCGGTGACCACTTCCTTCTTCACTTCGCCCCTTGCCGTGAAGAGGGCGAGGACGGCCTTCAGCGGGTCATAGCCCTCCGTCCTGCGGTCGAAGATCAGGTCCTCGGTGATGCGCCGCTCCTCGGGCCCGATCTTCGCTACGGGAATGACCTTCGAGGCGTTGAAGATGGCCAGGTCCAGACCCGCCTGGACGGCGTGATAGAGCATCAGCGCGTTCAGCACGTGCCGCGCCGCCGGGGAAAGGCCGAAGCTCACGTTGCTCACCCCCAGGATGGTGTTCACGCCGGGCAGCTCGGCCTTGATGGCGCGAATGGCGTCGAGGGTCGCCACGGCGCTGGCGCGGAACTCCTCGTCCCCGCTGCCCAGGGTGAAGGTGAGTGGGTCGATGATGAGGTCCGCGGGGTCGAAGCCGTACTCGCCCACCACCAGGGCGTGGAGGCGCTTGGCGATCTCCACCTTGCGCTCCGTGGACTTGGCCATGCCCTCCTCGTCGATGGTGAGGGCCACCACCGCGGCGCCGTAGGTGCGGCAGAGGTCCAGGATCTGCCGGGTCTTGGCCTCGCCATCCTCGAAGTTGATGGAGTTGACGATGCACTTGCCCGGGGCCACCTGCAGGGCCTTCTCGATGACCGGCACTTCCGTGGAATCGATCATCAGGGGCAGGGTGATGCTGGTGACGGTGCGCTTCAGCATCTCCTCGGCGTCCCGCACTTCGTCCCGGCCCACGTAGGCCACGCAGACGTCCAGCACGTGGGCGCCCTCCCGCTGCTGCTCCCTTGCGATGCCCACGAGGCCGTCGTAGTCCTCCCTGGCCAGCAGGTCCCGGAAGAGTTTCGAACCGTTCGCGTTGGTCCGCTCGCCCACGATGAGGGGCCTTGGCTCCTGGGCCAGGGGCACGGAGGCGTAGAGGCTGGCGACGGAGCGTTCGGGCTTCGCGTGCCGGCGCGGGCCTTCCAGCGTCCCGATCCGCGCCGCCAGCTCCCGGATGTGTTCCGGCGTGGTGCCGCAGCAGCCGCCCACGATGCCCAGGCCGAATTCCGCCGCCGCGTGGCGCACCTTGTCGGCGAAGAGGGCAGGGCCGAGAGGATAGACCACCTTTCCGCCTTCATTGCGCGGCAGGCCCGCGTTGGGCAGGCAGCTCAGGGCCACCGGGGAGCATTCCGCCAGGGTCTGGAGGGAGGCGTGCATCTCGTCGGGCCCCGTGGCGCAGTTCAGCCCCAGGACGTCCACACCCAGCTGGCCAATGGCGGTGATCACCGATTCGATGGGGGAGCCCACCAGCAGGGTGCCCGTGGTCTCCACCGTGGCCTGGACCCAGAGAGGCACGCGCCGCCCCGCCGCGGCCATGGCCTCCTTGGCGGCCCGCACGGCGAGCTTGATCTGGCCCAGGTCCTGGCAGGTCTCGATGAGGATGGCGTCGGCGCCGCCGGCCAGGAGGCCCTCCATCTGCACGCGGTAGGAATTGAACAAGGTCCGATAGTCCACGTGGCCCAGGCTGATGAGCTTGGTGCCGGGGCCCACGGAGCCCACCACGAAGCGCGCGCGGTCGTACTCGGCGGCGACTTCCTTTGCCAGCCGCACCGCCTGGACATTCAGGTCGAAGGCCCGGTCCGCCAGGCCGAATTCCGACAGCACCAGCGGGTTGCAGCCGAAGGTGTTGGTCTCCACCGCGTCGGCGCCGGCGTCGAAATAGTTGGCGTGGATCTTCTTGATCCATTCCGGCCGCCGCTCGTTCAGCAGCTCCACGCAGCCCTCGAAGGCCGCGCCGCCGTAGTCCTCCACGGTGGGATTGTTGGCGAAGATCTGGGTGCCCATGCCGCCGTCCAGTAGCAGCACGCGTTCCGAAAGGAGGGATGCGATCGTGGTCATTCAGAGTCCCAGGTATTCGATGGCGACATCGCCGTGGATGCGGACCTGGCAGGCCAGGCGCTGGTCGGGAGCGGCCTCGAGGCCGGCGAGGAAGTCCCGCTCCTCGGCTTCGGGGGCGCTGCAGTGTTCCAGCCCGGAGGCCACCCGGACGCGGCAGGTGCCGCAAGAGCCCGTCTTGCAGCCGAAGGTGATGTCCGCGCCGGAAGCCTCGGCGATGGCTTCGAGGGGCGTGCCCGCCGGCGCTTCGACCAGCATGTCTTCCAGCAGGAAATGGACGGTGCAGCGGGCGGTCATGGGAGGTTCCGGATGGGCAGGGAGGCTGTCCGGACGGAGACGGATCCCAAGGCGAAGGGGCCGGACGACCAGTGTGAAAGCTTCCACATGGATGGAATCTTTTGGAAAAGGCACTCGAGTTCAGTGAGGCCGGCCTTATGGCCTCGCTGAACTCGGGTGCAGCCAAGCGAAGCGCGGCAGGTCAGGGAATGGCAAATTCGGATCGTCTCGTGCACCGGGGCGGAACGGCCCAGGATCCAGCATCGAGTCCCATCCATGGAGGGCTTTGGACCGTGGTTCGCCCTCGGGAAAGGGCGTCCCGAGGGTGAACCGCGGTCCCTTTGAAAGGTCAACACCTTGCCATCTCGGCACACCCAGCCTGAGACCTTCGATCCGGACAAGGTCAGGGAAGGGACCGCCGTCATGCCGCGCCCCCGGCGCTCTCCACCCGCCCCGGCAGCAACGGCGCCACCAGCTCCACCTGCCCGAAGGGCGCGCTGAGCTGCAGTCCGGCCACCCGGCCACGGATCCTGCCGATGAGCTCCTGGGCGATGTCCAGGCCCTCCTTCACCTGATCCTCGGCCTTGGCCCACTTCGCCATGCGCTCCAGCAGCGCCGGCGGCACGAAGACGCCGGGCACTTCGTGGGCCATGAACTGGGCGTTGCGGGCGCTCTTGAAGGGCCAGATGCCGGCGATGACCGGGATGTGGAAGGCTTCGGCGAAGTCGAGGAAGCGGAAGAGGGAGTCGGCGTCGAAGACGGGCTGGGTGATGGTCCACTCGGCGCCGGCCTCCACCTTCCAGCGGAAGCGGGCGTTCTCCCGGTCCAGGTCCATGGCCACGGGATTCGCCGCCACGCCGATGGAGAACGGCGTCGGCTCGCCGATGCTGCTGCCCCCCAGGTCCAGGCCCGAATTGAGGCGCGACAGGATGTTGGTGAGGCCGATGGCGTCCACGTCGAAGACCGCCGTGGCCTGGGGGTAGGGCCCCAGCTTCGGCGGATCGCCGGTGACCGCCAGGATGTTGCGGAGGCCGAGGCCCGCGGCCCCCAGGAGGTCGCTCTGGATGCCCAGCAGGTTGCGGTCCCGGCAGGCGTAGTGCAGCACGGTCTCGATGCCCACCTCCCGCTCGATGATGGCGGCGGTGGCGAGCGCTGACATGCGGGCCACCGCCCTGGGGCCGTCGGGGATGTTGATGGCATCGGCGCCGAGGGCCTGGATCTGGCGCGTCTTCTCCAGCAGCTTGGCGCTGTCCATGCCTTTGGGGGGCACCAGCTCCACGGAGGTGACGAACTGGCCCGTGGCCAGCTTGCGGGCCCAGCGACTGCGGGCTTCGGGCGGCAGCGGCGCCTTCGGGGCCACGGCTTCCCGGATCAGGGGCTCCACGGAGCCGTGGTCGGAGAAGGCCCGCTCCTGGCGCAGGGCGCCCCTCATGGCACGGGTATGAGCGGGTGTTGTTCCGCTGCAGCCGCCCACGGCCCTTGCGCCCAGCTGCAGGGCCTGGCGGGCGAACTCACCCAGGTATTCGGGGCTCGCCATGTAGAGCAGGCGGCCGTCCACTTGGCGGGGCAGGCCGGCGCTGGGGTTGAGGATCAGCGGCGTCGCGGTGGCGGCGCGGAAGCGCTTGAGCAGTTCCAGCAGTGGCGCCGGGCCGCTGCCGCCATTGACCCCCACGAGGGACGCGCCCCAGTCGGAAAGCTTGCGGATGTACCACTCGGGCTCGGCGCCGAAGAGGGTCTGGCCTTCGTCATTGGGGGTCATCATGGCGGCGATGGGCAGATCGCTGACTTCCCGGATGGCCCGGATGGCCTGGTTGATCTCGTTGAGGTCCTCGAAGGATTCCAGGACGAAGAGGTCGACACCGCCTTCCACCAATGCCTTCGCCTGGGCGGCGAAGTAGCCCTTGGCCTCGTCGAAGCTGGTGGGGCCCCAGGGCTCGATGCGCAGGCCCAGGGGACCGAGGCAGCCCGCCACCCAGCCCGGGGAGCCGGGCACTTCGGAAAGGGCTGTCCGGGCCAGTTCGGCACCGGCCTTGTTGATGGCCTCCAGCTGGTCCAGGAGCCCGTAGGCCGCCAGCTTCACGCCGTTGGCGGCCCAGGTGTTGGTGGTGAGGACCTGGGCGCCGGACTGGCGGAAGGCGGCGTGGATGCCCCGCACCAGGTCCGGGTTCTCCAGGTTGGCGTGGTCGAAGGAGCGGTTGATGAAGAGGCCCTTCTCGTAGAGGGCCGTGGGCGTGCTGCCGTCGAAGAGGAAGCAGTGGCCGTTCTCGAGGGCGGTCTGGAAGGTGCTGGGCATGGGGAACTCCGGGAGCGCCGTTCCAGAGCCGGCCGCGTCCGGGCCCAGAAATGCCGGGGGCCGGGAGTGCTGCCTTTGCCGCTTCGATCACCTTGCTTCAGTTCACCCGTCGGGGTATCTCTCCGTGCTGATTCACACGGCAGGAATTGGCACCTTGCTCCGGATCTTCATCCGGGCAGGTTGCCGAGGTTTCATAGGGCCTGTCCCTCCACCTCTCTCGATAGCGCGCTCTGGAACTGGCAAAGATCAGGACTGCTGAAAGGCAAGAATGAGGCGGAAGGGCTTGTGCGTCAAGGCGGGGACGCCCCTTCACCACGACAACAGGTTCTCCACCTCGTCCCGGATCCGATCCCTGCCCGGCAGGAACGCCGCCTCCAGCCCCGGCGCCGCCGGGGTCGGCACGTCCGGGGCGGCGCAGCGCAGGACGGGGGCGTCGAGCCAGGAGAAGCAGGCCTCCTGCACCCGCGCGGCGATCTCCGCGGAGGGGCCGTAGCTGAGGCTGGCCTCGGTGACCACGAGGATGCGGTGGGTACGCTTCGCCAGGGCTTCGATGGCCTCCAGATCCAAGGGCCAAAGCGTCCGCAGGTCCAGCACCGCCACATCGAAGCCTTCGGCGGCTTCGATGGCCGGATGCTGCACGGCGCCGTAGGTGAGGATGGCGGCCTTGTGGCCCTCCTTGCGTAGGGCGGCTTCCCCCAGGCGCGCCACCGGCGCCTCGTCCCACGCATCCTTCAACCGCCGGTAGAGGAACTTGTGCTCCAGGAAGAGGACCGGATCCGGATCCTCGATGGCCGCCCGCAGCAGGGCGTAGGCGTCCCGCACCGTGCCCGGCGCGACGACCTTCAGGCCCGGCGTGCCCAGGAAGTGGCCTTCGGGATTCTGCGAATGGAAGGGCCCGCCGCTGGCGCCGCCGCCCACGGGACCGCGCAGCACGATGGGCACGCCCGCCCCCCAGCGCCACCGCGCCTTCGCCGCGAAATTGCAGATGAGGTCCGCGCCCAGCAAGGCGAAGTCCATGAACTGGAACTCGGCGACCGGGCGTTGTCCCATGAGCGCCGCGCCGATGGCGGCCCCCACGATGGCCTGCTCGGCGATGGGTGTGTCCACCATCCGGGCTTCGCCGAAGGTCTTCTGCAGCCCCTCCGTGGCCTTGAAGGCGCCGCCGTAGGCGCCGATGTCCTCGCCGATGCAGAACACGCTGCGGTCCGCCGCCATGGCGTCGTGCAGCGCCGTGCGGATGGCGTCCAGGTAGGTCCCTTCGAAAGCGGTCATGCCAGGCTCCGCACCATGATGACGTCCCGCTGGGGATCCGTGCCCACCATGAAGAGGTGGTCGCCGGCTTCCACGAAGCCGTGCCGCCGGTAGAAGGCCTGGGCCCGGTCGTTGTGCTCCCAGACCCCCAGCCAGAAGGTTTTCGCGCCCAGGCGCCGAGCCTCCTCCAGGCAGCGTTCCAGGAGGACCGGTCCCGCCTTCAATCCGTGCCAGGCCTTCAGGACATAGATGCGTTGCAATTCCACCGGATCGGGACCGGTCACGCAGTCCGGCACCTCCCCCCGCCGCAGCCGGGCGAAGCCGGCGGCCTCACATTCGTCCTCTCCACGGGCGGCCTCCAACAGCAAGTGCCACGCCTCCGGCTCTGCCAGCTCCCGGGCCTGGAGGGCCTCGCCGTAGGTCGCGTCCAGGAAGCGCTGCAGGTCCTCGGCGGAATTCGAGGCCGCGAAGGTCTCCGTGAAGGTGCGTCGGCCCAGGTCCGCCAGCAGGGCGGCGTCACCGGCGGTGGCGGGGCGGAGGCGGAAGGACGGGGGCATCCGGGAAGGGTAGCAAGGCGCCCCCGCTATGCTGGGGGAATGCTGTCCAGCCTCCGCATCTCGAACCTGGCCCTGGTGGAGGATCTCGCCCTGGACCTGGGTCCGGGCTTTTCCGTCCTCACCGGGGAGACCGGCGCGGGAAAATCCCTCCTGGTGGACGCCCTGGCCCTCCTGGTGGGCGCGAGGGCGGACGCGGACACCGTGCGCCTGGGCTCCGAGCGGGCCACGGTGGAGGCGGTGGTGGAAGGCAGCGGCGGCGCCTGGCTGGACTTCCTCACCGCCAAGGGCGTGCCCATGGACCATCCCGTGGTGCTGCGGCGGGAGGTCAGCGCCAGCGGCCGCAGCCGCGCCTGGATCAACGGCGCGGCCTCCTCCCTGGCGGACCTCAAGGAGGCCGGCCGCATCTGGATGCGGCTCTCCAGCCAGCACGACCACCAGTCCCTCCTCGCTGAGGAGCGCCACCTCGCCCTGCTGGACGAAGTGCTGGGCATCGAGGCGGACCTGTCCAAGGAGGTCGCCGCCCTACGGACCGCCGCCGCGGCCCTGGACGCCCGGAACCGCAGCGAGGCGGACCGTGCCCGGCGCCTGGCAGAGCTGGCGGAGCTCACCGCGGAGCTGGAGAAGCTGGCCCCCAAGCCCCAGGAATGGACGAACCTGAAATCCGAGCGGGAGACCCTGCGCCACGCGGCCCTGCTGGAAGCCACCCACCGGGAGGCGGCGGAAGCCCTGCGGGGTTCCATCCCCGGCCTCCGTGAAGCCGGCCATGCGATGCAGAAGGCCGCCACCGTGCTCCCCGAAGCCCAGGACCTGGTGGACCGCCTGCGCTCGGCCAGCCTGGAGCTGGAGGATCTGCAGGCCCTGGCCCAGGACCAGGCGCTGCGCTTCGCCCGCAGCGGCGAGGCCGCCCTGGACGACCTGGAAGGCCGCCTCGCCCGCTTCGAGAAGCTGGCCCGGCGGCACAAATGCGAACCCGACGAGCTGGCGGGGGTGCTCACGGAGCTCCGGGCCGAGGAGCTGCGCCTGAAGGACAAGGGCGAAAGCCCGGAGGCCCTGGCGAAGGCCCTGGCCAAGGCCTGCACCGCCTATCTGGAGGCCGCGGAGGCCCTGCACACCCGGCGCAGCGAAGCCCTCGGCCCCCTGGAAGCCGATGCGAAGAAGCGTCTGGCCAGGCTCGGCATGAAGGGCGCGCGCCTCCAGTGCCGCCTCGCCGTGGCCGAGGAGGCCACGAGCCCGGCGAAGCGGGGCGGAAGGGGCGTGAAGGTGTCCCCCACGGGCTTCAGCGCCGTCGCCCTCTGGATCGAATCCAACGTGGGGGAAGGCTGGCGGCCCCTGGCCAAGATCGCGTCCGGGGGCGAGCTGAGCCGGGTGATGCTGGCCCTCATGGGCGCGGGCCTCAAGCGCTCCGCCGGGGCTTCGGCCCTGACCCTCGTCCTGGACGAGGTGGACGCCGGCATCGGCGGCGAAACCGCCCTCGCCGTGGGGGACGCCATCCAGGAATTGGGCCGCGCCCACCAGGTGCTCTGCGTGACCCACCTCGCCCAGGTGGCGGGGCGCGCCGACCGCCACGGCGCCCTGTCGAAAGCCACCACCGCCGACCGCACCCACAGCCGCTTCGCCTGGGTGGACGGGGAGGCCCGGGTGCGGGAGCTGGCGCGCCTCCTCAGCGGTCAGCCGGATCGGCCGGAGGCGCTGGAGCACGCACGGGTGCTGATCGGGGCGGGGTAGGACCCTACTCGCTGGTCAGCAGCGCGTCCTCCGGGCAGGGGTGGTGGTGCTGGTGGATGATGTCCAGGGCCCAGTCGTAGGTGGCTTCGCAGGCCAGCTCGGCCACCAGCTCCGTGTGGACCACGGTGCCGTTCTCGTCCAGGGCCACCACGGCCCGGGCGAGCAGCCCCTTGAAGGGACCGTCCGCCATGGTGACGCCGAAGTCCCGGCCGAACTCCGGGTGGCGGAAGGTGGAGGCCAGCAGGGCGTGGTCGATGCCCGCCGCCTCGCGGAAGCGGCGCTGGGCGAAGGGCAGGTCCGCGGAGACGCAGACCACCACCGTGTCCGGGGCCTCCTCGGCCCGGGCGTCGAAGGTGTAGACGCCCTTGGCGCAGGTCGCCGTGTCGACGCTCGGGAAGATGTTCAGCACCACGCGCTGGCCTTCGAGGTCCACCAGGGACAGTTCGGTGAGGTTGTCCCGGGTGAGGACGAAGGGCGGGCAGGGGCGGCCGACGACGGGCAGCTCCCCGCTGGTGTGGATCGGGCTTCCCTGAAAGGTGATGAGGGCCATGGAAACCTCCTGGGCGCCCCATGCTAAGTCCTGGACCCGGGGCCGCGCCCGGGGCCCAGGCGGGGCAAAGATCACAAGTCCTCCATCGCGCCTCCCGCCCGCCCGGAAGTTGTGACGCAGGTTCACGCGTCCAGACGCCCTCCGGTGGAAAAATCCAGGGGTGGAGCCGGACGGTCCGTGGCGCGGCGCGCGCCGCCCCAGGCTCCGCTTCAAGGAGTCTCCATGACCCGATACAAGATCGCGTGGCTGCCCGGGGACGGCGTGGGCGTGGAAGTGATGGAGGCGGCGCGGATCTGCCTCGACGCCGTGGGCTTCGAGGCCGACTACACCCACGGCGACATCGGCTGGGAGTGCTGGCGCACGGAAGGCGAGGCCTTCCCCCAGCGCACCATCGACCTGCTGAAGGCCAGCGACGCCGCCATGTTCGGCGCCATCACCTCCAAGCCCGTGAAGGACGCCGAAGCCGAGCTGATGCCCGAACTGCGGGGCAAGGGCCTCGTGTACCGCAGCCCCATCGTGCGCATGCGCCAGATGTTCGACCTCTACACCTGCCTGCGCCCCTGCAAGGCCTACCCGGGCAATCCCCTGAACTACCAGGAAGGCATCGACATGGTGATCTTCCGGGAGAACACGGAGGACCTCTACGCCGGCGTGGAGTTCAGCCCCGTCCCCGACGACGTGAAGGCGGTCCTGCGCCAGCACAGCAAAGCCTTCGCCCCTTTCTCGGGTCTATCTGGAGATGACTTCGCCATCACCTGCAAGATCAACACCCGGAAGGGCTGCGAGCGGATCATCCGCGCCGCCTTCGAGTACGCCAAGACCTTCGGCTATCCCAAGGTCACCATCATCCACAAGGCCAACGTGGTCCGCGCCACGGAAGGCATGTTCCTGGAGATCGGCAAGGCCATCGCGAAGGAGTACCCCGGCATCGCCGTGGACGACGCCAACGTGGACGCCATCACCATGTGGATGCTGAAGAACCCCAAGAACTACGGCGTCATGGTGGCCACCAACCTCTTCGGCGACATCGTCAGCGATCTGGCGGCCCAGATGGTGGGCGGCCTGGGCTTCGGCTGCAGCGGCAACATCGGCGGGAAGCTCGCGGTCTTCGAGCCCAGCCACGGCAGCGCGCCGAAATACGCCGGCCAGTACAAGGTGAATCCCATCGCCACCATCCTGGCGGCCAAGATGATGCTGGAATGGCTGGGCGAGATCGGCATGGCCGCCCGCATGGAAAAGGCCGTGGCCGAGATCATCGCCGAAGGCCAGGTCCGCACCTACGACATGGGCGGCAGCGCCACCACCCTCGACATGGGGGAGGCCATCGCCCAGAGGCTCGCATGCGTCAGGTGCTGATCCATGAAGTCGGCCTCCGGGACGGCCTGCAGGCCGAAGCCCAGGTCGTGCCCACGGAAACCAAGCTGGACTGGCTGGTGCGCCTTCTGGACGCGGGCCTGGACTTCGTCCAGGTCGGCTCCTTCGTGCACCCGGTCAAGGTGCCCCAGATGGCCGACACGGATGAGCTGTTCCGCCGCCTGAAGGCGCACCCCAGGAATTTCGGCACCATGCTTTCCGCCCTGGTGCTGAACGAGAAGGGACTCGAGCGGGCCCAGGCCAGCGGCGTGGAGCTGGTCTGCCTCGGCGCCTCCGCCTCCGAGACCCACAGCCTGAAGAATACGGGCATGGGCAGCGCCGACGCGCTGCGGCGCATCGTCGCCACCGGGCTGGAGGCCCGGCGCTCCGGGCTGAAGGTGCAGGTGAGCGTCCAGAGCGCCTTTGGCTGCGGCTTCGAAGGGCCCATAGAGGAGGCCCGGGTGCTGGCCATGGTGGCGGCCTATCTCGAGGCGGGACTGCACGGCATCAGCCTGGCGGACACGGCGGGCCACGCCCATCCCGCCCAGGTCGCGGGCCTGGTGCGGAAGGTCCTGGCCCTGGACCCCGACGCCGAAGTGACCGCCCACATCCACAACACCTACGGCCTGGGCATGGCCAATGTCTACGCGGCCATGGAGGCCGGCGCCGCGGCCATCGAGACCAGCTTCGGCGGCCTCGGCGGCTGTCCCTTCACGAAACTGGCGGCGGGGAACGTGGCCACGGAGGACCTGGTCCACGGCCTGCAGCAGGCTGGGCGGCGCCTGGACATCCGGCTGGAGGAGCTCATCGGTGTGGCCCAGGATGTGGCCTTGTGCTTCGGCCGCGACCTGCCGGGCTGCGTGTATCGCACCGGCCCGATCCGCACCCATGCGGCCATGGCCTGACGGGGTGGCCATGACCGGGCGGATCCTCGAAGGCATCAAGGTCCTGGACCTCACCAACGTGCTGTCCGGGCCCTTCGCGACCCTGCACCTGGCCCAGCTCGGCGCCGACGTGCTGAAGATCGAGAACCCCAAGGGCGGCGATCTGGCCCGCTGCCTGGGCATCCTGCCGGAACTGAACCAGCGCCTCATGGGCACCAGCTTCCTGGCCCAGAACTGCAACAAGCAATCCATCACCCTCAACACCAAGTCGCCGGAGGGGAAGGCCATCTTCCTGCGCCTGGCGAAGGAGGCGGACGTGGTGGTGGAGAATTTCCGGCCCGGGGTCATGGACCGCCTGGGCCTTGGGTACGAGGTCCTGCGCGCCGCCAATCCGAAGCTCATCTACTGCGCGATCTCGGGCTTCGGCCAGACCGGTCCCGACGCCCTGAAGCCCGCCTACGACCAGATCATCCAGGGGCTTTCCGGGGAGATGGCGGTGAACGGCGACGAGCGGCTGAACCCGCTGCGCACGGGCTTTCCCCTCTGCGACACGGTGGGCGGTCTGAACGCAGCCTTCGCCATCCTGGCGGCCCTCTTCCACCGGGAGCGCAGCGGCGAGGGCCAATCCATCGACGTGGCCCTCCTGGACAGCGTCATGCCTCTCATGGGCTGGGTGGCGGCGAACCTGCTCATCGGCGGCCAGCAGCCCCTGTTCATGGGCAACGACAACTTCACCGCGGCCCCCAGCGGCACCTTCCGCACCTTGGATGGCCACATCAACATCGCCGCCAACAAGCAGCAGCAGTGGGAGGCGGTCTGCGACGCGCTGGAGGTCCCGGAACTGAAGACGGACCCGCGCTTCCAGGAGCGGGACACCCGCAAGAAGAACCGGGCGGCGTTGACCCCCCTGCTGGAGTCGAAACTGGCGCAGCGGTCCACGGAACACTGGGTCGAAGTCCTCAATGCCAGGGACGTGCCCAGCGGCGCCATCCTCGGGCTGGAGGCGGCCCTGCGGCAGCCCCAGGTGGAGCACCGGGGCGTGCTGCAGAAGGTGGCTGTGGCGGGTTTCGGCGAGGTGGAAGTCTTTGGCCTCACCGCCGCCTTCGAGAAGACGCCGGGCACCGTGGATTCGGCCCCGCCGGAACTGGGGGCCCACAACGCCGAGGTCTTCGCCCGTCTCGGCCTCAGTCCGGACGAGCAGGCCGGGCTGAAGGCCAGGGGTGTCATCTGAACAGGGAGCTGCCATGGGCATGACCGTCGCTGAAAAGATCCTCGCCCGGGCCGCGGGCCTGCCCTCCGTCCAGGCCGGGGACGTGGTGGAGCCCGCCGTGGACCTGGCCATGTCCCACGAGAACGCCGCCCTGGTGATCAACCAGTTCCAGGAGGTCTTCGAGGGCACGGGGCTGGAGGCGAAGGTCTGGGATCCTTCCCGCATCGCCATCATCTTCGACCACCGGGTCCCCGCCGAATCCCCCAAGACCGCCACCAACCAGAAGAAGATCCGGGACTTCGTGGCGGCCAACGGCATCGCGAAGTTCCACGACATCCGGGGCGATGTCGGCGGCATCTGCCACCAGATCCTTCCCGAGTACGGCTACGTGCGGCCGGGCTTCGTGGTGGTGGGGACGGACTCCCACACCACCAGCCACGGCGCCCTGGGCGCCTTCAGCTTCGGCATCGGCGCCACGGAGATGGCCTCGGCCTGGGCCCTGGGCATCGCCGTCAACATCGAAGTGCCTGCCACCATCAAGGTGGTGGTCTCCGGCGCCTTCCCGCCCATGGTGGGGGCGAAGGACCTGGTCCTCCACCTCATCGGCCTCCTCACCGCCCAGGGCGCCAACTTCAAGGTGCTGGAATTCCACGGCGAGACCATCCGCGCCATGAGCACCAGCGGCCGCATCGCGCTCTGCAACATGAGCGTCGAGGCCGGCGCCACTTCGGGCATCGTGCCGGGGGACGACGAGACCGTCCGCTACCTCCGGGAGGAGGCCGGGGTCACCGAGCCCATCCCCACCGTCCAGCCCGACCCGGACGCCGTCTACGTGCGCACCCTCGAGATCGATGTGTCCGCCCTGGGGCCGCAGATCGCCTGCCCCCATACGGTGGACAACGTGAAGGGCGTCGCGGCGGTGGCTGGCACCAAGGTCCACCAGATCGTCATCGGCAGCTGCACCAACGGGCGCCTGGACGACCTGGCCGCCGCCGCCGACATCATCCGGGGCAAGAAAGTGGCCCAGGGCACGCGGATGCTGGTCTTTCCCGCCTCGGGGCGGATCTTCGCCCAGGCCTTGGACAAGGGCTACCTCCACGACTTCATGAAGGCCGGCGCGGTGGTGATGAACTCCGGCTGCGGCCCCTGCCTGGGCGTCCACGAAGGCGCCCTCGGGGACGGCGAGACGGCCCTCAGCACCACCAACCGCAACTTCAAGGGCCGCATGGGCAACCCTAAATCAGAGGTCTACCTCTGCAGTCCCTCGGTGGCCGCAGCCTCAGCCATCACCGGCGTCATCACCGACCCCCGCGCCTGACAGGACCTCCCATGCCCAAAGTCATCCTCAAGCTCGAGCACGACATCAGCACCGACGACATCTACCCGGGCCGCTACATGGCCACGGTGCTGCCCTCGGAGACGCCCCAGTTCGCCTTCGCGGACCGCACGGACTTCAACGCCAGCCTCCGGGCGAAGGCCTTCCCCCCCGGCAGCATCATCGTCGGCGGCGAGAACTTCGGCTGCGGCTCCAGCCGGGAGCAGGCCTGTTCCACCCTCAAGGGCCACGATCTGGCGGTGGTGGCGAAGTCCATCTCCCGGATCTTCCTGCAGAACAGCATCAACCTTGGCCTCAAGGTGGTCCTCTGCCCGGACCTGGAGGCCGTCGAAGGCGACGAGCTGGAATTCACCACCGACCAGGTGCTGAACCGGAGCACCGGACGGGCCTTCCCACAGGTCCGCCTGCCGGCGGCCCGGCAGGGGATCATGGACGCCGGCGGGCTCATCCCCTACACCCGGCGGCGCCTGCAGGCGCGCCCGCGCTGAGACGCGGAGCCCTGCGGGCGCCCGGCGCCGCGGCGGCGGGGAGAAAGTGTGACGGAGTGCCCTTCCTCCCCGCCGCCGGCGCGGCCCCGGATTACTGTGAAGGACGGATCCGGGAAGGGCCTTCCACGATCCGACCCACGGATCGAAGCAGCTCCGGGGCGGTCGCGGGAACCCGGGAGAGGGATCCCGTGGAGGCTGTATGGACTTTTCGATCAAGGTGAACCCTTCGACACGGCAGCGCTACATCGCGTCCCACAAGCGGGGCGAGGGCGTGCTCATGGATTCCTTCCTCAACAAGGGCACCGCCTTCACGGCGGAGGAGCGGGATGATCTCGGCATCCTCGGACTCCTCCCCCCGGCGATCTTCACCATCGAGCAGCAGCTGCCGAGGGTCTACGCCTCCTTCTGCGCCAAGGAGACGCCCCTCGAGAAGTTCATCTACCTCGCCAGTCTCCATGACCGGAACGAGGTGCTCTACTACCGGCTGATCCACGAGCGCATCGACGAGATGCTCCCCATCGTCTACACCCCCGTGGTGGGCGAGGCCTGCCAGAAGTTCTCCCACATCTTCCGCCGCGGGCGCGGCCTCTACATCAGCTACGACCAGAAGGACTGCATCGAGAAGGTCCTTCGGAACTATCACACCGACGACCCCTCCATCATCGTCGTCACGGATGGCGAGCGCATCCTCGGCCTGGGCGACCAGGGGGCCGGCGGCATGGGCATCCCCATCGGCAAGCTCTGCCTCTACACCGCCTGCGCAGGCGTCTCCCCCTATGGGACCTTGCCCATCATGCTGGACGTGGGCACGGACAACGAGGAGCGGCTGAACGATCCGCTTTACGTCGGCCTCCGCCAGAAGCGCATCCGCGGGCCGCAGTACCAGGAGTTCATCGACCGCTTCGTGGAGGCGGTGCAGAAGGTCTTCCCGAACGTCCTGCTCCAGTGGGAGGACTTCCTGAAGGAGAACGCCATCACCCAGCTCGAACGCTTCCGCGACACGCTGCCCACCTTCAACGACGACATCCAGGGCACCGCCGCGGTGGTCCTGTCGGGGATCTACGGCGCCATGCGGCTCACCGGCGGAAAGATGAGCGACCAGCGCCTGGTCTTCGCCGGCGCCGGCGCCTCAGCCCACGGCATCGCCGAGCTCTTCGTCGCGGCCCTGGTGGACGAGGGCCTGCCGCTGGCGGAAGCCCGCAAGCGCATCTGGACCGTGGATACCAAGGGGCTGGCGATCTCCGACCGCGCGGGGCTCGAAGGATTCAAGAAGGAGTTCGCCCGGGAGCGCGCGGAAGTTGCGGACTGGAAGGTCGACGACGCGGCGCGCATCTCCCTGGAAGAGACCATCGACCACGCCAAGCCCACCATCCTCATCGGCGTCTCCGCGACGCCGGGGACCTTCAGCGAGGCCATCGTGAAGAAGATGGCGGCCCTGAACGAGCGGCCACTCGTCTTCCCCCTGTCGAACCCGACCTCGAAAAGCGAGTGCACCGCCGAACAGGCGGTCCTCTGGTCCGACGGCCGGGCCATCGTGGCCACCGGGAGCCCCTTCGATCCGGTCATGCACAAGGGCGAGCGGCACCGCATCGGCCAGTGCAACAACGCCTTCATCTTCCCCGGCGTCGGCCTCGGCGTCTGCGTGGCGAAGGCCCGCCACCTCAGCGACGGGATGTTCCTCGAAGCCGCCCGCGCGCTGGCGACGCACGTGACCGAGGCGGACATCGCCGAGTCCGCGGTCTATCCGCAGCTCGCCACCATCCGCGACTGCTCCCACTCCGTCGCCTGCGCCGTCATCCGCCGGGCGGTCAAGGAAGGCCACGCGGATGCGGAAGTCCTCGTGAACCTGGAGGAGGTCGTGCGCCGGGCCATGTGGTTCCCCGAGTACCTGCCGGTGCACTACGAGCCCGCCACCCAGGCGGAACCGGCCCACGTCTAGGCGGTCTCCAGGACCGGCCTGACGCCGCCGGCGCCCGCGCCAAGGAAGCCCTCGCAGGCTCCCGCGGCGCGGGCGCCGGCAAGGCTTTGGGCCTGCCGGGCCCCGCCTGCTGCCAGACTCTCGGAACCGGGCCGTCCCGGCCCCGCGTGAAGCCGCTGCTTCCCGTTCCCCTCCGAGCTGGACCTCCGTTCGAGAACCCATGAAGCCGCACGCCGTGCTCGTCTGGTTGCTGGCGCCGGCGCTGCTGCAGGGCGGCGAGCTCCGGCTTCAGCGGAAGGCCCCGGACCAGCAGCTGCGGCTGCGCGCCGAGTACCGGGCGGAAGGCCAGCGGCCCCTGTCCCTGGTGCTCGGCGGTGGGGGCGCCAAGGGACTGCTCCACATCGGGGTCTTCGAGGTGCTGGAGGAGGAGGGGCTCACCGAGGACCTGGTCATCGGCAGCAGTTCCGGCGCCATGCTCGGGGGCCTTCGGGCCGCCGGGTTCTCCGGGCGGGGCCTCCGGTGGGCCTTCAGGACCCTGGACTTCGGGGCGGCGACCATGGATTCCCGCCGGCGCACGGAAGGGAGGACCTTCAGCGAGGACGAGGAGCGCGAGGCCACCGTGGTCCGACTTGACTACCGGGCGGAGGGCTGGGAGTTCCTGCCCGGGGAGGCTTCGGGGCTCGCCGCCACCCAGATGCTCACGGCCCACCTGCTCCGGGCCGACGCCCTGTGCGGCGGGGACTTCGCCCAGCTCCGGATGCCCTTCGCGTGCATCGCCTCGAACCTCAGCACCGGGCAGCTTCAGTGCTTCACCTCCGGCAACCTGGTGACCGCGGTGCGCGCGTCCATGTCCATCCCCGGGATGTTCCGGCCCGTGGACTACCAGGGCTCCCAGCTGGTGGATGGCAGCGTCTCCCAGAGCCTGCCGGTCCTCGAAGCGCAACGGCTCCGCCCGGACGCCTTCCAGCTGGCGGTGGACGTGAGCGATCCCGTGGCGCCCCGCGCGGCGCGCAACCCCTTCGCCCTGGCGGGGCGCAGCCTGGCCCACAGCACGGAGGTCATGACGGGATTGAACCGGAGCCGGGCGGACCTGCTGCTGCGGCCCCGGGTGGAGGGTTTCGACTTCCTGGATTTCCGGACCCAGGTGGACACCCTGGCGGACCTGGGGCGCAGCACCATGGCCGCGGCGCTCCCCGCCCTGGAGGCCGGACTCTACGGCGAGGACGGCGCGCTGCCCCTTGGCGCGACCCAGTGGCGGATCGTGGGGGACGCGCCGCCGGGCCTCGCGGCCCTCGCCCAGGCCTGCCTGCCCACGGATCGGAGCTGGTCCCGCCGGGATGGCTACCGGCTGCTGCGGCGCGCGCTGGCCCAGGGCCTGGTGGCGGAGGCCTGGCTGGTCCTTCCCACGGCCCCGGGCGCAGCCCTGGACATCCACATCACCCCCAACCCGGTCATCCGGCAGATGGTCTGGGAAGTTCCCGAGTCCTGGTCCGTGGAGGCGCAGCGCCTCGCCCGGGAACATGGCCTCGCCCCGGGCCTCCCCTTCCGGGAACCGGCCTGGGGCGCCTTTCTGCAGGACCTCCTGATCCTCAGTTCCCTCCGGGGCCGTCCCCTCCTGGACCTGCGGGGCAGCGCCCTTTCGCCGGAAGGCGAGCTCCGCGTCCGCGTGCGGGAGGCTTCCCTCGGGGCGGTGGTGGTCGATCCCGCGGAACTGCTCCCCGCCAGCCGGAAGGTCATGGCGGACCTGTTCCGGCCGGCCCTTGGGAAACCTCTCGACACCGGCTGGTTGGGCAGTCGGCTGCTGGAGCTGGAGCATTCCCTGAACCTGCAGAACCCGGTGGTGCGCCTCCAGGCCGGTCCCGGGGAAGCGGACTGGACGCTCCGGATGGGCGCCACGGACCGGCACCGGGTGCAGGTGAACGTGGCGGCGGCCTACGAGACGACCTGGGGTCTCCACGGCGTGGTGGACGCGTGGCTGAAGGACTTCCTGCTGAAGGGCAACGAGTGGTGGCTGCACGCCTATGGGAACTCCGTCCAGCGGGGTGCTTCCCTGTCCCTGCGGCACGCCTTTCCCACCCGGCCCTCCATCGGCGTCTTCGCGGGGGCCCGGAGCACCTGGCATCGGTTCGAAGGGGATCCGCTCCTGGGCTATTTCGGCACGGGCGTGGATCCCACGGGGTACCAGCGGCTCATCGAGAACTCGACCCAGCGGACCAACGATGTCTTCGCCGGACTGTTCCAGCGCTTCGGGGCGACCCAGAAGGGATTGGCGGAGATCGAATATCGCCACCGGGAATCGACCTTGAGTCCCACGGGGTATCCGAAGCTGCGGCACGGCGAGGATTCCCTCGTCCTGTCCACGGAATGGGATTGCCTCGACCGCATCTCTTTTCCCACCGAGGGGCTGCTGGTGCGGATCCGCATGACCGCCGACCACGCCAAGAGCCACCCCCAGACGGCTCCGCCCACGGAGCCCCGGCCCGACCTCGAGCCGGCACTGAACCAGGTCCGGGGCGCCTACCTCCTGTTTCGGGCTTTGGCGAAGGACCTGGTGGGGCCTGTGGGGGTGGACCTCGCCCTGGAGGCGGGCCTGGGCTGGCGGACGCTGCTGGTGCCTGACCGCCAGTACATCCTGGGAGGGGACGCCAGCCTCATCGGCACGCCGAGCACCCGCTTCGTGGCCCCCAACTTCGCGATCCTCCGGATCGGCCTGCCCATCCCCCTCCGGCGCGCCTTCGGCGGCCACGTCCAGCTCGTCCCGCGGCTGGACTACGGCCGCTTCGCCCAGGACCCCAACAACCTCGGCGCGGGCATGCGCGCCCTGGGCTATGGGCTGGTGCTCCGGGGCGCGGTGGGCAAGTTCTACATCGAGACGGGCTGGGGCCAGGTCCAGCTCCGGCCCTACCTGCCCGGGCCCCTGCGCCGGGAGAGCCAGCTGAACGTCCTGGTGGGGGCCCGGCCCTTCGACCTCTGGACGCGGAACTAGCCCAGGACGGGCGATGGAGGTCACAACTTTCCCAGAGGTGCCGTTTCTGTGCATCGGTACCGGGAAGGACGACTAACCTTCCCTTACCGGAAGAGGCCCCATGGAAATCGGCGCGGACAGCACCCATCCCGGGATGGGCTTGGTCGGCCCTGGGGCGGGATCCCTGTGAACGCCCCCAAGGGATCCAACCCGCGGCGCAGGGCGGTGGCCCGCCTATGCCTCGGACTGTCCTTAGGCCTGTCGGCCCTGGTACTGCTTTCCTGGCCCCTGGGGCTCTGGCGCTGGCTCACCTTCGGCGAGGGCTACATTCCCATGGCCCCCAGCACCGCCCTCGCCCTGCTGGTCCTGGCGGCGGGGGCCCTGTTCCAGCGTGAAGCCGCCGGACGTGGCGATGGGCTTACCCGGGCCCTGACCCTGGTGGCCGGGCTGGCGGGGTCGGGCGCCGCGCTGCTGGCCTGGGTCCCGCACCTCCTGGGAACCTCCACACCGCTGACGCGGTTCGAGGCCTGGCTGGTGCCGGTGGCCGAACGGATGGGTGGCTTTCCCGTGGGCCGGATGTCTCCCTTCACCGCCGCCGCGATCCTCTGCCTGGGACTGGCCGTCGTGCTGGCCGCCCTCAGGCCTGTCCCGTCGGGGAGCTGGTCCGTCGTTCGGGCCCTCGCGATCCTCTTCGCCCTCGCCCAGAGCCTGGGCGTGCTCCTGGGCTACCTCCTGGGGCGTCCCTTCAGCTACGCGGGGAGCACCATTCCCATGTCGGCGGCGGCCGCCCTGGTCGTGGCCCTGCTGGGTCTCAGCCTCTTCTTGGAACTCCGTCCGGGAATCCGGCCCCGCGAGCAGAAGGCCGGAGCGGCCGGCCAGCCGGAGTCCACCGGGCTGCATGGTCTCGGCGCCACGGCCCTCATGCTCGTCCTGGCCATCGCCCTGGGGGGCTACCTCGAGTTCACCCGAAGGAAGGATTCGGCGCACCGCGCCCAGGAGCGGGAGCTCTCCGAGGTCGCCGCGCTCCGAGCCGACCGGATCGCCCACTGGTACCGGGAGCTCACGGTCCATGACGTCGAAGGCATCCTCAAGCTTTCGGATCTGCCCCGGTTCGCCGGGGAGAGCCTGCGCGGTGCCTCCGCGGGGAAGGAGCTCCAGGCCTGGATGGGAGGCCTCCAATCCCTCCACATCTACGACTCGATCAGTTTCTGGGCCCCCAACGGAGCCAGGCTTTTTGCCGTGCCCCCGGAGGATGCGCCACCGGAGCCCTTCCTGGAAGCGTCCGTCCGGCGGACGGCGGCCACGGGAACCGTGAGGGTGTTGGATCTCTGGATGCCCGTCGGAAGCTCGCAAGCCTGTCTGGGGTTGCTGGTCCCCGTGCCTGCCTCCGGACCCGGCCAACCGGCGCCGGGGGTGCTGCTGCTTCGGGTCGCCGCGGCCAAGGCGCTCTTTCCGGTGGTCCAGCGCTGGCCCGCCGGCCAGCCCTCTTCGGAAACCCTCCTCCTCCGCGCCGAAGGCGGGCAAGCGGTCATCCTCAACGCCACGCGCCACGCCCCGGAATCACTCCTGAGCCTGCGTCTTTCGTTCCAGGACCACCCCGGACTGGCCGCGGCCTTCGATGGGGGCTCGGGACCCAGGATTCTCCGGACCCGCGACCATCGGGGGCAGGAAGTGCTGGCGGCCCTCCACCGGGTGGAAGGCACCCCTTGGGTGCTGATGGCCAAGGTGGACATCGCCGAAGTCCAGACGCCCGTGCGGGAGGAGGCCATCCAGATGGGGATGCTGGCGGCGGCCCTCATCCTGGCGATGCTCCTGGGAATCCGGCTGCTGATCCACCGGGAGCGGCACAAGGGCGCCGAGCGGGAACTGGGGCTCGAGCGACAGCGCCAGGACCAGGACCGGATGTTCCGGGTCCTCTTCTCCCAGGTCGCCATCGGCATCGCCCAGGCCGACCTGGCCACCGGGCGCCTCCTCGCCGCCAACCTCCACTTTTGCGACCTGCTGGGCTACACGGAAGCTGAGCTGATCGACCTCGGCCTCCGCGGGCTGGACCTGCCTTCCGATCCCGAGGTGGCCGCTCTTGAACGCGTCCTGCAGCAGCGGATGTTGCAGGGGGAACTCCCCCAGTTCAGCCTGGAGCGGCGTTTCCTGCGCAAGGACGGCGTGCCGCTCTGGGGCCTGGTGACCCTCTCCCCGCTCTGGAAACCCGGCGAGTCGCAGCGGACCAGTGCCGTCATCCTCCAGGACATCACGGAGCGCAAGCAGGCCGAGGAGGCCCTCCGCGACAGCGAGGCTCGGTTCCGCAGCCTCTTCGAGCGCAGCCTCGCCGTGATGCTGCTGGTGGACCCTACGGGAGGCGCCATCGTGGACGCGAATCCCGCGGCGGAGGCTTTCTACGGATGGCCCCGGGCCAGCCTCCTGCGCATGCGGGTCTCCGACATCAACCTCCATCCATCGGAACGCATCGCCGCCGACTTCCAGGCCGCCCAGGAACAGCGGCGGAACCACTTCGAGATGCGCCACCGGCTGGAGGACGGATCCGTTCGCGACGTGGAGATCTTCAGCGCTCCGGTGCGGATGGGCGAACAAGAGCTGCTCTATTCGATCATCCACGACATCACCGACCGAAAGCGGGTGGAGGCCTCGCTCCGGGAAGGCGAGGAGCGGCTTCGCCTGGCCCTGGCCGCCGGCCGGCAGGGGCTTTTCGATCTCGACCTGCCGAGCGGGGCGGCGGTGGTGAGCCCCGAATACGCCACGATGCTTGGCTACGACCCGGAGACCTTCCACGAGTCCAACGCGGCCTGGCTGGAGCGGCTGCACCCCGCGGACCGGGAGCCGGTGGAGGCGGCCTTCCGGGACTACGTGGCGGGGCGCTGCGCCGAGTACCGCGTCGAATTCCGCCAACGGACCGGCACGGGGGACTGGAAATGGATCCTTTCGCAAGGCCGCATCGTGGCGTGGGCGGCGGATGGCTCGCCCATGCGCATGCTGGGCACCCACACGGACATCACCGAACGCAAGGAGCAGGAGCTGCGGCTGGCCCAGCTGAACCGGCTCTTCGAGGCCCTGAGCGCGATCAACGAGGCCATCGTCCAGGCTGCGAGCCCCGAAGCCCTCTTCGCCGAAGTGTGCCGGGTCCTGGTGGCGCGCGGAAGCTTCGCCCTGGCCTGGGTCGGTGCCGCCGATCCCAGCACCCACGACATCAAACCCGTGAGCATCGCCGGCGACCACCAGGGCTACCTGGACCGGGTCCACATCTCGGTGCTGGACATCCCGGAAGGGCGAGGCCCCACGGGCACGACCCTCCGGGTCGGGTGCACCACCGTGATCAACGACTTCCAGACCGACCCACTCCTGCTCCCCTGGCGGGAGGCGGGCGCCCGCAAAGGCTGGCGGTCCTCCATCGCCGTGCCCATCCGCGTGGCGGGAAGCCCGGCCTTCGTGCTGACGGCCTACAGCATGATTCCCGGCTTCTTCGGCCCCCAGGAAGTGTCTCTCATGGAGAAGGCGGCGGAAGACCTCTCCTATGCCCTGGACCACTTCGGAGCGGAAGCGCAGCGCCGGTCCGCGGAGGCCGCCCTGCAGGAGGCCCGGCGCTTCGCCCAGGCCACCCTGGACGGACTGACGGCCCACCTCTGCGTCGTGGACGCGCGGGGCATGGTCATCTCCATCAATGAATCCTGGCGGGCCTTTGGCGAGGCCAACGGCGGGAACCCCCACGCCTGCGGCCTGGGAGCGAACTACCTGGAAGTCTGCGACCGGGCCGAAGGCCCGGGCCGGGACGAAGCCCGGGCCTTCGCCGAGGGCCTGCGCTCCGTGCTCGCCGGGGAGCGCGAGACCTTCAGCATGGAGTATCCGTGCAACTCGGAGCGGGAACGCCGCTGGTTCCTGGCCCGGGTCTCCCGCTTCACCGGCGGCGGGCCCGTCCGCGCCGTCGTGGCCCACGAGAACATCACGGCACGGGTGCAGGTGGAGGAGGCCCTCCGGGAATCGGAACGCACCTTCGCCGGCGCCTTCAAGCACAGCCCGGTATGGATCGCGATCACCAGCCTGGACGACGGCGCCTACCTCGATGCCAACGAGGCCCTGCTCCGGGAAACCGGCTTCAGCCGCGAGGAGGTGCTGGGGCGCACTGCCCAGGAGCTGGGAATCCTGGTGGATCCCGCCCAGCGGGAGGAGATGGTGGAGGAGGTCCGCCGCTTCGGGTTCGCAAGGGCGCAGGAGGTCCCTTTCCGGATCAAGTCCGGGGAGGTAAGACAGTGCCTCGTCTCCGTGTCCCGCATCTCCTCGGGGAACCGGCCCAGCCTGCTCACCACCCTGCAGGACATCACGGAGCGCAAGCAGGCGGAGGCAGCGCTGCGCCGGCAACTCGACATCTTCACCCTGGTGCAGCAGGCCACCAAGGACAGCATCTGGGTGTGGGATCTGGAAACCCAGCAGGTGGAGCGCTCCGCCAAGGTCCACGGGCTCTTCGGCTACGACCCCGGCGAAGTCGCGTCCACCGTCGAGTGGTGGAACGACCGCGTGCACCCCGAGGACCTGGAACGCTACCGGACCTCCTTCCGGCAGGCCCTTGGGGGCGGGGAGACCGTGTGGTCCTGCGAGTACCGCTGGCGACGGGCGGAAGGACAGTACGCCCGGGTGCTGGACCGGGGCTGCATCGTCCGGGATGCGGCGGGGAAGGTCCTGAGCGTGGTGGGCGCGGTGATGGATCTGTCGGACCAGGTCCGGGCGGAGGAGGCCCTGGCGGCCTCGGAGGCCAAGTCGGCCTTCCTGGCCACCATGACCCACGAGATCCGCACGCCGATGATCGGCATGCTGGGCATGGTGGAAGTGCTGTCCCACACGCCGCTGAACGAGGAGCAGCGCTTGGCCCTGGACACCCTCGAAGCCTCTTCCCGCACCCTGCTCGGCCTCATCGGCGACATCCTGGACTTCTCCAAGATCGAGGCGGGCCGCCTGGAGCTGGAACCCCGGGCCGTCTCCTTCCGCAGCATCGCCCGGGACGCCTTCGAGTCCCACGAGAGCCAGGGCCGGCACAAGGGCCTTGGCATGGCCTGCCACCTCGACCCGGCGCTGACGGGCTTCCACCTCGCCGATCCGGTGCGCTGCCGGGAGATCCTGGACAATTTCCTGTCGAACGCCCTGAAGTTCACGGAGCAGGGCTCCGTCATCCTTCGGGTGGACGTGCTGGAATCGAACCCCTCCAGCCAGACCCTGGCCTTCCGGGTGCAGGACACGGGGATCGGCATTTCCCAGGCCAACCAGGACCGCCTCTTCCAGCCCTTCGTCCAGGCGGAGTCCAGCACCTCCCGCCGCTTCGGAGGCTCCGGCCTGGGCCTGTCCATCTGTCGCGGTCTCGCGGCGTTGATGGGAGGGCAGATCATCATGGAGAGCGCGGAGGGAGCCGGAACCACGCTGTCCTTCATTGCTGCCTTCCCGCGGACGGAGCCCCTGGACGGCCTGCGACCCCTTGAGGACACGTCCAAGGCCGCGTGGGTGCCGCGGAAACCCCCGGTACGCGCCTTGGCGGAGGCCTCGGACTGCCTCATCCTGCTGGCGGAGGACCACCCCACCAACCGGCTGGTGCTCATGAAGCAGCTGTCCCTGGCGGGCTACCAGGCCGATGTGGCGGAGGACGGGCTGAAGGCCCTGGAAGCCATGGCCAAGACGAAGTACGCACTCCTGCTCACGGACATCCAGATGCCCCGGCTGGACGGCTACCAGCTGGCGCGGGAAGTCCGCAGGCTGGAGGCGGAGGCCGGAAGGCCCCGCATCCCGATCCTCGCCCTCACCGCCAACGCCCTGCGGGGCGAGCTGGAACGCTGCCAGGCCGCCGGCATGGACGACTGCATCATCAAGCCCGTGGACATCCCAGGCCTGGATGCCAAGCTGCGGGCCTGGCTGCCTCGGGCGGCGGGAGCCATGGGCCCCGTCCCCACCGGGGCGCCGCCGGCGGACGCGCCGGGCCCTGGCCCCGGTCCCGTGGAGCCGCCGGTGGACTTCACGGTCCTGGCGGACCTCTCCCGGGGCGACCGGGCCAGCTCCCTGGAGATCCTGAAGGACTTCGTGGACTCCACCCGCGTGGACATCGCAGGGCTGCGGCCGCTCCTGGAACGCGGCGACCGCGCCGGCATGGCGCGGCAGGCCCACCGCGTCAAAGGCGCCGGCGCCATGGTCGGAGCCCGGCCGCTGGCGGCGGCCGCGGCGGACCTGGAAGCCCTGGCGCGCACCGCTGGCGGCGCGTCCATGGAGGATGGGGTGAAGGCCGTGGAAGCCTCTTTCGTGCTGCTCGCCAGCTTCATGGCCCGGGAGACCGGCGCTTCCTGAGCCGACTGGGGCTAGGGCGCGTCCACAATCGGCAGGGCCGGGTGGAGGGACCGGCTGCGCTGGTCCTCGTCGTCGGGTTCCACGTGGATGACCACATCCGCGAGGCCTTCGTACTGCCCGCACAGCCAGTGCTCGAGGTCCCGGGCGATGGCGTGCCCCGCCTCGACGGTGATCACCGGATCCACGAGAATGCTCATGTCCATGTGGATGATCGCGCCCGTCCCCCGGGACCGGATGTTGTGGCAGCCCCGCACGCCGGGGAAGGCCAGGGCCCTGCCCAGGACATCGACGGGATCGAGCCGCTGCTGGTCCGAGAAGGTCGTGTGCGCCCCACGGAACACCTGCACCGCCGCCCAGACGATGGCCACCGCCACGAAGAGCCCGACGATGGGGTCCGCGATGGCCACGCCGGCTTTCACGAGAACGAGGGAGACGAGGACGCCCAGGGTGACCCAGATGTCCGACAGGGTGTGCTTCGCGTCGGACTGGAGCACGTCGCTGCCCAGCGCCTTGCCCTGGCGGGTCTCGAACCACACCACGAACACATTGATGCCCAGGGTGATGAGCATGACGGCGAAAGAGGTCGCGGTGACCTCCACCGGGGGATGGACGCCGGTCCTGGCGTAGGCCACGAGGGCGGTGACGGAACCGCTGACGACCTTCCACGCGGCGAGGCACAGCATGACCCCGATGGCCGCGCTCGCGAAGGACTCGTACTTGTGGTGCCCGTAGGGATGGTCCTCGTCGGCGGGCTTGCTGGCGGCTTTCATGGCGATGAGGGCGACGACATTGCCCGATCCGTCGGTGAAGGAATGGATGCCGTCGGCGAACATGGCGGTGGACCGGCTGACCATGCCCCAGGCGACCTTGCCCACCGCCACCAGGATGTTCAGGGCGAGGATCTGCCAGAGCACCTTTTTGATCCCGGCCGCGCGCTGCTCCATGCTCTCCTCCCCCGCCCCTGCCTCGAAGCTACCATCCCCGCCCCTGGACGCCCCGGCACCGGAGGCATTTTCACCTTCCCCAGCCCAGCGCATACGCCGCCCAGGCCGCCGCG
Organism: Holophagaceae bacterium; assembly: GCA_016710635.1. GTDB lineage: Bacteria > Acidobacteriota > Holophagae > Holophagales > Holophagaceae > JADJVL01. Next base: position 75,153 of record JADJVL010000001.1, on the reverse strand, counting down.
GCCATGCAGGAGACGCCGACCGTGACGAAGCCAGCGTAGGACTTGGTACCGGAGGTCCAGGCCAGCAGGATCTTGGTCGCCGTGTTCGTCGTGAAGCCGCACAGGATCGGGATCACCGCTGCCTCGGCGGCGATGCTTCCGCTGTGGGCCAGGGTGGCGGCGGAGATGGCGGCGGAGTGGGTGTCCACGAGGCCCGCCAGGGAGACGGCGAGGATCAGGCCCCGGTTGCCGAAGTACCGCAGGCAGATGGAGGCCAGCAGCATCACCAGGCTGACGGTGCCGGCGAGCAGCAGGGCCGCTTTCAGATCGAAGGCGCGGCCGTCCTGCGCCTTCTCGGGGTCCCGGGTCCCGGAGGCACGCCAGGCCGCGACCGCGCCGAACAGCACGGCCACGCCGCCGGCCGCCACCATGGGGGCCAGGATGAGCCCGAAGGCCGCCGGACTGGTGGCGCTCACAACCACCAGCATCTGCACCACGGTGGCGCAGGAGGACAGGATCGCCCCGGCCACGGCGGGGGCGACGAGGCTGGGATTGGCCCGGGAGCGCGCGCCCATGGCGCCCACGGTGGCCGCGCTCGAGACGAAGCCGGAGAAGAAGCCGGCCAGGGGGAGGCCGTAGCGCGCGCCCAGGGTCCGCAGCGCGATGTAGCCTGCACCGTTGATGGCCATGATCAGGACCACCAGCCGCCACAGGGTGAAGGGGTTGAAGGCGCCGTAGGGCCCCAGGCCCCGGTTCGGCATCAGGGGCAGGACGACCAGGGCCGCGGCGGCCAGGATCAGCAGGTCCTCGATCTCCCGGGTCGTGAGCGTGTCCTTGATGAAGCGGTGCAGGCGGGTCCGGGAGGCGAGGATCAAGGCGACCAGGGCACCCGCGCCCCCGGCGATCAACAGATCGTCCACCGCCATCACCCCGAGCAGGAAGGTGATCACCAGGGCGACCTCAGTGGTCAGGCCGGGATCTGTCCGGCTGGTCCGCAGGTAGGAAAGCAGGGTGCCGCCGGCGACCAGGAGACCCGCCACGCCCAGCAGGATCGGCTCCGCCAGAAGCCGGGCCAGGGCGCCGGCCATGGCGACCAGCGTGAACGTGCGGACCCCCGCCGGTTCGCGGCCAGCCTCGTCGCCCTTCCGGCGCTCCCGTTCAATGCCGATGAGGATGCCGATGGCGACCGCCACGCCCAGGCTCTTGGCGGAATCGGGGAAGGGGAGCATGGGGCGCCGTCCGCCGCCTTCGGCCGGGATCGGCGCAGGCGGCCTTCCACTCTAGCAAGGGCGCGGCGCTGCCCAGCCGCCTTTGGGTCAGAGCAGGTTCAGGAGCGCGGCGACTTCCAGCCGCAGCTCCGGGATGCCCTTGCCCTTCGCCGCGCTCACCCACGCGATGTCCCCCGGCAGCAGGTTCAGCACCGCGGCCACGTCCTTGCGCTGCTTGAGGGCCTTGCTGGGCTTCACCTGGTCGGCCTTGGTGGCGACGATGCGGTAGGGCAGGTTCTCGTTGCGCAGCCATTCCACCATGCCAAGGTCCAGCTTCGTGGGGCCCACGAAAGCGTCCACCAGAATGAAGACCATGCGCAGGGTCTCCCGGCCCGTGAGATAGCCGCCGATCATGCCTTCCCAGGTCGCCCGCTCCTTGGCGGGGCCCGTGGCGAAGCCGTAGCCCGGCAGGTCCACGATCCAGCGGTCCTTCCCGGTGACGAAGATGTTGATGAGCCGCGTGCGGCCCGGCGTCTTGGAGACGCGCGCCAGCTGGGTCTGGTTCGCCAGGGCGTTGAGCAGGGAGCTCTTGCCCACATTGGAGCGGCCCACGAAGGCCACCTCCGCATGGCAAATGCCCAGCTGCTTCACGTCGGAAGCGGAGGTCACGAAGCGGGCGTCGGTGAGGGGCTGGGCCATGGGTGACTTATTGCTTCGCCAGGCGTCTGAAGACCTCTCGATGCTCTTCGAAGACCTCGGCTTTCACCGTCTGGAAGTCCCTCGCGATGCAGGTATGGGCGTCATCCATGTCCAGACTCAATGTGGGGCTGGGTCCCGAAAGATGCGAGAACTCGATCTCGTAGCCATCCGGGTTTGAATGGACCATCACCACCGTGCCCCGGTCGCCGATCTTCAAACCCTGCTCGGGCCAGTCTTTTCGAACTTCGACCACATCGCATTCCTTGAAACGCATCAAACCACCACTGTGCTCGCCGGAGCCGGCTGATCCCAGGATAGGCGGCCCCTCTCCAAGCCCAAGACTCTTTTCCGCATCTTGAGGATCATCGGCTTGTCGTGGGTCGCGACAATGACCGTCGTGCCCTGGCCGTTGATGCGCTCGAAGAGGGACATGATCTCGTTGGCGAGGTCGGGGTCCAGGTTGCCCGTGGGCTCGTCGGCGAGCAGCACGAGGGGATCGTTCACCAGGGCCCGGGCGATGGCCACGCGCTGCTGTTCGCCGCCGGAGAGCTGGAGGGGATAGCTGCTCAGCTTGTGCTGGAGGCCGACCATCTTCAGGGCCCGGAAGGCGCGCTGGCGCTGCTCCATGTGGCTCACGCCGAGGATCTTGAGCACGAAGGCCACGTTCTCGAAGACCGTCAGGGTGCGGATCAGCTTGAAGTCCTGGAAGACCACGCCCAGCTTGCGCCGCAGGAGCGGTATCTCCCGGAGGGGCATGATGGAAAGGCGGTGTCCCGCCACCTGGACTTCGCCGGTGGAGGGCACCGCGTCCCGGAACAGCAGCTTCAGGAGCGTGCTCTTGCCTGCCCCGCTGGGCCCCGTGAGGAAGACGAACTCGCCGGCCTCGATGTGGAAGCTCACATCGTTCAGACCGTAGTGGATGCGGTCGAACTGCTTGGTGACGTGGGTCAGAGTGATCATCGGTTACCGCGAATGGACACGAAGGGGATGACCCATTGTGGCGTGGATTCAGGGTCCGATGGGCCTACAGCCGCTCCACCAGCATGGCCACGCCTTGGCCGCCGCCCACGCACAGGGCTGCGATCCCCAGCTTCTGGTTCTCGTCCTGGAGGATGTGGAGCAGCGTCGTCAGGATGCGGGTGCCGCTGGCGCCGATAGGGTGGCCGATGGCGATGGCGCCGCCCCGGACGTTCACTTTGGCGGGATCCAGCTCGGGCAGCTCCTTCAGCACGCCCAGGGACTGGGCGGCGAAGGCCTCGTTGAGCTCGAAGCGGTCGATGTCGGCGAGCTTCATGCCCGTCTTGGCGAGCAGCCTCTGGATGGCGGGCACCGGGCCGAGGCCCATCACCGCCGGATCCACGCCGGCCTGGGCGAAGCCGAGGATGCGGGCGATGGGCTTGTGGGCCTTCGCCGCCGATTCGGAGGCCAGCACCAGGGCCGCCGAACCGTCGTTGATGCCACTGGCATTGCCCGCGGTTACGCTGCCGTCCTTCTTGAACGCGGGCTTGAGCTTGGCCAGCCCTTCGGCGGTGGCGTCGGCCTTGATGTATTCGTCCTGGTCGAAGGTCGTATCGCCTTTCTTCCCAGGGATGGCGACGGCGAAGATCTCGCGCTGGAACAGGCCCGCTTCTCGGGCGGCGGCGGCCTTCTGCTGGCTCGCCAGGGAGAAGGCGTCCTGGGCCTCCCGGGAGATCCCATGACGGGACGCGATCTCTTCCGCCGTGATGCCCATGTGGGTGTTGCCGTGGCCGCACCAGAGGCCGTCCTGGATCATGCTGTCGAGGAGCTGCACGTGGCCCATGCGGGCGCCCCAGCGGGCGGAGGGCAGCACGTACATGGCGTTGGACATGGATTCGGTGCCGCCGCCGATGGTGATGTCAGCATCCCCCGCGATGATGGACTGGGCCGCCAGGGCCACGGCCTTGAGGCCCGAGCCACAGACCTGGTTGGGCGTGTGGGCCGGCGTCGAGAAGGGGATGCCCGCTTTCAGCGCCGCCAGGCGGGCCACGTTCTGACCGCTGCCGGCCTGCAGCACGTTGCCCAGCACCACGTCGCCAATGGCATCGGGGGCGACCCCGGCACGCTCCAAGGCGGCACGGAGGGCGGCGGCACCCAGGTCCACGGAATTCATGGCCTTCAGTCCGCCCCCGAAGGAACCGACGGCGCTGCGGGTGGCGGAAAGAATGAGCACGGACATGGGTTTCTCCAGGACCCACCAGGATATCAGCGGGCCCTGGAATCACCCCTGGGCAGGTTCAGCGCCTGGGCTTGGCGCCTTGGACGAGGCGCTCGACCTCCTCGATCCGCCGCGGCAGTCGTTCACTCAGATTCTTCGGGCCCTCGGCGGTCACCAGGATGTCGTCCTCCAGCCGGACGCCGATGCCATGCCAGCGGAGGTCCACCCCTTCCATGCCTTCAGGGATGTATAGCCCGGGCTCCACCGTGAGCACCATGCCGGGTTCCAGAAGCCGGTCGCCCCCCTTGCTCCCGGGGACCCGCCGATAGTCGCCCGAGTCGTGCACGTCCATGCCCAGCCAGTGGCTGACGCCATGCAGGGTGAAGGGCAGGTGGGCCTCCTTCCGGAACAGCTCCTCCTTCTCTCCCTTGAGGAGGCCCAGGTCCACCAGCCCATCGCTGAGGATGCGCATGGCGGCGGCGTACCCTTCGCGGTGGGCCCGGCCCGGCCCGCACAGGGCGATGGCGGCGTTCTGGGCCTTCAACACCAGCTCGTAGAGCGCCCTCTGCTCCGGGCTGAAGGTGCCGCCCACCGGCCAGGTCCGGGTGATGTCGGCGGTGTAGTAGCCGACTTCAGTGGCGGCATCCATGAGCAGCAGGCTCCCTGCCTTCAGAGGCTGGTCGTTCCTGCTGTAGTGCAGGGTGCAGGCCTGGTTTCCGGCGCCGACGATGCTGTCGTAGCCCAGGAAGCGTCCCCCGAGGCTGCGGACCGTGCCTTCGAAGAGGGCGGCGACCTGGCCTTCGTTGGTGCTGGTCCGGGTGCCCCGCATGGCGGCCAGGTGCCCTTCGATGCTGGCGTCCACGGCGTTCTGCAGCATGGCGAGCTCGGCGGGCTGCTTGATGAGGCGCATCTCCGCCGCGAGGTTCCGGCCGTCCACGAGGCTCCTCCGGAAGCTCCCGTGGTTGTTGTCTGCGCCAAGGGGATAGATCCAGTCCAGCACCTTGAGGCGGAAGGGGTCGTCGAAATTGCAGATCAGGACCACCCGCGTGGCCTTCTGGACAGCCGCCTTCAGAGTCGCCTCGCCGGCGGGGAAGCGCTCGGCCTGGTCCGCGCCGAAACGCTGCACCGCGCCCGCCGTGCCGATGCGGGCGCCGTCATAGCGTTCCCGCCGGGGATCCCCAGCCCGGACGAGCAGCGTGAAGGGTTTGGCCGCATCGCCGTCCAGGAGGGCTACGGACTCGGCCTCCTCCAGCCCGGTGAAGTAGTAGAAGTCCGAGTCCTGGCGGTAGGCGTGCAGCCCGTCCCCGTTCCGCGGCTGCAAGGGCATCGAGGCCAGGACCGCAAGGGTGCCGGGGCCCATGGCCCGGATTTTTTCCAGAAGCCGGGCCCGGTTGCCGGCGAAGAAGGCCTGGGGCAGGGCGGCCCCGTGCCAGCTCGGGGGGATGGTCGGGGCCTGGGCGGCCAGCCCCGCGGACAAGAGCAAAGCGGACAGGCTTTCCAGACGCATCCCTCACCTCGTGATGGTTGAATGGAGCATGACAGGTCCCTTGCACTAAACGCTGGGCCCCCGCCCATCGTTTCCTAGTTCACAGGTCCGCCCTGAATCTTTGCTTTGGAGGCACCATGCGCCCCTCCCGCTCCCTCGTCCTGCTCAGTATTTTCCTGGTGGCAGGCGGCCTGGTGGCCCAGGTGCCAGCGCCCCCGAAGCCCCCCCGCCCCCCGCGGACCGCCGTTCCCGAGCCCCCGGAACCGCCGGCTCCTCCTGCACCGCCGGAGCCCCCGGCCCCGCCCATTGATTCCAACTGGGGCGAGACCCGGACCGAGCGTCGGACCGAGCGTCTGTCCTTCGGCTCCAAGCTGTGGGTGAAGAACCGGAACGGCGGCATCCGTGTGGAAGGCTGGGAAAAGGAAGAGGTCTCCCTCGTCGCCCAGATCCGGGATACGGAGCAGCGCAGGGTGGATCTGGTCCTGAGCCGGAAGGGCTCGGACCTGGACATCGAGGCGGTGTTCCCCCAGGTCAAGACCTTCGGGTTCTTCTTTGGCGACATCAAGAGCCCCCGGTGCGAGATGACCCTCTCCGTGCCCAAGCGCATCCTGGGCCACTTCCGCACCACGAACGGCAGTGTCACCGCCCAGAACCTGGACGGCTACGCCCGTTGCGAGGCCACCAACGGCGCCATCAAGGTTTTCGAGGTTAAGGGCGCGGTCTTCGCCGAGACCACCAACGGCGGCATCGAGGCCCGCAACCTTTTCGCCCGCATCAAGGGCGGCACCACGAACGGCAAGATCGTGCTCCAGGACGTCCTCGGCGGTATCCAGATGGAGACCACCAACGGCGGCATCGTGGCCAAGAACCTGGACGGCTGGGGCGAAGGCATCAAGCTGGAGACCACCAACGGCGGCATCGAGATCGAGCTGGGCAAGGCCAGTGGCGACCTCATCGCCGAGAACAGCAACGGCGGCCTGGACATCAAGGTGGCCGGCGCGGAAGTCATCGAGATCCAGAAGCACAACGCCCACCTGAAGATTCCCGGCAAGGCCCAGCGCATCGAGCTGGAGACCACCAACGGCGGCATCAAGGTCAAGTAGTCCCGCCGGCTCCAGGCCGCCCAGGATTCCGGCACTCTCACAACCCAGGATCTTCCACCCAACGGAGCTCCCATGCGTCCACGCCTTGCCCTCGGCCTGTCCTGCCTCGCCGCCCTCTCCCTGACGGCGGGAAACCGCACGGAGACCAAGTCCTTCAAGCTCGCCTCCGGCGCCACCCTCACGGTGAAGACCGCGAACAGTCCCATCACCGTGAAGGGTTGGGACAGGGAGGAAGTCGCCCTTCAGGCAGACATCTTCGACACCGAGGAGCGGCCGGTGAAAGTGGAAACCCGGGAAAGCGCGGGCCGCCTCGAGATCGAAGCCGTGTTCACGCGGTCCGAGGGCTGGACCATGGGCCGCGGGCCATCCTGCGCCTTCCAGCTTTCGGTGCCCCGCCGCCTGGAAGCAGCGTTCCGGACCAGCAACGCGCCCCTGACGGTGTCGGACCTGAGCGGCAAGCTGGTCTTCAACACCTCGAACGCCCCCATGAACCTCACGGCCCTTGGCGGCGATATCGAAGCCCGCACCAGCAACGCGCCCTTTGTGGCCCGGGGCATTGCGGGGGATTTGCGCGGCGCCACCAGCAATGCGCCCCTCAAGCTTGAGAACGTCACCGGCGGCCTGGACTTCAGCACCAGCAACGGATCCATCAGCGCCGTGAACCTGGATGGCCAGGGGAAGGGCATCCGGTTGCAGACCAGCAACGGTTCCCTGACCGTGGACCTTGGGAAGGCCACTGGTGAATTGACCGCCCGGACGAGCCGCCATGATTCCATCAGCTTTCATCGCAGCGGCGCCGAGCAGGTCGAAATCGACAAGGGCCAGATGCGGGCCAAACTGCCGGGTTCCTCTCAGCGGATCGAGTTGAAGACCAGCAACGGCGGCATCGAGATCCGGTGACGATAAGCTGGAGGCATGCGGTCCCCCCGAATCCTCCGGCCTCTTCCCGCCGTCCTCCTGGCCCTGGCCGCGTTCACGCCTGGTTTGCTGGCCGCCCAGGGTTCCACGCCTTCGGAGATCCAGGAACGGCGCCTTTCCAATGGCATGCGCGTCCTCGTCGTGGAGCGGCCTGCCGGCGGCGCGGTGCACGCGCGGCTGTTCATCCGGTCAGCCCCGGCTCTGCCGGCGCTGGCGACGCTCATGGCCAGCAGCCTCTTTGGCGTCCTGGGGCCTTCAAAGGGGAGTGACGCCGAGGTCGGGAATCTTTTGGCCCGGGAGGAAGGGCTGCGGGAGGAGATCCGGCTCGCGGGTCTCAAGGAGGGCCGCGTACCAAGCGCCGCCACCGGCGAGCTGGCGGACCTGCACCGTACCTCCTTGACCGAACTGCGTGCCTTGCTCTTCCCGCTGGCTGGGTTTGACCGGCTGGAGGCCCTGGGAGCGACCCGACGCGAAGTCCACGCCGGCTCGGACCACATTGTCTACGGCCTCGATCTGCCGGTCGCCTCGCTGGCCGCCTGGAGCGAAGAGGAGGCCGCAAGGCTGAAGGCCGTGCGGCTGGACCACCTGCCCCTCTACCGGGAGCAGGGCAAGCGCAGCGCCTTCGAAACGGGCGACCCTGGAAAGGCGGCCTTCCTCGCGGTGGCCTTTCCGGGTCATCCCTACGGCCAGGAGGTCGCGGGCCTTCCCCGGGCCCTGGAGGCCGTGGACGTCGAGGATGCCCGCAAGCTCGCCCGCCGGGTCCTGCAGCCCGAATCCATGGCCCTGGTGCTGGTGGGCGACCTGACGGCGGAACGCGCTCTGCCGCTGCTCGAACGCAGCTTCGGTACCTTGACGGGTGAACACCGGGCCCAGGCCCCGGAGGCGCCGCCTCCGGAGGCGGCCCCGGGCTCCCGCAGGCTCCAGGCGACCCTGCCCGGGCAGCCCCGCCTGCTCATGGGCTGGCGGCTGCCCCCTCGCGGGCATCCGGATTTCCTGGGGCTGTCCATCCTGGCAAAGCTGCTGGCCGGCGGACCGAGCTCACGGCTTCGCTGGGCGCCGCTGGGAGACCGGGAATTCTGTCCAGCCTTTCCATGACCCTGGGCGACCCAGGTACGCGGGAGGGCGGACTGCTGGTGCTCGAGGCGAGGCCCGGGGAGGGGCACAGCCTGGGGGAAGCGGAACAGGCGATCATCTCAGAGGTTCTGCGCATCCAGCAGGAGCCCATCCAGGAGGAGGAGGTGGCCGGCGCGCAGCGCCTGCTGGTCCTCGAATCCCTGCGCCAGCAGGAGGACGCCACGACCTTCGCCCAGGCCCTCGGCGCCGCCTGGAGCGAAGCCGGAAACTGGCAGGCCGCCTTGCCGGACGCCTCCCGACTCAAGACCTGGGGCTCCGAGGAATTGCGACGACTGGCGAGGACCTACCTGTCCATGGACCGCAGCGTGACCACCCTCGTGGAGTCCGACCCGCTTACGTCCGACGAGGATCCCCTGGACGTCCGGCTGGTGGAGGCCATCCGGGCCATGGCCCGGCGCAAGATGGACGATCCCGCCGCCGTGGACGCCCTGGTGCGGCGGACCATTCTCCAGCTGCGCATGCTGCCCCGCAGTGAGCGCGAAAAGGCGCTGGAGCTCCTGAAGCCCAAGGAGCGGCCATGAGACGCGCCTCCCTGCTGCTGCTCCCCGCCCTCGCCGCGAGCGCCCAGGGCTCCCGGTCCCTGGTCCTGCCCAACCATCTCGAGGTGCTGATCGAGGAGGATTTCGGCCGGCCCCTGGTGCGGGCCCGGCTCCGGTTCCAGGTCCCGAACCGGCACCCGGCCCTGCTCGCCTTCGCCCTCGAGGTCCTCGAGCGCAGCGCCACCGGCGCCCATTCCCGGGGGTCCTTCAACCGTGCGCTGGACCACGCCGGCCTCTCGCTCTCCAGGATCTCCGACGCCGATTCGGTGACCTGGGAGCTGGTGGGTCCGCCGCAGACCCTGGACACCGGGCTGGCGCTGCTGGCCGATCAGGTGCTGCGGCCCCAGATCGATGGCACGGCGGTGGAACGCGCCAGGGTCCGGCTCTACCGCGACCTCCAGAGCCAGAATCCGGCGGAGCGGGCCATGCTCAGGGCCCGCGCCAAGCTGGGCGCGCCGGCGGGGCCGCCGCCGGACGAGACGCTGCTCAGCCAGACCGGCGAGGCCGATCTCGAAGCTTTCCTGCGGGACCTGCTCCGGCCCGCGAACGCGGTCCTCGCCATCGAAGGCTCCGTCACCGAAGCCCAGGCGCGCACCGCAGCCTTCCTGCACTTCGGGACCTGGCCCGATCGGCCCGCGGCCTCGCCGCCCACGCCGAGCGAGGTCCCGGCGCGGATGACCCTCGTCCCGGGAAGCGCCCCCCAGGCCTGGCTTGGCCTCGACCTCTCCGCCACGCCCCTCGCCTTCCGGGAACTCCTGGCCCTCGCAACGCCACGGACCTCGGATTCCGGCTCGGACCTGGAGATCCTGCCGGATGGATTCGCCCTTCAGCGCATCGGCGGGAATCCGCTCCAGTCCCTGGACGAGCTGCGCGCGGATCTGGAGAATTTCGCCGGGAAGGGCCTGAGCCCCCAGCAATTCGACGCAGCCAAGCGGCGCCATGCCTCCGCCCAGTCGACCCTGGGACTGCACCCCGCCACGCCGGTGCTCCAGGACCTTGCGGCGGCCGCCCTCGCCGCGGAGATCCGCGCGATGGATCTTGCCGCCTTCAACGGCATCCTGAGGAAGGCCTTCCAGGGCTCCCACCGCCATGCGGTGCTGGTGGGACTCACCCCCAAGGACAGCGCGGACCCGCGGATCGAAGCCTTTGGCGAGGTCGAGGTGTGGATCGAGGGCAAAGGCACTTTCGTGCGGCGCGTCTATGCGGCCAAACCGGGTGGTGGGTCGAACTGAGGGCCGGGCGCGGCTTCCGGTTCAGCCCCAGTTCAACTCCAGTTCAGCCGATGACGCCGAACCGCGACGCCAGATCCAGATAGCGGGCCCGGATGCCTTCGATGACCGTGGCGGGCAGGTTGGGCGCCGGCGGCTGCTTGTTCCAGTCCGGGAGGCTCTCGAGGTGGTCCCGGAGGAACTGCTTGTCCAGGCTTGGCGGATTGGCGCCGGGCTTCCACTGGTCCGCGAGCCAGTAGCGGGAGGAGTCCGGCGTCAGGGCCTCGTCGATGAGGACGACCTCCCCCGCCGCGTCGAGGCCGAATTCAAACTTGGTGTCGGCGAGGAGGATGCCCCGGGCCGCGGCGAGTTCGGAGCCCCGCTGGTAGAGGGCGAGGCTGAGGCCCCGCAGCCGGGCGGCCAGGTCCGCGCCGATCAGTTCCGCCATCCGCGCGAAGGGGATGTTCTCGTCGTGGCCCTCCTCGGCCTTGGTGGCCGGTGTGAAGATGGGCGCGGGCAGCCGGTCCGCCAGCCGCAGGCCCGCCGGGAGGGGGATGCCGCACACGTTGCCGCCGGCCTGGTACTCCTTCCAGCCCGAGCCCGCCAGGTAGCCCCGGACGACGCATTCCACGGGCACCGGCGCGGTCTTCTTCACCACCACCGCCCGGCCCCGCAGCAGATCGGCATAGGGCGCGAGCTCCGGCGGAAAGTCCTCCACCACGGTGGCCCGCAGGTGGTTCGGAACCAGATCCGCCGTGGCGAGGAACCAGTAGTTCGCCACCTGGGTGAGGATGCGCCCCTTCCCGGGAATGCCCTCCGGCATCACGCAGTCGAAGGCGCTGATGCGATCCGTGGCCACCAGAAGAAGCCGATCCCCGAGGTCGTAGACATCGCGCACCTTGCCCCGACGGAAGACCGGGAAGGGAAGATCCGTGGCGAGGAGCGCGGTCTCGGGCATGGGGCCATTGTCCCGGGGGCGCGGCGGCTTGTCAGCCGGAGTTGAAGGGGCGCCGTCCGCCCGCCCGCGCCACGGGACGATCAGCCCCCTGGCGCGGCCACGGGCTTGCGGGCGTCCCCACCGATAAGACCGTAGCTTTTGAGCTTGCGGTAGAGGGTCGCCTGCCCGATCTCGAGGTGCCTGGCGGTGTGGGTCTGGTTGCCGCCGTTCTGGGCCAGGGTCGCGAGGATGTGCTCCTTCTCAACCTCCTCCAAGGGCCGCGGCCGTCCGTGCTCCGCCCGCGGCCGGGGGGAGGCCATGCGCACCTCCTCGGGGAGATCCGCGAGCTCCACGCGCGTGCTGTCCGGCAGCGCGAGAGCCACCGCGCGCTCCATGGCGTTCTCCAGTTCGCGCACATTTCCGGGCCAGTCGTAGCGCATGAGCTGGTCGGCGGCTTCCGGCGCGATCCCCGAAACCTTGCGTTTCATCCGGAGGGCGGCCTCGGCGAGCAGGACCCGGGCCAGGGGCAGGATGTCATCCCGCCGCTCGCGCAAGGCGGGGATCCGCAGGTCCACCACATTGAGCCGGTAGAAGAGGTCCTGGCGGAAGCTACCCTCGGCCACGGCCTTGGCCAGGTCCCGGTTCGTGGCCGCGAGGATCCGCACGTCGACCTTCCGGTTCTTGGTGTCGCCGACGCGGCGGATCTCCCGTTCCTGGATCGCCCGCAGGAGCTTGACCTGCATGCCCGGCGACACCTCGCCGATCTCATCCAGGAACAGCGTGCCGGTGTGGGCCGCCTCGAAGAGTCCCGCGCGCTCCCCGGTGGCGCCGGTGAAGGCTCCCCGGGCGTGGCCGAACATCTCGCTCTCCAGGAGGGTCTCGGCGATGGCGCCGCAGTTCACCGCGACGAAGGGGCCGCCGGCGCGGGTGGACTCGTCGTGGAGCAGCCGCGCGATGCGCTCCTTGCCCGATCCGCTTTCACCGATGACGAGGACGGTGGAATCCACTTTGGCAACCCGGCGGGCCAGGTCCACCACCTTGCGCATGGGTCCGCTCTTGGCGACGATGCCCCGGGGCTCATCGAAATCGTGGACCACGCGCACCATGGCGGCCTGCAGGGCGTCCGACAGGCGTTCCTGCGCTTCCCGCTCCGCCAGCACCTGTTCGTAGAGGCGGCGGGTGGCCACATGCAGGAGGCGCACCTCCACCATGTTGTGGACGCGCATCTGGACCTCGGCGAGGTTGAGGGGCTTGCTGATGAAATCCTTGGCGCCGGCCTGCAGGGCCCGCAGCTTGTGTCCCGGTTCCGCGGTGATGACGAGGACCGGCAGGTAGCTGTCCTTCTCGATCTCCTTCAGGGCCTCGATCACCTCGAACCCATCCATCACCGGCATTACGAGATCCAGGATGATCAGGTCATAGCGGTGCTGCCCATGCAGGCCGAAGACGGCCGTGGGGTCCAGGGTGGTGGTGAGGGCCGTGTAGCCTGCGCTCCGCAGGGTGCGCTCCAGCAGTTCCGCATTGGCCGGCTGGTCGTCCACGATGAGGATGTTCGCGCCAAGGATCTCTGGGCTGCCGATCACGCGCGGCCTCCGCGGAGCTCTGTCCGGCCTGACCGCAGATTTACCGGTGAAGTCAGCATCGACAGCGCGGACGATTCACGGGCTGGTCGGCGTTCCATGCGGGGTACGGGAAACAAGGGAACTCGCTTTCGAATTGAAATATATTGTAATTCATTTTGAAGTAATTCTCGTTATATATAACAAATTAAATAAAACAATTAATAACAATTTTTACAAAAGTTATCTAATCATTTTGATTGTATTCATATCCCTCTGGATCGACCCGGATCGCAGAGGCTTTTGGCCCAGCGGGCAATGGCTAGGTGGTCCTTGATCTCCGGATTGATCGGAGGAAGCCCTTCATGCTGATGGGATGGGGGGAACATTTGGTTTTTGAATGCTAGATAAGTGACTTGAAATAATAGGTATGGGTATCGGCGCGAAAAGTGCTGCCCTTCCCGTGGTCCCGAACTTTGGATGGGACCCGAGGACAAGTGAATGGGCAACGACCCTGTGGACCGAGGCCATGCCTGCGCGGCAGGCGCTGGCTTGCGGATTCTCTGAGGGAACACGAGGAGGAAACGATGAAAAACGGACTGTTGGTGTTGGCGGCAGCGGGAGTGCTGCTCACGGGCTGCGTAGTGGCGCACCGGCCCGGGGGCGGGGTGGAGGTGATCCCGATCCTGCCGGTCGTCGTCGAGATCGGCGATGACGACTACTACGAGCAGGGCGGCTACCACTACTTCTACAACAACGATCGCTGGTACTACTCGGACCGCCGGGACGGCGGCCGCCGGGAGCTTCCCAGGTCCCATTGGCCGAAGGAGACCCGGCGCCGGGGCCGCGGCCACCGGTAGGGAAAACCGTTCCTGAATGGAGTCCTGGTCAGGCGGAGCCGTCGCGGCCCCGCCTGACCAGGACTCAGTCCATCCGCACCACCACGACGTCCTCCGCCCGGGCGCCGGCCTTGGCCTCCACCTTCGCGGATCGGCCTTCATATTCCGCGGAGATCCGGTAGACCGCGGCGGGGATGCTTCCCGGAATGGGAAAGTCCACGCCGGCGGCGCCGCGGCAGAGGCCCCGGGAGGGTTCCGGGGAGGCGAGGGGCTGGACGGTGACGACGGCGTCGAGGGGACGGTCCAGGCGGTCCACCACCCTCACCACGAGGCGGCCGCGGCGGACTTCGCCACCGTTCCAGACGGCCTTGTAGCGGTCGGTGACATTGACGGCCTCCACCCACTGGTCCTGGGGCGCCCAGACCAGGGGGAAGCGCGTGCCGGTCCGGCGGAAGCTGGTGGCGTAGATGGCGTGGAGCGGCTGGTCGCGGAGGCCCTGGGCGGCCTCCTCCCGGAACCAGGCGTAATCCAAGCCTTCGCTGTAGGGCTCGGCGGCCCCCAGGTAGTGCCAGCCGTCATCCCAGACCTCCACCCACTCGTGGGTGCCGCCGTTGCCCCGGCCGCTGGTCCAGACCGGCGTCCCGGCGATGCGGGCGGGAATCCCCACGGCCCGGCAGGCCGCCACGAGCAGGATGGACAGGCCGATGCAGGTGGCTTTGCCCTGGGCCAGGGTCTCCAGGGGCGCCGGATCCACCCGCACGCCTTCGGCGGCGTAGACGATCCTCGGTGCCTTGAAGAGCTCGTGGTTGAGGGCGTGGGCGGCCTCCGCCGGGGTCTCGCAGCCCGCCACAAGGGGCGCGGCCTTGGCCCGCAGCAGGGCTCGGGAAGCGTCCCGGGGTTCCGTCAAGGTGGCGTAGGGCAGGATGTCGTTGAGGAAGAGCGCTTCGGGAATCCGTTCGCGCCACGGGGTCCTGGCAAAGGCATCGTAGGCCTGGGCGGCGTTCTCCAGCAGGAAGCGCGCGCTGAGGGTCTGGAGGTCCCGATCCGGCATGTGCTCCACCAGGAAGCGCAGGCCCTCCCGCTGGGAAGGCGGCGCGGCCTGCAGGGCCAGTTCCAGCTCCGGCCGGTTCCCGCCCGCCCGGGCCAGGGCCTGGGCGAGGCCGTCGGTGGCGGCGCTCGTGCGGCCCGCCTCTGGCGCCGCCACCTGTGGGCGCGCCCCGAGGACCGTCGCGGCGAACAGGGTCAGGAGGGCGAGGCCGGCCTGGCGGAACCGCATGTCGAACCCCCTTCCCTGGAAGTCCCACGATGTCGCGGATGCGGGTCCGCCGCAATCCGCCGCCCGCCCAGCTCCGCCGCGCGTGCCCCCGAAGCGTTCAGGTAGACTCGACGACACTCCCCTGTGTCCGCGAAAGGCCGAGGTCAGCTTGCCGGTTTCCAACCTCAACCCTGGCGGTGAACCCTTGGCCGGCCTCGCCCCCGAAGGGCAGGAAGCTTTTGTCTTCCCCGCCTCCCACGCCCAGGCCCGGCTCTGGTTCCTGGATCAGGTCATCGCCGAGCCCGCGGTCTACAACATTCCGCTCGCCCTGCGGCTCCGGGGTCCCCTGCAGGTCGAGGCCCTCCGGGAGAGCCTCCGGCAGGTCGCACGGCGGCACGAGTCCTTGCGGACCACCTTCCGCTGGCTGGAGGGCCAGCCGCACCAGGTCATCGCCGCCGAAGGAAACATCGAACTCGCCCTGGTGGATGCCGCAGAGGCAACCGCGGAGGCAAGCGGGGAAGACCGGGAGGTCCGGGGCCTGGCGCTGGCGAGGGAGGAGGCGCGGCGGCCCTTCGACCTGAAGGCTGGTCCCCTGCTGCGGGCGACCCTGTTCAGGGTGGCGCCGGAGGTCCACATCCTGGTTCTCTGCATGCACCACATCGTGTCCGATGGCTGGTCCATGGCCCTGCTCCTGCAGGAGCTGAAAGCTTGCTACCGCGCGGTCTGCCTGGGCGAAGCGCCCTCGCTTCCCGCCTTGCCGGTGCAGGTCGCCGATGTGAGCCAGTGGCAGCGGGAGCAGCTCCAGGGGGCGCTGCTGGAGCGGCAGCTGGCCTACTGGCGGCGCCAGCTCGAAGGGGTGCCGGTCCTGCTGGACCTTCCCCAGGATCACGCCCGGCCCCCCATCTCAAGCCATCGTGGCGCCCACGCGGCGCGCTCCCTGCCGCGGTCCCTGGCGGAAGCCCTGAAGGCCCTGGCGCGGCAGGAAGGCGTCACGCTTTTCATGACGCTGCTCGCCGGCTTCCAATTGCTGCTGGCCCGGACCTGCGGCCAGGAGGATCTCGTCGTCGGCTCACCCATCGCCGGCCGCATGCGGCCCGAGGTCGCACCCCTGATCGGACTGTTCGTCAACATGCTGGCCCTGCGCACGGACCTGTCGGGGGAGCCCACGGTGCGAGAGTTGCTCGGGCGCGTCCGGACCAAGGCCCTGGGCGCCTTCCAGCACCAGGACCTGCCCTTTGAGGGACTGGTGGAGGCCCTCAACCCGCCCCGCAGCCGCAGTCACGCCCCTCTCTTCCAAGTGATGTTCGTCCTGCAGAACGACCCGCGGACGGACGCCACCTTCCTGGACCTGGAGGAGCAGGGGCTGGACCTCGATGCCGGCTTCTCCATGTTCGACCTTGGTCTCTCCATGTGGGAATCCGACCAGGGCCTGGAAGCCCGCCTGGACTACGCCACGGACCTCTTCGACGCCGCCACGGCGGAGCGTCTGCTGGAGCTCTTCCAGCGCGTGCTGGAAGGCATGGCGGCGGCGCCGGAGCAGCGGATCGCGCGGCTCCCCCTCCTGTCGGAGGCGGAGCGGCACCGCCTCCTCGTGACCTGGAACGAGACGGCCCGGGAGCTTCCGGACCTGCCGGTCCACGCCCTCTTCGAAGCGCAGGCCGCCCGGTCGCCGGCGGCCATCGCCCTGGTCCTCGGGGCGCGGAGCCTGACCTATGCCGACCTGAACGCCCGGGCCAACCAGATCGCCCACGGGCTGCGGCGCCGGGGCGTGGGTCCCGGCGTGACCGTGGCGGTGCTGATGGAACGGTCCCTGGAACTCATCGCGGGGTTGCTGGGAATCCTGAAGGCCGGCGGTGCCTATGTCCCCCTCGATCCCGCCCATCCCGCGGAGCAGCTGGCCTTCGTCCTCGAAGATGCGGGCGCGCGGTTCCTCCTCACCCACGGGGACCTGCTGGAGGGGCTGCCCGACTGCGCGGTCACGGCCTTCCGCCTCGACCTCGACCGCTTGGCGGAGAGCCCGGAGCCCACAACGAATCCGCCGGTGCAGACGGGCCCCGAAGACCTCGCCTACGTCATGTACACCTCCGGCTCCACGGGCCGGCCCAAGGGCGTGGAGATCCTCCACCGCGGCATCGTGCGCCTGGTCTTCGGCCTGGACTGCGTCCAGCTCGACGGCGCCACCCGGATCCTGCAGGCCGCGCCGGCGGCCTTCGACGCCGCCACCTTCGAGATCTGGGGGCCGCTGCTCCACGGCGGCCGCTGCGTCCTCTACCCCGAAGCACGGATCTCCCCGGCGATCCTGCGGCGGGAACTGGAGGACCACCGCATCAACACCCTCTGGCTCACCTCGGCCCTGTTCAACGCGATCATCCACCACGCCCCGGAAACCCTGCGCGGCGTGCGGCAGCTCCTCATCGGCGGCGAGGCCCTTTCCGTGCGCCACGTCCGGCGCGCCCTGGACCTGCTGCCGGAGACCCGGATCATCAACGGCTACGGGCCCACGGAGGCCACCACCTTCTCCTGTTGCCATCCGATCCCTCTAGACCTGGACGAAGGGGTGCGCTCCGTTCCCATCGGCCGGCCCATCGGCAACAGCACCGCCTTCGTCCTGGATCCCCGCGGCGAACCGGTGCCCGTGGGCGTGACGGGCGAACTGCACCTGGGCGGGCTGGGGCTGGCCCGGGGCTACCGGAACCTGCCCGGCCTCACCGCCGCGGCCTTCCTCCCGGATCCCTTCAGCTCGCGGCCCGGCGCACGCCTCTACCGGACCGGCGACCTGGCCCGGCGCCTGCCGGACGGCACCCTCGAATTCCTGGGCCGGCGGGATGCCCAGGTGAAGATCCGGGGGCATCGCATCGAGCTCGGTGAGATCGAGGCCGTTCTCGCCCAGTACCCGGGCGTGCCCCGCAGCGTGGTGGACGTGCGGGAGGACGCGACCGGCGGCAAGCGGATCGTCGCCTACCTGGAAGCGCCCCAGCGCAATGACCTGGCCTTCACCGTGGAAGGCCTCGGGGACTTCCTGCGGCGCAAGCTGCCCCACTACATGGTGCCGGACACCTTCGCCGTCCTCGACGCCCTGCCCATGAAGAACGGCAAGCTGGACCGCGGGCTGTTGCGGGAGCTGCCCCTGGGCTGCGCGACGCCGAGGCAGCACCTCAGCCCGTCCAATCCCACCCAGATGCTCATCGCCCAGATCTGGGAAGAGCTCCTCGACGTGCGCCCCATCGGGATCCTGGACGACTTCTTCGACCTTGGCGGCCATTCCCTCCTGGTCTTCGCGATGCTCGCGCGGCTGGAAGAAGTCTTCGGCCGGAAGCTGCCCATCGCGTCGCTCTATGCCAACGCCACGATCCAGTCCCTGTATCGGCTCTTGACGGACGGCGCGTCGGAGCTGGAGGAGACACCGCTGGCGGTCGTGCAGGCGGGCGGGGCGCGCCGGCCCTTCTTCTTCCTGCACGGCGACTACAACGGCGGCGGCTTCTACTGCCGCAACCTGGCTCAGCACCTGGCGCCGGACCAGCCCTTCCTCGTGCTCCATCCCTTCGGCCTGGCGGGACAGCCTCTGCCCGTGGCCATGGAGGCCATGGCGGCGGCGCATCTGCAGCTGCTGCGAGCGGTTCAGCCGGAGGGCCCCTACCTGCTCGGCGGCTACTGCAACGGCGCCCTCGAAGCGTTCGAGATCGCCCAGCAGCTCGTCGCAGCGGGCCAGCAGGTGGATCTGCTCCTGATGATCGATCCGCCCGCCCCAGACCCATCGGGACCCGCCTACCCCCGGGATGCCAGCCTCGACCCGGCGGATCCCGGGGCCTTGCCTCACGACCAGCGCCAGGAACTGCTGTTCCGACGCTTTCTCCACAGCATCGCCAACTACCGCCCCGGGCCCTACCCGGGGACGGCGGTCTTCTTCCGGTCAGGAGAACAGTTGGGAGCAGGCGACGCCACCCAGCAGGGCTGGAACCGGCTGATCCCCGCCATCGAGCGGTTCGACTTTCCCGGCGGCCACCTGTCCACCCTCACGAAGCATGTGGCGGACATCGGCCGGCGGATGCAGGCCTGCCTGGACGCGGTGGACCTTGGCTGAGGGCCGTCGATGAAGCTCGTCATCGCCACCTTCGGCACCACCGGCGACGTGCAGCCCTTCCTGGCGCTGGGGGTGGAGCTGCGCCGTCGAGGCCACCAGGTCGTGCTGGCCGCGCCGCCCAACTTCGCGGACCGGGCGGCCCAGTGCGGGCTGGCCTTCCGCGGCCTCGGCGCCGCGGTGGACGATGTGGCCTCCCTCCAGGTGTTCGCCTCGGCCTATGAGCAGGACGGCATGGTGGCCCAGATCGAGTCCACCCTCACGGTGCCCATGCGACATGCGGAAGCCTCCGTACGGGAGCTCCTGGAGGAAGCCCGGGATGCGGACGCGCTGGTGTCCATCCCCTACCAGACCGCCGGCCAGATCACCGCGGAACTGCTGGGGCTGCCCTTCGTTTCCGTGCACTTCTCACCGTTCGGCAACAGCCGTCGCCCTCGGCTTTCCGCCGCCGCGGCCCCCAGCTTCAATGCCCTTCGCAGGACCTTCGGGCTTCCGCCCATCGCCGAGCCCCTGGGCGTGGACGGCATCTCGCCCCTCCTCGCCCTCACGCCGGTGAGCCCCCATATCTTTCCCCGGCCAGCGGCCTGGCCGCCCCGGCACCACCTCACCGGGTTCTGGTTCCTGGATGAGCCGTGCGCGCCGGATCCTGCCCTGCAGGCCTTCCTCGACGCCGGCGAAGCCCCGGTGGTCCTCGGCTTCGGCAGCCTCGCCCACCGGGACCCGGAGGCCATCACGCGAATCCTCCTCGACGCCGTGGCGCGGGCCGGGGTGCGGGCGGTGATCCAGGCGGGCTGGAGCGGGTTGCGGCACCAGGAACCGCCGCCGGGGGTGCTGTTCACCGCCTTTGCCCCTCACGCCTGGCTCTTTCCCCGGGCCAGCTGCGTCGTCCATGGCGGCGGCGCCGGCACCACCGCCGCCGCCCTGCGGGCCGGCGTGCCCACGGTCTTCGTGCCCCACTGGCTGGACCAGTTCCTCTGGGGCGCCCTGGCCCGGGAACGCCATCTCGCCAGCGCGAGCATCCCGGTGCGGGAACTCACCGCCGAAGGCCTGGCCGCGGCGATCCTCGAGGCGCGGTCCTCGCCCCGGATCCGCGAGGCCTGCGCCGAGACCGCCCGGGCGATCCAGGCGGAGCGCGGCGTGGCGGTGGCAGCCGACCTGCTCGAGGCCCTGCCCAGGCCGGTTCGATGAGGTTGAGCGTGGTCCAGCTGGCGGGCGCCGCTTCCCCGGCGGCGGATCCGGCTCTGGAAGCCTTCCCAGGAAGCTGGGAGCGATGCCTGCCCGGCGCGGAGGCGCCGGACTCCGCGTCCCCCGCCGAAGTGAAGAATCAGCTGTGGCGCGGTGCGCGGGGGGCGTGGGTGCTCTTCGCCGGGGCTGGCGCCCTGCCGCCCCTTGAGCGCTTCGCCGCGCCCCTGGACGCCGACCTCGTCTGTCCGGGCCCGCCTCGAAGGAAGACGAGGCCCTGATCCTCCGGACGCCCTTCGCCGTCCGCCGGGCCTTCCTGGAGGCGCTGGACGGCTTCCGCGAAATGCCGGGCGGGGTGGAGGATTTTGAACTGGGCCTGCGCGCGATGGAAGCCGGTGCCCGCATCCTCCAGGACACCGGCTGGGAGGGATCCGCTCCCGCAGGCCCTCTGGACTACGGGACCGTCCTGGCCCTTTTCGTCCGGCACCCCGGCGAAGCGGTCCTGCGGTGGGCCTGCGGTCCCGGTCCGCGGGACGAACTGCCGGCCCGCTTCGCGGAACGCTACGGCCGCCCGTTGCCTTCCCAGGACCGTTTCTCCCTTCCGGAACTCGCCGGGCACTTTGCCGAACGCTCCGCGCCGCCCCTCCTGCCCGCGGAGGAGATCACCCGTCTCCTCGAGGGCGCGTCGGCGGCCGAGCTTTGGAGCACGGGTACAGGGACCGGACGGCGCATGGACCGCAGCCACGCCGCCAACTGGCTGATGGCGAACACGGTCTGCCTCGAGGCCATGGCGGCGCGGAACCTCTGCCTGCGCTTTCCACCCCCGCGGCTGGTGGCGGGGGCCAACGCCGAGCCTGGGCCAGAGCCGCTGGGCATCAGCCTCGAGGGCCGCTACGAGGTGACGGTCGAGCGCGCGGCCCTGGCGGGCCTCCGGCCCTCGAGCCTGACCCTGCCCCTGCCGCTGCCAGGCCCCGAGCAGCAGGATCTGGAACTCTTCGATTTCGAACCGGCGGACCTGGATGAACGCCTGGACGCCGAGGGCGCCACCGCGACCCTTCCCGTCCCCGGCGACGCGCGAACTGCCTTCCGGATCGGCTATTCGTTCCGCTGCACGGTCCGCGAAGGCGTCGGCGTTCCCGCAGCCGAGGCGCCGTCGATGCCCGTCATCCCCCTCGCTCCGGCCTACGCGGCGCAGGTGGACGGCATCCTCGCCTCCCTCTTCGATCCCGGGGGAGCGGACCTGACGCCCCGGCACCGCGCCCGCCGGATCTACGACTGGATCCTGGACCACATCGCGTTCCGGTGGAGCGAGCGGGCGGGCCTCTTCGCCCTGGACGCCCGGGCGGGGAACTGCGCCCACCGGGTCCGCCTGTTCACCCTGCTCTGCAGCCGCGCCGGCGTTGCGGTCCGGGAGCGCTCCGGCGTCCTGGCGGGGGACCTCCAGAGCCACGGCCTCCACGAGGGCCGGCGCTGGGCCACCACGGAGCGCTGCGACCGGGGCCATCCCCTCTTTCACGTGTGGGTGGATGTCTTTCTGGAGGATGAGGGCTGGGTGCCGGTGGACTTCCTCGGCGCCGACAGCGGCGCGCGGCTGATGACGCCCCGGAATGTCCGCGACCCCCGCGTCCGCGCGTACCTCCACGCCTGGACGCCCCGCCTCGAGGACTACTACTTCGGCCGCGTGGACCCCTACCGCCTCCACTTCGGACCGAGGCCCCGAAAGCCCTCAGCGGCATACCGGACGGTGTGCCCGGCGACGGTCTTGAGGCAATCTGGAGGGTGGCCTGGGGGACGCGCCACGCCCTGCGGACCCGACTCACCGGCCTGCCGCCCCACCATCCAAGGGAGGAGAAGGGATGACCCCATCGTCGGAAGGCCGAGACGCCGCCAATCGGGATGGTACGGCTCCCTTCCTGCCCATTCCTGCGGTGGTGGGTGCCCAACCCGCGGAGAACCTGGCCCTGCTCACCCAGGACGGCTACCTCACCTATGGCGAACTGAACGCCCGGGCGAACCAGCTCGCCCGGGCGCTGCTCGACCGGGGCCTCGATCAGGCCGCGCCCATCGGCATCTGCCTGGAACGCTCCGCGGACTTCGTGGTGGCCATCCTGGGAGTGCTGAGAGCGGGCCATCCCTACCTGCCTTTTGACGCCCGCCAGCCCCGGAACCGGATCGCGGAACTGCTCCAGGAGGCCCGCGGCGGCGCTCTGCTGACCCACGGCAACCTTTTTGCCGAGGGCACCGGTCCGGACCTCCCCATCCTGCGGCTGGACCGGGAACGGCGGGCCCTGGCCCGGGAAGCGACGGCGGAGCCAGGCGTCCCGGTGGCGCCGGAGGACCTCGCCTACTGCCTCTTCACGTCGGGCTCCACCGGCCGCCCCAAATGCGTGGAGGTCACCCACGGCGGTCTTGCCGCCTATCCCCGCGCCTTCAATGCCCGGCTCGGCATCGACGCGGAGGCCCGCTACCTCCACGGGGCGAGCTTTGCGTTCTCCGCCTCCCTGCGCCAGCTCTTCGTGCCCCTGTCCGTGGGCGCCACCGTGGCCCTCGCCACCGTCGAGCAGATCCGCGACCCCCTGGGCCTGCTCCGCTGGGTGAAGGAGGAGGAACTCACCGTGCTCGACTGGGTGCCTTCCTACCTGCGGCAGGTCTGCGCCGAGCTGGAGCGGCTCGGGCCGGAGGCCCGCCGCGCGCTCACCGGACCGCAGGTCCGGATCCTGGTGTCTTCAGGTGAGGCCCTGTCCTGGCCCCTGGTGCGGCGCTGGCGGGAGGCCGCCGGCTTCACCGGCAGGATCGCCAATGCCTATGGCCAGACCGAGACCACCGGGCTCGTCGCCTGGTGCGAAGTCGGGGAGGTGCCCGAGGCCGAGGCCCACGCCCTGGTGCCCCTGGGCGCCGCGCTGCACCCGGCGGAGCTGTACGCCCTCGACGAAGCGCTGCATCCGCTTATCGCGGGCGGCGTGGGCGACCTCTGGGTGGCGGGTCCCTGCGTCGCGCGGGGGTACCGCGGCGGGGCCGCCCTGCCCAAGCGTCCGAACCCCTTCTCGCCCTGGCCCGAGCTCTACGCCACCGGCGACCGCGTGCGCGTGGCCGCCGATGGCACCTTGATCTTCGAAGGGCGCGCCGACGATCAGGTGAAGGTGCACGGCGTGCGCCTGGCCCTGGGGGAGGTCGAAGAGGCCTTGCGCAGCCATCCCGCGGTGCGGGATGCGGCGGTGCTGGCCGTGGAGGAGGCCGGCGGAGAGACGCGGCTGCACGCCTTCCTCGAACCCATGGCGGACGCCTTCGCGGACGAGCAGGCCGTGCGCCGGCATCTGCGGGAGCGCTGCGCCGACCACCTGGTCCCCCACGCCATCCGTTGGCTGCCCCGGCTGCCGAGAACGGCGAGCGGCAAGGCCGACCGGCCCGCCCTGAGGGCCGCCCTGGCGGCGGAGCAAGGCTTTCCAGATGCAAACCAAGGCGCGTTGGTACCCGCCTCCACGGGACCGTCCGCCGAAACGGTGGAGGCGGTGGTCCGGGCGGCGTGGACGCAGACCCTGGGCACCGGACTGGAGGATGGGGATTTCTTCGAGCTGGGCGGGGACTCCCTGCAGGTGATCGCCATGCTCGGCCACATCACCACCGCGCTGAAGCTCGACACGCCCCTCATCGCCGCCTTCTTTGGCGAGCCCACCTTGCCGGGCCTCCTTCGGACCATCCGCGCCGGCCTCGCGGCGGAGCCCGCTATGCCCCTCGTGGCCAGGCCCCGGGTGCCCCGGCTCCTGGGACCCGGGACGGCCTGATGTCCCTGCTGGGGCTGCCAGGAATCACGGTGCCTGCGGGAGGGCTCCAGGAGGATGGACCCGCGACCCTGCGGCGCCTCTGCGGGCAGTCCGGTGAGCCCACTGTCTTCGTCCTGGCCCTGCCGGTGGATCCCGAAGCCTGGCGGCCCGGGCTGGAGGCGGCGGCCAGCCCCGGGCGGCGCACGGCGGCAGCGCGGTTCCGCCAGCCCCTGGACGCGCTGCGCTGTCTCGCCGCCGAAGCCCTGTTCCGGCATGGGGCCGCGGAGCTCTGGCAGCTCGCGCCGGAGGCGCTGGCCACGGCGCCGGGTCACTGGGGGAAGCCCTTCCTCGTCGGGCATCCCCACCGCCACTTCAATCTGAGCCATTCGGGCCCCTGGCTCCTGTGCGCCTTCCACGACGGTCCCGTGGGGGTGGATGTGGAGGCTGCCAGTTCCAAGGCCCTGGACGCGGCGGCGGCCAGTCTGTCGCCCGCGGAGCGGAGCCGCCTGGAGGGTCTGGGGGACGAGGACCGGGCGGCGGCCTGCCTTCGCCTGTGGACCCTGAAGGAAAGCCTGCTGAAGGCCGCGGGCACGGGCCTGGGCCACGATCCTCGGAGCCTCACCCTGGACGGGCCCAGCCTGGAGGCGGCAGGCGCCCCGCCACCGCCTGCGGGCCGGTCCTGGGCCCTGCGGGTCCTCCCTATGCCGGCGGGGGCCCAGGCGGCCTTGTGCTTCGCCGCGGCGGCCGGGTGCGGCGGAGCTACCTCAAGCCGTGGCGGGCCTTGAACTCCGGCCACTGCTGCTTCAGGTGGATGAAGGCCTCCACGTCCGGGCAGAGCAGGAAGGGGTTGGTCTCCCGCTCCCAGGCGAGGGTGGAACTGGGCCGGGCACCGTAGTCGTGGCCGGGCCAGAGGGTCGTTTCAGGCGGCCACAGCCGCAGCAGGCGTTGCAGGCTCTGCCACTCCACCCTTGCATCCGCGTCGCTGCCGGTGCCGCCCACCTTCCCCACGAACAGCAGGTCGCCGGTGAGGCCCGCATCCAGCCCTTCGACGAGGAAGGCGAGATGATCGGGAAAGTGCCCGGGCACGTGGGTCACCCGCAGGCTGAAGGCACCGAAGGCCACGGTGTCCCCGTCCTTGAGCTCCAGGTCGGCGTCGCCCGGGTGGCCGGGGCCTGCCGCCACCCGGGCGCCGGTGAGGGCCTTGGCGGTGGCGTTGCCGTTGCTGTGGTCCGGGTGGCCGTGGGTGTTCAGGATGTGGGTGATCCGCAGGCCCTGGGCCGTGGCCCGGGCCACCATGCCTTCCGGATCGAAGGACGGGTCCACCAGCAGGCCGATGCCTGCCTCCCGGTCCCCAAGGAGGTAGCCGAAATTGCGGTCGCCGCCGACCCTCACCTGTTCGAAGACGAAGCGCATGTCCGGTCCTCCTGGCGCAGGGCCATGATGGACCCTTCGGCCCCTTTGCGGCCGCCGGCGTTGGTGGCCGCTTTCTTCCCTGGAAAGTTTTGATGCCATGCCGCCGCACTTGGATCCATCCTTGCCGGGCGTTTCCCTTTGGACCCCAGGAGTCAGGAACCCCTTCCGTGGATTTCGCCAACCTCACCTTCCTGGTCGTGGAAGACCATGACTTCCAACGCCGGGCGCTGATCCGGCTGCTCAGGGACCTGGGCGCGGAGCATGTCCTGGAGGCCGCCAACGGCCGTGAGGCCCTGGACGCGCTGGCGGCCCGCGGCGCCCCGGTGGACGCGGTGCTGTGCGACTTGGACATGCCCGAGATGGATGGGATCGAGTTCATCAGCCACCTGGCTGAGCAGCGGCTGGCCCAGGCCATCGCCGTGGTGAGCGGCATGGAACCGTCGATCCTCAACACCGTGGAGACCATGGCCCGGGCCTATGGACTTCAGGTGCTGGGGGCCATCGCGAAGCCCCTGACCCGGGAGGCGCTGCTGGCCTGCCTCGGGCGCTTCGAGCCCCGGTCGCTGGCCTCGCACGGAACCGAGGAAGAACTGGACTTCACCGTGGAGGATCTGAAGGCGGGCTTGGGCAACCGGGAATTCCTGGCCTTCTTCCAGCCCAAGGTCTCCTTTCGCACCGGCGAGGTGCTCAGCGTCGAGGCCCTGGTGCGCTGGTTCCGCGCGGGCCACGGCGTGGTCTCCCCGGTCCGCTTCATCCCCCGCATGGAACTCGAGGGCCTCGTCCTGGCCTTGACGGAATCCATCCTCGAGCAGACCTGCGCCTACCTCCGGGCCTGGGAGGAACGGGGCCTGCGCCTGGACGCGGCGGTGAACGTGTCCATGCTCTGCTTTTCCGATGTGGGCATCGCGGACCGGTTCCAGCGGATCGTCCAGGAAGGCGGGTGCGAGCCCCAGCGCATCACCTTTGAGGTGACGGAGACCGAGATCATGGGGGAGGTGGCCAAGGTCCTGAATGTCCTGGCCCGCCTGCGGATGAAGGGCTTCGGGCTGTCCATCGACGACTTCGGCACGGGCTATTCCTCCCTCCAGCAGCTCAGCAACGTGCCCTTCACCGAGCTGAAGATCGACCAGTCCTTCACGAAGGACGCCCCTTCGCTGCCCCGGAACCGGACCATCGTGGAGACCAGCCTGGAGCTGGCCCGGAAGCTCGGCCTCAAGACCGTGGCGGAGGGCGTGGAGACAAGGGCGGAATGGGACCTGCTGAGGTCCCTGGGGTGCGATCTGGCCCAGGGCTACTTCGTCGCCCGCCCCATGCCGGGACACCAGATCCTGGACTGGGCCCAGCTCTGGCGTCCGCCGGAAACCGACTAGAGGAGACGCCAGGGCCACCTCGGGTCCTGGGGCCTGGCTGCGCCCCGGTGC
Source organism: Holophagaceae bacterium (assembly GCA_016710635.1). Taxonomy (GTDB): domain Bacteria; phylum Acidobacteriota; class Holophagae; order Holophagales; family Holophagaceae; genus JADJVL01. Next base: position 48,258 of record JADJVL010000001.1, on the reverse strand, counting down.
GCGGAATCACAACCGTGGTGCCCGTGGCGGCGGAAGAGTCCAGGCTTGGAGGGTCATGGATTCGCCGGAGGGACGGCATGCATCTTTACGATAGCGGCACGGCGGCAACCCCCCTGATCCGGCTGGACGGCGTCTGGGCCAAGCTCGAGTGCGTCCACCCCACCGGCAGCGTGAAGGATCGGATCGCGCGCTACATCCTTTCGAGGAGCGTCGCCCTGGGCCTGCTGCGGCCGGGCATGGAGATCATCGAAGCCACCAGCGGCAACACGGGCATCGCCCTGGCGCACTTCGGCCGGGCCCTGGGCTGCAGGGTCACCATCGTCATGCCGGAGAACATGACGGAGGAACGCAAGGACGCGATCTTGGCCCTCGGCGCGGAACTGGTGCTCTGCTCGAAGGAGGGCAGCTTCGCGGAGGCCGCGGCGGTGCGGGACCGGCTGGCGGCGGAACGGGGAGCTTTCAATCCGGACCAGTTCTCCAATCCCCTGAATGTGGACTGCCACCGGGAGACCACCGGGAGGGAGATTCTCGACCAGCTCACCGCGCAGGGCTTCGGACCTCCGGATGTGTTCGTGGCGGGCGTCGGTACCGGCGGCACGCTGATCGGCGTCGGCCAGGCGCTCCGGGAGGCCAATCCGAAGGCCCTCATCGTCGCCGTCGAGCCGGACGAATCGGCGGTGATGAGCGGCGGTTCCGTCGGCGCCCATCCCATCTACGGCATCGGCGACGGATTCATTCCCGCCCTCGCGGGAAACGGGCAGGGCGGCCTGCACCCATTGATCGGCGAAGTGGTCCGGATCCCCGGCGCGGCGGCCCGGGCCGCCGCCCAGCAGCTCGGCGCGGAACACGGGTTCTGCGTCGGCATCTCGTCAGGGGCCAACTACCTGGCCGCCCAACGCCTCCGGGAGCGCGGCGGCACCGTGGTGACCCTGTTCCCCGACGGCTACGCCAAGTACACCTCCGAAGGCCTCCGGCACTGCGCCGCGGGCCGCTGCCCCTACGAGCACGAATCCATGCTGGACGGGATCCTTGCGGGCGCCGCGGGGCGCTGACGGGACAGACAAGCCAAGGGCGCCTCGCGGCGCCCATGGCGATGCTTCACAGGTGTCGCGTCACGGCTTCTTGAAGAACTTCGCCACCCTGGAATAGGTCATGTTCGTGGTGTCGGAGACCAGGGCCAGGGACCCGTCGGCGGCGAGGCTCGCCAGGATGTAGCCGGAGGGCGGACCGCTGTTGTAGATGCTGTTCGCGTTACCGGGGTAGTTGGTGAACCAGGCGGCGGCCAGCAGATTGCTGTCCTTGTTCATGCTGACGTAGCGGTACATCCGGCGGGTGGTCCCGTTCACGGGCCAGGGCGCCCCGCCATCCCGGAGCTCGCCGGCGGCGGCGGCCACGGGGGTGATCGCGACGCCGTCATAGGAGAAGGACTTCAGGCCGCCCCATCCGGAAGCGACGATGCGGCTTCCCGTGGGCGAGAGCGTGATGTGCCGGGCCTCGTTGGCGGTCTTGGTGGCGACCGAGGCGATGGGGGCCGGAGCGTCCGGAGTCGCCAGGGAGTAGGTGCGGATGGTCCAGTTCGAATCCGTGCCGGCGCCGAACAGGGTGTTGCCGATGATGAAGTTGGCGTTGTCGTATCGGCCGGCGGGGGTGGTGGTGGTGCGGGTGATCGTGGTGGGAGTGACCGTGTAGACATTATCCGCGTGGTAGATCCGGGTGCCGTCGGCGGAGAGCGCCAGGCCGTGGGAACTGGTGGTGTTCGGGGCCGTCGCGGCCACATGGGTCAGGGCCCCGGTCGTGGTGTTGACGCTCCACATGCGCAGGCCGTCCAGCTCGTCGTCCTGGTTGAACATCTTGGTGCCATCCGGGGAGAAGATCATGGCCACCGGGGCGTCGGAGTTCGATTCGCCAATGGCCCGCACGGACTCTTCGAAGGTCAGGGCCCCCGTCGTCCAGTTGATGGCGAAGCGGCTGATCATGTCGCCGCCCCAGCAGTAGGGATTCCCCCACGGGCAGTCGTACATGGACATGGCGTAGAGCCACTTGCCGCTGGGGTGCATGGCGATGTCGAAGATGCTGTAGTTGTGGCCGAAGGTGACGGAGACGGCGCCATTGGTGGTGGCGGCCGTCGGTACGGTGAGGGTGAAGTCGTTCGCGGTGACGGAGGCGATCTTCCAGGTGAGGTTGGTCGCGGTGCCGCTGGTGAACTGGAGGGCGACCAGGTCGTTGAACGCCAGGCCATGGTTGGCCAGGGTCACGGTGAGGGTGTTGCCGGCCTGGGTATAGGTGGCCGGAAGGGTGATGCCGGTCTTCCGGAGGGCCTTGCCTCCGGTGATGGCGCCGCTGGCGGTGTCGGTGATGGTGAAGTTGTTGGCGTCCACCACCGTGATCTTGTACTTCCCGCTGGTGGCGGTGCCGCCGGTCCCGGCGGAGAAGACCAGTTCCACCCAGAGCCCATTCCGGATCCCGTGGTTGGGGGAGGTCACCGTCACGAAGCTGCCGGTGCGGGTGTAGGTGCAGGGCAGCCCTGGCAGGGTGGCGGTGCCGAGTTCGGTGCGGGTGGTCCCGGTGGCGTTGACCGTCCGGATGGAGGACTGGTCGGCGACGAACAGGAGCTCAGCGTAGGGCTGGGCCGGAGGCGGGGTGCTGCTACCGCCACCTCCGCCGCCACCGCCGCACGCGGCGAGGAGGCCCAGGCACAGGGCGCCGAGCAGCTTGATGGGCACGCCCCATCCCGCGAGATCCTTGTTGAGTGGAACGGCCATGAGTTCCTCCTTGGGGAATCTTCGAAAAACTTACTGGGTGGGTCTGGAATTCACCACTATAGCGGCTGAAACGCACCAAAGGTGCGTCATCTCGATGGCCTTCGCAACGAATTCCGGAGCCGGGCCTGAAACGCCCGTGGACAAAGGAATCCGCAACGATGTTGAGAGGTGCTGGCGCCGCCTCTACCGGGGGTCAGGCCAGTTCCGGCAGCCGTCTCGGGGTGGGCGCCGTCCAATGCAGGGCGGCCCGCTGGAGCAGGTAGCGGTTCTGGATCGCGACCCACCGTGCCAGTTCCGGTTCCCGGACCTCCCCTTCGGTGGTGGCGGGCAGGCCCTCCTGCTCGATGTAGGCGCGGGCCTCGGCGCCGCTGACGCCCAGCAGGGCCGGGATCTCATCGAAGGGGTAGATCCGGCGGCCGTCGTCCGGCACCAGCAGGCGGTGATCGAAGGTCTCCTTGAGGACCGCCCTCGCGAAGGCCGGGTCCAGTTCCAGGGCGGCGTCCAGGTGTGGGAAGGGATCCCCGCCCAGGAGGCTCGCGGACTGGCCCGCCCCAAGGTGGGCCTGGGCCTGGAGGGGGTCGAGCTGGAGGGCGGTCTTGAAGGCTTCCAGGGCCTCCCGCGGGCGCTCCAGGTGGAGCAGGGCTTCGCCGCGCCGGATGTGGGCCTCGCCGCTGCGGGGTTCCTCCCTGGCCCACCGGGTGGCGGTCTCCAGGCTTTCCGGCACCATGCCCTGGGCGCGGAGCAGCCGGGTCAGCCAGGCGAGGGCCCCGGCATGGCGGGGGCTCAGCAGCAGGAGCCGCTCCAGGAATTCCAGGGACCGGCGGGGCTCGCCGTCCTGCTCCATCCGCTGGGCCCATTCCACGAGGATGTCCACCTGCCGCTGCACGGGATGGTTCAGGGTGCAGCGGCGCTCGTCGGCGGGGTGGAGCACCTGGGTCTGCACCCAGGTGTAGCGGCCGGGGTGGCGGCCCTCCGGGGCGGAGAGCTCATCCTCCACGGCGCGGATGATCACCTTCAGGCCGCGATCCCAGAGCGGCGGCAGGGGCATCTGCACGTGGGTCTGGAGTTCCTTCTTCAGGGAGGCGAGGGGATCGCCGGCGCGACCCAGGTGCAGCTTGATGCGGATCAGGGCCGGCCCCACGGGCTCCGCCCCGATATAGCCCACCCGCAGGGCGAGTTCGCCCGTGTCCGGGTCGAAGCCGTCCAGAAGGAGGAAACGCAGGGAGGCGCGGGCCATCCCCGAAGGGTATCAATTGACCCGGCTCCCGCGGCCTGGGAATGATGGCCCATCGACCTTCGGGAGCTCCATGCGCCGTCCAGCCCGCCTCGCCTTCTGCCTCGCCCTGTCCGCCCTGCCAGCCGCCGCCGGAGAAGTGGGCCTCTTCGCCGACAAGCTGGTGGGCAAGGCCCAGGTGGACGCCGCCGGCAACCGCTACGACGCCGTGAGCCCCACGGGGTTCGGCGTCCGCATGGGCTACACGCTCATCAACCTCAAGGTGGCGGAGATCGGCGTCACGGCCTCCTACCGGCCCGAATCCGAAGCGGACCTGGTGGCCAAAAGCCCCCTGGGCGTCGTCACCCGGGGCCGCATGGGCGTCTCCTACGGCGCCGTCGGAGCCCAGGTGGACTGGAAGTTCCTGGTGAGCATCCACGCCGGGCTGGAGATGCGCCACGAGCGCCTGGCCTGGACCGGGCTCGCCTCCGGCAATGGCTCCAGCACCGTGGACCGGCCTTGGGCCCGGCTGGGCTTCGGGTTCAGCCTGCCTCTGCCGGTGCTTTCCCCCATCATCCGCGTCGAGTTCTCGGCGCCCCTGCGCAAGCAGGACGGCAACCTCTTCTCCACCGGCGACACCCGCGAGGCCCTCGCGCCCCAGGCCCAGGCGGCCGTTTATGTGGGCCTGAGGTTCTAACCGCGCTGTTTTCCCGGCAGGACTACGGCTATCATTCCGTGATTCCAGAGGAAACATGCAGCTCCGCATCATGGGTTGTTCCGGCGGCGAGGCCGACGGCGAGCGCCTGACAGGCCTGCTCGTCAACGGCACTGTGGCCATCGATGCGGGCTCCATCACCCAGGCCCTGACGGTGGACGAGCAGATCCGCATCCGCCACATCTTCATCAGCCACTCCCACCTGGACCACATCTGCACGCTGCCCTTCTTCACCAAGAACCTCTTCGGCCACATCGAGGACCCGGTGGTGATCCACGCCCTGCCGGAAACCCTCGACGTCCTGCGCCGCCATCTCTTCAACGACGAGCTCTGGCCGGACTTCAGCGTCATCCCCAGCCCGGACAAGCCCATCATCCGCTACACGGAGATCGAGCCCGAAAAGGTCTACGAAGTGGAAGGCCTGGCCATCACGCCCATCCGGGTGAACCATCTCGTCCCCTGCGTGGGCTACAAGGTGGACGACGGGAAGAGCGCCTTCATCTTCACCTCCGACACGGCGGAGACCGACCGCATCTACGAGATCGCCAACGCGACCAAGCACCTGAAGTACTTCATCACCGAGGCCAGCTTTCCCAACGAGCAGGCCTGGCTGGCGGAGGCCAGCAAGCACCTGACTCCCAACAAGCTCGGCGAGGAGCTGAAGAAGCTCGCCGCTGATGTCCCCGTAGGCATCTATCACCTGACCCCCGGCGACCGGCCGGTGATGCTGCCGCAGTTGAAGGCCATCCCAGACAAGCGCATCCGCCTGCTGGAGCAGAACGCGGTGCTGGAATTCTAGCGGTCAGGCAGCACTAGGCCGGGAACTCGGTCCTCAGGGCTTCCAGGGAGGGCGCGTAGAGGTCGCGGAGCTGGGCGACCAGGGCAGGCAGGGCCGCGAGGTCCCCGTCCTTGGCGGCATGCTCGGCGGCGGAAGCCACTTCGGCGAAGCGCTTCAGGCCGAGGTTGCCGCCACCGCCCCGGGCGCTGTGGGCGTGAATCCGCGCCTCCTCGATGTTTCCCGAAGCCAGGGCCGCCTCCAGCCCGCGGATCCGGATGGCCATCTCCTCCTCGAAGAGCGCGATCATCTCCTGCGGGATCTCCGAGCCGAAGGACGCCAGGGTCTTCAAGGGTGCCGGATCGAGGATCGGTTCATCGGACATGGGAGGCCATCATGCGCCCAGGGGACTTGGAAAAACAATGGAAAACGAGACAGGGCCGGCAAGGCCGGCCCTGTCTCGGGGATTGGAGACTTCAGTAGCCGTGGCCGCCGGGATGGCCCGACGCCTGGATGCGCACGAGGCTGACGTCCAGGGCCGCCTTGGCGTCCGCCAGGTCGTGCTCGGTCTGGGCCTCCTTGAGCAGCTTGAGGGCGCGGACGCGATCGGCCTCGGCCTGGGTGGGATCGATCATGTCCACGGTCTCCGAATCCCGGGCGAGGATGGTGACGTGGTCCGGCCCGACCTCGGCGAAGCCGCCGAAGACCGTGAGCCAGTGGCGCTGCCCGTCCTGGGTGTAGTAGATCAGCCCGTTGCCCAGGGGCGTCATCACCGGCGTGTGGCCCGGCAGGATGCCGTAGTAGCCGCGGTGTTCCGAGGGAAAGGAGACTTCGGACACCCACGCGGAAAACACGCGCCGCTGGGGCGTGACCACTTCGAGCTGGATGGGTTCGGGCATGGGGCTTCCTCAGGATTTCTGGCTTAGACCGAAGCGGCCATCTTCTCGGTATCCGCTGCGCGGATACGCGAGACCTGGGTGTGATCGGCTGAACGTTTCATGGGCGGTTCCAATGAGCTGGCGTGTGGTTCGTTAGACCGAGGCTGCCATCTTCTCGGTATCCGCTGCGCGGATACGCGAGACCTGGGTGTGATCGGCTGAACGTTCCATGGGCGGTTCCAATGAGCTGGCGTGTGGCTTGTTAGACCGAGGCTGCCATCTTTTCCGCCTTCTCCGCGGCCTCTTCGATGGTGCCGACGAGGTAGAAGGCCTGCTCGGGCAGGTGGTCCCACTTGCCGTCGCAGATCTCGCTGAAGCCCTTGATGCTGTCCTCGAGCTTCACGTACTTGCCCGCCATGCCGGTGAACTGCTCGGCCACGAAGAAGGGCTGGGACAGGAAGCGCTGGATCTTGCGGGCGCGGGCCACCACGAGCTTGTCGTCGTCGGAGAGCTCGTCCATGCCCAGGATGGCGATGATGTCCTGGAGCTCCTTGTACTTCTGGAGGATGGATTTCACGCGCATGGCGGTGTTGTAGTGGTGGTCGCCGAGGATGCGGGGATCCAGCAGGCGGGAGGTGGAGGCCAGGGGATCCACCGCCGGGTAGATGCCCAGCGCCGCGATCTCGCGGGAGAGGTTGGTGGTGGCGTCCAGGTGGGCGAAGGTGGTGGCGGGCGCCGGATCGGTGTAGTCGTCGGCGGGCACGTACACCGCCTGCACGGAGGTGATGGAGCCCTTCTTCGTGGAAGTGATGCGTTCCTGGAGTTGGCCCATCTCCGTGGCCAGGGTCGGCTGGTAGCCCACGGCGGAAGGCATGCGGCCCAGGAGCGCGGACACTTCGGAGCCGGCCTGGGTGAAGCGGAAGATGTTGTCCACGAAGAGCAGCACGTCCTTGCCTTCCTCGTCGCGGAAGTACTCGGCCACCGTGAGGCCGGTCAGCGCGACGCGGGCGCGGGCGCCGGGCGGCTCGGTCATCTGGCCGTAGATCAGGGCCACCTTGCTCTTGGAGAGGTCGGCCTTGTCGATGACGCCCGAATCCATCATCTCGTGCCAGAGGTCGTTGCCCTCGCGGGTGCGCTCGCCGACGCCGGCGAACACGGAGTAGCCGCCGTGGCCCTTCGCGATGTTGTTGATGAGCTCCATGATCAGCACGGTCTTGCCCACGCCGGCGCCGCCGAAGAGGCCGATCTTGCCGCCCTTGGCGTAGGGCTCGAGGAGGTCGATGACCTTGATGCCCGTCTCGAACATCTCCGAGGTGGTGTTCAGCTCGTCGTACTTGGGGGCTTCGCGGTGGATGGGCAGGGTCATCTTGTGGCCGATGGGGCCGCGCTCGTCCACGGGCAGGCCCACCACGTTCATGATGCGGCCCAGGGTCTCGGGGCCCACGGGCACGTTGATGGGGGAGCCGGTGTCGCGCACCACCTGGCCGCGGATCATGCCCTCGGTGGGCTGCATGGCCACGCAGCGGACGCGGTTCTCGCCCAGGTGCTGCTGCACTTCCAGGGTCACCGTGCTGGTCGTCTTGGTGACCGGGTCGGTGATCTCCGTGAGGAGGGCGTTCATGATCTCGGGCAGGTTGGCGTCGAATTCGACGTCCACGGCGGGGCCGACGATGGCGATCACGCGGCCGGTGTTCGTGTTGGACATGGGGACCTCGGAGCGAAGGGAGTGGCGGGTGGGACGGGGCTCAGCGCGGGAAGGCGGACGGTTCAGGCGTTCGCCCCGGACACGATCTCGATGATCTGGTTCGTGATGGAGGCCTGGCGGATCTTGTTCATGGTCAGGGTCAGCTTGCCGATCATCTCGCCGGCGTTGTTGCTGGCCTTGTCCATGGCGGCCATCCGGGCGCCATGCTCGGAGGCGGAGGATTCCAGCAGCGCGCGCAGGAGCTCGGTCTCCACGAAACGGGGAAGCAGGGCTTCGAGCGTCGTGTTGGGATCGGGCTCGAGGAGGTGGGCGGTCTCGGACTTGGCGTCCACGGCCGGCGCGTCCAGGTCCATGGGGAAGATGCGGACCACCTGCGGATCCTGGCTCATGGCGGAATGGAACTCGTTGAAGATCACGTAGAGGGCATCGATCTCGCCGGTCTGGTACTGCTTGGCGGCATCGTCGGACACCTCGCGGCTCACCCGCTCGAGACCCGTCAGGGGGATGCCGAGGTACTCCTTGTGGACCTTGAAACCCTTCTTGCGGGCGTAGTCCACGGCGCGCTTGCCCACCACGTCCAGGACCACCGCCTCCTTGGCGCGGGTGTCCAGGAAGGCGTTGGCCGCCTTCATGACGTTGGCGTTGAAGCCGCCGCAAAGGCCCTTGTCGGAGGCCACGAGGACCACGCGGATGCGCTTCTCCTCCCGGGGGTCCAGGAACAGCCTGGCCTCGGGGCCGAGATTGAGCTGCTCGGCGGCCACGTGGCCCTTGATGCGGCCGACGACGCTTTTGGCCACGTCGCGCATCTTGCCGGCGTAGGGGCGCAGGGAGACGAGCCGTTCCTGTGATTTCCGCAGCTTCACCGCGGAGATCATCTTCATGGCCTTGGTGACCTGCTGGGTGTTCTTGACCGAGCGGATGCGCCGCCGGATGTCCTGGAGGCCGGCCATGGCTTAGGCTCCAGCGCCTGCGGCCGGGGCGTTCAAGGCGGCGAGGAAGCCTTCCTTGAAGGCGGCGACCTGGCTCTTGAGGGCCGACTTGGCGTCGTCGCTCAGGGCCTTCGTATCCTTGATGCCGCGCAGCACCTCGGGGGCGTTGATGTCGAGGTACTCGACGAACTCCTTCTCGAAGCGGCGGACCTGGGCGACCGGGACGTCATCCACGTAGCCGTTGGTGGCCATCCAGATGGACGCGACCTGCTTCTCCACGGGCATGGGCTGGTACTGGCCCTGCTTGAGGATCTCGACGAGCCGGACGCCGCGATTCAGCTGGGCCTGGGTCGCCTTGTCCAGGTCGGAGCCGAACTGGGCGAAGGCCGCCAGTTCGCGATACTGGGCGAGGTCGAGCTTGATGGTGCCGGCCACGGACTTCATGGCCTTGATCTGGGCGGAACCGCCCACGCGGCTCACGGAGATGCCCACGTTCACCGCCGGGCGGACGCCGGCGTTGAAGAGGTCGGATTCCAGGAAGATCTGGCCGTCGGTGATGGAGATGACGTTGGTGGGGATGTAGGCGGACACGTCGCCGGCCTGGGTCTCGATGACGGGCAGGGCGGTCAGCGAACCCGCGCCGCGCTCGTCGGAGAGCTTGCAGGCGCGCTCGAGGAGGCGGCTGTGCAGGTAGAACACGTCGCCGGGGTAGGCTTCGCGGCCGGGAGGACGGCGCACCAGCAGCGAGATCTCGCGGTAGGCCGCGGCCTGCTTGGAAAGGTCGTCGTAGATGCAGAGCACGTGGCCGCCAGGGTTCTCCTTGCTGCTCGGCTGGCCGTCCTTGCCGTGCCACATGAAGTACTCGCCCAGCGCCGCGCCGGTCATGGGGGCGAGGAAGAGCAGGGGGGCGGGCTCGGAGGCCGTCGCGCTCACCACGATGGTGTGCTTCATGGCGTCGTAGGATTCGAGGGTCTTCACCACCTGGGCCACGGTGGACCGCTTCTGGCCGATGGCGACGTAGATGCAGATGACCCCGGTGTCCTTCTGGTTGATGATCGTGTCCACGGCGACGGCGGTCTTGCCGGTCTGGCGGTCGCCGATGATCAGCTCGCGCTGGCCGCGGCCGATGGGGATCAGGGAGTCGATGGCCTTCAGGCCGGTCTGCATGGGCTCGTGCACGCTCTTGCGGTCCACGATGCCCGGGGCGATCTGCTCGATGGGGTTCAGTTTGGCGGCCTGGATGGGGCCCTTGCCGTCGATGGGCTCGCCCAGGGCGTTCACCACGCGGCCTACGAAGGCGGGGCCCACGGGCACGGACATGATCTTGCCGGTGCGCTTGACCGTGTCGCCTTCCTTGATGGCGTCGGAGCTGCCCAGGATGATGATGCCGACGTTGTCCTCTTCCAGGTTGAAGGCGAGGCCCATCACGCCGTCGGTCATCTCCAGCAGCTCGCCGGCCATGACCTTCTCCAGGCCGTGGGCGCGGGCGATGCCGTCGCCGACGCTGATGACGGTGCCGACCTCGGCCACGTCCACCTGGGCGTCGAAGCCCTCGATCTGGCTGCGGATGATGCGGGAAATCTCTTCCGCGCGGATGTCCATGAATTCCTCCGAAAGCTGGGTATGAAGGTCTGGGTTAGGCGGTGAGGAGCTGCTGCTTCAGGAGCCGGAGCCGGCCCTGGAGCGAGGCGTCGAAGACGGTGGAGCCCACCTGCACCTTGACGCCGCCGAGCAGGGTGGAATCCTGGGCCGCGACGAGGCGGATGGACTTCCCGGTCCGGGTGGCCAGCGAGGCCTGGAGCGCCTTCGACTGGGCGTCGGTGAGGGGCTGGGCGGTGGTGACCCGGGCCTCCACGACGCCGGCCCGTTCGTCCACGAGCTCCCGGAAGGCGGACTCGATCTCGTGGATCAGGTTCAGGCGGGCGTTTTCCGCCACGACTTTGAAGAAGTTGCACAAGGTGAGGCCCACGCCGGCCTGGCGCAGCACCATCTCGAAGACCACGGCCTTCTGCCGGGGCACCACCAGCGGGTTGAGGACCAGGCGCGTGAGGTCGGCGCTGCCCTTGACCAGGGCCGTGACTTCCCCCAGCTCGTGCTGGAGCAGCATCAGGTTGCCCTGGATCTCCCCGATCTCGACGAGGGCCTTGGCGTAGCGGCGCGCCGCGAGTCGGTTGCTCACTGGAGGCCTCCGGAGGAAGCGCCGACCTGCTGGATGGCGCGGTCGATGGCGGTGGCGGCGGTGGCGCCGTGGAGCTGGGCCTGGAGGCGCTGGGTGGCGCCTTCCACCGCCAGTTCGGCGACGAGGGCCCGGAGTTCGGCTTCGGCGGCGCGCTGGTGGGCGGAAATGTCCGCCTGGGCCTGGGCGAGGATGCTGGCGGCCTCGGCCTTCGCCGCGTCCAGGATGCGGGCCTTCTCCGCGGCGGCGTCCGCATCGGCCTTGGCGAGGATGCCGTCCAGTTCGGCCTGCAGCCCCGACATGCGCTCCTCCAGGAGCCTCATCTGGGCTTCGCCCTCGGCCTTGTCCTTCTCCGCCTGGGCCAGGCGCTCCTCCACGTCCTGGGTGCGGGCCTTGAAGGCCGCGGACAGGGCGCCCTTCAGGAGGAAGAAGAGGCCGCCGGCGAAGATGAGGAAGTTGATGAGCTTGACGAGGTTCTGCGCCCCGGAGCCCAGCTCCATGCCGAAGAGCTTGATGGCCGGCCCGTGATGGGCGCCTTCGCCGTGGCCCTCAGCGGCCGCGCCATGGCCTGCCGTCGCCGCGCCATGTTCGCCCGCTGCGGGGGTTTCGTGGCCCTCGGCCTTGGGAGCTTCATGACCTTCGGCCTTGGGGGCTGCCTGGCCTTCGGTCTGGGCGTGCGCCGGGGGCTCCGGCGCGTGCTGGGCCGCCAGGGGCGCGGCCGCGAGGGCGGCGCCGAGGATGATCTGGGGGAGGAACCGGGTCGGCTTCATCGCTCAGGCCTGCTTCAGGAGGTGCTGGACCATGGAATCGGAAAGGGCGTCGACCTGGGCGGTGAGGTCCGACTTGGCCTGGGCCTGCTGGGTGCGCAGGGAGTCCAGGGTCAGTTCCCGGTGGCCAGTGGCCTTGGTCCGGGCTTCGGCCAGCAGGGCCTGCTTCTCCTGGGCGGCGGCTTCGGACAGGGCCTTCTTGTGGGCGAAGGCCTGGGCGCGCAGCTCCTTGAGCCGGGCGCTGTAGTCCGCCTGCCGGGCTTCGATGGCGGCGGCAGCGGCGGCCTTGGCGTCGCTGCCGGCATTCATGTCCTTCTCCCGCTGGTTCATCAGCTTGGTGATGGGGTTGAAGAAGACCGAGCGGAGATAGAAGAACAGCAGGATGATCAGGACGATCACGAAGCCTAGGGCGGGCAGGTCCGGCCGCATGGGGTCGGGCAGCGAGGCGAGAAGGCTCTTCTCAACCGGTTCGAGTGCCGATGCGATCACCAAGCCTGCCAAATCCACGTTGCCTCCATGATCCCCGGGCGATCCCCGGCCCTGCAGCCGGTCCGGGACAGAACCACACTCGCTCCTGACCGACACACCTCGCGGGCAGAAACCTTCAAACTCTATCAGCCGGGCCGGGGCTCCTCAACGGCAAGGTTTTGCGTTGACGCACCCCCCTCCCCATGGGAGGATTTTGGTTCGGCGACGGCGGGCGATTAGCTCAGTCGGTAGAGCAGCTGCTTTACACGCAGCATGTCGGCGGTTCGAGTCCGTCATCGCCCACCACCTCCCCTGACAAGGAGAACCGGTGTTGAAAACTTGGGGTTGTAGCTCAGTCGGTTAGAGTGTCGGCCTGTCACGCCGAAGGTCGCGGGTTCGAGCCCCGTCAGCCCCGCCAAAACAAGAAGCGCCCCAGCAGGGGCGCTTTTTGTTTGGGGCTGACGGGGCGAGAAGCCGCGATCGGCCTGGCGCGGGGGTAGGGGAAGGACGAGACGCGGGAGCGTCGAGGCCGGTCCCGCGTAGCGGGATCCCCGCCCGCAGCCAGGCCGCGGGTTTCGGCCAACGGCCGAAACCGGGTTCGAGCCCCGGCGATGCGGGTTTGCGAGTGCCTGGAGGCAGATCTCGCCCGCAAGATTCCCAACCCCGACTCTTCTCCAAGTACCTCATCAAGCAATCTGAGAGCTCACTCGTTCGAGAAACGCCTGAATAGTTAACTGGTTAGCGCTTCCATGATTCGACTGGAGGTGAGGGAACCAGACTTTCACACCACCCGTTTCAGGATGGGGAAGCCCATGCTTTGACAGGAACTTCAAGATTCTGAGAAGAGTCCTCGCGGACTTCCTGGAATCTGATCCATCAACCGTTGATGGGTTCACATGGAATTTCATTCGGTGAGTTCGTAGGGACGTTTGGTCAACGCGCTTTTCGAATCGACCATTCGTCAGGCCGACGAGCCGATTGCCCCTCTTCGTCCGAATCTGACCTACCGGGCTCCACGACTGGATTTCCTCTAATAGATGCCCATGGGAGATGGCGTTCCTTAGCACAAAGAATTCTTCTACATCATCACTAAGTGCTGCCGAAGCCCGAAGGCGTTTGAGCAAGGCAAAGAGATCTTCTCCTGGGCTGATCGAGAGCCTGCAAACCCAAGACTCTAGGGTGATGAATGCAAGGACACAGAACGCAAGGTGATGCCCATGCACATTCCGCTTCCCAGACTTCACTTCGATGACGGCCCAAAGGTCCGCGAGGGGTTGGAAAAGAGCGGCGGCAACGGAGGGATGGAAAGTCGCAGCGTGCATCCACGTTCCTCTCTGTAAGACTGAATAATTAAGGATAAGCCCCCCAGATGAAACTCCCCCTCGTCGCCCTCTGCGGACGCCCCAACGTGGGCAAGTCCACCCTCTTCAACCGGCTCACCCGCACTCGGGCGGCCCTGGTCCACGACCTCCCCGGCATGACCCGGGACCGCAGCTACGGCCGCGTCACCTGCCTGGACGAGGAAGGCACCCCCGAGGAGGTCTTCGAGCTGGTGGACACCGGCGGCCTGGACTACGAGGGCGAGGACGTCATCACCTCGGGCATCACCCGCATGGCGGAACAGGCCCTGAAGGACGCCCACGTGGTGGTGCTGATGGTGGACGGCCACTCCGGCGTCACCACCGGGGACGAGGAGATCGCCTCCCGGATCATCCGCATGGGCAAGCCCTGCCTCCTGGCGGTGAACAAGCTGGACGGCATGAAGGGCGGCGCCCCGGACGGCGCCTTCTACGGGCTGGGCATCGAGGAGGTGCGCGCCGTGTCCGCCGCCCACGGCTCCGGCGTGCCGGAGCTGCTGGACCGCATCCGGGAGCTGCTCCCCTTCCACCGCCACCCCGACGACGCCGAGCACCACGAGCTGCAGGACGAGCTGCGGCTCGCCATGATCGGCCGGCCCAACGTGGGCAAGAGCTCCCTCACCAACAAGCTGCTGGGCTACGAGCGTAGCCTCGTCAGCGAAGTGGCGGGCACCACCCGGGACGCCGTGGACACGGTCTTCACCGCCGAGGAGCAGGTCTGGCGCCTCATCGACACCGCCGGCATCCGGCGCAAGGGCAAGACCTCCGAAGGCGCCGAGATCCTCTCCATCCTCAAGGCCAAGCAGGCCATGGCCCGGGCGGACGTGAGCCTCCTCCTCATCGACGCCGTGGAGGGCGTCACCCACCAGGACGCGGTGGTCGCCGGGTACGCCCAGGACGCCGGGGCCGCGGTGATCCTCGTGGTGAACAAGTGGGACCTCGTCCCCAAGGACACCTACACCGTGCTGGCCTTCGAAGAGAAGATCCGGCACGACCTGGGCTTCCTCAACCACGCCCCCATGACCTTCGTGAGCGCCCTCACCGGCCAGCGGGTGCAAAAACTCTTCGGCCTCATCAAGGAAGTGGCCGCGGCCCACTCCCGGCGGGTCCCCACGGGCAAGCTCAACGGCTTCCTGCGGGAGGCGGTGGCGGGCATGTCTCCCCACTACCTGGAGGGCAAGCGGCCCAAGCTCTACTTCATGACCCAGGTGGGCACGCGGCCGCCGAGCTTCGTCATCAAGGCCAACACGGACCGGGGCCTGCACTTCAGCTACATGCGCTACCTCGAGAACCGGCTGCGGGAGGCCTTCGGCTTCATCGGCACGCCCATCCGCCTCAGCGTCCAGAAGAAGCAGACCGGTGACGAGGCCCCCGCGGACGCGGCGAAGGTGCGCCAGGTCATCGACCCGGGCATGGGCCTGAAGCCCGGCCGGAAGAAGGAACACGCCGAGGGCGACGCCCACCGCCGGCGTTTCAAGGGCAGCGAGTCCAAGCCCGGCGCCGAGCCCTCGCAGGCCGGGGCGGAAAACCTTCCCAAGGCCGCGCCTGCGGCCGCCCCCAAGCCCAAGGCGAAAGCCCGGCCCAAGGCCCGGCCCGCCAAGGCTGAAGGCAAGCCCCGCCGAAAGCCGGAGAAGCCCGGCAAGGAGTCCCGGCCCCGGAAGCCCCGCCAGAAGTCCCTCAAGCGGAGCTGAGGCCCGGCCCATGCCGGAATTGTCCAGGATCACGGCACCGTGAAGCCCGCCGTGGCGCGGGTTTCCAGCTATTGGAAAGTGCTTCCATCAAAATTAACAACGCTTAACTAGGTGCTTCCGACCCCCGCCCCGAGAGTGGACGCCAGTCCCCCAAGCTCCTTTCAAAAAACTCGGCTTCAGCGCACCTGAAGACTCCCGCTGCCTGCCTCAGGCCGCACCGCCAGAGGCACGGATCCTTCGGCGGCGGCCGGAGGCGGCGCCCACCCTCACTCTTCTCACAGGAGTTGCCAATGGCAACCTTGAAGGGCCGCATCTCCCTCTCCCTCATCGCCTCCCTGCTGGCCGCCGGCTCGGCCTTCGCCGCCGACCGCGCCCAGATCGCCCGCCAGCATTCGGACGCCGCCACCGCGCGCCTCCAGTCCCAGCGGACCGAGATGGGCCTGGACGGCAGCAGCGACTTCAGGATGCGCGCCCTCCACGTGGACGACCTGAACCAGACCCACACGCGCTTCCAGCAGACCTACAACGGCGTGAAGGTGTGGGGCGGCGAAGTCATCATGCACACCACCGAGGAGGGCCAACTCCTCCCGATGACCGCCGACCACAAGGTCAACATCCGCCTCAACACGACCGCCAGCCTCACGGATTCCGAAGTCCTGGCCATCGTCCGCAACGAAGTCGCCCCCAAGGGCGATTTTTCCATCGCCCCCAGCGCAGAGCTGATCGTCTACCCCGAGACCGTGGACATGCGCCGCCCGGGCAACCGCTTCGCGACCTCCGACGAAGAGGCCAACGCGATGGACTTCTCCCGCCAGGTGACGCGCTACACCCTGGCCTACCACGTGCACATCGAGCTCGAGAACGAGCTGGACGGCATCCGCCACAGCGACTTCATCATCAACGCCCACACCGGCGCCATCCTCGCCAGCTGGAACGACCTGCACACCGCCGGCGTGACGGGCACCGGCAAGTCCCAGTACAACGGCACCATCAGCATCAACACCAACAGCGTGACCTCGGGCTTCGAGATGCGGGACATGACCCGCGGCACCGGCGGCACCTTCGGCAACAATGTGGTGACCAACAGCAACCACGCCACGACGACCTCCACCGCCACGGGTTCCATCTACACCGACGCCGACAACACCTGGGGCGACGGCGCCAACTACGTCGAGGGCTCCTCCACCACCGCCGCCAATGGCCAGACCGCCGCTGTGGACGCCATGTTCGGCATGATGAAGTCCTGGGACTTCTTCCTGAACGTCATGGGCCGCAACGGCATCAACGGCGCCGGCAAGGCCACCTACAGCCGGGTGCACGTCAGCAACAGCTACGACAACGCCTTCTGGTCCGACAGCTGCTTCTGCATGACCTACGGCGACGGCAGCAGCTTCACCACGCTGACCGCCCTGGATGTGGCCGGCCACGAGATGAGCCACGGCGTCTGCGCCAACAGCGCGAACCTCACCTACTCCGGGGAGTCCGGCGGCCTGAACGAGTCCAACTCGGACATCTTCGGCACGATGATCGAGTTCTACGCCCGCGGCGGCTCCGGCTCCACCATCGGCAGCACCGGCGGCAACTGGAAGATCGGCGAGCAGCTGAACGCCTCCCCCCTGCGCTACATGGACAAGCCCAGCCTCGACGGCTCCAGCCCCAACGCCTGGAGCAGCTCCCTGGGCTCCATGGACGTGCACTACAGCTCGGGTCCGAACAACCGCTTCTTCTACTTCCTCAGCCAGGGCGCCGGCACCGTCAGCAGCGCCAACAACTACAGCTCCTACCTGCCAGGCGGCATGACCGGCATCGGCAACGACAAGGCCGCCCGCATCTGGTACCGCACCCTCACCACCAAGCTCACCTCCAGCTCGAACTACGCCGCCGCCCGCACCGGCGCCATCGCCGCCGCCAAGGAGCTCTACGGCGCCGGCACCGCCGAGGAGCAGGCCGTGTGGAACGCCTACGCCGCCATCAATGTCGGCGCCAAGTGGGGTGGCACGACGCCTCCCCCGCCCACCGGCAACGCGGAAGTCGAGCCCAACAACTCCTCCACCGCCGCCCAGAGCATCGCCACCTCGGGCACCACCATCAGCGGCACCATGGCCTCCAGCACGGACCAGGACTGGTACAAGTGCACCCTGGGCGCCGGCCGCACCATGGTCACCACCCTGACCCCCAACGCGTCGTCCGACTACGACCTGTACGTCTACAACAGCAACGTCACCCAGATCGGCAGCGCCACCAACGGCACCGGCGCGGTGGATTCCGTGAGCGTCACCAACACGGGGACCTCGGCCTTCGTCCGCTACGCGAAGGTGATCTTCTACTCCGGCTCCACCGGCACCGCGGGCACCTACACGCTCAAAATGACGTTCTAGTCGTTCGAGCCGTCCTCCGCTCGAGAAAAAGGCCGCCGCGAGGCGGCCTTTTTCGTGCCCGGGAGGCGCTTTCCTTAACAACAATTCACCACTCTTCACACCAATTAACGGGCCCGGGTGGGAAGTTGAACCACCATCCCCGATCTTTCAACCCCACTCACGCCCCGCCAGGCCTTCGCGCCCGGCGGGCTTTCCCCCATTGGAGGGATCCCCTTGAAGATCCGCCCGCTGCCCGTCCTCACCGCCCTCGCCATCGCCCTCGCGGCGCAGGCCCAGTCGCCCGAAGCCCGCGTCCACGCCGAGAACGCCCAGTCGCGCCTCCTCAGCCTGCGCCAGGACATGGGCCTCGACGCCCGCAACAACTTCGAGCTGCGCACCTATTTCAGCGATGAGCTCGGCCAGACGCACGCGCGCTTCCAGCAGCGGGTGGACGGCGTGAAGGTCTGGGGCGGCGACGTCATCACCCACGTGGACCAGGAAGGCGCCTTCCTGCCCAACACCGACGCGCTCCACCGCAACATCAACATCTCCACCACGCCCTCCCTCTCCGAGACCGAGGCCCTGGCGGCGGCCCACCGCATCCTGTCCCCCAAGGGCCCCTACAGCGCCGCCCCCGCCGTCGAGCTGGTGATCGTCCCCGAGACCACTTCCATCCGCAAGCCCGGCCGCCGGAACGTGACGGACCAGGAACTCAACGGCGAGGACCTGGTGACCCAGGTGGTCCGCTACACCCTGGCCTACCACGTGCACGCCGAGCTGATGAACGGCCGCCTGGAGACCCGCGAGCACGACTTCCTCATCAACGCCCACACCGGCGCGGTGATCAAGGACTGGAACTCCCTGCACACCAGCGGCGTGACCGGCACCGGCAAGTCCCAGTGGTACGGCACGGTGAGCATCAACACCAACAGCGTCACCTCGGGCTTCGAGATGCGCGACATGACCCGCGGCACCGGCGGCACCTTCGGCAACAACATCACCACCAACCTGAACCACGCCACCACGGGCAACGGCACCATCTACACCGATCCCGACAACACCTGGGGCCAGCTGGGCGCCGCCTACGGCTCGGGCACGACGAACTCCACCACCGGTGACATCGGCCAGACCGCCGCCGTGGACGCCCACCGCGGCCTCCAGGCCACCTGGGACTTCTTCAAGAACGTCTATGGCCGCAACGGCATCGACAACACGGGCAAGGCCACCTTCAGCCGCATGCACTACAGCAGCAGCTACGACAACGCCTTCTGGCAGGACAGCTGCTTCTGCATGACCTATGGCGACGGCGACCCGGCCGGCGGCGGTTCCGTGGGTGAGGCGGATCTCGACACCGCGGGCCACGAGATGACCCACGGCGTCTGCGCCAACACGGCCAACCTGACCTACAGCGGCGAGTCCGGCGGCCTGAACGAATCCAACTCGGACATCTTCGGCACCGCCGTCGAGTTCTACGTCCTGGGCGGCGGCGGCACCGGCGCGGTGGTGCCCGACGCCGCGGGTTCCGGCACCATCACGGCCAACTACACCATGTTCGAGAACAGCTGGGGCCACCCCGGCACGGCGCTGCGCTACATGTACAAGCCCAGCAAGGACGGCGGTTCCAAGGATGCCTGGTATTCGGGCATCGGCAGCATCGACGTGCACTACAGCTCGGGCCCCAACAACCGCATGTTCTACTTCCTCGCCCGGGGCGCCAGCAGCACCTCCAGCAGCGACTTCTACAGCTCCTACCTGCCCGGCGGCATGACGGGCATCGGCAATGAGAAGGCCGCCCGCATCTGGTACCGCACCCTCACCACCAAGCTGACCGCCAGCTCCAAC
This sequence comes from Holophagaceae bacterium, assembly GCA_016710635.1. Taxonomy (GTDB): domain Bacteria; phylum Acidobacteriota; class Holophagae; order Holophagales; family Holophagaceae; genus JADJVL01. The sequence continues at coordinate 28,622 of JADJVL010000001.1, read as the reverse complement.
TACGCCGCCGCCCGCACCGGCGCCATCGCCGCCGCCAAGGAACTCTACGGCGCCGGCGGGGCCGAGGAGGCCGCGGTCTGGAACGCCTACGCGGCCATCAATGTGGGTGCCCCCTGGAGCGGTTCCGCCACGGCGCCCTCCATCACCAGTCACCCCGCCAGCGTCACCGTCAACGCCGGCGCCACCGCCACCTTCTCCGTGACGGTCTCCGGCACGGCGCCCTTCACCTACCAGTGGCAGAAGAACGGGGCGAACATCGCCGGCGCCAGCGCGGCTTCCTACACGACCCCCGCCACCACCACCGGCGACAGCGGCGCCACCTTCCGCGTCGTGGTCACCAACAGCGCCGGCAGCGCCACCTCCAACAACGCCACCCTCACGGTCTCCTCGACGGCGACGGCGCCGACCATCACCACCCAGCCCGCCAGCCAGACGGTCACCGCCGGGGCCACCGCGACCTTCTCCGTCGCCGCCTCCGGCACGGCGCCCTTCACCTACCAGTGGCGCAAGAACGCCGTGAACATTTCCGGCGCCACCGCTTCCTCCTACACGACGCCGGCCACCACCACCGGCGACAGCGGATCCACCTTCAGCGTCGTCGTCAGCAACAGCGTGGGCAGCGCCACTTCGGGCAACGCCACCCTGACGGTCAATTCGGTGCCGCCGAGCACGACCTTCACGGAAGCCGAGCCCAACGACACCGTCGCCGGAGCGGATGCGGTGGCGAGCACCTATACGGCCATCAAGGGCTATCACGCCGCGACGGGTAATCCGGACTTCTTCGCCCTGACCCTCGCCGCGGGCCAGAAGGTCACCATCGCCATGACCGGCCCCACGGGCGTGGACTGGGACCTGGCCCTGAAGAACAGCGCGGGCACGACCCTCACCAGCAGCACGGGTTCCACCGCCACGGAAAACGTGACCTACACCAACAGCGGCGCGTCGGCCCTGACGGTCTACGCCAATGTCTACGTCTACAGCGGGACGAGCGCGACGCCCTACAACCTGGCCCTGAGCTACGTGACGCCGCCCCCGAGCGTGACCTACAACGAGGTGGAGGCCAACAACACCATCGCCACCGCCAACACCGTGCCGGACACGGCCACCAAGGTGGTGGGCTACATCGGCTCCTCCACGGACAACGACTACTTCAAGGTGACCGTGGGCGCGGGCAAGACCCTCGCGGTGGCCATGACGGGGCCGACGGGCACGACCTACGATTACGACCTGTACTTCTACAACGCGGCGGGGACCTCCCTGGCCAGCGGGACCGGGAGCACCACCACGGAGAACGTGAGCTGGACCAACGGGGCCACGGCCACCACGGTCTACGTCGCCGTGAAGCGCTACGCCGGCAGCAGCACGACCACGCCCTACAACCTCGCCATCACCCGCTGAGGCTGACGATTTCCACAAAAGGGCCGCCTCCGGGCGGCCCTTTTGTCCGTTAAAGTTCCTCCATGCGCCTGCTTATCGTGGAGGACGAACCCAAGATCGCCCGGCACCTCGCCGCCGGCCTGGAGGAAGCGGGCTTCGAGACGGTGGTCTGCCATACCGGCGAGGAGGCCCTCCAGCGGGCCCGGCAGGGGACCTTCGACGCGCTCCTGGTGGACGTCATGCTGCCGGGCATCTCAGGCCTGGAGGCCGTGCGGCGGCTCCGGCACGATGGCCTGGGCTCCCCGGTCCTCTTCCTCAGTGCCAAGGATTCCACCGAGGACCGGATCCGGGGCCTCAACGAAGGTGGCGACGACTACATCGTGAAGCCCTACGCGCTCCCCGAGGTCCTCGCCCGGGTCCGGGCGATCCTGCGGCGCAGCGCCGCGGTCCCGGCGGTGTCCCAGGTCCGGATCGCGGACCTCGTCTGGGAGCCGGGCCAGCGCCGCATCATGCGGGAGGGCCGCCGGGTGGACCTCACGCCCAAGGAGTACGCCCTGGCCTCCCTGCTGCTCCAGCACCCCGGCGAAGTGGTGTCCCGGGCCCAGATCGTCCAGGCGGTGTGGGGCATGGACGTGGTCACCGACGGCAACGCCGTGGACGTCCAGATCCGCCGCCTGCGGCGGAAGCTCGACGAGCCCTTCGCCGCCAAGCTCATCCATACGCTCCGGGGCGTGGGGGTGGTCCTCGAGGCGAAGGCCTGAGGCGGACGGTTCCCGGGCGCGCCCGCCCTGGTTCATAGTCGAGGGATGTTCAATGTGCGGGGCAGCCTCCTCAGCCGGCTCCAGTGGGGCTTCGCCCTGGGCGCCTTCCTGATGGCGGGGGGCATGGCCCTCTTCATGGAGGCCGCCCTGCGGCGCAGCCTCGATGCGGAGGATGCCCTGGTCATGGAGGCCCAGGCCCAGCTGGTCCTCCGCGAGATCGGGAACCCCTCCCCAGGCCCCGGCGCGGGGGCTGGGCCCGAGCGGGTGGAGTGGAAGGTCCCGGGGCCTCCCCCGCGGCAGAGCCCGGGCTTTCCCAGACTCGACGAGGCGGGCCTGCCCGCGGACGGCATGCGGGAGGTGGAGGCGGACGGCCGCATGTTCCTGGTGGCCCGCCGGCCGGGCGGCCTCCTCCTCGCCGTGGACCGGACCCACGAGGAGTCCCTGGTGGGAGGCTTCCGCCGCACGCTCCTGCTGGGGGTGGCGCTGAGCGCCCTGGCGGCGGCGCTGCTGGGCCGCTATGTGGCCGCCCGGGGCCTCGCCCCGCTGCACCGGCTGGCGGACGAGGCCGCGGCCATCCGCCCCGGCAGCCTGGGCCATCGCCTGGACCCCTCCGCCTACCCCATCGAACTCGGCGAAGTGGTGCAGCGCCTCAACGGAGCCCTGGGCCGGCTGGAGGAGGCCTTTGACCGCCTCTCGGGCCTCGCCGGGGAGCTGGCCCACGAACTCCGAACCCCCATCCAAAGCCTCCGCTCCGAAGCGGAATCCCTGATCCGCAACGGGGAAGGCCCGCCGGAGGCCCTCGGCTCCATCCTCGAGGAATGCGACCGCCTGGCGACCCAGATCGAGCAGATGCTCTTCCTCGCCAAGGCGGAGGATCCCGGGGCGGAACTGCGGCGGACGGGCCTCCCGGTGCGGGACCTGCTCCTTCATGTGGCGGACTTCTTCGAGGCATCGGCGGAAGAGGCGGGCGTCACCCTCGAAGTGGCGGCGGAGGCCCAGCTCACCCTCGACGGGGACCGGAGCCTTCTGGAGCGGGCCCTCCACAACCTCGTGGCGAATGCCCTGCGGCACACGCCCGAAGGGGGCCGCGTCACGCTGGCCGCGCGGCGGGAAGGGGGCGCCTGTCTTCTCTCAGTGCTGGACACGGGGCGCGGCGTCGATCCCGCCCTGAAGCCCCGGCTGGGCCAGCGCTGGACCAAGGGACAGGGCAGCCGCGGGCTGGGACTGGGCCTCGCCATCGTGCGGAGCATCGCCCGGCTCCATGGCGGGGATGTGGCGATCCTCGAGGCGACGGGCACGGGCACGGAGGTGCGCATGGATATTCCCGACCTGAAAAAAACTTAATCTTCCTTACCAAATCTTGATTGGACCGGGTTTCCACCACGCCACGAGAGTTGAAGGCTACCCCGCTCCTTTCCATGTCCCATGCCCCGGGATCCGGTCGGCCCTGCGCCGCCGATCCCGGCGAAGCCACATTCAACCCCGGCAATCCGTCCCCCCCGCGGATCCCAAGGAGAACCCCATGACCCACGCCCGCACCCTCGCACTGCTCCTGGCGGCCGGCGGCCTGCTGCTGCAGGCTCAGGAAGCCCGTCCGACCGCGGAGCCGCAGGATCCCGAACTCATGCTCCGGCAGGTGGAGGCCACCGACGACGCCCAGGGCGTCTGGCCGCCCCTCGGCCCCGGCGGCCGCCCCATCACGGACAAGGCCGGCCTGCGCCGCGAAGCCCACAAGCGCTGGTACGGCGAGCGCAATGCGGAATTCGGCCGCTTCCTCATGGGCGTCGCCGCCGACCAGCGGGAGCGCTTCGCGGACCTGATGCCCGATCCCTTCCGGCACAAGGCCTTCGCCGCCGCCCCGGCTTCCGGGACCTGGCTGAACATCGGCCCCACCAAGGCCGACGTCATCAAGAACGGCAGCTCCAGCCTCAACCAGACGGACAGCGGCCGGCCCCGGACCATCCTGGTGGATCCGAACAACACCAACATCATCTATGTGGCCACCGCCGGCGGCGGCGTCTGGAAGACCACCAATGGCGGCACGAGCTGGACGCCCCTGTCGGACGCCCTCGGCAGCCTCTCCTGCGGCTACCTCGCCATGGACCCCGCCAATAGCAGCGTGCTCTACCTCGGCCTGGGGGATCCCTTCGACGGCTCGGGCAACGGCATCGTCAAGTCCACCGACGGCGGCGCGACCTGGGGCGCGCCGGTCCAGCTCGGAGCCTCCAGCACCATCCAGTCGGTGCTCGTCCACCCGACCAACAGCAGCATCGTGCTGGTCTCCACGAACACGGGCCTCTTCCGCTCCACCGACGGCGGCGCCACCTACGGCGCGGTGGCCTCCATCGCCGCCACCGCCAAGGCCTGGGATCTCGCCTGGGCCGGCGGCACGAATTTCGTCATGACCCTCGAGGCCGATCCCGCCAATGCGTCGAGCGCCACCGCCGGCCAGGTCTGGCGATCCACGGACAGCGGCGCCACCTGGACCCAGGCCAGCGGCATCGCCACCACCTGCACCCGCATCTCGGTGGCCTCGGCCCCCAATACCCGCACGACCCTCTACGCCATGGCCTCCAAGGCCGACCAGAACCTCAACGCCATCTACAAGAGCACCGACGGCGGCGCCACCTGGACCAGCCTCGCCACCACGGGCATCACCGACATCCTCGGCGGCCAGGGCTTCTACAACCACGCCATCCTCATCGACCCCTCCAACGCCAGCACCGTGTACCTCGGCGGCCAGCTCTACATGGCCAAGAGCACCAGCGGCGGCACCTCCTGGACCAAGAAGACCGACTGGCTGGCCCAGGGCGGCCTGCCCTACGTCCACGCGGACTGGCATTGCGGCGCCATGGCGAGCAGCAGCGTCCTGTACGCGGGCACCGACGGCGGCATCTTCAAGTCCACGGACGGCGGCACCACCTGGACCTCGTCCCTCAACATCGGCATCACCAGCCACCTGATCTACTCCGTCGGCTCCAGCCTCAACAAGCCCGATGCGGTGATCGGCGGCTTCCAGGACAACGGCACCCGCGTCCGCAGCACCACGACCACCACCTACAACCAGTACATCGGCGGCGACGGCTTCGGAGCGGTGATCAACGCCGCAAACGGCAACACCATGCTGGGCAGCCTTTACTACACCCGCGTCTACAAGAGCACGGACGCCGGCCTGACCTTCGCCGTGGCCTCCACGGGCATCACCGAGAGCAACAACAACACCACGGCGCCCTTCATCACCCGCATCTTCATGAGCCCTGCGGACAGCACCGGGAACACGGTCTACACCTTCGCCAACCTGAAGGTCTACAAGTCCACGAACTTCGCCGGCGCCTGGACCGCCATGGGCGTGTCGGGCCTGCCGACCACCTCCTTCGTGATCCGCAACGTGGGCGCCGCCAAGTCCAACGCCAGCGTGGTGGGCCTGGTGGCCAGCGCCGGCCGGATCTACCTCACCGCCAACGCCGGCAGCTCCTGGACCCTGGCCGGGACCACGCCCAACAACGGCTCCTACATGAGCTACGTGGCCTTCGACCCGACGGACTACAACGTGGTCTACGCCGCCTCCGTGGCCCCCGACGCCACCAAGAACCACGTGTGGAAGTCCAGCAACTTCGGCAGCACCTGGACCGCCATCGATGGCAACGGCCTGCCCAGTGGCGTGCCGGTGAACATCGTGACCGTGGATCCCGGCGACCGGAACGTGCTCTACGCCGGCACCGAACTGGGCCTCTACCGCTCCGGCGACGCCGGCGCCACCTGGGCCCGCTGGGGTTCGGGCCTGCCCTTCGTGAACGTCACCGACATCTGGGTCGCCCCGGATTCCAGCAAGGTCCGCCTCGCCACCTTCGGCCGCGGCTTCTGGGAGCTGCAGGGCTCGGTGGTCGTCACGGCGCCGAGCATCACCGGCCAGCCCGCCAGCACCACGGTGACCGCGGGCCAGACCGCCAGCTTCAGCGTCACGGCCTCGGGCACGGCGCCCCTCGCCTACCAGTGGTTCAAGAACAGCGCCGCCATCAGTGGCGCCACGGCGGCCTCCTACACCACCCCGGCCACGGTGACCGGCGACAGCGGCAGCGGCTTCTATGTGACCGTGAGCAACAGCGCCGGCGGGGCCACCTCCAGCACCGCGACCCTCACGGTGAACGCCGCCGCCACGGCGCCGAGCATCACGGGCCAGCCCAGCAGCGTCACCGTCACCGCCGGCGCCACCGCCACCTTCACCGTGACGGCCTCCGGCACGGCGCCCCTGACCTACCAGTGGCAGAAGAACGCCGTGAACATTTCCGGCGCCACCGCCGCCTCCTACACCACGCCCGCCACCACCACCGGCGACAGCGGCGCCACCTTCCGCTGCGTGGTCACCAACAGCGCCGGCAGCGCCACCTCCAACAACGCGACGCTGACGGTGAACGCCGCCGCGACGGCGCCCACCATCACCACCCAGCCCGCCAGCCAGACCGTCACCGCCGGGGCCACCGCGACCTTCTCCGTCGCCGCCTCCGGCACCGCGCCCCTTCACCTACCAGTGGCGCAAGAACGCGGTGAACATTTCCGGCGCCACCGCTTCCTCCTACACGACTCCCGCCACCACCACCGGCGACAGCGGGTCCACCTTCAGTGTCGTCGTCAGCAACAGCGTGGGCAGCGCCACCTCGGCCAACGCCACCCTGACGGTCAACTCGGTGCCCCCCAGCACGACCTTCAACGAAGTCGAGCCCAACGACACCGTCGCCGCCGCCAACGCCGTGGGCGCCACCTACACCGCCATCCAGGGCACCCATACGGCGACGGGCAATCCGGACTTCTTCGCCCTGACCCTGTCGGCGGGCCAGAAGATCACCATCGCCATGACCGGCCCCACGGGCGTGGACTGGGACCTCGCCCTGAAGAACAGCGCGGGGACGACCCTCACCAGCAGCACGGGCTCCACCGCCACGGAAAGCGTGACCTACACCAACAGCGGCGCGTCGGCCCTGACGGTCTACGCCAATGTCTATGTCTACAGCGGGACCAGCGCGACGCCCTACAACCTGGCGCTGAGCTACGTGACGCCGCCCCCGAGCGTGACCTACAACGAGGTGGAGGCCAACAACACCATCGCCACCGCCAACACGGTGCCGGACACGGCCACCAAGGTCGTGGGCTACATCGGCTCCTCCACGGACAACGACTACTTCAAGGTGACCGTGGGCGCGGGCAAGACCCTCGCGGTGGCCATGACGGGCCCGACGGGAACGACCTACGACTACGACCTGTACTTCTACAACGCGGCGGGGACCTCCCTGGCCAGCGGGACCGGGAGCACCACCACGGAGAATGTGAGCTGGACCAACGGGGCCACGGCCACCACAGTCTATGTCGCCGTGAAGCGCTACGCCGGCAGCAGCACCACCTTGCCCTACAACCTCGCCATCACCCGCTGAGGCTGGGGGAATCCGGAAAAGGACCGCCTTCGGGCGGTCCTTTTTCATGGGGGGCGGCTAAGCTGGGAGTCATTAACCTGACAAAATCTTGACAGAAACGGTCGAGAACCAAGCTTTGCTAGCTGCTTGAATAAGTCCTAGAGGGGAACTTTCCAACTCTTTCAAGGGTGTCCCGCAGGCGTCGGTCTTCCGAAGCCGGGGGCTCGAGGGTTTCCATCTCGGCCAAGTCCCTCCCTGGAGGCTTCATGCGTTTCTCCCGTTTCCTCGCCCCCCTGACCACCGTGCTCGCGGTGCTGGCGGCCACGCCGGCGAGCTTCCGGACCCTTTCCCCCCAGGAACCGGCCAGCGAGGCCTACCGGCCCAAAGGCAATGGCCGCGCCCAGCAGTTCGAGCTGGAGCGGAAGGCCCGGGTCCGGGAACAGGCGGAAGCCGGGAAGGCGGACCCCGCTGCGGGCGGGGAGGCCGAGGAGGAAAACCGCCGGGACGACGCGGAAAGCCGCCTGGAATGGTTCCGCATGCGCATGGGCGGCGACCTGGGCCCCGACTTCATGGCCCGGGTGGCCCGGGAGGCCGAGCAGGAGCGCCTGCGCTATCCCGAGCGCTTCAATCCCGCCCAGTTCGCCCCCAATCCCCTGCCGGAAGGCGTGCCCCTGCCCCTGGCGGTGAGCGGCACGACCTGGACCAGCCTGGGCCCCACCAGCTCCACCAAGATCCAGAACGGCGTCACCCGGTTTGAAGTGAACAGCGGCCGCCTGCGCACGATCCTGCCGGATACCGGCGACGCCAACACCCTCTACCTCCTGACCGCCGGCGGCGGCCTCTGGAAGACCACCAACCTCCTGACGGATCCGCCCACCTGGACGCCTCTCACGGACTTCGTCGGCAGCACCGCCGGCGGCGCGGCGGCCTTCGGGCGCGTCAGCACCGGCGCCTCCACCCAGCTCTACCTGGGCATGGGCGACGCCTTCGACCTGAATGTGGGCGGCTTCGTGATGAAGTCCTCAACGCCGGCGGCAGCTGGTCCTCCCCCATCGCCCTCAGCGGCGCCACCCAGGTCCTCGACCTCAAGGTGGACACCTCCGTGGGCGCCGACACCACCACCGACGTGGTCCTGGTGGGCACCAACAACGGCCTCTTCCGCTCCACCAACGGCGGCTCCTCCTACGCGGCGGTGGCGGACACCGATGTGAGCGGCAAGCTGGTCTGGAGCCTGGTGAAGACCAGCGCCGGCTGGCTGGCGGCCACGGAGACCACCGGCACGCCCCGCCTCGGGGCCCTCGTGCTGAGCACGGACCTGGGCGCCACCTGGGCGCCCATCGCCACGCCGCTTCCCGTCAGCACCACGACCATCGGCGCCACCACCTACAACATCGCCCCCGGCCGCATCACCCTGGGCGTCGGCCTCCCCGGCGATGCCACCGTCTACGCCTTCGCCGCCTACTCCGTCACCTCTCCGGCCACCGCCAGCGACTACGGCCAGTACGACCTCTTCTTCTCCACCAACGGCGGCGCCTCCTGGACCGCCTGCCAGCTCACCGTGCCGAGCACCGGGGCCAGCAAGACGCCCTCCGGATCAAACACCGACCAGCCCGACATGGACATCATGGCGGGCCAGGCCTTCTACAACCACATGCTGCTGGTGGATCCCACCGTGGCGAACCGGGACACGGTCTATGTCGCCGGCCAGCTCAGCAGCGCCCGCAGCACCAACGCCAAGGCTGCTGCCGCCGGCAGCACCTGGACCCTCCTCACCAATTGGCTCCCGCGCTCACCTTTTGCGTCCATGCAGTACGCCCACGCGGACTTCCACTGCGCGGCCTTCACCAATGTGGGCGGCACCGCCCGCCTCCTCTTCGGCAACGACGGCGGCCTGGCCCTGTCTTCCGATGGCGGCAGCACCTGGACCCACGCCAAGAACATCGGCATCACCTCCCACCTGATCTACGCCATGGCCTCGGGGCCCCTGAGCAACTGCAGCGCCGACAGCGCCCTGGCGGGCCTTCAGGACAACGGCACCCACAACCGCAACTTCCCCCTCTCTCCCGCCGGCACCGGCACGGTCTGGGACCAGACCAAGGGCGGCGACGGCTTCGGCGTGGGCTGGAGCCAGGCCAACAACGCCACCACCCTAGCGACCTATGTCTTCAACGACATCGACCGGTCCACCAGCAACCCCCCCGATGACCAGTTGAAGTGGAACACCTTCACCACGGGCCTGCCGGGCGCGCCGGGCAATGACCGGGACTACTACTTCGTCACCCCCATCGTGACGCCCTCCGGGGCCGCGGATCCCACCGGCACCGTATTCTTCTCCTACAGCGGCCCCGATGGCAATGCCGGCTCCACCGCCAGCAACAAGATCTTCAAGAGCAGCGGTTCGGGCTGGACCACCATCGCCAATGCCGAGCCCTCCACCGCCATCACCACGGGCCTCACCTCCGGCCGCTACGTCCGCGCGGAAAGCCACGGCCTGGGCATCCATCCCACGGACCTGAACCGCATCGCCGCCGCCGGCAACGGCGGCATCCTGCTGATCACCACCAACGGCGGCACCAGCTGGACCGAGCGCAACCTCAGCGCCATGCCCGCCTCTGGCGCCCGCAGCTGGCAGGGCTTCAACGCCAGCGCCGAATGGGTGGACAACAACACCCTCTACGCCTGCTCCGAATCCAGCGCGGCGAACTCCATCCACGTGGCCAAGTCCACGGACGGCGGCGCCACCTGGGCCGCCGCCGAGACGGGCCTGCCGGACCTGCCGGTCACCAAGCTCCTGTGCGACCGGGGCGATGCGACGGGCAACACCCTCTACGCCGCCACCTGGCTGGGGGTCTACCGCACCACCAACGGCGGATCCAGCTGGAGCCTGCTGGGCACGGGCCTGCCCCAGGTCCGCGTGGCGGACATCTACCTGCACCCCAACAGCGCCTTCCTCCGCGCCGCCACCTGGGGCCGGGGCGTCTGGCAGTTCGGCACCACGCCCACCTACACCGTGCCCGACATCTCCACCCAGCCCGTGGGCGCGACCTTCACCGTGGGCAGCCCCTTCAGCTTGACGGTGGCGATCTCCAATCCCTATCCCGCGGTGACCTACCAGTGGCGCCGGGGCGGGGTGAACCTCGCCAACGGCGGCGCGGAAGGCATCAGCGGCGCCACCACCGCCACGCTGAATGTGGCGACGCCCACCTGCGCCAGCTCGGGCACCTACGATGTCGTCATCACCAACTGCGCCGGCAGCACCACCAGCCTCAGCGCCTTCATGGCCAGCAGCACCCTCGGCGTCACCATCTCCGAGCAGCCCGCCAACACCAAGTTCGTGACCGCCTCCAACTTCGCCCTGAAGGTCGTGGCCGCCGGCACGGGCCTCACCTACCAGTGGCGCAAGGACGGGTCGTCCCTGTCCGACGGCTCCGCCGGCGGCTGGACCCGGGCCGGCTCCACCACGGCCACCCTCCAGATCTCCTCCGCTGCAACCGTCACCGCGGGGAACTTCGACTGCGTGATCACGCCTTCCTCGGGCTGTGCGCTGACCTCCAACGCGGCCATCGTCTCCACCAGCAATGTGGTGCCGAACATCGTGATGAACCCGTCCAACCTGACGGTCACCGCCCCCGCCAGCGCCGCCTTCACGGTGAAGGGCGGCGGCGGCGGCGCCAACACGGCGGTCACCCTGAACTTCCAGTGGCGCAAGAACGGCGTGAACCTCACCAACGCCTCTCCCACCACCTGGACCAACGCCTCCATCGTGGTGAACAACAACGTGGCCACCACGCAGAAGGACGCGACCTCCGTCCTGACCATCAATCCCACCGTCGTGGGCGACGCGGGGAACTATGACTGCGTGGTCTCCATCACCGGCGTGGGCAGCGCCACCAGCGGCATCGGCATCCTGACGGTCAACGCGGGCAACGCGGCGCCGACCATCTCCAACGTCGCCGACCAGACCATCAACGAGGACGCCAACACCGGCGCTCTGGCCATCACCGTGGGCGATGCGGAAACCCCCGTGGCCTCCCTGACCATGTCGGGATCCAGCAGCAACACAACCCTCGTCCCCAACGCCAACATCGTCTTTGGCGGCAGCGGCGCGAGCCGCACGGTGACCGTCACGCCGGCGGCCAACCAGTTCGGCACCTCCACCATCACCCTGACCGTCACCGACGGCAATGGCGGCACGGCCACGGACACCTTCCTGCTGACCGTCACCTCGGTGAATGACAACCCCACGATCTCCAATATCGCGGATCAGACCATCAACGAGGACGCCAACACCGGCGCCCTGGCCTTCACCATCGGCGATGTGGAGACAGCGGCGGCCTCCCTGACCATGTCGGGGTCCAGTTCCAACACGACCCTGGTCCCGAACGCCAACATCGTCTTCGGCGGCAGCGGCGCGAGCCGCACGGTCACCGTCACCCCGGCGGCCAACCAGTTCGGCACGGCGACCATCACCGTCACCGTGACGGACGCCAACAGCGGCACCGGCACGGACACCTTCCTGCTCACCGTCACCTCGGTGAACGACAACCCGACCATTTCCGACATCACGGACCAGACCATCAACGAGGATGCCAACACTGGCGCCCTGGCCTTCACGGTGGGTGATACGGAAACGGCGGCGGCCTCCCTGACGGTTTCAGGCTCCAGCAGCAACACGACCCTGGTGCCGAACGCCAACATCGTCTTCGGCGGCAGCGGCGCGAGCCGCACGGTCACCGTCACCCCCGCGGCCAATCAGTTCGGCACCGCGACGATCACCGTCACGGTGACGGACGCCAACGGCGGCACCGGTACCGACACCTTCCTCCTCACCGTCACCTCGGTGAATGACAACCCGACGATTTCCGACATCACCAACCAGACCATCAACGAGGACGCCAACACCGGCGCCCTGGCCTTCACCATCGGCGATGTGGAGACGGCGGCGGCCTCCCTGACCCTCGGCGGCTCCAGCAGCAACACCACCCTGGTGCCCAACGCCAACATCGTCTTCGGCGGGAGCGGCGCGAGCCGCACCGTCACCGTCACGCCGGCGGCCAATCAGTTCGGCACGGCGACCATCACGGTCACGGTGACGGACGCCAATGGCGGCACGGGGACGGATACCTTCCTGCTCACCGTCACGTCGGTGAACGACAACCCGACGATTTCGGACATCACCGATCAGACCATCAACGAGGACGCCAACACCGGCGCCCTGGCCTTCACCATCGGCGATGTGGAAACCGCGGCGGCCTCCCTGACGGTGTCGGGCTCCAGCTCCAACACGACCCTGGTGCCCAACGCCAACATCGTCTTCGGCGGCAGCGGCGCGAGCCGCACGGTCACCGTCACCCCGGCGGCCAACCAGTTCGGCACGGCGACGATCACGGTCACGGTGACTGACGCCAACGGCGGCACCGGAACCGACACCTTCCTCCTCACCGTCACTTCGGTGAACGACAACCCGACCATCACGGACATCACCGATCAGACCATCAGTGAGGACGCCAACACCGGCGCCCTGGCCTTCACCATCGGCGATGTGGAGACGGCGGCGGCCTCCCTGACGGTATCGGGCTCCAGTTCCAACACGACTCTCGTCCCCAACGCCAACATCGTCTTCGGCGGCAGTGGTACGAGCCGCACGGTCACCGTCACCCCGGCGGCGAACCAGTTCGGCACGGCCACCATCACCGTCACGGTGACGGACGCCAACGGCGGCACCGGAACCGACACCTTCCTCCTGACCGTCAATTCGGTGAACGACAACCCGACCATTACCGACATCACCGATCAGACCATCAACGAGGACGCGAACACCGGCGCCCTCGCGTTCACCATCGGCGATGTTGAGACGGCGGCGGCTTCGCTGACGGTGTCGGGCTCCAGCAGTAACACGACCCTGGTGCCCAACGCCAACATCGTCTTCGGTGGCAGCGGCGCGAGCCGCACCGTCACCATCACCCCGGCGGCCAACCAGTTCGGCACAGCGACGATCACCGTCACTGTGACGGACGCCAACGGCGGCACGGGCACGGACACCTTCCTCCTCACCGTCACTTCGGTGAACGACAACCCGACGATTTCCGATGTCACGGATCAGTCCATCGCCCTCAACAGCAACACCGGCGCCCTGGCCTTCACCATCGGCGATGTGGAAACCGCGGCGGCTTTGCTGACGATGTCGGGTTCCAGCAGCAACACGACTCTTGTCCCCAACGCCAACATCGTCTTCGGCGGCAGCGGCGCGAGCCGCACCGTCACCGTCGCCCCGGCGGCGGGCCAGTCCGGCACGGCCACCATCACCCTGACGGTGACCGATGCCAACAGTGGCACCGGCGTGGACACCTTCGTGCTCACGGTGAACGCCAACACGAACCCGACCATCTCCGACATCACCAACCAGACCATCAACGAGGACGCGAACACCGGCGCCCTGGCCTTCACGGTCGGTGATTCCGAAACTCCCGCGGCGTCCCTGACCCTCGGTGGTTCCAGCTCCAACACGACCCTCGTGCCGAACGCCAATATCGTCTTCGGTGGCAGCGGCGCGAGCCGCACCGTCACCGTTACGCCGGCGGCCAACCAGTTCGGCACGGCGACGATCACCGTCACGGTGACGGACGCGAACGGCGGCACCGGTACCGACACCTTCCTCCTCACCGTCACTTCGGTGAACGACAACCCGACCATTTCCGACGTCACCGATCAGTCCGTGGCCCTGAACACCTCCACCGGCGCCCTGGCTTTCACCATCGGCGATGTGGAAACCGCGGCGGCTTCGCTGACGATGTCGGGTTCCAGCTCCAACACCACCCTCGTCCCCAACGCCAACATCGTCTTCGGCGGCAGCGGCGCCAGCCGCACCGTCACCGTCACCCCGGCGGCGGGCCAGTCCGGCACGGCCACCATCACCCTGACGGTGACCGATGCCAACAGTGGCACCGGCGTGGACACCTTCGTGCTCACGGTGAACGCCAACACGAACCCGACCATCTCCGACATCACCAACCAGACCATCAACGAGGACGCGAACACCGGCGCCCTGGCCTTCACGGTCGGTGATTCCGAAACTCCCGCGGCGTCCCTGACCCTCGGTGGTTCCAGCTCCAACACGACCCTCGTGCCGAACGCCAATATCGTCTTCGGTGGCAGCGGCGCGAGCCGCACCGTCACCGTTACGCCGGCGGCCAACCAGTTCGGCACGGCGACGATCACCGTCACGGTGACGGACGCGAACGGCGGCACCGGTACCGACACCTTCCTCCTCACCGTCACTTCGGTGAACGACAACCCGACCATTTCCGACGTCACCGATCAGTCCGTGGCCCTGAACACCTCCACCGGCGCCCTGGCCTTCACCATCGGCGATGTGGAGACGGCGGCGGCTTCGCTGACCATGTCGGGCTCAAGCAGCAACACGACCCTCGTCCCGAACGCCAACATCGTCTTCGGCGGCAGCGGCGCCAGCCGCACCGTCACCGTCACCCCGGCTGCGGGCCAGTCCGGCACGGCGACCATCACCCTGACGGTCACCGATGCCAACAGCGGCACCGGCGTGGACACCTTCGTGCTCACGGTGAACGCCAACACCAACCCGACCATCTCCGACATCACCAACCAGACCATCAACGAGGACGCGAACACCGGCGCCCTGGCCTTCACCATCGGCGATGTGGAAACCGCGACGGCCTCTCTGACCATGTCTGGCTCGAGCTCCAACACCACCCTCGTCCCCAACGCCAACATCGTCTTTGGCGGGAGCGGCGCGAGCCGCACCGTCACCGTCACCCCGGCGGCCAACCAGTTCGGCACGGCGACCATTACCGTCACGGTGACGGACGCCAACGGCGGCACCGGTACCGACACCTTCCTGCTGACCGTCACCTCGATCAATGACAACCCGACCATTTCCGACGTCACCGATCAGTCCATCGCCCTCAACAGCAACACCGGCGCCCTGGCCTTCACCATCGGCGATGTGGAGACGGCGGCGGCCTCCCTGACGATGTCCGGCTCCAGCAGCAACACCACCCTCGTCCCCAACGCCAACATCGTCTTCGGCGGCAGCGGCGCGAGCCGCACCGTCACCGTCACCCCGGCGGCGGGCCAGAGCGGCACGGCCACCATCACCCTGACGGTCACTGATGCCAACAGCGGCACCGGCGTGGACACCTTCGTGCTGACGGTGAACGCCAACACCAACCCGACCATCTCCGACATCACCAACCAGACCATCAATGAGGACGCGAACACTGGCGCCCTGGCCTTCACGGTGGGCGATGCGGAAACTCCCGCGGCGTCCCTGACCCTTGGCGGTTCCAGCTCCAACACGACCCTGGTGCCCAACGCCAACATCGTCTTCGGCGGCAGCGGCGCGAGCCGCACGGTCACCGTCACCCCGGCGGCCAACCAGTTCGGCACTTCGACCATCACCGTCACGGTGACGGACGCCAATGGCGGCACCGGCACGGACACCTTCCTCCTCACCGTCACTTCGGTGAACGACAACCCGACCATTTCCGACGTCACCGATCAGTCCATCGCCCTCAACAGCAACACCGGCGCCCTGGCCTTCACCATCGGCGATGTGGAGACGGCGGCGGCTTCGCTGACCATGTCGGGCTCCAGCTCCAACACGACCCTCGTCCCCAACGCCAACATCATCTTCGGTGGCAGCGGCGCGAGCCGCACCGTCACCGTCACCCCGGCGGCGGGTCAGAGCGGCACGGCGACCATCACTCTCACGGTGACCGATGCCAACAGTGGCACCGGCGTGGACACCTTCGTGCTCACGGTGAACGCCAACACCAACCCGACCATTTCCGATATCACCAACCAGACCATCAATGAGGACGCCAACACCGGCGCCCTGGCCTTCACGGTGGGTGATGCCGAGACTCCGGCAGCTTCCCTGACTCTCGGCGGTTCCAGCAGCAACACGACCCTGGTCCCCAACGCCAACATCGTCTTCGGTGGCAGCGGCGCGAGCCGCACGGTCACCGTCACCCCGGCGGCCAACCAGTTCGGCACTTCGACCATCACCATCACGGTGACGGACGCCAACGGCGGCACCGGGACGGACACCTTCCTGCTGACCGTCACCTCGATCAATGACAACCCGACCATTTCCGATGTCACGGATCAGTCCATCGCCCTCAACAGCAATACCGGTGCCCTGGCCTTCACCATCGGCGATGTGGAGACGGCGGCGGCTTCGCTGACGATGTCGGGCTCCAGCAGCAACACGACTCTGGTTCCCAACGCGAACATCGTCTTTGGCGGCAGCGGCGCGAGCCGCACGGTCACCGTCACCCCGGCGGCGGGTCAGTCCGGCACGGCCACCATCACCCTGACGGTCACCGATGCCAACAGCGGCACCGGCGTGGACACCTTCGTGCTGACGGTGAACGCCAATACCAACCCGACCATCTCCGACATCACCAACCAGACCATCAACGAGGACGCCAACACCGGCGCCCTGGCCTTCACGGTCGGTGATGCCGAGACCCCGGCGGCCTCCCTGACGGTATCGGGTTCCAGCTCCAACACGACCCTGGTCCCGAACGCCAATATCGTCTTCGGCGGTAGCGGCGCGAGCCGCACGGTCACGGTCACCCCGGCGGCCAATCAGTTCGGCACGGCGACCATCACGGTCACCGTCACGGACGCCAACGGCGGCACGGGAACGGACACCTTCCTCCTCACCGTCACTTCGGTGAACGACAACCCGACCATTTCCGACGTCACCGATCAGTCCATCGCCCTCAACAGCAACACCGGCGCCCTGGCCTTCACCATCGGCGATGTGGAAACGGCGGCGGCTTCGCTGACGATGTCGGGCTCCAGCTCCAACACGACCCTTGTCCCCAACGCCAACATCGTCTTCGGTGGCAGCGGCGCGAGCCGCACGGTCACCGTCACCCCGGCGGCGGGTCAGTCCGGCACGGCCACCATCACCCTGACGGTCACCGATGCCAATAGCGGCACCGGCGTGGACACCTTCGTGCTCACGGTGAACGCCAACACCAACCCGACCATTTCCGACATCACCAACCAGACCATCAACGAGGACGCGAACACCGGCGCCCTGGCCTTCACGGTCGGTGATTCCGAAACTCCCGCGGCTTCCCTGACTCTCGGCGGTTCCAGCAGCAACACCACCCTGGTCCCGAACGCCAACATCGTCTTCGGCGG
The DNA here is from genome assembly GCA_016710635.1 of Holophagaceae bacterium. GTDB lineage: Bacteria > Acidobacteriota > Holophagae > Holophagales > Holophagaceae > JADJVL01. The sequence goes on along the minus strand of JADJVL010000001.1, from coordinate 10,882 downwards.
CAGCGGCGCGAGCCGCACCGTCACCGTCACCCCGGCGGCCAACCAGTTCGGAACCGCGACCATCACCGTCACGGTAACGGACGCGAATTCCGGCACGGGCACGGACACCTTCCTCCTCACCGTCACGTCGGTGAACGACAACCCGACCATTTCCGATGTCACCGATCAGTCCATCGCCCTCAACAGCAACACCGGCGCCCTGGCCTTCACCATCGGCGACGTGGAGACGGCGGCGGCCTCCCTGACCATGTCGGGCTCCAGCTCCAACACGACCCTGGTCCCCAACGCCAACATCGTCTTCGGCGGCAGCGGCGCGAGCCGCACCGTCACCGTCACCCCGGCGGCGGGTCAGTCCGGCACGGCCACCATCACCCTGACGGTCACCGATGCCAACAGCGGCACCGGGACGGACACCTTCGTGCTGACGGTGAATCCCGGCGCTCCCGCGAGCGTCGTGGTCTCCGCGGGTTCCGGGCAGTCGACGACCGTCACCACCACCTTCGGGACCGCCCTCCAGGCTCTCGTCCGGGATGCGGGCAATACGCCCCTGCCGGGGGTCACCGTGACCTTCACGGCCCCGGCCGTCAACGCCACCGGCACCTTCGCCGCCACCGGCACGACCAGCCAGACCGCCACCACGGACGCCAGCGGCATCGCGACTGCCTCGGCCTTCACCGCCAATGCCACCGCCGGTTCCTACACCGTCGCTGCCACGGTGAGCGGCGTGGGCAGCCCGGCGAACTTCAGCCTTACGAACCTGCCGGGTCCCGTGACCAATTTCGCGGTCACCGGCTACCCCGACCCGACCACGGCCGGGGTTTCCCACGCCTTCACGGTCACCGCCCAGGACAACCAGGGCAACACGGTCCCGACCTATGGCGGCACCGTCCACTTCACCAGCACCGATGGCGCGGCCACCCTGCCCGTCGACAGCACCCTCGTCAGCGGCACGGGCACCTTCTTCGCCACCCTGCGGACCGTCGGACTCCAGGACCTGAAGGTGGCGGATTCCCTGGCGCCCGCGGTCCAGGGCGGCCAGTTCAACATCCAGGTGGATCCCGCCGCCGCGGCGACGGTCTCCGCCACCGCCGGGACGCCCCAGTCGGCGACCATCGGCACGCCCTTCGCCACGGCCCTCCAGGCCACGGTGAAGGACGCCTTCAACAACCCCGTGGCTGGCGCGACGGTGACCTTCACGGCCCCCGCCGCCGGCGCCAGCGGCGTCTTCACCCTCACGGGCACCGACACCCAGACGGCGACCACGAATGCCGCCGGCGTCGCCACCGCCAGCACCTTCACCGCCAACGGCACCACCGGCGGCTACAGCGTCACCGCTTCGGTCCCCGGCGCCAGCTCCGGCACCTTCAGCCTGACCAACACCGCCGGCCTTCCGGCCAGCATCGCCATCTCCGCGGGCTCCGGCCAGTCGGCGGCGGTCAACACGGCCTTCGGAACGGCCCTCAAGGCCCTGGTGCGGGATGCCGGCAACAACCCGGTGGCCGGCGTCACGGTGACCTTCACCGCCCCGGGAGCCGGCGTCAGCGGCGCCTTCAGCGGCGGCAACACCGCCGTCACCAACGCCAGCGGCATCGCCACCGCCAACGCCTTCACCGCCAACACCACCACCGGCACCTACACCGTGGCGGCGACGGTGGCGGGCGTGGGCAGCCCGGCGAACTTCAGCCTCACCAACACCCCCGGCGCCGCCGCGACCTTCACCGTCGCTGGCCATCCCAGCCCGGTCACCGCGGGGACGACCAACGGCTTCACTGTCACCGCCCGGGACGCCTTCGGCAACACGGCCACGGGCTACGCCGGCACGGTGCACTTCACCAGCACCGACGGCGCGGCCACCCTTCCCGCCGACAGCCTGTTGGTGGGAGGGACCGGCGCCTTCACGGCCACCCTGAGGACCGCGGGCTCCCGGACTCTGACCGCCACCGACACGGTCAGCGGCGGCCTCACCGGCAGCCAGGCGGGCATCGTGGTCAATCCGGCCGCCGCCGCCAGCCTCGTGGTGGCGGGCTTCCCGAGTCCCACCCCCGCCGGCGCCACCGCGGGCTTCACCGTCCGCGCCCTGGATGCCTATGGCAACACGGCCACGGGCTTCCTCGGCACCGTCTCCTTCAGCAGTTCCGACGGCGCCGCGGTACTCCCCGCCAATTACGCCTTCACCGGCGGGGACGCGGGGCTGCATGCCTTCACCGCGACCTTGAACACCACGGGCCTGCAGTCCCTTTCCGCGGCGTCCGCCGGCCTCGCCTCCGGCAGCCAGGTGGGCATCCTGGTCCAGAGTCCCAGCAGCGTGTCCATCACCTCCTTCACGCCCTCCTCGGGTCCCGTGGGCACCACCGTGATCATCACGGGCACGGGCTTCACCGGCGCCACGCAGGTGAAGTTCAATGGCACGGTCTGCCTCACCTACACGGTGATGAGCGCGACCCAGATCAATGCGGTGGTTCCCGCCGGGGCCACCACGGGGCTCATCTCCATCACCGCCCCCGGCGGCACGGGATTCAGCGGCGCGGCCTTCACCGTCAGCTCCGCCGCACCGAGGATCACCTCCTTCAGTCCCACCTCCGGGAAGGTGGGCGCGGTGGTGACCATCACCGGGTCGAACATCGGCAGCGCCACCGCCGTGACCTTCAATGGCACGGCCTGCCTCACCTTCATCGTGGTGAGCCCGACCCAGATCAAGGCCACGGTGCCCGCGGGTGCCACCACCGGTCCCATCGCCGTCGTGACCCCCAGCGGCACGGCGACCACGGGGACGGTGAAGTTCTTCGTGCTGCCCTGACCGTTCAGGTCCGGGTCCGCCCAGCCACCAGCAGACCGGAAAGGCCGCCGCGAGGCGGCCTTTTTTTAGGCCTTCCGGCCCCTTCGTGGTCTGCGGAAGTCTTTGAAGCGCCCGGATCCGTCCTTCTCCTAGCGGTGGTCTGTGCTGGATTCGAATTTCACCCCTGAAATGATGGAAATCCGCGTCGAAGCGACCATTCTGAGGGGGTCATGCCGACCGCCGCGATGCTCAATCCCGCCAGCGCCAGCCCGCTCTATCTGCAGGTGCAGCAGCGCCTGCGGGGGCTCATCCAGAAGGGCGAGTGGCGGCCGGGGTCCCAGCTGCCGGCGGTGCCCGATCTGGCGGAACGCTTCCAGGTCCACCGGCTCACCGTCCTCAAGGCCTTGTCGGGGCTGAAGCGCACCGGCTGGGTGCAGACCGTGCACGGCCGGGGCTCCTTCGTGCCGGAACGGCTCCCGGAGGCCCACGGCGCCCGGCTGCCGGAAGCCGACTACCCCTTCGAGGGCTCCAGCCTGGTGGCGGGGGAAGGCCAGCTCGGCCCCTGGCTCGGCGAGACCCTCATAAAGGCCCAGAACCGCGACCTCATCAGCTTTTCCGCCGGCTTCCCCCCGGCGGACCTCCTGCCGGTGGACAGCCTCCGGCGGCTCCACGGGCAGCTCGCGAAGGAACTGGGCCCCGAAGCCTGGGCCTACGCGCCGCCCGCCGGCCACGCCGCCTACCTGGAGGCCGTGGGGCGCTGGCTGGCGGGGCAGGGGGAGCCGATCCCCGAAGGCTGGGGCGTCCGCGCGGTGCCCGGGGCCCAGGCGGGCCTGGCCCTGGCGGTGGAGGCCTTCACCGTGCCCGGGGACGCGGTGATCGTGGAAAGCCCCTGCTACGTGGGGGCCCTGGCCCTGCTCAAGGCCCTGGGCCGGGTGGCGGTGCCGGTGCCCGTGGACCGGCAGGGCCTGGACCCCGAGCGCCTGGCCTCGGCCCTGCAGCGGAAGGAGGCGAAGCTCCTCTTCACCGTGCCCTCCTTCCACAATCCCACGGGCATGACCCTGTCCCGGGCCCGCCGGGAGCGCATCCTCGCCCTGACCCGCACCCACGGGACCCTCATCGTCGAGGACGACACCTACGGGGACCTGCGCTTTTCCGGCGCGCCCATCCCGAGCCTGCGGTGCATGGCGGGGGCGGCCCACGTCATCCACCTGGGGAGCTTCTCCAAGAGCCTGGCGGCGGGGCTGCGCCTGGGCTACCTGATCGCCCCGGAGGACCTGCTGCGCCGCCTCGCGCCCCTGCAGGAGGTCCACACCATCGCCCTCCCGACCCTGGGGCAGGCGGTGGTGGGCCGCTTCCTGGATTCCGGGGGCTTCGCCCGGCACCTGGGGCGCCTGCGCCGGGCCCTCAAGTCCCGCCGGGACGCCATGGTGGAGGCGGTGCGGACGCATTTCCCGGAGGGCACGGAGGTGACCGAGCCCAAGGGCGGCATGCACCTCTGGATCATGCTTCCCGAAGGCCTCTCGGCCCTGGCGCTCCACCGGGAGGCCCTGGCCCTGGGTCTGGGCTTCGCGCCGGGCCCGCTCTTCTTCAGCGACGGGCGGGGCACCAACTGCCTCCGCCTGAATTTTTCCACCCATGAGCCCGACATCACCCGCAACGCCGTGGCCCGCCTGGGGCATCTGATCTCCAGCACAACGGTTTCGAGCTAGCCTTTCCTTCCGGAGGTCTCCATGAGCACCCTCACCGCCAGCACCGCCTTCGAGGTGCATCCCTCCACCCACCCCGTCTCCGAGGCGGAGCGGGCCGAGCGGATGAAGAATCCGGGCTTCGGCAAGGTCTTCACCGAGCACATGGTCACCCTCACCTGGGACGAGGGCCGCGGCTGGCACAGCGGCGTCCTCAAGCCCTACGGTCCCCTGCTGCTGGACCCGGCGGCCTCGGTGCTGCACTACGGCCAGGCCATCTTCGAAGGCTTCAAGGCCTACCGCCAGCAGGACGGCGGCATCAAGACCTACCGGCCCTTCGAAAACGCCGCCCGCTTCAACCGCAGCGCCGAGCGCCTGGCCATGCCGGCCCTGCCCGAGGAGCTCTTCGTGGAGGCCAGCGACCTGCTCATCCGCCAGGACGCCGCCTGGGTGCCCGGCGCCATCGGCGAGAGCCTCTACCTCCGGCCCCTGATGATCGCCACCGAAGGCGCCCTGGGCGTCCGTCCGGCGAAGGAATACCTCTTCGTGCTCTTCGCGTCGCCCTCGGGCTCCTACTTCCCCGGCGGCGTGAAGCCCGTGACGGTCTGGATCAGCGAGGACTACGTCCGCGCGGCGCCCGGCGGCACCGGCTTCGCGAAATGCGCCGGCAACTACGCCGCCAGCCTCGTGGCCCAGAAGCAGGCCCAGGGCAAGGGCTGCGACCAGGTGGTGTGGCTCGACGCGGTGCAGCGGAAGTACATCGAGGAGATGGGCGGCATGAACATCTTCTTCGTCTACCAGGAAGGTGGCCGCTCCGTGGTGGTCACCCCCGAGCTGACAGGCACCCTGCTGCCGGGCATCACCCGCAAGAGCCTTCTGGACCTCTCCCAGGAGCTCGGGTACGGCGCGGAAGAGCGGAAGATCTCCACCCAGGAATGGGAGGCCGCCGTGAAGGAGGGCCGCATGACCGAGGCCTTCGCCTGCGGCACCGCCGCGGTGATCACCCCCATCGGCCGCGTGAAGTCCGCCCACGGGGAGTTCGAGATCAACGGCGGCGGCACCGGCCCCGTGGCGGCCCGCCTCCGGGAGCACCTCCTGAACCTCCAGCACGGCGTCGCCCCCGACACCCACGGCTGGATGCACCCGGTGGTCTAGGACCCGCCGCCAGGGTGCTTCAAGGCCTTCAACCTTGACCCGCCCGCATCCCAGCGGCAAACTACTCCTTCCTGCCGCTTGCGGCTCGGGTCTGTAGCTCAGTCGGTAGAGCAGTGGCCTTTTAAGCCATTGGTCGCGGGTTCGAGTCCCGCCGGACCCACCACCGTCAGCGTCCACTGGGGCCATCGTCTAGTGGTTAGGACACCGCCCTTTCACGGCGGCAGCACGGGTTCGATCCCCGTTGGCCCTACCAACAAAAGAGCCTAGAGAAATCTAGGCTCTACTTGTTTAAAGCCGTGAAATCAGCTGATCCAATTTTGGCCTTGTACGGCAATTTTACGGCAATCAGGGTCCGCTCCTTGGAGGAAGAAAGGGTTCTTCCAGGGCCTCGGGGTCGGAGACGCATTCGGAAGTTCGAGCCGATTCGCTGGGCGATGCCGTGGCGAAACCTGGGCTTCCGGCCCGGGCCGTCCATCGCTGGAGACCTGCATCGTCCCTGAGCCTCGTAGAGCCTAGGACCCAGCCCCCGCGGTCTCTCGCTTGTTCCTGCGTTCCGCGCGCTGACTCGGTGGAAGGGGGTTGTCCTACTACGGTGCCTCCACCTCAAGCCTCAGGAGGCCCTTCAGCATGCGGCGCAGTCGCACGGCATGCTCTTCGGACTCCTCGGCCAAGGCATCCTGCAAGTGGAGGGTGAGGGAGGCGGCGTGCAGGGGATCCATGCCTTCGAGGGCCCCGACGTAGGTGTTCCACGCGCCTGGCTCCCCGTCCTGAATCAATCTGACAAGTTTGTGGAAATCATCCATGGGGTAGGGCTTCACGAGCTGGATCATGAGAGTCCCCTCCCGAGGTCGCACGGGCGGAACTTTCGCACGCTGCGGCGGCGGGCATGCAGCCAGACCACCTGTCTGTTCCCGCGCCGGGTCTGCCATGGGGAGGTCCTTGTCGCGCGGGGCTTCATTCGACGCGCGGTCTCCTGGGCCAGTTGAGGCAGATGTCCGTAGCGGTGGCGCCTGAACGCGTCCCGCTTCGCCATGTATTCCTGCACCTGTTGGTCATTCGGCAGGTACACCTCGTCCGTGACGCGATACCGGTGCGGTCCCGTGGGTTCGAGAATCCCTGACGTCACCCATTGGGGAATCCGTCGTTGGAGGGTCCGGAGGCTCATGTCCGTAAGCTCTGCGATCCGTGGAAGCGAAAAATCCTCCTCGCCGCCAGAGAAGGTAATCAACATGTGGATCGAATTGAGGTAGGACCACTTGAGCCGTTTCGTCCGGATCAAGGTCTGCACCGTCTGAAAGATGGCCCGGGTGAAGCGTTTCGCGAGCACGGTCGTGAGAACCGGGCTCTCGCCTCCGAATCGGACCAGGGTCGCCATCGATTGCGCTCCAGGAGGTTGGTGAATGACTAATGCTCGTGAAGATAAGAATGCTACTCATAGTCTGTAGCTCTATAGTCATCAAGACAAGCAGCCTTTCGCATGGCTCAACGCGAAGGGACCCGGAAGTCAGCGAGGTTCACCTTCGCCGCGAACATGAAACGCTTCCGGAAGGCGCTCGGGTTGTCCCAGGAAAGGCTGGCGGATGTGTGCGGCCTCCACCGCACCTACATCGGATCCGTCGAACGCGGCGAGCGCAACATCTCGATCGACAACATGGAAGTGATTGCTGTGGCATTGAAGGAGTCCGTGATCCGGCTCCTGGAGCCCGATGAGGGGTCCAGCAAGGGCTGATGGCGGCCATGCGGGACAGGCGGAGCCGGGCCCCTGCCCGAACCCCGGTTCATCACAGGGGTCTACTTCCAGGCGCTTCTGCCCGACCGGGACGGCCTGGAGGTCTACCAAACCGAGCGGTCCGTGGAGACAACGACGCTCCTTTGCGGCTGGTCCCGGGGGCCGCATGGCGAGCGCCATGTGCAGTACACCGAGCTTCCGGATGCGACTTCAGAGGCCTTTCTGGAGGCGCTGAACGGCGTGCGGAAAGCGAAGCTGAGGCATGGCTGAGGTCCCGGTCTCCCCCTGTTCGGGAGTGTTCCTCATCCAGTTCCCCGATGGAGTCGAGGCCCGGTACACCGCCGTCACCCTTGCGCTGACAGGGGGCCGGCAGGTGCTAGGACTGCTTCGCGAACATCCCCATGACCGGACCTCAACCTGGCCGCCGCGGGGGGTCGTGCCCGCCCACGCCAGTGCTCCGATCATTTGGCTGGAATTGAGGGATCCGGAGCTCTTCCCGATAGCCGATTCAGAGGCTCGCATTCTCCAGGACGGCTGGCTCGACACCCTCCTCCGGGGCCTGGAACGGGGCGCGAATCTCCCTTGAGCCCAGGCTCCTGAAGGGCACCTTGGGGATCGCGCAGGGCCCCTGCCGGGGTCCGCGCAGGATCCCGAATCTGCTTCGGAGAAGGGTCCTCCGGACGAGACGGAGGCCTGAAAGGATGCCTCCATCCCGCCCTCCGGACGCCGGTCCGGCAGGCAGGAGGGGGTGCGCCGGCGGTCGGCTCCTCCGGCCCTTCCGATAAGGCGCCTTATCGGAAGGGGCCCTGCGGGCTCCCCGTGCGGGCCTAGACATAACCGGAGGCTATGTCTCCCGCCAGGGTTCCGAACCGTAGCGGGGCAGGGATGGGCACGGCCGGACCGGCGCTTCTCAGAAGTGAAAAGCCTTCGGAGAAAGGTGCTTCGGAGAAGGGTTCTGGGGGCCTGGGCGGCCCCCTTGGATCAACTTATGCGACTTCGAGGGATCGAGGTCGGCCCCCGGAAAACAGCTCGATGATGACCCGTCATCTCGAGAGCCTCCATGAAACCGGTACCCCTCATTACCACCTCTCCTGCACCTGGTCCTGCTGGACCACCCCTTGCCAAACCGAGGCTCATCCTGGCTCTGCGGCCCCTGAGCGGCGGGCCGGTCATCCCTGCCCATCGTCGAGTGAGGCATGGAGAGACAGACGGGGAGGACGGTGCATCCGGACCAGGGACGCACGTGATTTTCTCCCGCGCTGTGGACACCGCAGCCCCGTTGGCACGTCCCGACTATCTGCGCTCTGAATACCGCCCCAAGAACCTCAGCAGGATCGGGGCGGCCTTCATGCGAGAGCTTGATCCAGCGGGGCCAAGGATGCAGCCCATCCCCCCAGGGAAGCACCATTGGCTCGATCCGGACTGGCCCTCCTTTCTGGGGGCGGTTCCAGCCCAGACCAAACTGGATATCCGAAACAGCCTGGATGATCGCTACACCTACCTGGTCAGGCGGTACACGGGACTGGACCTGGTCTGCAAAGGCCTTGCGGTGGAGATTCTGGGGGCCTTCTACCACCCGGACGCCTTGAAGAAAGAGGCCATGATCCGGGAACTGCGCACCGAGCGGCTGCTCCAGCAGGCAAGGATGATTTCCGCCGATCCGACGTTGCATGCCCATCATTGGGCTGCCTCACTGACCCGCAAGGAGCTCCGATTGTGGTTGGCGATGGGGCGCCGGGTGGCCTGGGACCAGATCGGGGCCCTAGTCCCGGAGGCGCCGGGGAGCGTCTTCGCCCGGGTTCTCGACCTCATCGAGGAGGGTGAAGCGGAGGTCGTGAGGGTCCCGATGCGGAAGGGTTCCGTCGAGGCAGTGGCCCTGACCGCCTTTGGGTTCTCCCGCATCCTGGAGGACGAGCCCAGGCAAGGCGGCCGGGGATTCGAGCCCCACCGCAAGACGACTCCCGGTGCCGAGTACCACGACATGGCTGTCCTTGACGCAATTCACTACCTTTCGCACCACGCCTTCGAAGGTGGGGACCAGTTGGTCGACGTGATCCTCGAGGATGGCCTGAAGGCGCGAGACCCCCTTCATCAGAAGGGTGTGGCCGATGTCAGACTCGGCCTCATCAACAAATTTGGCTTCAGAACCTGGGTGGATGTCGAGGTGATGGGCCGGGGCCGGCGGTACGTTGGATTCCACCGAAATGAGCATGCGAGCGGCGTCCTGCGAGTGGGATTCGACCCCTTCGGGCGCCCCGGAGACGCCAGGATCATCCTGCGGATCGGGCGCTAGCATGGGCCGCATTCCGCACCATGCCCTGATCCCATACTTCGCTGGGCTCTTCTCTCCCCTGGGAAAGGACACGGCTGCTCCCTGGTTTCGGACCGGCCCTGGACAGCGCCGGCAGGAGCTCCGCCGAAGGCTCAACCAATACGAATGGATCCTCGACGAAGGGGATGGCATCCTCCCTCCGCTCCTGGCCGCCATGCTGGAAGTGGCGGGATACATCTATCCAGGGAGCGCTGTTTGGGGCCTCCCAGCAGCACCACAGGGTGAGGTTCTTTGGGGGGGCGACAGATGAACCCGGGGACATCATTGGGGTGGTCTTGGCCTGGGGTCCCGAACAGCACCTGATCCTGCCCAACCGCGAAATCGAGCCCTCCTCCATGCGGGGCATGATGGGCTCCTGGGCCCATTCCGGCAGGCAGAAGCGTGAGCAGATCCACAGGGTCCTGCCATTCAGCGGGCCCGGGTCCAACGAGGCGATTCCCTTCCAGGGAGGTGAGCTCGGAGTCAGGCCTCACCTCCAGTGGACGCTGCGGGATGCCTGGGGGGAGGTTTCCACCACGCCAGGAATGATCATCAAACCCATCCAGAAGCACACCTTCCGGCGTCGCTTGAGCCAGGGCGTGGGTCACCTTGAGGACCTGAATCGCGCCCTGGAACTGGTCCAGGACACCCCTGCGGGGCCCCATCCGGGCTTGATCTTTCTGATGCATTTGTCGGTTCGCGGCGCGGGTGCGTCCCTTCCCTGCACGCGAAAATGGCTCCTGGATTGGGGGAGCAAAGGGGGGGCAGGGCGGGTCGGCAATGCCTCGTCGGGAGGTGAAATCCAGCCCCTCAAGGACCATTGCAGCGCCCGGCGAACCCCCGCAATCGGGTCCAGAATCGTCATCGACAGACAGCTGCCTCCGACGAACCACGCACGGGAGCAACCGACCGACGGTGCAGGAAGTGCGTAGTTTGCTACTCCCGGGAAGGCTCTCTTGAGGGTGGGTGCAGCTATTGCACGCCCTGGTGCATTCCCTGCACCTCCCTGTGCGCAACAATTGCACCCTAGGCTGAAATCCACGCGGGTTAAGGGAATCGAGGCGATCCGTCGAAGCCCGTGGCGTCCGTCGCCTGGGCCGTGTCGAGGCGCATCGCGGTATATCCCAATCGTCCAAGCCATCTCGAAGATCGGTGTATCCCCCCCCCGCCGCAGACACGAAAGACCCGTTGCAGGAATTGCGCAATTCCGGTCTGCGCTTTGCACT